>NZ_QFZL01000009.1:85000-98886 GCF_003171655.1 Stakelama portus | reverse complement strand
CTGCGTCGGCAGAGCTTGAAATATCGCCATATTCCTGCGCCCTGCCTCCTTGCGCTGAGCCATTTTGCCTCAAACCTCGACGGCGCCGTTTATGAGTTCACGACCTAAGCTGGCCAGCTGCAAGGTGCGCCGCGCGCTTTCCAGCTTGCCCCGCTTTTCGATCTTACGGATCGCGGCGAGGGCATCGATAGGCTCGATCTCATGGATAGGCATCCTGCCGATCGAGTGGTCCAGCAGACTGAGAAGATATTCGCAGCGCGTTGCCGTAGCAGGGGCCCACGCCCTGTCGCCGTCGCGGCGCCGCTTGTTGCAATATTCCTGGGCGATGCTGGTGAACGTGTTTTCCGCAAGCGCCTCGCCTCTGAGTTTTTCGCGCTGCTTCTCAAACGAGGGGTCTTTGCCTTCGGCGAGCAAGTCTCGGGCGACGTCTCGCTGCTTTCGGGCGTCTCGTAGGCTCACCCGAGGGTAATCGCCCAGGCTCAGCTTCTTTTCGGCACCCTTGAAGCGATATTTCATCCTCCAGAGCTTTGAGCCTGAAGGTGAGATCAGCAGGAACAAGCCCAGCATATCACTCATCTTATACGGTTTTTCTTTGGGCTTCGCATTGCGAATCGCGACGTCGGTTAAGGGCATAAGCTTGGCCTTTCCTGGCCGAGGCCCCCACGTTGGGGGCCTCGAGCAAAAATCGGCTCACTATTCTCGGCAAAAGGCCCCCAAGTTCGAGAGCTGCTATGAAACGGCGAGAGACTTCACGAGCCGGATGACCCGAAAATACCGCAGAATTCTGCGGTTTGTAAAGCCATTGGGGATGTCCTGAGATTGAGAATTGGAGCGGGTAACGGGAATCGAACCCGTGTATTCAGCTTGGAAGGCTGCTGCACTACCATTGTGCTATACCCGCCCATTCGCGGACGCCGGAACTAGCGTCAGGCGCGGGCGCGTTCAAGTGGTTTAGTCTGTGCGCGCGTCGCCCCTGCGAAGGCAGGGGCCCACCGCTGCCTAGTCCAGCTGACCGGTGGACATATTCAGGCGCGATCCCTGTGCCAGAGGATTGCGCGGTACGCCGCAGACATTGGCCCCTGCCTGCGCAGCGGCGACGGAAAGTGTGATGGATAGGCTGGCTGATCGAATCGGTGCGTTGGCGGGAAGCGCGGTTACCGTCTGCACACCGCTTTCGGGCGGGGACTTGTCGTCGGTCGCGCGGTTCGCTCTGGCCGACGGGCGGGCGGGTGTTGCCAAGAGCGGGCCGGATGTGGCGATCGAGGCGGCGATGCTGTGCGCGATGGCGGCAACCGGCGCGCGGGTGCCCGAAGTGCTGGCGCAGAATGACGGGCTGTTGCTGATGGCGCTGGTGCCGGGGCGGAGCGGGCCTTCGGGCGCTTGGGACGATCTGGCGGGGCAGTTGGGGCTTTTGCATCGCGAGGATGACGGATCGGCTGTCGCGGCCCATCGCTCGCCCTCCCGGCGGGATGGGGACGGGCGCTATGGCTGGTCGTGCGACTATGCGTTCGGCAAGGTCGCGATCATCAACACGCCTGCCGACGCATGGCCGCGTTTCTGGGCGGAAAACCGATTGCTGTGCCATGTGCCGCATCTGCACCCCCGGCTTGCGCGGCGGGTCGAGGCGCTGGCGGCGCGGATCGGCGAGCATCTGCCCGTATCGCCGCCGCCCGCATTGTTGCATGGCGATTTATGGGGCGGGAATGTGATGGCGCAGGGCAGTCGCGTCACCGGGCTGATCGATCCGGCCTGCTATTATGGCGACCGCGAAGTCGATGCAGCGATGCTGACCTTGTTCGATTCGCCGCCGCCGCGATTCTTCGATGCGATGGCGCTGGCGCCGGGGTGGCGCGAGCGCCAGCCGGTCTATCGGCTGTGGCCGTTGCTGGTGCATGTGCGGCTGTTCGGCGGGGGATATGACGCCATGGCGGAGCAGGCGCTGGAGGCACTTGGTTGCTGAGGTGAGAAGGATGCTTCCGCTTCGCGAAACTCTGCCCTAGATAGCCGGGCCTAATGGCTCGTATCGAAACCCCCAACCGCGTTCGCGGTACTCAGGACATCT
This sequence comes from Stakelama portus, assembly GCF_003171655.1. GTDB lineage: Bacteria > Pseudomonadota > Alphaproteobacteria > Sphingomonadales > Sphingomonadaceae > Sphingomonas > Sphingomonas portus. The sequence continues at coordinate 96,824 of NZ_QFZL01000009.1, read as the reverse complement.
TCGGAGAAGATCAGCGCCGCTTTGCCAGGGTGCTGGCGACGTTCGAACATGTCGCACGGCTCTTTTGTTTTCAGCGAGTCGATATCCCGATATTCGAATCGACGGCGGTGTTCGCACGCTCGCTGGGCGAGACGACCGATGTCGTGTCGAAGGAAATGTATTCGTTCGAGGATCGCGGCGGCGATTCGCTCACCCTGCGCCCCGAATTCACCGCCGGGATCGCGCGGGCGTATCTGACCGAGGGATGGCAGCGTTTTGCGCCGCTCAAGATCGTGTCGTCCGGACCGGCTTTCCGGTACGAGCGTCCGCAAAAGGGGCGGTTCCGCCAGTTTCACCAGCTCGACGCCGAGATCATCGGCGCGGCCGAACCTGCCGCCGAAGTCGAATTGCTGACCTTTGCCAGCCAGCTCCTGTCCGAACTCGGCATTGGCGACGAAGTGACGCTGCAGCTCAATACGCTGGGCGACGCGGAAACGCGCGATGCGTGGCGCGATGCGCTGGTCGCGCATTTCGAAGCGCACAAGAGCGAACTTTCCGAGGACAGCCTGACGCGGCTCGAGAAGAATCCGCTGCGCATTCTCGATTCGAAGGACCCGCGCGACCGCCCGGCGGCGGACAGCGCGCCGGATATCGACGCATTTCTGACGGACGAGGCGCGCGAATTTTTCGAAGCGGTGACGTCGGGGCTCGACGCCGCCGGAGTCGCCTGGACGCGCAATCCGCGGCTGGTGCGCGGCCTGGATTATTATCGTCACACGGCGTTCGAATTCGTCACCGACCGGCTGGGTGCGCAGGGCACGGTGCTGGCGGGCGGGCGCTATGACGGGCTGATCGAACAGCTGGGTGGTCAGCCGACCGCCGGGATCGGCTGGGCGGCGGGCGTCGAGCGGCTTGCGATGCTGATTGCCGAGCCGGAGGCACCGGTGCTCGACGTTATCCTGGCCGTCGAGGATGACCGCGCGCTGGGCGATGCGACCCGCGCGCTGGCGATGCTGCGCCGGGGCGGATTGCGCGCCGACATGATCGCCAGCGGATCGCCGCGCAAACGCTATGACAAGGCCGTCAAGATCGGCGCGCAGGTGCTGGTATCCTTCCGCTTCGGCGAAGGCGGAGCGGAAACCGGTACGCGCGCCGCAGCGGACAGCCCCCTGCTTGCACAGGTGCAGTCGATCCTGGAGGCGGCCGCCAAATGACCCGCATCCCCGCTGACCGGATTGCCGCGATCGAGGCGCGGCGCGATGAATTGCAGGCGCTGATGGCGACCGGCGATTTGCCGGGCGACCGTTTCGTGCAGGTGTCGAAGGAATATGCCGAGCTGGAACCGGTCGCCGAGGCGGCGGGCGAAGTGCGGCGGCTGCGCGCCGAGGCGGAGAGCCTTCGCCAGATGACGCGCGATGGCGACGCCGAATTGCGCGCGATGGCCGCCGAGGAACTGCATCTCAACGAAACCGCGCGTGAGGAAGCCGAGCGGCGGCTGGCACTGTCGCTGTTGCCGCGCGATGCCGCCGATGCGCGCCCGGCGATGCTGGAAATCCGCGCAGGCACGGGCGGCGATGAAGCCGCGCTGTTCGCAGGCGATCTGCTGCGCATGTATCAGCGTTATGCCGATGCGCGCGGTTGGAAGGTCGAGCTGATCTCCGCCAGCCCGTCCGAAGCGGGCGGATATAAGGAAGTCGTTGCCAGCGTCACCGGAACCGGCGTGTTCGCGCGGCTGAAGTTCGAAAGCGGCGTCCATCGCGTCCAGCGCGTGCCGGTGACCGAAAGCGGCGGACGCATCCACACGTCCGCAGCGACTGTCGCGGTGCTGCCCGAGGCCGAGGACGTCGATGTGCAGATCGAGGACAAGGATCTGCGGATCGACATCTATCGTTCGTCGGGCCCCGGCGGGCAGGGCGTGAACACGACCGATTCGGCCGTGCGCATCACCCATTTGCCGACCGGGATCGTCGTCATCCAGCAGGACGAACGGTCGCAGATCAAGAACAAGGCCAAGGCGATGAAGGTGCTGCGTACACGCCTGTATGAAAAGGAACGCGAGCGGCTCGATGCCGAGCGTACCGGCGCGCGGCGGTCGATGGTCGGATCGGGCGACCGTTCCGAACGCATCCGCACCTATAATTTCCCGCAGGGCCGGGTGACCGATCACCGGATCAATCTGACGCTCCATCGCCTGCCCGAAATCCTGGAAGGCGAAATGGACGAATTGCTCGACACGCTGATTTCCGAAGATGAGGCCGAGCGGCTCGCGCAGCTCGACGCCGCCTGATGTTCGGACGCAACGACCTGTCGCGCGCGATTGCGCTCTACCTCAATTTCAACAATGCGCCGCATCCGAGCACCGATTTCGCGCGCGTCGAAAAGGGGCTGGGCAAGCGCCGTGCGGCCAAGGTCCAGCCGCAGCTCGAACGCGCGATGGATATTCTGGCCGGGCTCCAGCCCAACTGGAAGCGCATGTCGCTGGACGATGCCGCGCATTGGGCGGCGGAGGAAGTGAAGGCCGCCTATCCCGAGATCGACCGCAAGGCGATGGACGCGATCGTCTGGGCCGCGAGCTACGGGTGGAAATGATTGCGCGCGTCGCGCTGGCGGATGCGGCGCGGCGGCTGGAGGCGGTGAGCGATACGCCGCGGCTCGATGCCGAATTGCTGATGGCGCATGCGATGGGATGTTCGCGCGACGCGTTGTTGCTCGGGCGGCTGGGCGATGCCGTGCCGGAGGCGTTTGCGGCGCTGGTCGCGCGGCGGATGGGGCATGAGCCGATTGCCTATATCACCGGACGGCGCGCTTTCTGGACAATCGAGCTGGAAGTGGGGCCGGGCGTGCTGGTGCCGCGCCCCGACAGCGAGACGCTGATCGAAGCGGCGGTGGCGCATTTCGGTTCGGGGGCGCCGGCGCGCATCCTCGATCTGGGCACCGGGCCTGGCACCTTGTTGCTGGCGGCGCTGGCGCAATGGCCCGATGCGCAGGGGCTGGGAATCGATGCGTCCGATGTCGCGCTGGGCTATGCGGCGCGGAATGCGCGCGCGCTGAAACTGGCCGATCGCGCGACGTTTCGCCGGGGAAACTGGGGCGAGGGGATCGACGGGGCGTTCGACCTTATCCTCTGCAATCCGCCCTATATTGGTACAAATGAACAGCTGCCGCCGGATGTTCGCGATTATGAGCCGGGAGAGGCGCTGTTTGCCGGTGCCGACGGGCTGGACGATTATCGCGTACTGATGCCGCAGATTTCCGCGCTTTTGGCCGATGGCGGGGTGGCGCTTGTCGAAATCGGGTCGCTTCAGGCCGATGCCGTAGCGGCTTTGGCGAGCGATGCCGGACGGGCGGCGACGCTATATTATGACCTTGGGGAGAGGCCCCGCGCACTGGCTTTGCGTTGAATGCTCATCAAAACGTCATATATTTCCGCTTGGAGAATGCGGCATCACGGGTTAATACCCGTTGCGGGGCAAGCACTTTCAACAAGCCGAGGCTGGAAAGGGCGCTTGCTCAATCCATGGTCATGTGAGCCGCTGCAGTCCGGCGGCCGTGGCAGGCGGAGCGCGGATGATGCCGCGCCCACCGCCAAGACACTCGCATCCGGGATCGACGAGGATCGACGGACAGGTTTTTGAGAACAGGACACTGATACCTTGATGAATAATCGTCAGGCCGGCCGCCGTCGCGGTCGCGGCGGGCAGCGCTCGCAGGGTAATCCCAACCAGAATAACGGGAGCCGTATCGACAACCGGGCGCGCGGCAACGCGGCGCAGTTGCTCGAGAAATACAAGAACCTCGCGCGCGACGCCCAGACGCAGGGCGATCGGGTCAACACCGAATATTATCTGCAGTTCGCGGATCATTATTTCCGGGTGCTCAACGAAAACCGCGCGCGGCAGGAAGAACATCAGCGCCGCAATCGCGAGGATTCGGACGACGAGGACGATACCGAACTCGAAGCCGATGGCTCCGACCGCGACGAACAGCCGCGTCAGGAACGCCGCGAGCGCCGCAACGGGCGTTCCAACGGCCATTCCAATGGCGCGATGAACGGTCAGGCCGATGCCGAGCGCGAGGCCGAAGCGCCTGCGGGCAAACCGTCCGCCGATGCCGAGGAAGAGGCCAAGCCGCGCCGCCGGGGTCGCCCGCGCCGCGCCGAAGCCGAAGCGGAGGCCGCTCCCGTCGAAGGGATCGAGGCTGCGCTGCCGCCCGCGCTGGGAGCCGGGGATGGCGAAGAGGCTCCCAAGCCCCGCCGCCGCCGCACGGCCAAGCCCAAGGTGGAAAGCGAAGGCGAAGCCGCCGCGTAAGCAGGCGCCATCGTTTCAGATATGCAAGACCCCGGGGCGAAAGCTCCGGGGTTTTTCTTTTGGCGCGCCGGGGGGGGGGGCGGGCATCCTGTTCCGCCGTTTTCTTATCCTCCCCCTCCGTCGGGCTTCGCCAGCCACCTTCCCCTGGCGGGGGAAGAAGGTTCTGCAAATTTCGTCATGTACTGTTCAGTCTGGCGCGCTAAGCTCCCGACAAACAAAGGGGAGATGGCGATGCGCATTCTGGCTCTGGGCGTGATGGCGGCATGTCTGCCGGTTGGCGCGATGGCGCAGGAAATGCCCGGCGAAACCGCGCAGGGCGATGTCGCCGTCACCATTTACAACAATAATCTGGCGCTGGTGCAGGATACGCGTTCGCTGACGCTGCCCGCCGGACGCAGCCGTCAGGAATTCGCCGATGTGTCCGCCGCGATCCGCCCGGAAACGGTGACGCTGGCGGCGGCGGGGACGAGCATCGTCGAACAGAATTTCGACTATGACCTGCTGACGCCCGAAAAGCTGATGGACAAGGCTGTCGGATCGACGATCACGATCATCCGCGACGGCGTGCCCGAAACCGCGCGGGTGCTGGCCAATAATGGCGGGACGATTGTCCAGATCGGCAACCGGATCGAAGTGCTGGACGATGATAGCGGGCGGGTGGTGTTCGGATCGCTGCCCGCCAATCTGCGCGCGCGGCCGACATTGTCGATCACGCTCGACAGCGTTCGCAGCGGCGCGCGGCCGGTGACGCTGACCTATTTGTCGCACGGGCTGAGCTGGAGCGCGGATTATGTCGCGCTGTTCGACGAGAGTGCGGGCAAGATCGATGTGCAGGGTTGGATAACGCTGAACAACAATAGCGGCACCACCTTTACCAACGCCAACACGATCCTGGTCGCGGGCGCGCCGGGGCAGGGACAGCCAAGCTATGGCACGACGCGCGCGCGCCCGACGCCGCGGCCGATCGGCAACAGCCCCGGCACCGAAAGCGCCAATCGCGAGCGGCTGGGCGATTATTATCTCTATCCGCTCGCCGAACGCACGACGATCGCGAACGCCCAGCAGAAGCAGGTCAGCTTCCTCGATGTCGCGGGCGCGCCTGCGGCCAAGGCCTATTATTATCGCAATGGCTGGCTGGGGCAGAGCGGCGATGCGCAGAGCGTCGATACGGTGCTGCGCTTTTCGAGCTCGGCCGAAGGCGGGCTGGGCGATGCGCTGCCCGCCGGCACGGTGCGCGTCTATATGCGCGATGCGCGCGGGACGCCGCAGTTCATCGGCGAAAGCAATATCGGCCATACGCCGATGGGATCGCAGATCGCGCTGAAGACCGGCGAGGCGTTCGACGTGAAGGTGCAGCCGACCGTGGTTGCGCGGACGCGGATCGGCAGCAGCCGCTGGCGCACCGAGATGCGGTACAAATTCACCAATGCGCGGCCCGAGGCAGTGACGGTGGAGTTTGTCCAGGCCGGGCTCGACAGCTGGTGGGATGACACGCGGATCACCGACGAAAGCCAGAAGTCCGAACGGATCACTTCGGATCAGGCGCTGTGGACCGTGACCGTGCCCGCCAATGGCGAGGCCGAAGTCACCGCGACGTTCGACACGCGTTATTGAGCCGCGCGATGCGGATGCTCCGCCCGTTCATTCTGACCGCTGCGTTGCTCGCGGCGACTCCAGTCGTTGCGCAGACAATGGTAACGTCGGACGCTCCGGGCGCGGTGGCGGTCACCATCTATCGTGCGCCTGACCGCGAGCCCGACGAGCGAATGCAACTGAACTGGCTCGAAGGCTATGCGCTGGTCAGCGAGACGCGGACGATCGACATTCCCGCCGGGCGATCGGTGATCCGGTTCGAAGGTGTGGCGGCGGGGATGCTGCCCGAAAGCGCGATCGTCACCGGATTGCCCGCGGAGGTGCGCGAGAAGAATCTCGATGCGGATCTGCTGTCGCCGCGCAGCCTGTATGCGCGCAGCTTTGGTCGCCCGGTGACGATTCGCCGGGTGGGCGAGGGGAGCAGCGCCGAGGAGCGGGCGATCATCCGGTCCGGCCCCGATGGCGCGGCGATATTGCAGACGCAGAGCGGGTTCGAGGCGCTCGATTGCGGTCCGACCGACGACTCGATCGTCTATGACGGCGTGCCCGAGGGGCTGTCGGCCAAACCGACATTATCGGTACAGATCGATTCGCCGCGCGCCGGGCGGGCGACGGTGCAGCTATCCTATCTCGCTTGGGGGTTCGACTGGCAGGCCAATTATGTCGCCACGCTCGATCCCGATGGGAATGGCGTGTCGCTGACCGGATGGGTGACGCTGGCGAGCAGCGATTCGACCAGCTTTCCCGATGCGGAGACGATGGTGGTCGCGGGCGAAGTCAATCGCGAGGACGAGCGGGAATATCAGTCGACGCCTCCGACACAGGTCCGCTTGCGGTGTTTCGCAACGCCTTTGGCGCCGCAAATGGCGCCGGCGCCGCCCTCACCGCCGCCGCCGCCGATGGCTGCGCCCGCGCAGGAAATTGTCGTGACCGGCTATCGCGCCAGCTTCGCGCAGGATGCAGTGATGGTCAGCCAGGAAGAACTGGGCGACCTCAAACTCTATCGCGTGCCGATGCCGACCAATGTCGCGGCGATGTCGCAGAAGCAGGTGGCTCTGCTCCAGCGCGACATGGTGAAGCTCGACCTGCTCTATCGATTCGATGCGGAGGGCGAGGATGACGGCGTTGCCGCGCAGATCATATTGCGCGGACGCAATCGCGAAGCCGATGGACTGGGCCTGCCGCTGCCCGCCGGGCCGGTGGCTTTGTTCCGCCCCTATCGCGATACGCGGCTGCTGATCGGCGAAGGCGCGATCGACGATACGGCAATCGACGGCAAGATCGACATCGAGGTAGCCGACGAAGCGACTCAGCTGGTCGCGGATATCGAGGACAGCAACGAGCGCGATGATCGGCGCGACCGCGAAGTCACCATGTCCAACGCGTTGCCGGTCGATGTGGCGGGGGAAGCGATGCTGGGCGAGACGGCCTATTATCGCATTTCGCGCTTTTCAGGGCCGGGCCGGGTGATCGAGCGCGACGGCAAGTTTGTGTGGGTCGGCACGCTGCCCGCCAATGCGGCCACCGTGATTCGCTTCCGCATTCGCGACCGTTAGGGCGCGTCAGTCGCCGATATCGATTTCGCCGGCGAGCGGATCCTCGATCCGTTCGTCATGGCCGCTGCCCGAGCTCAGGAACATCAGTCCCATCAGCGCGGCGGCGAGCCAGACGGTGAGGAACACGCCGAGCATCGTCGCGATCATCATGTGAAGCTGAAACTCGCCGAGCAGCCACCACATGATTGCGGCGCAGAACAAAGCGACCAGAACGGCAAATCCGCTCATCCAGCCCAGGATGGCGCGATAACGGCCCCAGGCGAATGCGGCATATTCGGGATCGTCGAGATCGGGCGTGCGGTGCGACATGTTTTGCAATTGGGGGCGAAAAGTGAAATCCTCAAGCGCCTGAGACGAATTCGCCTGCGCGAGCCGGTGCCGTTCGGGCGAGAAACGAAAGCACCGGGTGAGGAGATAGGCCATGACTATCGCGACCATCCTGAGTGGCAGAGACGGCGACATCGTTTGCATTTCCGGTGATCGCACCGTGCGCGAGGCGGTTGCGCTGCTGGCGGGACGCCGGATCGGCGCGATGCCGGTAATGGTGGGGGACGCCGTCGCCGGCATCTTTTCCGAACGCGACATTCTCTATTGCCTCGATCGCGAAGGCGCCGATGTGCTCGACCGTCCGGTAAGCGAAGTGATGACGGCGCCGGCGATTACGGTGCGCAGCGATGAATCGGTGCTCGACGCCTTGTCGCTGATGACCCGTCGCCGCATCCGCCATCTGCCGGTGGTCGACGGGGCGCGGATGGTCGGCTTCATCTCGATCGGCGATCTGGTGAAATACCGGATCGAGCGGATCGAATCCGAAGCCAACGCCATGCGGGACTATATACGCCAGGTATAAGGGGTGCCGCGGGGGCCCCGACGAATCAGTTTCGGGTCGTTGAGTCGGTCGGGACGGTTCCGATCGCAGATTCGGGCCTTCGGAATCGCCCCGGCGGCGATTCCCGAGGGCGATTTCGGAAAAATCATGCCGATTCAGACCCGATTCGAAGCGTGATTCGGGGTTCGTGGAGGCGATTCGGATATCCCCCAAGCGCCGCGATGATCCAATACCACTCCAAAACCCTAGGAGTTCTGCGGCTTTCAGAAAGACCGAAAGAAAATTGCAAAAAAGGGTTTGACGGACCGGGGGCTCACGCATAGAAGCCACTCCACCGACGCGGTGCTCCACACGGAACGCTTCGACGGTCACCAAAAACCAGGCGCCTCAGTCGCCCCGAGAAAAAGGGGTTGGCAAGGCGTCGGTCTTTTGCGCTCTTTGACATTGTGATTTTAGATGAAGGGACATGTGGGCGGCGGCCCCGGGTCCGACAGCTTCAAGGTGTCGGATACTCGGTAAATCAAGCCGTTCCAAGGTCTTCGCTTCGGCGATGATCTGAAACATGTCCTTACACGTTTCCATACGTGACGGTACGATCGGTTCGCCGATCGGTATCGTAAGATTTGTGCAGGAACGGCTCCTTGAAAATGAGCTGTGCTGTCGGGGCCTATTCCGCCTCGTCGGCATGGAACATCAAACTTGAGAGTTTGATCCTGGCTCAGAACGAACGCTGGCGGCATGCCTAACACATGCAAGTCGAACGAGATCTTCGGATCTAGTGGCGCACGGGTGCGTAACGCGTGGGAATCTGCCCTGGGGTGCGGAATAACTCGGAGAAATTCGTGCTAATACCGCATAATGTCGTAAGACCAAAGATTTATCGCCCTGGGATGAGCCCGCGTAGGATTAGCTAGTTGGTGAGGTAAAAGCTCACCAAGGCGACGATCCTTAGCTGGTCTGAGAGGATGATCAGCCACACTGGGACTGAGACACGGCCCAGACTCCTACGGGAGGCAGCAGTGGGGAATATTGGACAATGGGGGAAACCCTGATCCAGCAATGCCGCGTGAGTGATGAAGGCCCTAGGGTTGTAAAGCTCTTTTACCCGAGATGATAATGACAGTATCGGGAGAATAAGCTCCGGCTAACTCCGTGCCAGCAGCCGCGGTAATACGGAGGGAGCTAGCGTTGTTCGGAATTACTGGGCGTAAAGCGCACGTAGGCGGCTTTGTAAGTTAGAGGTGAAAGCCTGGAGCTCAACTCCAGAACTGCCTTTAAGACTGCATCGCTTGAATCCAGGAGAGGTGAGTGGAATTCCGAGTGTAGAGGTGAAATTCGTAGATATTCGGAAGAACACCAGTGGCGAAGGCGGCTCACTGGACTGGTATTGACGCTGAGGTGCGAAAGTGTGGGGAGCAAACAGGATTAGATACCCTGGTAGTCCACACCGTAAACGATGATAACTAGCTGTCAGGGCACTTGGTGCTTTGGTGGCGCAGCTAACGCATTAAGTTATCCGCCTGGGGAGTACGGTCGCAAGATTAAAACTCAAAGGAATTGACGGGGGCCTGCACAAGCGGTGGAGCATGTGGTTTAATTCGAAGCAACGCGCAGAACCTTACCAACGTTTGACATGGTAGGACGACTTCCAGAGATGGATTTCTTCCCTTCGGGGACCTACACACAGGTGCTGCATGGCTGTCGTCAGCTCGTGTCGTGAGATGTTGGGTTAAGTCCCGCAACGAGCGCAACCCTCGCCTTTAGTTACCATCATTTAGTTGGGTACTCTAAAGGAACCGCCGGTGATAAGCCGGAGGAAGGTGGGGATGACGTCAAGTCCTCATGGCCCTTACGCGTTGGGCTACACACGTGCTACAATGGCAGGTACAGTGGGCAGCAATCCCGCGAGGGTGAGCTAATCTCCAAAACCTGTCTCAGTTCGGATTGTTCTCTGCAACTCGAGAGCATGAAGGCGGAATCGCTAGTAATCGCGGATCAGCATGCCGCGGTGAATACGTTCCCAGGCCTTGTACACACCGCCCGTCACACCATGGGAGTTGGATTCACCCGAAGGTGGTGCGCTAACCAGTTTACTGGAGGCAGCCAACCACGGTGGGTTCAGCGACTGGGGTGAAGTCGTAACAAGGTAGCCGTAGGGGAACCTGCGGCTGGATCACCTCCTTTCTAAGGATATCGGCGGAAAGCGCCGATTGGTTCGCCAATCGGAAGAGCTTCCTCCATTCCAAAGAACATAGCCGCCGTCCTCATGTCCCTTCATCACTGGATACCATCTCTTCGGAGATGGGCGCCTGAGCTGGCTTCTGCCCCTCGCGGCCTTTTGGCCGGCGATGGCAAAGGGGGCCGGTAGCTCAGGTGGTTAGAGCGCACGCCTGATAAGCGTGAGGTCGTAGGTTCAACTCCTACTCGGCCCACCACGAGCTTGACGGCCCGCCGCAGCGACCCATATGGGTGACGCAGCTTCGGGGCCTTAGCTCAGTTGGGAGAGCGCTAGCTTTGCAAGCTTGAGGTCGTCGGTTCGATCCCGACAGGCTCCACCAGCTGCTGATGCGGATATCCAGGGATGAAGAAACGAAATTGCCGTGCGTAAGCGTGCGGCATGACATGTGGGTTCGCCCGCATTCTTTGACATTGTGAATGGGTTTTTCAAATCGATGCCGTGGCGGCAGCGATGAAGGTCTTCGGACCGGATTTGTTGTTGTCACTTTGTCGGGCGACATCATTGTGACCGCTTTGATGATCGTCCGAATTTCAAGGCTGAGATTAATCATCCACACCAAGATACCTCGACGTACTGCTCTTGCCGAGTTTCGTGTCGGTCTTCGGGCCGATCCAGTGCTGTCGTTGGTGGTGTGGACTCTCAAGCGTGAGGTAAGGGCATTTGGTGGATGCCTTGGCATGTACAGGCGATGAAGGACGTGGCACGCTGCGATAAGCGTCGGTGAGGTGTGAGCAACCTTTGACCCGACGATTTCCGAATGGGGAAACCCACCTTCACCAATTATTTCGCTCCTGAGCGATCAGGATCGGAGTAATTGGTTATAGGTATCACCGAAGTGAATAAAATAGCTTTGGTGAAGCGAACCCGGGGAACTGAAACATCTCAGTACCTGGAGGAAAAGACATCAACCGAGATTCCGTTAGTAGTGGCGAGCGAACGCGGACCAGGCCAGTGCCTGATATTCAACTAGCAGAAGCTTCTGGAAAGTAGCGCCATAGCGGGTGACAGCCCCGTATGCGAAAGTGATGTATCAGGACTCGAGTAGGGCGGGACACGTGTAATCCTGTCTGAACATGGGGGGACCACCCTCCAAGCCTAAATACTCGTACATGACCGATAGCGAACTAGTACCGTGAGGGAAAGGTGAAAAGCACCCCGATGAGGGGAGTGAAACAGTACCTGAAACCGAATGCCTACAAGCAGTGGGAGCCTCTTTATGGGGTGACCGCGTACCTCTTGCATAATGGGTCAGTGACTTAATGTATCAAGCAAGCTTAAGCCGTTAGGTGTAGGCGCAGCGAAAGCGAGTCTGAATAGGGCG
>NZ_QFZL01000009.1:0-82500 GCF_003171655.1 Stakelama portus | reverse complement strand
AACCAAATATCAAAACGCCCGCCAGGCTCGTCCTGCGCGGGCGTTTTTGCGTTTTGGCGCTTTTTTGGGCGTCTTTTCGGTCGACGAGGATGCGGCGCCTTGCGCGGATTTGCCGATGCGTCCGGACGAATTCGGCGGTGTTCGGCGCTTCTGGCGAGGCAGGCCCGGTTTTCGTAACGCAGTAATGCTGCGCATCATCGGGCCGGGACTGATCTGGCAGCCCCTCACACGGGATTCGACCGCCCGTCACGCCTGACCCCGTCGGATTGCCGCTATCAATCCGATCGCGGTACGCCGCGCCGGCATTGGCTCTGGCGCTTTCTTCAGAGCGACCACGTTCGTCGCAACTGCCAGGAAGCCGAACCGGCGGGCTATAGCGGCGCCGTCCGGCATGCTTTTCCGCCACGATATTCGACATATTTGCCGATGGCCGGTTCGGATACCGCCGCGCGCCGGGTGAGTTGCGGCATGGCGGCGCGATCATGCGCTTCGGGGAATTCGGCAGGCTGGCGATTGCGGGACAAGTCTCGTGCGCGCCACCTAGCGCCTGTTGACGAAAGGTGACCCTAGGGAGTGTTTCCCCTCCTTGTTGCCCGGATTTCGGGAACCCGGTGAAGCACGAGTGATTGACACTGGCTAGCCACATATTCTAGTACTAGAATATGTCGGCGCACCTTACAGATGCTGAACTGTTGCTCCTGGGGCTCGTCGCCGAGATGCCGCGCCATGGCTATGAGCTGGAGCAGATCATTGACACACGGGGCATGCGGGAGTGGACGCAAGTCGGCTTCTCTTCGATCTATTTCGTGCTCGGCAAGCTGGAGAAGTCTGGGCTTGTGGAGTCCGAGCTACCCAGGGGTGCCAAGGCGCGAAAGACGTTCTGCATCACGCCATCCGGCCGTGAGGTTTTGCGCCAAGAGACGATTGCCGCTCTTGGCGCCTATCGTCCTACCTTCTCATCGCTTCTGCTTGGAATGGTGCATTGGCCAGTGCTCGCGCGCGAAGCGGCCTTGAACGCCTTGGAGATGCGCCTGTCGTCGGTTGTCGCGGAACTGGAGCGGCTCGAGCAAGTGCGCCGACAAAGACAGCCCATGCCCGATCACATCGAAAGTCTTTTTGACTTTTCGACCGGCCAACTGAAGGCCGAGCGAAGCTGGATCAACACCACACTGGACTATATGAGGAACAAGCCGTGGTAGACGCAGCACTGATAGATTTAACACAGGACCGAACTGCGTTGCGTACGCTTTACGCGCCACCGGCTGGCGACTTCAGCATTGTTGAAGTGCCCAAGCTTCCCTTTGCGATCCTGGATGGCGAAGGCCCGCCTGAACAGGCCTCAATCGAAGCCGCAGTGAAAGCTCTCTACACCGCAATCTACGCTATCCGACGCGAAGCGCGGGAGCGGATGGGCAAGTCATTTGTCGAGCCGCCGGTGGAAATGGTCTACTGGGCCGATGATATGGATGACCTGGCTGCGGGCAACCGTGAGAAGTGGCATTGGCGTGTGCAGATTACCTTGCCGGTCTGGGCTGATGCACAGAGATTGAAGGACTCGGCTGCTGAAGCGCGCCGCGAATTGGGCGATGATCGCGCTGTTCGATGGGAGGTTCTGGCTGAAGGCAAGTGCGTGCAGTTCCTGCATATTGGCGGAACGAGCGACCTTCCGGCGGTATTGGCAAGGCTTTACGGCGACTACCTGCCACAGGAAGGGCTAGAGCCGGATGGTCCCTATCATGAGATCTATCTCGATGATTGGAGCCGCGTTGCCCCGCCGCAGCGCAAAATCATCCTCCGGCAGCCGGTGCGCCCGACGAAGTAGGGGGATGATTGGCGAAAGCCCCTCTTGTGAAGCTAGGCATCCGTAGCCTCGCGGCGGCGAGCGCCAGGAAGCCGAGGAAGGAGACGGCTGTCTTGTCGTATCGGGTTGCAATGCGACGAAACTGCTTGAGTTTGTTGAACATGCGCTCGACCCGGTTGCGGTCCTTGTAGGCGCGGAAGTCGCAGGCGATGGCCTTTTTGCGGTTGGCCCTCGGCGGGATGACCGGCAGACTCCCCTCGAGCAGCAAGCTGGCGCGGACATCGTCGCTGTCGTAGCCCTTGTCGGCTAGCATCAGCCTGGGCCAGGCGAGCCCACCGACCGCGCTCGGCAGGCAACAGCGCCCACTCATCGTCTGTCAGATCACCTCGAGCCAAAGCTGCCTCCCTGAAAGGCAGTCTTGAATCAGTCATGCGGCGATTTGGGAATCCCCTTTGGCCAACAGGGCCTAGACCCCTTGTTTCCGCTGTGCTTAGATCGCTGCCCCAATGTGCTCGGGGCGTATTTCGCCGCTTCATGCGGCGATCTTAATAGTCGTGTTACCGGTGGGAGGGGTGACGAAGGCGCGCGCAACGACGTGCCGGACGCCTGAAGCAAGATGCAAAATACCCTGATAGACTATATCTATCGGATGGAAGCCGCGCAGAGCTTTGAAGCGAAATGGCATTGCCTGACGCAATCGCTGCTCGAGCTGGGCTTCAATGTGGTCAACTATGTCGTTTTCCCCAATGGGACGACGCGTGACCTTCCGGTCTTTCTCGAGAATTTTCGCAACAATTGGGTCGCGCATTATGCTGCGCGCAATTACGGGCCCGAGGATGCGCTGATCCCGCATGTCCTGAACAGCGATCGCCCCGCACTCATGTTCGCGGTGGATGAGGAGCAACCCCTGATCTGGTCGAGCAAGGGGCGCGAGCTGATCGCCGAAGCGCGGCATGCCGGCATGGAACGGGCAGTGGGTTTTTCGCACAAAAATGCATATGGCCAGGTGGATGGCGGCATCGCGATCGGAACCGATCTGATGTCCGCATCCGACTTTACCGACTTCGTCGGACAGCATGTTCCGCTGCTCTATACGATCTATTCGATCGCCTATCAGCGGCTCCATCCCGAATGTCGCAAGCGTATCGCACTGGACGACCTGAGGATATCGCCGCGGCAATATGATGTGCTGATGGCATTATGGGACGGACTGTCGAACAAGCAGATTGCCGACCGGCTGGGCGTGTCCGAAGTCACTATATCCTTTCACCTGAAACAGTTGCGCGCAAAGCTCGATTGCGCGCTCAATCGCGAGATCCTTCCGCGCGCCTTTCAGGTCGGCCTGCTGGGCGCGCCCATGTCCCCGAACCCGGCTTAGGTTCGCGACCTAATCTTTTTATAGGTGCCCGGGCGCGCCGCAGCGGCTCTATCCTGCATCGCAACGATCCTGCGGAAAAGGCGGGGGAATGGCAGGGCAAGGAGTGAAAATGCCGAAACTGGTCAAGACGCTGACAATTGCGCTGGGGTGCGGGTTGCTGTCCTCATGCGGCCTGGGCGGAGGCGGCTGTTCGGCGGTGAAGATGGATATTCTGGTGGATTCGGGGATCTTCGCCAACACGATCTCGGCGCGGATCACCAACGGGTCGAGCGAAATGCGACAGGTGACGATCCTGGCCACCGATCCGAACGGCAATGCGTCGCGCGTCGGCCCGATTTCGATTGCGGCGAATGATTCGGTTACGCGCGCGCTGGGGCCGCTGATGAAAAGCTATGGCTCCACCCAGTCCGAACTGGAAGCGAGCGGCTCGAAATTCGAAATCGTCGCCTGTGAGTGACCAGGTGGCCGGGGACAGTGAAAAAAGTGAGGGGATGCGTATGAAACAGCTAATCGGGCTGGCGGCAGTCGCCGCAATGGCGATCGGTCTTTCGGCATGCGGATCGGACGGGGGAAACACCGCCGATGCAGGCGGCGGAGACCCGGTAGCCGCCGAAGCGAGTCCGGCCGCAAGCTATCCGACCGTGGCCGAACAACGCGCCGCGATGGAAGCGTTTCGGGATGTGAATGAGAGCCGGTGCCCGTTCTTCAAGGATTCGGAGGGGACGGCGGACGTGCTGGAGGGCGCCAAGCTGCTGCTGTGTTCGGGGCGCATTTCCAATGAAGAAAATTACGGGATGGCGCTGCTCACCACCGACGGGGTGAATGCGCCGGCAGGCACGTTTCAGGTGGATTTCGGCAATCATCCGCACCCGATGGCGTTCAGCGAACTGTATGACCTGTTTTTCGCAGTGACCGGGATGACCGAGGCCGATCAGCAGCAGTTTCGTTCGGACCTGACGCGGTTCAAGCTGGTGGCGAACAATATGCCCGGGAGCGATTTCCGTCCGTTGATGACCACGGCATCGGGCGCGACGATCGAAGTCGCGGCCAATCGCATGCGGCCGGGCATGCTGACGCTGCTGGCGACGCCGCCGCAATAGAGCGGCTCAGGCCGGGGCGATGGGGGAGCGCTCCGGCCGATATTCCGATCCGGATCGGGCGGTAAGGGCGCGGGGACTTGTCTCCGCGCCCTGTGCCTTGCGCGCCCGTGCCGATAGGGTCATCTTTGCAGCGGCAGGTTTTGCTGCGTCGCGTGATGGCCGAAGCGCCCGTCAGGCGGGCGCCGCATGCGCGGTTACGCCGCACTGCGGGAACCGGCAGCGCCCGGTTCCGTTGGAAAGGGACACGCAACAGGGAGCGGCATTTTGCAGGATTTCCTTGCCAGGGCGAGCGATTGGATCGCGTCGGTGACGACACCGATACTCGATCTGGTCGGTGCCGACCCCAATGCACGCTGGATCGAGGACGTCGTCCTGGGCACGCTTGCCGTGCTGACGGCGCTGCTGCTGCATCAGTTCATCCTGATCCTGGTCCGCCGGATCGGGAAGCGCACCCCCTATCTTACCGCTGCCGATCTTGTCCGTCGCGTCAAACGCCCGAGCCGCTGGCTGCTGGTCGCGTTCGCGCTCGCCTGGGTTCGGCCGGCCCTGTCGCTCAATGCGCGCGCCGCCGCGATCTGGGACCAGATTGCCGGGCTGGTGGTGCCGGCGCTGGTCGGCTGGCTGGCGGTCGCGCTGATCCGGGTCGCCAATGGTTTCGTGCAGCGCCGCGCCGATATTTCGGTGGAGGATAATCTCCACGCCCGCCGCCGCCGCACGCGTGCCGACATCCTGTTCCGCATCGCCACTTTCGTCGTGATCCTGATCACCTTCTGCGCGATGCTGATGAGCATTCCGAGCGTGCGGAGCATCGGCGTGACGCTGGCCGCCTCGGCCGGACTGGCGGCGCTGGCGGTGGGCGCTGCGGCGCAGCCCGCGCTCAAGAATCTGATCGCCGGCATCCAGATGGCGCTGACCGAACCGATCCGCATCGACGATGTCGTCATTATCGAAGGCGAATGGGGGAAGATCGAGGAAATCCGCATGACCTATGTCGTCGTCAAGATATGGGACGAGCGGCGGCTGGTGGTGCCGGTTTCCAAATTCCTGGAGGACAGTTTCCAGAACTGGACGCGCCAGACGAGCGAGTTGCTGGGCAGCGTGTTCTGGTATCTCGACGCCAATGCCGACATCGATCGCTTTCGCGCGAAGCATAAGGAAGTGGTCGAGGGCAATCCGCGCTGGGACGGGCGGTTCAACAATATTCAGGTGACCGACACCAAGCCCAATGGTTCGGTCGAAGTGCGCGGGCTGATGACGGCCAAGGACGCATCGACCGCGTTCGACCTGCGCTGCGATGTGCGCGAGGCGATGTTGAAATTCGTGCGCGAGGAAATGCCCGAAGCGGTGCTGCGCTATCGCAGCGAGGCCGAAATCAGTCCACCACTTCGGTTTGCTGATCCTGCACCTCCGCCATCAGCGCAGCAGTAAACCGCTCGCGCCACCAGCTGACATCTTCGGTGACGACATTGTCGTATAGCGGCTTCCACCGCGCCTTGCGTTCTTCGAGCGGCATGCGCAGCGCCTGACGAATGGCATCGGCGATTTCCTCTGCCGACAGCGGATTGACGAGCAGGGCGGTCGGCATCTGCGCCGCAGCGCCGGCAAAGCGCGAGAGGATCAGCACGCCGGGATCTTCGGGATCCTGCGCGGCGACGAACTCCTTGGCGACCAGATTCATG
This sequence comes from Stakelama portus, assembly GCF_003171655.1. Lineage (GTDB taxonomy): Bacteria > Pseudomonadota > Alphaproteobacteria > Sphingomonadales > Sphingomonadaceae > Sphingomonas > Sphingomonas portus. The sequence goes on along the minus strand of NZ_QFZL01000009.1, from coordinate 76,542 downwards.
CCGTCGCGCAGCGGCGTGACCAGACCGATCCGCGCGGCACGATAGACGCCGGCGAGCACATCGCGCGGATAGCCCTTGTTCACATAGCGGATCGGAACCCAGTCGAGATCGGCATAGGCGCCGTTGATATGGCCCGACATCGCCTCCAGCCGGGCGCGAATCCGCTGATAGCTGTCGACCGCCGCGCGCGAGGGCGGGGCGATCTGGAGAAGGAACACTTCCTTGCGCTCTTCGGGGCTTTCCTCGAGGAACCGTTCATAGCCGTTGAACCGCTCTTCCAGCCCCTTGGAATAATCGAGCCGGTCGACGCCGACGATCATCGCGCGATCCACGGCGCTCTTGCGCATCTGTTTGAACGTCGCGGCGGCGATATCGGAATCCGCCATCGCCTGAAAATCCTGGGAATCGATGCCGATCGGACAGTTGAGCAGCCGCACCGTGCGATCGCCCAGCCGCACCAGGCCATCCTCTTCGAGCACGGCGCCAAGTTCGATCCGCGCGAAATCGCAAAAGCTTTCCAGCCATTCCTGGGTGTGAAAGCCGATCACGTCATAGGCGAACATCGACGTCACCAGCTCATGTGCTTCGGGCAGGGTGGTGAGCAGGCGGCGCGGCGGCCAGGGGATGTGGAGGAAAAAGCCCATCCGGTTGCGGAAGCCGCGCTTGCGCAGCTCCGAACCGAGCGGGAACATGTGATAATCCTGAATCCAGATAACGTCTTCCGGTTCGATCAGCGGGCGAACCGTGTCGGCGAAGCGTTCGTTGGTGCGCTTATATCCTCCGGCGAAATCGCGCTCATATTCGGCGAGGTCGATGCGATAGTGAAACAGCGGCCAGAGCGTGCGATTGGCGTAGCCGTTATAATATTCCTCGATATCCTGTTCTTCCAGATCGACCGTCGCGGTCGTCACGCCTTCGTTGCGCTGAAAATTGATCTGGCCGGTGAAATTCTCGGTCAGCTCGCCCGACCAGCCGAACCAGATGCCGCCGGATTCGCGTAACGCCGCCTGAAGCGCGACGGCGAGCCCGCCCTGCGCACCCGACATCGATCCCTTGGGTGCGCTGACGCGATTGGAAATGATGATCAATCGGCTCATCGTATGGCGCTCCACGGTTTGCTCAACAAAACGGCACAGTTGATCATTCCGACCAGCGAGTAGGTTTGGGGATAGTTCCCCCATAATTCGCCGGTGACCGGATCGATGTCTTCGGAGAGTAGCCCGGCGGCGGTGCATCGCGACAGCATTTCTTCGAAAAGCTCGCGCGCATCTTCGCCGCGACCGGTGAAATGCAGCGCTTCGATCAGCCAGAAGGTGCAGACATTGAACGCGGTTTCGGGCAGGCCGAAATCATCTTCGGTCGCATAGCGCAGCATGTGCGACCCGCGCCGCAGCCCGGCCTCGACGGCCTTGAGCGTGCCGACGAAGCGGGGATCGTCGGGCGGCAGGAAACGCAGATCGAGCAGCTGGAGCAGGCTGGCGTCGAGATCGCTGCCCGAGAAGGTCGCCGAGACGAATTCCGCATCCTCGCGCCATGCCGATTGTTCGATCCGCTGGCGCATCGTGCCCGCGCGCGCTTCCCAGAAATGCTGGCGTTCGGGCAGACCCAGTTCGCCGGCGACATTGGCCAGCCGGTCGCACGCGGCCCAGCACATCGCAGCGGAATAGGTATGGACGCTCTGGCGGGTGCGCAGCTCCCACAGCCCGGCATCGGGCTGGTCGTACAGCTGCCAGGCGCGTTCGCCGACGCGTTCGAGCCCTTCGAAATCCTCGATCCCTGCCATGCGGAACAGGCGATGGTCGAAAAATGCCTGGGCGTTGGACAGGACGATCTGGCCATAGGCGTCGTGCTGACGCTGGTCATAGGCGGCGTTGCCGATCCGCACCGGGCCCATGCCGCGATAGCCGGGCAGATCGCGGGCGATGCGTTCTTCGAGCACGGAGTCGCCGAGCACGCCATAGAGCGGCTGGATATGCCCGCCCTTGGCCGCGTCGACGATGTTGCGCAGATAGACGAGGTAGTTTTCGAGCACGTCGAGCGCGCCCAGCCGGTTGAGCGCCTGAACCGTGTAATAGGCGTCGCGGATCCAGCAATAGCGATAGTCCCAGTTCCGCTCGGAATCGGCATGTTCGGGGATCGACGTGGTCAGCGCGGCGACGATCGCGCCGGTTTCTTCATGCTGGCACAGTTTGAGCGTGATCGCCGAACGGATCACCACTTGCTGCCATTCGAGCGGAATGGCGAGGCCGCGCACCCATTCCTGCCATTCGAGCGTGGTGTTGGTCAGCATGTCCTCGATCGTCGCCGCGACATTGCCGGCAAAGCTTTCGTCGGGGCCGAGGAAGAAATGCAGCGGCTTTTCGACGCGAAAGGCGCGCTCTTCCTCGATCATGCCCACCGGTGCGGTGGTGGTGAGGCGCAGCGTCATCGAATCCATCGAATAGCGGATATGGTTCGACCCGCCGATGCGTTGCTGGCACGAACTGCCATGATGGCAGGTAGGGCGCAGCCGCACGCGGATACGCGGGCTGCCGGCCACCGGGCGGACGATCCGGGCATAGGCGACGGGGCGATAGGTACGGCCCATCCGCTCGAAGCGGGGACAGAAGTCGATCACTTCGATGGCGTTGCCGCTGGCATCGGTATGGCGGCTGATCAGGATCGGCGTGTTGCGCAGATAGCGTTGTTCAACCGCGATTCCGTCTTCCAGATCGATCGACCAGAGCCCCTGCGCCGTTTCGCCCGAAGCGTCTTCGCCCCGAACCAGCGAGGAAAACAGCGGATCGCCATCGACGCGCGGCACGCAGCCCCAGACGAAATTGCCCGCGCGATCGATCAGCGCGCTTACCTGGCAATTGCCGATCGGCCAGAGGTCCAGGTTGGTCACGCGAGCGCCTCCGTTGCTTGGGTCAGCCAGTCGAGCGTTTCGGGAACGCCCGCGAGCAAATAGGTAGCCGATGTGTCACGCGGCGTACCGACAAGGATGCCCGCGCCGCCCAGCCGCTCGGCCATGGCGAAGCCGGGTTCGTCGGTCGTGTCGTCGCCGATGAAGATCGGGCGGGTGCCGGAATATTCGGATTTTTCGAGGAAGGTCGCGATTGCGCGCCCCTTGTCGCCGCCTGTCGTACGGACTTCGAACAACATCTTGCCGGGCTGGAGCTGCAGACCGTGGACGTCGGCCAATTTGGTGGCGAGCGCGCGGCACGCCTCTTCGGCCTCGGGCGCCTGGCGGAAATGGAGCGCGGCGCCCAATGGCTTGTCCTCCACCATCACGCCGGGATTTTGGGTCGCGAGCGCAGTCATTTCGGCATGCACCTGTTCGAGCGAGGCGGGTCGTTCCGCGGCGGTGCGGCGCCCGTCGGCCCAGAGGAATTCCATCCCATGGCTACCGGCGATCGCGAAACCGGGCTGTGCGCCGCCGCCCAGAAAGCTGCGGACTTCGCCCGCCGGACGCCCGCTGATCAGCGCCACGCGTCCGTCGAGCGCCGCGACCAGCGAGGCAATCAGCCGGTGGAGCCGTTCGTCCACCTGAACCGCATCCGGGCGGTCGGCGATTTCGACCAGCGTTCCGTCGAAATCGAGAAACAGGCTCGCGCCGCGCAGCAGGTCCACCGGCGGGGCGGCGAGTTGGTCGGTTGTTCCCCTTTGCACTATCCCTCCCTGCGGCATATTGTCAGCGAATGAAAGGCCGGAGCCTTTGGATCGTTCCTTCGCTTTTTCGCGGACCGAGTTCGCAAGTGCAACATTGCTCCGATCCAGACCTGCCGGGAAAGCCATAAGGAGGGCATGATGGCGACCGAATTCACGCTGAATGGCGCTTCCGCAAGCTTCGATGGCGATCCCGATACACCGCTGCTGTGGGTGCTGCGCGATCATCTGGGCCTTACGGGAACCAAATATGGTTGCGGCATTGCGCAGTGCGGCGCGTGCACGGTGCATCTGGACGGCAAGAACCGGCGCAGCTGCGTAACTCCGGTTTCGACGGTTGCGGGGCGATCGGTAACGACCATCGAAGGCGTGTCCGGGCCCGAGGCCGAAGCGGTCCAGTCCGCCTGGGTTGCGATCGACGTGCCGCAATGCGGCTTTTGCCAGTCGGGTCAGGTGATGTCGGCGGTCGGGCTGCTCAAGGCCAGGCCGAGGCCCAGCGATGACGATATCGACGCCGGAATGGCAGGGAATATCTGCCGCTGCGCCACCTATGTCCGCATCCGGCAGGCGATCAAGGATGCTGCCGAAGCGATGGAGGGCTGAACCGATGAACGCAGTCACGCCCACCCGCCGCAGCTTTCTTCAGACGAGCGGCCTGATCCTGGGGCTCAGCCTTCCCGCCGGACGCGCGGCGGCGCGCGCGGTGGCGGGCGGCGCGCCCGATGCGCTCTTCGCGCCCAACGCCTTTGTACGCGTGACGCCCGGCAACCAGGTCATCATCGTCATCAAGAATGTCGAATTCGGTCAGGGCCCGGCGACGGGCCTCGCCACGCTGGCGGCGGATGAGATGGATGCCGACTGGTCGCAGATCGCAGTCGAAATGGCCCCGGCCAACGACGCGCTCTATGCCAATGCGGCGCTTCACACGATGGGAACCGGCGGTTCGACGTCGATCGCGACGGCGTTCATCCAGATGCGCGAAGCAGGTGCCGCCGCTCGCGCGATGCTGGTGGAGGCCGCGGCCAGACGCTGGGGCGTGCCGGTTTCGCAAGTCACGGCGTCGAAAGGCGTGGTGCGCCATGGCGATCGCGCGGCGACGTTCGGTGAGCTTGCCAACGATGCCGCAGCGCTCAGCCCGCCCGAAAAGCCGGTGCTGAAGACGCCCGAGCAATGGACGTTGATCGGTACCGATGTTCCCAAGGTCGACAGCGCGATCAAGACGGACGGCAGCGTGCAGTTCACGATGGATGTGCGCCGCCCGAACATGGTGCATTCGGCGATCCTCCATCCCCCCGCGTTCGGCGGCAAAATGGCGTCGGTCGATGACAGCGCGGCGATGGCGGTTCCCGGCGTATTGGCAGTAAAGCCGGTGCCGCAGGGCGTCGCCGTTTATGCCCGCGATACCTATGCCGCGATGCGCGGGCGCGCGGCGCTGAAAGTCGAATGGGATTTGTCCGCCGCCGAGCGGCGATCGAGCGACGAACTGCTGAAGGTCTGTGCCGAGGCGGCGGCGCAGCCCGGCGTCGAGGCCGAGGCCGAAGGCGATGTCGCATCGGCGCTGGCAGGCGCGGCGAAGACGATCGAAGCGACTTATTATTTCCCCTATCTGGCGCATGCGCCGATGGAGCCGCTCGACGCCGTGATCGAAATGAACGGCGACAGCATGGAAATGTGGATGGGCGCGCAGATGCAGGTCGCCCAGCTTTCCGCCGCGGCCAGGGTACTGGGCGTGCCGCCCGAAAAGGCAGTGCTGCACCAGCAATATGCCGGCGGCAGTTTCGGGCGCAGGGTGGAAGGCACCATGGCGTTCCCGGTCGAAGCGGCGAGCGTGTTCAAGGCCTATGGCGGCCGCGCGCCGGTCAAGCATGTCTGGACGCGCGAAAACGACCTGACCGGCGGCTATTACCGGCCGATCATGGTGCATCGCCTGCGCGGCGGGGTCGATGCGGCGGGCAGGATCGTCGGCTGGGATCAGGTGATCGCCGGACAATCCTTTGCCCGCGGCACGCCGATGGAAGCGATGATGATCCACGACGGCATCGACGGCACGATGGTCGAAGGCGCGCGGGAATCGGGCTATGCCTTTCCCGCGCACCGGCTGGGCGCGCATATCGTCGATTCGCGGGTGCCGACATTGTGGTGGCGATCGGTGGGAAGCACGCACACCGCCTATTCGGTCGAGACGTTTCTCGATCGGCTGCTTGAACTGGGCGGCGTCGATCCGGTCGCCGGGCGGCTGGCGCTGATCGAGGAAGACCGGCGCAAGGGCGTGCTGACGCGTGTTGCCGAAATGGCCGATTGGGGTGCCGCGGTTCCCGAAGGGCGCGCGCGCGGCGTCGCGGTACATAAGAGCTTCGGCACTTATGTCGCGCAGATCGCCGAAGTGTCGCGCGGGCCAGAGGGCGTGCCGCGCGTCCATAAAGTGTGGTGTGCGGTCGATTGCGGCGTGCCGGTGAACCCGAATGTGATCCGCGCGCAGATGGAGGGCGGCATCGGCTATGGCCTGGGTCATGCGCTCTATGCCGAACTGGTGCTGGGCGAAGGCGGGGTCGTGCAGCAGCATAATTTCGACAGCTATCGCTCGTTGCGGATCGGCGAGATGCCCGAGGTGGAAGTCGCGGTGATCGCTTCGCGCGAAGAGCCGACCGGCGTCGGCGAACCCGGATTGCCGCCGATCGCCCCGGCCGTCGCCAATGCCTGGCGCAAATTGACCGGCAAGGCGGTCGATCGGCTGCCCTTCATTCACGGAGACAATCGATGAAGATCATGGCCTCCGGCATCGCGGCGCTGGCGCTTTCCGCTGTTGCGCTTCCCATCGCCATCGTCGCCGCGCCGCGCGAGGGCGGCGAAGGGCTGCGTCCCGCCAGCAGTTTCGCGACGATCGGCGATCCCACGCAGCGATCGGTCGCGATCTTCGAGGAAATGGGCAAGGTGTTGCAGAGCCCGCGCTGCGTGAATTGCCATCCGCGCACCGATCGGCCGCTGCAGGGCGACGATCAGCGGCCGCATGATCCGCCGGTTACGCGCGGTCCCGATGGCCATGGCGCGGCCGGGCTGGAGTGCAGTACCTGCCACGGACCGGCCAATGTCGCCTTCGCCAATGGCGAGGGGAGTGTCCCGGGCAATCCGCAATGGCATCTCGCGCCGATCGAAATGGCGTGGGAAGGGAAATCGCTGGCGCAGATTTGCGAGCAGATCAAGGATCCGGCGCGCAATGGCGGCAAGTCGCTCGACCAGATCGTCGAGCATAATGCGCATGATTCGCTGGTCGGATGGGGCTGGAACCCGGGTGCGGGACGCACGCCCGCGCCGGGAACCCAGGCCGAGTTCGGTGCCCTGACCAGGGCCTGGGTCGACAGCGGGGCGCATTGCCCCGCCGGCTGATTGCGGCGTGGCTTACGAAACGCGCGTCCAGCTTTGCGCCTTGCAGATGAACGAGATGCAGCCCTTCACCGACAGACGGTTCGCGCCGTCGCGCTCGACCACCGAGCGATAGACCTTGCCGCCGCGCGGATCATAGATCTTGCCGCGCCAGACATCGCCGTCGCGCGTCATTTCGGTGAGGATCGACAGGCCGAGGATCGGTCGGTTGCGCAGTGCGGGATCGGGATTATTCTCATCGCGCCCGTTGGAGCCCGGACGGGCGCGGATGACGCGCGTGATACGCCCGCAAACCTGATTTCCGCACGGCGCGATGGTCACCTGCGCGGTGCCGTCCTCGATCAGCCAGACGCCGGTAATTGCAGTGTTGGCCTGCTGCGCGGCGGCAGGAAGCGCGACAAGAGCGGCGGCGGCAAAAAGCGACAAGGCGCGAAACATGGACTCTCCCGAAACAAAGTTATCTCGACACCGGGCCGTCGGCTGAGGCATCAGCGCCCTTGTACGCGCGCGGCAGTGCCGCGAACAGAGACAATATGGAGCGACCCATGGGCGGCTGGACGATCGGAATCATCGGCGGATCAGGGCTTTACGATGTCGAGGGTATCGAAGATGCCGACTGGGTGGAAACGCACAGCCCATGGGGAGCGCCGTCGGACGATTGTTTCGTCGGCCGCGTCGGCCATGTCCGCGTCGTGTTCCTGCCGCGCCACGGGCGCGGGCACCGGATTTCGCCCGACCAGCTGAATGCGCGCGCCAATATCGATGTGCTCAAGCGGCTGGGCGTCACCGATGTCCTGTCGATCTCATCGGTCGGTTCGCTCGCCGAGGGGCGTCCGCCGGGCAGCTTCACCATCACCGACCAGTTCATCGACCGCACCAGGGGCCGCCCGTCGAGCTTTTTCGGCAGCGGCATGGTCGCGCATGTATCGATGGCCGATCCGGTCTGTCCGCGCCTGTCCGGGCTGGTCGCCGATGCGGCGAAGGCGACCGGTGTTCAGGTCGATGTCGGCGGTACGTGCCTGGTGATGGAAGGGCCGCAATTTTCGACGCGCGCCGAAAGCAATCTCTATCGCAGCTGGGGCTGCGACATCATCGGCATGACCGCGATGCCCGAAGCCAAGTTGTGCCGCGAGGCGGAGCTGCCCTATGCGATGGTCGGCATGGTCACCGATTATGACTGCTGGCGCGAAGGCCATGAGGATGTGACCGTCGAGCAGGTGATCAAACAGCTGATGGGCAATGCCGAAAAGGCGCGCGCGATGCTGCTCAACCTGCTGCGTGCACTGCCCGAGGAGCGGCCGGCCAGCCCGATCGACACCTGCCTCGACACGGCGCTGATCACGGCGCCGCATGCGCGCGATCCGCATGTGCTGGCAAAGCTGGACGCGGTGGCCGGGCGCGCGCTGGGCTGATCGGCGCCGCGCGGGTCAGTTGGTGGCGTGTTCGCGCGACAGCGGCGCGAGGATCAGCGCTGCGCCCGCGACGCTTGGATGGTGACTGTCGAAATAGAGCGGATGGCCGTCGTGCAGCAGGATACAGCGGCCAGTCGCGCACAGCGTATCGGCGGGATTGATATATTCCAGGCCATGGCCCTGCCAGCGCGCCGCGACTTCGCCGATTCGCGCTTCGGCAGCGGCAATGTCGCGCCGGTCGCGCCCAATCGCTTCGGATAGTCTGCCCTGTCTCGCCAGCCGCTGCAGCTGGCGCGGCACATCGAACAGATTGGGCGGAACCGGCCCGATCAGCACGACTTTGCGTCCGGCATCGATGATCCGGGCGATCGTGTTGTCGAGCCGTGCCAGCGTTTGCGGGTCGGCATAGGCCGGGCTGGCCCAGAAGGCGGCCAGATAGACGGTCTTGATATTCGGGTCGGCGAGGATCGATGCCATCACGTCGCGATTGATCCGTTCGCAATCGGGCGCTTCGGCGAATGGCTGGCCCGGGATCGGTGGGCAGCTGGAGAGCGTCCGCTCGATCAGCGTCTGTCCGCGCCGGGCTAACATCTGCGAAAGGACATAGGCCATTTCGACGCCATGGCTGTCGCCCCAGATCATCGCGGTCGGCGGCGTATCGGGCGCGCCGAGCACACATGCCGGGCGGCCCCGGGCCGGGTCGGCATCATGGCATCGCGCACGATACGGGCTGAAATCCGATGCTCCCGCCGCCATGCGCGTGACATCGGCCGGGAAACGTTGCGGCCAGCCGCCCAACGGCAGCAGTGCCGCGCAGCCGAGCGCCACGAAGGCCATTCCCGCGCCCGATGCGATGAAGATCGTCCGGCGACTCATCGTCCCGCGATCGCGGAACGGCCTCTCGACAAAGCGCCACGACAGCCATGCGAGCGCGAAGGAAGCGGCGAGCACCATCCACTGCGTGACTCCCGCCAGTCGTTCGGCGGTCGCATATTCGGTGAACACGATCAGCGGCCAGTGCCACAAATAGAGCGAGTAGGAGATCAGTCCGATCGCCACGAACGGTCGCCACGACAAAAGGCGGCCGGTGGCGGTACCCGGCGCGCAATGGATCATCGCCACGGCACCCAGCACCGGCGCCAGCGCGCTGACGCCGGGGAAGACGGTATGGTTGTCATAGCATGTGACCGCAGCGAGCACCGCAATCAGGCCGGCCGCGGCGATGCCTTCCCGCGCCAGGGGGCGGCGGACTTCCGGAAAGACGTTCAGTGCAAGCAGGCCGCCCATGAACAATTCCCATGCGCGCGGAGGCAGCCAGTAAAAGGCAAAGCCCGAACCGTCGCCCTGTGTCGCCACTGCCATCGCGAACGAGACAAGCGCGATTGCAGCCACGATCGGCTTGCGCCAGCGCGGCAGAAAGCGCGCGATCAGGATCAGCAGGATCGGGAAGAAGATGTAATATTGTTCTTCGATCGCCAGCGACCAGGTATGGAGCAGCGGCTTCGTGTCGGCGCCGGTCTGGAAATAGCCGATTTCGGAAAAGAACAGGATGTTCGATACGAAGAAGGTCGCGGCGAGCGCCGACGGCGGTACACCCTTGAAATCGCTGGGCAGGAAAAGAACCGCTGCTGCCACCAGCACCACTGCGATCACCGGGAGCAGCGCAGGCAGGATGCGCCGCGCACGCCGTTCGTAGAAGCGGATGATCGAGAAACGGTGCTCGTCGATCTCGCGCGCGATGATACGCGTGATCAGAAAACCGGAAATGACGAAGAACAGGTCGACGCCGACATAGCCGCCGGTGACTCCCGGAAAGCGCGCATGGAACAATAGCACTGGCAGGATCGCCAGCGCGCGCAGTCCGTCGATATCCGGTCGATACTGGATTTTCGCGTTGGTCAACTTGCTCGCCGCTCTGTCGTCAGGAACGGCAGCGGGTAGCAATCCAACGGATAATAACGCGTTACGCGGGCTCATTTTGCGCGGCCGAACGAACGGCAGAGCGGCGGCAGGGAGCAGGGCGGTGCCGGTCCCCGTCCCCGTGCAGCTTGGCCCGCGACATCGTTTTCGGGGACTTGTGCCGCGCATCGAATCGGCATAACACTGAACTATATGGTTCAGTATTCAAACACGGCCCTCGATCGTTCCTTTGCGGCGCTGTCGGATGCGACGCGGCGTGGGATCATCGACGAGCTGGGGCGCGGCGAGGCGTCGATCACAGTGCTGGCCGACCGGTTCGGAATGACGCTGACCGGCATGAAGAAACATGTGCAGGTGCTTGAGCGGGCGGGGCTGGTCGTCACCCGGAAAGTCGGCCGGGTGCGCAGTTGCGCGCTGGGCAGTCGCGGACTTGCCGCAGAGGCGGCGTGGATCGAGGTCCACCGCCGGCTGTTCGAAGACCGGTTCGACGCCCTGGACGAAATCCTCAACGAGATGAAGCAGGAGAATGACGATGGATCAGGAAATTAAGGACGCAGAGGGCGCACGCAATCGGACATCGGTGGAACGCAGGGGCGACCGCGAGCTGGTCGTCACGCGGATCTTCGACGCGCCGCCCGCGATGGTGTTCCAGGCGTGGAGCCGGCCCGAATTGTTCCGGCGCTGGTGGATGCCGAAATCGGTGACGGGCGTGTCGCTGGTCGGTTGCGATATGGACGTGCGGACCGGTGGGAAATATCGGCTCGAATTCAGCGCGGGCGGCAGCGAAACCATGGCGTTTTTCGGCAAATATCTCGACGTCGTGCCGAACGAACGCATCGTCTGGACCAATGACGAGGGCGAGGAAGGCGCGGTAACCACCGTCACCTTTGCCGAGCAGGACGGCAAGACGCTGCTGACGTTCCATGAGGCTTATCCGTCGGCGCAGGCGCTCGAAGAAGCGATGCAGGGCTCGGCGGCTGGCCTTCCCGAACAGCTCGATCAGCTGGATGAGATGCTTTCGGACATGGAGGCGTAACGGAGCGGTTCCGTCACGCCCGCTTTCGCCGGAAGAAAGGAAAAAAGGGCGCAGGAGCGATATGACGAGGCACGGATGGCGTGGCTCGGATCGCTTGCCGCAGGGCCGGCGAATGGCGGCCGATGGCGCGGCTCTGATCGTCAGGACGGGTCGGCGGAAGCATTTTCCGACGGGGCCGACACTCCGACGAATTCGTGCCAGCGGGCTTTCTCCCGCACCGCGCGCGCCTGATCGTTGCCGCGCAGGGGATTGGCGACGCCCCAGCGGAGGAACGGCAGCGCATAGCGTTCGATGTCGGCCAGCGCCTCACGCTGCGCGGCTTCGATCCCGGCCGCGTCGTCGGGCAGATAGCCATATTGGAAATCCGCGCGCACTTCGGTGAGGGTGCCGAGCCATTCGATGCGCTGAAAGCGGAATGCGTATGTGTCGAACAGGCCGTTATCGCGCCGCGCGCGCTCGACCAGCCGGTCGCGCGACGCGCCGAGCTTCAGCGAGCGCGTCACGAGAAAGCTGAAACCGCAATAGCCGCTGCCGTTCCATTTGCCCTGGATAAGGGCCAGCCCCTGCACGCCGAAGGGCGGGCAGGGGCGGACATATCGTGTGCCGAAGCGCCGGAAACCAAGTTCGGCAAGCCGCGGCGCAATGACCTTGCGGACGCCGGCCTCGAAGCTTTTCGACGCCATCGCCCGATACGATCAGGCGGCGAGTTTGCGCAGGACGTACTGCAGGATGCCGCCGTTGAGATAATATTCCAGCTCGTTGACGGTATCGATGCGGCACTTGGTCATGAACGTCTCTTTCGACCCGTCGGCGCGGGTGAGCTCGACTTCCACGTCCTGACGCGGGCGGATGTCCGCCACGCCCAGAATCGTGAAGGTTTCGCTGCCGTCGAGCTTCAACGTCTGACGCGTGACACCTTCGGCGAACTGCAGCGGCAGCACGCCCATGCCGACCAGATTCGAGCGGTGGATACGTTCGAAGCTTTCGGTGATGACCGCGCGGACGCCGAGCAGGATCGTGCCCTTTGCCGCCCAGTCGCGCGACGAGCCGGTGCCATATTCCTTGCCCGCGACGACGACCAGCGGCGTGCCGTCGGCCTTGTGCTTCATCGCCGCGTCATAGATCGGCATGACTTCGCCGTCATATTTGGTCACGCCGCCTTCGGTGCCGGGCGCCATTTCGTTGCGGATGCGGATATTGGCGAAGGTGCCGCGCATCATCACTTCATGGTTGCCGCGGCGCGAGCCATAGCTGTTGAAATCCGCCTTCGCGACCTGATGCTCCTGCAGATACGTGCCCGCCGGGCTGTCGGCCTTGATCGATCCGGCCGGGGAAATGTGGTCGGTGGTGACCGAATCGCCCAGGATCGCCAGCGGCTTGGCATCGATGATGTCGCCGACCGGAGCGGGCGTCATTTCCATGCCTTCGAAATAGGGCGGATTGGCGACATAGGTCGAGGTCGGGTTCCACTGGAAGGTATCCGAACCCTCAACATTGATCTTCCGCCAATGTTCGTCGCCGGCATAGACATTGCCATAGCGTTCCTTGAACATGTCTTCCTTGACCGACGACATGATCAGCCCCTGGACTTCCTCATTGGTCGGCCAGATGTCCTTGAGGAACACGTCCTTGCCGTCCTGATCCTGACCCACCGGGGTTTCGGTGATGTCTTCGGTGACGGTGCCCTTGATCGCATAGGCGACGACCAGCGGCGGCGAGGCGAGGAAATTGGCGCGCACATCGGGCGACACGCGGCCTTCGAAGTTGCGATTGCCCGACAGCACGCTGGCGGCGACGATGTCGTTGCCGTTGATCGCCTTCGAAATCGGCTCGGCGAGCGGACCCGAATTGCCGATGCAGGTGGTGCAGCCATAGCCGACCAGATTGAAGCCGAGCGCGTTCAGATCCTCGGTCAGGCCCGCCTTGTCGAGATAGTCGGTGACGACCTGCGATCCCGGCGCGAGCGAGGTCTTGACCCACGGCTTGCGAGTCAGGCCCTTTTCGCGCGCCTTGCGGGCGACGAGCCCGGCGGCGATCAGCACCGACGGGTTGGAGGTGTTGGTGCAGCTGGTGATCGCGGCGATCACGACGTCGCCATCGCCGATGTCATGGTCGCGGCCATCGACATCGACGCGGACCGGGCGTTCCTTCTTGTACACTTTCTGAAGGTCGCCGTTGAACACTTCGTCGACGGCGTCGAGGCTGACGCGGTCCTGCGGACGCTTGGGACCGGCGAGGCTCGCCTTGACCGTGCCCATGTCGAGTTCGAGCGTGTCGGTGAAGATCGGCTCGGCCGCGTTTTCGTCGTGCCACATGCCCTGCGCCTTGCAATAGGCTTCGACCAGCGCGACGTCTTCGTCGGGACGGCCGGTCAGGCGCATATATTCGAGCGTCTTGTCGTCGATCGGGAAAAAGCCGCAGGTCGCGCCATATTCGGGCGCCATGTTGGCGATGGTCGCGCGATCGGCCAGCGTCATGCTGGCCAGGCCCGGGCCATAGAATTCGACGAAGCGGCCCACCACGCCGCGTGCGCGCAGCATCTGAGTGACGGTGAGCACCAGATCGGTAGCGGTGATGCCTTCGGGCAGCGCGCCGGTAAGCTTGAATCCGACGACTTCGGGGATCAGCATGCTGACCGGCTGGCCGAGCATCGCGGCTTCGGCTTCGATGCCGCCGACGCCCCAGCCGAGCACGCCGAGGCCGTTGATCATCGTCGTGTGGCTGTCGGTGCCGACCAGCGTGTCGGGATAGGCGATCGCCGTGCCGTCGGGTGCGTCCGACGACCAAATGCCGCGGCCGATATATTCGAGATTGACCTGGTGGCAGATGCCGGTGCCAGGGGGAACTGCGTGGAAATTCGCCAGCGCCTTCGAACCCCATTTCAGGAATTCATAGCGTTCGCCGTTGCGCTGATATTCCAGCTCGACATTCTGTTCGAACGCCTGGGGCGTGCCGAATTCGTCGACCATCACCGAGTGATCGATGACGAGGTGGACGGGAACCTGCGGATTGATCTTTTCCGCATCGCCGCCAAGTTTGGTGATCGCATCGCGCATCGCGGCGAGATCGACGACGCAGGGAACGCCAGTGAAATCCTGAAGCAGCACGCGCGCGGGGCGATACTGAATCTCGCGCTCGGGCGCGTTGGGGTTCGCCTGCCAGTCGACGATCGCCTGTGCGTCCTCCGGCGTGACGGTGGTGCCGTCTTCGAAGCGCAGCATGTTTTCGAGCAGCACCTTCATGCTGAACGGCAGGCGGCTGACATCGCCGAGCTTCGCCGCCGCCTTGGGCAGCGAATAATAGCTATAGGTCTTGCCGCCGACACTGAGCGTGTCGCGCGTGCCGAGGCTGTCCTGGCCGATTGCAGTCATGTGAGGGCCTTTCCCTTGTTGTTCTTCCAAGCGCGGCGCGGCGCGGATCGTTCCGCACGCGCACAGCCCGGAGCGGTGAGCACGAGAGTCGCGCGCGCTGTAGCAAGGGGGTGGGAGTTGGGGAAGTGGGGGAGGGGGTGGTAGCGGCTTTGCGCCGCATGCCGGCCGTCCCGGAGTTGCTGCGCGGCCCCGCAAGCCGCCAGTGCCTGGCGTCGATGTGGGTGAGAGACTTCCAGCGATGAAATCATCGGGCGGGTGCGCTCCAGTCAGGAGTAGGAACCGCCAGCCGGGACGCAGCCAGCGAGCGATGTCGTGGGTCGGCGCCGGCTCGCCCTCGACAACCATGTCCCCCGCCTGGATCGCCACGCGATACGCGCGAGCGGCCCGTTTTGGTGCTTTTCCGGTGTTTTTCGTGCGGTTGCGATTGCCATCGCACCCCCGATGGGTGGCGCCGCCATCGCGAAGAAATTTCGCATTCTGCGCCGTGGTCGACGCCAGCCATCCTATAATCAACCATGGAACCGGGTGGTAAACGGCGCCGGGGCGGCTTGCGCCATTTGGGCGTGGCTTGTCAGGGCGTCCTCCTGATTTTCGCCAGCCTGCTGGCGGCGCTGCCGCCACCCGAGGGTGTATTTCTGCTCGTTCCGCTGGTTCCGCGGGCGGATGGATCGATGGCACGCATCGCGACCGATGCGGGTGCCCAGATCCTGAGCCGTGGAGAGATATCGGGGTCGCTCTACGTCCGGGGTTCGCGGGGCGACCTGCTGCCGCGCGCCGTACTGGCGGGCGCGATGCTGATGGGAGGCAAATACGTTGGTTGCTCTAATACAGAAGCTGGTGAATCCTGAGGCGCTGAGCATCGACAGCATGCGCGTTACCGGCATGCGTACGGTGACGGGGTCGATGTGGCTGGTCGCGCTGGGAACGCTGATCGGCGATCTGCTGGTCGGTCAGGGGTCGATCGTTGCCGACCTGCTCGTCCTGGCGCTGCCGATCTATCCGACCATCGTCGCCGTTCGCGGCAGGACCGAAGCGCCGGATCGCATGATCACTCTGCTCAGTGTCGTCGTTCAGGAAACGTTGATGCTCTACATCTTCCGCGGCATGCCGTGGCAGATCGACCTGCACCTCGTCTTCTTCGCATCGCTGGCGATGGCTGCCACGCTGCTCGACTGGAAGGCGCTCACCGTTGCTGCGGGCTATGTGGTCGTCCACCATATGGTGCTCGGCCTGGGCGTGCCCGACTGGGTGTTCCTGGGCGGCGGCGGCCTGCCGCGCATCCTGCTGCACGGCACGATCTGGATCGCCGAGTGGTTCTCGCTCGTCGTGATGGTCGTGCAGATTGTCGCGCTGCTCGATTCGGTCAAGCGCGAAGCACAGGAGCGTCAGGCAGTCGAAGCCACGGCACGGGCCGCGCAGGAAGAGCGCGATCGCGAGCTGACCCTCGTCATCGCGGCGGTTTCCGACGCGCTCACCGATCTTGCCGACGGCGATCTTTCGCACGAGTTCGAAACCCAGCTTCCCGAATCCTATCGGGTGCTTGGCGAGAATTTCAATGCCACGATCGGCAGCCTGCGGGCGCTGGTCGGATCGGTTCTCGAACGCGCCGACGCCATCCGCCACGGTTCGACCGAAATCGCCCAGGGCTCGGATAATCTCGCGCGCCGTTCGGAGATCAACGCTGCCAATGTCGAAGAGACGACTGCGTCGATCGTGGAGCTGGACAAGCGGTTGCGCGCAATCGCAGACGCCGCGCGCGATACCGTGAGCCGCGCCGGCGGCGCGATTAGCTCCGTCGGTACCGGGCGCGATACGGCGGGCGATGCGGTCGAGAAGATGAACCGTGTGCACGAGAGCGCGCGCGGCATCGACGAAGTGATCGAGGGCCTCGACAAGATCGCGTTCCAGACCCGCGTTCTGGCGATGAACGCCGCCGTCGAGGCGGGGCGTGCCGGCGAGGCCGGGCGTGGCTTCGCGGTCGTCGCCGACCTGGTTTCCGCACTGGCGATGCGCGCCGAGGAAGAGGCCAAGAACGCTCGCGACCAGTTGAGCGCGACACAGGCCGACATCGCAGTCGCAGTGGAAGCGGTCGGTCGTGTCGGGACGTCGCTGTCGACCATCGTCGATGACGTGTCCGAGGTACATGATCGGATCGCAAGCATCGCCGAGGAAAATCAGGCGCAGGCGACGGTGATCAAGCAGATCAGCACCGCAGTGACCGATATGGATCGCAATACCCAGGAAAATGCGGCGATGGTCGAGCAAAGCTCGGCGGCGGTTCGGGTATTGATGGAACAGGGGCAGATATTGTCGGAAGACGCACGCCGCTTCCGTCTGCCCGATATGGCGCGATCCCAGGCGCGGTCGGCCAGCAACGGCCGGCAGGGAGTCGTGCTGCACTGAGCATGGCTTTGAACATGCCCGTTCCGCATGACCCCATGCGGAACGGGCATTTTTCCGTTGCCTGACCGCGCTCAGGCGGGTTCGGGCGGGTCGGCGCTTTCGGTCAGTTCGACCATTTCGAAGCGATGCGATTGCCAGCCGCGCTGGCGCGCGGCTTCCGCCAGTGCCGCTTTCTTGCCGCTGGCCTCCTTCAGCGATTTTGCGTGACCCCAGAAGACTTCGGTCCGGCCGCTGCCCAGTTCGGCGACGATGCGCCAATAATGAGTGAAGGGCGCGTTGGTGGGGCCGATGGTCTTTACATAGCCATCGGGCATCACTGCGGTCAGATATCGTTTCCTGCGCGCCATCGCCTCTGCTGCCCCCGGATTTCGCAATCGCGACCGCGCATAACGCGAGCCGGGGCGCCGTCGCCACTGCAATTCGGAACCCTTGCCCAGTCCCGTTCATTCCTGCAGGAGCATTTTCAAAAGGAGGAACGGGGCATGTCTGTATTGCGCAATGGTTTGATGATCGGTTCGATGCTGGCGCTGGCGGCGACGGCGGGCTGTTCGAGCGAGAAGACGACTTATGTCGACAATTCGACCGATATCCTGGCCAACGACATGATGCCCGCGCCCGAAACGGGCAACATGATGGGCAATGCGATGGTGCCGGGCGGCGAGCGTGCCGAGGCGGTGCTGAAGACTGCCGACGGTACGCAGGTCGGCACCGCGGTGGTGCAGCAGACCGCCGATGGGCTGCAGGCGACGGTGCAGGTGAACGGCGTGCCCGCCGGCAAGCATGGCGTGCATGTTCATATGACCGGCAGCTGCGAAGCGCCCGATTTCAAGAGCGCCGGCGGCCATTGGAACCCCGACGCCAAGCAGCATGGCATCGAAAATCCCCAGGGCGCGCATGCCGGCGACATGCCCAATCTGGTCGTCGGGGACGACGGCACGGGATCGCTCACCTTCACGCTTCAGGGCGGCAGCTTTGCCACGTTGATGGATGACGATGGTTCGGCGTTCGTCGTCCATGCGGGCGAGGATGATCTGAAGAGCGATCCGGCGGGCGATGCCGGTGCGCGCTATGCCTGTGGCGTGTTCGAAGCGCAGTAAACCGAGTGTGCCGGGCGTTCGGCCCGGCGCCATTCCCCGCAGCGGCGATCCCGGCTATCGGCCGTTTCGATTTCGGTAGGGAAGGGATGGGATGGCGACGTCGCTGCTGTTCGTGTGTCTTGGCAATATCTGCCGATCCCCGCTGGCGGAGGCGGCGTTCCGCGCCGCGGCCGAACGCGTTGGGCTGGATGTACATGTCGATTCGGCGGGCACCGGCGAGTGGCATGTCGGTCACGCGCCCGATCCCCGGTCGCAGGAAGTGGCGGCGCGGCACGGAATCGATATTGCGCAGTATCGCGCCCGGCGCGTGTCGCCGGGCGATTTTCGCAATTTCGACTATATCCTGGCGCTTGATGCGGAAAATCTGCGCGACCTGATCGCGATCGCGCCGAGCGATACCAGCGCCGAAATCAGCCTGTTGCTCGATCATGTCCCCGGCCGGCGCGGCCAGGGCGTTCGCGACCCCTATTATGGCGGCGTCGCCGATTTCGACACGGTGTGGGCGGATGTGACCGCCGCCGCCGACGCGCTGGTGGCGCGGCTTTCGCAGGAATAGCCTGGCGCGTCATTCGGTTTGCGTCAGCGCATAGCGTTCGATGGCGTCATAGCTGGCGCCTTCGCTGCCCAGCCGGCTTTCGAACAACAGGAAATGCGTCACGGCAAAAGCCGGGATCGCCAGTCCGGCATGGTCGGCGAGCCAGCGGTCGGGGTCGGCGGCGGTGCGGGCCATGCGGGCAAGAGTGATGTGCGGCAGATAGGCGCGATGTTCCGCCGCCAGTCCGATGCGGACCAGCGCCTGATCGATCTTTTTGTGCAGGCCGGTGGCGGCGTCGCGCGGGCGGATGCCGGCCCATAGCGCGTTGGGCTTCCCCCGGCTGTCGAACGCGCCGACCCCGTCGATCGCCACGTCGAACCGGGGATAGCGGATCGCCGCGAGCGCCAGCGCGACGTCTTCGGCCACCGGGCGTTCGACCTCGCCGATGAAGCGCAGCGTGACGTGAAGCTGGTCGTCGCTTTGCCAGCGCGCGCCGGGAATGCCGCCCATGGTGCGCCGCAATGCCTCGCGAACCATCAGGGGCGGGCGGAATCCGACAAATAGCCGTTGCATCGTGAACCTGTCCTTAAGCGTAGCAGGTGCGGCGGGGAACCGGTTTTGCTTGAAATCCGGTGCGCGAATGATGATATTTGCACCATCCGGCAGACAGGCCGGGCAAAGGAGTTTGAGATGGCAAATTGGTCTGATCCCCGGACGACGGGCGCGCCTTATGCCGCGGGCACCGCGACGGAGGCCGGCGCGGTCGATGCGGGGCTGCGGTCCTACATGCTTTCGGTCTATAATTTCATGATGTCGGGCGTGCTGCTGACCGGCCTGGTGTCGATGCTGTTCGCCCAGAGCGGCGCGGTTTCGATGCTCCATGGTCCGCAGGGCGGCGCAAGCGGCCTCGGCTGGATCGTGATGCTGTCGCCGCTGGCGATCGTGTTCGCGATGAGCATGGGCATGAACCGCATGTCGAAGGGCACGCTTCAGGCGCTGTTCTGGGGCTTTGCGGTGCTGATGGGCATGTCGCTCTCGTCGATCTTCCTCGTCTATACCTCGGCGTCGATCGCGTCGGTGTTCTTTGCGACGGCGGCGGGTTTCGCTGGCCTCAGCCTCTATGGCTACACCACCAAGCGTGACCTGGGCCCGATCGGCACGTTCCTGATCATGGGTCTGTTCGGCCTGATCGTGGCGATGCTGCTCAACGCATTCGTGTTCCAGTCGCAGGAAGGCAGCATGATCATCAGCGCGCTGGGCGTGCTGATCTTCGCCGGCCTGACCGCCTATGACACGCAGAAGATCAAGAGCATGTACTTCCATGTCTCGCACAATGGCGAGCTGCAGTCGAAGGTCGAGATCATGGGCGCGCTGACGCTCTATCTCGACTTCATCAACATGTTCCTGTTCCTGCTGCGTCTGTTCGGCAGCCAGCGGAACTGATCGCTGCACATGGCAACGGAAAATGGCCCGGCGGGGAAACTCGCCGGGCTTTTTCTTTGGCTGGGGGGCGTGGTTGCGGCTTTGGCGGGAACGTCGAGGGCCGCCGGCTCGTTTTTCCCTGTGAAAGCAGGAGAAAGATCATGACCGACCGCAACCAGACCGCCGATGCCGTGACCAAGGATATGCCCGTGGCGCCCCCCGAACCCGACGCGGAACAGGAAAATTCGTCCGCGCGCAAGGATGCCGGCACCGACGAAAGCATTTCCGAGCGGCTTGAACGGAACCCGGAAAGCCGTCAGGCGCGGCTCGATCGCGCGCTCGACGAATCGATGGATGCGTCGGACCCGCCCGCGACGACGCAGCCGGTGCACAGCCATGACGCGCCGCCGTCGTCGGGCTATGACGCCGAAGCCGAAAAGGAACGCGCGGCAAAGAGGGATTGATCGGCGCCAGGCGCCACCGGTCCGGGGCAATGCCCGGGCCGTAACAGGGGGACCGGGCTCTGACCCAGGAGTTGCAACGCGACGCATCGGCCGGTGGCTGGCGCGAACATATCGTCATCTATGCGGCGCTGGTCGCCAATCTCGGCATCGCCGTCGCCAAGTTCGTGGCGGCGGCGATTACCGGTTCGTCCTCGATGCTGACCGAAGGCGTGCATTCGCTGGTCGATTCGGGGAATCAGGCGCTGTTGCTGCACGGCGAACATCGCGCCAAGCGTCCGCCGGACAAGCTCCATCCCTTCGGCTATGGCCGCGAGCTCTATTTCTGGAGCTTCGTCGTCGCGATCCTGATCTTCGGTGCGGGTGCGGGCGTTTCGCTGTATGAAGGCTATGTCCATTTCACCGACCCCCATCCGATCGAAGACCCCACGATCAACTATATCGTGCTGGGCTTTGCCTTCGCGCTCGAAGGAACCAGCTGGGGGATCGCGCTCAAGGAATTCGGGCAGGCCAAGGGCGATACCCATTGGTGGCGCGCGGTTCGCGATTCGAAGGACCCGTCGACCTTCATTGTATTGTTCGAGGATTCGGCGGCGCTGGCCGGGCTGATCGTCGCGGCTATCGGCGTCTGGGCGAGCGTGACTTTCAAGATTCCCGAACTGGACGGCGCCGCGTCGATGGTGATCGGCCTGATCCTGGCGGGCGTGGCGGCATTGCTGGCGCGCGAAGCCAAGGGGCTGTTGATCGGCGAGCCTGCCGATCCCGATCTGGTCGCGCGCATTCGCGCCATCGTCGCGAGCGAACCGTCGGTCCTTCACGTCAATCACGTGCGCACGATTCACACGTCGCCCGATGCGATCTTCGCGGCGATCAGTGCCGATTTCGAAGACGGCGTGACCTTGGGCGAAGGCGAGGCGATCATCGAACGGCTGGAAACCAGACTGCGCGAGGCCGTGCCCGCGCTTTCGTCCATCTATGTCCGGCCCGAAAAGCGCGAGGATGCCAAGGATCATTAGAGCAGGCCCTGCTTGGGCCACGTTGGTTGAATCCGTTTCTCCTGAGTAGGGGCTGAGCGAAGTCGAAGACCCGTATCGAAGGACCCTTCGATACGCCATTTCGACAAGCTCAATGGCTACTCAGGGCGAACGGTCATCTCCGATCCCAGGACAGAGGCCAAAGGTTGGGATGTGTCGCCCTCAACCTTCCGGCGCTTCGCGCCTCCCTCCCTCTCCCCATGCGAGAGGGAAAGACTGAAGGGTGAGGACGATGATCCCCTTCCGACGGCGGGGTGGAGAAACTCTCCCCCGCTATTTCTTCAGGATGTCGAGTGCGGCGAGGGTGAGCGCTTCGCTGGCGGTGCCGACCACCGCTTCGGCATCGGGCGCCCATTTGGAGCTGTGGAGCGAGGGCAGATCGGCTTCGCCGCGCTTTGCCGCGTCCCATTGATCCTGCGGCACGCCGCCGACCCAGAAGATCAGGCTCTCCATCGTCGGTTCCGCGCGATAATAGCGGCCGAAATCCTCGCCCCCCATCACAGGCGGGGTGGCGATGACCCGCGCCTGTCCGAAATGTTCGGCGAACAGGCCGGCGACATGGGTGCTGAATTCGGGCGTGTTGTAAGTCGATGGCGTATATTCGTCCTTCACCGTCACGTCGGGCAGCTGGTCCTCGGCAATGCCCGCCGCGATCGCTTCGCCGCGTGCGATCCGGGCGATGCCGTCGAGCAATTGCTGGCGCACTTCGTCGGTATAGCTGCGCACCGTAAGCTGCAGCGTCGCGGTGTCGGGAATGATGTTGTGCTTCGATCCGGCGTGAAAGCTGCCGACCGTGACGACCGCGGGTTGCTGGGGATCGACTTCGCGGCTGACCAGGGTCTGCAGCGACGTGACGATCCGCGCGGCGACCACGACCGGATCGCGCGTGGTCTGGGGATAGGCGCCATGGCCGCCAATGCCGTGCACGACGATATCGACCGAATCGACATTGGCGAGCGCATAGCCCGACGTCACGCCGATCGTGCCGGCGGCCATCCCCGCATTGTCGTGAAAGGCGATGGCATGGGTCGGCTTGGGAAAGCGCGTGAACAGTCCGTCCTCGATCATCATCCGCGCGCCCATGCCGCGTTCCTCGGCCGGCTGAAGGATCATCACCAGCGTGCCCGACCATTGGTCCTTCAATTCGGCCAGCCGCCGCATCGTGCCGACCCACGCCGCCATGTGCGTATCATGGCCGCATGCGTGCATCACGCCTGCCTCGATCCCCTCATCGGTGGTCGCGCGAACCGTCGAAGCATAGGGGAGCCCGGTTTCCTCGGTCACCGGCAGCGCGTCCATATCCGCGCGGATCAGCAACGTCGGGCCGGGGCCGTTTTCCAGGATCGCGACCACGCCGGTGCCGCCGACTCCTTCGGTGACGGTAAAGCCCGCCTTGCGCGCTTCCTCCGCCAGCAATGCGGCGGTTTGGGTTTCGTGCAGGCTGAGTTCGGGATGAGCATGGAGATGGCGATACAGGTCCATCAGCGCGGGCATGTCCTGCGGCGCGGGATCGGCGGGCGACGGACCGGATTGGGCCATCGCGGCAGGCGCGGCGATCAGCGCAGTGGCGAGAAGCAGCGAACGAAGCATAGGACCCCCTTTAGGCTTTGGCGTTCGCCACAGCTTCGCCCCCGCGCGGACGAAGCGCAAGCGCGCGATCGGGCCGAATATTTGCGGGATCAGGAAGCGGGAACGAGTTCGATCACGTCGAGCTTCGATTCGAAGCGGGGCCAGGGCAGCACCAGCCGCCAGCGCGCATCCCCGACGCGTTCGACATAGCCGATCATGTCGCGCGTCGTATCGACGCCATAGCGAAGCGGTGCGTTTTCGTCGCCCAGCACCAGCGTGCCGAGGAAGATCGCGCGCGCATCGCGATCGCGGAACAACAGCCCGACCGGACGCTGCGACCCGGACAATTTGTGCAGGCTGAGCACTTCGTCTTCGAAAAAGACCCGGCATTCCATCCAGGGATAGGCGGTGAAGTCGCGCGCGGCAGGGCCGGCCGCGCCCAGTTTGTACGTGCGGCAGCGATAGCTGCCCGGCGGCGGCATCGCGCCGGGCAATGCCCGGTCCGGTTCGAGCAACGCCCCGGCGGCTGCCACGCCGGCGGGATCGGCGGCGCGGGCGGCGGGGAGCGCTTCGTCCCATGCCAGATGCCAGCGGCGCAGCCGATCGCGATCGGTGTCGGTCGCGACCTGACGCCAGTCGCTGCCCATTTGCGCGGGCGGCGCATACATCTGGCGATAGATGCCGCACGAGGCAGTCGATAGCGCCGCCACGGCGGCAAGTGCAGGTTTCCAGACCATAAAACGCTTCTCCCGAACCCTGCGTGCCGCGCACCCTTGTCGCGCGCTATGGGGCTGCGGTCCAGTCCCCCGGTGGGGGAGAATGGAATTGCCCGTCAATCGGGATGCCCGGTGCGGCCTTCCGGCTCCGGCCGGGGCCCGATTGCATTAATCCTGGTGACAGGCTGTGCAATTCATAAGACAAGTCGAGTGAGGCGCTTCGCTTCGCCGGAGAAGGGGGAGTTTTCCATGATTCGCACTATCGCTGTTATCGCGCTCGCCGCCGCGTTTGCCACGCCCGCCGCCGCGCAGGATGTCAGCCTCGATCCCACATTCGAATCCGTGACGCTATCGGCCGGATTCGACGAAGACCCGCATCAGGTCCAGATGATCGCCGGTGGCGACATCAATGCCGAACGGCTGGGCGGCGCCTGTGTCGGTTTCATCGCGAACGCGCCCGATGTGACGCTCGATTATACCGCCGGCGATTATACGCTGTCGATCGGTGCGATCGGCGATGGTGCCGACACCACCATCGCGATCAACGGCCCCGATGGGGAATGGTATTGCGACGACGACAGTTTCGAAGACGGCGATCCCATCTTCCACTTCCGCAATCCCCAGAGCGGCTATTACGACATTTATGTCGGTACGTTGGAATCGGGCAGCGAAGTCCCGGTGACGTTGGTCATTACCGAGATGCTGGGCGAATAACCGACGCTCCGGCGGGGTTGTCAGCTATGCGATGGGCGCGGCGCCTGCACCGCGCCCATCGCAACGCGGACGTTATTGCGCGGTCCAGCCGCCGTCGATCGACAGGTTGGCGCCGGTAATGCCCGAAGCTTCGTCGCGGCAGAGATAGATTGCCAGCGCGGCGACTTCCTCGGGCTTGATGAATTCCTTGGTCGGCTGACCGGCGAGCAGCACGTCGTTCATCACCTGCTCGCGCGTCATGCCGCGCATCTTCATCGTGTCGGGGATCTGTTTTTCGACCAGCGGCGTCCAGACATAGCCGGGCGAGATGCAATTGACGGTGATGCCATCGGTCGCGGTTTCCAGCGCGACGGTCTTGGTCATGCCGGCGATGCCGTGCTTGGCCGTGACATAGGCCGATTTGCCGGGGCTGGCGGTCAGCGAATGCGCCGAAGCGGTCGAAATGATCCGGCCCCATTTCTTTGCCTTCATATGCGGCACCGCGCCGCGCATCAGATGCCAGGCCGAGGACAGGTTGATCGCGATGATCGCGTTCCACTTGTCGATCGGGAAATCCTCGATCGGGTCGACATGCTGGATACCGGCATTGGCGATGACGATGTCGGGCCCGCCCAGTTCGCTGTGGCAGCGATCGATCATCGCATAGATTTCATCGGGCTTGGTCATGTCGGCGGCATCGTACAGCGCCTTGGCACCGCTTTTTTCGGCCAGCGCGGCGCGTTCCTTTTCGATATCGTCGGCGTCGCCGAACCCGTTGATCATCACCGAAGCGCCCTCGGCTGCCAGCGCCTGGGCATAGGCGAGGCCGATGCCGGAGGTGGAACCGGTTACGATGGCCGACTTGCCTTTCAGAAACATGGGAACACTCCGTTCTTTCGTGAAATCAACGATGGGTAAGGTCGAACGCGGCGGATTTTCCGTCGAGGATATTGCTGGCGATCAACCGGGCATTGGCCATGGTTTCGGCGACGGCGGCTGCGCCCGAATGCCAGTGTTCGCGCAGGGTGCGGGCGGAAAATTCGAAATCGCGGCTGCCGCCCTCCCACGCATTGGCGCGATAGATGAGGTGGACCAGGCTGACCGGCTTTTCCTCGGCCGCGATGCGCAGCGCGGCGACATCGGGATCGTCGGCCAGATCGGCGGGCAGCTTGTCCAGAACCTTGCGGATCGCCTCGCGCTCGCGGCGCAGGCGCAGCCGTTCGAACGTGATCTGCCGCGTGCGGCTGGAAAAGCGGATTTCCTTTTCGCGCGCCATCACGTCCATGATCGTGCGCGGACGGCCCGACGCGGCGGCGAACAGATCGACCTGAAACACCAGCATCGGATCGCGCTGATGGTCGAGGACATGGCTGAGCGGCGTGTTCGACACCAGGCCGCCGTCCCAATAATATTCGCCGTCGATCTCGATCGGCGGCAGGCCCGGCGGCAATGCGCCCGACGCCATGATATGGCGCGCATCGATCCGCTCTTCGGCAGTGTCGAAATAGCGGAAATTGCCGGTTTCGATGTTCACCGCGCCGACCGACAGCCGGACCGGGCCGTCGTTGAGCAGATCCCAGTCGATCAACCGGTCGAGCGTTTGGGCGAGCGGCGCGGAATCATAAAAGCTGAGCGCCTGAAGCGTGCCGGGCAGCGCCATCACCGGCGGCACGGGGCGCGGATGGAAAAAGCCCGGAACGCCGCCGACCAGCACTGCGCCCGCCGACCATTCATGCACCCATTCGCGCAGCCGGTCGTCGAGCGGGATCTGGAAATCGGGGAGCGCGCCGGTCACCAGATCCCAGAATTCGCGCAGCTTTGCCACGCGCTGTTCGGGGGGATTGCCGGCAAAGATCGCTGCGTTGACGGCGCCGATGGAAATGCCCGCAACCCAGTCGATCGCGATCCCGGCATCGTCCAGCGCCTCGATCACGCCGCCCTGAAACCCGCCAAGCGCGCCGCCGCCCTGCAGCACCAGCGCCACGCAATCGGGCAGCGGCATTGCGGCGGTGCGGCTATGGCGCCGCGGATGGGGCTCGGCATCTGCCATTGCCGATAGATGGCGTTTGTTGTGCGCTGCATCAACGGTTGGAAGCAGGAAAATCGTGCTGCGGCTCCGATTGTCCCGGGGCAATGCCGACAGCGCGTGCAACATGTGGCAGTTTCGCGCATTGTTGCGGGGAACCAACGAAACAGGATGCCGGCCGATGCGTCTCGACGATCTCGATCCCACCCGTAATGCGCGCGATCTGGGACGCGGCGGTGGCGGCGGCGGTGGTGGTGGCGCCGGGCTGCTCGGCCTGTTGCCGCTCCTGCTCGGACGACTGGGCTGCGGCGGGACGGCGTTGGTGCTGATCGGCATTGCCGCCTATGCCTATTTCAGCGGCGGGCTGGGATCGCTCGTCCCGTCGAGCGGCACCGGCCCCAGCGCGCAGGTGGGCAGCGCCGGTGCGGAAGGATCGGCGGCCTGCAACAGCGAGGAACGGCTGTTCGCGTGCCGCGTGATGACCAGCACCGAACAGACCTGGAGCGCGCTGTTCCAGCAGGCGGGGCGGACCTATCGTCCGGCGACGATCAATTTCTTCACCGGCGGCGCGCAATCGCAATGCGGCTATGCCAGTTCGGCGGTCGGGCCGTTTTACTGCCCCGCCGATCAGGGCGTCTATCTCGACACGGCGTTTTTCGATGAACTCGCCAAGCGTTTCGGCGC
Source organism: Stakelama portus (assembly GCF_003171655.1). Classification (GTDB taxonomy): domain Bacteria; phylum Pseudomonadota; class Alphaproteobacteria; order Sphingomonadales; family Sphingomonadaceae; genus Sphingomonas; species Sphingomonas portus. The sequence continues at coordinate 49,134 of NZ_QFZL01000009.1, read as the reverse complement.
GCGCGGCGATTTCGCCCAGGCCTATGTCATCGCACATGAAGTCGGCCACCATGTCCAGAATCTGCTCGGCACCTCGACCGAAGTGTCGCGCCAGCAGGCACAGGCGAGCGAGGCGCAATCGAACGCGCTGTCGGTGCGGCTGGAATTGCAGGCCGATTGTTTTGCCGGCGTCTGGGCCGCGCAGAACAAGGGGCGGCTCGATCCGGGCGATATCGAGGAAGGCATGACCGCCGCCAATGCGATCGGCGACGATACGCTGCAGCGACAGGCGCAGGGCCGGGTGGTGCCCGACAGCTTCACCCACGGCACTTCGGAACAGCGGATGCGCTGGCTGAAGCGCGGGCTGGACACCGGCGATCCGGGCAAGTGCGACACGTTCGGCGCGGCGAGCCTGTAACCCATGGCGTCGCGCCGCCGCCTTTCTCCTGCCACGCCCCAGCGTTAAAGGCCGGGGCATGACGGAGACTCACACCGCGCCGGTGGCGCGCACGCTCGCTTATCATCTGAGCGAAGGGACCGGGCCGACCATCGTCTTTCTGCCCGGCTATGCGTCCGACATGAGCGGATCGAAGGCGGTGGCGCTCGAGACATGGGCGAAGGCGGCGGGACGCGCCTTTCTGCGGTTCGATTATTCGGGATGCGGCGAAAGCCCGGGCGCGTTCGAGGACCAGACGCTCGTGACATGGCGCGACGATGCGCTGTCGCTGATCGATACGCTGGTTTCCGGGCCGGTGGTGCTGGTCGGATCGTCGATGGGCGGATGGCTGATGCTGCTGATCGCGCTGGCGCGTCCCGAACGGGTGGCCGGCATGGTCGGCATCGCCGCCGCGCCCGATTTCACCGACTGGGGCTTTTCGGAAGAAAAGAAGCTGACGCTGCTGCGCGAAGGGCGGATCGCCGAACATAGCGACTATGGCGACCAGCCGACGATCACGACGCGCGATTTCTGGAATTCGGGCGAGGCCAATCGCGTGATGATCGCCCCGATTGAATTTTCCGGGCCGGTGCGGCTGCTCCACGGCCAGCGCGATCCCGATGTGCCATGGGAGCGCAGCCTGAAGCTGGCCGAATTGCTGACCGGCGACGATGTCCAGACGCTGTTGATCAAGGACGGCGATCATCGGTTGTCGCGTGAGCCCGACATTGCGCTGATCCGGCGCGCGGTAGAGGATGTGGTGACAACATGTTCGCATTGATGCTGGCGGCGCAGGTCGCGGGGCCGACATTGCCGATTTCCGATCGCGGCGATGCGTGCGAACGCGCGGCGGTCAATGCGCCCCGCCAGGGCGAAACGCTCGCCAATCAGTGGATCGTCGATGGCGGCGGCTATCAGGCGCGCGAATGTCTGGGCCTTGCGCTCGCCAACCAGCAGCGCTGGCGCGATGCGGCTTCTGCCTTTTCCGCCGCCGCGACCGAAGCGGAGGATAAGGACGATGTCCGCGCCGCCAATCTCTGGGCGCTGGCCGGCAATGCCTGGCTTGCCGAAGGCGTGCCCGATCGCGCGCTGACCGCGCTCGACAAGGCGATTGCAAAGCAAAAGCTCGAAGGGCTGACGCTGGGCGAGGCGCATCTCGATCGCGCCCGCGCGCGGGTGAGCGGCGGCGATGAAGCCGGCGCGCGAGAGGATCTGGATATCGCGGTGCGGCTGGCGGCTGCGGACCCGTTCGCATGGCTGTTGTCGGCCACGCTGGCGCGGCGGATGGGCGATCTGCCGCGCGCGCATCGCGATATTGCCGAGGCGGTGCGGCTGGCGGGCGACGATCCCGCCGTGCAACTCGAACTCGGCAACATCGCAGCGGTCAGCGGCAATGCCGATGGCGCGCGCACCGCATGGGAGCGCGTGATCACGCTGGCACCCGGCACCGCGCGTGCCGCCACCGCCCGACAGGCGCTCGCCCAATTCGATACTCCTACCGATACGCAGGACCAGTGATGACCAAATATCTCCACACGATGATCCGGGTGACCGACCCCGATGCCACCATCCGCTTTTTCAACCTGATCGGGCTGGAGGAACGGCGCCGGATGGAAAATGAAAAGGGGCGGTTCACGCTGATATTCCTTGCCGCGCCGGGCGACGAAGGCGAAGTCGAGCTGACCCACAATTGGGATCCCGAGGAATATTCGGGCGGGCGCAATTTCGGCCATCTCGCCTATCGCGTCGACGATATCTACGCGACTTGCCAGCGGCTGATGGATGCGGGCGTGACGATCAACCGCCCGCCGCGCGACGGCCATATGGCGTTCGTCCGCACGCCCGACGGGATTTCGGTCGAATTGCTGCAGGACGGGCATCTCGAACCGGCCGAGCCCTGGGCGTCGATGCCCAACACCGGCAGCTGGTAACGCGGCAGTCGCGCTCAGGCGGCGGCGTGGCGGCGTGGCGGTTTTGCGTGCGCCACGCCGGCGGAATCGCCCGCAATCAGGCGGTTTCGCCCGCTCGCCTTCGCCTCGTACAACAGCCGGTCGGCGGCCTTGAACGCCGTTTCGAACACGTCGTTGCCGGCAAGCTGGACCAGACCCATGCTGGCGGTGACCGGCGTTTCGAGCCCCGGCACTTCGCGCGCGACATGGCTGGTGATCGCCTGACGCAGGCGTTCGGCGTCGGCCCGGGGATCGGTGCCGTACAGCAATAGCGCAAACTCCTCGCCGCCCATCCGGCCCGCCAGATGGCGGGGAATGGTGCTGAGCGCCCGCGCCACAGCCTTGAGCACCAGATCGCCCACATCATGTCCGTTGCGGTCGTTGACATGCTTGAAATGATCGAGGTCGATGAGCGCCAGCGCAGTGGGGCGGGGGGCATCGCGGAAGCGCCGCTCCAGCGCGCGCCGGTTGCCGATACCGGTCAGCGGATCGGTGTCGGCGAGATGCTCCATCGTCCGGGCGAGCGCTCGCGCGCGGTCGCGGTCGCGGCGAATGGCCAGGAAGCGGTCGGCGACACCCAGCGCCGTGACGACGGTTTCAAAGGCCAGCCCGAAATAGACCGCATAGGTCATCCAGTCGGGCGCGGAATAGAGTTCGAACGCGCGAAGCAGCCGGTCGAAGAAGAAGAGGATCGTCAGGCTCCACCCCGCAGCGAGAAAGCGCGCCGGGCGGCTGCCGCGGATCAGCGCATGTGCCAGCGCCGCGATGCACGTCGCCAGCACCATGCCCAGGCCGATATCGTGCACCAGATCGAAGATCCCGACGGCGCTGAAATGCCCGAAGCTGAGCACGCAGCCGACACATAGCGCCCAGAGCGAGGCGATGTGCAACAGGCGCCGCATCACGCGGGAAAGTCCCTTTTCCTCCAGATAATGCGCCGCGAACTGCATCGCCGAGGCAATGGCGAGGACGAATGTCCAGATCAGCAGCTGCGAGCGAAGCGCTGTCGAAATTCCCGGAAAAGCGACGACCACCAGTCCCGAGGATACGAAGATATAGGAAAGCGTGCCCGCCGCCATGGCGATGTGCCACACCAGAAACCGTTCGCGCAGCACGAACAGAAACGCCAGATCATAAAGGATCGGGATCGCCACCAGGCCACAGAGGAATGCGAACAGCAACGCGGCATCATAGCCATGTTCGGCCACGGAGCTTCCGCCGACCACCGTCAGATTGGTCAGCATGTCCGCCGAATTGGCATTGTCGACCGACACGACGATCCGCCGCACCGGGGCGTGTTCGGTCAACAGCGGCAGAACGACTCTGCCCCCGGCTAGCCAGTTGCGCTGGGCGATATCGCTGCCCCATTGGCGATTGGCCCAATGTCCGTCGGCATATTGGATATGCACGGCGACGGACGAGAAATCGGTGAATTTGGTGCGCAGCACTGCCGATCGGGCAATGCTCACCGGACCGTCGAAATCGATGATGGTCCATTGCCGCGCGCCGCGGCTGCTGCCCGGGGTGGTGCAGGAAGCGGTGGCCGCTTGCCGCAGCGCGTCCGCCAGCGTCGCATCGAGCCCCGTAGCGACCCCGCATCCGGCGCGCGCGATCGGCGTTTCCGCGCGGGCGGGCGCGACGCCCGCTCCGCAGAGGATGAGCAGCAATGCTGCAAGGAGAAACGGTATAGGGCGCACGCGAACTGGGTACGCAACACTACTTTCCGATCGGTTAACCTTACGCCGTTTCGGATGCACTGCGCGGCGATCCATGGGCGCAAAAAAGCGTCGCGATGCTGCCGGTGGCTTCGCGGCGCAATCTTCCCTAGACCGGTGTCGCCGTCAGAGGAGGAGACCCATGGAAATCGTCCGCATCCCGGTTCTGAACGACAATTATGTCTGGCTGGTGCACGAGCCGGAAAGCCGGGAAACGATGGTGGTCGATCCCGCGCTCGCCGATCCCGTGCTGGCGCAGGCCGATGCACGCGGATGGGCCATCTCGGCGATCTGGAACACCCATTGGCATCCCGATCACACCGGCGGCAATGCCGCGATCAAGCAAGCGACCGGTGCGACCGTGATCGCTCCGGCGGCGGAGGCGGAGCGTATTCCCACCGCTGACCGGCTGGTCGGCGAAGGCGATGTCGTACGCCTCGGCACCGCGACAGCGACGGTGATGGAAGTGCCCGCGCATACCGCCGGGCATATCGCCTATCATTTCGCCGATTGCGGGGCGTTGTTCATCGGCGACACGCTGTTCGCGATGGGCTGCGGCCGATTGTTCGAAGGTACCGCGGCGCAGATGTTCGCGAATATGCGGCGGCTGGCGGCGCTTCCCGCCGAAACCACTGTCTATTGCGCGCATGAATATACCCAATCGAACGGCCGATTTGCGCGCGTGGCCGAACCCGATAATCAGGCGATCCTCGATCGCATGGCGGCAGTCGATGCGATGCGCGCCGTCGGCGATGCCACGGTGCCGACCAGCATCGGGATCGAACTGGAAACCAATCCCTTCCTGCGCGCCGACAGTGTCGAAACACTGGCGCAACTTCGCGAAGCCAAGGATAATTTCAAAGGGTAGAGCCGTTCGAGTCCGAGTCGATCGTCAGGGAGTTGAGCCATGTTGCGTATCATCACATTTTCCCTTCCGCTGCTGCTTGTCGCGGCGTGCACGCCGGTTGAAGGCAATGCCACCTATTCGGAGCGACAGGCACAGAAGCTTGCCGCCGCGCTGGAAGGGATGCAGCCGGGCGAGACGCGCCGCTGCATCGACAAGGTCCGCGTCAATCGCGTCGATTCGGCGGCGGGCAAATTCCTGTTCGTCCAGGGGCGGAACAAGGTTGCCGTCACCGACGCCACCGGCTGTCCGGGGGCGGCGAGCGGCGATCTGCTGGTGTTCGAAACCACCGTCAGCAGCAGCTATTGCTCGGGCGATATCGTGCGCACCCGTTCGCGTACGGGCGGCATGTTGACCGGCACCTGTGCGCTGCGCGACTTCACCGAATATTCGCGCCCGGAATAAGCGCGCGCGGCGCCGACGGAACGCCGCCGGCGCCGCTGCCTTTTGCTACAGAACGTAGCGGCTGAGATCGGTGTTGCGGGCGATGCTCGAAAGCTGTTTCTCGACATAGGCGGCGTCGATCGTCAGCGTTTCGCCCTGACGGTCCTCGGCGTCGAAGCTGACTTCCTCGAGCAGCTTTTCCATCACCGTCTGCAGCCGACGGGCGCCGATATTCTCGACCTCGGCATTCACTTCGGCGGCGATTTTCGCCACGGCGCGGATGCCGTCTTCGGTAAAATCGACCGTCACGCCTTCGGTGGCGATCAATGCCTTATACTGCTGCGGAAGCGCGGCCTTGGTGTCGCTCAGGATCGCGACGAAATCCTCTTCGGTCAGCCCGGTGAGCTCGACCCGGATCGGCAGCCGGCCCTGTAATTCGGGCAACAGGTCGCTGGGCTTGGCGACGTGGAAGGCTCCGCTCGCGATGAACAGGATATGGTCGGTCTTCATCGGCCCATATTTGGTCGCGACGGTGGTCCCTTCGATCAGCGGCAGCAAATCGCGCTGCACGCCTTCGCGGCTCACCGATCCGCCGCGCACGTCGCTGACCGCGATCTTGTCGATCTCGTCGAGAAACACGATGCCATTGGCTTCGGCATCGGCGATGGCGATGCGGCTGACTTCGTCCTGATCGAGCCGCTTTTCGGCTTCCTCATCGACCAGCTTTTCCCAGGCCGAGCGCACCGAAAGCTTGCGCCGCTTGAGCGGCGGGCCGCCGAACGCCTTGCCCATCATCTCGCCCAGATTGATCATCTGCGCGCCGCCGCCGGGGACTTCGAACGGCATCTGCTGGGCCGCCTCCAGCTCGATCTCGATTTCCTTGTCGTCGAGAATGCCTTCCTCGAACCGCTGCTTGAACGCTTCGCGGGTTGCGGTCGAGCTGTCCTTGCCGGTCAGCGCGTCGAGCAGGCGGTTCATCGCCGCTTCCTCGGCCTTGTCCTTCACTGCCGAGCGGCGGCGATCCTTTTCCAGCCGGATCGCTTCCTCGACCAGGTCGCGGGCAATCTGTTCGACGTCGCGGCCGACATAGCCGACTTCGGTGAATTTGGTCGCTTCGACCTTGACGAACGGCGCATCGGCCAGCTTGGCGAGGCGGCGGCTGATCTCGGTCTTGCCGCAGCCTGTCGGGCCGATCATCAGGATGTTCTTGGGCGTCACTTCGTCGCGCAGATCTGCGGCGAGCTTTTGCCGACGCCAGCGATTGCGCAGCGCCACGGCGACCGCGCGCTTGGCATCCTTTTGACCGATGATATGCGCGTCGAGCGCGGAGACGATGGCTTTGGGGGTAAGGTTGTCGTTCATTCGCTTTTGCTTGGGAGAGGGGTGGGCGCGATGCCGCCCGGTTGGATCATGCCCGCCGATATTGGGTCGCCTGCCCGCCGATCAAGCCGTAGCCGGACCATTCCGGCTTCTGGCTTGCGCACGCGCGTGGCCGCGGGGAAATATTTGCGTGATTTGCATGGGCTTGTCGTGCGATGCGCGCGTCGGGGCTGTTCATAGAGCGGTTGGCGGTCCGACTGTTCTTCACATGCGCCCTTCGGGGGGTATCGTCGTGTTTTCGCCGATGATCAGGGGGATGTTGTGCGGGATTTGCTTAAGGAATTCGTCAGTTTCGACGACATGATCGGCGCGGCGCTAATCAGGATACTCTATCATATCGGCCTGGTGGCGATCGTCGCATTTGGTCTGGTCGAGCTGGTCAGCCTGTTTGCGATGACGCGATTTTCGCCGACGATCTTCCTTGTCGGCATTATCGCGGTTCCGGGCGGCATGATCGCCGCACTCATCTTCTGGCGGCTTTGCTGCGAACTGATGATTCTCCTGTACAAAATCCACGACCGTCTGGGCGAAGTGCGCGACCGGCTGCCGCCGACCTAGGCGGCAGCGGGTACAGGGCCGCGAAGGCCCTGCATCCTACCGACATTCGAAGTCGCCCGATCAGCTGTCGCTGTCGAGGATTTCCACCGTCAGATTTTCGTTGGTGTACACGCAGATATCGGCGGCGATCTTCATCGCCTTGCGCGCCAGCGTTTCGGCGTCGGGTTCATATTCGACCAGCGCGCGCGCGGCCGACAGCGCATAATTGCCGCCCGATCCGATCGCGGCGATCCCTTCGACCGGTTCGAGCACATCGCCATTGCCGGTGATGATCAGCGTCACATCCTTGTCGGCGACGATCAGCATCGCCTCCAGATTACGCAGATATTTGTCGGTGCGCCATTCCTTGGCGAGTTCGACGGCGGCGCGCAGCAACTGGCCGTGATGCCGCTCGAGCTTGGTCTCGAGCCGTTCGAACAAGGTAAAGGCATCGGCAGTGGCGCCGGCAAAGCCCGCAATCACCTTGCCGTCCCCCAGCGGCCGCACCTTGCGTGCATTGGGTTTCATCACTGTATGGCCCTGTGTGACCTGCCCGTCTCCGGCGATCACGACCTTGCCTGATTTGCGCACGGAGAGAATGGTGGTGCCGTGCCACACCGCTGACTTGTCGCTCATGGCGCCGCATATGGGATCGCGACCCGCTTCTCGCAAATCCATGGCGCCGCAGTGGCGTTCCGGCAGCGCGCGTAACGGGCATGCGACCCGAACGCCGGGCAGCGTTGGGAGAGGGATATGCGCGCGGCTTCAGGCTTTGCCGGAGCGCGTTCCGCCATGCCTGTCACACAGGGTTACCCAAATCTTTACCCGCCATCCGTATACCACCCGAATGGCGGCATATCCGCAGAATGATAATTTGCCGCTGGTTCGCGATCCCCAGGGCAATCACGCTCTAAAATGAAAGGGGGATCAGGCGGAACACGGAGAGGCTCGATGTCTTACGAGTGGCTTGCGATCAAGGATCAGGGTGCCATGGCGATGGATTGCGACATGGCGCAGCTTGGCGATTACGGCACCGCCGTGGAAGAGCGCGAAGGCGCCGCGATACGCGGTATCCTGATCGCGCTCCCCCTGGGCATGGTCGCCTGGGCGTTGCTGCTGATCCCCTTCGTCTAAGGGTTATTTCTCGACGCCCTTGATCTTTCCCCACTGGCGCGCGGCGGTATAGCCGAGATAGCCGGTGCCAAAGAGCGCATAGAGCGGTTCGGGAATGCCGGCGAGATAGGCGTTCATGCCCCTGGCGATTTCGGTCGCCATTTCGGGCCGGACCGCGGCGATCAGCCCCATCGGAATCGCCCATAGCAACAGGGCGTACATCACATAGAGGAAGCTCGGCCGCGCGCGGCTGGTGCACGGATCGGCCGATTGCGCCTCGGCAACGATCGCCGACAATTGCGTCCGCACCGTTTCCAGTTCCTGGCTGCCTTCCAGCTTGATGAGTTCCAGTTTCGCACGATCACGCGCCTCGGGGTCGGGAATGATCTTGTCGATCAAACCGGTGATCGGCCCCAATATCCCTTCAAGCAAACCCATTTGGTTCTCCTTTCAAAAAAGGGCGTAGCGTCGCCCGTCGGTGTTGCAGATGGCTGTGGCGTCCCGCGCCTTTGCGCGGATCGGCGGCGCGGAGCTTCAGTCCAGGCGATTGGCAAGCCAGCCATAGACAAAGGCTTCGTTTGCCGGGCGGCTTTCGGCGAGCGCGAGATAGCGTTCGCCCTGCAGCGCATCGACGGCCTTGCACAGCACGGTTTCGCCCGATGCGCCGCGCGTGGCGAGAAAATGGTCGAGCGCCGCCAGCGTCTGTGCACCGACCCGGCCGTCGCGCGTCAGATCGGGGAAGTCGCGGCCGTTGCGATTGAGCGCGTTGAGCGCGCGTTGCAGGAATCCCGCGGCGATTTCCGGCCCCATATTGACGCCGGTGTCGAACAATTCGGCGGCAAGCGCGGGGGCACGCGCGCCGATCCGGTCGAATGCCGGGCGTTGCCAATAGAGTGTGCGATAGATCGCTGCCGCCTGGTCCACGGGCATCGTCGCCATCGGCCCGTCATAGCCTTCGGCGCGCGCCACCGCCTGGGTGATGCCCCAGCAGGTAGGGCCGCCGCGATCCGCCGGATGGTTCACATATCCGCCTTCGCGCGCGATCAGCGCGTCGATCATCGCATCGACCGTCATGTCCTTCTCCCGAATATGGCCGCGACTCGGAAATAACCTATATGGTTATATGTAGGACAGTGTTTTTTCACCCCGATGATGCGATGGCGGCCGACCTGTCGGACAAGCGCGGTCGGGGTTAGCGGCGGCGATGCAGACCATGGTGGTGCTTTGCCGCGCTTGGCCCTATCTCGGCTGGCATGTCTTCCCGCTTCGATTCAGTCCCCAACCGTCGCGCGATCGTCGACCGGCGGCTCGTCGCAGACGCGCTCGCGCAGCTTGAGGACGGCGATACGACCGCAATGCGCCAGGCGGCGACTGCTGTGCTGAAGGAAGCTCTGGCCGCCGGTCGCGCCGAAATCGAGCGGCGGCTGATCGAAAATCCGACGCGCGGGATCGTCACTGCGCTGGCGGGCGCGTTCCTGATCGATCAGATTCTGCGGCTGCTGTGGGATTTCACGGTCGAACGGCTCTATCCGCGCAACAACCGCACCGCGGCGGAGCGGATGACGCTGATCGCGGTCGGCGGATATGGCCGCGCCGAAATGGCGCCGCATTCGGACATCGATATCGGTTTTCTGACGCCGTGGAAGGTCACGCCTTGGGCCGAACAGGTCGTCGAATCGATGCTCTATTCGCTGTGGGACATGCAGCTGAAAGTGGGCCATTCGACACGGTCGCTCAACGACATGGTGCGACAGGCGAAGGGCGACATCACGATCCGCACCGCGCTGCTCGAAGCGCGCTATGTGTGGGGCGATACCGATGTCTATGACGAGGCGGCGCGCCGGTTCAGCGCGGAGGTGCAGGATGGCACCGCGCGCACGTTCATTGCCGAAAAGCTCGCCGAACGCGATGCGCGGCACAAGAAGATGGGCGACAGCCGCTATGTCGTCGAACCCAATGTGAAGGAAGGCAAGGGCGGGCTGCGCGACCTCCACACACTCTTCTGGATCGGCAAATATGCCTATGACGTGCGCGAACCGGGCCAGCTGGTCGAAGCCGGGCTGCTCACCTCGCTCGAATATCGCCAGTTTCGCCGGGCGGAGAATTTCCTGCTCGCGGTGCGATGCCATCTCCACGTGCTGGCAAAGCGCGCCGAGGACCGGCTGACCTTCGATTTCCAGCGCGAGATCGCCGACCGGATGAACTATGCCGACCGGCCGGGGAAATCGAAGGTCGAGCGGTTCATGCACTTCTATTTCCTGCAGGCGAAGAAGGTCGGCGACCTGACCGGCCTGTTCCTGGCGCATCTCGATGAGAAATATGCCGCGCGCGGGCGGCGGATGGGCCTGCCGGCGATCCGCCGCAGCCCGAAAAAGCTAAAGGGGTTCGTGCTCGATCGCGGGCGCCTGGCGCTGCCGCAGGACGATTTCTTCGTTCAGGAGCCGCGCCGGTTGCTGGAGATTTTTCAGCTCGCCGATCTGCACGGGGTCGAGATTCATCCGCTGGCGATGCGCGCGGCGGCGCGCGATGCAAAGCTGGTCGACGAATGCCGCGACGATCCCCGGGCGAACGCGCTGTTCCTCGATGTGCTGACCAGCCCGCGCCAGCCGGCCAAGGTGCTGCGCTGGATGAACGAAGCCGGCGTTTTCGGCCGGTTCATTCCCGATTTCGGCCGGGTCGTCGCGCAGATGCAGTTCGACATGTACCATCATTTCACGGTGGACGAGCACACCATCCGCGCGATCGACCTGCTCAGCCGGATCGAAAAAGGCGAGCTTTCGGAGGACCACCCGCTCGCCACCGGCATTTTCGACAATGTCGTCGCCCGCCGGTCGCTCTATGTCTCGGTGCTGCTCCACGACATTGCAAAGGGGCGCGGCGGCGACCATTCGGTGCTGGGCGCCGAAGTTGCCGAACGGCTGTGCCCGCGGCTGGGAATGACCGGCGCGGAGACGGAGACGGTCGCCTGGCTGGTGCGCCACCATCTGCTGATGTCGGCAACGGCGTTCAAACGCGACCTTTCCGACTTCAAGACGATTCTCGATTTCGCGGAGATGGTGCAATCGCCGCAGCGGCTGATGATGCTGCTGATCCTGACGGTGGTCGATATCCGTGCGGTGGGGCCGGGCGTGTGGAACGGCTGGAAACGCCAGTTGCTCACCAGCCTGTATGAATCGGCCGAGGAAGTGCTGCGGCTCGGCCACAAGCAAAAGGGGCGCGGCGAGCGGATCGCGGCAAAGCAGGAGGCGCTTGCGCAGATGCTCGGCTGGGACGCCGCCCGGATGGGCGCGTTCGTCGATCGGCTTCCCGAAAGCTATTGGATCGCGGAACCCGAAGACGTGCTGGCGCGCAATGCCCGTCAGATCGAAGGGGCGGGGCAAACCGGCCTTTCCGTCGAGGCGCAGGTATATCCCGAACGTTCGGCGACGCTTGTCACAATTTATGCCGCCGACCATCCCGGCCTCTTCTATCGCATCGCCGGCGCGATCCACCTTGCCGGCGGCAACATCATCGACGCGCGCATCCACACGACGCGCGACGGCATGGCGCTCGACAATTTCCTCGTCCAGGATGCGTTCGGCCAGCCCTATGACGATCCCAGCCAGATCAACCGGCTGAAGACGGGTATTGCCGATGCGCTGGCCAATCGCGCCAAGCTGACCGAGCGGCTGCATACCAAGCCGTTGCTGCATCCGCGTGCCGAAACCTTCACGATCGAGCCCAATGTGCTGATCGACAACAAGGCGTCGAACCGGTTCACCGTGGTCGAAGTCAATGCGCGCGACCGTCCCGCGCTGCTCTATCGGCTGGCGCATGCGCTGTTTCAGGCGAAGGTGACGATCCATTCGGCGCATGTCGCCACCTATGGCGAACGTGCGGTCGACACATTTTATGTCACCGACCTGATCGGCGACCGGATCACGTCAACTTCGCGCCTGCGCATGCTCGATCGCAGGTTGCTCGACGCGGCTCAGGAAGCGGGCGAGGCGACTCCCGCTTCAGCGGGTGCTGCCGTGCTCTGATCGTTCGGCTGCGCAGGATTATGAGGACTGCTCGTCACCAGCCTTCGCTGCCGCAGCCTTGGCCGATCCTTCCTTCACGGCGGCTTCCTCGACCTTGCGTGAGGTGCGGACGGCCTGTTGCGCGGCCTGTTGCTCTGGGGGAACGAAGCTGATCACTTCATCGCCTTCCTCGACCCACGGCTTTTGCTGGGGTGAGAAGAATTCGATCGAATTGTCCTCGCGGCGCACCGCGACGGTTTCGGCGCCCTTGGCCAGCCGCTGACGATAATCGTCGAAGCTGAACTTCTCGGTGATACGGGTGCGGCCGAATTGCCAGCCTTCGCCGATCAGCCGTTGCAGTTCCTCGACTCCGCGCTGGCTGTCGAGCAGCACGCGGGCGCGCGCGCGGACCGAGCCCTGTTTGTCCTGCGGCGCGGTCTGAGTCAGTTTTTCAAAGCCCATTTCTGGCCCGAGATCGGCGCAGACCAGCGCGTTATAGGCGTCGTTGTCGGTGGCCGCGAGCAGCTGTTGATATTCGGAAAGATCGAGCCGGTCCTCGTTCACTTCCTCAAGGATATCGCCGCGCCACACGTCCAGCTCGCGGCGTCGCGCCGCGCGTAGCGCGAAGGTCGAACTGTCGGCGATCGTCACCTTATACCCCATCTGCTTCAGATAGCCGCCGAATGCGTTGGTCCAGTCGTTCGCGCCGACGATCAGCACGCCTTCGCCCTTGCCCAGATCGAGCCCGAGCTTCTGCGCCACCCAGCGCGCCGAAAAGCCATGCGCGAAGATGGTGGTGATGACGACCGCGAAGCTGAGCGGTACCAAAGCGTCGGCGCCGGGAATGCCATAATCGGTCAGGCGATAGGCAAACAGGCCGGTGATCGCGACCGCGACGATACCGCGCGGCGCGATCCAGGCGATGAACAATCGCTCTCGCCAGGGCATGTCCGATGCGGCGAGGCTGAGCATCACCGTCACGGGGCGAACGACGAACAGCAGCAACAGCAGGAAGACGATGAATTGCAGGCGGAACGCCGACAGCGTCTGCCAATCGAGCGTCGCCGACAGGATGATGAACACGCCGGAGATCAGCAGGACCGAAAGATCTTCCTTGAACCTTCGCAACCATCGGCTCGAATGCACCGGCCGGTTCGCCATGACGACGCCCATCAGGGTAACGGTGACCAGCCCGGTTTCGTGCTTCACCACATCGGCAAGCACGAATCCGCCGATCACCGTGACGAGCAGCACCGGCGCCTTCAGAAATTCGGGAACATAGCCGCGCGGAAACAGCCAGGTGATCGCAAAGCCGAGCGCCACGCCCAGCAACGCGGCGACCAGCGTCGCCGCCACCACGTCGCGCATCACATTGGTGACTGTCGCGCCCGGCCCGTCAAACGCGACATAGCCGAAGATCGCGACGGCGAGCAGCGCGCCGATCGGATCGTTGACGATCCCTTCCCATTTCAGCGTATCGGCAACGCGCGCGGGCACCCGCAGCGTGCGCAGCATCGGCCCGATCACCGTCGGCCCGGTGACGACCAATATGCCGCCGATCAGCGAGGCGAGGCCGAGCGGAAGGCCACCGCCATAATGCGCCGCCATCGTGCCGAGCAGCCAGCCGATCGGCACACCGAAAATCACCAGCCGCAGCACCGCATTGCCGGCATGGCGCAGATCCCGGAAATTGAGGCTCAGGCCGCCTTCGAACAGGATCACCGCGACGGCGAGCTTGATGATCGGTTCCTGCAGCGGGCCGAGATCGCGGTCGGGGACAATGATTCCCAACGCCGGCCCGGCGATCAGCCCGGCGATCAGCATCAGCGCAATGGCGGGACGACCGGTCCGCCACGCCACCCATTGCGCGCCGATACCGATCACGCCGATCAGCGCGAATTTGACGAGGAGCGAATCGATCATTGCTGCGCCTTGTACACGGGTTGCGTCGGGGATGGGTACGCGGCGCAATCCGGGTTAGGATGGCACGGCGTGCAGAAGGGGAGACTCACGAAATGGGCGTCCTGGGATTTGGCGGCTTCTTTTTCCGGGCGAAGGACCCGGATGCGTTGCGAACCTGGTATCGGGAACATCTGAACATCGGCGCGGGATGCGGCGATGGTCAGGGCGAAACGAACGAATGGTTCTGGAATATCCGTGGCGGCCCGGTTGTTTTCGAGCCGTTTAAAGCAGACAGCGATTATTTCGCCCCCGAAAAGGCATTCATGCTCAATTTTCGAGTCGATGACCTGGAAGGGCTGCTCGAACAGCTCAATGCGTCGGGCATCGCCATCACGACGCGCGAGGAATGGGATTCGCCCGAAACCGGCCGGTTCGCGCGCATCCACGACCCGGAGGGCAATCCGATCGAATTATGGGAGCCGCCGGCGAGCGCCTGAAGCCGTGGCGGCGCATGCGCGGCGATTTCGAAAACCGGCGGCCGAACGGCTATAGCGCCCGGCACGGGCATGATTCGAAGCGATGCGGGGAGAGTGACTGGTGAGATTTCCCATTCGGCTGTTGGCGGCACTGTCGCTCGCGCTGTCGACAATCCTTTCGGCGCCGGCATGGGCGCAGGCAGCGGCGCCCGTTTCGGCGCAACCCTATGCCGCGCCCGATCGCGAGCTGATGGTCCCGGTGGAGGGCGGACGCGTCTATGTGCGCGTCAACGGCGTGATCGGCAAAGGCGCCACCCCGGTCGTCTTCATCCATGGCGGCCCGGGCGGCACCCATGACGGCTTTGCCGCGATGCTGGGGCTGGCCGACGAGCGGCCGGTGATCCTGTACGACCAGCTCGACAGCGGCCGTTCGGACCGGCCGAACGATCCGGCGAACTGGCGCGTCGAACGTTTCGTTTCCGAACTGGAATCGATCCGGCAGGCGCTGGGCGTCGATCGCTGGCACGTCGTCGGGCATAGCTGGGGGTCGGCGATCGCGCTCGAATATGCCGCGCGCTATCCGGAGCATGTGGCTTCGAGCGTGCTGGCGGGGACCTATATCTCCACGCCGCGCTGGATTGCCGACGCCAATGCGCTGCTCACCGAATTGCCCAAGCCGGTTCAGGCGACGATCGCCGCCTGCGAAGGGACGGCGCCGCCCCCCGCATCCGATTGCGATGCCGCGACCGAAGTCTTCTATGCCCATTTCAATCGCCGCGAACCGGCCAGTCCCGAACTGATCGCCTATGTCCGCAACATCGGCGGGCATGGCTTCAATCCGGTGATCTATAACGCGATGTGGGGCCCGAGCGAGTTTCGCTCGACCGGATCGCTCAAGGATTATGACGCGGTGCCGCTGCTCGCCAGAATCGACGGCGCGCGGACGATGTTCCTGGTCGGCCAGTATGACGAGGCGCGGATCGACACGGTGCAGGATTTCGCGCGTCAGACGCCCGGATCGGAACTGGCGGTGGTGCCGGGCGCCGCGCACGGCATGATCACCGACCGCCCGATCGCGACCGAGGCGATCCTCCGCGGCTGGTTTCGCCGGCACGACGGCGAATAGAGTCGCAGCGCGCGGCAAGGCACAAAAAAGCCCCCCGATCGCAGGATCGAGGGGCTTTTTTTGAACCGTGATACGGCGCTTATTTCGGCGCCAGTACCATCAGCATCTGGCGGCCTTCCATGCGCGGATAGGATTCGACCTTCGCCTCTTCCTGTACGTCCTCCGCAACCCGCTGAAGCAATTGCATACCCAGCTGACCGTGCGAAAGCTCGCGTCCGCGGAAGCGGAGCGTCAGCTTCACCTTGTCGCCTTCACCGATGAACTTACGGACGTTTTTCATCTTCGTCTCGTAATCATGGTCATCGATGTTGGGACGCATCTTGATCTCCTTGATCTCCTGCGTCCGCTGAGTCTTGCGCGCCTGATTCGCCTTTTTCTGCGCCTCGTATTTATATTTCCCCACGTCGAGGAACTTGCACACGGGCGGATCGGCGTTCGGCGACACTTCAACCAGATCGAGACCGTATTCGGCGGCCTGCTCGATCGCCTCGCGCGTGTACATCACGCCGAGATTCTCGCCCTCATGGTCGATCACGCGAACCTTGGGCACCTGGATGAATTCGTTGTAGCGAGGGCCGTTCATCGGCGGGGGCGCCATGGGGCGCCGCATCGGGGGTCGTATAGGAAGCTCTCCTGTGGTCGTTCAAACAAACTGCGAATATGTCAGAATAACGCATTTCGGCGCCGACCGGTAGCGGTCAGCGCCACATTGTGTCGAAAAAGACGCGCGGTGCGGCGTGTTTGCCGCACCATAGGGCTCAATATCGGCATCCGGCGGCCCGCTTGCAAGCCGCCGGACAGGATCAATCGCGCAGATCGGGCGGAGTCGCTTCGCTGCGCAACATGGCGACCGCTTCGTCGATCGACATCATCCGCTGCCCCTGGCTGCCGAGCGTGCGGACGGCGACGGTGCCTTCGTCGGCCTCACGCTTGCCGACCACCAGCAGCTGCGGAACCTTCGCCAGCGAATGTTCGCGCACCTTATAGTTGATCTTTTCGTTGCGCAGATCGGTTTCGACGCGAATGCCCGCGGCCTTCAGCTTGTCGGCAACCTGATGGGCATAGTCGTCGGCATCGGACACGATCGTTGCGACCACTGCCTGAACCGGCGCGAGCCAGGTCGGCAGCTTGCCGGCAAAATGTTCGATCAGGATGCCGATGAAGCGTTCATAGGAACCGAAGATCGCGCGGTGGAGCATCACCGGGCGATGGCGCTCGCCATCTTCGCCGACATAGCTGGCGTCGAGCCGTTCGGGCAGCACGCGATCCGACTGGATCGTGCCGACCTGCCACGTCCGCCCGATCGCGTCGGTCAGGTGCCATTCGAGCTTGGGCGCATAAAAGGCGCCTTCGCCGGGCAGTTCTTCCCAGCCATATTCCTGCGTCGCCATGCCGGCACGGACAACGGCGTCGCGCAGTTCCGCCTCGGCCTTGTCCCACATTTCTTCGGTGCCGAAGCGATTTTCGGGGCGCAGCGCCAGCTTGATCGCATAGGTGAAGCCGAAATCCTTATAGACCCGGTCGGCCAGACGGCAGAAATCCTGCACTTCCGCGACGATCTGGTCCTCGCGGCAGAAGATATGGCCGTCATCCTGTGTGAACTGGCGGACGCGCATCAGCCCGTGCAGCGCGCCATGCGGCTCGTTGCGGTGGCAGCATCCATTTTCGACCAGTCGCAGCGGCAGATCGCGATACGATTTGATCCCCTGTTTGAAGATCAGGACATGCGCCGGGCAGTTCATCGGCTTGAGCGCCATCCAGTCGGCGTCCTTGGACACCATCGGGCCATCGTCTTCGATGTTCGGCGTCTCGTCGGGGATGACGAACATGTTTTCGCGATATTTGCCCCAATGGCCCGACTGTTCCCACTGGCGGGCGTCCATCACCTGCGGCGTCTTGACTTCCTTGCTGCCGGAGCCGTTCACCGCGCGGCGCATATAATCTTCCAGCTCGCGCCAGATGACATAGCCGTTGGGATGCCAGAACACGCTGCCATGCGCTTCGGCCTGCAGGTGGAACAGGTCCATTTCCTGCCCCAGCTTGCGATGGTCGCGCTTGGCCGCTTCCTCCAGCCGCATCAGATGCGCGTCGAGCTGCTTCTTGTTGAGCCAGCCGGTGCCGTAGATGCGCGTCAGCTGCGCATTCTTCTGGTCGCCGCGCCAATAGGCACCGGCGACGCGCATCAGCTTGAACGCCTGCGGGTCGAGCTTGCCGGTCGAGGCAAGGTGCGGCCCACGGCACATGTCGAGCCAGTCCTCACCCGACCAATATACCGTCAGATCTTCGCCCTCGGGCAGTTCCTTCGCCCATTCGGCCTTGAACGTCTCGCCGTCCTTTTCCCATTTGGCGATCAGGTCTTCGCGGCTCCACACCTGCCGGATCAGCGGCTTGTCGGCGCGGATGATCTCGCGCATCTTTTCCTCGATCGCGGGCAAGTCGTCCATCGAGAAGGGCGCGCGGCTGTCGGGTGCCTTCACGTCATAATAGAAACCGTCATCGGTCGCGGGACCGAAAGTGATCTGCGTGCCCGGCCACAGCGCCTGCACCGCTTCGGCAAGGACGTGCGCATAATCGTGGCGGACGAGTTCGAGCGCGTCGGCCTCGTCCCTGGCGGTGATCAGCGCGAGCTGTGCGTCGCCCTCCAGCGGGCGCATGATATCGCGCACTTCACCGTCGACACGCGCGGCGAGCGCTGCCTTGGCAAGCCCCGGCCCGATCGCCGCGGCAATGTCCGCCGGGGTAGTCCCCGGGGCTACCTCACGGACGGAACCGTCGGGCAGCGTAATGCGGAACATGTCGGACACGGGAAAGGCCTTCTCTATGGCTTGGGTTGAAAGCGCGCGGTGTATGCCCGCACCTGCGCGATATAGGAAGGGGGTAGCGCGTCGCCGAGGCATTCGAGACATCTTCGCGCGTCACCATGCCGATTAGGTATTGCGTAATGCTCGGGAAGTGGATGATGGTGCGCGCAATGCGCTGATCTATTGAAGCTCAGCACATGTTCTGGGGGGGCAGAATGCAAGATGAAGATCAGGTCGGACGCGATGGTTTCGCGTTCGAAGGAAACTGGCGTGAATATGCGCCGATCGCGTTCACCAATTTACTGCTGACTATCGTTACGCTCGGTATCTACCGGTTTTGGGCGACGACGCGGTCGCGGCGCTATTTTTGGGAGAATACGCGCTTTATCGACGATCATCTGGAATGGACCGGCAAGGGGTTCGAGCTGTTCCTCGGCTTCGTCATGGCGCTGGTGTTGATCGGCGGGCCGGTGCTGTTCCTCAATTTCGGTGTTCAGGCGTTGATCCTGCACGGCCATCCCCTGTTTGCGATGTTAACGGCGCTGTTCGCCTTCCTGCTGCTTTTCTACATGGTCGGTCTCGCACGGTTTCGCGCGGTGCGTTACCGCCTCGGGCGGACCTGGTGGCACGGCATTCGCGGCGGCAGTGAAGACAGCGGCCTGCGTTATGGTGTGTCCTATGTCTGGAAAACCTTTGTCGGCTCGTTTCTCCTGGGGCTGCTGGTTCCCTGGTCGATGATGTCGCTCTGGAACGAACGCTGGAACGCGATGAGCTTCGGGCCGCACCGCTTTGAGGCGGCGGGCGATTACAGAAATGTCTTCAAGCGCTTTTTGCTTTTTTACCTCTTTCCGATTCTGGTGCTGATCGGCAGCTTCGTTTTCGGCGCTGTCATGGTCGCGATGCAATCTGGCGCTCCGCAGGGTGAAGCGCCCGATCCTGACTCGCTTGTTTCTCAACTCGCCTTTGTTGGCATGGCGATCGGTATTTACGCGGCGCTCGGACTGATTGCGTTGGCCTATTATGCCAAGTTCTTCCGCGAAGCCGTTGACGAACTCTCGCTGGCTGATCTGAATTTCCATTTTTACGCGCGGACAAAGGATTGGGTCATGCTGATCCTGGTCGACATTCTGCTTGTTATCGGCACGCTGGGAATCGGTGCGATCTTTCTCGATTATCGCCACTGGAAATTCTTCATCACCAATCTCGGCGCAACCGGCTCGATCGATACCGACGCATTGACGCAGTCGACCACGTCGCTTGCGCGGCATGGCGAGGGACTGCTCGATGCCCTCGATGTGGGCGCGTTCTGACGCAGATGGAGGATTTCCTTCTCTGGCACTATGACGGCAAGAGCGCGACCCGCCGTTCGGTCGTCCCGCAGACGAGGGACGGCGGTTTCGTGCTCGCGGACCCGGAGAGCGACTGGATCGGAGATCCGGTCGCCTGGTCCGATCTGGTCGTGATCCGGCAACAGCGCGGGCACTCCGCCTATGGCCATCGGGATCGACCCGGCTGGCGGATCGGCTTTACGGGCGATGCGCCGCCGGAATTTGCCGCCTTGCTCCCCAAAAACGAACATTATGGAAAATGGGTCGACAAGATCGGGCTTTGGCCTGCCGTCGGCACCTTTGCGACGCTTGCCGTCGTTGCCATATTTGTCCTGTTCCAATCGCCGCAATGGCTTGCCCCGCTGGTTCCGCAGAGTTGGGAAAACAATCTGGGCGACGCCATGATCGGGGATTTCGGCAATCGCTATTGCCGCACGCCGGAAAGCGCCGCCGCGTTGCAGGCGCTGGTGCGCGAAATCGACCCCAAGGGGGAAGCGCGTCAGGTGGAGATCGCGAATATACCGATGGTCAATGCCATCACCTTGCCCGGCGGGCATATCCTGCTGTTCGACGGGCTGGTTCAGGCGGCGGACTCACCCGATGAACTGGCGGGCGTGTTGGGTCATGAGCTTGGTCATGTCCGCCACCGCGATTCGATGGCGGGGTTGCTGCGTCAGATCGGTGTTGGGCTGTTTTTGGGAGGCTTTGGCGGCGAAGCCGGCAACACGCTGAGCAACCTGGTGACGCTCAGCTATGGCCGAAAGGCAGAGGCTGCCGCCGATGGTGTGGCAATCGAACGGCTGGAGGCTGCCGATATTTCGCCGAAAGCGACGGCCGATTTTTTTGCGAAACTGGCCAGGAAAGAAGGTTCCAATGCGCGTGTGATGAGCTTTCTTTCGTCCCATCCTGTCTCGGATGATCGGCGCCGGCGCTTCGAAACCTCCGTGGTTGCCGGTCGCGCCTATCGTTCGGCGCTGACGAACGAGCAGTGGCAGGCGGTGAGAAATGCCTGCCGGGACGATCCGAACGTTGCCTCGCCGATACGCTGGGTTTCGTGAGCCTGGGCCTCACGCCACGCCGAACGGCACCACGCGATTGAGCGCGATATGGCCGATTTCTGCACGGCCAAGGAACGGGACGCCCATTTCGTCGCACCAGCGCCGGGCGATCTGTTCGGCGGTCTCGGCAAAGGGCGGGTCGTTTTCCTGAATATGCGTGACATGGCCCAGCCGGATGCCGGCAATGCCCTTCAGCTGGGTTGCGTGCGCGACAGTGAACAACATCCGGTCGATGCGATAGAGCGGCTCTGACACTTCCTCGATCATCAGCACATGGTCGGTGAGGTCGGGCAAATATGGCGTGCCGATCAGCGCGTCGAGAATCGCGAGATTGAAGGCAGCGGCCGGGCGGCCCTTGCCTTCGCCGTTGAGGCTGGGTTCGAGCGCATTGCGGTCGCCGTCGATCAGCCATGCCAGCGCCCAGCCAAGGCTTTCGCCCGGATCGTTGCTGCCCAGCGTGATCGGCATGGCCGCATGGATCGGACGCCCGATTCCGGCGGCATAGAGCGCCCCGAGCAGGAACCCCATGTCGGAAAAGCCGAGATACGCCTTGTCGCGTGCCGCCGGGCCAAGATTGGGCATCACCCGCGAAAGGATGCGGTTCGACCCATAGCCGCCGCGTGCGAACCAAATCGCGTCATATTGCGGGTCGTTGGCGACTTCCAGAAAGGCGGCGGCGCGGGCATCGTCCGATCCGGCGAAATGCCCGTCGGACAGATAGCATTGCGGGTGAAACACCACGTCATGCTGCGGATAGGTCAGCGCCATGAAGGCGG
Source organism: Stakelama portus (assembly GCF_003171655.1). GTDB lineage: Bacteria > Pseudomonadota > Alphaproteobacteria > Sphingomonadales > Sphingomonadaceae > Sphingomonas > Sphingomonas portus. Next base: position 27,269 of record NZ_QFZL01000009.1, on the reverse strand, counting down.
AAACGCGTGCCGCATTGGCTTCGCTGATCGGACGTCCCGGTGCCACGACGGCGATGCGCATCTTGTCCCACCCCATGTTATGAGCCGTTCGCCCTGAGCCTGTCGAAGGGCGGTCCTGCTTCCACCACCGCGTGACAGAAAAGGACGGGGCTTCGACAAGCTCAGCCCGAACGGGTCGACGGGAAGGCGCCAAGCCCTTGCTCCCCGCCTTCAGCCCGGATAGCCCGATGCGATGGAGCACAGCAAACCCTATTTCTTTGTCGGTATCGGCGGTTCGGGCATGATGCCGCTGGCGATGATCCTGAAAGGTCAGGGCGCCAGCGTCGCCGGATCGGATCGCAGCCTGGGCAAGGCGGAGCTTGCCGCGAAGTTCGATTCGCTGCGTGCGCGGGGCATCGCATTGTTCGAACAGGACGGCAGCGGAATCACCTCGGCCGATCAGATCGTCGTCGCCTCCGCCGCGGTCGAAGACAGCGTGCCCGACATGGTCGCAGCCGCCGACGTCGGCGCGCAACGGCTGAGCCGCGCGGAATTGCTCGCGTCGCTGTTCAACGCTGCGCCCAGCCGTATCGGTGTCGCCGGCACCAGCGGCAAATCGACCGTCACCGGCATGATCGGCTGGATCCTGCATTGCTGCGGCCATCATCCCACGGTGATGAATGGCGCGGTGATGAAGAATTTCGCGACTCCCGATGCTCCCTTTGCCAGCGCGCTGGTCGGGACGGGCGCGGATTTCGTGACCGAAGTCGACGAAAGCGACGGATCGATCGCGCTCTATTCGCCCAGCGTCGCGGTGCTCAACAATGTCAGCCATGACCATAAGACGATGGAAGAGCTGCGCGCGCTGTTCGGCGATTTCATCGGCAAGGCGGCCAAGGCCGTCGTCAATCTGGACAATGCGGAGGCTGCCGCGCTTGCCATGGCGCTGCCGGCGGACCGGGTGATCGGATTTGCCATCGATCGCGACGTGTCGCTTTCGGCCCGGAACATCGTCGAAGCCCCGTTCGGGGTGACCTTCGATCTGTGGGAAGGCGGCGCGTTCAGCGGGCTCGCGGTCAGGCTTGCCGTGCCGGGGCTCCACAATGTGTCGAACGCGCTTGCCGCGATCGGCGCTGCCCGCGCGATCGATGTACCGCTGGCGATGGCCGCCGAAGCGATCACCGGCTTCAGCGGGCTGCGCCGTCGTTTCGATCTGGTCGGCATCGCCAACCGGATCGCAGTGATCGACGATTTTGGCCACAACCCCGAAAAGATCGCAGCGACGCTCGATACGCTCCACGCCTTTCCCGGTCGCCTGCTGCTGATGTTTCAACCGCATGGCTTTGGTCCGCTCAAGGTGATGCGGCGCGAGCTTGTCGCCATGTTCGCCGAAAAACTCGCCGGGGACGACCTGCTCGTCCTGCCCGACCCGGTTTATCAGGGCGGGACAGTGACACGTGAAGTCACCAGCGCAGACATCATTGCCGACATCGCCGCGACCGGGGCGCATGCCATGCACATTCCCGAACGCGAAGCCGCTGCGGCGCACATCGTCGCGCAGGCGAAACCGGGCGACCGTATCGTCATCATGGGCGCGCGTGACGATACGTTGAGCCAGCTTGCGCAAAGGATGCTGGACGATTTGACAAGCTAGCGCAGCAAAATGGAAAGGGTAGTTGACACGTCGATGCGAATCGGCGTAAAGCTCACTTGTCATTTGAACAAGGGAGCTTTCCAATGCGTACTCAAGCCGCCAAGCGCTACCAGCGGCGCTTCCTTTCCTCGATGCTGGCCTATGTCGGTATCCTGTTCGCCTGTGTCTGGGCGACCAACACCTATGAGCCTACCGGCGTCCCGCTGATCATCCTGTCGGTGCTGCCGGCACTGCCGGTCATCATCGCGATGGTCGTGATGGGGCTGTATCTGATCGAGGAAACCGACGAATTCGTCCGGCAGCGGATCGTTTCGGCGATGCTGTTCGGGATCGGCGTGGTCCTCTCGGTCTCCACCGTCCTCGGCTTCCTCCAATATAACGATCTGGTGGGGAAGGTGGACGTCTTCTGGGGCTTTCCCATCTGGGCGATGTCCTGGGGCCTGTTCCAGTGCTTCCTGACCTGGCGTGACAGTCGCGTGGGGGGTGGGGAATGAACAACCGCCTCCGCGTGCTCCGCGCCGAACGCAAATGGAGCCAGCAGCATCTCGCCGAATTGCTCGAAGTATCGCGCCAGAGCGTGAATGCGATCGAGACCGGCCGATACGATCCCTCGCTGCCGCTCGCCTTCAAGATTTCCGATGTGTTCGATCTGACGATCGAAGAGATTTTTTCCAATCCTTCCAAGGAGAATGCATGATGCGTACGCATTGCCCGGCGCGTAAGCGCGACCTGTTCCTCAGCATCGGCCTGGCCGTAGCCATGCTGATCTATGCCGGCGCCACTCGCGCCGAAACCGGGCCGGCGACGGCGCCTGCCGCAGCGACAGCGATGGCAGCTCAGGACGCCGAAGTCCGGATGGATCATATTTCCATCGTCACCAGGGGCGCGCAGAGCGGCCAGACGGTGATCTTCATCCCCGGCCTGTCCTCACCCCGCGCGGTGTGGGACGGCAGCTGGGAAGCCGTGGCTCAGGACCATCCGGTCGCGCTGGTTCAGGTGAATGGTTTCGCCGGCGGTGCGCCCGGCGCCAATCTGGAACCCGGCGTGATCGACGGCATCGTCGCCGACATCGCCGCCTATATCCGCGACAATAATATCGAAAAGCCGGCAGTGATCGGCCATTCGATGGGTGGCCTTGTCGCGATGAAGCTGGCGCTGACGCATCCCGATCTGATCGGCCGGATCCTGGTGGTCGACGCCATGCCCTTTTTCGGTGTCGTGATGGGCGCACCCGACGTCGCCAGCATCGAACCGCGCGCGGCGCAGATGCGCGACATGATGATCGCGCAATATGAAACGGTGCGTGCAGCGGCGCAAACTCCGGTGACCAGCGATCCGGGCGGCAATTTGTCGATGACGCCGGAGGGACGGATCAAGGTCGCCAACTGGTCGATGCAGGCCGATACCCGTGTCGTCGCCCAGGCGCTGTATGAAGACATGACCATGGATCTTCGCGGCGAGATCGCGGCGATCACCATGCCCTTCACGGTCGTCTATGCCGCCGGAATGGGCGAGGCAGAGGCCGCGGCGGTGTGGGAACCGCAATTCGCCGGTTCGCAGGCCGAAATGATCGCGATCCCCGGCGCCTATCACTTTCTGATGCTCGACAATCGCGATGCGTTTCTGGAGGCGATGGCGAATTTCCTCGATTGATCCGCACGCAATCCGCAACGCCGCGGATCGAACGCAAGGGGGCTCGGGCACAATGTCCGGGCTCCTTTTCGTTTCTGCCGCCCATGCGGGGGCGGTTTGCCCGGCATGTCCGGGAAATGTATCGACGTTTTTGCGAGGTTTTTACGCGAGAGGCGGAGGCCGCGTCGAACAAGTGCCGATCGGCATGCGCAGAGCAGTTGCATCGCGCGTGAGACGCCGCTAAGGGGAGCGCCTTCCGGCGTCGGCCGGATCGTGGCGGGGCCGTAGCTCAGATGGGAGAGCGCTGCAATCGCACTGCAGAGGTCAGGGGTTCGATTCCCCTCGGCTCCACCAGAACCCCCACATTTTCATGGCCATAGTGCCGCGCCACCCGCGCGGTGGCTGTGCCGTTGCGCCCGTCCGATTCCGGGGCGCGCGTCACCCGCGTCCCGAAATTAAACGCGGGTTAACCATCTTGCGCAGTGGCCATAATCGTAAACAACGCGTTAACGTTGCGATATGACCAGTCAGCAGCTTCGCATCGCCGACGGCCGCAGGGGCCATCCGTTCCGCAGCACGATGCGGACTGCCGTCATCGAAAGACGCCGGACACGCGAGGACAGCGACGTGAAGCTGTTCCTGCTCAGCTTCACGGCCTTCTTCGTCTGCTTCTATACCTTTATCGCCTGAACCGGCGCGCTCAGCCCTCTGTCGGACGGGCCGGGGCATCGCCGGCCTTGTGCAGCATCCACGCCGTCCAGGCCGATGCGATGCACAGTGCGAACACCACCCACAGACCGCCGAGCACCGAGATTCCGGCCTCTACCACCAGATAGATACCGACCGAGCCGACCACCATCGCACCCGAACTGAGAATATTGTTCGCCGCAACGGTGCGCGACGTTTGCGACTTGTCGACCGTGGTGGTGAGAAAGGCATAGAGCGGCACCACGAACATGCCGCCGGTGATCGCGATCATCGCCAGATCGAACAGGATGTGCCACGTGCCGGGCAGAGCGAGGAATTCGGCGGTATCGAACAGCGCGCGGCTGTCGGGCACATGCCAGCCTTCGGCGGCGAAATAGAAATCGACGACAAAAGCAGCCATCACCAGCACCGAAGCCGGGCCGTATTTGGCCGACACTTCGCCCTTGAGCAGGCGGTTGATGATCACCGATCCGATCGCGATGCCGACCGAGAAGATCGCCAGGAAGACGCTGGCGACGTCCTTTTGCGCGTGAAAAATATTCTTCACCAGCGGCGGGAAGAGCACGCCCAGGATCGCCGCGACCGTCCAGAAGATGCTCATCGCCAGAATCGCGAGCGCGACTCGGCGGATGCGCAATGTCGTCGCGATCAGCCGATAGGAGGAGCGGAAGATGTTGAAATCGATCTTGAGTTTGGTGAGCGGCGGCGCCGACGGGATCTGGAGCGACGCGAACCAGCCGATCACCGCGATCGAAATCACCGAGGCGGCCGCCACATAGGGGCTGACCCATCCGCCCGCGATCGTGCCGCCCAGAATCGCGATATAGGTACCCGCTTCGATCAGGCCGGTTCCGCCCAGCACTTCGTCGTCGCGCAGATGTTGCGGCAGCACCGAATATTTGATCGGCCCGAAAAAGGCCGAATGCACGCCCATCCCGAACAGCGCGAGCAGCATCAGTTCGATATGCGCGGTAAAGATGCCGAAGGCGCCGACCGACATGATGCCGATTTCCGCCGCCTTGATGATCCGCATGATCCGCGCCTTGTCATATCCGTCGGCCAGCTGGCCGGCGAGCGCGGAGAACAGGAAATAGGGCAGGATGAAGATGCCCGTCGCGATCGCGCTGAAGCGCGTTTCGGCATCGATCGAATTATAGATGTGATAGGTCGCAAAGAAGACCAGCGCATTCTTGAACAGATTGTCGTTGAATGCGCCGAGCGACTGGGTGAGGAAAAGAGGCAGGAAACGCCGTTCCTTGAGGAGCCCGACGGCGTGAATCATGCGAAGAACGACCCCTGCTGGTCAGCAAATAATGCCAGCGCCATAGCCGAGGCGTGCCAGCCGTATCAATTGCTTATATCACCTAGCCCCCTCCCGCTCCGGGATCGGCGGTGCTAGGAACGCTCGCGATGCTGACTCTGCCCAACCTGCTCACGCTCTCGCGCATCTTCACGGTGCCGCTGTTGATCTTCTTTCTCTGGTGGCCGGAATGGCGACTGGGATATGCGATCGCCTTTGGTGTTTACGCGTTGATCGCAGTCACCGATTTCCTCGACGGCTATCTGGCGCGCGCGCAGGGGCTGGTGTCGCGGCTGGGTGCGTTTCTCGATCCCATTGCCGACAAGATCATGGTCGCATCGGTGATCGTGCTGCTGACGGCCAAGGGCGTGATCCATGACTGGCATGTGATCGCGGGACTGATCATTCTGATGCGCGAGATCATGGTGTCGGGCCTGCGCGAATTTCTGGCGCAGCTTCAGGTGTCGATGCCGGTGTCGAAACTCGCCAAATGGAAAACGACGCTGCAGCTGATGGCGCTGGGGGCGCTGATTCTCGTCCCTGCGCTGCCGGCCTATGGCTGGCTCGACACGGTCGGCATCGCTGCGCTTTGGGGTGCTGCGGCGCTGACCATGATTACCGGCTGGGATTATCTGCGTGTCGGCCTGAAGCATATGGACAGCTGATGGCGATCGCCGTCCTCTATTTTGCCTGGGTGCGCGAATCCGTGGGGTGCGGCGAGGAAAGTGTCGATCCGCCCGAAAGCGTCCGGACGGTGTCCGATCTCATCGTCTGGCTGCGCGAACGCAGCGACGGCCATGCGCAGGCGCTGGAAGACATGGGCAGGCTGCGCGCCGCGATCGACCAGAATTTCGTACCGCTCGATGCCGAACTGGGTGCCGCGCGGGAAGTCGCGATTTTCCCCCCGGTGACCGGCGGATGATCCGCGTTTCGGTTCAGCCCGCGCCGATCGAACTCGGCGTCGAGGTTGCCGCCCTTGAAGAGCGCGGGGCAGGGGGCGTCGCCACCTTTACCGGCGTGGTGCGCGGCGATGATGGCGTAACGGAACTGATGCTGGAACATTATCCGGGCATGACCGAGGCGGCGCTGGTCGGCATTGCCGAGGCGGCGCTGGCGCGATGGGATCTGATGGGGGTGACGATCGTCCATCGCGTCGGGCCGATGGTGCCGGGCGACCGGATCGTCTTTGTCGGCACCGCTGCCAGCCACCGCCGCGAAGCGCTGGAAAGCTGTGCCTATCTGATCGACCGGCTGAAGACCGACGCGCCGTTCTGGAAACGTGAAAAACTGGGCAGCGAAAGCCGCTGGGTCGACGCGCGCGGCAGCGACGCCGATGCTGCGGGGCGATGGGAGTGAGATGAAAGCAATCCAGCCGCTGATCATTCCGTTGCTGCTCGCTTCCTGTCCGGCGATCGCGCAGGAACAGCAGGCACCGATGCGGGAGTTCCCGTTCGGGATTTTCGACAGCGAAAACAGTCTGACGGCGGATGTCACGCTGGCGGATATGGATGGCGACGGCGATCTCGACATCCTCGCCGCCAACGGGCGGCACTGGGCGCAGCAGGACTACCTGTTCCTCAATCGCGGCAATGGCCGGATGCTGGAAGCGTTGCCGATCGGGGACTTTCTGTCGGCGAGCTATACGATCCGGCCGGGCGATCTCGACGGGGATGGCGATCCGGACGTGGTGGTAGTGCGCGACCAGTTGCCCGCACTGGTGTTCCTGAACGATGGAGCCGGACATTTGCAGGCCCATGGCGCGGTCCCTGACAGCATCGGGCATGCCCGGTCGGCATTGCTGTTCGATGCGGATGGGGACGGGGTCCTCGATCTTGCCATCGCAACCCGGCGCGGCCCGGATCGCGTATATCGCGGCGACGGTAAAGGCGGCTTCGGCAATGGCGTGGAACTGCCCGATTCGGGTTTCGGTACCACGGCGATCGCGGCCGCCGATCTCGACGGCGATGGCGATAATGATCTCGTGCTCGCTCGTCGCGACCGGGGCATCAGCGCGATCATGCGTAACGACGGTGCCGGTAATTTTGCTGCCGAACCGCTTTCGGACAGCGAGGGCGATCACCGGAAAACCGCTGTCGCCGATTTCGATGGTGACGGACGCCCCGACATATTGCTGATCGGCCCCGACGGGAGCGTTCTGATGTATCGGCAGGAGTCATCCGGTTTTGGATCGCCGCACAAAGTGCAGGTCGCCAGCGGTGATGTCGTCATGGCGATTGCAGCGGCCGACATGGATGGGGACGGAGACGTCGATCTGGTGGTCGGCACGGAAGGGGAGAACCGCCTTTTGCGCAACGACGGTAGGGGAAACTTCACGCGCGAAACGCTTCCTGGCGGGGAGGCGGACACCTATGGCGTCGCGGTCGGCGACATGAATGGCGACGGTCGGGCGGATATCGTGCTGGCCAATTCGGGGTCTTCGAACAACATCCTGCTGGGACTGGCGGACGAATAGGTCACGCCGCAACAATGGCGCGCTAAGCCATTGTATAAATAGCATTCGATAGCTGGACCAATTTCTCTCGTCGCGAGTTGTAGCGGCATGGAGACACTGGCGGCACCAAGGACCAGCGCACTCGAAGACGAGCTGCGCGGCATCATCGAAACACCCGAATTCCCCTGTGTCGGAGCGAAAGCGGCGCTGGCGCGAGGCAATTTGCGAGTCGTTACCGCGCGCGACATGCAAAGCGGGTGGAACGATCTGGAGATTCATGCGGCGCTGCTCGACTGGGCGCATGCCTATCGCAAGGACCCGCAGGGGTTTCGCAGTCTGGCAGTCGTGTTCGAACAGCCGCTGACGCTGAGCGAGCGCGAATTCGAACAGGTGATGTGGCGGCGCATTCAATCCTTTGCCGACAAGGACGCCTGGCTGGGGCAGGATTATGACGCCGATGTCAGCGCCAATCCTGAGGACCCGCATTTCTCGTTGAGTTTCGGCGGAGAGGCGTTCTTCGTCGTCGGTCTGCATCCCAATGCATCGCGACCGGCGCGGCGCTTTCCGCGACCGACCATGGTCTTCAATTTGCACGAGCAGTTCGAGCAGCTGCGCGAGCAAGGCAAATATGAGCGGATGCGCGATCGCATTCTCGAGCGCGACGTCGCGCTTGCCGGCGACACCAATCCGATGCTCGCGCGGCATGGCGAAGCGAGCGAGGCGCGGCAATATAGCGGCCGGGTGGTCACCGATGACTGGAAATGCCCGTTCCGGGACCCGCGCGCATGAGCGTGGTCGAAATAGCGCCACGCAGCGGCGCCGCCTTTGCGCTGAAAACCGGACAGGTGCTGAAGGTGATCGATCCGCAAGGAACACAGGTCAGCGACTTGCTCGCCTTTGCTGCGGACGATGTGCGCGAAGTCATCTCGAACGGGCGCACCTTCGATTATGAAGAGACGATTTCGCTGACGACCGGCAACACGCTCTGGTCGAACCGATCGAACCCGCTGCTCGAAATCGTCGAGGACAGCGTCGGTCGGCACGATTTCCTGCTGACGCCGTGCAGCGAAGCGACGTTCCGCCATTTCTATCCCGAGCATCCGGTCCATCGCGGCTGTTTCGGCAATCTTGCCGAGGCGCTGGCGCCGTATGGCGTCGAAGCCGATGCGATTCCGGTGGCGTTCAATGTCTTCATGAATGTGCCGGTCGATGGCGCGACCGGAAGGCTGGAAGTGTTGCCGCCGACCAGCGCGCCGGGCGATTTCATCCGCCTGCGCGCGCAGCGCGATCTGGTGATCGGCCTGACGGCCTGTTCGGCCTATGCGTCGAACGGGGGCAGCTTCAAGCCGATCCATTATCAGATCGAAGGCTGAACCTCAGGCCTGCGCGCCCAGCACATCCGCCAATAGCCGGAAGTCGCGTTCGCGCGGGCTTGCCTTGCGCCATACCAGCGCGATCTGGCGCGCGGCATTTTCGGCATGGAGCGGTCGGGCAGTGACATGGGTGTTGTCGAGGATGCCCGCCGTGACTGCCATTTCGGGCAGCATGGTAACCCCCAGGCCATTTTCGACCATTTGCACCATCGTATAGAGCGACGTGCCGAGCATCGTCGATTCAGCGCGCAGTTCGGGGCGATTGCACGCGGCGAGCGCATGGTCCTTCAGGCAATGCCCGTCCTCGAGCAGCAGCAGCCGGCCTTCGTCGATCGCTTCGGGTTCGACCATGTCGGGCGTCGGCGGCTCCAGTTCGCCTTCGGGAAAGGCGACGAACAGCCGGTCGTCGAACAATATCTGCGCCTCGACATCGCCACAGCCATAGGGGAGCGCGAGCAGCACGCAGTCGCTGCGGCCATGGTGCAGGCTTTCGCAGGCATGAGCGCTGGTTTCCTCGCGCAGGAACAGCTTGAGGTCGGGATAATCCTTCCGCAGCCGCGGCAGGATGCGCGGCAGCAGGAACGGGGCGATGGTGGGAATGACACTCATCCGCATCTCGCCCGACAAAGGGCGACCGGCCGAGCGGGCGATATCGCCCAGTTCATCGGCTTCGCGCAGCACGCGCCGTGCCTTGTCGACGATTTTCTCGCCCAGCGGCGTGAAGCGCACCACGCGGCGGGTGCGTTCGACCAATGTCACGCCGATCAGCGTTTCCAGCTCGCGAATCCCCGCCGACAGCGTCGATTGCGTGACGAAAGAGGCTTCGGCGGCGCGACCGAAATGGCCGGCATCGCGCAGCGCGACCAGATATTGCAGCTGCTTGAGCGTCGGAAGGTAGGTCGTTGCCACTTATCGTCCCCATCGATTTATGGGAGGTATATAAGTGGAGTGGTAGATTAGTTCCAGATCGTCCGGTCGCACCCGCGAAAAGGCCCGAAACAGCGGGGGGTGCTGTTTCGGGCCAGTCGTGCAACGCGACCAATGGGAGCTCAGGCCGCTTCGCTGACTTCGGCTGCGGGCAGGCGGATCAGATAGTCGAACGCCGAAAGCCCGGCAGTCGATCCCGCACCCATCGCAATCACGATCTGCTTGTAGGGAACGGTGGTGCAGTCGCCCGCCGCGAAAATGCCCGGCTGGCTGGTTTCGCCGCGCGCATCGATTTCGATCTCGCCGCGCGGCGAAAGCGCGATCGCTTGCTTCAGCCATTCGGTGTTGGGGACGAGGCCGATCTGGACGAAAATGCCTTCCAGCTCGACGTCATGATCGGTGCCGTGGTTGCGGTCCTTATAGGTCAGGCCCGTCACCTTCTCGCCATCGCCATGCACCTGCGTGGTCAGCGCAGAGGTGATGATCTTGACATTGGGCAGGCTGGCGAGCTTGCGCTGGAGCACTGCGTCGGCGCGCAGATCGCTGTCATATTCGATCAGCGTGACATGCGCGACGATGCCGGCGAGATCGATTGCCGCCTCGACACCCGAATTGCCGCCGCCGATCACCGCCACGCGCTTGCCCTTGAACAACGGGCCGTCGCAATGCGGGCAATAGGCCACGCCCTTGTTGCGATATTCGTCCTCGCCCGGCACGCCCATCTGGCGCCAGCGCGCGCCCGTCGACAGGATCACCGTGCGTGCCTTGAGCGAAGCGCCATTGGCGAGCTTCACTTCATGCAGGCCGCCTTCTTCCTGGGCCGGGATCAGCTTTTCCGCCTTTTGCAGGTTCATCACGTCGACGTCATTTTCCTTGACGTGCTGCTCCAGCTGCGCGGCGAGCTTGGGCCCTTCGGTATAGGGGACGGAGATGAAATTCTCGATGCCCATCGTGTCGAGCACCTGCCCGCCGAAACGTTCCGCAGCGACGCCGACGCGCAGCCCCTTGCGCGCAGTATAGATGGCCGAAGCCGCACCGGCGGGGCCGCCGCCGACGATCAGCACGTCGAACGGATCTTTCTTTGCGATCTTCTCGGCTGCCTTGGCTTCGGCGCCGGTATCGATCTTTGCGACGATCTGTTCCAGGTCCATGCGCCCGCTGGCGAATTGTTCGCCGTTCAGGAACACGGTCGGCACTGCCATCACCTTGCGTCCGTCGACTTCGTCCTTGAACAATGCGCCGTCGATCGCGGTATGCCGGATGCGCGGGTTGAGCACGCTCATCAGATTGAGCGCCTGCACCACATCCGGGCAGTTCTGGCACGACAGCGAGAAATAGGTTTCGAATTCATAATCGCCGTCGATGCCCTGAATCTGTTCGATCAGCTCCTGCGCGGCCTTGGACGGATGGCCGCCGACCTGGAGCAGGGCGAGCACCAGTGACGTGAATTCATGGCCCATCGGGATGCCGGCAAAGCGCACACCGATATCGGTGCCCTTGCGGCGGATCATGAAGCTGGGCTTGCGCTTGTCGGCGTCGCTGGGGACGACTTCGATCAGATCGGACAGCGCGGCGATTTCGCCCAGCAACTCCTCAAGCTCGCGCGACTTGGCATCGTCACCCAGGCTGGCGACGAGCTCGATCGGCTGCTTGATATTGGCCAGATAGCCCTTGAGCTGCTGAGTCATGTTGGCGTCGAGCATGAGGATTTCCTTGTGTTCAGATACAAAACGGCCCGGGGCGGCAGGTTCCACCCCGGGCCGCGTTGAGACCCAAAGGGGGCTGGGTCAGATCTTGCCGACGAGGTCGAGCGAGGGAGCAAGCGTCTTTTCGCCTTCTTCCCACTTGGCCGGGCAGACTTCGCCGGGGTGGCTGACCCAATATTGCAGCGCCTTGATCTTGCGCAGCAGTTCGGCGGCGTTGCGGCCCACGCCTTCCGGCGTCACTTCCATCAGCTGGATCGCGCCGTCGGGATCGACGACGAAGGTACCGCGATCGGCCAGGCCGACGCCTTCACGCAGCACGTCGAAATTGTTGCTGATCGTGTGGTTCTGATCGCCCAGCATGTAATAGTTGATCTTGCCGATGGCGGGCGAGGTGTCGTGCCATGCCTTGTGGCAGAAATGGGTGTCGGTCGAGACCGAATATACCTCGACGCCCATTTCCTGCAGCTTGGGATAGATGTCGGCCAGGTCTTCCAGTTCGGTCGGGCAGACGAAGGTGAAGTCGGCCGGATAGAAAAAGAAGACGGCCCACTTGCCGGTCACGTCGCTGTCGCTCACCTCAACGAACTTGCCTTCCTTGAAGGCCTGTGTCGTGAAGGGCTTCAGCTTGTCTCCGATCTTCGCCATGAGAATCTCCAAATTTTTGCGTTGCGGTGGCTCATATATGGGGCGCCGCAACGCATGTGAAATTGGAAGCTTCGGATGGTGTGATCGAGATTATCGCTGAAACTTGCGCAATTAATCGTTGGCGGCGATATCGCGCGCGGTCGCTATTGTGCCGCCCATAGCTGTTCGACGGTGTTGCGTTCGCCGATCAATTCGCCGCGACCCCATCCGATAAACAACACTTCCCCAAAATCGGTGCAGACGATGGTGACGGCGATGTTGGATGTGCGATTGAACGCAGTGACGGAGTCGTCACGCGTATCGAAGCGCGAATAGATCATATTGCCGTCGACCACGGCATTGGCGCGGCGCAGGCAGTCCGCCTGCCCATGATGCGCACGTGGGTTGAAGTTGAGATTGGGATAGCGCGTGGCGCCGGACGCGAAGCGGACGCCGATGCCGACGACCCCGGGATTGTCGCTGCAATACATCAGGAACTTGCCCTTCCCGTAATCGTCATCGGCCGTATACCAGCGGCCATTGCGGGTGCGGCTCGCTTCGACGGCCCCTTGGCTGAGATAGGTCTGGTGATTGACCTCCAGACAGTCATCGGTGGTGCGGGCGCCGTTGGGATAGCCCGGATAGCTCATCACGAATTCGAGCTGCAGGACTTCCTGTGCCGCTGCGCTCGAAACGCTGCCGAAAAACGCCGCCAGCGCGGCCGTGGCAAGTGCAAATGATTTCATCATGGCCCCCATTTTCCGCGCAAACACGCCAGCATGCGACCGGCCTTGTCAACACGGGCTCCGCTCGCAGCGGATGTTGCGCAGGGGCAACGATTATAGCGACAGCTCTTTCCCCAGGCTGAACGCACGGGTGAGCGCCAATGGGAATGAAGGGGTATGGGAATGTTGCTCCGGAACAAGCCGAATCCTTCGCATGTTGCGGCTGCTTGCCGCGCGCTTCTGGCAATCGGTTGCGGGAATGCTTAAATGGTGGCCGTCGAAAGGGGTTTGCCGATGTTCCTGCGGCTGAAGTCGTATCTCGATTCGATCAAGGCGCGTGATCCTGCGCCGCGATCGCGCATGGAAATCCTGCTTTATCCGGGCGTGTGGGCGCTGGGCTATCACCGTATTGCCCATCGTTTCTATCGCAATCGCTGGTTCTTCGCCGCGCGGCTGGTCAATCACTGGTCGCGCTGGCTGACGGCGATCGATATCCATCCAGGGGCGAAGATCGGGCGCAATTTCTTCATCGACCATGGCTTTACCGTGATCGGCGAAACCGCTGAAATCGGCGACAATGTCACCATTTATCAGTGCGTGACGCTGGGCGGCACCAGCCCCGACAATGGCGTCGCGGGAAAGCGCCACCCGACGGTGATGGACGGCGCGATCATCGGTTCGGGCGCGCAGGTGCTCGGCCCGATCACGATCGGCCCGCGCGGGCGCGTCGGCGCCAATGCGGTAGTGACCAGGGACGTGGCCGAAGGCGCAGTGGTGGTGGGCATTCCCGCGCGCGCGACTCTGGTCGAGGCGGAGACGTGGCAGAAGGACTTCGTCCCCTATGGCACGCCGTGCAGCGAAGTGTTCGACCCGGCGACGCAGAAGCTGGAAATCATGCGCTGCGAGATCGAAACGCTGCGCAAGCGGCTCGACGCGCTGATGGCCGAACGCGAAACCGAAGGGCGCCGCGACCGGGCCTGATGGGCAGCGTTACGCCACTTCCCCTGTCCAGCCCCTCTCAGGTCGGGTTCGACCGGATCGAACTCGCCCGCATCCTCGACCTGTATGGCCGGATGGTCGCTGCCGGGCATTGGCGCGACTATGCAATGGATTTCGGCAAGGATGTCGCCATTTTCTCGGCGTTCCGCCGCACCGCCGAGCGGCCTGAATTCCGGATCGAGAAACGCCCGGCGCTGCGCAATCGCCAGGGCATGTGGGCGCTGGTCAGCGAAAGCGGCGCGGTGGTGAAACGCGGGCAGGATCTCGGCCCGGTGCTCGCCCCCGTCGAGCGGCGCCTGATGAAGCTGGTGGCGGACTAGCCAAAAAAAGGCGGCCCGCGCCGGAAGCGCGAGCCGCAGGATTTCATGATAGTCGTTTCGTTCAGGCGAGTACGGGCTGCCGGACCGGGGGCAGGCGGTGTTCTAGCCCGCCGAGCATCCCGACCACGCCGCGCCGCATCGGCTGCCAGAAGGCCGAGAGCGTGAGCAGTGCCGATCCGATCACCAGCGCCGTCAGAGCCGCGCTCACTTCGACCGCACCCGTCTGGTTGAAGATCGCGTAGAGCGCATAGAGCACATAGGCGAGCGACGAGACCAGCAGCGCGCGGCGGTCGATCGCCAGCGCCACGCTGGCAAAAGCGATATAGAGAATGAGGACCACGCCGGCCATCGCCATCGGGATGTCGCCGTCGAACACGCCGAGCAGGTGAAAGACCGGGTGCGCGATCAACGGTGCGGCGAGAAGGTGCAGCCAGAAGGCGACGTCCGAACGGCGCGTGCGGCGTTCCCGGTCGCTCATGTCCCATGCCATCGCAACGGCAAAGACGATCAGGCCGGCGGCCAGCGCCATCCAGTACACGCGCGTTTCCGCGCCGGGCACCAGCGCGACGACCATGCCGATGGCGATACCGACCATCGCCATTGCGCCCGCCGCGACCGTGATCGGCACCATGAAGCGCTTCCAGTGGAGGAAAGTCGCAGCCGCCGTGCCGATGCCGATCAGGGCAATCATGACGCCGCCCGCCTGGCGATGCGCCATATCGCCTTGCAGGTTGAAGGTCTGTTCGATCCATTCGGCGTTGATCGCGAACAGGCCGGCCAGCGTCGCGAAGGCGCTGCCGACAAAGGCGAGTAGCAGCAGGATGCTGGGCAGCGCCATGCGGCGGCGGCGGGTGAAATATTCGGCGAGCAGCCAGCTCGATGCGGCAACCGCCGCGCCGCCGCCGATCATGGCCGCGCCTGCCGCGCGCGGGCCGTCATGATCGCCGACCGGGACCAGCATCCGCATCAGATCGGCACCCAGCCATGCGACAGCGGCAAGCACCAGTGCCGCTGCAATCGCGACGAAAATATCGTTGAAACCGGTCAGAAGCCGGAAATGTTCTTCGTCGACCGCCGGGGTCTCCCGGCTTTCGGCGACATGATTTCGGAACGCATCGACCGCTTCGGGGGAGAGCACTCCCGCCTCCACGGCCGCTGCGAGATCGCTTTCGCTATACATGCCATCCTCCCTGTTAGAGCAAGGAGGATAGCATTAGTGTATTGATACGGCAATACACCTAGGTATTCGCCGCAATGCGATCGCTAACCCCTTAACCTTGCAGCTTCTTCATGATCGACATCGCCTGTTCGGCGCCCGATTGCGGCGTCATCTCATCGGTGCGGTCGATAATCTCGGCCCAATGCGCGGCGACGCCTTCGGGCGTCAGTTCGTCGCCCTTCAGCGCCACGCCCTGAGTCAGCGTGACATAGGCGGCCTGGAACACGCCCGCGCCCGCGCCCAATATGGCGTTGGTGGGCGCATCTTCCGAAACGAGGAACAGCGCGGCAGGCGCCACGCTTTCGGGCGTGAACAGCTTGAACGCTTCTTCGGGGAAAATGTCTTCGGTCATGCGCGTACCCGCGGTCGGGGCGAGCGTGTTGACCTTGATATTGTATTTCGCGCCTTCGAGCTGCAGCGTCTTGGTAAGGCCGGCGAGGCCCAGCTTTGCCGCGCCGTAATTGGCCTGGCCGAAATTGCCGTACAGGCCGGTCGAACTGGCGGTCATCAGGATGCGGCCATAGGCCTGCTCGCGCATCGTATCCCAGACCGCCTTGGTGCAGTTGGCCGATCCGTTGAGATGCACATCGACGACGAATTCGAAATCCGCCGGTTCCATTTTCGCGAAGCTCTTGTCGCGCAGCACGCCGGCATTGTTGATCAGGATGTCGACGCGGCCCCAGGCTTCCTTGGTCCGGGCGACCATTTCGACCATCTGTTCATATTCGGTGACGCTGCCGCCGTTCGACATGGCGGTGCCGCCCGCGGCCTTGATCTCCTCGACCACTTTCAGAGCGGCATCGGAATGGCCGGTGCCGTCGCGCGACCCGCCCAGATCGTTGACGACCACCTTTGCGCCGCGTCGCGCGAGCTCGAGCGCATAGGCACGGCCCAGCCCGCCGCCGGCACCGGTGACGATGGCGACCTTGTCGTCAAAGCGGATGGTCATGTCTTTGCGCTCCCATTTGGTTTCGGAGCGCTTCCTAACGCGGAAATCGGGGGTTGGGAATGTCGCGGGAAAGGACGCTACGGCGCGGCGGCGCTTGACCGCCGCGCCATGGCCGAATCACCCGCCGCGCTGGCGGCAACCGTCATATTGGTCGGGCCCGCAGATCGGATAGTGTGCCTTGGGCGCAGGCGGGGGGAATGCCTCGGACGGCGTCTGCGGATTGGCGCGGAAGATGACGCGCGTCTCCGGCGTCACCGGGCCACTCAGCGCAGGCTTGGAGGGCATATAGCCGCCCAGCAGTTCGGCGCCGTTGTTGCCGGGGGCCTGGGCGCTGGCGTCCTGCGCCGGGGCGGTCTGGGCCATCGCGGGTGCGACGGTGAAGCTGGCAGCAAGCATTGCTGTCGCGAAAATCAGCTTCATGATGGTCTCCTGGTTATTCGAGCTCCCCGCTCACAACCGGAAACGATGGCGCAGAGGATTATTTCCTATCGTTCCGCATGCGCAATGATGATTTCCCGCAACGGTCTCAATTGCCCGAATCGAGCGAATATCCTGCCGAGCGTACCGTGCGGATGATGTCGGGACGATCGCCGACATTGATCGCCTTGCGCAGCCGCCGGATGTGGACGTCGACGGTGCGCGATTCGATATCGGCGTCATGCCCCCAGACCGCGTCGAGCAATCGTTCGCGCGAAAAGACCCAGCCGGGATGTTCCAGGAAATGCTTGAGCAGGCGAAATTCGGTCGGGCCGAGCGGGATCACATCGCCGCCACGGCGGACCTTGTGCCCCACCGTGTCCATTTCGATGTCGCCATAGGTCAGCTGTTCGCCGGCAAGCGCGGGGCGTACGCGGCGCAGCACGGCATTGACGCGGGCGACCAGTTCGCGCGGGGAAAACGGCTTGGTGACATAATCGTCGGCGCCGGTTTCCAGCCCGCGGACACGATCCTCTTCCTCGCCGCGCGCGGTCAGCATGATGATCGGCACATTGGCGGTGTCGGGCGCGCGGCGCAGGCGGCGGCACACTTCGATCCCCGACAGGCTTTCGACCATCCAGTCGAGCAGCACGATGTCGGGCGGCGATTCCCGCGCGAGCAGCAACGCTTCCTCGCCGTCGGGCGTCTGGCGGACTTCGAAATCCTCGCGCTTGAAATGATAGGTCAGCAGCTCGGCGAGCGCCGCGTCATCCTCGACCAACAACATCTTGACGCGTGCCATTATTCGTTCCTGTCGTTTCAGTTCGAAAGGGGGCTCTCGCCCCGCTCGCGCTCGGCCATGTGATTTCCGGTCGCGGCGTAATAGACCATCTCGGCCACATTGGTGGCGTGGTCGCCGATCCGCTCGAGATTCTTGGCGACGAAGAGCAGATGCGCGACCTGGGTGATGCTCTTGGGATTTTCCATCATGAACGTCACCAGCGCGCGGAAGATCGAATTGTAGAAATCGTCGACCGTCTTGTCGCGCTCGCATATCTCGATCGCGGCATCGGCGTTGCGCGCGGCAAAGGCGTCGAGCACGTCGCGCAGCATGTCGCTGGTGATCGCGGCCATTGCCGGCAACACCGACAGCGGTTCGATCGTGCCATGATCCTCGATGATCGCAACGCGCTTGGCGATATTCTTGGCATAGTCGCCGGCGCGCTCGAGCACGGCGGCGATCTTCAGCGCGGCGACGATCTCGCGCAGATCGTCGGCCATCGGCGCGCGCAGGGCGATCAGCCGGATCGCCAGCCGCTCGATCTCGCTTTCCAGATCGTCGATCCGCCGGTCCTCGGCGATGATTTCGCGCGCGAGCGTCAGGTCGTGCTTCTTGAGCGCATCGATCGAGCCGGTAACGGCATGTTCGGCAAGGCCGCCCATCTGCGCGACCAGACCGCGAAGCTGCGTCAGCTCCTCGTCGAATGCCTTGACGGTATGTTCGTTCAAGCTGCCTGTCTCCATGACTCCGGTGCGTTCGCGGCTCAGCCGTAGCGCCCGGTGATATAATCCTTGGTCTTGTCTTCACGCGGGTTGGTGAAGATGTCGGACGTCACGCCATATTCGACCAGATTGCCCAGGTGGAAAAACGCCGTGCGCTGCGAAACGCGCGCCGCCTGCTGCATGTTGTGGGTGACGATCACGATCGCATAATTGCCGCGCAGTTCGTGGATCAGTTCCTCGATCTTGGCGGTGGCGATCGGATCGAGCGCCGAACAGGGTTCGTCCATCAGGATGACTTCGGGATCGACCGCGATCGCGCGGGCGATGCACAGCCGCTGCTGCTGACCGCCCGACATGGCGGTGCCGCTGTCGGTCAGCCGATCCTTCACTTCATCCCACAATCCGGCGCGGCGCAGCGAGCGTTCGACGATCGCGTCCATATCCGATTTCGACGCCGCCAGTCCGTGAATGCGCGGGCCATAGGCGACGTTTTCGTAAATCGATTTGGGAAAGGGGTTCGGTTTCTGAAACACCATGCCGACGCGCGCGCGTAGCTGGACCACGTCCATGCCAGAGGCATAGATATCCTCGCCATCAAGTGTGATCTGTCCTTCGACCCGCGCGGCCGCGATCGTGTCGTTCATGCGGTTCAATGTCCGCAGGAACGTCGATTTGCCGCATCCCGACGGACCGATGAATGCCGTTACATGGTCCATGTCGATGTCGATCGACACGCCTTTGATGGCATGGGTTTCGCCATAATAGACGTGCACGTCGCGCGCGGCCATTTTCACCGGCGCGGCGGAATCCGCCATGTCGGCATGTTCGCGCGCCGTCTGGGCGAGTGTCGTGTCGGTCAAATCATTCACCAGCGGGTCTCGAACTTGTTGCGAAGGTAGATGGCGACGGCATTCATCGCGAGCAGGAACACCAGCAGCACGATAATAGCCGCAGATGTCTTTTCGACGAAACCGCGACTGACTTCGTCCGACCAGAGGAAAATCTGCACCGGCAGCACCGTCGCCTTGTCGGTCAGCGAGTCGGGCGGCGTGGCGATAAATGCGCGCATGCCGACCAGCAGCAGCGGCGCGGTTTCGCCCAGCGCGCGGGCCATGCCGATGATCGTGCCGGTCAGGATGCCCGGAAGCGCGAGCGGCAGGACATGGTGGAACACCACTTGCACCTTGCTCGCCCCGATGCCGAGCGCCGCGTCGCGGATCGATGGCGGCACTGCCTTGATCGCGTTGCGGCTGGCGATGACGATGACCGGCATGATCATCAGCGCGAGCGTCAGCCCGCCGACCAGCGCCGCCGATCGCGGCAGCAGCGGTCCGACCTTGTGCCCGAACAATGTCCAGGTGCCCAGGAACACCGCAAGGCCGAGCAGGCCGAAAATGATCGACGGCACCGCGGCCAGATTGTTGATCGAAACCTCGACCAGGTCGGTCCAGCGATTCTTGGGCGCATATTCCTCAAGATAGATCGCCGCGAGCACACCGACCGGGAATGCGATCAGGAACGTCACGAGCATCGTGAAGAACGATCCCTTGAGCGCGCCCCAGATGCCGACCTGAGTCGGATCGGTCGAATCCGATGCCGAAAGGAAACGCCAGTTGAAGCCTTCGGTAATGGCGTTTTCCGCCTGCAGCTTGGTGACTGCGGCTTCGGCCTCGGGCGTGCCGGTTTCGCTGATCGCGCGGTCGATCTCTGCCGAGGCGGGAACATGGATCACCGCGCGACCGTCGAGGATCGAGGGATCGTGCTTGATCGCTTCGCGCACGGTCAGCCAGGCATTGTCGGAAATCACGTTCGGCCCATAGTCGCCGAACGCGGCGATGGCGGCGCTGCCGACGATATTCTCCAGTCCCGCCCCGGCGAGCGCCAGATCGGCACCCGGCTGGTCGAGCGCGGCCTTGTCGACTTCGATCCCGGTCTGCGGGAAATCGATCGGCAGCGCGACTTCGGTACGGAAAAAGCCGCCCAGCCCCTGCGACGCCATGGTGACGAGCAGAAAGGCGAGGAACGCCGCCGACATCACCACCGCGACCAGCCCGAGACGGCGGAAACGCCGTTCGCGCGCATAGCGTTTGCGAATCCGCTGGCGCATGGCGTCGGTGGTCCAGTCGGTCGGCTGGCGCGGCGCGATGGTGCCGCCGCCGGCGCTCGGCAATTCGGGCATCAGCGGATCACTCATAAGCTTCCCGATATTTCTTCACGACGCGCAGCGCGATGATGTTGAGCGCCAGCGTCACGAGGAACAGCGTCAGGCCCAGCGCAAAGGCGGCGAGCGTCTTGGGACTGTCGAACGCCGCGTCGCCGGTCAGCAGGTCGACGATCTGTTTGGTGACGGTGGTGGTGCTTTCGAACGGATTGAGCGTGATGTTCGCGGCGCCGGATGCCGCCATCACGACGATCATCGTTTCGCCGATCGCGCGGCTGACCGCGAGCAGCACGCCCGCGACGACACCGGGAAGCGCGGCGGGAACCAGCACGCGACCGATCGTCTCGCTGGTCGTGGCGCCCAGTGCCAGGCTGCCGTCGCGCATCGCGGTGGGCACGGCGGCAATCGAATCGTCGGCCATCGAAGAGACGAAGGGGATGATCATCACCCCCATTACGACACCGGCCGCCAGCGCGCTTTCGGACGAAGCGAATTCCATGCCGAGCATCACGGCAAGGTCGCGGACCGCCGGGGCGACGGTGAGCGCAGCGAAATAGCCGTAGACGACCGTCGGCACGCCCGCGAGGATTTCGAGGATCGGCTTCATCCAGCGCCGCACGCGCGGGGCGGCATATTGGGTAAGGTAGATCGCGCTCATCAACCCGAACGGGATGGCGACGAGCATTGCGATCACTGCGCCGATGAAGAAGGTGCCCCAGAACAGCGGAACCGCGCCCAGTGAGGCGCCGGGATCATTGGGGTCGATCACCTGTGGCGCCCAATGAGTGCCGAACAGGAAGTCGGTGACCGGCACCATGCTGAAGAAACGCAGCGATTCGCGCACCAGCGACAGGAAGATGCCGAGCGTCGTCAGGATCGCGATCAGCGACGCGATGATCAGCACGAACATCACCACCCGTTCCACCCGGGTACGCGCATGGAAATTCGCCCGGATCCGCGTGAAGGCGAATGCCCCGCCGGCAAAGGCCAACAGCATCGCGACCAGCGTGCCGAGCCATGCATAATGCGATTGCGCCTCCGCCATCACCGGCGCGAGCTGTTCGGCGAGCGGGTTGAACGCGCCGATCTGGCTGCCCGAGGCGAGCCGCCGCGCTTCGGCGAGCACGGCCTGGCGTTCGAAATCGAAACCGGGCAGTTGCGCCGCGGCCGGATGCGCCATGACCGCCTGCGACACCAGCCCGGGCTCGATCGCCGACCAGCACAGCAGGAACAACAGCGGCGGAACCACGGTCCATAGCGCGACGTACCAGCCATGTTGCGCGGGCAGCGAATGCAGCCGCCGGCGCCCGGCGCGGTCGAACCGCGCGGCCCGGGCACGCGCCGTCAGCCAGCTGATCAGGCCGAGGCCGGCGATCAAGAAAATCAGGGCAGAAAAAGTCACAGTCGAATCGTCTCGCCGATTGCGCCGGGAAGGGAGCCCTTAGGCCTAGTCGAGCGTGGTGGCATCAAGCGGAATCTGTTGCTGGATGATCTCGACCGCATGGTCGCGCACATCCTGCGGCGCTGCAATCAGCCCGCGTTTCACCAGATCGCCGTCCGGCCCCCACATCGTCGAATAGAGGCGGAGAAATTCCTTGAGGCCCGGAACGGCATTGAGATGCTTGGCCTTCACATAGATGAACAGCGGACGCGCGCCCGGATAGCTGCCACCGGCGATCGTTTCATAGGTCGGCGAAACCCCTTCGATCGGGATGCCGCGCAGGCGATCGTGATTTTCCTCCAGATAGCTGTAGCCGAAAATGCCCACGGCATTGGGATTGGCGGTCAGTTTCTGGACGATCAGGTTATCGTTCTCGCCCGCGTCGATATAGGGCCCGTCGCTGCGAAGCTGCATGCAGACCATTTTCTTGTCGTCGCTCGACCTTTCCTCGACCTGCGGAAAGGCTTCGGTGCAGCCGGGTTCCATGATCAGTTCGGCAAAGGCATCGCGCGTGCCGCTGGTGGACGGAGGGCCATAGACCTGAATCGGGATCGCCGGCAGCGCCGGATTGACGTCGCGCCAGGTCTGGGCGCTGTTCGTGTCCTTGCCCATCGGATGCGCGGCGAGCGCCAGATAAATGTCCTTCTTGGTGAGTTCGAAGCTCGGCCCCTGAAGAGACTCGGCCAGCGCCACGCCGTCCATGCCGATCTGGATCTCCAGGATCGGCAACGCGCCATTGGCTTCGCATTTTTGATATTCGGATTTCTTGATGCGGCGCGACGCATCGACGATGTCGGGATATTCCGATCCGACACCGTCGCAGAACCGCGCCATGCCACCGCCCGTACCGGTCGATTCGATCACCGGCGCATCCCGGTTCGAATCCTGATTGCGAAACGCCTCGGCGACGCGGGTCGTGAACGGATATACCGTCGAGGATCCGACCGCAGTGATCTGCGTCCGGGCGCCGCCGTTCGAATCGCCGCATGCCGCGAGGGTTGCCGCCAGCGTCATGGTGAGTGCCAGCCTGCCCAGCATCGCTATTTCCTTCCGTATCGGGTGGTCGCGCGTGGTCTCGATCGTCGCGCGAGTCGTATCGCTGGCCCGCGCATCGGGGAATCACGTTACGCTATTATGACAAACGATGCTCCGGCAACAGGATCGTCACCTGCGTTCCAAGGCCAAGCTGGCTGGTAATGTCCAGCCTTCCGCGATGGCGTTCGACGATATGCTTGACGATGGCCAGGCCCAGTCCGGTGCCGCCCATCGCGCGGCTGCGGCTCGAATCGATGCGATAGAATCGCTCGGTCAGCCGCGGCAGATGATCGGGTGCGATGCCTTCGCCCTGATCCGCGACCTTGAGGCGCACCATGCCGCCGCGCTGCGATTCGAGCGCTACGTCGACCGGGGTGCCGGGCTTTCCATATTTCATCGCGTTGCTGATGATATTGTGCAGCAGCTGCGACAATTGGGCCGGATCGCCGCGTACCGCCGGGGTGGGTTGCAGGGCGAGCTGAAGGTCGGCGGCGCGCTCGGGCTGCATCGACGCAAGCTCTCCGCGCACCTGTTCGATCAATATGGCAAGGTCGACCGACTGGCTGGGCTCGCGATATTTTTCCGCCTCGATCCGCGACAGCGAGATGAGGTCGTCGACCAGCCGCTGCATCCGCTTGGCCTCATTGTGCATCACATCGAGAAAGCGTTTCCGGGTCTTGCGATCCTCGCCGGCCTCTTCGCCCAGTGTCTCGACATAGCCGAGCAATGAGGCGAGCGGCGTGCGCAGTTCATGGCTGGCATTGGCGACGAAATCGACGCGCATCCGGTCGGCGGCATAGCTGCCGGTGCGATCGACCAGATGCACGATACGCTGGCCGCTCGACAGTGTGCGGATGCGCATTTCCCACCGCTGGTCGCGGGTGCCCAGCCCGACGAGGTGGATCGGCGCGCCCGGTATTTCCAGCGCCGGATTGAGCAGCCGCTCGCTCGCCGCGGGATGGCGGATCGCCAGCCGCACGTCCTGATAGAGGATATGCTCGCCGAGCAGCGCGCGCGCGGCGCGATTGGCTTCGGTCACGCGCTGGTCGCTGACGACGAGCACCGGCTCGACGATCGCTTCGATCACTTCCGACAGCGACGGGCTGTCCGATGCGGCAGGGGGCGGGGGCGGAGACGCGGGCAATTCGGGCATCGCATCGCCCATGCCTGCCGCGACAAGCACCGCGGCGACCGCGCATACCAGCACGATCAGGCTCGCTTCGATATCGCCATTGACGAACAGGCTGGCGAGCGCTGCCATCGTCGCGATGGCCAGCGCCAGCAATATGCGTTTGCCGACCGAATCTTCCATGCGCGCATTCCTAGGGTGGGACGGGGCAGGGGGGAAGCGCCCTTGCGCGGCATCTATTTACGATTGCGAAAGTGCCGCAAGGGCATGAAAAGACATTATGGCCGACGAAACATTCGATGCAGGGGGCGAGCAATCGTCTTCGGGCACTACGCGGCGCCGCGCATTGATGCTCGGCGCAGTGAGCGCGACGGCGATCGTATCGATCCGTCCCGCGCTCGCACAGACCAGCGCTTCGGTGCTCAATTGCGAAATTCCCGTGCCCGATCCGGGCCGGGCGGGGATGTATATCGCCGCCGACGGATCTTTGGTGCCTGCAGGCACCCCGGGCGCCTATCCGCCGCCGGGCGGCGCGTTCAAGGGCGAGGACGTCAAGAAGGCGCTCAATGGCGGGATGCTGCCGGGCACCGATTACGAGAGCAATCGCGCCTACACCAATTATATCCGCCGACTGCAGCAGGGGACGAGCGGCTTCACCTGTTTCGCATCGCTGCAAATGCCGCGCGGCTAAGCCGGGCGATTGCCTGCGCATCGCTTTGGGCTGCGCCTGTCGAAGCCCTGCAGTGCCTTCCCGACATGGCGAAAAAGTAGAACAGCCCTTCGACAGGCTCAGGGCAAACGGAGGGAAAGGTGAAGGACAGCCCCAGCTATCGCGCCGCCGCTCCGGAAACACTGCGGATCGTGCCGCTTGATGCGCTGACGCTGATCTATCATCACGCTTCGGGGATGACGCATGTCGTCGACGCGCCGGTTCCCGAAATTCTCGAAACGCTGGGCGATAAGGCGATGACGGGCGCGCAGCTGCTCGCGCAGCTGTCGCAGGCGTTCGATCTTGGCGATGCCGATCCGGCGGCGCTGACGCTGCGGCTCGATGAAATGGTCGCTTCGGGTCTGGTCGAGCGGCTGTGAAGCACGTCACCAGCCTGAAGATCGGGCCGATCGGGTTTCGCATCGGTTGTGACTGGAAAGCGCCGGTGGCGCAGGTCGAGCGGCTCTATGCCGATTTCCCCAGGCCCGATGACGGGATTGCCGATTTCAACGTGCATCTGTTCGCGGCGCGGCCATGGCGACGCTTCCTGCGCCCCTCGGTGCATATCGGCGGCGATTTCGTCATTCCCGACGCCGCGCCGCTGCCATTGGCGCAGGGGCTGCTTGCTGCCGAGATGGGGATGAACCTGCAAATGGCGCTGGGCCAGCGCCGCTATTTGCTGCTCCACGCCGCCGCCGCCGAGCGCGACGGACGCGCGGTGCTGATGACCGGCATTTCGGGCGCGGGGAAATCGACGCTTGCGGCATTGCTGATGGCGCGCGGCTGGCGGTTGATGGGCGATGAATTTGCATTGCTCGACCCTGCCACTGGGCTGGTGCACGGGTTCCCCCGGCTGGTCAGTCTGAAGAATGAATCGATCGATGTCGTCGCCCGCGCACTGCCCGATGCAGCGTTCGGCCCAAGGCTGGAGGGAACGCCCAAGGGCACGATACGCCATCTGGTTCCCGATGCGCGCGCCATTGCCGCGATGGGCGAACCGGCGGCCCCCGCGCTGATCCTGTTTCCCAGTTTCGGGCATCAGGCCGCCGAGCGCCCGGTACTGCCCAGCGAATCCTTCGTGCGGCTGACTCAGGCATCGACCAATTATACCAAGCTTGCCGAGCGCGGGTTCGACGCGCTTACCCGGCTCGTCCGCGACGTGCCGTCGCGCGCGCTCGATTATCCCGATGCCGATACTGCGCTGGCGCAGGTCGAGCGGCTGTGGGAGGCGCTGTGATGGTCGGCAGCGTGGATTCGCGACGGCTGGTGGCGGCGCTGCGCGAACCGGAGACGGTGCGCGGCCTGAATGCAACGCAGTGGAACGCGCTGATCGCGGTTGCGCGCGCCGAGCAATTGATCGGTACGCTTGCCTGGCGGCTCGAGGGGCTCGAACTTCCGCCTGCCGCCGCGCATATCCTTGCCGATGCCAGGGCGTCGGCGGAACAGGGGCGCACCGCCGCATTGTGGGAAGCCGAAATGGCGCGGCGCGCGCTGGCGCCCGCCGAAGTGCCGTTGATCCTGCTCAAGGGGACTGCCTTTGTCGCGGCGGGGCTGTCGGCGGGGCAGGGACGGCATATCGGCGATCTCGACATCCTGGTCCCGCGTGCCGACATGCCCCGGGCGGAAACCGCTATTCTGGGCGCCGGATGGGAATGGGTGAAGCCCGATCCCTATGACGACGCCTATTATCGCCAATGGATGCACGAACTGCCCCCGCTGATCCATCGCGAGCGCGACCGGATGATCGACGTGCATCACACCGTGTTGCCGTTGACCGCAAGGATTACGCCCGATGCGGCGGCGATGGTGGCGGACAGCGTGGCGCTGGAAAACGGGATGCGGGTGCTGTGCCCCAATGACATGCTGTGCCATGCCGCCGCGCATCTCTTTGCCGATGGCGATCTGGCCGGGGGGCTGCGCAATCTGTGGGATATCCACTGCCTGATCGGCGAATATGGCTGTACCGGGCTGGCAGAGCGCGCAGAGCGACATGGGCTTGGCAAGGCAATGGCGCGGGCAGGGCGGTTGACGCACCATCTGTTCGGAACCGAGGTTCCCGTGGCGTGGCAGCGGATCAGCGCCAGCGACCGCTGGTTCCTTCGCCGGCTGCTGTCGCGCGACGGCTGGGGCCGCTGCAATGCCAAGGCAGTGGAGTTCGTATTTTATGTGCGTGGCCATATGCTGCGCATGCCGCCCGCGATGCTGGCGCGGCATTTATGGACCAAGTTCCGCAAGGGCTATCGCCCGGTGGGCTAGGTCGTGAACTCATAAACGGCGCCGTCGAGGTTTGAGGCAAAATGGCTCAGC
>NZ_QFZL01000008.1 GCF_003171655.1 Stakelama portus | reverse complement strand
TCAACAAGCCGATCTATGCCCGCACCGCCGCCTACGGCCATTTCGGCCGCACCGCCGAAGGCGACTATTTCCCATGGGAACGCACCGACCTCGTCGAGGATCTGAAGCGCGCCCTTTGACCCCCTGTTCGAGATATGAGGAATTGATCATGGCCACCGTTGCTGAACGCCAGGACTTTGTAATCAAGGATATTTCGCTTGCGCCATGGGGCCGCAAGGAGATTGAGATTGCGGAGACCGAGATGCCTGGTCTGATGGCGCTGCGCGAGGAATTTGGTGCAGCGCAGCCGCTGAAGGGTGCTCGGATCGTGGGATCGCTGCACATGACGATCCAGACCGCGGTGCTGATCGAGACGCTGACGGCGCTGGGTGCGAGCGTGCGCTGGGCGACGTGCAACATCTTCTCGACGCAGGACCATGCGGCGGCGGCGATTGCCGAAACCGGGGTTCCGGTGTTCGCAGTGAAGGGCGAAACGATCGCGGAATATTGGGACTATGTCGGCTCGATCTTCGATTGGGGTGACGAGACCTGCAACATGATCCTCGACGATGGCGGCGATGCGACGATGTTCGCGCTGTGGGGTGCGCGGGTCGAAGCGGGCGAGAGCCTGCCCGAGCCGGAGAATGAAGAAGAAGTCGAGATGCAGCGCGCGCTCAAGGCGTTCATCGCGCGCAAGCCGGGCTACCTCACCCAGACGGTGCAGAACATCAAGGGCGTCAGCGAAGAGACGACGACGGGCGTGCACCGCCTCTATCACCTGTCGAAGGCAGGCAAGCTCCCGTTCCCGGCGATCAACGTCAATGACAGCGTGACCAAGTCGAAGTTCGACAATCTTTATGGCTGCAAGGAATCGCTGGTCGACGCGATCCGTCGTGCGACCGACGTGATGCTGGCGGGCAAGGTCGCGGTGGTTGCCGGGTTCGGCGATGTCGGCAAGGGTTCGGCCGACAGCCTTCGCAACGGCGGCGCGCGCGTGCTCGTCACCGAAATCGATCCGATCTGCGCGCTGCAGGCGGCGATGGAAGGCTATGAGGTCGTGACGATGGAAGATGCGGTCAAGCGCGCCGACATCTTCGTCACTGCGACCGGCAATGCCGATGTGATCACTGCCGATCACATGAAGGCGATGAAGAACATGGCGATCGTGTGCAACATCGGCCATTTCGACAGTGAGATCCAGATTTCGGGTCTGTCCAACTATAAATGGACCGAGATCAAGCCGCAGGTCGACGAAGTCGAATTCCCCGAAGGCAACAAGATCATCGTGCTGGCCAAGGGCCGCCTGGTCAATCTGGGCTGCGCCACCGGCCATCCCAGCTTCGTGATGAGCTCGAGCTTCACCAACCAGACGCTGGCGCAGATCGAATTGTGGACCAAGTCGGACGAATACAAGAACGACGTCTATGTCCTGCCCAAGCATCTCGACGAAAAGGTCGCCGCGCTCCACCTCGACAAGCTCGGCGTCAAACTCACCACCCTCAGCCCCAAACAGGCCGCCTATATCGGCGTTCCCGTCGAAGGCCCCTTCAAACCCGATCATTATCGGTATTGAGGAGCACCGCGATGATCCCGGCTCCGGCGCCTTCTTTCCCCTCCGGCGTGTCGTTGCGTCCGCGCGACGCGCTGGTCGAGGAAATTGCCCAGCTGACCCATGGCGCGTCCTACGAAATCGCCGCGCGCGATACCGTGGCGCTTCAGGAAGCACGCGAATATATCGCACCGGGCGCGACGATTTCGATCACCTGGATGCCAGCGGACACGCATGAAGATCGCGTGACGGCGACGCAGGCGGTGCGCGAAGCAGGCTATGAGCCGGTGCCGCACATCGCCGCGCGCCGGATCCGCAACGAAGCGGACGCCAACGACCTGCTGGCGCGGCTGGCGGATGCGGGGGCACGGCGGCTCTTTTTGATTGCAGGCGATGTGCCGAAGCCGATCGGGGACTTCGCCTCGTCGCTCGAACTGGTCGGCCGGTTGCGCAAATCGCTGGGCGCGTTCGAAGCGGTGGGCTTTGGCGGCTATCCCGAAGGGCACCCGGCGATCCCCCAGGCGACGTTGCAGAGCGAGCTGGAAACCAAGATCGCCGTGGTCGAAGACGCCGGGCTGTCGCCCTTCATCATCACCCAATTCTGTTTCAATGCGGCACCGATCCTGACCTGGCTCGCGGCACTGCGCGAACATGGCAGCATAGTTCCGGTACGGATCGGGCTGGCGGGGCCGGCGAGCATCCGCACCTTGCTGCGTTTCGCGCGGGTGTGCGGGGTCGGCAATTCGGCGCGCGCGCTGGCGGGCAACAGCGCCTCGATTGCCCGGTTGCTGCGCGAAACCGGGCCCGATCCAGTGATCCGCAAGCTTGCCGAAGCCGGGGTGCGCAAGGAATTTGGACCGGTCGCATTGCATTTCTTTCCGTTCGGTGGTCTCGCGCGAACCGCGCAATGGGTTGCTCCGGTAACGCGGGGCCAGATCCGGCTGCAGCCCAGTTCCTCGGGCTTTCAACCGCTCAGCTAGGCAGTGACAATGACGACGCCATCCACTTTCGTCCTGAAATTCTCCTGTCCCGATCAGCGCGGGATCGTCGCGGCGGTATCGACATTCCTCGCCGAGCGTGCCTGCAACATCACCAGTTCGCAGCAATTCGACGATCTCGACACCGGCCAGTTCTTCATGCGCGTCACGTTTCGCGGCGAAGGCACCGACACGCTCGACAGCCTGACCACGGCATTCGGCCCGATCGGCGCGCGGTTCGACATGGACTGGCAATTGCACGATGCGGCACGGCGCACGCGCACGCTGCTGATGGTATCGAAATTCGGCCATTGCCTGAACGACCTGCTCTATCGCCTGTCGATCGGTGCGCTGCCGATCGAAGTGCCGGCGATCGTTTCCAACCATCGCGAAATGCAGCCGCTGGCCGAAGCTGCCGGCATCCCCTTTGTCCACCTGCCCGTCACGCGCGACACCAAGGCGCAGGCCGAAGCGCAGCTGCGCGATGTCTTCGCCGAACATGATTGCGATCTGATCGTGCTCGCCCGCTATATGCAGGTGCTGTCGGACGCGATGTGCCGCGATTTTTCGGGTCGGGTGATCAACATCCACCACAGCTTCCTGCCCAGTTTCAAGGGCGCCAAACCCTATCATCAGGCGCATGCGCGCGGGGTGAAGCTGATCGGGGCGACGGCACATTATGTGACGGCCGATCTCGATGAAGGGCCGATCATCGAACAACAGGTGACGCGCGTCGATCACACCCAGTCGCCCGCCGATCTGGTGTCGGCAGGGCGCGACGTCGAATCGCTCGTGCTCGCCCGGGCGGTTCGCTGGCACGCCGAACATCGCATCTTGCTCAACGGCAAGACCACCGTCGTATTCAGCTGAGAGGAGGCCACACCATGGCGCACCGCGACATCGAAGTGCTGGGCATCGGCAATGCCATTGTCGACATCATCGCGCCTGCCGACGATGCGTTCCTCGTGACGCAGGGCCTGGAAAAGGGCGGCATGGCGCTGATCGACGAAGCGCGCGCCGATGCGCTCTATGAAGTGATGGCCGCAGGGATCGAAGCGTCGGGCGGATCGGCGGGCAATACCATTGCGGGCGTGGCGTCGCTGGGCGGGCGTGCCGCCTATATCGGAAAGATCCGCGACGATACGTTCGGCGGGATATTTCGCCACGATCTGCGTTCGCTGGGCGTGGTGTTCGATACGCCGTCTGCGCCCGACGGGCCTTCGACCGCGCGCTGTCTGGTGCTGGTGACGCCCGATGCGGAGCGGACGATGAACACGTTCCTCGGCGCGTGCGTGAACCTGACTCCCGATGACATCGACGAAGATCTCGTGGCGTCGGCGGCGATCACCTATCTCGAAGGCTATCTGTTCGATCCGCCGCAAGCGAAGGAAACGTTCCGCAAGGCGGCACAGATCGCGCGCAACGCCGGGCGCAAGGTTGCGCTGTCGCTGTCGGACAGTTTCTGCGTCCACCGCCACCGCGACGATCTGCTCGCGCTGGTCAGGGATCATGTCGACATCCTGTTCGCCAACCAGGACGAGATATTCGCGCTGTACGAAACCGACGATTTCGACGCGGCCGCCGCGCAGGCGGCGCGCGACGCGGGGCTTGCCGCGATCACGCGCAGCGCCGCCGGATCGGTGCTGCTTTCGGGGGACGACAAGGCAGTGGTAGCCGCCGCGCCGGTCCACCGCGTGGTCGATACGACG
Source organism: Stakelama portus (assembly GCF_003171655.1). Taxonomy (GTDB): domain Bacteria; phylum Pseudomonadota; class Alphaproteobacteria; order Sphingomonadales; family Sphingomonadaceae; genus Sphingomonas; species Sphingomonas portus. Next base: position 137,205 of record NZ_QFZL01000008.1, on the reverse strand, counting down.
GGGGCGGGCGACCTCTATGCCGCCGGCGTGCTGTTCGGGCTCAGCCGGGGGCTTCCGCTTGCCGAATGCGGCCGCCTGGGCAGCATCGCCGCGGGCGAGATCATCAGCCATTATGGCGCGCGCCCCGAAACCAGACTTGCCGCGCTGATCGCGGGCTGATCGCATGGCCGCCCGGATCATCGACGGCAGGGCGATTGCGCGGCGCGTGCAGGCGCAGGTAGCCGATGAAGTCGCCGCGCTACCCCGCATTCCGGGGCTGGCGGTCGTGCTGGTCGGCAATGATCCGGCGAGCGAAGTCTATGTGCGGAACAAGGTGCGCGCGGCACGCAGCGCGCAAATCTATTCGGTCGAACACCGGCTGCCCGCAAATGCCAGCGAACAGCAGATCCTTGCGCTGATCCGCCGCCTGAACGGCGATCCGCATGTCGACGGCATCCTTGTCCAGCTGCCGCTGCCGCCGGGCATCGATGCGCTCAAGGTGATCGAAGCGATCGACTCGCTGAAGGATGTCGATGGCTTCCATCCCTATAATGTCGGGCGTCTCGCCGCCGGAGCGCCGGCGATGGTGCCATGCACGCCACTCGGCGCGATGATGCTGATCCACGAAGCGATCGGCGTGCCGCAGGGTGTCGAGACGCTGATGATCGGCTGTTCGAACATCGTCGGAAAGCCGCTGGCGCAGTTGCTGCTGGCCGATGGCGCCACGGTCACGATGGCGCACAAGCTGACGTCCAACCTCGCCGAACATGTTTCGCGCGCCGATCTGGTCGTGTGTGCGGCGGGCGTGCCGGGGCTGGTGCGCGGCGCATGGATCCGCCCCGGCGCCACTGTCATCGATATCGGCATCAATCGCGTCGCCGACGGGCAGGGGGGCTCGCGCATCGTCGGCGATGTGGCTTATGAGGAAGCATGCGAAGTCGCCGGCGCGATCACGCCGGTGCCCGGCGGCGTCGGACCGATGACGATCGCGTGCCTGTTGAAAAATACGCTTCAGGCGTGCCGCCAGCACGCCGGACAAAGCGAAGCCGCATGAGGCCCCTGTGACGATGGACGATGCCGTTCCCCAGCCGACCGGCGGACCGCGCTGCCCCTTTTGCGACGCGCCATGGAGCGAAGCCATGCTCGCCGCTTATGATCGCGCGGCGACCAATGATTGCAGCTGTTGTTCGGGCCCTCACGCGCCGGCCACGCAAGCGGCGGAGCCGGCTATGGCGGAGCCGGAGGACATCCGCTGCGACACATGCGGCCGGGCGATCTATCGGGTCGTGGCGGTGCCGCCCGCAGACGGGCACCGCCACCAATAGCGCATCCGCCCTGGCGGATCAGCGTTGCGTGCCGTCCGGCGTCACTGTCTCGTCTGCCAGTCCGCCGCCGAGCGCGCGATACAGCTCGACCAGATTGGTCGCGCGCAGCAGCCGCACCGTTACCAGCTGTTGCTGCGCGGCATAGGCCGTGCGCTGCGAATCGAGCGCACCGAGGAAGGAATCGACGCCTGCACGATAGCGCGCGTCGGAAAGCCGCGCGGCGGTTTGCGCGGCATCGGCGCGCGCCGTCTGCGCATCGACTCGCGTGTCGATCCTGCCGCGCAGCGCCAGCGCATCGGAAACCTCGCGAAACGCCGTCTGGACGGTCTTTTCATAGGTCGCCACCGCTGCCTGCTGCGAAGCTTCGGCATAGGCGACATTGCCCTGGCGACGACCGGCGTCAAAGATCGGCAGGCCGATGCTCGGTCCCGCCGAATAGGTGAAGCTGCCGTCGCTGAACAAACCCGACAGCGCACTGCTGACCGTTCCCAGCGTCGCAGTCAGCGAGATGGTCGGGAACATTGCCGCGCGTGCGGCGCCGATATTGGCGTTTTGCGCAATCAGCAGATGTTCGGCCTGAATCACGTCCGGGCGTCGCAGCAGCACATCCGAGGAAAGGCTGCCGGGCAGCGCGTCGAGCGTGAACGGCCCTTCGTCCAGTCCGTTGGGCAACAATGCGTCGCCGACGGTCGTGCCGGCCAGCAGGTTGAGCGCGTTGCGATCCTGCGCGATCGTGGTTTCCAGCGTCGCGATATCGGCGAGCGCCGCCTGATATCCGGCTTCGGCCTGTTTGGCCTCAAGCTCGGACGCCACGCCGATGCGGAACTGCTCCTGCGTGAGGTGCAGCGTGTCGGCATAGGTCTGGAGCGTCGCCTGCGCGATGCGCAATTGCTCGCGATCCGCGGCGAGTTTCAGCCACGCTTCGGCAATCTGCGCGATCAGGCTGATCCGGGTCGAACGCTGCGCCCATTCCGCCGCGAGCAGCTGTTCCTGCGCCGCACGCGACAGGTTGGCGAGCCGACCGAACAGGTCGATCTCGAACGCGCTCAGACCCGCGCCCACCGAATAGGTTTCGATGTCCCGGGTTCCGGTGGCGCCGCCGCTCGCCGCCGCCGTGGCGGCAGTGTTGGTGAACGTCGCGTCGCCCGTCGCGCCGATCGTCGGAAGCTGATCGGCCCGCTGGACGCGGAGCTGGGCGCGTGCCTGCAGCACATTCGCGGCGGCCAGGCGCAGGTCGCGATTATTGTCGAGTCCCAGCTGGATGACGTCGCGCAGGCGCGGATCGACGAAGAAGGAACGCCAGCCGACCTTGGTAATGTCCGGCGCGTCGGTTGCGGCGGCGGGATAGACGCCGCCTTCGGGCAGGCTCGCCGGCACCGCGCCTTGCGGGCGGGCATAATCGGGAGCGAGATTGCAGCCGGCGAGCATCGTGCCCGCCGCCAGCACCAGGATTGAAAGTCGCTTCATTGCTTTATGCCTCCTGCGGCGCGTGGCCGGATTCGGAGCCGTGATCGAGGGGATCCTCATGCGTTCCCTGCTGGCCGTGGCCGAACAGCCGGGCGATGACCACGAACAGCATCGGGACGAAGAAGATTGCCAGCACGGTCGCGGTCACCATGCCGCCGACCACTGCGCGGCCGATCGCATTCTGTCCGCCGGCACCGGCGCCGGTGGTGAGTGCGAGCGGCAGGACGCCCAGGGTGAAGGCAAGGCTGGTCATCAGGATCGGCCGCAGTCGCAGCTTTGCCGCTGCGATTGCCGCGTCGAATGCATGCATGCCGGCACGGACGCGTTCTTCGGCGAACTCGACGATCAGGATCGCGTTCTTGGTGGCCACACCGATCGTGGTGATCAGGCCGACCTGAAGATAAACGTCGTTCTGAAGTCCCGTAAGCGTCGCGGCGATCACCGCCCCGATCACGCCCAGCGGAACCACCAGGATCACCGACAGCGGCACCGACCAGCTTTCATAGAGCGCGGCAAGCGACAGGAACACGATCAGCAGCGAGAGGCCGTAGAGCGCCAGTGCCTGACCGCCCGCGCTCTGCTCCTCATAGGAGAGGCCGGACCATTCCAGCGTCGTGCCGGGTGGCAGCTTGGCCTGCATTTCCGCCATTGCCTGCATCGCGGCGCCGGTGCTCACGCCGGGCGCGGGCGAGCCCTGAAGCTGGATCGCCGGCCGCCCGTTGAAGCGGGTCAGCTGAACCGGAGCCTGTGTCCAGCTGAGCGTCGCGAAGGACGAGAAGGGCACCATGTCGCCCTTGGCATTGGGGACATAGAGAGCGTTCAGGTCTTCGGGCGCCATGCGATATTGCTGGTCGGCCTGCAGATAGACGCGCTTCACGCGACCACGGTCGATGAAGTCGTTGACATATTGACCGCCCCAGGCCGCCGAAATCGTGGAATCGACGACGTTCAGATCAAGGCCCATCGTCTGCGCCTTGTCCTGATCGATCTCGACCTTGAGCTGCGGGGCATCCTCCAGGCTCATCGGGCGAACCTGCATCACGTTCGGGTTCTGCGATGCCATGCCCAGCAACATGTTGCGCGCGTTGATCAGCGCCTCATGCCCGATATTGCCGGTGTCGACGAGTTGCAGGTCAAAGCCGGTGGCGTTGCCCAGTTCCATGACGGCGGGCGGCACGATCGGAAAGATCATCGCGTCGTGATATTGCGAAAATGCGCCGAACGCCCGGCCGGCGACAGCCTGTGCGCTTTGCGCGGGGCCGCGCTCGTCCCAGGGCTTCAGCTGGACAAAGGCGACGCCCGCATTCTGACCCTGACCGGCGAAGGAGAAGCCGCTGATGGTGAACACCCCGGCGACTGCGTCCTTTTCCTGCTCCAGAAAATGGTTGCGGACCACGGTCAGTGCGTCGTCGGTGCGCGCTTTCGTGGCACCCGACGGCCCCTGGACCAGCGTGAAGACCATGCCCTGGTCCTCGTCGGGCAGGAAGCCGCTGGGCAGCCTGGCGAACAGCAGCATCATGCCGCCGACGATCAGCAGATAGACCAGCCCCGAACGCTTCCAGCTGCGCGCTGTGGTGCGAACGCCCTTTTCATAACGCCGCTGTCCGTTGTCGAACCGGTCGTTGAACCAGTGGAAGAACCGCGACAGCGGGCCGCCCTTTCCGGGCACCTTGTTCGGATCATGCGGTTTGAGGATCGTCGCGCACAAGGCGGGCGTCAGGATCAGCGCCACCAGGATCGACAGCACCATCGCCGAAACGATCGTGATCGAAAACTGGCGATAGATCACGCCGGTCGACCCGCCGAAGAATGCCATCGGCAGGAACACGGCAGAGAGCACCAGAGCGACGCCGATCAGCGCGTTGGTGATCTCGTCCATCGATTTGCGCGCCGCTTCCTTGGGCGACAAATGTTCGGTCTGGATCAGGCGTTCGACATTTTCGACGACGACGATCGCGTCGTCGACCAACAGGCCGATTGCCAGCACCATCCCGAACAGGGTGAGGGTGTTGATCGAATATCCCGCGGCCAGCATGATCGCGAACGTGCCCAGCAGCACCACCGGAACCGCGATCGTGGGAATGAGCGTGGCGCGCCAGTTCTGCAGGAACAGGAACATCACCAGAAAGACGAGCACGACGGCTTCGAACAGGGTTTCGATGACCTGCTTGATCGACAGGCGGACAAATTCCGATGAATCGACCGGATAGACGACCTTGATGTCGGACGGGAAATCGCGCGCAATCTCGCTGACGCGCTGCTTGACCGCCTCGACGGTGTTCAGCGCATTGGCGCCGGGCGCGAGCTGTACGCCGACACCGGCTGCGGGAAGGCCGTTATACCGGCCATCGAACGCATAGTTTTCGGCGCCCAGTTCCACGCGCGCAACGTCGCGCAGGCGCACCACGGCGCCGTCGCCGTCGGTGCGCAGCCGGATGTTGCCGAACTGCTCGGGCGTCTGAAGGCGCGATTCCACCGAAACTGCAGCGTTCAGCATCTGGCTTTCGGGCGCGGGCAGGGCGCCGATCTGGCCAGCCGATACCTGGACATTCTGTGCGGAAATGGCGGAAACCACTTCCGGAATGCTCAGCTTGTATCCCGCCAGTTTGACCGGGTCGATCCAGATGCGCATCGCATATTGCGATCCGAACACCTCCAGCTGCCCCACGCCGTCAACGCGGCTGACCGGGTCCTGCACATTGGAGATGATATAGTCGGCCAGATCGCTCGGACTATGCGATCCGTCTTCCGAATATATGCCGACCACCATCAGCAGGCTGGCTGCCGATTTATTGACCTGAACGCCCTGGCGCTGCACTTCCTGGGGAAGCTGCGGCGTGGCGGCCTGCACCTTGTTCTGCACCTGAACCTGGGCGATGTCCGCGTCGGTGCCCTGTTCGAACGTCAGCGTGATCGACGCCGTGCCGGCAGAGGTGGAGGACGATGTGAAATAGCGCAGATGGTCGAGGCCCTTGAGCTGCTGCTCAATGACCTGAGTCGTGGTTTTCTCCAGCGTTTCGGCGTCGGCACCGGGATAGCTGACATTGATCGCGATCGCCGGAGCGGCGACCGTCGGAAACTGCGCGACCGGGAGCTGGCGGATCGCGATCCCCCCGGCGAGCATCAGGACGATGGCGATGACCCATGCGAAGATCGGTCGATCGATGAAAAAACGGGACATGCGGCGTTACTCTGCCTTTTCCGCGCCGCCCGGTGCGGCCTGCGCACCATTGGCTTGCGGGTTGCCGCCCTGGGGCGATGCGTTTTCCTTGTACGGAGATGCCTGAACCGGGGTGCCGGGGGGCAGGTTCTGCGCGCCTTCGACAATGACCTTGTCGCCCGGCTTCAACCCGCTTTCGACGATCCAGTCCTGACCGACGGTGCGGCTGGCGACGATCGTGCGCGGTTCGAGCTTGCCATCGGCGCCGACGACCATGACCGTGGCATTGCCCTTCGCATCGCGCGACACCGCGCGCTGGGAAACGAGCATGGCGTTCTGGCGCGTCCCTTCGACCACTTGTGCGCGAACGAACATGCCGGGAAGGAGCAGGCCCTGCGGATTGGCGAACACGGCGCGTATCACCTGGCTGCCGCTGCCCGGATCGACCGACACGTCCGTGAACTTCATCGTTCCTTCGATCGGGTATTGCGTGCCGTCTTCCAGCATCAGGCGCACGCGCGCGGCACCGTCTTCACGAAGCAGGTCGCCCGACGCCAGCTGGCGCCGTAGGCGCAGAATGTCCGCGCTGGATTGCTGAATGTCGACATAGACCGGATCGAGCCGCTGGATCGTCGCCAGCGCATCGGGCTGCGACGCGGTCACCAATGCGCCGGTGGTATAGGTCGAACGACCGATACGGCCGGCGATCGGCGCGCGGATCGTGGTGCGGGCGAGGTTGATCTGCGCGCTCTGCAGCGCGGCGCGCTGTGCCGCGACATCGGCCTTGGCCTGATTGGCGGCGGCGACCGCATTGTCATATTCCTGGCGCGAAATCGCGTTGATCTCGACCAGCTCGCCATAGCGACGTGCCAGCGCTTCGCTCGATGCGATCGACGCCTGTGCGCGGGCCAGCGCCGCCCGGGCGCTTGCCACCTGTGCGGCATAGGGGGCCGAATCGATGCGATAGAGCGGCTGGCCGCGCCCGACCATCTGGCCTTCCTGGAACAGCCGCGCGGTGATGATACCGTTTACCTGAGGCCGGACCTCGGAAACTTCATAGGCGCTGGTCCGGCCCGGAAGCTCGGTGTCGAGCGTGACATTGCTGGTCTTTACGGTCTCGTAAAAGACCTGGGGAGGCCCACCGGCCTGTTGTTGACCCTGGCCACCGCCACCGCAACCGGCGAGCATTAGTGCGAGTCCCGCAAAAAGGGCGAATTTCTTCATAGCGTTGGCCTGAGCTTTGAGGTATATGTGAGTGAACGATCACTCACAATCGTGGGCCAGCTAACGTAAAAATACGCAGCAGGCAAGGGGGCGGAACGAGGATGCAGAATGAAACTTGAAATTTCTCAGGAAAGTTGCGCCGCGCCGGCCGGTCGCGCCGATGCGCGCCGCAAGCATTTGCTGGAAGTCGCGCGCGCATTGTTTATCGAGCGCGGCTTTCACCGAACCGGAATGGCGCAGATCGCGGAAGTTTCGCAGGTGAAGGTCGGGCAGATTTATCGCGACTTTACCTGCAAGGAGGACATTATCGCGGCGATCGTCGAGGCCGATGTTTCCAAGATGCTGCGCGAGGACGAACTCGCCGAAGCGGTGGAAACCGAGGATCTCGACACGGTGCGGGCATGGGTTCGTGGCATCGGTGCCAAGCATGACCCGGTCGTCGCGGTGCGCGATGCGTGCATGTTTGCCGAAATCGTCGCGGAGGCGGCGCACAATGAACGCATCGCCAATATTCATCGCTCGATCGATCAGCGGGTGCGCAAATCGCTGTCGTCTGCGCTGCAGGCGCTCGCGCCCTGGCCTGAAAGCGCGGGCGAGCGCGAACAGATTACCGAGCTTATTCTCGCGCTTGGGATGGGCATGAAACTGCGCCATATCCTGAACCCCAATTTCGATGTCGAGCGGCGAAACCAGCTGATGCTCAAGGTGATCGACCGAAGCATCGAACTGCTGCTCGATGACGACGACGTACTTTGAGACGCGATCGACAAGGAAGATGGGCGTGAATGCTGCAGTGCACAAGAGGCCTGCACGAAATCTCCACATCCACTGATCGGCATCTTGATCGCGGCTGAAGCACCGGCTGGACACGCATGCGGCACATACCTCCCCGAACCATCGGGGAGAATATCATGCCTGCGCTTCGTCGCACGAACAGGTCACGCCACGATTTTCGGTTGAAGATCGCCCTGGCGGTCGCACTGGTCGCGGCCGCCGATTTCCTGTTTTTCGGACATGGGCCGGGGTCGACGCTTGGCCTTTTCGCGATGCTGATGATGGCGGTGCTGGTCGTGACGGTGCCTGCCGTGCTGCGCAAACGGCGCTCGGTCATCGCCTTGCTTGCCGCCACTGCCTTCGCTCTGGCGCTGATCGATCAGCCCGGTTTCCTGGCGTTCGTCCTGTTCGGGATCGCGGTTACGCTTTCGCGGCTGCTGGTGCGGCGGCGCTTCGACAATGCGGCGATATGGGCAGGGCGGCTTGCGTTGCAGGGGCTCATCGGCCCGTTCACGCCGCTGATCGACCTGATCCGGCTGGCGCGGCTTGGCCGGGGCGGCGCCAGGTCGCGGCTGGTGACGATCGCTTCGGCTGCCATATTGCCGTTGCTGGGCGGCGCATTTTTCCTGGCGCTTTTTGCCGAGGCCAACCCCGTGATCGCCGACGCGCTGGGCCGGGTTCAGCTTCCCGATCTCGGCTGGCTGATCGTCCACGGGATTTCCTGGTGCTTCATTCTCGCTGCCGTCTGGCCGGTGCTGCGACCGCATCCGCTGGTAACACGCGACCTTGATATCGCCCCGGTCGAGCCGCTGCCGATGCTCAGTCTTTCCGTGCTGACTCTGACGCTCTCGCTGCTGACCTTCAACGCAGTGTTCGCGCTGCAAAATGGCCTCGACATCCTGTTCCTGTGGAGCGGGGCGCCGCTGCCCGGCGACATCACGCTGGCCGACTATGCGCATCGCAGCGCCTATACGCTGATCGCCACGGCGCTGCTCGCGGGGGTGTTCGTGCTCGTCGCGCTCCGCCCCGGCAGCACCGCCGCGCGCAGCGGCCTGGTGCGTAGGCTCGTCATCCTCTGGACCGCGCAGAACATCCTGCTCGTCGCGTCGAGCATCCTGCGCACGATGGATTACGTCGATGCCTATGGCATGACCCAGTTGCGGCTGGCTGCGCTGGCGTGGATGGGGCTGGTCGCGGTGGGTCTGTTCCTCATCTGCTGGCGGCTGATGTTCGGCCTGTCGGCGCGCTGGCTGATCAATGCCAATGCGCTTGCCGCGGCGCTGGTGCTCGCGGTGTCGAGCGTGGTCGATTATCGCGCCACCGTGGCGCACTGGAACGTGCGGCATGCCGATATTGCCGGCGGATCGAGCTTCACCGACCTTTGCTATCTGAACCAGTTGGACGCATCCGCGCTGGTGCCGCTGATCGACCTTGAACGGCGGGTCGAAAATCCGAAACTGCGTGCGCAGGTCCGCTGGCTTCGCGACACGGCGCTGGTGCGCGTAATCGATCGCCAGAATAACTGGCACAGCTGGACCTGGCGCAACCAGCGCCGGTTGCGCCGCGCGCTGGAAATGCTGGGCAATCCCGCGATTGTCTCACGGCCTTCGGCGCTGAATCGCAATTGCGACGGGACCATCTTTCGCCCGCCACAGCCGACGGCTCCGGCTGCTTCCGCCGAAAGCGAAGCGACCGGGAGCGCGCTGCCCCCGCCGGTTTCCGACGAACGACCATTGACGCAAGGGAGCGCGCAATGATCCTATGCCCCATGCCCCGCACCGTTCTGGTCGTCGACGACGACTCGCATATCCGACAGTTGCTGGTCTTCGCGCTTGCCAAGGCCGGGTTCGACACGATCGAGGCAGAGGATGGCGAAGCCGCGCTGGCGCTTGCCGAAAGCGCCGCGCCGCACCTTGTCGTGCTCGACATCAACATGCCGCGCATGGACGGGCTGGAGGTGTGCCGCCGCCTGCGCGCGGCCAGTGACGTACCGGTGCTGTTCCTTTCCTCGCGCGATGAAGAGATCGATCGCGTTCTGGGCATCGAACTGGGCGCCGACGATTATGTCGTAAAGCCGTTCAGCCCGCGCGAAGTCGTGGCGCGGATCACCGCCATCCTGCGCCGCGCCGCTGCGCCGCCACCGCCCGAGGTTCAGGCGACGGCGACGATCCGCGCGGGCAAGCTGACGCTCGATCTCGACGGGTGGCGGGCCGAATGGAACGGCGGGGAAGTCCCGCTGACGGTCACCGAATTCTCGATCCTGCGCACGCTCGCGGCGATGCCGTCAAAGGTGTTCAGCCGCGACGCCATCATCGATCGCCTGCGCGGCCCGGGCTTCGCGCTCACCGATCGCACGATCGACAGCCATGTCCGCAACCTGCGCGCGAAATTCGCCGATGCGGGCGCGGACAATGTCATCGAAACGCGGACCGGCATCGGCTATCGGCTCGGTTCGTGCTCGGACGATTGACGCGCGCACCCAAGGAATGGCTCAAGCGGCACTGGCCGCCGCTGCGGCTGCGCACCATCCTGTTCGCGACCTTGTTCGTGGTCGCGGCGCTGCCTGGCGTCGGCGCGGTGTTTCTGCGCGTTTACGAAAACACATTGGTCCGCCAGACCGAGGCGGAACTGATCGCCCAGAGCGCGGCGCTCGCCGCGTCGGCGGAGGCATTGTGGCCGGGGGCGTCTCCCATGTCCGCCCGGGGCAAGGTGCAACCCGAAGCGTCGACGATCGACCTCAGCAGCACGCCGATCCTGCCGCCGCGTCCGGCGCCGGTGGCCGCTGCGGGACCGGTCAGCGCCGATGCCGTTGCCACATCCGAACGCCTGGTTCCCATTTTGCGTCACACCGGCCATACGACGCTGGCCGCGATCGAATTTCTGGACGCGCGGGGCAGGGTGGTCGCCGGCGCCGATGCGGGCCGCAGCTATGCCGACCTGCCCGAAGTGCGCGAGGCGCTCGCCGGCCGGCCCGAAACCGTGTTGCGGCGCAATGCCGGCTATCGTGCCGTCTATCTGTTCGAATGGCTTTCGCGCGCCGCCGCAATCCGCGTCGACCATGCGCGCCCGATCATCGTCGATGGCCGCGTGGTCGGCGTGCTGCTTGTCTCGCGGACGGCGCGCGCCCTGTTCAAGGGACTCTATGAGGATCGCATCAACATCATCGTCGGCGTGCTGACGATCCTCGGCATTCTCATCGTTCTCAGCGGCGTGCTGTCGCGCGGCATCGGCCGCCCGATCGAGGCATTGGCGCGCGCGACGCGCTCGGTCGCGGCGGGCGGGGGCGGGGGCAGCGTGCCCGAAGCGCCGCGCACCGCCGCAGTGGAAATTCAGGCGCTTTATGCCGATTTCGCGGCGATGGCCGAAGCGATCGATCGCCGCTCGCACTATCTGCGCGATCTGGCCAATGCGGTCAGCCATGAATTCAAGACGCCGATTGCCGGGATACGCGGCGCGATCGAACTGTTGCAGGATCACGACGCGACGATGCGCGCAGAGGAGCGCCGCCGCTTCCTCGCCAATGCCGATGCCGATGCGGGGCGGCTGACGCTGCTGGTTTCGCGCCTGCTCGATCTGGCGCGCGCGGACATGGCGCCCGGCGATCCCGATGCGCGCAGCGACCTGCGCCTGCTGATCGGACGTGCGGCGGCGGCGGCCCGGCTCGATGTGTCGCTCGACGCGCCCGATGCGCTTGCGCCGGTCGCGGTGCCCCCCGTCACGATCGAAACCCTGCTCGCCACGCTGATCGACAACAGCGCCCGTGCCGGTGCCTCGGCAGTGGAAATAGCCGTGACGACGGATGCGGCGCAGCTGTCGGTCGAAATCGGCGATAACGGCCCCGGCATTGCGCCGGGCGACCGCGGACGCATCTTCGAACCTTTTTTCACCACGCATCGCGGAAGCGGCGGAACCGGGCTCGGTCTGGCGATTGTCCGCTCGCTGCTGCACGCGAGCGGCGCGACGATCGCGCTGATCGAGTCCGAATCGGGCGCGCGCTTTCGCGTGACGCTGCCGGTCGCGCCGACGCGGGAGGCATAGCGCCGCTGCGATCCTCCCCTTGCCAGCGGGGCCGCTTTGCGGAACACTCTGCGTTTGCGCGCTGCAACAGGGGCTGGCTATCCATGGACATGATCGATCCCGGCACCGGCCCGAACAGCGTCGCGCTGCCTGCACGGCCCGAGGCGATCCGGGTCGATCCGGCGACGACGGCCGTGGTCGTGATCGACATGCAGAACGCCTATGCGTCGAAGGGCGGCTATGTCGATCTGGCGGGGTTCGATATTTCCGGCGCGGCGGGCACCATCGGCCGGATCGCGCAGGTGCTCGATGTCGCGCGCGGCGCGGGCATGCCGGTCATCTTCCTGCAAAATGGCTGGGACGCCGACTATGTCGAAGCGGGCGGGCCGGGCTCGCCCAACTGGCACAAATCCAATGCGCTCAAGACGATGCGCGCGCGGCCCGAGCTGAAGGGAAAGCTGCTTGCGCGCGGCGGATGGGATTATGAACTGGTCGATGCGCTGACGCCGCAGCCGGGCGACATCCGCGTCCACAAGACACGCTATTCCGCCTTCTTCAATTCGCAGCTCGACAGCGTGCTGCGCTCGCGCGGGATCAGGACCATCGTCTTCGTCGGCATCGCCACCAATGTCTGCGTCGAATCGACGCTGCGCGACGGCTTCCATCTCGAATATTTCGGGATCCTGCTGGAGGATGCGACACATCATCTCGGCCCCGACTTCATCCAGCAGGCGACGGTCTATAACGTCGAGAAATTCTTCGGCTGGGTGTCGACCGTTTCCGATTTCTGCGGCGCCGTGAGGCAGATCGCGGAATGAGTTTTTCCACCTCCGTTTGGCTCAGGGCGAACGGTTGTCATCAGCGAGGAAGACCATGCCCTTCGAAGCGATAAACCCGCCGCAATTCCCGACGCCGATCGCGCCCTATTCAACGGCGACAAAGGCGGGGAACACGCTTTACATCTCCGGCATCCTCGCGCTGGGCGAAGGCGGGACGGTGCTTCATGTCGGCGACGCGGCGGCACAGGCGCGCGCGGTGCTGGAAACGATCAAAACGACCGTCGAGGCGGCGGGCGGCACCATGGCCGATATCGCGATGAACCACATCTTCCTCAAAAGCTTTGGCGATTATGCCGCGTTCAACACCGTCTATGCCGAGTATTTTCCGGGCACCAAGCCGGCGCGCTATTGCGTGCAATGCGAACTGGTGAAGCCCGATTGCCTGGTCGAAATCGCATCGGTGGCGTATCTCGGCTGATGCCCCACACCGCCGGGCTCTATTATGAAACGCACGGGCCGAAGGATGCACCGCCGCTGATCCTGTCGCCCGGCCTTGGCGGGTCGGGCGAATATTGGCGGCCCAATCTGGACGCCTTTGCCCGGCATTTCCGCGTCATCCTCTATGATCATCGCGGCACGGGGCGCAGTGACCGGCATTTGCCCGATACGGTATCGGTTGCCGATTTCGCCGACGATATCCTGGCGGTGATGGATGCGCTCGCGATTCCCAGCGCCAGCATTGTCGGCCATGCCGCAGGCGGCGTCGCGGGGCTCGCACTGGCGATCAAGGCCCCCGAGCGGCTCGATCGGATGGTGGTCGTCAATGGCTGGGCGAAACCCGATCCGCATTTTCTGCGCTGTTTCGAGGCGCGGCTGAACCTGCTGCGCCACAGCGGTGTCGAAGCGTTTCTGCGCGCGCAGCCGATCTTTCTCTATCCGGCGAACTGGATCAGCGCGCATAGTGATCAACTGGATGCCGAACTGCCGCATCAGCTGGCTGCCTTTCCGGGTGTCGAGACGATGGAAAAGCGGATCGCGGCGCTTGCAAGTTTCGACGCAAGCGGAAAGCTCGCCGGGCTGGCCGACAAGGTTCTGGTGCTGGTCGCCGATGACGACATGCTGGTGCCTTCATCGGCGGGCGAGCTGCTCGCTGGCGAACTGGGCGCGGCGTGTCTCGCAATACTGCCAACGGGCGGGCACGCCTGTAATATTACGCAAGCAGAACGTTTCAACGAACTCGTCCTTGCATGGCTGCAAGGTCGCTACCCCGTGGAGGACTAAGCCATGCAGGTCGGCGTTTTCATTCCCATCAACAATAATGGCTGGCTGATTTCGGAGAATGCGCCGCAATACAAACCCAGCTTCGACCTCAACAAGGAAATCGCGCAAAAGGCGGAGGCGCATGGCTTCGACTTTCTCCTGTCGATGATCAAGCTGCGCGGGTTCGGCGGCAAGACGCAATTCTGGGAATATGGGCTGGAGAGCTTCACGCTGATGGCGGGGCTTGCGGCGGTGACCGAGAAGATAAAGCTCTTCGCGACTTGCCCGACATTGATCATCCCGCCTGCCTTTGCCGCGCGGATGTGCAACACGATCGACAGCATCAGCCATGGCCGTTTCGGGCTCAACCTGATCACCGGCTGGCAACCGCCCGAATATACCCAAATGGGCGTCTGGCCCGGCGACGAGCATTTCAAAAACCGGTACCAGATGCTCGACGAATATGCCCATGTGCTGCGCGAGCTGTGGGAAACCGGATCGAGCGACTTCAAGGGCCGCTATTATCAGATGGAGGATTGCCGCGTGTGGCCCCAGCCACAGGCGGACATGAAGATCATCTGCGCCGGATCGTCCGACGCCGGGCTCGCTTTCTCGGCGAAATGGGCGGACTATGCCTTTTGCCTCGGCAAGGGCGTGAACACGCCCCGGGCATTTTCCGACAATAATGATCGCCTCGCCGCCAAGACCGTCGAAACCGGGCGCGATGTCTCGGTGTTCGTGCTGATGATGGTGATCGCCGACGAGACCGACGAAAAGGCGATGGCCAAGTGGAAATCCTATAATGACGGCGTCGATGTCGAGGCGATTTCCTGGCTGATCGATCAGGGCGCGAAGGACACCCACAACCAGGACACCAATGTGCGTCAGCTTGCCGCGCCGGAAGGGGCAGTGAACATCAATATGGGCACGTTGGTCGGCAGTTATGAAAGCGTCGCACGGATGCTCGATGAAATCGCCCAGGTGCCCAATACCGGCGGCGTCCTGCTCACCTTCGACGATTTCGTGCAGGGCGTGGAGGATTTCGGTACCCGGATTCAGCCGCTGATGAAATCGCGCAGCAAGTAACGGCCCTTGCCGCGATTCCCGCCATGGCTATGGTCGCGGCGATGGATCGCACGGCACCCGCCAGCTTCACGCGCATTACCGCCGATGGCGCTGCCGAACCCGTAACCCGGATGCTGGCGGCCGAAGTGCCGATCGCCATCGAAATCAATGGTATCGGCTATGCCGTGATGATGGCGACGCCCGCCGATCTTGAGGATTTCGCGACCGGTTTCCTCCTCGCCGAGCGGCTTGCCGAACGGGCGGAGGACATTGCCGATATCGACACGCACGAAACCGAAACCGGTATCATCCTGCGCGCAACGCTGGCGGGGGAGGGCGCGGCGCGTGTCGTCGATCGGGTGCGCCACCGCGCCACCGATTCGGCATGCGGGCTGTGCGGCATCGACAATCTCGAATCGGCGTTGCGGCCCTTGCCGCACCTGCCCGAAACGGTGCTGGCCGAACCCGGCGCGATCTTTGCGGCGCTGGCCGCGCTGCGCGATCGTCAGACGCTAAACGCCCAAACCGGCGCGGCGCATGCCGCTGCGCTCTGCGCGGCCGACGGCACGATCCGGCTGGTGCGTGAGGATGTCGGCCGCCACAATGGCTTCGACAAGCTGATCGGCGCGATGGCGCGGCAGGCGCTCGAATGGGACGGCGGTTTCGCGCTGCTCAGTTCGCGTTGCTCGTTCGAGCTGGTCGAAAAGGCAGTGCTGGCGCGCTGCCCGCTGCTCGCCGCCATATCGGCGCCGACTGCGCTGGCGGCGTCGCGTGCGCGCGATGCCGGACTGGCGCTCGCGGTACTGGCGCGATCCGATTCGCTCTTGTGGATGGGCGCGGCGGCTTGAAGCTGCTCGGTGCGATATTGGCGGGCGGCCGGTCGACGCGTTTCGGCACCGACAAGGCCGCTGCACTGCTGGCGGGCAAGCCGCTGCTCGATCATGTTGCCGAATGTCTGGCGCGGCAATGCGACGACGTGATCGTCTGCGGTCGCGACTGGCCGGGGCGCGTGGCGGTGGCCGATCGGCCCGGCCCCGATCTTGGCCCGCTGGGCGGGCTGAACGCGGCGCTGCACCATGCGGCGGAGCAGGGCTATGACGCGGTGCTGTCCGCCGGTTGCGATACCCCGCAACTGCCCGACGATCTTGCCGCCCGGTTCGGCTCCGGCGGCTATTATGCGGACCTGCCCGTGATCGGCCTGTGGCCCGCCGCGCTCGCGCCCGATCTCGACCGGCATCTGGCGCAGGGTGGCAACCGCGCGGTTCGGCGCTGGGCTTCGCGCACGGGCCTGAATGCCCTGAGCGGCGGTGCCACGCTGGCGAACATCAACTATCCCGATGACCTGAAGTTACTGCGCACCTAAGTAATAATACGCTGAACTTGGTATTTTTCGGTTGGCGGAAGTTACGCTAAAGGCCGGAACGCCCGATGGGCGCGAAGAGGATTCGGGGTCGATATGACCATTGTGTTCAGCAGTCTGGTTGGTTCGGAGTTGTTATCGCGTGGCGACTCTATGGTCTGGCGCTCCCATTTATGGGTGACCCAGCTCGTGGCCGATGCGCTGATCGCACTCGCATTTTCTTCGATCGCTCTGGCGTTGGTGATAATTGTTCGCCGCCGCGCCAACATGCAGTTCGGTCTGGCGTTCTGGTGCTTCGCGGCGTTCATCCTGGCGTGCGGCATCACTCACGCGATCGCGGTCGTGACTCTGTGGTATCCGGCCTATGGTTTCGAAGCACTGGTCAAGGTCGCCACCGCGCTGGCCTCTGTGGTCGCGGCTTATGTGATGTGGCGGATGCTGCCGCGCATGATCGCCTTGCCGGCCGCCGGCAAGCTGCAGGAGGCGAATGACCGACTGCAGGAAATGGTGGTCGAGCGCGATGCCGCGCTCGCCGAACTTCGCGCCGAAATCGGCAATCGCGAACGCGCCGAGGCTGCATTGCTGCAGCTCCAGAAACTCGAAGCGGTCGGTCAGCTGACTGGCGGTATCGCGCATGACTTCAACAATCTGCTTCAGGCAGTCGCCGGCAATCTGGAACTGATCGCGCGCAAGCCGGACGATATCGACCGCATCGTCCGCTGGGCGGGATCGGCGCTCGATGCCGTGGATCGGGGCCGTTCGCTGACCAGCCAGCTGCTCGCCTTTTCGCGCAAGCAGCGGCTTGAGATCGCGCCGGTGGAACTGCGCGGGCTGATCATCGGCGTCCGCGAACTGGTCGAACGCGCCGTTTCCCCCATTTCGCAGCTCGAAATCGCCGCGATCGATCCGGCGCTGTTTGTCGAAACCGATCCGATGCAGCTTGAACTGGCGCTGCTCAACCTCGCCTTCAATGCGCGCGACGCGATGCCCCAGGGCGGGGTGATGCGCATCTCCGCCAGGGCGCTCCCGCAATTTCAGCCCCCCGGCCTGTCAAAGGGCGACTGGGTCGCGATCACTGTCGCCGATACCGGCATCGGCATGGACGCGGAAACCCGCGAGCATGCGATCGAACCGTTTTTCTCGACCAAGGAAATTGGCGAGGGGACCGGCATGGGCCTGGCGATGGTCTATGGCGTCGTCACGCAATCGGGCGGGGGCCTGGATATCGACAGCGCGCCGGGCGCGGGAACGCGCATCACGCTCTATCTGCGCGCTGCCAAGCCATCGCTTGTCCGCGCCAGCACGCGCCAGCGCGAAGACGAACCGGTGTTCGATCTGTCCGGCCGCACGATCGTGCTGGTCGATGACGACAAGGAAGTGCGCACCGCGCTTGCCGAAACGCTGACGGCGGCGGGCGCGCGCGTCGAACAGGCGCCCGATGGGAGCAGCGGCGCGACACTGGTTGCGGAGCGTCAGCCCGACCTGCTGATCGTCGATTTCGCGATGCCGCGGATGAACGGGGCCGAAGTGGCCGAGCGCGTGCGCGAGATGGGCGCCGACATGCCGATTCTCGTCATCACCGGATTTTCGGATTCGCAACGGCTCGACGCGATCGACGGCAAGGGGTTTTCGATCCTGCGCAAGCCGTTCGAAACCCGCGAATTGCTGCAGCGGATCACGGCGCTGCTCGATAGCTGAATCGCACGGAAACCCTATCGGTCGAAAATATGCTATGCCCTCCGGCATCTGCCACGGTCGGAGTATCGCATCGCATGACGGGACTGACGGAAACCGCTTTTGCCTTCGCTCGCCTTTTCCGACGTTTGATCCCGCTATCCGCGTTATTGTTGCCGCTGGCCGCACAGGCCCAGAATCCCGCCCCCGTCGCGCCGGACCAGGGCGAGATACTGACGATCGCGACGCGTGAGGCGCCGCCCTTCGTCATCCATGATCCCGATGGCGGCTGGAGCGGGCTCGCCATCGACCTCTGGTCGCAAGTGGCGGAGGAAAACGGCATTGCCTATCAGCTGCGCGAGACCGACCTTTCCGGAATGGTCGAGGGCGTGGCATCGGGCGATTTCGATGCCAGCGTCGGTGCGCTCACCATCACCCCGGGGCGCGAGGCAAAGGTCGATTTCACCCATCCCTATTACACCACCGGGTTCGGAATCGCAGTCGACAAGGCACCGCCCAGCTGGCTGATGCTGCTGCGCAATTTCTTCAGCTGGGGGTTTTTGCAGGCGATACTGGCGCTCAGCGCGCTGCTTGCGGTCGTCGGCGTCCTCTTCTGGCTTGCCGAGCGGAAATCCAACGCCGACGAATTCGGCGGCAGCACGCGTGGCGGCATCTTTTCGGGTTTCTGGTTCGCCGCAGTGACGATGACCACCGTCGGCTATGGCGACAAGGCGCCGCGTACTGCGGCGGGCAAGGCGGTCGCGCTGGTCTGGATGTTCGGCGCGATCCTGATCATCTCTACCTTCACCGGCATGATCGCGTCTTCGCTGACTGAGGGGCGGCTGGCCGGCTCGATTCAGGGCCCGTCTGATCTCGCCTCGGCATCGGTCGGGTCGATCCGGGGATCGGCCGCGGACGAATGGCTTCATGAAAGCGGGATCGGCTTTGCCGGCTATCCTGACGTCGAAAGCGGGTTACAGGCCGTCGCCGATGGGAAGATCGACGCCTTTGTCTATGATCGCCCGCTGCTGCGCTATCTGCTTCGCGGCGATCTGGGCGATACGCTGCGGCTCGTGCCCGGCAGTTTCGGGCGACAGGATTACGGATTCGCCTTGCCGCAGGGCAGCGCCCTGCGCGAACCGATCAATCGCGCGATCCTGCAGCATATCGAAAGTCGGGACTGGTCGAACGAACTGACGCGCGTCCTCGGCAAGGAGGATTAGCGGGCCCGTCGCGGCGGTTCGGCTGTCTGAGCCTGTTCGCTGACGCGATCGGCTTCTCTCGCCGCGAACCGCCGTCAGCCGGTGAGCCATCAGGCGCATCATTCGGAGATTCGGATGACCCGGCATATCACGCGGAAATCACCGAGAATCGAAATCTCTAGAGACACTAGCTTTTCGCCCGAATCGAGATCCCAAACCAGCTGGGTCGTTCGCGCGGATCCGCTTCGATCCACGTTCGATTGGCCGGGTCCGTATTGGGCGATGAGTCGATCCCGTACCGTCGAACAGGTTCCGTTGCCTATCAAAAGCGAATTCACCGCGCGCAGCGTTCGCAACGACGGATCGAAATAGAATTCCGCCCGATAGGCCACGCCATCTTCCAAATAGGGGGCTTCCACCAGCGCATGCAGTCCAATCATATCGCGTGACGGGTCATGCGCGATGGATTTAGCACCGGGGACGCTCGCGATCACTTCTTCCGGGGACATCCCCCACGATACGGGGAGCTTTTGCGCCTTGGCGGGCAAGGCCGAAGCGATAAGAAAAAACAGCCCGATCAACAAGGGTTTCATGGCGAGGCCTCCTCGGGCAAACCGGATTTCAATTCGTCGATCCACGGACGCGCCGTTCCGTCGGACGGCGCACGCCAGTCGCCGCGCGGGCTGAGTGCGCCGGCCGGAGAGACTTTCGGCCCGTTGGGGATGGCGGAGCGTTTGAACTGGCTGGTGCGGAAGAAGCGGTCGAGAAAGATCTCAAGCCACTTCGCGATGGTCGCCAGATCATAGCAATTGCGTGCTTCGTGCGGGAAACCCACCGGCCAGTGCCCCGCCTGTGCATCGTGCCAGGCATGCCAGGCAAGAAAGGCGATCTTCGACGGGCGCAGCCCCTGCCGCACGACATAATGGAGGAAGAAATCATGCAGCTCATAGGGCCCGATCCGGTCCTGCGTGCTCTGAATCTTCCCATCGGCATCGGCGGGCACCAGCTCGGGCGAGATTTCGGTGCCCAGGATCGCGGTCAGCACCTCGCCGGTCGCCGCGTCGAACTGGCCGCTCTCGACTGTCCAGCGGATCAGATACTGGATCAGCGTCTTGGGCACGCCGGTGTTGACGGCATAATGGCTCATCTGGTCGCCGACGCCATAAGTGCACCAGCCGAGTGCCATTTCGGACAGGTCACCCGTGCCGATCACGAATCCGCCGCGCTGGTTCGCCAGTCGGAACAGATAATCGGTGCGCAGCCCCGCCTGCACATTTTCGAACGTCACGTCATATTGGGGTTCGCCGTCGGCAAAGGGATGCCCCATATCGGCCAGCATCTGGCGCGCGGCCGGGCGGATATCGATTTCGTCACCCGTGACGCCCAGCGCCTTCATCAGCGCCCAGGCATTCGCCCTCGTTTCATCGCTGGTGGCAAAACCCGGCATGGTGAAGGCCAGGATGTCGGATCGCGGGCGTTCCAGCCGGTCCATCGCCTTGGCCGCAACGATCAGCGCGTGGGTTGAATCGAGCCCGCCCGATACGCCGATCACCAATGTCTTCGCGCCGGTTGCCGCGACTCGCTTGCGCAGCCCCTCGACCTGGATGTTGAAGGCTTCGTAGCAATCCTCTTCGAGCATCGCCGGCGCGTCGGGAACGAACGGAAAGCGACGGATCGATCGTTGCAGGCCGATATCGGCAAAATCTGGCTGATGGGTAAAGGTGATCCGGCGAAAGCGCGTTTCGGGATGGCCGGCATTGGCGGCGGCATCGTTGAACGTCGGAAAGCGCATCCGTTCGAGCCGCAACCGCTCAAGGTCGATATCGGCGACAATGATCTCGGTTGCCAGATCGAACCGGCCCGATTGGGCCAGGCTCGTACCGAATTCATAAATCATGCCCTGACCGTCCCAGGCCAGATCGGTGGTGCTCTCGCCGGGCCCGGCGGCGGAATAGAGATAGGCCGAAACCGTCCGCGCCGACTGGGATTCGCACAGCATTTGTCGCTCGCGGCTTTTGCCGATGGTGATGTTCGATGCCGAAAGGTTGCACAGGACCAGCGCGCCAGCGAGCGCAGCGATCGTGGAGGGCGGCGTCGGGGCCCAGAAATCCTCGCAGATTTCGGCGTGAAACACGAAATCAGGCAAGTCGCTCGCCGCGAAGATCAGATCGGTTCCGAACGGCGCATTCTGACCCGCGACATCGATCGACAGCCCGGTGAGGCCCAGCCCCGGCGCGAACCAGCGCTTTTCATAATATTCGCGATAATTGGGCAGATATTGTTTGGGGATCACCCCCAGCACGCGCCCGCGCGCGATTGCGACCGCGCAATTATACAGCCGCCCGTTGCGTCGCAGCGCCGCCCCGACCAGCAGCACGGGCTTCAGCTTCGCGCTGGCGGCGACGATGTTCGCCAGTCCCGCTTCGGTCGCGTCGATCAGCGCATCCTGAAGATGCAGATCGTCGATCGCATAGGAAGTGACGTTGAGTTCGGGAAAGACCAGCAGGTCGGCGCCCGCCTGTCCGCCATGTTTCGCCAGTTCGATCGTCGCGGCGGCATTGGCCGCGGGATCGCCGACCGTGGCGATCGGCGTGCAGGTGCCGACACGCAGCATCCCGTGTCGGTGCAGCGAATAAAAAGGATGCGCACCGGTCGCTTCGCGCGCCATCAGCGGGCCTTTCGTTCAGCCATGCGGCGCGGGTTCGGCATCGGTGTCATGCCGGAACTGATAGAGGGGAAGGGCGGCCGCTGCCAGTCCTTCCGGTTTGCCCGATGCGGGGTCAGGCGACCTTCGATGCGTAGATCATCCGGCCCTGGCCGAGCTGATCGAACACGACCGGCAGCACATTCTCGCCGACCGCGAAACAGCCCTGGCTGCGGCCCAGCTTGCCCCATTTGTCGATCATGTCGCTGTTGGCGTACCACGCGCCATGCACCACGATCGCACGGTCGCGCGCATTGTTGTTGGTGTGGTCCAGTCCGTCGAGCCGCTGCGAAAGATCGTGCTGGCCGACATAATATTCGGACGCGACATAGGCGCCTTCGCTCGTCGCATTCGATCCGGGAATATTCGAGAAATGCTGCAGCCACCCGGTATGTTCGGGGTCCGATCCGCTGCCGTGCGACACCAGATAGGAAGTCACCTGACCATCGCCCAGCGTGATCACGTGAAAGCGCGGCGTTGCCGAATGATTGTCGAAATCGATGATCGCCATCTTGTCGTGATTGGGAATCCGCATCGAATGGCGGTCGAGCGCGGCGATCGCCCGTTCGAACAGGTCCTGCCGCACGCCAGCGGGCGCCTTGGGCCGCTGCGCCACCACCACGGCGGGCACCATCGGTGCGGGGGGCAGGGGTTCGGGTACGGGAATCATCGGCGCGCTGGCCAGCGTGGTTGTTCGCGACGCACAGGCTGAAACGGCGGCGCCGCCAGCCATTACCAGAGCCGATCGAAGCAATGCCCGGCGCGTCCGCACCGAATCAAGGCCATCCTGCATAGAAGATTTCATGCCCGTTCCTTGTCCCGCTACGCGTCCTTATATCAAATTCCGTCGCGAATATTCCCAGAACCTGTGTCCCATTCTCCACGGTTCGGCGTGCCCGATGCCCGTTTCGCCGACTTTGCTCGGTTTCGCGGGAACTCCGGGCGTTTCAAACTGCGTCGTTCCGGGACTGGCGGTCCGGAGCAAGGCGCCATCGGATGGCACCCATTGTCTATTGCAGCGTTAAATGGTTAACGAATCATTGAGGTCGCTCTGTATGGGCGCAAGCTGGGGACGATGATGGCGATTGCCACCCTTCGTGGATTCTCGATTTTGGCGAGCTCGCTGCTGTTGTTGCCGGCGGTTCCGGCATCGGCACAGGTGATGACCGCTGTCGGGACCGGAACGGAAATGCCCAACGCACGCGAGATCGAATCGCTGCGGCCCGGCCAGTATCGCTGGTTCGACGGCGCGACTTCGCGCGTTTCGACCGGCATCGGCGACGCTGTGTCGGTGACGATCAGCATTCCCGAACAACGCGCCTATGTCTATCGTGGCGGGCTGTTGATCGGCGTCGCCACGGTTTCGACCGGCATGGCCGGGCACGAAACCCCGACGGGCGAATTCCCGATTCTCCAGAAAGCGGAATTCCACCGTTCGAATATCTACAGCAATGCGCCGATGCCGTTCATGCAGCGGCTGACCTGGGACGGCATCGCACTTCATGCCGGGCATAATCCGGGGCGTCCGGCGTCGCATGGCTGCATCCGCCTGCCGCGCGAATTCGCGCGCCGGCTGTTCCGCATGACCGAGCGCGGCAGCCTTGTCACCATTACCGATCAGGCGGTGGTCGATCCCGGCGGCGTCTGGGCGCCGCCGATTCTGGTCGACGGGCATGTCGGCGGAGAGGCGTTCAACGTGGTCGTCGCCGACAATGAAGTCTGGCCCGGACCGGCGCCAATGGGTGGTAGCTGGGCCGAAGGACCGGCGCCCGATCGTGGCGATTCGACCTCGTCCGGCCCGGCCAAGCGGGGAAGCGGTATTCCGGGCAAATAACGCCGCGTCTGAAATCGCTTGCCGCCCCCCGGCGTGGCTGCGCTATGGGGCAGTGCGATGGTGATGAGCTATGAATCGGCGCGCGAAGCGCTTGTCGCGGTGGGCCGCCGCCTTGATTCGCGCGGCTGGGCTCCGGCGACTTCGGGCAATTATTCGGCGCGGCTCGACGATGGCAGCATCGCCGTCACCGTATCGGGGCGCCACAAGGGCCGGCTGAGCGTCGAGGACATCATGCGCGTCGATCTCGACGGCAAGCCGCTGACCGAAGGAAGGCCTTCGGCGGAGACGGCGCTGCATCTTGCGGTCTATCGCAGTTTCCCGGGCGCGGGCGGCGTGCTGCACGGCCATTCGCCACAGGCGGTCGGCCTGTCGCGTGCCGCCGCCGATGCCGACCATTGGGCGTTTCGCGGGCATGAAATGCTCAAGGCATTTCCCGGCATCGCGACGCATGAAAGCGAAGTGCGCCTGCCGATCGTCGATAACAGCCAGGACATGGCAGTGATCGAAGCCGCGATCGCACCTGCGCTCGCGCTGCCCGACGCAGCACCCGCTTATCTGATCCGCAGCCATGGCCTATATGCGTGGGGCAAGGATATCGATGAAGCCGAACGCGTGCTGGAAGCGACCGAGTGGCTGATCGCCGCTGAGCTTGCCGAGCGCGGTTTCAGGAAAGGACTGGATTCATGACCCAGCTTCGTATCTTCGACGCCGCGGCGCCCGACGCGCCGATCCTCGAAACCACCAATCCCGGCGAAATCGCCGCCAAGCTGCGCAAGCTGGGCGTGCGGTTCGAACAATGGGGCACGCGCCCGCTGCCCGCCGATGCCGATCAGGACGCGGTGCTCGCTGCCTATGCGCCCGAGATCGCAGGGTTGAAGGCGGAGAAAGGCTATCAATCGGTCGATGTCATCCGCATGGCGCCCGACCATCCCGAAAAGAGCGCGCTGCGCACGAAATTCCTGTCCGAACATCGCCATTCGGAGGATGAAGTCCGTTTCTTCGTCGAAGGCGAAGGGCTGTTCACGCTGCGCACCGATGATCGGGTGTTCGCGATGCTGTGTGTCGAGGGTGATCTGATTTCGGTGCCGGCGGGCATGCGCCACTGGTTCGATATGGGGCCCAGCCCGCGCTTCACGGCGATCCGGCTGTTCACCAATCCCGATGGCTGGGTCGCCAATTTCACCGGCGATGCCATCGCCGATCGCTTTCCGCGCCACGAAAGCGTCCCGGCCTGATTTCCCTCTCCCTTCGGCAGAGGGATGCGAAGACCTGGCAGCTTGCTGCCTGGTCGTAGCTGGGTGAGGGCAGGTCGCGCCATCGCCCTCACCAATTCCGGCTAGGCGGTTTCACCGCCAAGCCTTCATATCTTCTCCCGGAAGGAGAGGAGTCGGAGTGTCTCTTGCCTGAAAAGCCCAAAGCCATCCTGCTCGACATAGAAGGCACGACGAGCAGCATCGCGTTCGTCGCCGATGTCCTGTTCCCCTATGCGCGTGAGCATCTGCCCGCTTATGTCGCCGCGAACCCGGATGCCGTCGCGCCGATCCTGGCACAGGTGCCGGGCGACGATCCGGTCGCGACGCTGATCGGCTGGATCGATGCCGATGCCAAGGAAACCCCGCTCAAGACGCTGCAGGGCATGATCTGGGATGCGGGCTATCGCGACGGCACGCTGAAGGGCCATGTCTATCCCGACACGCCCGGGGCGCTGCGCCGCTGGAACGAAGCGGGCATTCCCGTCCATATCTACAGTTCCGGGTCGATCGCCGCGCAAAAGCTGATCTTCGGATTCAGCGAAGCGGGCGACCTGACGCCGTTGCTGTCGGGCTATTTCGACACCACCACCGGCCCCAAGCGCGAAGCGGCGTCTTACGCGAAGATCGCCGACGCGCTCGGCCTGCCGCCCGGCGAAATCCTGTTCGTCTCCGACATGCAGCCGGAAATCGATGCCGCGAAAGCCGCCGGGCTTCAGGCGCTGCTGATCGACCGCGAGGGGCAGGGCGGCGACGTTCATACGCTGGCGGAGGTGCGCCCGTGATCCTGCAAGGCAATCATACCCGATCGATCATGCGCACGGCCGACGGGCGGGGCGCGCGGATTCTCGACCAGCGCCAGCTTCCCTGGGAAATCCGCTGGGTCGAACTGCGAACGATGGAGGACGCCGCCGTCGCGATCCGCGAAATGTGGACGCGCGGCGCGCCGATGGTGGGGGCGACGGCGGCCTATGGGCTCGCCATGGCGCTGGCGGAGGATCCTTCGGACGAAAGCCTGATCGCCGCGCGCGATTATCTGTTCCACACCCGTCCGACGGCAGTGAATCTGCGCTGGGCG
Organism: Stakelama portus; assembly: GCF_003171655.1. Classification (GTDB taxonomy): domain Bacteria; phylum Pseudomonadota; class Alphaproteobacteria; order Sphingomonadales; family Sphingomonadaceae; genus Sphingomonas; species Sphingomonas portus. The sequence goes on along the minus strand of NZ_QFZL01000008.1, from coordinate 111,053 downwards.
CTCGATGAAGTCGCCAAAACGGTCGGGCCGCTGCCGCCCGAACAGCGCGCACAGGCGGCGTTCGCCCGCGCCGACGCGATTTGCGACGAGGATGTCGATCTGTGCCGCGCGATCGGCGAAAGCGGCCTGCAATTGCTCCGCGATCTCCACGCCAGGCATCCCGACCGACCGATCAATATCCTCACCCATTGCAATGCCGGCTGGCTCGCGACCGTCGATTACGGCACTGCGACGGCGCCGATCTATCTTGCGCATGACGAGGGCATACCGGTCCATGTCTGGGTCGATGAGACTCGCCCGCGCAATCAGGGCGCGCTGCTGACGGCGTTCGAACTGCGCAATCATGGCGTTCCGCACACGGTGATTGCCGACAATGCCGGTGGCCTGCTGATGATGCAGGGCAAGGTCGATGCGGTGATCGTCGGCACCGATCGCGTCACTGCCAATGGCGATGTGTGCAACAAGATCGGCACTTATCTGAAGGCGCTGGCGGCGCACGACAATGGCGTGCCTTTCTATGTCGCTTTGCCCTACACCACGTTCGATGCCGACACGCCGAGCGGCGACGCCATCCCGATCGAGGAACGCGCCGGCGAGGAACTGACCGAGGCAACCGGCCCGGCGGCGGACGGCACCATCACCACCATCCGTCTGACTCAGTCGCCGGCGGCAAATCCCGCATTCGACGTCACGCCGGCGCGGCTGGTGACCGGATATATTACCGAAAAGGGCGTGCTCGACCGGATCGGCGAGTGACGCCGATATTTCAGCTCCGACATGCTTTGGTCGCAATGCGACCCTAGCGGGGCATTTGGGAGAAGGCTTCAGGCGGGCGGGGCACGCGCCGATCACTAGGGAAGACTTCGGTTTCATGGCATTTGCCGCGCCGCGCGTGGATTGGGATCAACTGCGATCGGGCCTGAAGCGACGGGCGCCGGGACTCGTGCTCGCGCTGGCGGTTGAACTGTTGCTGGCGCTGCTGCTGCTGACGATTGCGCCCAGGATCTTCGTTCCTTTGAACGACAAGACCCTGAGCGTGTTCGACGTCAGCGCAGAGGGTGAGGCGCCTGCCGCCTCCGAGCCGAGCGAAACGGCATCGAGCGAGCGCCCGCAGCCCCCCAAACCCCAGCCGCAACAGCGCCCGACCGAGGAGCGGCAACCGCAGCCGCAAAGCCAGCCGCAACCGGTGCGCCAGGCGCCGTCCGAAATGCCGCTGCCCAATTTCATTCCGATGAGTCCCGAAGACATGGCGCAGGTCGATGATTCGATGCGCCGTCCGACACAGCAACCGGCCACGCCGTCGCGGCCCTCGCGCACCTATGGCCCGGTCGATCCGGGTGTTCCGGGCGCACGCGCCGATTCCGAAGTCGTCGGCACCGCGCCCGACGGATCGCCGCTCTATGGCGCCGAATGGTATGAGCGGCCAAGCCGCCAGATGATGCGCGGCTATCTTTCGACGCTTCAGGCGCCGGCCTATGCGCTGATCAGCTGCAAGACCGCACCGCGCTATCGCGTCGAAAACTGCCAGCTCGAAGCCGAAGGGCCGAAAGGTTCGGGGATGGGCCAGGCAGTGCTGGCAATGGCGTGGGAATTCCGCGTGCGCCCGCCGCGCAAGGGCGGGCGCGAACAGGTGGGCAGCTGGGTACGGATCCGGATCGACCTGACACGGGATACCGTGCTGTCCGGTTCGGGGCGCTAGACTCCGACCTAGCATGAACCGTTTGTCGTGAGTAGCCATTGCGCTTGTCGAAATGGCGTATCGAAGGGCCCTTCGATACGGGTCTTCGCCAGGCTCAGCCCTACTCAGGGCGAACGAAAAGGTAATTCCTAAATTGGGCAGCCTTTAGGCGCTTGCAATGTAGGATTTGCACGCCTTTGCTCAGCACATGACCCGCAATTTCCTGCGCTGGATCGCGTTTCTCGATTTTCGAATACTGTGTGTTGGAACGGGCAGGGGGGGGCGTGCCGCTAGTTTCGTCATCTTTGGAACGGCCGGTATGCGACTCAGCGCGCGGCGATCCTTGCTCAGCCAACGGTTTCGCGCAGCTTCGCCATCCGCTCCAGCGCACCGTCGATCGTCGCGTCCTCTTTCGCGAAACACAGCCGCACGACATTGGTGACCGCATCCTGCGCGTAAAAGGCCGATACCGGGATCGCCGCGACGCCGACGGTGTCGAGCAAATGATTGCAGAAATCGACATCGTCCTGCGCGATGCCGCTGGCAGTCAGGTCGATCGACAGGAAATAGGTCGCGGCGCTGGGCAGCGTGACGAGGCCGAGTTTTTCCAGCCCGGTCTTCAGCCGGTCGCGCGAGCGCTGGAAATTGTGCCGCGCCGCCTGCACCCAGTCGTCCTGCGTGTTCAATCCTTCGGCCACTGCCCATTGCAGATTGGGCGGAGTGGTGAAGGTGAGGAACTGATGCGCCTTGGCCAGCCCGCGCAGCAATTCGGGGGCGGCGCACATCCAGCCGACTTTCCAGCCGGTCAGCGCGAAGATCTTGCCCGCACTGCCGATCTTCACCGTGCGTTCGCGCATGCCGGGAAAGCCGATCAGCGGCAGATGCCGCGCGCCGTCGAACGTTACATGTTCCCAAACCTCGTCGCACACTGCGATCAGATCGTTGGCGACGCAGAAATCGGCGAGCAGCGCCAGTTCCTCCGCGCTCGCCATCGTGGCCGCGGGATTCAACGGATTGTTGAAGAGGACAAGCCGCGTCCGGTCGCTCAGCGCGGCCTCCAACGCCTCGGCAGTGATCCGCCATTCGGGCGGTTGCAGCGCGACAAAGCGCGGGACACCGCCCGCCCGCTCGATCAGCGGGACATAAGCGTCATAGAGCGGCTGGAAACAAATGACTTCGTCGCCCGGCGAAATCAGCGCGAGCAGCGCCGCCGCCAGCGCCTCGGTCGCGCCCGATGTCACCACCACTTCGTCCGGCGACAGGTTCAGCCCCTGATGCCGCGCATAATGGTTGGCGACTGCCTGCCGCAATTCGGGGATTCCGGCCATCGGCGGATATTGGTTGGAACGCTGCGTCAGCGCGTCGGCAGCCGCCTTCAGCACAGCCTGTGGGCCGGTGCCGTCGGGAAAGCCCTGGCCCAGGTTGATCGCGCCGCTGGCGCGCGCGCGCGCCGACATGGCTTCGAATATGGTCGTGCCCATCGCGGCGTAAATCGGATTCATGGTTGCGACTTCTGCACCGCAGGGCAGGGGCATGCCAAGGAGTTTCGCGCAGGGGGTTTCGTTTCACTGCCGGTTCGGGCAACTCTTGCCCGCGCTGCTCGTTCGATGTTGTGCAGCAAGGGAATTTTATGACGAAGAAACCACCCGTACCCGAAGAAAACCAGTCGCCTTATCCGATCGAGGAGCCGCCGCACGACGATGTCGGTGATGTCGAGGCAAAGCAGGAAGAGGCCGCCCGGACGCGCAAATGGGTCGCTGCCGGCGCCGCCGTCGGTATCGGTTCGGCCGCATTGGTCGGCGCGCTTCTCTATGGCCGCAGCAAGGGCAAGAAGGACAAGGCCTGAAGCCTGAGCCATCCCTGCCGGTGCGCCGCTCGCGACGGGGCCGCTCGCCGGGGGATTTTCGCGGCTTTTCCGACAGCATGTCTGGGGTGTCGGGGCGGGGCGGTACAACCTCCGCTCCCGACACTGCGATTTGCCTGGTCTCTCCGCAGAGAGGGCCTCCGGTCAGCGCTGGCGCTTCTCGAAATCGGCCTCGGCCTGCACCAGCGTATAGAGCGGGACATCGTCCACCAGCAGGCGCAGCACATCGGCGATCACCTGCCGGCCGTTGGCGCCGCTGGTGAAGATGACGATACCGAAGCGCTTTTCGGGCTCGAACACCGCAATCGTGCGTTCGCCCCAATCCTTGCCGCTATGGATGAAGAAGCGGTTGCTTCCGCTGTCAAAGATGTTCCAGCCGAGCCCATAGCCGTTGGCTTTCGCGCATTTGTCCGGCGGGATCAGCCCGGGCGGGCAGACCATTTCGGTCTGATCGTCATAGATCGTGCCGCGCGCTTCGATAAGCTCGGGCGTCAGGCCATCGCCGCGCATCGCGGCGGCAACGAACCGGGTGTAATCGCCGATCGTGGTATGCACATCGTCTGCGGCGCTGCCTTGCGGGCTGTTGTCCGGCAGGCGCAGCGAGCCGTCTTCGCCGCGCACCATCGCAACCCGGCCATCCCATGAATCGTCGGGGGTGAAGAAAGTGTCTGTCATCCCGAACGGGCCAAACAGCTCCTGTTGGGCAAGGTGGTCGAGCCGCGTCTGCGTCGCCATCATCGCAAAGCGTGCGGCCATGGCGTAGTTTTCGCCCGAATAATGCGCCTTGGTGCCCGGCTCCCAGGCCAGTTGCAGCTTGCCGTCGTCCATCTGACGGCGCCAGTTCTGCGGCACGCCGGTGCGATGTGACAGTGCGTGGCGCAGCGTGATTTTCTGCGCGCGCGGATCGTCGGTCAGGTCGCGATCGACAAATTGGGTCGCGAGCGGCGTATCGAGATCGAGCCTGCCCGAAGCGATCAGTCGCAGGATGGTTTCGGCAACGATGGGCTTGGTCAGCGATGCGATGTTGTACAGCGTGGTGTCGTCTGCGCGCTCGCCCGGCGCGCGTTCGCCATAGACGGCGGTCCACGCAACCTGGCCGTTCTCGATCCAGCCGACCGCGACGCTCGGCACGTTATTGGCTTCGAGCAGGGCAGGTGCTGCTGCATCGAGCGCAGCACGTGGGGTCAATGGAGGCGGTGTGGTGGTGTCTGGAGCAGGCATCGTGGAGCAGGCAGAAAGAGCGAGAGCGGCAGCGGCTTGGGTAAAAAGTTTCACGCTTATCCCCTTGGTGATTTATCGGTATAATACACCAACACGCAATATAATCAACATGCGTTGGGGAAAGCGCTCGCGGGGCAGCGAAAAACGGGCGATCCCATAGGACTGGCTCTTATTTACCAGTGTCGGTTCTGCCCGCTGCCGGCGTGCGGATACAGTCCGACCCGCCACGCTGTTCCGCGTGAGTCAGTATGGCTGCTTCGCCATTTCCGATGCGGTGATTTGGTCCGGACCTGTCATCGCCGGAAAAATGGCGCGCCCGGCTGGATTCGAACCAGCGGCCTCAAGATTAGAAGTCTCGTGCTCTATCCAACTGAGCTACGGGCGCGTTGCGCGGCTTCCTAGCGCGGATTGCACGAACGCGGAACCGGGATCATAGTCCCGGCATGAACGATCCCGCCCGACCGGCGCATATCCGCGCGCGCGAAATCACCGGCAGTCATTTCCGCTATTTCGATTTCGTCATGGCGGCGTTCGTGGTGATCCTGGTTCTCTCCAATGTGATCGGCGCGGGCAAGGTCGCCCAGATCTGGTTGCCGGGGATCGGGTACTGGCCGTTCGGCGCGGGAATCCTGTTCTTTCCGGTCAGTTACGTGATCGGCGACGTGCTGACCGAAGTTTATGGCTATGCCCGCGCGCGCCGCGTGATCTGGGCCGGTTTTGCGGCAGTGTTGTTCATGGCGCTGATGAGCTGGGTGGTGGTTCAGCTTCCGCCCGCGCCGGACTGGGATAATCAGGCCGCCTATGAAGTGATTTTCGGTCAGGTGCCGCGCATCGTCCTTGCGTCGATGGTGGCGTTCTGGTGCGGCGAATTCGTCAACAGCTATGTCATGGCGAAGATGAAGTTGTGGACGAAGGGCAGGCATCTGTGGATGCGCACCATCGGCTCGACGATCGCGGGGCAGGGCGTCGACAGCCTGATCTTCTATCCCGCAGCATTTCTCTGGGCCGAAGGCTGGACCAACGAACTGGTGCTGAAGGTCCTGGTGACGCAATGGGTGCTCAAGGTGACGTGGGAAGCGCTGCTGACGCCGGTCACCTATCTGGTCGTCGGTTTCCTCAAACGGCGCGAAGGCGTCGACGTCTATGACGAAGGGACCAATTTCACGCCGTTCCGCGCGCGCGTCTGATCCTGTCCCTGCAACGGCACGTATATCTGCAGCAACTTGCAGATTTCAATTGTCGATATCCCGGATCGAGCGTCATCTGCGCGACGCGCCCGGCGAGGCGCGTTCAGCTCACCGCTTCGAGAAGCCCCTCGAACAGGCGTCGGCCGTCGGTACCGCCATGCGCGGCTTCGATGCGGCGTTCGGGATGCGGCATCATGCCCAGCACATTGCCGGCCTTGTTCAGCACGCCTGCAATCGCGCGCGCCGATCCGTTGACATTGCCGGTGTAGCGGAAGGCGACGCGGCCTTCGCCTTCGATCCGGTCGAGCGTGTCGGCATCGGCGAAATAATTGCCGTCATGATGCGCGACGGGGATGGTCAGCGTTTCGCCCGCCGAATAGGCGCTGGTGAAGATCGACTGGCTGTTCTCGACGGTCAGTTCGACATCGCGGCAGACGAAGTTCAGGCCCTCGTTGCGCATCAATGCCCCGGGCAGCAGCCCGGTTTCGGTCAGCACCTGAAATCCGTTGCAGATGCCGATCACCGGCGTGCCGCGATTGGCGGCGTCGATCACGGCGCGGACGATCGGGCTGCGCGCCGCAATCGCGCCGCAGCGCAGATAATCGCCATAGGAAAATCCGCCAGGCAGCGCGATCACGCCCAGCCCTTCGGGTAGTTCGCTTTCGCCGTGCCACACCATCGCCGGCCGGGTGCCCGTCACCGACTCCAGCGCCACTGCGATGTCGCGGTCGCAATTCGATCCGGGGAAGACGATGACGGCGGTCTTCACTGTTTTTCCACGCGATAATTTTCGATCACGGTGTTGGCGAGCAGCTTGCGGCACATCTCGTCAATCTGATCGTCGGTGGTCGTATCGGCGACTTCGAGTTCGAAGATCTTGCCGGCACGAACGTCGCTGACGCCATCGAAGCCGAGCGAACCCAGCGCGTGCTGGATCGCCTTGCCCTGCGGGTCGAGCACGCCGTTCTTGAGCGTCACGATGATGCGGAGTTTCATGCCGCGAGCCTATGGCTCTGCTGGTGCATTATCGCAAGTGCCGCAACGCGCTGTCGGCGAATTTGCATCGAACGCGGGCGGGATTATGCTCTGAAAACCGATCCCCGGCCGAAAGGGTGGTGCGATGCATGGTCGAGCGATAGAAACCTTTGCCTTCCGGCCCGAAGGCGCGATCCTGTTTCGCTGTGAAATCGACATCGTGTACGATTGTCCGGCCGGGCCGCAGCTATATGGCGGCCCTGATTCGGCGCGGCTGCTCGGTTGTCCGCAGCTCGGTTTCGTGGTGTCGCACGGCTATCGCGTCGGGCGATTCTTTATCGACAGGGTCGAGCCGATTTACCAGGAATCGCCGGATTGCGACGATGCCCGCCGCTTCCGGTTTCTGCTCAAATACCGGTTCGGAGAGACAGTCGGTCTTGGCTTCAACCTGGGCGTCGGCACCGGCACCTTCGGCTTTGGCTTAGGCACGAAAGAGCGGGAAATCTGGCTGGAGAGCGCCGTGCCGATCTGCTGCGACGGATGCGATGCATCGGCAGCGGGGTCAGGCAATGCGCCGCTGATGGTTTCCGTGTCGCAGCCTGCGTCCGTTGCCAGCGTCACCGGTCTGGTGGTCGGCATGGTCGCACTCGCGCTGGCGTATCGCTGGCTGGATCCGGTGGCGCGCGACTGGTTTCTGATCGCCATCGCGCTGATCGCTGTCGCGATCCCGCTGTTCCGCTGGTCGGGCAACGACAAGAAGGCCGAGGGGCGGGCAGAGGAAAAGCCGCCCGAGCCGCCGGTTAAGGTCCCGAACTAGAGCCTGCTTCCGGTCGCTTCAGCTGCCTTTGCGCTGGCGATGCTTTTCCAGGTCGAGCACGGTCGAATCGGCGCCTTCGGGAAGCAGGCCAAGGCGGCGCGCGACTTCCTGATAGGCTTCGACTTCGCCGCCCAGATCGCGGCGGAACCGGTCCTTGTCGAGCTTTTCGCCCGAAACCATGTCCCACAACCGGCATCCGTCGGGGCTGATTTCGTCGGCCAGGATGATCCGGCTATACTCATTGTCCCAGATGCGCCCGAATTCGAGCTTGAAGTCGACCAGGCGGATACCGATTCCGGCGAACAGGCCCGACAGAAAGTCGTTCACGCGAATCGCCATATCGGCCATGTCGTGCAGCTCTTCCTGGCTGGCCCAGCCGAAGCACAGGATATGCTCGTCGGTGACCATCGGATCGCCGAGCGCATCGTCCTTGAAATAATATTCGACGATGGTGCGGGGCAGGGGGGTCCCTTCCTCGATTCCCAGGCGCTTCGACAGCGAACCGGCGACGACATTGCGCACCACCACTTCGATCGGGACGATCTCGACCTGGCGGATCAGCTGCTCGCGCATGTTGAGGCGGCGAATGAAGTGCGTGGGGACGCCGATGCCCTGTAACAGCGTGAAGACATGCTCGCTGATGCGGTTGTTCAGCACGCCCTTGCCGCTGATCGTGCCCTTTTTCTGGGCATTGAACGCCGTCGCGTCGTCCTTGAAATACTGGATCAGCGTGCCCGGCTCGGGACCCTCGTACAGGATCTTGGCCTTGCCCTCATAGATCTGGCGGCGGCGTGCCATCGTGGCGGTTACCCCTGAAATGATCCGCCCCGGCAGCGCATTCTGGCTGCGCCAGCCGGGGCATAGGAAAGGCTAGGCCCTATACTCAATGGTCGGGGAGGGCGCAATCAACCTTCGGAAGGATGCGAAAAGTCGTTGCCGGGGGTCAGTCCTCATCCTCGTCGTCGCGCGCGAACCAGCGCTGGATCAGGTTGCGGCGATCGTCGGGATCTTCGTTCACCGGCACGGCATTGGGCGCCGGATCGCGAACCGGCGCCGGATCTGCGGCGCCTTCGGTGCGGTGGATGATCCAGCGCAGGATGAAGACGAGGATGAACAGCGCAACGATCCACGGGCCAAAGGCGGCCAGAAGCTGGGCGAGCCGCGCAAGCGAATCCTGCAAGGTCTGCCCGGCGCTTTTCAGGTCCGCCTTGCCGTTGCCGAGCACCGTCATCGGCCCGCTCGATTCATAGGTGATAAGCACCGGCGCCGTCGCCCAGGTGCCGACGGTGTCGCCCTGAACCTTTTCGATCGTCGCCAGCGCCTGTTGAATCGCCGTGGCATCGGCCTGGGCGGCGGGATCATTGGGTTTCGCCCGCGCTTCTTCCAGCGCGCGTTTCAGCCGTTCGGTGGTCGTCGGCTGGCGCGACATGCCGCCTTCGCCGGTCACCACCTGCGTATCGAGCAGCACGCCATCGGCTTCGGCAACCGCCTGAGTCAGTTCATCGCCGAATCCGCGCGCGATGGTCGGGTCGATCTTGACCGTCAGGACCGCCGACACCTTGGTCGCATCCTCGACGCTGTACCGCATCGCCAATACTTCGCAGCGGCGGTTTTCCGCGAGCCGCTGGCAATCATCCGCGCTGCGTTCGACAACCTGCTTGATCGCGTCGCCGGGCAGGCGGAAGGCATAGCGATAATCGAACGGCGTTCCCGTGGCGGCAAAGGCGGCAGCGGCTTCGCGCATCGCCATGTCAGGTTCGGCGGCCTTGCTCTTGCCGCCCTTGTCCGAATCGCAACCGGCAAGCATCGCCATCGCAGCGAACGCAGCCAGACAAGCCGTGAAGCGCATTCCGTCCTCCCTTGTTGCCGATTCAAATAGCGAAAATTTGGTTAATGCCCAACTCCGCCGATGCCGGGCTGTTCCGTTTCGGGAACGTGACGGCCCGGGACGGCGATCGCGATCAGTCGGCTTCGGCGGGGCAGGCTTCGTAATGGCTGCGCAGCAAGGCGATCCAGGCGGCTTCGCCTTGCGGCAGTTCCGCGATCAGACGCAGCCGGAAATCGCGATATTCGTGGTGATTGGGGCGCCCCCATTGCGCATCGACGATGGTGCCGGATCGCGCATCGATCCACAGCGGACCGCCGCCCGCGTCGCCGAACGCCGTACCCTGAACTTCGAACCGCAGGCTGTCATGGCCCAGATGCGGTTCGGCGGCAGTGAATGTCGCATTCGCCTCGCCGAGCCAGTGAATTGCCCAATTCCCCGATTCGTCGGGCCACATCATCGTCATGCCGAACGAAAAGGGGGCGCGGCTTCCGGCGCGTAGCTGCAGCGCGGCGGACAGCGTCGCGAGATCATAGTCGTAATCGTGCCAGGGCGTCTTTTCGAGGGTTGCCGAACTGCGTTGCGCGTCCGCCCCGGTTCCCAGTCGCGCTTCCAGCCGATTGCCCTCGACCGTCAGCCAGGCATAGGGCTCGCGGCCAGCCTCGGGCTCTACGGTCGCCGCTTCGAATCCAGTGGCGATGCCGGTACGCGGATCGATCGTCGCCGTCACCAGCGCTGCGCGCGCGCAGCGGTTGCGCATCTTGTACACGTCGATGCGGTCGGCGGCGGTACGATGGACATAGATCTGTTCGTCCTCACCACCGGCAATATTGGTCCGGACATAATGCCAGCTTCGCCCCACGACCGACCGGCTTGCGTCGGTTATGTGCCCGGCGGGCCCGGTTGCGCAGCCCGGCAGCAACGCCAGCGCAGCCATTATTGCGATTCGACGCATGCCCTCTCCAGACCAGTCTGTGTTAGTGATGTATGACACTAGCGCCGTTCATGCCATCTCGCAACTGGCGCGCAGCGCTGCTATCGGCAGGGGAATGTCTCTCGATCTGGAAACCCCCGAACCCACCGACGTCCCCTTCGATAGCGCGCTTTCCGAGCGGTATCTGGTCTATGCGCTGTCGACGATCACCGCGCGTTCGCTGCCCGATGTTCGCGACGGGCTGAAGCCGGTGCATCGTCGCCTGCTCTGGGCGATGCGGCTGCTCAAGCTCGACCCCGCTTCGGGTTACAAGAAATGCGCGCGCGTCGTCGGCGACGTGATCGGCAAATATCACCCGCACGGTGATGCGTCGGTCTATGACGCGATGGTGCGCCTCGCCCAATCGTTCGCGCTGCGCTACCCGCTGGTCGACGGGCAGGGGAATTTCGGCAATATCGACGGCGATAATGCCGCCGCCTATCGCTATACCGAGGCACGGCTGACCCAGGTCGCGATCGACCTGATGGAGGGCCTCGACGAAGAGGCCGCCGATTTCCGCCCGACTTATAATGGCGAGGATAACGAGCCCGAGCTGTTTCCGGGCATGTTCCCCAATCTGCTCGCCAATGGCGCGGCGGGCATCGCGGTGGGCATGGCGACCAGCATTCCGCCGCACAATGCCGCTGAACTCTATGCCGCCGCGATCCATCTGGTCGATCGGCCCGAGGCGGACGATGCGGCGATCCTTGAGTTCGTCTCCGGCCCCGATTTCCCCACCGGCGGCATTTTGGTCGACAGTCCCGCATCGATCGCGGAAAGCTATCGCACCGGGCGCGGCAGTTTCCGCGTCCGCGCCAAATGGCATCGCGAGGATCTGGGCCGTGGCACCTGGGTCGCGGTGGTCACCGAAATCCCCTATGGCGTCCAGAAGGGCAAGCTGATCGAACAGATCGCGACGCTGATCAACGACAAGAAACTGCCGATCCTCGCCGATGTGCGCGACGAAAGCGCCGAGGACATTCGCATCGTGCTGGAGCCGCGCACCGGTCGCGTCGATCCCGAAACGCTGATGGAAAGCCTGTTCCGCCTTTCGGAACTCGAAAGCCGTTTCTCGCTCAACCTCAACGTGCTCGACAAGAACCGGACGCCGCGGGTGATGAGCCTGCGCGAGGCGATTTCGGCATGGAAGGATCATCAGGCCGAAGTGCTGATCCGCCGGTCGCAGCATCGGTTGAACAAGATCATCGACCGGCTCGAACTGGTTGCCGGCTATATCATCGCCTTCCTCAACCTCGATCGCGTGATCGAGATCATCCGGTACGAGGATGAGCCCAAGCCGGTGATGATCGCCGAGTTCGAACTCACCGACCGCCAGGCCGAAGCGATCCTCAACATGCGGCTGCGCAGCCTGCGCAAGCTTGAGGAAATGGAGCTGCGCAAGGAACATGACGCGCTCGAAAAGGAAAAGGCGGAGCTCGAACTGCTGCTCGATTCGCCCGCCCGCCAGCGCACGCGGCTGAAACGCGACCTCAAGAAGATGATGGATCGCTATGGCGCCGAAACGACGCTGGGCAAGCGCCGCACGCTGATCGAGGAAGCCGGCCCGACCCGCGAAATCCCGCTCGATGCGATGATCGAGAAAGAGCCGATCACCGTGATCCTGTCGCAGCGCGGCTGGATCCGGGCGATGAAGGGGCATGTCGATCTTGCCGCCGCCGAAACGCTCAAATTCAAGGAAGGCGACGGCCCGCTCTTCGCCTTTCACGCACAGACGACCGACAAGCTGCTGCTCGCCGCCGATAATGGCCGTTTCTATACGCTGGCGGCGGACAAGCTGCCCGGCGGGCGCGGCTTTGGCGAGCCGGTGCGGCTGATGATCGACCTTGAGGGCGAACGCGAAATCGTTGCGTTGCTGCCCGCATCCTCGGCGGAAAAGCTGTTGCTGGCCGCCACCGACGGACGCGGTTTCGTGGTGAAGGCCGCCGATGTGCTCGCCGAAACGCGCAAGGGGAAACAGGTCGCAACGCCCAAGGGGCAGGCAAAGCTCAGGCTGGTCCGCGCGATCGCGCCCGAAGACGATGGCGTCGCGGTGATCGGCGACAATCGCAAGCTGCTGGTGTTTCCGCTGTCCGAAGTCGCCGAGCTGACGCGCGGGCAGGGCGTTCAGTTGCAGCGCTATCGCGACGGCGGCCTGTCCGACATGATCACCTTCCGGATGGAGGAAGGATTGCGCTGGCGGATGGGCGGAGAGCAGGAGCGGTATCGCAGCGAAACCGACCTCACGCCCTGGCGCGCGGCGCGCGGGGCTGCCGGTCGCATGCCGCCGACGGGCTTTCCACGCGACAATCGCTTCTGAAAATTCGAAAATCGTATGAATTTGCCCAGAAGGTTCAGTGGCTTTTAACCATTCGTGGGTAGCGCCATAGAGGATGGCGGGGCAAAAAATTCACACGGTCGATAGCGACACGCAGCCGGAGGATATTCCGGATCGCAGCGCCATGTTCGGTCCGCTGACGAGCGCGCTGGATCTCAATCTGCTGCCGGTTCCCGCGGCAATCGTCGAATTGCATGAAAACCGCTTTCTATTCGAAAGCATCAATCGCCCCTTCCGGCTTGCCGGGTTGGGCACCCTGGCGAGCGAATCGCCGCTGATCCGTCTGCTGGGGCCGCAAATCCGGCGTTTCCTGGCATCGGACGACACGCGCTGCGAAATCGCCTGGCAATTCGGCGAGGAAGTCGATTGCCGCTATTTCCGCGTCCTTTTCGCGCGCCATTCGAACCGGCGCAAACATCGCTGCATGGTCACTCTGGTCGATCAGACGGGCGAATTGCGGACCGAACAAAGCCTGCGGCGCGAAATGACGACCGACAGCCTTACCGGGCTGCCCAATCGCGCGGGATTCGGCGACCAGCTCGAATCGATGATCGGTCCGGACAATCGCAACAAATTCGCGGTGCTGGCGCTCAATCTCGACCGGTTCAGTCGCGTCAACGCCTGTATGGGCGGTCTGGTCGGCGACGAACTGCTGATTTCGGTGGCGCGGCGCATCAAGGGCGCGTTGCGCGGGCGCGACGTGCTGGGGCGGATGGGGGGCGATGAATTCGGCATCATCATGGCGCTGGATGATGGCCCCAACGAAGCGCTGCATGTCGCCAAGCGCGTTCAGGCGGCGCTGTCGATGCCGTTCCGCCTGTCCGATTTCGAAGTCCGCATCGATTGTTCGATCGGCGTCGCACTGGGATCGGACGATATCGACGATCCCGAAGACCTGATCCGTCACGCCCAGTTTTCGGTGAAACGCGCCAAGAAAAGCGGGCGAACCGAAGTCTATCAGACGCGAGCCTTCGATCTGGCACGCGAACAGTTCAGCATCGAAACCGCACTGCGCCGCGCCATCGACGGCGGGCTGATGACGCTCAGTTTCCAGCCGATCTGCGATCTGGCGAGCGGTCGGATCAAATCGTTCGAGGCGCTGGCGCGCTGGACGACCGAGGACGGGGTAAAGCTGTCCCCGACCGAGTTCATTCCGGTGGCCGAGGAATCGGGCCTGATCGTACCGCTCGGCCGATGGGCGATGGACGAAGCGGCGCGAACGCTTGCCGAATGGGACCGCCGGGCCGGCGGGGATTGCGGCGTCAAACTGGCCGTCAATCTTTCGGCGATCCAGCTTCAGCGCGACCAGATCGCGCCGATGGTGCGCGGCGTGCTCGAAAAACATCATATCGACGGGTCGCGCTTCACGCTCGAACTGACCGAAAGCGCCATCGTCAGCGATCCGGATCGCATCGCCCAGACGATGCTCGCGCTCAAGGATCTGGGCACCACGCTCGCCATGGACGATTTCGGCACCGGTTATTCGAATCTGGCCTATCTTCAGAAGCTGCCGATCGATCTGCTCAAGATCGACCGCAGCTTCGTATCGGGGATGCTGGCCGATCGCGACAAGGTGGCGATCGTGCGCGCGATCCTGGGCCTGGCGCATGCGCTGGGCATGCAGACGACCGCCGAGGGCATCGAAACCAACGAACTGGCGCAGACGCTTGCGGCGCTCGGCTGCAACTATGGGCAGGGCTTTCTGTATGCGCGGCCGCTGCCCGACGAAGAGGCTTATGCGCTGCTGCGCGCGCGCAACGCCTGAGCCACTGCTTCATCGGCAAGATGCGCGACGCGCGCTTCGCCGGGAAAATCCTCGCTGATCCAGCGATCCTCGATCGCCCGCAACGTCCGGGCGACTTCGGGCCCTTTCTCCAGACCGCGCTCGACCAGCGCCCCGCCGGAAACCGGCAGGCGCGGCATTTCCCAATCGGCGATTTCGGCATAGGCCGCGCGCAGTGCCGCTTCGTCGCCGCGCTGCAGAAACAGCCGGTCCACCGCCGCGTCGCGACCCAGCCGATATGCCATGGCGCGCGCCGAATCATAGGATTCGCTGCCCAACGCCGTGGTGAGCCGCTTGCGCTGCGCCTTCGACAGTTTGAGCCGCGCGGCGACTGCTTCGCCGGTGCGCGGATCGACCGGAAGCAGCGCCGCCAGCCGCCGGATCGCATCGGCCTGCTCGCCCAGCATCTGTTCGCAACGCACGACCCGTTCCAGCCGCGGCAGCCCGTCGGTGGTGATTTCCGGCAATACCGGGCGGAAAATCCCCTGGTCGATCATCAGCGTCACGACGCGCACGGCTTCCTTTGCGACCAGCAGCTTGAGCAGTTCGTCGGCGATGCGTTCGCGCGAAAGCGCCATCAGGTCATTGGCGCGATCGGCGCAGGCCTTCAGCCCCTCGGCCTCGGGTTCGTCGCCGAATCGGGCAAGAAATCGAAAGAAGCGCAGGATGCGCAGATGATCTTCGGCGATGCGGCGATAGGGGTCGCCGATGAACCGCACCCGCCGCGTCTTCAGATCGGCCAGCCCGTCGAAATAATCGAAAATCGCCCCGGTTTCCGGATCGGCATAGAGCGCGTTCATCGTAAAGTCGCGCCGGGCCGCGTCTTCGCGCCAATCGTCGGTAAAGGCCACGGTCGCGCGCCGGCCATCGGTGGAAACGTCGTGGCGCAGCGTCGTGACTTCGACCGGCCCGCTTTCCAGCAGCGCCGTGATCGTGCCATGCGCAATCCCGGTCGGAACCGTGCGGATTCCGACATCGGCGAGCATGCGGACGACCTTATCCGGGGCGTGGCGCGTCGCAATGTCGACATCCTGCACCGGCAGCGCGAGCAGCGTGTCGCGCACCGCGCCGCCGACGAACCGCGCCGCGCCGCCGCCGCCCAGTGCGGCGATCAGCCGAGCCATGCCGGCGCGCTCGCGCCAGGCCGCCGGGGGCAATTGCGTCACTGCGTCCATTTGAGCCGTCGCGAAAGATTGACGATCATCGCCGCTGTCGCTCCCCAGATGCGGCGTTCCTGCCAGCGTATCTCGTAATATTGGCGTTTTCGCCCCTGCCATTCGAGCGAACCCTGCACATGATTGGCATCGTCCATCAGATAGGCGAGCGGTACTTCGAACACTTCGGCCACCTCCGCCTCGCTCGGCGTCAGTGTGATCGCGGGCGGAATGACGCCCAGAACCGGCGTCACTTCAAACCCGGTAACGGTCCGATAGCGGTCGGCGGGTCCGATCACCTGAACCCGGTCGCGCGGCAGTGCGATCTCTTCTTCGGCTTCGCGCAGCGCGGCGACGATCGCGTCTTCGTCGGGCTCGACCTTTCCGCCGGGAAAGGCGATCTGCCCGGCGTGCTGGCGCATCGTTTCGGGGCGCTGGGTCAGGATCACCATCGGGTCGCGCGCGTCCGAAATCGCGACCAGTACCGCTGCCGGATAGGTTGCCATCGCCGGATCGTTATCGCGATAATCGCCGGTCAGCAGCACCGGCTGATCCCGGTCGCTTGCCGCCAGAGCGATCTTCAGCCGTTCGGCCAGAGTCATGCCGGCTCCATCGCGAAAAAGGCGCCTCGGCTCCACACGCCGGGCGGGTCGCTGTCGTTGCTCAGCGCGATTTCGGCGAGTTCGTTATAGACGCTGCGGCCGATCAGCGCCTCCATCCCGCCGCGCACGTGCAGATAGGGGCGAGGGCCGTCCTCGCGCTGTTCGAACCGCAGTCCGTGCTCGGCATCGGCGCTGACGAGTTCGTCGGTATTCAGGCGGAACGCCAGGTTCATCGCCGCGCCTTCGCCTTCGCGCTTGAGCTCGACCGCGACGAACGGTGCATCCTCGACATCGATGTCGAGCTTTTCGACCGGTGTTACCAGAACATGTCGACCATCGGGTTCGCGGCGCAAAATGGTGGCAAACAACCGCACCATCGCGATACGTCCGATCGGCGACCCCTGATGAAACCAGGTGCCGTCGCGCGCGATCCGCATGTCGCTATGGCCGCAATGCTGCGGATTCCATTTCTCGACCGGCGGAAGTCGCTGCTCCTCGGCAAGGCGTGCGATTTCGGCGAGCGACAGCGTGGCGAAGTCGGGGGGAGGGGGTGCAGGCATTGCCACGAATTAGGCACTCGCGCAGTCAATCGCAAAGGCTGATCCGATGCGGGGCTCAGGCGGCCTTGCGCAGATCGGGCCCCAGCATGCCCGCGCAATCGGGCACCGACGCGCCACGGGCGAGCAGGCGATGGCGTTCGACCGGTCCCGGAAGTCGCCAGCGCGCGGTGCGATCGGCGGTAAAGCCGAAGAATCGGCCATAATATTCCGGATCGCCGATCAGCATCAGCGCCGGCATGCCCGCGGCATCCGCACTGCGCAGCATTTCGGCCATCAGCATCCGGCCGATTCCTTCCTGCTGCCATTCGGGATCGACGGCGACCGGGCCGACCATGACCATCGGCACGGTCCCGCTGCCGTCGCAGGCAAGCGCCACCGGCCAGCACTGGATCGTGCCGGCAAGCCGGCCGTCGGCGAATCGCGCGGCAAAACTCAGCGCCGGGATGGCATCCACGCCCTCGCGAATCCGATAGGCGGTGCGGCCATGGCGGTCGCGACCGAACGCACGGTCGAGCAATGCCTCGACCATGGCTTCAGGGATCGCGTCCAGCGGCACGAGCTCGATCACCGCGCATTCCTTCCACTGCGCCGGCATGGACGCCGGGGGCGGCGGCGTTTAGCGTGTTTCGCGTGTGAAGCAAGGCTGAACCGAGGGTGTAGCGATGAAGCTTTATGATGCGGCATGGGCGCCGAGTCCGCGACGGGTGCGGATATTTCTGGCGGAAAAAGGCATCGAGGTGCCTCGCGAGGAGATCGACCTGAAATCGTCCGAACAACTGGGCGACGAATATCTTGCGATCAATCCGCGCGGCGCAGTGCCTGCGCTGGCGTTCGACGATGGCGAAGTGTTGTGCGAATCGGCTGCGATCTGTCGCTATTTCGAGGCCGAGTACCCCGATCCGCCGCTGTTCGGCACCACGCCGCGCGAGATTGGCCGAATCGCCAGCTGGACTCGCCGGATCGAAGGGGACGGCTATGTCGCCGTCGTCTATGCCTATCGCAACACCCGGCCGGTGTTCAAAGACCGTGCGATTGTCGGCAATTTCGGCGCGGTGCCGCAGATTCCGGAGCTGGCGACGCGCGGCGTTGCGATGTGGCGCTGCTTTCTGGAGGCGTTCGACCGCCATCTTGCGACGCACCACTGGGTTACGGGCGAGAGCTACAGCTTTGCCGACATCACTGCGCTGGTCACGCTCGACTTTGCGCGCGGTGTGAAGCTCGAGGTGCCGCAGCGTCTCACCAATCTCTGGCGCTGGCACGAGGAAGCGTCGGCGCGGCCCAGCGCCGGCGCCTGATAGCGCAGGGCAAGCCGATCGACGATTGCGCGAACGCGCAGATATTTCGGCTACGCCCATGCGTTGCGCGAAAGCCGCCGCCGCGATCAGGCCTGATGCGGCAGTGGCTTCCGCGGCATTGCCGTTTTGCGGGGCAGGGCTTAGAGCGCCAGCCAGTTTTCCCGTGAAAGGCGTTCGATTGCCCGATTTGCTGCAGCTTCAGGTCCATGACCTCGAAGTCGAGATTCTGACCGGTATCTATTCCGAGGAAACCCATCTGCCGCAGCCGCTGCGTATTTCGGTGACGGCGGATATCGACATTCCCGAACGCTTCGCGCCCGATACGCCGCTGAGCGCGTCGAAAAGCTATATCGACCTCAAGCATGCCGCGACCGACGGCCTGCCCAAGGACGTGCACTTCACGCTGATCGAAGGTGTCGCCGATCATATCGCCGACACGCTGTTCATCAGCGATTCGCGTGTGCGCCGCGTCGAGGTGCGGATCATCAAGCTTGCGATCGCCGAGCGCGACGAATCGATCGGCATCACGCTCGTTCGTCACCGCCGCTGATCGAATCGCTACTGGCTGCACGGCCCCAGCTGGTTGAGGACGAATCGATAGTCCATCCGCGCCGTCTGGGCGTTGGCAGCCGTCTCGCTGCTCAGGCTCGAAGCCGGCAGTTCGGCGGGCAGACCGCAGGCGAGGCGATACCATAGCAGCGTGTCCGGCGCGGGCGGCCCGGCCGAATCGTCGACGATATCGCCCAGCGAGACTGCCCAGCGCGGCTGCTGGCCCGGCCGCCGGAGAATCTGGAGCGATACCGGTGCTCCGGTCTCGGTCATCAGGAAAATCTGGGTTTCGCCTTCGCCGGGAAGCGTTCCCGGTACGTGAAAGGCATTGCCGACGCCGGTGATCGCGGGCGGGGCGGCCGGATCGACCACGTCGCGCGCGATCTGGCGCACCATCGCGTCAAGCGCCGGGCTCCACGCGCGAAACGAATCGGTTCGAGTCAGCTGAACCATCGTCGGGCGTCCCGGAACGGGACGGGCGAACAGGATTACCCGCAACCGCTTCAGCCGGGGCGGACGCCCCCGCGAATCGGTCGGGACATCGGTGACGAAACCGACCCTTGGCGGGATCGCTGACGAACCCCGGATCAGCGCCGAAACATCCGCCTCGGCATAGAATCGAGCATATCCTGGCGCCAGATTCACGGCTTCGGCACCACGAATTTCGACCGTTGAACGAATCGTCGCGTCGATCACCAGCGGCGCTTCCAGCACATGCGAGGCGATGTCGCCATAATTGGGCGCGGGAACCGCTTCGCTGGAAATTTCGCGGTTTTGCGCGGCTGCGGGCGATGCGGAAGCGATCAAAAGCGCTCCGCTGAGCGTCAGGAGAGGGATACGGATCATGGTTTCCAGCGTTACCCCATCGGACGAAAACAGGAAAATAAATCTGTCACCAATCGCTATTACGTGGGCTTCGTCCGACAAAGCGTTTGCGTCGTTCAGGACGCCACGATAGAAACTCGCGCTCTGCCGCCGGACGCAAGAGCGCACGGCGGGTGGGTTCACGCGTGGTGCCCCTGCCACGCTACCGGGACCTACTGGGTCGGAATATGAGGAGTGTCGACGCCGAATGGCTTATGCTGACCGGAATGTAAGTGGCAGCAGAATGGTCGCGATCATAATGGTCGCGGTTATCGTTGCCGGCTTGGGATATGCCTTCGTCACTGGCCTGGCGTATCAATATATCAAGAAGGCCCAGGAAAATCTGGACGTCTTCGATATTGAAGAGCCGCCGCCCCCGCCAGAGGAAGTGCCACCGCCGCCGCCGCCGCCGGACCAGCCGGTCCCGCCGCCGCCCACTCAGGTGGTCGTGCCGCCTGCGCGCGTGCAGGTTCCCTCGCCACCGCCGCCGTTCAATGTCTCCAATGACATTAACATCCCCCCGCCGCCGCTGACGCCGCCGACGCCTCCGCGTCCGCCGGCTCCGCCGCCTCCGCCGCCTCCGCCTCCGCCTCCGCGGGTGGCGCAGAAGGCTGATCTGCGTAGCGGTGGGATCAGTCGTGACGACTATCCGTCGGCAGCGCGTCGTGCCGGGGACGAGGGTGTGACGACTGTTCGTTACACGATCGGTACCAATGGCCGCGTGACGAGTTGTTCGACGGTTCGTTCGAGCGGTTCATCGCTGCTCGACAGCACAACCTGCAGCCTTATCGAGCGTCGTTTCCGCTTCCGCCCTGCGGAGGATCAGAACGGCAACAAGATCGAGGAAACCCGCACCCAGGCGGTGCGCTGGCAGATTGAGCGGTAGATAAGTAATATGGTCGGCGCATCGGGCCGTCTCGGGGCGTCGCAGTCTGGAACGACCAACACATATATCTAGAGGAAAGAACGCAACATGCTCACGACCATTCTCGCTGCAGGCGCTGCTGCACCGGCCGGAGATAACCCCTACGGCCTTTGGGAAGCGTTGGAACAGGGCGGTGTCATCGCCTGGTCCGTCTTCATCATCCTCGTGACGATGCTCTTCTTCTCGCTCTACATCTTCTTCACGAAGCTGTTCGAGCAGCAGAAGATCCTGAACCAGGGCCGCCGCGTCCGTAAGAGCTTCTGGAATTCGAACAGCCTGCGTGAAGGCGCTGCCAAGCTCGAAAAGAACTCGGCCTATCGCCAGCTCGTCGAAGACGGTCTGGAAGCCCAGAACCAGCATTCGAAGCTGACCGATCCGGTCGAAGCGCATGACTGGCTGCACGGTTCGCTCGCCCGTTCGGAAGCGATCATCAATTCCGACCTCAACGGCGGCCTGGCCTTCCTCGCCACCGTCGGTGCGACTGCACCGTTCATCGGCTTGTTCGGTACGGTGGTCGGCATCTATCGCGCCCTCATCAAGATCGGCGCTGCCGGTCAGGCTTCGATCGACGCCGTTGCCGGCCCGGTCGGTGAAGCGCTGATCATGACCGCCCTCGGTCTCGTCGTCGCCGTTCCGGCGGTGCTCGCCTACAACTTCCTGCAGCGCCGCAACAAGGCGATTGCGGAGCAGATGAACGCCTTCACCAACGACGTGCTCGGCTATCTGGCTTCGAACGGCGCCGTCCGTCCGGAAGTCAATGTGAAGGCCGCTCCGGTCGCCAAGCCGGCTGCCAAGCCCGCGGGTGCGTAAGTAACGACTGGCAGGGTTCGGCCCGGCTTCGGGTCGGGGCGAACCTTGCGGCGGGACCGACGCACGTGTCCCGCGACATGCGAAGGATAGGATAACGCGTAATGGCAGTGAGCACAGGCGGCGGTGGTGATGACACCCCGATGTCGGACATCAACACGACGCCTCTCGTGGACGTCATGCTGGTGCTCCTCATCATCTTCCTGATTGCGGTTCCCGTCGTGATCCAGACCGTTGATCTCGAACTTCCCAAGGTGAAGTATGAGGTGACGACGACGAAACCGGAAAACGTTCTTCTCTCGGTGAAGGCCGGTCCGGAAGGATGCGAAGTATATTGGGGCACGACCCGCATCGCATCGGGTGAACTGCTCGAACGGGCAGTGAAGAAGCTCGAAGATGAAATCGAGCGTCAGGGCGGCGTGAATGCTGTCGGGCTCGAACTGCCCGAAGTGCATATCCGCGGCGACATCAATACGCCCTATCGCTGCATTGGCGGTACGATCTTCACGATGCAGCAGGCCGGCTTCGCCAAGGTCGGGTTCATTTCCGAACCCGAACCTGGCCCCGCCCCCGCATTGTGATCCGGCGCGTTTCGAAGGAGTACTCTAGATGGCAATGAGCGGTGGCCGCGACGACGGCGAACCGATGATGGAAATGAACACGACGCCGTTGATCGACGTCATGCTCGTGCTCCTCATCATGTTCATCATCACCATTCCGATTCAGACGCACGCCGTTAAGGTGGATCTGCCGCAGAACAGCCAGCCGCAGACGCCGCCGCTGGTGGAGCCGGAAAAGAACAAGCTGTACATCGACCCCGATGGCCGCCTGTTCTGGAACGGCGCACAGATCGACGACGTGACGCTGCGTCAGTATCTCGACACCACGGTGCAGATGGATCCGCAGCCCGAGCTGCACTTCCAGCCTGATCCGCAGGCTCGGTACGACACGGTCGACAAGGTGCTTGCGATCATCAAGCGCGCTAACGTCACCAAGCTCGGTTTCGTGGGCAACGAACAGTATCGCAACGATTTCTGATCGAAGCGATCGAGCGAACACGGAAAAGGCAGCCTTTCGGGGCTGCCTTTTTTTGTTTCCGGAAGGGCTGCCGCGCAAGGCTCGCCTAGGCGCGACCGCCGCGAAGGATCGTCGGTGCAGCAAGGCGCGGCGGCCGCCGCTGATGAAACCGTCGTCCGTTTGCCGCCCACGACCTAGTAGCGAAGGCAGGCATCGCGAGCTTGCAGACTAGGCCGCGACAAAGACGCCGCTTTACACGTGCTCCCGGAGCCGCTTCGCGCGAACCCCACGCTATACGCCCGCCGACCCTTATGTCAGTCGCCGGGACCGGCGATCAGAGCCGGGGCAGGGTAACGCCGCGCTGCCCCATATATTTGCCCGCGCGATCGGCATAGCTCGTCTCGCACGGCTCGTTCCCCTTCAGAAACAGGAACTGGCACGCGCCTTCATTGGCATAGACGCGTGCGGGTAGCGGCGTGGTGTTCGAAAATTCGAGCGTGACATGCCCCTCCCATTCGGGCTCGAGCGGCGTCACGTTCACGATGATCCCGCACCGCGCATAGGTGGATTTGCCAAGACAGATCACCAGCACGTCGCGGGGGATGCGGAAATATTCCACGGTCCGCGCCAGCGCGAAGCTGTTGGGCGGAATGACGCAGACATCGGTCTGACGGTCGACGAAGCTGTTCGCCGCGAAATTCTTCGGATCGACGATCGCACTATCGACATTGGTGAAGATCTTGAATTCGTCGGCGACGCGGGCGTCATAGCCATAGGAGCTGAGGCCATAGCTGATACAGCCCTCGCGGCGCTGTGCCTCGACAAAGGGTTCGATCATGCCGTTTGCGAGCGCCTGCTCGCGAATCCAGCGGTCGGACAAAATGGCCATGGAAGCTCCCGGATTGCTGTCGCCCGTTTCGCGGTCCGGAGCATTCGCTGCAAGCGGTAAATGCGCGTCGGCCGCGCGCCGTCGCGCATCCGCGGTCAGCAGGTGGAGGGCGTTGCCCCCTCGCTATTGTAGATCCGGGAATAATCGCGCGCGTCGCGGACCATCATCGACGCGATTTCGGTGATCCCGCTTTCGGGCGCCAGCGACGTTTTGATCAGCGGCTGATAATCATAATAGACCTCGACGAAGATCGTGCCGCCGTCCGCCGGTGCGATCGCCTGGCGCCCGCTGGGGCCCATGCCGGTCAGATTGGTGTCGCCCGCGCGGCCATAGCTGGAGGCATGACTGGTGATCGCGCCGCGGCACCGCTGCCAGCTGATCTTGTATTTCCCGGCATGGTCCGGGTCGGGTTCCAGGCTCGAAATGATGACGCGGCCATGCGTATAGAGATCGAGCTCTCCCGCCTGCAGCCCGGCGCCGGTCAGCAGGTCGTTGATGTCGGTCTCGCTGATCGTCTTGGCAATCAGCTGCCCGCCCGAACCGATACGCGCGCCGTTATCCGCGATATGCAGCGCCAGCTGGCTGATCCGCATCCGCGTGGTGATGAAGTTGGTCAGCTCCGCCCCGGTCAGGCTCATCACCAGCAACACCGGCAGCGTCAGTGCGAATTCGAGCAGCGCCAGCCCCGAATTATCCCGGTGGAAGTCGCGGATGCGGCCGAACAGGCGATTGAAGCGGCCGATCATGTGCAGTTCCTGACGACGACATTCGTCGCATAGCTGTCCTGGTCGGCATAGGGCTGGTTGCGCAGCACCGTGGACGCAGTCAGCGTGACCGCATCCGATCCGTTGATGAACCGATAGAGCGGGAACATCTGCGGATAGCTGACCGTCACGGTGTAGAGCGTGGCGTCCTTTGCGCCGCCCTGACCCGAATTGCCGCCATCGGCATCCCAGATGTGATTGGCGTTGGCGTCTTCATAGGGTTCGCCGGCGTCGCATCGTCCGTTGTGGTTGGTATCGGTCCAGCTTTCGGGAGTCGCGTTCGAAGCTTCGGTAAAGGTGCGATAATAGCGTCGGTTGAAGCGCACCGTCGCATTGTTGGCGAGCGCTTTGACCTGTGCGCGGACTTCATTGTCCAATGCGCTCTGTTGCGATGTGGCGCTGCCCGTTTCGAGCGTCGAATCGCGCGCCGTCTTCTGCACGATGCCCTGCAGCACCGACCGCATGTACAGCGTGTGCGCGACATCGAATGCCCCCACCAGCAACAGGCACAGCGTCGGCGCGACGATCGCGAATTCGACCAGCGTCGCACCGCGTGATTCGGCGTGCAGACGGCGGGCGAGGGCGGCAAGGCGGCGGATCGCGCTCATCGTGTCAGCCTCAGCTGCGAAATCTCGCCCGCGATCGCGCTCATCGTGTCAGCCTCAGCTGCGAAATCTCGCCCGCGATCGCGCTGAATGTCTGTTGCAGCGCCGCCGAATCGCGTGCGGTGCGATACCGCCCTTCGGATGCGCATTGTTCGAGCCGCGACTCGGTCGTGCTGTTCGATCCGTTGCCGAACGAAATCACCCACAGCGTGATATTCTTGTTCTTGATCTTGGTGCAGATGTCGAGGAATCGCGCATTGACGCGATTGTTCATTTCGCTGCTGCTCGGCACTCCGCCGCTCGAATTCTGACGCCGGTCGAACCAGGGCAGGCCATAGGCGGCATAGTCGGTATTGTTGGCGACGGTGTCGCCGTCGGTCATGAATATCACGTGCCGCACGATCGATCCGCCGGTCGGCGTAGTGGCGTTTTCCGACGCGAAGATCCCGTCGGGCGAAATGAAGCGCGCGCCCCACAACAGACCGATATCGTGATAGGTGTTGCCGTTCGCGGTCAGGCCGTTGACATAGGATTCGAAACTGGTCGCATTATTCCACGTCGTCAGCTTGCGCGCCTCGGTCGGGCAGAAATAGTTCGGATTGTTGTTGTAATCGCCGTCATAATCCTGCGGATCATATTGCCACGAACTGGTGTCGGTCGACGAATTGCCCGGCCATGCCTTGCGCATATAGATCGCGCCGGGCAGCGCCGGACCCCACAGGCTGTCGGCGTTGCTTTGCGACGGCACCATATCGATGTTTAGGTCGTTGGCGTTGGTCGGCGCGCTATTCGAATTGCTTGTTTTCTGCGTCGTCCGTTCCTCGATGCACCCGTCCCACTGGACCGCGCGTCCGGTGCCATTGCTGCCGATGGGCAGGGTGACGGAGTTGTTCCAGTTGGTGCCGTCCTTCAGGCCGGAAATATCCTGAGTGACCTTGCCATAATGCCAGCCATGGAATGTCTGCGTCGTGGTCGGCATGTTGATCTGGGTATGGCGAACGCTGGTATAGCTGCCGCGCAGCCGCGTGCGCACTTGCGGCTGACAGGCCCAGCCCCCGAAGCCCGCCGAGACGGTCTGATATTCGGTATCGACATAGCCGGTGACGGTGCGCGTATCCCAATATCGCGTGTTGCCGTTGGTGGTGACCTCGGTGTCGTACGTGCTGGTGGTCGGCCCGGTCGTCCCGTTCGAGGGGTAATAGGGACAGCTGAAATACTGGGCGCCGCCGTAATTTTCCCAATCGCTCCAGGTTCCGGAATCGTTTCCGGTCGGGCCGGTGCTGTTCGGCTGATCGACCCATTGGTACGATGTTGACGTAGACCAGTCGGGCTCGCGCGACTGATAGGCCCAGCTGTTTGCGAAATAGGCCGTCGGCAACAGCTTTCCGACATTCACATTGGTGTTGTACGGCATGAATCCGAAGCGGACCTGCACCTGTCCGGTGCCGCCGGTCTGATTGCCGCCCGAACAATTTTCGGTCGTGTCATAGCGTGCCACGACTTCGTAGAAGCATTTCACGGCGCTGCGCAGGCTCTGGATCTTGGTCTGCGTATCCGTGTTCACCGCCTTGCTGCCCATCGATCCGGTGACGTCGAGAACGAACATCACATCGGTATTGGGCAAACGCATTTCCGCGTCGCAGGTGACAGTCAGCGTCTCGTTGGTCTTGCCGAAAATGCGCATCAACGTCATCGGCAGCGTCGCCGATGCGGTGCCGGTCACCTTGCCGCCGCTTTCGGTAAAGGTGCGGGTCAGGCTGGTCGCGCCATAGGGCGACGCCTGAATATTGGCGTCGAAGAAATTCTCTGCCGCCGTCCGGGCCGCATAATTATTATATCGCCAGACGCCTGCGCCCATCGTCTTGCGTCCGGCGAGCGCGCCGGCATCGCAGGCATGTTGCAGACGCGTCTTGACGATGTACATGCGGCTGATGTCGATACCTCCGCCGACCATGCCTGCCAGTGGGATCAGGGCAATAGCCATGATCGCCATCGTGTTCGCACGCACGTCGCGGCCCAGCGCGGTGAGGAATCCGCGTGCCGTAGTCCTTCGATGTTCTTCCTGCGCCATGGCGGTGTCGACATTCCCCCAAGAACGCCGGACTATGGCCGGCGAGCGGATAAGGGGTTTTCAACGCCCAAGGTTAATTTCCCGCTTACGCTGGCAACACAGGATGGTGATGGCATGACGCCAGAGGAAGCGGAACGTCAGTTGATCCTGACCTATGCGCCCGCGCGTCGGCGTGACGCGCTAGCGGCGTTGCTGGCGCTCGACGATGCGCTCGCGCGCTTGCTGGCGACGACCAGCGAGCCGGCGCTGGGGCAGATCCGGCTGCAATGGTGGCGCGATGCGCTGCAGCGGCTCGACAGCGCGCCGCCGCCTGCGGAGCCGGTACTGGTCGCGCTGGCGGAGTCGGTACTGCCTGCCGGGGTTTCGGGTGCTGCCCTTGCCGAGATTGTCGAAGGCTGGGACGTGTTGATCGAAAGCGAGCAGCTCGATGCGGAAGCGCTGGAGCGGTTCGCGAAGGGGCGGGGCGAAACCCTGTTCGCGCTTGCCGGTACGGCGCTGGGCGCGCGTGCTGGCGATCCTCTGGCCGAAGCAGGGCGGGGATGGGCGCTGGCGGATCTTTCGCGCCATCTCGACCGCGCCGACGAAGCAGAAAGGGCGCGGGAAATGGCGGCACGCCATCTGGAAGCGGCGAAGCGCGCACGATGGAGCGGCGCCATGCGCGCGCTTGGCGGCATGACGCTGCTCGCACGCCGCGACCTTGCACTGCCGCGCGGCGGCCAGCCACCGGTCGGATCGCCCGCCCGGCTTGCGCGCCTGCTCTGGCACCGGATCTCGGGACGATAGGCTTGCGCGACGATGCGCCGCCGCATTAGCCTTTGCCGACCATAGGGGAGGTTGGGGGCATGTGGCGCTATTTCGTGGGTGCCGCCGGGGCGCTGTGCATGGCACTGGCCGGCATGTTCCTCTATCGCGGCCTCGCCGCACCCGAAGAGGCGGCGATACCCCGCCCGCCCGTGGCGACGCACAGCGCCGCGCCGTCGCCAACCCCCTTGCCCGAAATCGTGCCGCAAGCGACCGAGAAGACGCTCGAGGAAAAACGGTTCGACCGCTATGACCGCGATCATGACGAGATCGTCACGCGAGAGGAATATCTGCGCTCGCGCCGGACCTCCTTTGCCCGGCTCGACACCAATCGCGACGGTAAATTGTCGTTCGAGGAATGGGCGATCACCACCACCACGCGCTATGCGGGCGCGGACAAGGATCGCAACGGCACGCTGACTCGCGCCGAATTCGCCGCGACGCGCACGCGTTCCTCGCGCCCGCGCCCGACGCCATCGTGCCGATGCGCGTCGGACGAAGACTGAGCGGTTCAGGCCGGCATCCACTCCGCAAAGGCTTCGCGCGCGCGGCCCGTATAGAGCAATTTGCGATCCGCTTTGCGCGTGCGACCCTTGCCCGTCACCGGGGGGAACAGCCCGAAATTGACGTTCATCGGCTGATAGGTCGCGGCCTCCGCGCCACCGGTAATGTGGTGAAGCAGCGCGCCGAGCGCGGTTTCGACCGGCGG
This sequence comes from Stakelama portus, assembly GCF_003171655.1. Lineage (GTDB taxonomy): Bacteria > Pseudomonadota > Alphaproteobacteria > Sphingomonadales > Sphingomonadaceae > Sphingomonas > Sphingomonas portus. The sequence continues at coordinate 82,783 of NZ_QFZL01000008.1, read as the reverse complement.
AGGGCTGAGCGTTTCGCCCGCCAGTTCGGCGGCGGCAAAGCGCCCCGCCATCAGGCCGATCGCCGCGCTTTCGACATAGCCTTCGCAACCGGTGATCTGCCCCGCGAACCGGACATGCGGTGCCGATTTCAGCCGCAGTGTCGGATCGAGCAGTTCGGGCGACTTGATAAAAGTGTTGCGATGCAGCCCGCCCAGTCGCGCGAACTCGGCATTTTCAAGGCCGGGAATCGTCCGGAAAAGAGCAACTTGCGCCGCATATTTCAGTTTCGTCTGAAACCCGACAATGTTCCATAAGGTGCCGCTGGCATTGTCCTGGCGCAGCTGCACCGCGGCATAGGGCCAGCGGCCCTGCGGATATTCGGGCGTCGGATCATGCGGATTGTCGAGCCCCACCGGCTTCATCGGGCCATGGCGCAGCGTGTCGATGCCGCGTTCGGCCATCACTTCGATCGGCATGCAGCCGTCGAAATAGGGGACGTTCTCCCACTCGCGAAATTCGGTCTTTTCGCCGTCGAGCAGCCCCTGAACAAAGGCGATGTACTGCTCCTTGTTCATCGGGCAGTTGATGTAATCGCCGTCTTCGGATCCTTCGGATCCCTTGTTCCAACGCGATTGCTTCCACGCGATCGACATATCGATGCTGTCGTGATGGACGATCGGCGCGATCGCGTCGAAGAAAGCGAGCTGATCCTTGCCGGTCACGCCCGCGATGCTGCCTGCCAGGCTCTCGGCAGTCAGCGGCCCGGTGGCGATAATCGTCATGCCGCTTTCGGGAATGGAATCAATGCGTTCGCGAACGATGCTTATATTGGGATGCGACTCCAGCGCAGCCGTTACGCCCTGCGAAAATCCCTCGCGATCAACCGCGAGCGCGGACCCGGCGGGGACTTTATGTTCGTCGCCCTTGCCCATGATCAGCGAACCCAGATCGCGCATCTCCTGATGGAGGAGGCCGACCGCATTGCGCTCGGCATCATCGGAGCGGAAACTGTTCGAACAGACGAGTTCTGCCAGCCCGTCGGTCTGATGCGCCGGCGTCATGTCGCCGCTGCCGCGCATCTCCGAAAGCCGCACCTTGTGCCCCGCCTGCGCCAGCTGCCACGCGGCCTCCGATCCGGCCAAACCGCCGCCGATGATATGAATGTCGTGCGTCATGCGCGCCTTGTTACTCGCTCTCTTCGGGAAGCCAGCGCACATAACGCCGCGCGAGCAGCGCGCATAGGGTGCCGGTGGCGAGGAAGGCGAAGCTGCCGGGATCGGAACAGTCACCGTGGTTAAAAGGCAGCAGGATCAGCGCCGCGATTCCACCACCCAACATTCCCCAAACAGCGTAAAATTGAGCGGAGAAAAGTATCTGACCGACGTAGCTCGCCAATCGGACTCCAATCGCCAGAACCAGCACCGCGGGAATAAATCCCACGATGCCGGCCACAGCAAAGAAGGGTAACAGCCGAAAAATTTCGGCGATCAGTCCATACTCGCCTGCCACAGCGACAGGGATCGGATCGGTCAGGGTCACCAGAGCCCATAGCCCGAACGACAGGAGGAAACACGGTCCGGCTGCAATTGCCGGAATCGCATACGCCGCAATCCGAATTTCCGATCTTAGCTGCGGTGCCATGGGTCAACCGACCGCTCGCGCGGCGTTTTGCGCCGCAAACCAGCCTTCGACGGTACGTCCGAAATGGGCGATGGCACCCATATTGAAGAAGTGCATGGCGCCCACGACAATCACGGCCAACCCAACCTTAGCGCTCAGAAAACGGATCGCGCTGCTCAGCGTGGTGGGTTCGCTGCCCAAGCTCAGCGTCAGGCAAATGAAACCGATGTTGATGAGGTAGAACCCCACGACAAGGAGGTGATTGGTCGAGCGTGCCAAGGTCTCATTGTGGCCGAAACACTGGACGAGGAAGACCACGCCATTGCGAGAAAGCGTGCGCGCCACCCAGATGGTGATAGCGATCGTTATGGCCAGATAGAGGCCGTAGACAGCTTCGGGCATTCAATGTCTCCTTACTTGGAAGTTCAGCAGCCGCTGGATTGGATATTGTCGATGTTTCTCGCCTTCGCCCAAGGAAGAGGGAGCACCATCGAAACGGGAGGAATGGCGGCGACGAATTCCGCATCGATCCGCGCCGCCAGCATGCCGAGCCGCTTCACCGGCACTGCCGGGAACAGATGGTGCTCGAGATGCAGGAACATGTTGTAGCTGAGGCAATTGATCAGCGCCGACCGCTGGGTGCGGGCGTCCAACCCGCTGTCCTCGACGTCATGATGGGTGATCCACACCGCGAAAAATCCGGTCAGGCATTGCGCGACCAGCATCGCGGCGAGGTGATAGAGCAGAAACGCCGCGCCGCTCGCCACGGCGACCGCGACCATTGCGACGTTCAGCCCGGCATCGACTGCCATCCGCCGCCGCACCGCAGACCCGCCATGCCGCCAGGCATTGGCATGCGTTTCGATCGGGAAAGCGGGACCATAGGCGAGCACCCGCAACGCGGACATCCGCCCGCATTTGCCTTCAATATCCTCGGGCGTGCCGATGCGGCTGTGATGTTTCAGATGGTTATACGCCACCGAATGGTTCGACCCGAGCATCAACAGGCTCAGCCCATGGAGCACGCGCCGGTGCCCGCGCGGGGAAAAGCCCAGATTGCCGTGCACGGCTTCATGGTTGAGCCGCAGCGCAGTGAGGAAGAACAGGAACGAGGCGGGCAGGGCGACCAGCCACCAGCCATAGCTCGCCGCCACCCAGCTTGCGCCAAGCCATGGCAGCGGGTGGAGGCACTCGATCAGCCCTTCGCGCTGCGTCATCGGGGTCAGATCACGCCAGGGCAGTTTTCGCATCGCGGCCATCGGAGCTTGCGGGTCGGGCGCTTTTGCCATGACGTTTCTCCTTTTCGAATATTTCTGTAAGTTCAGAAATTGATTGGCGTGATGATGCGATGTTCCTGTCGTTTCGGCTTGTCGGAATCAGTCCCCGGTCTTGGTACCGCCGGGGATGAAGCGCGCGACGCGGGCGCCCAGCTTCATCAGCGTGACGAGAGTCGATTTGGGCAGGCTGCGCACCTGCTCATACCAGTTGGTAAGCGTCGAGATGAACTCGTGCATCCGCGTCACACGCTCGCGCAGATGCTTGGGCGCAGTCTCGTCCTTCGCCAGCCGCTCGGCGAGTTCGCCGAGCAACTGGATCGTCGGATCGATCTCGCGCTTCTTGCGCTCGGCAACGATCCGCATCAGCATTTCCCACAGGTCGCTTTCGGCGACAAAATGGTCGCGGCGGTCACCCTCGACATGGACGCGGCGCACGATCGAATAGCCCTGAAGCTCCTTCAACCCGTTCGACACGTTCGACCGGGCAAGCCCGAGCGAATCGCAGATATCCTCGGCCGTCAGCGGATCGGCGGACAGATAGAGCAGCGCATGGATCTGCGCGACCGACCGGTTGACGCCCCATTGGGTGCCCATTTCCCCCCAATGGAGGATGAACGCCTTGGCATCGGGATGATCGGTCAGACTCATGGGTAACTCCTATTTCTGTAATTACAGAAATATATGGCGAAGAGTCAACCGGCTTCGAAACGGCTGCGCAACGGCGTTGATCGCGCGGGCGCCGCCGTCTGGCACATTGTGGTTGCTCGCCACCAGGTCCGATGGAACCCCGGGGGCCGGGAGGGACGATATGACCGACAATACGCGACGCGGATTTTTGAAAGGCGCAGCGATCGGGGGCGGGGGCGCACTTGCCGGTGTGCCGGCATTTGCATGCTCCGACACCGCAACGGGCGAGGGCGGCTTGCGCATTCCCTTTTCCAGCGTCCTTCCATTCCGTTCGGCGGTGAATGGCGTCGACTATCTGCTCTATGTCCGCGTTCCGGCGACCTATGATGCCAGTCCGGACAAGTCCTATCCGACGATCTGGCTGCTCGACGCCGATTACAGCTTCGCGCTGGCGACATCGCATATCGAACATCTTGCCGACCGCAATCACATCCCGGACCAGATCGTCATCGGTATCGCCTATGCCGGCGGCTATCCCGATCCCGTCGCCTATCGGACCCATCGCAGCCGCGACTATACGCCGATCTTCTCCGAAGACGGTGGCTATGGCGCGCAGTTTCAGGCGCGGTCGGGCGGCGGTCCGGATTTCCTGAAGATGATCGAAACCGAGGCGATGCCGCTGATTGCCGCGCGCTTTCGCGTGGATCCGGCGCAGCGGACGCTTACCGGGCACAGCTTTGGCGGACTGTTCGCGTCCTGGGCGCTCCAGGCGCGGCCCGATCTGTTCGACCGCTATCTGATCGTCAGCCCATCGCTGTGGTATCGCGACCAATGGCTGATCGATCGCGAAACGGCAGGTGCGGTGACGGCGCTGCCGCGTGCGACGCGGGTGTGGATGGGGGTCGGCGCCTGGGAAGAGCTGACCGGCCATCCGATGGTGTCGCAGCTGGCACGTTTCGCCGATCTGCTCGAAGCGCGCCGCGATCCGTTACTTACGGTCGAGCACAAGGTGTTCGGCGACGAGACGCATGCCAGCATCTTTCCCTGCGCCTTTTCCACCGGAATCCGGCACCTTTATCCCGCCGACTCGCTCGCCGACATGCCGCCGCAGGTACGACCTAGTCAACCGGCGACGGGCAACTGAACCGAGCCGTCGCCGGCGCGCTCCAGCGGGCCATAGGCCAGCACCGTGTCGAGCACCATGACGCTATAGAGATGCGGGAACAGCGCGCCGCCGCGGCTTTCCTCCCATCGGATCGCGTCGCCATGGGCGGCAAGGTCCACCGCCGCGACCCACAGGTCGCTCTGGCCGGCAAAATGCTTGTCGACGGTCTCGGTCAGCTGCGCGGCAGTGGAAAGATGGACATAGCCATCGGCCAGGTCGATCGGTGCACCCGCGAAACTGCCATCGCGCTCCAATTGTCCCATCTGATCGCTGGTCAGAACCTTGTAGGCGACTGTTTCCATTACAAACTCCGTTAGCTTTCCGTTCGCCGTTTACAGCGCGTTCCCATCGTCGCTAGGCCTTATTCCGCATCGTCGCAAACAGGGCCGGGAGAGGCTGTTATGCGCGTTATCGGTTCTTGGACTTTGTTGCTCGCGGCGCTGTTACTGGCGAGTGCGGCACAGGCGCAGGACGCGCCTTCGGCCTATGACGGTCATGCCGATGGTGCGGTGTACAACGGCAAGCAGATGATGCCGTTCACATTGTACGGCGTCGCGATCCGCTGGGACCGCGATTGCCGCCGTGGACGCGCCGAACGCTGCCTTCGGCTTGCGCGTGCCTATGACAGCGGGGCGGGGGATCTGACCGCCGATATGCGCGTGTCGATCGGCTATTATATCCTCGCCTGCCAGAAGGGTTCGGGCCCCGGCTGTGCGCGTGCTTCGGCAATGCTGCGCAACGGCGATGCGGGTTTCACCAATCCCCAGCTTGCCGGGGAACTGGCCGAACGCGGCTGCAACGCGCTGCGCGATCAGGATAGTTGCGCGGGGATGGCCGCGGCCATGGCGTCATCGGGCGACCCGGGTCAGGACACGCAATCGGCGGCGATCGCCGATCGCGCCTGCGCTTCGGGGTCGGACGAGGGCTGCCGGCTTCAGGCGCGCCGCCTGTTTTCGGGGAACGACGCCGCCGGGAAAGCGCAGGCGGTATCGATGTTTCGCAATGCCTGCACCGGCAATCTCGCCTGGGGGTGCCTCGGGCTGGTCGATGCCTATACCAGCGGAACCGGCGTCGCCGCCGATCCGCGCGAAGCCGCCAGCGCCGCCGCGACCGGCTGTACCCGGGGGCGGGGCGATCGGCTGCGCCTCTGTGCGATCCATGGCGACACGCTTTCGCGCGCCTCGGCGGCGGATACGGTGCGGCGCGGCGAACAGTTTCTCGTCACTTCGTGCCGGGGCGGTTCGCCCGAAGCATGTTTCCGGCTTGGCCAGCTCGGCATGGCGCACCCCGCCGGCGCCCGCTCGACTCAGGGGGAAGCGGTCTATTACTGGCGCCGCGCCTGCGATTTCGATTTCGCCGCCGGGTGCCGCAGCCTTGCCGATATTTATGCACGCGGCATCGAAGTCGATCGCGACACTGCCGTCGCGGTGGCGCTGGCCGACAAGGCATGTCGTCTCGGCGCGCGCGCCGCCTGTAGCGATGCAGCGCGGCTCGCCAATGCCGAACCGGGCCTGCGCAATCGTATCCCGGCCATCGATCCGGCGCAGCCCGCAGCAAACCAGATCGCGGACGCAAAGGCCGCTGTCGAGCGCGGCGGGGCACAGGCAAAGGCTGGATTCGACGCCGTGGTGCGGCTGATGCGCGAATGGAACGAGGATGCCGAATGGCTGCTCGGCGGCTGGCTCTATTACGGTCTGCCTGGGTTGGTCGACGCGCCCGATCCCCAAAATGGCGTGATCCTGATCGAAAATGCCGCGCGGGTGGGGCATGTCGATGCGGCGATCTGGATGGGCATGGCCTATTGGTATGGCGACGGAGTCGCCGAAAATCGCAGCAAGGGCGAATCCTATATGCGTATCGCCGCCGAACGCGGCAGCGAAATGGCCGCCGCCATCTATCGCTCGATGCGCGCCGAACCGATCCGCGTCGAAAACGAACGTCGCCGCCAACAGGCCGAAATCGAATGGGAGCGGCAACGCCGCCGCGCCGCCTGGACCAGTGCCTGGACCAGTTGGAGCCCCAGCTTTTCCTCGGTCGGTACGACGCCTGCTTATACCGGCCGAACCGTCGGCCAGATCATCGATCAGCACAATTGGGACAATGCCATTCGATACTATTCGGGCGGCACCAGTGTCTGTTCCAGCTCCAATCCATATTGTTGAGGAAGGTCAGGGGGATGAAAGCCGTTTCGGGCACCGGATATGCGATCGGCGCGGCGCTTGCCGCCCTGTTTTTCAGCGGCACCGCTTCGGCCCAGCAAACCCGTTCGATCAGTTTCGAAAGCAACGACCGCAACGGAGTCTGCTATTTCACCGTGGCGGGCGGGGTGCTGCCCGGCACCGACACGCCATTCAAGCTCGAGCTCAGCCTGCGCGCGCGCGATTCCAATCTGGGCGTGACGATGCTGGTGAATGGCTGGGACAAGGCACAGGCGGCCGACCCGGACGAGAATTTCCCGATGACGCTCGATTTCGAAGGCGCGGGTTCTACGACTTCACGCTCGGGCGGGTATGACAGCGGATTCTGGGATCGCGCCTGGGCGGGCTGGGGCGCGGGCGCGTCCTCCGACGCGGCGCTGGCGCTCATGCAACGCGCGCAATATGTGCGCATCCGCTTCGACGGCGTCGATTATGGGCGAGTCGATCTTCAGGGCAATGCGGGCTTTGCCTATAACTGGCTCACCCGATGCCGCGACCGGCTGAACGGCGCTTCCTGAATCCCCTGCCGGCCGAGGGTGAGGAGGGCAGCGGGGTTCCCTGACCGCTGCCCTCAATGCCGTCACTCGGCGTCGTCTTCGTCCTCGCCGCTTTCGTCGACCTGCTCGCCCAGCGTTTCGGGGCCGGTGCCGTCATCGACCGTCAGGCGATCGCGCGGTTCGTCCCCGGCATTTTCGGTGCGTTCCTCGGCCACTGCTTCTTCGGCGGCGTTTTCGGGCTCTTCCTCTTCGTCGATCTTGGCGGCCGAAACGACATGTTCGCCGTTCCCGACGCGGAAGATGGTGACGCCCTGGGTATTGCGTCCGGCGATGCGGATATCGCCCACGGTGGTGCGGATCAGCTTCGCCTGATCGGTGACCAGCATCAGCTGCTCGCCATTATGTGCGGGGAAGCTGGCCACGACCGGCCCGTTGCGGTCGGACATCACGATATTGGTAATGCCCTGACCGCCGCGATTGGTGCGGCGATATTCATAGGCGCTGGTGCGCTTGCCATAGCCGTTCGCAGTGACGGTCAGCAGGAACTCCTCGGCTTCCTCGAACTCGCGCATCCGTTCGGCGTCGAGCGTCACTTCGCGGTCGCCTTCCTTCCACGGCGCAGCCTTCAGATACGCGTCGCGCTCTTCGGTGCTGGCGGTGAAGCCGGCAAGCACCGACAGCGAGATGACTTCGTCGCCTTCGCCCAGCGAAATGCCGCGAACGCCGGTCGAGCTGCGGCTCTGGAATTCGCGCACGTCGGTGGCGGAAAAGCGGATCGCCTTGCCGTTGCGCGTGGCGAGCAGCACATCGTCCGATTCGTCGAGCAGCGCGACGCCGATCAGGCGGTCGTCGCTATCCTCGTCGAACTTCATCGCGATCTTGCCGTTCGACGGCACGTTGGTGAACGCATCCATCGAATTGCGGCGCACGGTGCCGCGCTGCGTCGCGAACATCACGTGCAGCTTGCCCCATTCGGCTTCGTCCTCGGGCAGCGGCAGCACGGTGGAGATGGTCTCGCCCGCCGCCAGCGGCAGCAGGTTGACCATCGGCCGCCCGCGCGTGGCGGGTCCGCCTTCGGGCAGCCGCCACACTTTCAGGCGATAGACCTTGCCCGCAGTGGAGAAGAACAGCACCGGCGTGTGAGTGGACGTGACGAACAGGTTCGAGATCGCGTCCTCGTCCTTCGTCGTCATGCCCGCGCGGCCCTTGCCGCCGCGCTTCTGCGCGCGGAACGTGTCGAGCGGGGTGCGCTTGATATAGCCCTGCATGGTCACGGTGACGACCATGTCTTCGCGCTCGATCAAATCCTCATCGTCGATTCCGTCGGCGGCGGCGGCGATTTCGGTGCGGCGCGGCGTCGCGAACTGATCGCGCACCGCGACCAGTTCCTCGCGCATCACTTGATACAGCTTCACGCGGTCGGCCAGGATCGCCAGCAGCTCGGCGATGCTTTCGGCGAGCTTCGCCAGCTCGTCGCCGATCTCGTCGCGGCCCAGCGCGGTCAGGCGGTGGAGGCGCAGATCCAGGATCGCGCGGACCTGCAGGTCGCTCAGGCGATAGGTGTCGCCTTCGATCTCGGTCTCGACCGCTTCGACCAGCCGGATATAGCCTGCGATTTCGGCGATCGGCCATTCGCGTGCCAGCAATGCCTCACGCGCGGCGGCGGGGCTGGAGGAGCCGCGAATGATGCGGACGACTTCGTCCAGATTGGTGACGGCGATCACCAGGCCGAGCAACAAATGGGCGCGTTCGCGCGCCTTCATCAGCTCATATTTCGACCGCCTTGTAATGACTTGCTCGCGAAACTTCACAAAAGCTTCGATGATTTCGCGCAGGTTCAACAGCTCGGGACGGCCGCCGCGCACCGCCAGCATATTGGCGGCGAAACTCGACTGCGCGGGCGTGTGGCGCCACAGCTGGTTGAGCACCACTTCGGGTGTCGCGTCGCGGCGCAGGTCGATGACGATGCGCACGCCTTCACGGTTCGATTCATCGCGAATATCGCTGATGCCCTCGATCCGCTTTTCCTTCGACGCTTCGGCGATCTTCTCGACCAGCGCGTTCTTGCCCTGCTGGTAGGGGATTTCGGTCAGCACGATCGACCGACGGTCGCCGCGCTGTTCGATGTCATAGCGGCTGCGCACCATGATCGAGCCGCGGCCCGAGGCATAGGCCGAGCGGCAGCCCGAACGCCCCAGGATCATCGCGCCGGTGGGGAAATCCGGGCCGGGAACGATTTCCATCAATTCTTCGGCAGTGATCGCGCCATTTTCCATATAGGCAAGGCACGCGTCGATCACTTCGCCCAGATTGTGCGGCGGAATATTCGTCGCCATGCCGACGGCGATGCCGCCCGCGCCATTGACCAGCAGATTGGGGAATCGCGCCGGCAGCACCGACGGCTCCTCGCGCGAACCGTCATAGTTCGCCTGAAAATCGACCGTGTCCTTGTCGAGATCGTCGAGCAGCGAATTCGCCACCCTGGCCAGCCGCGATTCGGTATAGCGCATCGCGGCGGGCGGATCGGGGTCCATCGAACCGAAATTGCCCTGGCCGTCGATCAGCGGGACGCGCATCGACCAGTCCTGCACCATGCGCGCCAACGCGTCGTAAATCGCGCTGTCGCCGTGCGGATGGTAATTACCCATCACGTCGCCGACGATCTTCGCCGATTTGCGATAGGGCCGCCCGGCGACATAGCCACCTTCCTGCGCCGCATAGAGGATACGGCGATGCACCGGCTTCAGCCCGTCGCGCACATCGGGAAGCGCGCGGCTCACGATCACGCTCATCGCGTAATCGAGATAGCTGGTCTTCATCTCATCAACGATGGAGATCGGAGTAATGTCGGAGGGGTCCGCGAGGACGGTCTCGTCGGTCAAAAGACAGGACTTTCTGGAAGTGTTTCGTTCGTGTGAAACGCACTAGCGACTGGGGCAGGGGATGCCAAGCCCCGCGCGTACGCGCACGCGTGCGCGCGAGGAAACACAGTCACCCGCGCGATCGGCCGATTGGTCGGCGTGCAGCGATCGGAACTGGCGCGGGCGATGTCCGCGATACCTGCCTGATATACGGGTTCCGTGATCGCGCCGGGGGTCACGGATCGATTTCGGCGCCGTCCCAGGCAAAGATGCGCCCGCTGTCCTTTGGCTTCAGCGCTTCGATGACATCGAGCAGTTGCAGCGCCGCGCGTTCGGTGTCGAACAGCTGCCCCGCCGGAACATTGGCCTGAAACGGCTTCGACAGCGCAGTATCGACCGTGCCGGGATGCAGGCCGACGACGATCGCGCGGTCGCTGTGGCGCTTCGCCTCGATCGCGATATTGCGCAGGAGCATGTTGAGCGCGGCTTTCGACGCGCGATAGCTGTACCATCCGCCCAGCCGATTGTCGGTGATGCTGCCCACGCGCGCAGACAGCGCCGCCAGCACCGGCGTCCCGGTTCGCGGCATCAACGGCACGAAATGCTTGGCGACCAAAGCCGGGCCGACGCTGTTCACGGCGAAATTGCGCAGCATCCATTCGGCGTCCAGATCCTGCATCGCCTTTTCGGGGCCTTGGTCCGCATCATGGAGCAGCCCGGTGGCGACCAGTATCAGCGTCGGCGCGGGGCCACGTCCCACCCGTTCCGCCGCGGCGGCGATGCTGGCTTCGTCGGTCAGGTCGATATGGCGCTCGCCCGAAAGGCTGCGCGCGAAACGGTGCACGGCGGCGAAAGTGTCTTCCTGCTCGATCGCATCGGCCAGTGCCGCGCCGATGCCGCCCGATGCGCCGATGACGACTGCCGCGCCCTGGCTCATGCGCGACTGAACCGCCAGCTGGTGTCGCTGCTTTCCTCGGGATCGAACCGATAGCCGTCGGTATCGAAGCCCTTCATCGCTTCGATATCGGTGATCATATGCTCGCACATCCATCGCGCCATCAGCCCGCGAGCCTTTTTGGCGTGGAAGCTGACAAAGCGCGGCCCGTTGGGGCCGGGCTCGCGGAAATCGACATCGATGACGCGAATCGATTCGGGCAGCCTGCCCTGCGCTGCCTTCCAATATTCCTGGCTGGCGAGATTGAGGACGATATCCGATCCTTCCTCGCGCAATTCCTCGGCAATGCGGTCGGCGATCCGGTCCTGCCACCAGTCATAGAGTGTCTTCGCCCGGCCCGGCGCCCAGCGCGTACCCATTTCGAGACGATAGGGGCGCATCGCGTCGAGCGGGCGCAGCAGCCCGTACAGCCCGGAAAGGATGCGGACATGATCCTGCGCAAAGGCGATGGCGGGTTCGTCCAGCGTGCGCGCTTCGAAACCGGTATAGACGTCTCCGGCAAAGGCATAGAGCGCGGGCCGTTCGTCCTGATCGGCAAAATCGGCGTATCTGCGGGCGTTCAGATCGGCCAGCTTGTCCGAAATATGCATCAGCTCACTCAGCTTCCGGCGCGACAGCCGCGCTGCGCCGCGCGCCAGCGTCAGCGCTTCTTCGGCGAAATGCGGCTGCGACGGGGTGACCTGAGGGAACCCGGTTTCATAATCGAGCGTCTTAGCGGGCGACAGGAGGGCAAGCATCGCCTGCCGCCTAGCGTCGCGCGCGGGGAGGAGTCAAAAGCCTTGATGGCTTGTGGTTCAAATGAGGCGGTTCAAATGAGGTTCAGCCCGGCGATGCGATACACGTGTCTGGGCGGTTGCGCTTGAACGGCGCCGCGCTGGTGGATACAGCGTGCCCCGCTATGGCCCCCAAAGCCGGATGAGGAGAGTTTCAGTATGAATTTTGTTTCCAGGTTCGCGGTCGCCGCAGCACTCGGCGTGAGCGTCGCTGCCATCAGCGTTTCGCCAGCCAATGCGCAGCGCAATCGCGGCGGCGAACAGGAACAACCGCAGCTCGAACTCAGCCGCGAATTCCGCGAACCTGCCGCCAAGGCGCAGGAGCTGATCGCCGCCAAGAAGTTCGACGAAGCGGAAGCGCCGCTGTCGCAGGCCGAAGCAGTCGCGCAGAGCGATGACGAAAAATATTATGCCAACTGGATGCGTTTCCAGCTCGAACTGGGTCGCGGCAACGATGCCGGCGTAGTGCCCGCGCTCGATCGCCTGCTCGCCAGCCCGAAGCTTCCGGCGGCAAATGCCCCCGTGCTGAATTATGAGCGCGGGCGCCGCGCCGTGCTGGCCAAGGATTATGCCACGGCGCTGCCCTATCTGCTGAAGGCGCAGGAACTGGGCTATAATCAGGCCTCTTTGCCGCTGCTGATCGCCAGCTGCTATTTCCAGCTGGACAAGGTGGACGAAGGCGCGGCTGCGCTCGAGCGCGCGGTTGTCGCGGAAAAGGCCGCAGGTAACGTGCCCCCGGCCGACTGGTATCGGCTCGCAATTTCCAAGCTCTATAATTCCGGCGATACGGCCGGCACATCCAAGTGGCTGATGATGGAGCTCCAATCCTATCCGACGGTTGAGAACTGGCGCCGCACGCTGTTGATCTTCCGCGAGAAGAATCAGCTGACCAATCGCCAGAAGCTCGACCTGTATCGCCTGCTCGGCGCTGCGGGCGCGCTCGCCGACGAGAGCGAATATCTGAGCTATGGCGACGCGGCGTTCAATTCGGGCCTGCCCTGGGAAACCAAGGCTGCGATCGATGCGGGCCGCGCGGCGGGCACCATTCAGGCCAGCACCGCCGAATTCAACGAGCTTTATACGCGCGCCAATACCGCGATCCGCAACGAACGCGCGCTTTCGGCCTATGAAAGCGAAGCGGCAAGTGCCGCCGATGGCCAGGCAGCCGCACAGACGGGTGACGCCTATCTCGCCTCGGGCGATTATGCCAAGGCCGTGGCGCTGTATCAGATGGCGCTGCAAAAGGGCGGCGTCGACGCCAACGAAGTCAACCTGCATCTCGGCGTCGCGCATGCCAAGGCGGGCGATCTCGCCAGCGCGCGGACGAGCTTCGACGCCGTCACCGGCGGCGGTCCGATCGGCGATCTGGCGAAGTTCTGGACCGTCTGGCTCGATACCCAGGGCAATGCCGCGCCGGCGGCTGCCGCTCCGGCGGAGCCCGCTCCCGCGCAATAAGCGGGCGGCATATCCGAACGATATCGGGGCGGGGCGGCATTGGCCGCTCCGCCCCTTTGCTTTGCCGGACCGTGGAGCGATCCGGCGATCGGCGGATCAGTCGATCTGGACGGGAACGCCCGGCATTTCCTTCGACGTGCGGATCGTCAGCGACGTCTTCACGCTTTCGACATTGGGCGCGGTGGTAAGCCGCGTCGTCAGGATGCGCTGAAAACTCTGCAGATCGGGGGCGACGATCTTCAGGATGAAGTCGATCTCGCCGTTCAGCATATGGCATTCGCGCACTTCGGGGATATCGGCGACGAGCTGTTCGAACGCCCGCAGATCGCTTTCCGCCTGGCTGCGCAGGCTGACCATCGCGAAGACGGTCAGGCCATAGCCCAATGCTTCCGATTCGAGCGCTGCGTGATAGCCGCGAATCACACCTTCCTGTTCCAGCGCGCGCACGCGTCGCAGGCAGGGCGGGGCGGTAAGCCCCACGCGTTCCGCCAATTCGACATTCGTCATGCGGCCGTTTTCCTGCAACAAAGCGAGAATGCGCATGTCAATTTCGTCGAATCGCATTCATAAAACTCCCTGATACGCACGGATCGTTCCGCAGCGCGGGGGCGATCCTAATAATATTACCCGCGAACGCAATTGTCCCACATTGCTACGTGCCGAAATGGGCTGTTCCGCCCTCTCCACCACGGGGTTAAGAAAAACTTACCGGTCGCGCGTTCCTGGCGGCCAAAGGGGATGAATGCGTGCGCTTCGACGATACTCTGGAGACGGTACTCGCCGGAGACTTGACGACGCCCTATGGCAGGCATTCCGCATGGCGCCAACTGGTTGATCTTATTGGACGTCGGCGGGTGCCGCCGGATTCGCGCGCACTGACCGTCCTCAATGCGATTCGCAACGAAGTCCCCGCCAATATCCGTGCGGCATCGGCGCGGGGACTCGAATATGCCGAACCGCCCTTTGCGCTGGTCAGCATTTTTTGCGTCGACGAAATCTCGGTGGCGGCCCCGGTGCTGCGCGCGGCACGGCTTTCCTCTTCGGAATGGATCAGTCTGTTGCCCGAAATGTCGTCGGCCGCGCGATCGGTGCTGCGCAACCGCCGCGACCTGGGACCGCCGGTAAAGCGCGCGCTCGAAGCCTTCGGTCCGGCCGATTTCGTGCTCGCCGACGGGACACCGGCTGCCGCCGCACCGGCACAGCCGGAACCCGATCTTGCCGAACCGATGTTCGAGACGGGCGAGAATGATACACTGTTGGACGAGGATGCGGTTGCCAACGCGCCCGAACCTTCCGTATCGCAACCGGTAATGGATCCGGCGCCCTATCCCGATATTCTTCAGGCTCAGCCCGAAGCGGGCGTTGCGGATCCGTGGCCGGAGGAAGATGTGATCGCGTTGCGCTCGCTCACCCCGCTGACCGAGAGCGCAAAGCCCCTTGCTTCGCCCGAGGCGGAGGACGCAGCGGAAGGCGTGACCGATTCGCCGCCTGCCGAGCAGCAGGCGGAAGCGGAAGCGGAAGCGCCTGAACCCGCGCCGATCGCCGACAGCACCGTCGCGACGGTAGCGCCGGACACCGAAGCGGTGGCTGCCGAAGCAGCTGCCGAACCTGCCGAGAGCGAATTCATCGAGCATGTGCCGCCGGTACGCGACGCCTATCCGACGTCGGACATGCATTTCGATCCGCTGCCTGCGCCGTCGGCGATCGCGCCGCCGGTCTATCCCGAAGATGCGGGGCTCCCGGCCCCGGCGACGCTTGTCGAAGCGGCAGTCGCAGCCGATCTTTCGCCTGCGGCGGCGGAAGAGGATCTTTCCTTCGTGGCGCTGGCCGGTTTCGCGACCTCGCTCGCGGTGCCGGAGCGTGAGGCCGCGGCCTTTGACAAGCCCCAATCGCCCGATCGCGAGGATGGCCCGGCGCATCAAAGCGGGACAATGGCGACGCCCGTCCTCAGCGAGCCGGTTGCGGAGCAAGCGGCGGAAGCGGAGGACGTCGCCATGAGCGAAGATCTTCTGGTCGAAGAGCGGGTCGTCGAAGCAGCCCCTGCCGATTCCGCGCCGGATGCCGAAGCGGGCGAGGGGCCGTTCCAGATTTCCGAAGTCGTTGCGCGGATCGATGCCTTCTGGCGCCGGCAGCAGGACGAAGTGCGCGAACCGCGTCCGGTGCCGCGTCCGACCGGCTTCCGGTTCGAAACCGATGCCAAGGGCGTGATCCGTTGGGTCGACGGCGTTTCGCGCGCGCCGCTGGTCGGACTCTCGCTCGATCAACAGGGGATTCCCGGCGCGGCGCGGATCGACGCCATTGCCGCGGGGGCGTTCCGCCGCCGCGCGGGCTTTGCCAATTCGCGCCTTGTCATCGACGGTGACAGCGACGCCGCCGGCGACTGGCTGATTTCGGCGATTCCGGTGTTCGATTCGTCGAGCGGGCGCTTTTCGGGCTATCGCGGCACGGCGCGTCGGCCGCGCCCGGACGAGCGCGCCGAGCCTGCGGTCCCGCCATCGAGCCCCGCCGATTCGCTGCGCCAGCTGGTGCATGAATTGCGCACGCCGACCAACGCGATCGCCGGCTTTGCCGAAATGATCGAGACCCAGATTCTCGGTCCGGTCGCCGAACCCTATCGCGATCGCGCGGGCGTGGTGCGGACCCAGGCAAAGGAATTGCTGGGCGCGATCGACGATCTCGACCTGGCGGCACGAATCGAAAGCCAGGCGCTGTCGCTCGCGCCGGGCAAGGTGGCGCTGCGCCCCCTGCTGGCGGGTATCGCCGACGATCTGTCGCAACTTGCCGAACTGCGCGGCGCGTGCATCGCGCTTCCGATCGACGATCTGGCGGTGACCGGGGATCGCCGCGCAGTCGAACGGCTGTTCGCGCGGCTGATGGCGACGCTGGTTTCGGCAAGCGGCGAAGGCGAGCGCGTCGGCGTTCGCAGCAGCGTCGACGGCGACGATGTGCTGGTGACGTTCGAACGCCCCGCCGCACTGGCCGACTATCAGGGCGAATCGGTGCTGGGCATCGATGATGAAGGCAGCGACGCGGCGTTGCTGGGCACCGGATTCGCGCTGCGCCTTGCCCGCAATCTTGCCCGCGAGCTGGGCGGATCGCTTGTCATTGAGGCGGATAACCTGACCTTAAGACTTCCTGCTGCAGATAATGAAGCCATGGGGCAGGCACATCTCAGCTAATGGCGACGGCACAGCAAATGACGGTGTCGTCTTTCGAAGAAGAAGCAAGTCAGTATCGGTTTGCAGCGCCTTGTGCGTCCGCAACGATTGACTGGCCGGAAAGCTTCGGAACACGATTTACTCTGTTCGTCGATACCGAAGAGGAATTCGACTGGTCAGGACCGTTTCGCCGCAGCGCGCGCGACACGACGGCGGCGGCGGCGCTGCCGGAATTTCACCAGCGATTCTTCGAACGGGAAATCCCGGTCGCCTATCTGATCGATCACCCGATCGCGACCGACCCCGCCGCGATCGACGCGATGCGCGCGCTGCTGGAAAGCGATCCGCGCTCGACTGTCGGAACCCAGCTGCATCCCTGGGTCAATCCGCCGTTCGAGGAGCCGGTAAGCGAACGCAACAGCTTCGCCGGCAATCTGCCCCAATCGCTCGAAGCGGCCAAGCTGACCAATCTGACCGAGACGATCGAGCAGACATTCGGCATCCGGCCGATCATCTATCGCGCCGGTCGCTACGGGCTTGGCCCGCATACGCTCGGCATGCTCGAGGCGTTGGGCTATCGCATCGACAGCTCGATGCGCGCCGCCTATGATTTCCGCCATATTCAGGGGCCTGATTACAGCGCGGTGGGCAATGACGCATTCCGCACAGGACCGTCTGGCTCGCTGATCGAATTGCCGCTCACGACTGTCTTTACCGGGCACGCGCGCGGTGCCGGGCGATGGCTCCATCCGCTGGCACAGCGTATGCCGTTCGGCGGCGCGCTTGCGCGGCTGGGCATGTTGTCGCGCATCGCGCTGACGCCCGAAGACATGCCGCTCGACGAAGTGATGGAAGCGATTCGCGTCGCGCTGGGCGAGGGGGTTCGCGTCCTCAACTTCTCCTATCATTCGCCCTCGCTGGTGCCCGGCCACACGCCCTATGTGCGCGACGAGAGCGATCTCGCCGAATTCCATCGCTGGTGGGATTGCGTGCTCGACCTGCTCGACCGGCTGTCGGTACGCCCGGCCTCGATCGACGATCTCGTCACCGCCGCCGAACCGGCACCGCAATCCGGCTTGCCCACGGCATAATTCCTCCGCTATCGGAGCGGCGCTGGGGGCCTGTAGCTCAATTGGTTAGAGCTGGCCGCTCATAACGGCTAGGTTGCGGGTTCGAGTCCTGCCGGGCCCACCAGCCGCAGCGGATTGCCGCAGCGCACATCAGCGCCTAAGCGGGCGAATGTCGGGGAGTAGCGCAGTCTGGTAGCGCGCCTGCTTTGGGAGCAGGATGTCGCAGGTTCGAATCCTGTCTCCCCGACCATTCCGCCGCGTGTCTTCGTCTCCATCGCTGCCGCGAGGCCATGCAAAAGGGCCGCGGAGCGTGCTCCACGGCCCTTTCGGATTACGATCGAACCGCGATCAGCGGGTTTCTTCGTCGATTTCGTTTTCGGTCGCGTCGACGCCATTGTCGATCGCCTGGCCGGTTTCGTCGAACGCTTCGCCCACTGCGTCGGCGGCGTTGTCGGCGGTGGCTTCGATATCCTCGCCGATCGCGTCGGCTGCCTGGCCGGTCTTGTCCTGGGCATTTTCGCTGCAGGCCGCGAGGCCGGTCAGCGAAAGCGCCGCGGCAAGCGGAATCATCATCGTGCGTTTCATGGCTTTTCCCTCCGTTTCGTCGTGAAATTGTTTCGGGGCCAACGCCTTGGCTCTATCGCGGTTCCACCGCGGCCAGGATCGTGCGCCAGTCGATCAGTTTGAAATTCTGCGGCTCGCCGTCATTATCGTCGTCCTGCGTCACCACCAGTCCGCGCGGATAGGGGCCGACACGTCCCCCCAGCGCGTCGATGCCGTCGGTGCCGCTGACCCCGTCGACGCCGTTCGCCGCAACCACCCGGAACCGGTTGAGATAGGCCGGCGTGCCGCCGTCCAGCCGCCACACCGCAAAGCCACTGTCCCCCTGGCTCGATACCAGCAGATAGCGCGCATCGCCGTCGACAAGCACCGTGACTCCCTCGACATCGGCGACCAGCTTGTCCGCGCCGACCGGCTCGACCAGCGTGCGCGCGCCGGTATCGCCCAGCCGATAGCGCCACAGGCCGACATTCTCTTCGCCGATATAGAGGTCGCCCGACGCTTCATCGATCGCACAGCCTTCGGACTGCGATCCGACTGCGAACCGGTCGACTTCCGCACCGGTCATCGCCGTGCCGCTCCCGCTGACGGCATAGATGCGCACGCCGCCATCCTTGGCGACGAGCACCGCCAGCATCCGCCCGTTCCAGCGTCCCATGCAAAAGCCATAGGGCTCGGCGACGTCGGACCGGATAAAGCCTGCCGGAACCAGCTCGCCCGAACCGGCATAACGATAGAGCGCAACGCCCATCCGCCCGCGATCCGACGCGGCGGCAAGGAAGCCGTTGCCGTCGGGCAGCAGATCGACATTGTTGAGTCGCCCGTCGGGCAGAAACTGCAGCGCGGCGCCATCCATGCCATAGACATAGAGGCCGGCTTTCTTGTCGGTGCCCAGGATCAGTGCCTCGACCGGTTTGCCCTGAAAGCTGGCCGTGGTTCCGACGGGCGCGGCCCAGATCGCCGGATCGTCGGCGGCATCCTGACCCACCGAAGACCCCACCGGCGTGGTTTCGGCGGCGGCGGAAACCGCGACTGCCGGAAGCATCGCCGCCGGTCGCTCGCCGGCGGCGCATCCGCCGAGCATGATCGTACCCAATGCGGCAACCAGGCCGCTTCGTAACGCTAGTGTCATATTAGTTTCATCCCCCCGAAACGCACGGCTGCGAAGCGCGCGCCACACATACAGGGGGAATCCAATGATCACTAGATTCGGAATGCGCTCGCGGCTCATGGCCGGGGCGATGCTGCTGGCGCTACCTGCGACGGCCTGGGCAAGCGACGTTACCGGCATCGTCACCGACGCGTCGGGGACCGCGTCGCTTCAGGGCGCCGAAGTCACGATCGTCGAACTGGGACGCACCACCCAGGCCGATTCGCACGGCTATTACAGCTTTTCCGATGTCGCGCCCGGCACCTATACGCTGCGCGCGCGCTATCAGGGCGCGCCGCTGTTCGAAACGCGGATCGTGGTTCCCGAAACCGGCGAACTGACCGCGGACATCGTGCTCGGCACCGACAGCGAGATTCTCGTCGTCGGCCAGCGCGCCAATCTGTTCAGCGCGCTGCAGCGCGAACGCGCCGCCGATGGTGTTTCCAGCGTGGTGACGCGCGACGCGATCGGCCAGTTCCCCGATCAGAATGTCGCCGAATCGCTGCGCCGTCTGCCCGGCGTCAACATCCTCGACGATCAGGGCGAGGGGCGTTTCGTGTCGGTGCGGGGTCTCGATCCCAATCTCAACAGCTCGTCGGTCAACGGCCTGCGCCTGCCGTCGCCCGAATCCGACGTGCGCGAAGTCGCGCTCGACACGGTTTCGAGCGATCTGATCGAATCGATCGAAGTGAAGAAGTCGCTGACCCCCGACATGGACGGCGACACGATCGGCGCTTCGGTGGAAATCCACACCACCAGTGCGTTCGATCGCGAAAGCGACCTGTATACGGTAAAGGTCGAAGGCAGCTATAACGAGCTGCGCGACACGCTGACGCCCAAGGGCAGCATCGATTTCGCCACGCGCCTCACCGACAATTTCGGCATCGCCGGCGGCTTTTCCTATTATCAGCGCAAATTCTCGACCGACAATGTCGAAACCGGCGGCACGTGGGACACGGCGAACGGCGTCGATTTCAACGAAGAGGTCCAGTATCGCGATTATGATGTCGAACGGAAGCGCATCGGCGGCACGCTGTCGCTCGACTGGCGCCCCAGCAGCACGACGACGCTGTATCTGCGCGGCATCTACACCCAGTTTGACGATCACGAATATCGCAACCGGCTGACGATCATTTCGAACGGCGACCCGGTTTCGGGAACCGATGACAGCGCGCTGTTCCAGCCGAGCGGTTCGAGCTCGCGGATCGAAGTGCGCCGCGACCTCAAGGACCGGTTCGAAAGCCAGAAGGTGCGCACGATCACCTTTGGCGGCGAAACCCAGACCAATGGCTGGCACGCCACCTATCAGGCCGGCTGGGCGCGCTCGAGCGAAAGCGAGCATGGCTCGCTCGATCCCACGCGCTTCCGCGCCCGGTTCAACAGCGGCGTCGACATCAATTTCGACTATTCGAACCCGCATGTTCCGGCGTTTGCGCTCGTCAACGGTGCCGACCGGTTCACCGATCCCGACAATTACAGCTTCAATCGCATCGAACGCACGGCGCTGTCGGATTCGGTCGATCAGGAATGGTCGCTCCGCGGCGATCTGGCGCGCAGCTTTGCGATGGATGGCGGCGAATTCACGGTGCAGGGCGGCGTCAAGTCGCGCTGGCGGGTGAAGCGCTATGACTTCAACCTCGAATATTATGGCGATTATAACGGCCCGCTCGGCTTCGCCGATCTGGTCGGCAATCCCTCTTATGGCCTGGCGGACATCTATCCCGCGTTCGACTGGGGCAAGACGCACGATTTCTATTACGACAATCCGGGCGATTTCGAACTGGATACCGAGGAATCGGGCTTTGGCTCGGCCGAAAGCGACTATCGCGCCAAGGAAGACGTGCTCGCCGGCTATTTGCTCGGCCGCTGGGACAGCAGCACGCTGCGCGCGATCGGCGGCGTTCGCATGGAACGGACCTTCAACCGCCTCAACGGCAATTTCGTCCAGCTCGAAAACGACAATTGCGCGCAGGAAGTCTGCGTCGATCCGGTCCAGTTCACGCGCAGCTATACCGACTGGCTGCCCAGCCTGACGCTGCGTTTCGAACCGCGTTCGGGGCTGGTGCTGCGCGCAGCGGGCTATCGCAGCCTGATGCGTCCGAACCTGTCGGACATGGCGCCGCGCTTCCTGATCAATGACGATAATGAAGCCGAGCTGGGCAATCCCGATCTCAAGCCCTATCATGCGTGGAATTTCGACGCTGCGGTCGAATATTATTATGCCGCCAACGGCGCGATCTCGGTCAATTTCTTTTACAAGTCGATCAAGGACTTCATCGTCGATTCCACCTCGTCACAGGGCGGCATCTATAACGGCATGGCCTATGACTCGATCGACAAATTCCCGATCAACGGCGAAACCGCGAACGTCACCGGTGTCGAATTCAGCTTCAGCCAGGTGATGGATTTCCTGCCGGGCCCGCTCGACGGCCTGCTCTTCCAGTTCAACTATACCTTCACCGACGCCAAGGGCGATGTGCTGACCGATGGCGAGCCCACCGATCCGCGCGAAATCATGCTGCCCTCTTCATCGCGCAACACGTTCAACGCGGTTGTCGGCTATGAAAACGGTCCGCTGAGCCTGCGTCTCGCCGGCACCTATCGCGACAAATATCTGGACGAAGTCGGCGCCGAAGCGGCGGAAGACCGCTATGTCGACGATCATTTCCAGCTGGATCTGACCGCCAAGTTCAAGGTGACGCGCAACATCCAGATCTATGCTGACTGGATCAACATCAACAATGCGAACTATTTCGCCTATCAGAACTATAATGGCCGCCAGCGCCTCCTTCAGTATGAGGAATATGGCTCGACCGTGAAGTTCGGTACGCGGATCAAATTCTGATCGCGACTGCTCCGCCGCCATGCGCGGCGGGGCAAGGGCTGCCGGTTATTGGGGAGGCGCTCCGCAAGGGGCGCCTCCTTGCGTTTGCAAGCGATGCTCTGCGGGCGGGGCGCGTCCCTGCGCGCGGTACGGCGCCGCCATGCGTCGAAAAAAGCGGGGCAGGGGCACGCGTCCCCGGAAAAGCCGGATGCCCGGCAAAGCAAAAGGGCGCCCCCCGATATGGGAAGCGCCCTTCGCTATCTCGGTCCCGATCCCTTGCGGGGTCGGGGCGCCAATTACATGGCGTTGTCTGCAACCGCGTCAGCAGCTGCTTCCGAAGCGTCCGCAGCGTTCTCGAACATGGCTTCGGTCGATTCGTTGGTCGCTTCGTCCGCCATGTTTTCATACATCGCAGCGTTGGCTTCCTGGCTGTCGATCATGTTTTCGGCAGTCGTGTTTTCCGCAGCCGGCTGGCATGCGCCAAGCATCATCAGGCCGGCGGCAGCAGCGACAGTGAGGACCTTCTTCATCTGGTTTGCTCCCATTTGAACTTCTATTTCGCACCCGGCCCGAATGCCGTCGCGAAACTCGCCCAATAGCGTGCACTGCGGTCGCGTCAATCGTAAATTCATCTTACAGTAAGCTTCGACCGCAGATTTCCGCCGATTCTGATCATTTCGCGTTGCACCAGAAAATATCGCTCCGCTCTGGGACAGGTGGCGGATCGTTGCGCTTGCGAATCACTCGGCGTCCGCGACGGGGCCGATCGCTTCGGGCGCGTTGGCGACGACCGCCAGCATTGCCGTCCATGCCGCGACATTCTGGCGAAGCTGTTCGGGATCGATCTTGTCGAGCGTGTCGTCGGGCGTGTGGTGCAGGTCGAAATAGCGGGTGCCGTCCTGATCCAGATCGATCACCGCCGTGCCGTTGCGCGCGAATTCGCCGACATCGGCGCCGCCGCCTGCCTTGCCCGACCCGGCGACGATGCCCAGCGGGGCGAGCGCCGCCGCGACGCGCTTGCCGACCGCATCGGCGTCGCCGGGAAGGTTCGTCGTCACGCGCCACACCCGGTCGGCGCCGAAATCCGATTCGCTGACCAGCACCACCGGATCGCTCTTGTGCGCCTCATAATAGGCATCGCCGCCGAACACGCCGACTTCCTCGGCCCCGGCAAACAGGATGCGGATCGTACGGCGCGGCTGCCCGGCCTCCATGATGTGCCTGGCCGCCGCGGCCACGATGCCGCAACCGGCGGCATCATCGATCGCGCCGGTGCCAAGATCCCAGCTGTCGAGATGGCATGCGATCAGCACGATGCCCGCATCGGGATCGCTGCCGGGCACTTCGGCGATGACATTGCCCGATTCCTGCATCCCGCTGTCGCGCGGCGTCAGCGTCAGATGCAGCCGCACCGGCTGGCCGCGTTCGAACACGCGTTCCAGCTGCTCGGCATCGGGCACCGAAAGCGCCGCGGCGGGGATCGGCGCCACGCCCTCGGCGAAATTGGTGCCGCCGGTGTGCGGCGTGCGATGGCTGTCGGTACCGATCGACTTGATGATCATCGCCACCGCGCCCTTTTGCGAGGCGAAGCTGGGGCCGACAAAGCGCGCCGCGCCATTGGCGCCATAGCCCGAGCCGTCCTGAGTCGGCACCATGTCGTTGCTGACAAAGACGATCTTGCCGCGGATCGCCTCGGCCGGTGCCGCCATCATTTCGGCAAAGGTCGGGAAATAGACGACTTCGGCTTCGATTCCCTCGGGCGGCGTCGCGGCCGAGCGGCCCAGCGCGGTCAGCGTCAGCGCCTGGGGGAAGGGGGAGACGATATGCGCGGTTTCGACGCCGCGTTCCCATACCGGCATCTGATAGGTTTCGATATGGACATTGGCAAAGCCCATGCCCTTCAGATGCGCCTCCGCCCAGCTGCGTGCGCGCGCCTCGGCCTCGGTTCCGGCAAGCCGCGGGCCGACTTCGGTGGTCAGCCCCTCGACCAGATCCCATGCATATTCGTCCTGCAACGCCGCGTCGCGCAGTGCGGAAACATCCGCATCGGGCACGATCGGCATTGTCTGCGCATGCAGGGTGGCGGGAAGGGCGAGGGCGGCCGCGGCCGCGAGGAGGAGGTGCCTGTTCATAATGCGATTGCTAACCGCCGCTGCCGGCTTTGCCAATCGCCTTGCCCGGGCTTCTTCACCGCGTTGCACAAGTTGGGGCGGGGCGCTACATGCGCGCCTGACTTTCCTGCACTTGCATTTTCGATCGGAGAACACGCCCGTGTCCGCCCAATACGCCTTCGTCATGAAGGACATGACCAAGACCTTCCCCGGCGCGCCAAAGCCCGTGCTCGCCAACATCAACCTGCAATTCTATCAGGGCGCCAAGATCGGCATCGTCGGCCCGAACGGCGCCGGTAAATCCACGCTGATGAAGATCATGGCGGGCATCGACACCGAATTTTCGGGCGAGGCATGGCCGGGTGAGAACATCACTGTCGGCTATCTGCCGCAGGAACCGCATCTCGACGCCAGCAAGACGGTGCTGGAAAACGTTAAGGACGGCGCCCGCGACATCGCCGACATGGTCGATCGCTTCAACGCCATCTCGGCCGAAATGGGTGATCCCAAGGACGATACCGATTTCGATGCGCTGATGGAGGAAATGGGCGTCCTTCAGGAAAAGATCGACGCCGTCGATGGCTGGACGCTCGACAACCAGCTCGAAATCGCGATGGAAGCGCTGCGCTGCCCGCCGGGCGACTGGCCGGTCGAAAGCCTGTCGGGCGGTGAAAAGCGCCGCATCGCGCTCACCCGGCTGCTGATCCAGAAGCCGTCGATCCTGCTGCTCGACGAACCGACCAACCATCTCGATGCCGAAAGCGTCGAATGGCTCGAAAACCACCTCAAGGAATATGCCGGTGCGGTGCTGATGATCACCCACGATCGCTATTTCCTCGATCACGTGGTCGACTGGATCCTCGAGCTCGATCGCGGAAAATACTTCCCGTACGAAGGCAATTATTCGACCTATCTGGAAAAGAAGGCCAAACGCCTCGAACAGGAATCGCGCGAGGAATCGGGTCGTCAAAAGGCGATCAAGGACGAACTCGAATGGATTCGTCAGGGCGCCAAGGGCCGCCAGACCAAGTCCAAGGCGCGTATCGCCAAGTTCGAACAGCTGCAGGACGCGCAAAAGGATCGCGCGCCGGGCAAGGCCGCGATCGTCATTCAGGTGCCCGAGCGTCTGGGCGGCAAGGTGATCGAGGCGAAGAACATCAGCAAAGCCTATGGCGACAAGCTGTTGTTCGAGGATCTGTCCTTCATGCTGCCTCCGGGTGGCATCGTCGGCGTGATCGGCCCCAACGGCGCGGGTAAATCGACGCTGTTCAAGATCATCACCGGTCAGGAAACCCCCGACAGCGGTGAAATCGACATCGGCCCCACGGTCCATCTCGGCTATGTCGATCAGAGCCGCGACGATCTGAATCCCAAGCATAATGTCTGGGAAGAGATTTCGGACGGCCTCGATTATGTGAAGGTCAACGGCCACGACATGTCGACGCGCGCCTATGTCGGCGCCTTCAACTTCAAGGGCCAGGACCAGCAAAAGAATGTCGGCAAGCTCTCGGGCGGTGAACGCAATCGCGTCCATATGGCCAAGATGCTGAAAAAGGGCGGCAACGTGCTGCTGCTCGACGAACCGACCAACGATCTCGACGTCGAAACGCTGGGCGCGCTCGAAGAAGCGATCGAGAATTTCGCCGGTTGCGCCGTGGTCATCAGCCACGATCGCTTCTTCCTCGATCGCCTCGCCACGCACATCCTTGCGTTCGAAGGCGACAGCCATGTCGAATGGTTCGAAGGCAATTTCGAAGCCTATGAAGAGGACAAGCGCCGCCGCCTGGGCGACGCCGCCGATCGCCCGACGCGACTGGCGTACAAGAAACTTACCCGCTGATCGCGCGGCGCGGGCGGACCCGTTTCCGCCCGCGCCATACGCCTGCGCCATCGCGAAAACGCACCCCGCCGCGAACCACCGGCGGAACGAAAGCGCTCGCGGGCCATTCTGCCCCTGTACCAATTCAACAGGGGAGTATGCGTAATGCTTTGGACTATCATCGTAATTTTGCTGGTGCTGTGGTTGCTCGGCTTGCTGGGCAGCGTCGGCGGATCGCTCATCCACTTGCTGCTCGTCGTCGCCGTAATCGTGCTCGTCGTACAGCTGGTGCGCGGCCGCAGAGTATAGGGCGCGCAATCAGCGCAAAGCCACGAAAGGCGGCGGGGAAACCCGCCGCTTTTTTTTGTTGGGGAGGGGCGGTGGTGGGTGGAAAATGGGCCGGTAGCCGACTGGCAGGTTTTAGGTGATGATACGTGAATAGCCGCCATCATAAGTCGATCTATTCCGGCGGCGCTCGGATGTATGTACCCCCCCCTCGCTGTTGGGAGGCCTAGCACGAGATCATCCTATGCTGCGGACGTAAGCACGAGCGGCTTGCGAGGTGCAGCCCGGGCACTCTACCTTCGGCAAATGAACGAGCCTAAGCGACATCATTGGTGGCCCGAGATCCAGTCAGCGCAATGGGCGGGAGCAGACGGCATGCTGCATGTTGTGCGCGCCGACGGCACGACCTTCCGCGCACCGCCCTCTAAGGTTGGCGTCGAAGGCGAGCTCTATACCCGCCTCGACCCGAGTGGCGCTAAGGATCGCGACATCGAGCGCTGGTTTTCGCGCGAGATCGAGACACCATTCGCGGGTGCGCTGACCCGGCTGTTGACGCTAACTGGCATCGAGCGACGCAAGTTCCCCGGACGCGGCGATCCGGTCCGGCGCAAGGAGTTGCAGGAGCTGGGCTTCATCGTCGGCGACTATGACGAGCGGATGCCGCTGACCGCACCGGTCCGCACCACAATCGCTAATTACCTCGCGGCGCTGATAGTTCGCAGCCCGACCTATCTGACCAAGCTCACCGACTGGCATCAAGCCAATAACGGCTCGGGCGACCTCCCCGTCGGCCCCGCGACCTTTCGCGGCTTCGCACTCGAAAATATGCTCTATCTGTACAACGTCTATCGCGAGGCGATTGCGGGCGGATATATCAATCTGATGATCGCGGATTGCGACCGTGAGTTCCTATTCGCGGATGGCGGCGTGACGGCTGAGGAGCCGTGGAGCCAGCGTCCGATGCCGTTCCACCTTTATGCGCCGCTGACCCCCAAGCTGGCGTTCAACGTGCTGCCGTTGCCCGATGCCTATACCGGCGGTCTATGGATCTCGCGGATTAATGCGCGCGGCGTCGCCCGTTACAACCGCATGATGCTTGCCGATGCCAAGCGCTTTGTCTTCACAAAATCACCGCCGCCGCTCGCCTTCATCACTAGGCATTTCGGGGTGTCGGCGCCGTCGCCAATCGGATGGCGCTGGATCAATGGCAAACTGGAGACGAAATACGACCGGAGCCGTGACCGATCACTATAAACCTGAGCGCGCGAGAACTGCCACTGACATTGATTTTCAGTCAATGGAGTCGGAAAGCGACTGTCTGCTTTTTGGGACGGGCAGAGTTAAGCGCGAACGCCTACATTGAGGGCGCCAACCCGCCGCCTCGCAATTCCCCTGTCCTACACGCCCCCGTCACGCTACCCCGTCGCTGGAATCGCGGTTCTCGCATGCGCACGCGCGCGCGCTACGGTGCGACCATTGCGAACTTTGCACGGAAATCCGTGGGTTTCCGAGTGTCGTATCTTCGCGCTGGTACGATGCGTATTGCGGGGTTAATACACGGGAACTCAAATTGACTGCGCCGCCCACGGGCGCCCTGTTGGAGATAGGCTGAACCCATGTTCTCGATCCTCCTCGCGCTCGCCATGCCGCACGCCGCACCCCCGGTTCAGGACGATCCCGTCGTTCCTCGGGTCGACGGCACCCATGTCCAGCAAGGGGAGGTGTGCTGGGCGCTCACGCATAACGGCACGGTGCTCGGCGCGATGTTTCAAAAGATCGTGCCGCTCGAAATGGATGGCGAACCGGCCTGGGACATCGTCACGCATCAGCGGCTTTCGGGCGGGGTGTTCGACCTGCGCGACCATGTCGTCGTCCGCCAGTCCGATCTGACGCCGATGGCGTTTGACAGCGTCGACGCGGTGAAGGCGCGGATGAGCGGTCAGCTGCACATGATCCGGCTGCGCTATCGCGGCGGCACGGTCGATGGCTTCCGCATGGCGAAGGGCGAAACCGACGCGATCCATGCCGATGTTCCCGATCCGGTGTGGGACGGCAATTTATGGGGCATCCCGTTCGGCGCGATCGTCGGGTTGAAACAGGGGGAAAGCTATACGCTGCCCATCTATCAATATGATGACGGGGTCGGCGCCTTCACGCTGAAAGTGACCGGATCGGAAACGGTGGAAACGCCCGATGGCCCGGTCGAGGCTTGGACGATCGACGCAGGCACATCGCCGGAACGTCGCACCACTTATCTGATCGCCAAGGAGGATGGGCGCGAACTGGGTACGCGCGCGCCGGGCGGGTTCGGCTCGATGCTCGGCGGCGATTGCTCGGGCTTTGCCGAAGCGACCCGGCCCGCCGCGCCGGAGGGCACCGACGCGCCGGGCGATGCGCCCGAAGCAGTCGAGGAACCGGCAACGCCAGCTAGCGACGACTGACGCGCACGCGCCGCGCCGGAACGTTACGCTCCGTAATGCTCTGCATCGGGCGGAACGCTCCGGCGGACGGCGGTTATTGGGCGGGCAGGGGCTCGTCGAGCGGCTGTTTGCGCTCGGGCGCCTTGCCGAGCAGGCTGACGATCACGATCGCGGCCATGGCGGCGGCAAAGCCCGGAATGATCTCGTACACGCCTTCGCCGCCCAGGAAGCTGGAATTCCAGCCCATCGCGATCCACCAGATCACGACGCCCGCGCCGATCACCAGACCCGAAACCGCGCCAGCGCCGGTCATCCGTTTCCAGGTAAGGGCAAGCAGGATCAACGGCCCGAAGGCGGCGCCGAACCCGGCCCAGGCATTGGAAACGAGCTGCAACACTTCGCTGTCGGGATCGAGTGCGATGACTGCCGCGACGACGGAAACCAGCATCACGCAGATGCGGCCGACCGTCACCATTTCCTTCTCGCTCGCCTGTTTGCGGAAGAACAGGCGATAGAAATCCTCGGTCAGCGAGCTGGATGCGACCAGCAGCTGCGACGAAACCGTGCTCATGATCGCGGCGAGCAGCGCGGCGAGCAGGAAGCCGGTGATCAGCGGATGGAACAGCAGGTCGGCCAGCACGATGAAGATCGTTTCGGGATTGTCCATCGGGATACCGTTGCGCTCGATAAACGCCCGACCGGCAATGCCGACGCCCAGCGACCCGATCAGCGACACGCCCATCCAGGTCATGCCGATGTTTCGCGCCGTCGGCACTTCCTTCAGCGAACGGATCGCCATGAAACGGACGATGATGTGCGGCTGGCCGAAATAACCCAGGCCCCAGGTGACGGCGGACAGAAAGCCGATGAACGTCACCCCCGCCGTCAGGCTGAGGAAATCGGGATCGACATTGTGCAGCGCCCGCGTCATCGGCCCGACGCCGCCTTCGCCCATCGTCGCGACGATCGGCATCAGGATAAGCGCCACGACCATGATGCAGCCCTGCACAAAGTCGGTCAGGCTGACCGCGAGGAAGCCGCCGAACATGGTATAGGCAAGCACGACGCCCGCCGTGATCCAGATGCCGAAGGCATAGTCGCTGGCCCCGATCATTTCGGGAATGCTGCCGAACATCCCGGCAAAGCTGGTCTGGAACAACAGGCCGCCGCCGACCAGACTGGCGGCGGAATAGACCGCAAAGAAAATCACGATCACCACCGCCGAAATCACGCGCAGCGGAATCGCCTGGGTCGGGAAACGGCGCGAAAGAAATTCGGGGATGGTCAGGCTGTCATCAAGCTCTTCGGTCTGCTGGCGCAGCCGCGGCGCGACGACGAGCCAGTTGACGAAAGCGCCGATGAACAGGCCGATGCCGATCCATGCTTCCGAAAGTCCGCCAAGATAAAGCGCGCCGGGAAGCCCCAGCAGCAGCCACCCCGACATGTCCGAAGCCCCGGCGGAAAGCGCGGCGACGGCAGGCGGAAGCTGACGACCGCCAAGGAGATACCCCTCGCTGTCGTCGGTCGATTTGAGCCAGGCATAAACCCCGATGCCCAGCATCGCGATGAAATACACCGCAAGGCTGATGATGATTCCTGTCTGCATGGCCGCGGACGTAAGGGGGTTCGTCGCGAAAGTCACCCCGCCCGCCGGAGAAACCCATTAACTTGCGGCGATCCGCCGTGCGTCGAAGCAATGTTTCAGACGGTTGCGCGCTTCTCGAATATTGTGAAATTCTCTGTCGGGGCATCGGATATGTCGATTTCATCGACCCGCGCGTTTTCCGGACCTTGCCGACATTGGGCGATCATGCGTTCGATCGCAGTCTCGTCGCCCTGCGCAACGATTTCGACCCGACCGTCGGACAGATTTCGTACCCATCCGACCAGCCCCAGCCCGCGTGCGGTCGCCACCGTCCAGTCACGAAAGAACACGCCCTGGACCCGGCCCGAAACAAACAGGTGGCGCGCGATCACCTCAGCGCAGCCGCTTCACATAGACCTGCCCGCCTTCGCGATGCTCGGTCTGGAAATTGGGGATCGTTTCGATCAGGTCGGACAGGCGGCTATAGCCGTAATTGCGCGTGTCGAAGCTCGATCGATTGCCCGCCCGCTGCCCGACATCGGAAAGCGCGGCATAGCCCCGCTCGTCGCGCTTGGCGCTGTTATAAGCGTCGATCAGCAGCTTGAGCAGCTCCTTGTCGAGCGCCTTGTCGGGTTCGGGGGCAGCGCCACTGGCCGGGGCCGGCTGACCCGATTTGATCAATGCGTCGACATCGATGAAGCGGGTACATGCCTGGCGAAATCCGTCGGGCGTACGCGGCGTCCCGAAGCCGTAAACGGGGAGGCCTTCCTGCCGGATGCGCATCGCCAGCGGCATGAAATCGCTGTCGGACGACAGGATACCGAAACCGGTGACGCGACCGCGGAACAACAGGTCCATCGCGTCGATCGTCATCCGCATGTCGGTGGCGTTCTTGCCCTTGGTGATGTCGAATTGCTGATAGGGCTCGATGCCGTGCTTCAGCGTCATGTCGGCCCAGCCCTTGAGCGACTGTTTGCGCCAATTGCCATAAACGCGGCGGATATTGACCGTGCCCAGTTCGGCCAGGACGGTCAGCACCGGGTCGATCGAGGCGGGGGATGCGTTGTCGGCATCGATCAGCAAGGCGACATTGCCCGCAGGCGGGCCAAGATTGGAATTCTGCATGACTTGCGATGTAGGGGGTGGGGGACAGGCTGCACAATCCCCGAAAGGAAAACCGCCCCCACGCCGACGGCGCAGGAGCGGGAGATTTGTGGCTCAGTCGCCGCGCCTGGGCGCGGGATAGCGCTCGCCATGGGCGATTTCGTCTTCCTTGGTGACACGGGTATGCGTGTCGGGATCGGCGGCGCGGGCCAATGCGTCCTGCGTGCCGACGTCGCGCTGGATATTGCCGCCCTCGCGTCCTTGCTGTCCGCCGGAAATGCTGTTCTGTTCGGCACGATCGATGACGTTGCTGTCGTCAT
This sequence comes from Stakelama portus, assembly GCF_003171655.1. GTDB lineage: Bacteria > Pseudomonadota > Alphaproteobacteria > Sphingomonadales > Sphingomonadaceae > Sphingomonas > Sphingomonas portus. The sequence continues at coordinate 50,968 of NZ_QFZL01000008.1, read as the reverse complement.
GGTCGCGCGCGGTTTGGGTGCGGTCGTTCATGGTCGATCTCCTTTCCTGTCAACCAATGAACGGACCCTGCCGCGCGTTCCACGCTCAGGCAGTGAAGCGCTTGGTAAATCCCTTTACCTTCGGCATTTCCATCGCCGTTGCCTCCACTCGCGAAACCGTCGCGGCGCGCGGTCCGGTCCGGCAATCGTCGGTAAAGGCGTCGATCGCATTGTCATCGCCGACCGCGACGATTTCGACGCGTCCGTCGCTCAGATTGCGCACCCATCCGGTGATGTTCCATTCCTTGGCGGTGCGCACCGCCCAGTCCCGATAACCGACGCGCTGCACGCGTCCTTCGATCAACAATCGTCGCGAACCCATAATCCCCACGCTACGCTTACCCGGCGCAAACCCCGCGCCTGCAACCTGCTTAGCCGAGCAGGGGGACTCCGCGAAGGGCCGCTCGCCGTGCGGTGGGCACGGCACGTCCTGACATCGGCGAATTTGCGGGTTCAGCCTTCGGGATAGGCGATTTCCAGGATTTCATATTCGCGCTCGCCGGCGGGCAGGATCACCCGGCGCAAATCGCCGATGCCTGCCCCGCGCAGCGCCCGCGACAGCGGCGCATTCCACCCGATCCGCCCTGACGATGCGTCCGCCTCGTCATCGCCGACGATCGTCAGCGTCCGCTGATTATCGTCCTCATCAGCGATCAGCACGCGAGCTCCGAAATAGACGCGGTCCCGATCCGGCTGAAGCGCGGGATCGACCACCTTGGCCGCCTTCATCCGCCGCGACAGCCATCCAAGCCGCCGATCGATTTCGCGCAGCCTTTTGCGGCCATAGATATAATCGCCATTTTCCGAGCGATCGCCATTGCCCGCCGCCCAGGCGATGGTTTCGACCAGCTTGGGCCGCTCTTCGCCAAAGAGCTGGTCATATTCGGCCTTCAGCGCGGCATAGCCGGCAGGGGTGATATAGTTGGGGCGATCCATGGGTGCAGCATAAGCAGTGTGCAGCGGCGGGGAAATGGCAGCGGCGTCCGGTTTGTCACACCAGGTTTGTGCGCGCGACGTCCAGCAGCGACAAATGCCCCGCCAGAAGCTTGAGCGCGGCTTCCAGCGTAGGCCGGTCGCCTGGACCGCCGAGCGAGATACGCAGCGCCTGTTCGTCGCTGCCGGCGACGGCAAACCGGTCCGACGGAATTGCCCCGATGCCCGCGACCGCCAGCTTTTGCGAAAGCTCGCTCGCCAAATGGCCTTCGGGCAGCCGCAGCCAAAGGTGATAACCCTGTGGATGGCATTCGACCGCATGGTCCTTGAGCACGTCGCGCGCCAGTCTTGTCCGCCATGCGGCTTCGCCGCGCACGGCATGAACGAGCGTGTCGAAAGTACCTTCCTGCAGCCAGAATGCGATCATCGCGGCATTGATCGGCGGCGGCATGACTGCGGTCTGATGGATGCAGTCTGCGACCTGAAGCGCGCCCGGGATATTGGGTGCGCTCAGAAACGCGACGCGCAACGCTGGCGAGATGATCTTCGACGTGCTCGATATATACCATGCCAGTTGCGGCACGAAGCTTGCGATCGAACGGATCGGCGCGGGCGCAAGCAGGCCATAGGCATCGTCTTCGATAATCTGGATGCCGTGACGCGCGGCGACTTGCGCGATCCGCTCGCGCTCGGCGGCATTTATGGTGGCGGTGGTGGGGTTGTCGTTGGTCGGAACGACGTACAGCGCCGAAATCGTGCGGGCCGTGCACGCCTGTTCCAATGCCGCTGCGGTCATGGCGGGCAGGGGGACGAGGTCCAGCGACAGGCGATGGGCGATCGCGCGAAAGCCCGGATAGGCGAAGCTGCCACAGGCTACGCTGTCGCCGGGGCGCAGGATCGTGCTCGCCACGGCATGCAACGCATTTTGTCCGCCCGCCGTCACCACGATCTGATCGACTTCGGCCCTGATCCCCAGCCGCGATACCAGGTCGACTCCGGCTCGCCGACTTACTGAGTCTCCTCCGGCGCCTTGATATTGGAACAACGGGCTGTGCAGCTGTCCGGCGAGCCTTCCAAGACCGTCGGTCATGGCAGCCTGCAACACGCCGCTGGCGGGTACCGGCGGGGTGTTGAGGGCCGTATCCACTTGCGACGCCGCCGAAATGGACGCGGCCGCAGCGTTGCGGACGAAGCTCCCCGCCTTGCCCTGTCCTTCGATCAGCCCGCGCTGACGGGCAATCGCATAGCCGCGCGTCACCGTGGTCAGGTCGCAGCCCAGCGTTGCGGCCATGTCGCGCTGTGGGGGCAATCGATCGCCGGGGGACAATTCCCCCTTCTTGATCGCATCGGTCAATGCCTCGGCGATCTTGCGATAGATCGGACCCGAAAATCCGCTGAGATCAGGAATCCAGCGTGTCACCCTTGGCCGCGTCCTCTCGCGCATGCATTTCCGCCCACAGCTTCTCGGTGCCCGCCTCCACCGATCGGTTGACATATTGCGAGGCGACCAGCCAGCCCTTGATGGGGCGAAGCGGCAACAGGCAACCGATCCCCATCAGCGGTATCGCGATCGCGAGCAACAGCGGCACCGGGAGTTCAAGCGACACCTGCATCCATACAATCACGAAGAGCAGGGGAAATGCCACGAAGCACAGCGAGAAAAATGCCGGGCCGTCGTCGGGGGAGGCAAAACGGTAATCGAGACCGCAAACCTCGCATCTGTCGGTGACCTTCAACCAGGAACTGAACATATGCCCCTTGCCGCATCGCGGGCACAGCCCCTTCCAGCCCGATTCAAAGATCCACGGCCATTTTTCTCTTTCCACGCTGTCCACGGGATAAATCCATACATAAATATCAGTTGAGCCATACATAACCGCGCGCCGGCGAGAATCATAGGCAGGATTTTGCGCCGCGCCGACCCTCACCGGCCAAAGTCGAAGCCGCTGCTCAGGCGATTGCGGTCCCCGACCCGGGCCACGCGATGTAAGTCCGGCACCCTTCGGGGCGGGCGGTCGGTTCTGCGATGTCGGGGAATGGCGCATGGAGTAAGCTGAGCGCCTCGGTTCCATCCGTTCGGTCGCTCCAGACGTGAGGCCCAGAGCTGACATTGAGCGCGCACGCAATTCTGGTCGGCCAACTTTCGGGATGTCGATCAGACCGTATTTGACAGTCAGGACCTTAATATTTAGCCATGTGGCTATGGATTCGATTTCTCCGCTCGATCACGCATTCCACGCACTTGGGAACGGCACGCGCCGCGCGATCATCCGATTCCTCGAAAAGGAAGAAGAACTGCCTGCTGGCGAGATCGCCGGGCACTTTGCCAGTGCGGTACCAACGATCTCAAAACATCTTAAAGTGCTGCAGGCCGCCGGGTTGGTGACGGTGCGCAAGGAAGGCCGCATTCGCTATTACGCACTGGTTCCGGGTGGGCTGGCTCCGGCGCGCAGTTGGATGGAGCGCCACCAAAAGCTGTGGAGCGGCAATCTGGACCGGCTCGCTGACTATCTCGACGAGCAGGACATATGAGCCCTGCCGACACAGACTGCGTCGTGATAACCCGTCACTTCGCGCATCCGCCGGAACAGGTGTTTGCTGCCTTTGCCAGCGCGGAGGCGATCTCCCGCTGGCTTGCGCCGCATGACAGCATCGCTCTGATTGTCGAAGTCTTTCAGTTCGCCACGGAAGGGGCCTATCGCTTCTGTTATGCCATTCCCGATGCAGGGGAACTCCATCTTGAGGGGCGCTTCCTGACCATCGACCGGCCGCGTCGACTGAGCTTTTCCTGGTGCTGGCTACCGCCTGACATCCATGCGGGAATTGAGTCGTTGGTCGAAATCGATTTCGCTCCGACACCAAAGGGCACGCAACTCAGCTTGCGGCATAGTCGCCTTGACGAGGCGCAGATGGCCGAGCGCCACAGCCAGGGCTGGGCTGGCGCGCTTGGACGGCTGGAACGACTGCTTGAAACTGGATCGCAAGGGGCTCCCGCATGACGACATTGCCCGTTACCGCCACTATCGCCGGACTGCTTGCTCTGGCCATGTTTCCACTGACCTTGCAGGTTTCCATGCGGCGCGCGATGATCGGCATGAAAGCCGGTGTCATTCACGCCGCGGTATTCGGCGATGCCGGCAATGACGGGCTGCGCAATGCAGACAGGGCCTTCGGCAATTTCATCGAATATGTCCCGATGGTGCTGGTCTTGCTAGGCCTGTCCGAATGGCGCGGCGCACCGGAAACAGGGCTCTGGATCGTAGGAGGTGCGTTCGTCGCAGGACGAATCCTGCACGCAATTTCGATGACCTTCATCCCGCTCAATCCTGCACCGCGTGGCGTGGCGATGCTCACCACCTACGCCGCCTTGCTGGTGCCCGCATGGTGGCTTCTCAGCGCCTGAGAAAGACGGCAGTCCGCCTTTTCGTTCGGGTGCAAAGAAGCTGCCTGACAGCTCTCGCCCAAAAAGCCGCCGCCGCCCTCAACCGGGCGTGCGCTTGCCCAGATACCAGGAGATGCGGTTCGGCCCTTCGGAGCGCGCGCGCTCGGGATTCATCAGGTCGTATACCACGGCATTTTCCAGCACGCGCTGGACATAGTTCTTGGTTTCGAAGATCGGGATTTCCTCGATCCACTTGACCATGTCGACCGAGGGCAGGCGCGGGTCGCCATTGGCGGCGATCCAGCGGTTCACATTGCCCGGCCCGGCATTATAGGCGGCGACGGCCAGCGGATAGCTGCCGCCATAATAGCTCAGCATCCGCTGGAAATAGCTCGACCCGAGCTGGATATTATATTCCGGATCGCGGGTCAGCGCGTCGCTCGAATAGGCCAGGCCCATCTTGCCCGCCTGTTCGCGCGCCGTGCCCGGCATCAGCTGCATCAGCCCGCGTGCGCCGGCATGGCTGATCGCGGCGCGGTCGAACTGGCTTTCCTGCCGCGCGATCGCATGGATGATCGTCCAGTAATCCTGCTGTGCCACCGGCACCCGAACCGAGGGATAGCCCGCGGCGGTATAGTCCGAAAATCCGTTCTGCAGCGCCGACCGGCCGACCATCACGCCCAGATCGGGGCGGTCGATCGTGCGCGCCAGTTCGGCGGCGAGCACATGATCGGCGTCGGTCTTTGCCGTGTTGGCGATCTGACGCACGAACAGGCTCTGGTCTTCCCAGCTGTCGAGCGTGCCTAGCATCTGGGCCGCGCGCACGACTTCGCTGTTGTAAAAGGCAGTGCGGATTTCCGGGGCCACGTCGGCGGCCCCCATCGCGGCGGGTGCCGCCAGCGGGACGCCCATCCGCTCCATCGACAGCTGGCCGTAATAAAGATCGGGGAACCCGGCCGCGCGCTCGTACCACGCCTTTGCGATCTCGCTCTGTCCTGCAGCTTCCGCGCCGCGCCCGGCCCAGTAAAAGCCCTTGGACTGAGTCTGCGGGGTTCGCGATCCGCCGCCATAGCGCGCGAACATCTCCATCGCGTCGCTCGGGCGATTGAGCTTGTAGAAGGCCGTGGTGCCGGCCAGCCAGACCAGGCTGGTATAATCGTCGCGCACGCCATAGGCTTTTTCGCTGACATCGGTGCCGGGCAGGAACGCGTCGTCGACCTGGCTGGCGATAGCATATGCCTGTTGCCAATTGCCGTCATTCGCCGCGCCGCGCGCCGCGATCAGCAGCACTTCGAACCATTCCTCGACATCGCCGGGCAGCGCGGTCAGCCGATGCGGTTCGGCCAGATAGGAACGCATCGCGGCGCTCTGGCCGTTAGCCCGCAGCCATAGCGCACGATCGGCCATGAAGCCCGGATCGCGCCGCTGCTCCGCGCTGACCCCGCCCGACAATTCGGCGACACTGGCCGCATTGGTACGAAAGGCGAGCCGCGCCGCGAACAATGCGCGCTTTTCGGGGGAAACGAGATTGGACAGCCGCGCCGCCGCGTCGGTCGCGCCGTTCCACAGCAGCATGTCCATCCGCGCGTCATGGTCCTCGAACCGAAGGGCGGGCGCGAAACGGCCGAGCAGCGCAGTCTCATCTTCGCTGCGCAGCCGCCCCTTGCGCCATGCCGCGCGCGCCTGTTCGGCGGCGCGTTCGGGGTGGCCGGATGCCGACAGCGCTTCGGCAAAGCGCAAATGCCCGGCGGCAGTCAACGGCGGAAATTGCTCGAAATAGCGGACGGCGAGGCCGGGATAGAGATCGCCCGACTGCAACACGGTCTCTGCGGCGGCGCGACGGCTGGTTTCGCCCGGCCAGCCGGGGTGCAGCAACAGGAAATTGGCATAATCGGTGAACGGATAATTATCCGATTGTTGCAGGCGTTTCCATTCGACCAGGGCGTCGGCCAGGCTGTTCGACTGAATATAGCCGGGCGTCTCGCCGGGTACGCCGCTTTCCAGCTGCGTGCGGTACCATTGGACCTGTTCCTGCGTCAGCTGCGAAGTGGCGGCGACTCCCGAAACACCCGCAACCAGAAGCGCGTTCTTGAGCAATGTAGCCAGCATGCTGGACATCATACGGAAGCGCGGACTATCTGCCACCCCAGATTTTACCGGATGGGAGCAATTCGGGACGTGTTTTCTGGGTCGATACCCGCTTTGGTGACTCCGTTTCGCAACGGATATTTCGCCGAGAGCGATTTCCGCGCGCTGGTCGAGTGGCAGATCGAGCAAGGCTCGTCGGCGCTGGTGCCCTGTGGCACGACGGGCGAGGCGGCGACCATGTCTGCCGAAGAGCATTTCCACGTCGTCAAAATCTGCGTCGATCAGGCGAAGGGCCGGGTTCCGGTGATTGCCGGTGCAGGGTCGAACGACACGGCGGTCGCTTGCGCCAACGTGCATGCTGCTAAGGAAGCCGGGGCGGACGCTGCGTTGATGGTGCCGCCTTATTATAACCGGCCGAGCCAGGAAGGCATTTTCCGCCATTTCGAAGCGGTAGCGCAGAAAACCGACCTTCCGATCGTGCTCTATAACGTGCCGGGCCGCACTGTGACCGACATTCACCCATCGACGATGGCGCGGATCGTTACGGCGTTCCCCACGACCTTTGTCGGGGTGAAGGACGCGACCGGCACTCTGGGGCGCGTCAGCGAACAGCGCGCGGGTTGCGGCCCGGATTTCTGCCAGCTGTCGGGCAATGACGAAACCGCGCTTGCGTTCAACGCGATGGGCGGGGTGGGGTGCATTTCGGTCACCGCCAATGTCGCGCCGAAACTATGCGCCGAATTTCAGGCCGCACTGGCGGCCGGCGATTATGCCACCGCGCTGACCTATCAGGACAAGCTCTATGCGTTGCATATCGCGATGTTCACCGATGCCTCGCCGGGGCCGGTGAAATACGCGATGACGCGGGTCCGCGAAGGCTTCCCCATGGAATTGCGCCTGCCGATGACCGAACCGAGCGACGCGGCCAAGGCGGCGGTCGACGCTGCGCTGGCGCATGCGCGGCTGGTTTAGCGCGACGCTGTCGGGCCTCGCTCCGAAAGCGAGCATTTTGAAGCGAGCGCTGACGATGCACGCACGAAAGGTTGCGATAAAAGAGCCGCGCATGTGAAAAAGCGCCCGAACCAAAGTGCGGGCGCTTCAACCTGGAAAAACCAGCTATAGCCTATGGGCTGACCGGTGTGATTTCGAAGTCATCGTCTTCATTGGTGACAACGACACCAGCGACCACCGCGGCGACGCCTACGCCGATGGCGAGGATGGTGCCGATGGTTTCAGCACCTGCCCGGTTGCTTTTACCAACCGACGTACTGGCGCGAGCGCTTGACAGCGAAAGCGAAGAAGCCGCGCCCGATGCTGCAATCGCCGGCGTGGCGACAAGGCTGAGTGCCGCAATTGCGGCGAGAAGCTTGGAAATCATGGTTGCTCACCTCAAATAAGATAATAAGGCGTGGTTATGGGGACGCTATGGGCTGGTAGGACGATCTTCATCGTCCGCGACCACAACCACGGCGCCAGCGATGATACCGACGACGCCCAATACTACACCCAGCGCGGGCGCGATTGCCTTCGAAGACTTGCCACCAACTGTCGATGCCCTGGCGAGAGACAATGCACTCGTGCCCTGAGTTGCAAGTGCGGGCTGAGCAACTGATGCGCTGGTCATCAGCGCAATAATCGCTCCCATAACAAATGTCTTGCGCATGATGCCGTACTTTCCCTTAGTTTCACACATAATAGGCGTGGTTAAGGATGTGGTTCCATGCACCCTTGCTGTTGTAAAGAGTATTTAGTCTAGGGATGGAAATGTTATAGATTTGTGTGTTTATCGATAAACTTGTCTTGATGATGCACGTAGGCAAGGATCGCAGGCCTTCCCGGATCGGTCTTTATCGTTTGATTTAAAAGCCATTTTTATCGATCCGGTGCGTGCGCGATGCGCTCGCTCGCACAGCGATTGTCGGACGTTACGCTTCCCGATCCTGTCCGACGCTGGCACAAGCGCACGACTGTTTGCCCCTGGGGCGTTGCAACAATGTCACGCGGTGACGGCCTCGGCGTTGCGCCTGACCCGCAAAAGGGGTGGCAATCGTCTGCCACAGGCTGCCGGGTGCTTCCCTTATTCGCTGCCAGTCCCTAAATGCGCTCCCCCTATGGCACGTCCGCGTCCTCCAGCCGAAAAGTCCAAGACCGTCGCCGAGAACCGGCGCGCGCGGTTCGATTATTTCATCGACACGACCTATGAGGCGGGGATCGCACTCACCGGCACCGAGGTGAAGTCGCTGCGTTTCGGCGAAGGCTCGATCGCCGAAAGCTATGCCGAAGTGAAAAATGGCGAGGTGTGGCTGGTCAATTCGAACATTCCCGAATTCAGCCATGGCAACCGTTTCAACCACGAGCCCAAACGTCCGCGCAAGCTGCTGTTGCACGAACGGGAAATCAACAAGATGCACGGCGCAGTCAATCGCGAGGGCATGACGCTCGTGCCGCTGTCCATCTATTTCAACGGTCGCGGTCGTGCGAAGGTCGAGCTTGCGCTCGCCAAGGGCAAAAAGGCGCATGACAAACGCGATACGATCAAGGAACGCGACTGGAAGCGTGAACAGGGCCGTCTGCTGCGCGATCGCGGCTGACCGCTGCCAAACCCCGTCGAATATGCGCACGTAACCTTGTCACATGGGTTTGACGCGGCGTGCTAACGGGCTAATACGGCGCATCTATTCTTTTTCGTGGAGTTCCCATGCGTCGTCCGCTCCTCACTTCCACCATCCTTATGGCGCCGGTCCTGCTCGCCGGTTGCTCGATGAACGATAAATCGACCGCTTCGGCGTCGCAGCAGGCCGCTACGCCGGATCAGGCGTCGGTTGCGCCGGTGGCGCCGGCTTCGGCGCCGGGCCCGCAAATCGGCAGCTTCGGCTTCGATGTCGCCGGCATGGATCGGTCGGTCGCTCCGGGCGATGATTTCTACGGCTATGCCAATGGCACCTGGGCACAGGAAACTGCGATTCCCGCAGACAAGTCCAGCTATGGCATGTTCACGGCGCTCGACGACCTGTCGCGCGAACGGACGCAGTCGATCCTGCAGCAGGAAGCCGCGAAGGGCTCCAAAATCGGCACTGCGTACACCACCTATCTCGATCGCGATCACATCGATTCGCTCGGCCTCGCGCCGATCCAGCCGTGGCTCGATCAGATCAAGGCGCTGACCGCCAAGTCAGGCTATGCCGCGCTCGCGGCACAGGCGGACCGCAACGGCGTGGGCATTCCGTTCGGCACCTATGTCGGACAGGATGACAAGAATCCGGAAGTCTATGCCCTCAACATAAGCCAGTCCGGGCTGGGGATGCCCGACCGCGATTATTATCTGTCGGACGACGAAAAGCTGGTGGAGACGCGCCACCAGTATCTGGCGATGCTGACCAGTATGCTGACGCTGGCGGGCGAAGCGAATGCCGAAGCGCGTGCCCAGGCGATACTCGATTTCGAGACTCAGATCGCCAAGGCGCACTGGACGCGGATCGAAAGCCGCGACGCCGACAAGACCTATAACAAGATGTCGGTTGCCGAACTGACCGCCGCCGCGCCGGGCTTTGATTTCGCCACCTATTTTCATGGGATCGGCGCCAACGTCGATTCGGTCATCGTTGCCCAGCCGACCGCAGTGACCGGCATCGCCGATCTGATCCGCACGACGCCGCTCGCCGTGCTGAAGGACCAGCTGCTGGTACGTTCGCTGGTCAGCTTTGCCGACGTTCTTCCCAAGAAATTCGACGATGCGTCGTTCGCATTTTATGGAACCGCGCTGTCGGGCACGCCGCAGCAGGAAGAGCGCTGGAAGCGCGCGGTCAGCTTCACCACCGGCGCGCTGGCCGATGACGTCAGCCAATTATACGTCGCCAAATATTTCCCGCCGGAAGCCAAGGCAGCGGCCGACGAACTGGTCCGCAATATCATCGCGGCGATGGGCCGTCGTATCGATGAACTCGACTGGATGTCGCCGGAAACCAAGGTGAAGGCGCATGCCAAGCTGGCCGCTTTCACGCCAAAGATCGGCTATCCGGATCGCTGGCGCGACTATTCCGACCTTCAGATCGTCGCGGGCGATGCGTTCGGCAATAATCTGCGCGCCAATAACTGGTCGCATAATTACAATATCGGCCATCTCGGCAAGCCGCTGCAGCGGTGGGAATGGGGCATGACCCCGATGACCGTGAATGCCTATGCCAATTTCGGCATGGTCGAAATCGTGTTCCCGGCTGCGATCCTTCAGCCGCCCTTCTTTGATCCCAACGCCGATCCGGCAGTCAATTATGGCGGCATCGGCGCAGTGATCGGCCACGAACTGAGCCACCATTTCGACGATCAGGGCGCCAAATATGACGCCCATGGTCGCCTGACCCAGTGGTGGACCGATGCCGATATCGCGGCATTCAAGGCACGCACCGACGCGCTGATCGCGGAATATGACCAATATGAGCCGTTGCCCGGCATGCATGTGAAGGGGGCGATGACGCTCGGCGAGAATGTCGCCGATCTTGCGGGCCTGACCGTCGCATATGATGCGTACAAGACCGCGCTGGGCGGCAAGCCTGCGCCGGTGATCGATGGCTTTTCCGGCGATCAGCGCTTCTATCTGGGCTGGGCACAGGTGTGGCGCCGCAACTATCGCGAGGCCAATCTGCGCCAGCGCCTGCTCACCGATCCGCACTCGCCTTCGCAACAGCGTGCCTGGGTCGTCCGCAATCTGGACCCCTGGTATTCGGCGTTCGCACCGGACCCGTCGCAGAAACTGTATCTGACGCCGGAACAACGCGTGAAGATCTGGTGACCTGAACGCGGTTCACACCGAAAATGCGGCCCGCCGGATCCTTTCGGCGGGCCGTTTTCGTTTTTGGCCGGGCGTGAGATTTCATTTGCCAAATCGCGCGTTTCGGCGCCCGGATGCTTGACCGGGAAGCATGTCCGGCACAGGACGGGCCATGGCTTCGGTACCGGCAGCTCCCTCCCGTGAACATGCGCGCGCGCTGATGCCGCTGCTCGCCGCGCTGCTCGCGGGATTCGCGGCGGCGGGGCTGGTTCTGATCACGCTCAATGATCGTGCGCTCGCGGTCGGGTTCGTTGCCGCGACGCTGTTGGTGGCGGGTGGCCTGCTCGCCGCGCGAAAACTGTTCGGCGGCACGGATGCGGCAGAACCGACCATCGACTGGTCGGTCGCGCACGCCCTGGCGGCGGCGAGCGACGATGCGCTGGCCGTGACCGATCGGGCGGGCCGGCTGGTATGCGCGAACGCGCGCTATGCGGCATTGTTCGAAGGCTATCCGACGCCTCCCAATCTGCCGGTATCGACCGAGGCCGGGCAATCGCTGCATATCGCCGGTCGCGCGGCATGGCGCGATGGCGAAGGGCGCAGCGATCCGATCGACGTTTCGGGCGCGCCGGTAACCGCGCAGGTCGCGCGCGTCGGCGAGGATATGCTCGTATGGCGCTTCGTGGGCGTTCAGGGGCTCGACCTTGCCCAGACCGTCCAGACCCTGATCGCGAGCCAGACCGGCGATCGGCTGGGCAGCGCGGGCATCATGGCGGCGCTGGTGACGCCCGAAGGGCGGGTGCGGTCGGCCAATCGGGTTTTGCGGCTGCGTGCGATGGGTCGCGACGATGCCGCGATCGAAGGACGCGATTTCACGCGCTTCCTGATTACCGACAGTAGCGGCCAGGTGCGGTTCGAGCGCGAAGGCCTGACCGGCACGCCATTGCGCGTCCTGCAGATTCCGTTTCTCGACGCGGAGGATTCTCCGATGCTGGTCGCGCTGCTCGACGAAGAGACGAGCGCGGTCAACACTCCGGCGATCGGCGGCAGCGCGACGGCGCATGTCCGCTCGCTGATCTCGCTGTTGCCGCTCGGCATGGCGCTGGTCGATCGCGACGGGCGTTTCGTCCATATGAACGATGCGTTCGTCCGCGCGACGCGCGTGAACCCCGCCGCTCCGCCGCTATATCCGGGCGACCTGGTGGTGCGCGAGGACAAGGCGGCGCTTGCCGATGCCGTACGCCGTTTTTCGGGCGGTGCGGCGCATTCGACCGATATGGCGATCCGGCTGGCCGACGCACCCGAAGAGCCGCTCGCCATCTCGCTGGCGAGCGCGCGCGGGCTGGGCGAAGCTGCGGTGCTGATCAGCCTCAAGGATTCGGGGGAGGAAGGGAAGCTCAAGCGCCAGGTGGCGCAGGCGACCAAGATGCAGGCAGTGGGCCAGCTTGCCGGCGGCGTCGCGCATGATTTCAACAATATCCTGACCGCGATTATCGGCCATTGCGACCTGATGCTGATGCGCCATTCGCCCGGCGACAGCGATTATGACGATATCCAGCAGATCCGCGCCAATTCGAACCGTGCGGCCAGCCTGACGCGGCAATTGCTCGCCTTTTCGCGCCAGCAGACGCTGCGGCCGCAGGTGCTACAGCTTCCCGACGTGATTTCGGAGGTGTCGAACCTGCTCAAGCGCCTGCTCGGCGAAACGGTGAAGCTCGAAGTCAAACATGGCCGCAATCTTGGCCCGGTACGCGCCGATCCCGGCCAGCTTGAGCAGGTGGTCGTCAATCTGGCGGTCAATGCGCGCGATGCCATGCTTGCCGCCAATCCCACCGGTGGTGGGACGCTGACGATCGAGACGGCGGCCGTGCCGTCTTCCGAAGTGCGGCAGATGGACGAGGATGTGCTGCCCGTCGGCGATTATACCGCGCTGCGCATATCCGACACCGGCACGGGCATCCCGCCCGACATCCTGCCCAAGATCTTCGAACCCTTTTTCACGACCAAGGAAGTGGGGAAGGGGACGGGACTGGGCCTTTCGACCGTCTACGGCATCATCAAGCAATCGGGCGGGTTCATCTTCGCCGAAAGCGCGTTGGGCAAGGGAACGGCCTTCACCATCTATCTGCCCGTGCATGCCGCGGCGGAAGCGACCAAGGCAGTCACGCCGGTCAAGGAAAAGCCGGCCGACCTGTGGGGCAGCGGCACCGTGCTGGTGGTCGAGGACGAAGATATGGTTCGCGCTGTCGCCGAACGCGCGCTGACGCGGCAGGGCTATACCGTGATGACGGCGGAAAATGGCGAGGCCGCGCTGGAATTGCTTCAGGACTGCGATCGCCCGGATCTGCTGGTTTCGGACGTGGTGATGCCTTCGATGGACGGTCCGACCATGGCGCGGCAGGTTCGCGAACGCTATCCCGATATCCCGATTCTGTTCATGTCGGGCTATGCCGAGGAACAGCTTCGCAAGTCGATCGACCTCGACAATGTCGCTTTTCTGCCCAAGCCATTTTCGGTGCAGCAACTCGCCGAGGCGGTTCGCGAAGCGCTTTCGGCGAAATAGCTTGGCCTGCGCAGGAAATTTCTGCATTCCATGAAGTCTATGGTCAGTATCTCCAGTGTTTTGATCGTCGAGGACGAACCCTTGATCGCGATGATGCTCGAGGATTTTCTCGAAGTGCTCGATCGCCAGGTCGCGGGCACCGCCGACAGTTGCGAAACGGCATTGTCGCGCCTGGAGGATGGCGGCGTCGATGCCGTGATCCTCGACGTCAATCTGCGCGCGGGCGAAACCAGCTGGCCGGTCGCGGACAAGCTGGCCGAAAGCGGCATTCCCTTCGTGCTGGCCACCGGCGGGTCGGACGACAGTATCGCCGATGCGCACAAGGGGCGCCCGGTGCTGCAAAAGCCGTTCACGCTCGAAGCGGTCGAGGCCGCGCTTGAATCGCTCGACTAAGTCGGCCGGTTCAGGCCGTCCGCTGCGGCACTTCTGCGGCGTCTTGTTCCAGCGATTTTTGCGAGGCGACCGCTTCCCAGGGAAAGACGAACCAGTCCTTCGTCACTGCGCGGTCGATCGTGCGCGCGCGATATTCGACGCGCTGGCTCGATCCGCTGTTGTCGATCAGCGTCGCGAACCGGACATTGCCCGCAACCGCGCCCGCCGCAGCAAGCGCCGCGCGCAACTTCGCGATCGTGCTGCCGGTATCGTTGATATCGTCGACGAACAACAGCCGTTCGCCCGATGTGGTGCGTGCCGCCAGGCGTTCGAGTGGCGCGTCGGCGAAATCGGGCACTTTCGAACTATGGTCGACCGACAGCATCGGCCGACCGGTCGCGTGGCTGAGATACACCGCCGGTGCCAGGCCGCCACGACCGATGCCGATCAGGAAACTCGGTTCCCACGCGCTGTCGGCGGCGATGGCCTTTGCAAGCCTGTGCACATGATCGACGAATTGCTCGTGCGGGATTGGTGTGAATACCGGCATCAATTTGCCGCCGCCCAGGCATCGAGCCGCGCGACATGCCCGGCAATTTCCGCCGGCGGCAGGAACGAGCCGAGAAAGCTGTTGCGGGCGAGCGTTACCAGATCGTCGCGATCGAGCCCGCGTGCCTGTGCCGCCGCGACATAATTATCGACGACATAGCCGCCGAAATAGGCCGGATCGTCGGAATTGATCGTGGCGCGCAGCCCCGCTTTCAGCATCCGGTCGATCGGATGCGCGGCCATGTCGGGGATCACGCACAGCTTCAGATTGGAAAGCGGGCACACCGTCAGCGTCATCCCGCTCTGCGCGAGCCGCTCGGTCAGTTTCGCGTCCTCAAGCGCGCGATTGCCATGGTCCAGCCGGTCGATATGGAGCAGATCGAGCGCTTCCCACACATATTCGGGCGGACCTTCCTCGCCCGCATGCGCGACTGCTTTCAGCCCCATGCCGCGAGCGGCTTCGAATACTCGCGCGAATTTGCTCGGCGGATGGCCGACTTCGGACGAATCGAGCCCGACGCCTTCGATCCGATCGAGCCAGGGTTCGGCGGCTTTCAGCGTTTCGAACGCAGCGTCCTCGTCCAGATGGCGGAGGAAGCAGAGAATCAGTTTGGAAGTGAGCCCGTGTTTCGCTTCGGCTTCGGCCATGCCCGCGAGAAGGCCGTCGGCGACGACCTGAAACGGGATGCCGCGATCGGTATGCGTCTGGGGATCGAAGAAGATTTCGGAATGGCGCACGCCGTCCGCCGCCGCGCGATCGAAATAGGCAGTCGCCAGATCGCAAAAATCCGCTTCGGTACGCAGCACATTCGCGCCAGCATAATAGATGTCGAGAAAATCCTGCAGGTTCGAAAAATCATAGGCCGCGCGCACATCTTCGACACTGGCGAACGGAATCGACACCTTGTTGCGCTCGGCAAGCGCGAACATCAATTCGGGTTCGAGGCTGCCTTCGATATGCAAGTGGAGCTCGGCCTTGGGCAGGCCCTGAACGAAACTGGTGAGATTGGTCATCGCCGGAGCATCGCGCGCGGCGACCGCTCTGGCAAGCCGCGTACCATCACCAGTTTCCGCGTTCCACCGCCTGAACGATATCGCGAACCCGGATCGGCACCGGCTTTCGCAGCGGAAGCGTCCTGCGCAACGGCAGCCATATCAGCGCGGCGAGCAACAGGGCGAGAAGGAAAATGCCGCTGGCAGGTAGATACATCACCCCGCCGACCCATTTTGCGATCAATGTTGCGATCAGCAGCACGACAGCCATCGCCACGATCGTGCGGATGGAAAGCGCATTGATCAGGAAATGCCGGTCCCACCGTTTCCACAAAGCGGTCAGATCGACACGATACCGCCCCGAAATTCGCGAAAACAATGTCACTGCATCATCACCCGAAATGCCCAGATCCTCCGCGATGCGGGAGTCGCGATGAATGCGGATCAGCGGCATGCCGCTCTGTTCGGCGATCAACTCGCGGATTTCGCGCTCGACGCTCATGCGACTGGAAATAGCCTGCTTTTCGCATGTCGCAATGAAGATTTCGTTCCGCTCTTGTTCTTTGAGAACAAATGTCGTACACGATGCGACAGACGTTGAACGCGTTTCGGCATTCCTTTAGCGACAGGGACGAATCCAATGGCGGCTTCTCTCAAGGTGATCGACGGCAAGATGGCAGCAACCGACAAGGCAGCAGGCGAACGGCAAAAGGCTCTGGACGCGGCGCTCGCGCAGATCGATCGCGCGTTCGGCAAGGGCAGCGCGATGAAGCTCGGCTCGAAGGAGACGATGCAGGTCGAAGCGATTTCGACCGGGTCGCTGGGACTCGACATCGCGCTTGGCGTCGGCGGCCTGCCGCGCGGCCGTGTGATCGAAATCTATGGCCCGGAAAGCTCGGGCAAGACGACGCTCGCGCTGCACGTGATCGCCGAAGCGCAGAAAATGGGCGGTACCGCCGCCTTTGTCGATGCCGAACACGCGCTCGATCCGGTTTATGCCCGCAAGCTGGGCGTCGATATCGACGAACTGATCGTGTCTCAGCCTGATACCGGCGAGCAGGCGCTGGAAATCACCGATACGCTGGTGCGTTCGAATGCGATCGACGTGCTGGTGGTCGATTCGGTTGCCGCGCTGGTGCCGCGCGCCGAAATCGAAGGCGAAATGGGCGACAGCCATGTCGGCCTGCAGGCGCGGCTGATGTCGCAAAGCCTGCGCAAGCTGACCGGATCGATCAGCCGCTCGCGCTGCATGGTGATCTTCATCAACCAGCTGCGCATGAAGATCGGCGTGATGTACGGCAATCCGGAAACCACGACCGGCGGTAATGCGCTCAAATTCTATGCTTCGGTGCGGCTCGACATTCGCCGCACCGGCCAGATCAAGGATCGCGACGACATCATCGGCAATTCGACGCGCGTGAAGGTGGTGAAGAACAAGGTCGCGCCGCCGTTCAAGCAAGTCGAATTCGACATCATGTATGGCGAAGGCGTGTCGAAGATCGGCGAGATCCTCGATCTCGGCGTCAAGGCGGGTCTGGTGGAAAAGGCCGGCGCCTGGTTCAGCTATGACAGCGTCCGCATCGGCCAGGGGCGTGAAAACGCCAAGACCTTCCTCAAGGAAAATCCCGATCTCTGCGACCGTCTCGAAAAGGCGATCCGTGGCCGGACCGATCAGGTGGCTGAGGAAATGATGACCGGACCCGACGCAGAGGATTGAGTCCTTCTACAATAAGGTATCGACCGTTTCGTTCGCGCGCATGGGGCGAAGGCGGTCACGGGACATGTTCCCACAGGAAGACCCGGCGTCGCTCCCTTGCGCCGGGTCTTTCCTGTTACCCGGCTTCCGCTACGAAACGCTTCGTGTGCGCTAATTTCCGGATCGTCCGCGCAATCTTCGTGCTGAAATTGCGGGAAATATCCGCGCCGACAGGGTAGACCGCGCTCCAACGATTTCGCCGACGGAGCTCTGGCACGATGATCACGGTTCACCATCTCGAAAATTCGCGCTCGCAGCGGATCCTCTGGCTGCTCGAGGAACTGGGCATGCCCTATGAGGTCCAGCGCTATGCGCGCAACAAGCAGACCATGCTTGCGCCGCCCGAGCTTAGGCGCGTGCACCCGTTGGGCAAATCGCCGGTCATTACCGA
The DNA here is from genome assembly GCF_003171655.1 of Stakelama portus. Lineage (GTDB taxonomy): Bacteria > Pseudomonadota > Alphaproteobacteria > Sphingomonadales > Sphingomonadaceae > Sphingomonas > Sphingomonas portus. The sequence continues at coordinate 33,137 of NZ_QFZL01000008.1, read as the reverse complement.
TTCGAGCAGTGCGTCGCAGGCAGGCCCGCGTGTTGTGGCGGAAACCGGCGCCATCGTCGAATATCTGGTCGAAAAGGCCGATGGCAGGCTTGGTGCGCCGGCGCACCGCGAAAACACGCTGCGCTATCGCCACTTCATGCATTATGCCGAAGGGTCGCTGATGCCGCCGTTGCTGGTGAAGCTGGTGCTGACGCGCGTGCCCTTGTTCGGCAAGGCCGCGCAGAAGCGCATCCAGCCGATGATCGACACGCATCTCGACTGGGTCGAAACCGAACTCGCGTCGCGTCCCTGGTTCGCCGGCGACAGCTTCACCGCCGCTGACATCATGATGAGCTTTCCGCTGGAAGCCGCCGCGGCGCGGGCCGATGCCCGGAACGACCGTCCGCATATCGGCAAATGGCTGGAAACGATTCATGGCCGCCCCGCCTATCAGAGGGCTCTCGCCAAGGGCGGCCCTTATGCCTATGCGTGACGCTTGGAAATCAGCAAGGGGGTATTGATGGAAGCGGCCGAGGGCAGCGCAACAACGGAAGCGCGCGGCGAAAGCAAGCTGCAATGGTGGATGCTGGGCGGGTTCGCGCTCGGCCTGGGGCTTGGCCTCCTGGTGCATTTCTTCGCCGGTGGCGCGTCCTGGGTGGAAACGGTGACGACCTATGTCACCGGTCCGATCGGCCAGCTTTTCCTCCGCCTGCTCTTCATGCTCGTCATTCCGCTGCTGTTTTCGGCGCTGGTCGTCGGCATCGCCGAAATGGGCGAGATCAAGTCGCTCCGCCGTGTCGGCCTGCGCACGCTGATGCTGACGATCGTCGTGTCGAGCATCGCGGTGCTGATCAGCATTGGCATCGTCAATCTGCTTCAGCCGGGTGCCGGCACCGATCCCGCCATGGTCCAGTCGATGCTCGACGACGCCGGCAGCAATGCCAGCGCCATCCTCGAACGCACCGGTTCGACGCCTACCGGTATCGATGCCGTGCTTTCGATTGTCCCGTCGAACGTCGTTTCGGCGATGACTGCGAACGATATTCTGGCGGTGATGTTCTTTGCGCTGTTTTTCGGCATCGGCATCCTGCTGGCGGGTGACCGGCGCGAAGTTCAGGTGCTGAAGGACGGCATCGAAGGCATCTTCGTCGTCGCGATGAAACTGATCGGCATCGTCATCAAAATGGCGCCGCTCGCGGTCTTTTGTTTCATGTTCAACCTCGCCGCGCTGTTCGGCTGGGAATTGATGGTGCGGCTGTCGGCCTATGTCGGCGTGGTGCTGCTCGCGCTTGGGGCGCAGATGTTCCTCGTCTTCCCGCTGCTGCTGATCCTGATCGCGAAGAAGAACCCGCTCGATTTCTTCCGTCAGACTCAGGAAGCGACGGTGATGGCCTTTTCGACTGCATCGTCGAACGCGACATTGCCGACGGCGCTGCGCGTCGCCGATCTTGAGCTCAAGCTTCCGCGTAAGGTTGCCCGGTTCGTGCTGACGGTGGGCGCGACTGCGAATCAGAACGGCACCGCGATGTTCGAAGGCGTCACGGTTCTGTTTCTCGCGCAGTTTTTCGGCGTCGATCTCAGCTTCACCCAGCAAGTCACGGTGATGCTGATCTGCATCCTTGGCGGCATCGGAACGGCGGGCGTGCCTGCGGGATCACTGCCGGTCGTGGCGCTGATTCTCGGCATGGTCGGCGTCCCGCCCGAAGGGATCGGCCTGGTTCTGGGCGTCGATCGGTTCCTCGATATGTGCCGTACCACGCTCAACGTCGTCGGCGATCTGGTGCTCGCCACGGTCGTGTCGACCGGAGAGAAGGACGCGCCGGAGGGAGCGCCGGCATGATCGTCGATCGCCGCAGGCTGATTGCCGGCGCGGCGATGGTGCCGCTGCTTGCGACGCCCTTCGCCCGCGCGCTGGCGCAGCAGGCGAGCGACTTGCCGAACCTTGCCGCCAATGCAGTCGAAATCGGGCCGGAGGAGCGGGCAGGGCGGATCGCGCGTGCCCAGCAACTGATGCAGGAACAGGGCATCGGCGCGGTGGTGATCGAGCCCGGCGCGTCGATGATCTATTTCAGCGGCGTACGCTGGTGGCGCAGCGAGCGGCTGACCGCGCTGGTGATTCCGCAGGAGGGTGAGCCGTGCATCGTCACGCCCTTCTTCGAAGAGCCTTCGGTGCGCGAATCGCTCGGGGTCCCGTGCGAAGTGCGCGTGTGGCAGGAACATGAGGACCCGACCGAAATTGTCGCGGGATTTCTCAAGGATCGCGGGCTTGCCGACAAGCCGGTCGGTATCGAGGAATCGGTGCGCTATTTCGCGGTCGCGGGGCTGGGCAGGGCGCTACCCGATGCCCGGCTGGTTCCCGGCGATCCGATCATTCGCGGCTGCCGCATGATCAAAACGCCCGCCGAACTCGCGCTGATGCAGATCGCGACCGACATCACCATCGCCGCCTATCGCTGGACCTGGCCGCAGATCGAATCGGGCATGACTCCGCGCGACATCGGCGCGCTGATGACGGCGGCGACACGCGCGATGGGGGGCAATGTCGAATTCAACCTGATCCTGCTGGGCGAGGCGTCGGCCTATCCGCATGGATCGGGCCAGCCACAGATGGTTCGCCCGGGCGAAGTCGTGCTGATGGATTGCGGCTGTTCGGTGCATGATTATGAATCCGATGTCTCGCGCACCTTCGTTCATGGCGAAGCGACGCCCGAACAGCGCAAGGTGTGGAACGAAGTCCATCGCGGCCAGCAGATCGCGTTCGAGGCGGCGCAGGTCGGCACGCCTGCGGGCGCGGTCGATGATGCGGTGCGCCGCTATTATGACAGCCTCGGCTATGGCCCCGATTATGCGCTGCCCGGCCTGTCGCATCGCACGGGGCACGGCATCGGCATGGAAGGCCACGAACCGGTCAATTTCGTGCGTGGTGAGGCGACGTTGCTCAAGCCGGGCATGTGCTTCTCCGACGAACCGGGCATCTATCTACCCGGCAAATTCGGCGTGCGGCTCGAGGACTGCATCCACATCACCGAAACCGGCCCCGCATGGTTCAGCGAACCGCCGGTCAGCCTGGACGAACCTTTCCGCTGATCACCGGGGCTAGTGCAGATGGCGCAGCTTGTCCGGGTTGCGCATGATATAGATCGCGCGAATGCGATCGCCGTCGATATCGAGCGCAGTGGTTTGTAACACGCCGTCGCCTTCGCGCGTCACGAAACCCGGCAGGCCGTTGATGAATGTGGTTCGCACCAGCTGCGACCCATATTTGCGGAACAATATCGCCAGCGCCCGATGCAATCGGACGACCTGATCTGCCCCGATGACGGGAACGATGGCGGCCGGTCGCTTGCCTCCGCCATCCGAATGAATCGAAACGTCATCGGCCAGCATGGCCCGTAATGCCGTAGTATCGCCGCTGCGCGACGCGTGGAAAAATGCCTGGGCGAGTTGCAGGCCGCGCTCGCGCTCGATCATGAATCGCGGCCGTTCGGCATGGACATGGGAGCGCGCCCGGCTCGCCAGTTGGCGGCAACTGGCCGGTTCGCGACCGATCGTCGCGGCCACTTCGGCGAAGTCGAGCCCGAACACATCGTGCAACAGGAACGCAGCGCGTTCGAGCGGCGACAGGCGTTCCAGCGCCAGCATCAGCGGGAGTGTGACATCGTCCGGGTCACTGCCGCCATCTTCGATCACCGGATCGGGCAGCCAGGGGCCGATATAGGTTTCGCGCCGATGCCGTGCCGATTTGAGCTGATCGAGGCATAGTCGCGTCACGGTGCGCCGCAGCCATGCCTCCGGCTCGCGAATGGCGGCGCGGTCGGTTGCCATCCAGCGCAGGAACCCCTCCTGCACCGCATCTTCCGCATCCGAAACCGAACCCAGCATGCGATAGGCCACACGAATCAGCACCGGACGCAGCGGCGTGAAAGCCGCCGCCGCGTCGCTATCGTCGAGGGTGGAAGGCGGGTTCACGCCGCTTGCGAGGGCGTGACCTTGCCACGCACCGGTTCGATCCACAGCCCGAATCCCGTCGCCAGCCGGTTCCAGCCGGCGATGATGTTGATCATCAGGGTCAGCCGCACCTGCTCCTCCGGATCGAAATGTTCGGCAAGCGCGGTCTTCGCCGAATCCATCGCATGTCCTTCCGAAAGGCGAGTCAGTGCCTCGGTCCAGCCAAGCGCGGCGCGCTCGCGATCACTGTAACATGGCGCGTCGCGCCATGCCGACAACAGATAGATGCGCTGCTCGGTCTCGTCCTGCGCGCGGGCTTCGGCAGTGTGCATGTTGATGCAATTCGCGCAGCCGTTGATTTGCGATGTACGGATCATCACCAGCGCCGCAGTGACGGGATCGATGCTGTGCCCGACATTTGTCGAAAGCTGCTTCCATTGCCGCATCAGTTCGGGTTCGGCGGCGAAGATGTCGGTCTTGTCAGTCATGTCCCGGTTTCCTTTCAATCTGTCCGGAAGCATGACGAGACGCGGTGCGCGAATGTGACATGGACGACAAAAAATCGTGGCGAAAGCCGCAAGGGGGTCAGTCGATCACATCCATCGAACCGTTTCGCTTGAGTGACACGCGGACCGCGCCTAAATCGCTGGCATGACGTCCACAAACGATATCCGCCGCTCGTTCCTCGACTATTTCGAGCGTGAAGGGCACGCCAAGGTGCCTTCGGCGCCGCTGGTTCCGCATAACGATCCCACGCTGATGTTCGTGAATGCCGGCATGGTGCCGTTCAAGAACGTGTTCACCGGCCTGGAGCATCGGGATTATTCGACTGCGACCAGCAGCCAGAAATGCGTGCGCGCGGGCGGCAAGCATAATGATCTGGACAATGTCGGCTATACCGCGCGGCATCATACCTTCTTTGAAATGCTGGGGAATTTCTCGTTCGGCGACTATTTCAAGGATCGCGCGATCGAACTCGCCTGGGGGCTGGTGACCAAGGAATGGGGCATCGATCCCAAGCGGCTGCTCGTCACTGTCTTCCATGAGGACGATCAGGCGGCGGACCTGTGGAAAAAGATCGCGGGCCTTCCCGAGGATCGCATCATCCGCATCGCCTCCAGCGACAATTTCTGGACGATGGGCGATGATGGCCCCTGCGGCCCGTGCTCGGAAATCTTCTATGATCATGGCGATCATATCCCCGGCGGCCCTCCCGGTTCGCCCGACGAGGATGGCGATCGCTTCATCGAGATCTGGAACCTCGTCTTCATGCAATATGTGCAGGCGGGCGGAAAGATCGTCGGCGACCTGCCCAAACAGTCGATCGACACCGGCATGGGGCTGGAACGGATCGCCGCGCTGCTCCAGGGCAAGCACGACAATTACGATATCGACACTTTCGTTGCGCTGATCGACGAAAGCGCCGCGCTGACCGGCACGTCGACCGGTGGCGAGAACAAGGCGAGCCATCGCGTCATCGCCGATCATTTGCGCGCCTCGGGCTTTCTGGTTGCGGACGGCGTGCTACCGGCGAATGAAGGGCGCGGCTATGTCCTGCGCCGCATCATGCGCCGCGCGATGCGGCATGCGCATCTGCTGGGTGCCAAGGAGCCGTTGATGCACCGGCTGGTGCCCTCGCTGGTTTCGGAAATGGGCGGGGCGTACCCCGACCTGATCCGTGCGCAGCCGTTGATCGAAGCAACCTTGTTGCAGGAGGAAACCCGCTTCCGCCGTACGCTGGCGACGGGCCTGAAGCTGCTTGAGGAAGCGACGATCGAGCTGGGCGCTGGCGATACGCTGGCCGGCGAAACCGCGTTCAAGCTCTATGACACCTATGGCTTCCCCTATGACCTGACCGAAGACGCGCTGCGCAGCCAGTCGATCGCAGTCGACCGCGCCGGATTCGACGCCGCGATGGCCGAACAAAAGGCCGCTGCGCGCGCGGCGTGGAAGGGGTCAGGGGCAAAGGCTTCGGACGATATCTGGTTCGACATTGCCGACGAAGTGGGGTCGACCGAATTCACCGGATATTCGGCGACCGAAAGCGACGGACAGGTCGTCGCGCTTATCAAGGACGGCCAGCGTGTCGAGCGTGCCGGGCCGGGCGACGAAATCGTCATCCTGACCAACCAGACGCCCTTTTATGGCGAAAGCGGCGGCCAGATGGGTGACGCGGGAATCGTCAGCGATGACAAGGGTTTGCGCGCCATCGTTTCCGATACGTCGAAGCCGCTCGGGCGGCTCCATGCGCATCAGGCGACGGTCGAAAGCGGCGACATCGCAGTGGGCGACACAGTGCATCTTGCCATCGATGTCGCGCGCCGCGATGCGATCCGCGCCAATCACTCTGCGACGCATTTGCTCCATGCCGCGCTGCGTTCGACGCTTGGCCCGCATGTGAGCCAGAAGGGCAGTCTGGTCGCGCCCGATCGTCTGCGTTTCGATTTCTCGCATCCCTCGGCGCTGACGGCGGAAGAGATTGCGGCGATCGAGGCCGATGTGAATGCGCAGATCCGCCACAATGAAGCGGTGACGACGCGGCTGATGACGCCCGACGATGCCATTGCCGCAGGCGCGATGGCACTGTTCGGTGAAAAATATGGCGATGAAGTCCGCGTGCTTTCGATGGGCAAGGCGGTGGACAAGCATTTCTCCGTCGAACTGTGCGGCGGCACGCACGTCACTGCGCTGGGCGACATCGCGATTTTCAAGATCGTGTCCGAAAGCGCGGTTTCGAGCGGCGTTCGCCGGATCGAGGCACTGACCGGCGAAGGCGCGCGTCAGTGGCTGGTCGGGCGTGACGAAAAGCTGCGCGAAGCGGCATCGGTGCTCAAATCCTCGCCCGACGAAGTGCCCGCGCGCATCGTCAGCCTGGTCGAGGAGCGCAAACGGCTCGAACGCGAACTCGCCGACGCCAAAAAGGCACTGGCACTGGGCGGTGGGGGCGGTGCGCCTGCTGCCGGCCCGGAGCAAGTGGCGGGCGTCAACTTCCTGGGTCAGGTGCTCGACGGGCTGGATCCCAAGGCACTGCGCGGTGCAATCGATGATGCCAAGCAGCGGGTCGGATCGGGCATCGTGGCGCTGGTGGCGGTCAATGACGGTCGCGCTTCTGTTGCGGTGGGCGTAACCGATGACCTGATCGCTACGCACAGCGCCGTCGATCTGGTGAAAGCGGCGGTCGAAGCGCTGGGCGGGAAGGGCGGCGGCGGCCGTCCCGACATGGCGCAGGGCGGGGGCCCCGATGGCGACAAGGGTGCCGAGGCGCTTGCCGCCGTAAAGGGCGCGCTGGAGGCTGCGAAGGAAGCGGCCTGACCGCGGACGGACAGGATCGCACACAGTAAGGGTCCGGGCGGCAGTCCGGGCCCTAACTGTTGATGTTCCCATCATGTTCCGGATGCGCTAAGCCCTCGCCATGGCACCGGGCGATGTCCGCAAGATCATTCATATCGACATGGACGCGTTCTTCGCGTCGGTGGAGCAGCGCGACGCGCCGGAGCTGCGTGGCAAGCCGGTGGCGGTCGGTCACGGCGCATCGCGCGGGGTGGTTGCGGCGGCGAGTTACGAAGCGCGCGAATATGGCGTGCGTTCGGCGATGCCGTCGGTCACGGCGATCCGGCGGTGCCCGGAGCTTGTTTTCGTGCGCCCGCGCTTCGACGTCTATCGCGCGGTGTCGCAGCAGATTCATGCGATCTTCGCCGAATATACCGACCTTATTCAGCCGCTTTCGCTCGATGAGGCATATCTCGACGTCACGGAAAACCGGATGGGACTGGCGACCGCCTGGGCGACGGCGAAGGCGATCCGCGCGCGCATCCGGGAAGAGACCGGGCTGACCGCTTCGGCCGGGATTTCGTACAACAAGTTTCTCGCCAAACTCGCGTCCGATCACCGCAAGCCCAACGGCCAGTTCGCAGTGACGCCGGATATGGGCGCCGACTGGGTCGCGACATTGCCGGTCAAGCGTTTCCACGGTGTCGGGCCAGTAACGGCGGCAAAGATGAACCGGCTGGGCATCGAAACCGGAGCCGATCTGCGCGCGCAATCGATGGAATTCCTGCAACGGCATTTCGGCAGTTCGGCGCAATGGTATCATGCAATCGCGCGCGGCGAGGATGATCGCCCGGTCAATCCCAACCGGACGCGCAAATCATCGGGTTCGGAAACCACCTTTCGCAGCGACCTGACCGATCCTGCGGAAATCGAAGCGGGGGTGCTGGGTCAGGCCGATAGTGTCTGGGACTGGTGCGAAAAGGCGCAGCGGTTCGGGCGAACCGTCACTGTGAAAGTGAAATTCGCCGATTTCCGCCAGATCACGCGCAGCCGCAGCCAGCCCGCGCCGGTGCGCACGCAAGCGGCCTTGCGCGAGGCGAGCCTTGCGCTGATCCGCGGCGTGCTGCCGACGCAAATGGGTATCCGGCTGGTGGGCGTGACCGTGTCCAACTTTCCCAGCGAGGAATCCGGGGAGGAATTGCCGTTGCTCGGCGGCGCCGCCTGAACGCCTGCTATTGCCGCGACAAGATGGTTGCGATGTCGCTGGAGGGCGGCAGAATACCGAAACTGCGCCCGCCTTCACCGGCGATGCGCGTGGCGATGAAGGCGTCGCTGACGGCGGCGGGCGCATGACGGATCAGCAGGCTGGCCTGTAGCAGCAATGCCAGTCGTTCGGCGATGAAGCGCGCTTCGCTTTCCGACGGCAGGCCCTTGGCGAGCCGATCCTGCAAAGCGGCAACCTCACCGTCGAAGCGCGCGTCGCTCCCGCGTGCCGTCGCCAGTTCGGCAAAGAGCGCCTGTCCAGCCTCGGGCTCCTTTGCCAGCGTGCGCAGGATATCGAGCGCGATGACATTGCCCGAACCTTCCCAGATCGCGTTGAGCGGCGCCTCGCGATAATAGCGGGCGAGGGGGGCTTCCTCGACATATCCGGCGCCGCCCAGGCATTCCATGCATTCGTAAACGAAATTGGCGCAGCGTTTGGTCAGCCAATATTTGGCGAGCGCGACGGCGATGCGCGCAAAGGCGGGCTCGTCGTCAAAGGCGCGTGCAACGCGCATCACCATCGCGGCGGCGGCTTCATATTCGATGGCCAGATCGGCGATCACCGCCGCCATTGCCGGCTGGTCGATCAGTGTCTTCTGAAACACGCGGCGATGGCGGACATGGTGCACGGCCTCTGCCAATGCGCGGCGCATGATGCCCAGCGTGCCGGCGATCGTGCCGAGCCGGGTGTGGTGGACCATGTCGATGATCGTGCGCACGCCGCGCCCCGGTTCGCCGATCATCCACGCGAAGGCACCGTGATATTCGATCTCGCTCGACGCATTGGATTTGTTGCCCAGCTTGTCCTTCAGCCGCATCACATGGATCGCGTTGCGCTCGCCATCGGGTGTGATCCGGGGGACGAGGAAACAGGTGAGGCCGTCACCGACATAAGCGAGGGTAAGAAACCCGTCGCTCATCGGGGCGGAGCAGAACCATTTATGGCCGGTCAGCCGCCAGCCGTCAGTGGCCCGTTCGGCGCGGGTCGTATTGGCGCGTACGTCGCTGCCGCCCTGTTTCTCGGTCATTGCCATGCCCAGCGTAATCCCCGCCTTTTCGGCGATGGGGCGCAGCGGCGCGTCATAGGTGCCGCCGATCAGCTTGTTCAGCCAGGGCTCGGCGACCTCGGGTTGTGTCCGCAACGCCGGCACCGCGGCATAGGTCATGTTGATCGGGCACATCACGCCCGCTTCCGTCTGGGTAAAGACAGCCAGCATCGCGGCATGGCCGACATGCCCGCCCGGCCGGTCCGCGCGCCAGGCGATGTCATGGATGCCATGATCCATCGCCGCCGCCATCAGCCGGTGATAGGCGGGGTGAAAGCGCGCCTCATCGATCTGGCGGCCATAGCGATCGAACCGCACCAGTTCGGGTGGGTTGCGATTGGCAATATCGCCCAGGTCGAGCATTTCCTCCGATCCACATGCGGTGCCCAGCGCCGTCAGCGGTCCGTCGAGCCAATCGCCGCCCTCGCGCCGTACCGCTTCGCGCAAGGCGGTGTCGGTGGCGTACAGGTCGCGTTCGCCGAATTCGGGCGGCTGGTTGGTGACCTCATGCGTTTCGAGGCGCGTCGCGGGGGCGAAGCGGGGCATCATGGCTCTCCTGTCCTGCGTCGCCGGGGTCTCGCGCCCCGTGCAACGTCAACTTTGTGCGTCGCCCAGGCGATGAATGCGCAGCCGCGGTTCCCGGTCCAGCCCGGCATCGTCCATGATCGCCTTGCGCATTTCGTCGCGCTTGTCGTGAATCGAGGCGATGACCGGTCCGACGGCGATGCCGAGATCGACCAGCAACGCTTCGGAAAGCTGCAGCGAGCTTTCGAGCGTTTCGGGCACGGCATCGGTTGCCCCGGCCTTGTACAATTCGGCGGCGTGGCGGGAATCGCGGGCGCGCGCGATGACCGGCAGATGCGGAACCCAGCTGCGCACCCGCCGGGTCAGGCGCACGGTCAGCACCGGATCGTCCATCGTCAGCACCAGCGCGGTCGCCCGGCCCAGGTTCAGCATATCCACGAATTCGGTGCGCCCGACATTGCCGAACAGCACATGATATCCTTCGCGCCGGGCCGAGGTGACATTGTCGATATCGGCGTCGACGGCGGTATAGCGAATGCCGTGCCGGACCAGCATGTCCGCCACCGTCCGGCCGACGCGACCGAAGCCGATGACGACGGTTCCGGGCCCTTCGGGCGCGACTTCGGTTTCTTCCTTCTCTTCGTTGGATTGCCGTTCGATCATCCGCGAAGCGAGCTTTCCCGCCTTGGCCAGCAGCGGGGTGATGGTGAGGCCGATTGCCGTCACGCTGGTCCAGAAGGCGGCGGTCGACGGCAGGATCAGGCCGGCGGCCGCCGCGACGCCGAGCACGATCAGTGTCGTTTCCGAAGGGCTGGCCATCAGCACGCCGGTTTCGGCAGCGGTGCCGGTACGCGCGCCGCTGAGTTTCAGCAGCGCCATCGTCACCCCTGCCTTGACGACCATGACCGCCAGGATGGCGCTGAGCAGCGTCGTCCAGTTCATCGCGACCAGCCGCAGATCGAGCTGCATGCCGACCGTGATCAGAAATACGCCCAGCGCGAGCCCGCGAAACGGCGCAGTGATCGATTCGACTTCCGAACGATATTCGGTCTCCGCGATCATCATCCCCGCGATCAGCGCGCCGACGATCGGCGACAGGCCGATCACCGATGTCGCCAGGCTGGCGACGATCACGACGAGCAGGCTGGCCGCCAGAAACAGCTCGGGGCTTTTGGTTCGCGCAGCCTGAGCGAAAAGCTGCGGGACGAGGAACCGTCCCGCCAGGATCAGCACGGTGATGGTGACGACGCCGATCAGGATGACCCGCCACAGATCGTCGGTCCCGGCGTCCATCGACAGCGGTGAAATCGCACCCAGCAGGAAGATGATCGGAAAAAGCGCCAGATCCTCGAACAACAGCATCGCGAACGCGGCGCGGCCGACCGGGCTGGTCGTCCCGGCGATCGGCAACACCAGTGCAGTCGAGGAAAGCGCAAGCGCGAGGCCGAGACCGATGGCACCGCCCCAGCTCTGACCCAGCAAGTGGATACCGACGCCAAGCAACAGTCCCGAACCGAGCAGTTCGGCGACACCGACGCCGAACACCAAAGATCGCATTGCCCAAAGTCGCTTGAACGACAGCTCCAGTCCGATCGCGAACAGCAGCAGGATGATGCCGAATTCGGCAAAGGGTTCGATCGCATGCGGATCGGAAATGGTGATGTGATAGAGCCAGGGGTAATTGCTCACGAGCGAGCCCAGCCCGGCAGGCCCCACCAGCACGCCGACCAGGATGAACCCGATCACCGGGCTGATCTTGTACCGCGCAAAGGCAGGGATCACGATCCCCGCGGCCCCCAAAATCACCAGCGCGTCGCTGAATCCGTTATTTTCCACATTGAGCATGGCGCCATTCTTACGTGCTCGACGCGGATTGTCATCGGAAAGGATGCGTGCCGGCTTACGAAAATCGCTTTTGTACCGGCCGGATGACCGGTGAAGCGGCGCCCTGAATCAAAACGGCCCGCCGCTCGTTTCCGAGCGGCGGGCCGCAAAAGCCTGAATGGCGTAAGGGGCTCAGCCGAGACCCTGTTTGCTCATTTCGGTTTCGAGGTTGACGCGGATCGCTTCGAAGAACTGCTCGGTGGTCATCCACGGCTGGTCCGGGCCGATCAGGATCGCGAGATCCTTGGTCATCTGGCCGCCTTCGACGGTGTCGACACAGACCTTTTCGAGCGTTTCGGCGAACTTCGTCACATCGGGCGTATTGTCGAACTTGCCGCGATAGATCAGGCCGCGCGTCCAGGCGAAAATCGACGCGATCGGGTTGGTCGACGTCGCCTTGCCCTGCTGGTGCTGGCGATAGTGGCGCGTAACGGTGCCGTGCGCCGCTTCGGCTTCCACGGTCTTGCCGTCGGGCGACATCAGCACCGAAGTCATCAGGCCGAGCGAGCCGAAACCCTGCGCGACGGTGTCCGACTGGACGTCGCCGTCATAATTCTTGCAGGCCCAGATGAATTCGCCGTGCCACTTGAGCGCCGAAGCGACCATGTCGTCGATCAGGCGGTGCTGATATTCGATGCCCAGTTCCTTGAACTTGGCTTCGAATTCGGTTTCGAACACTTCCTGGAAAATGTCCTTGAAGCGACCGTCATAGGCCTTGAGGATCGTGTTCTTGGTCGAGAGATAGACCGGCCATTTGCGGTCGACGCCATAGTTGAGCGATGCACGCGCGAAATCGCGGATCGATTCGTCCAGATTGTACATTGCCATCGCGACGCCGGCGCCGGGGAACTGGAACACTTCCTCGTCGATCACGGTGCCGTCATCGCCTTCGAACACAAGGCGCAGCTTGCCGGGGCCGGGCACCTTGTAATCGGTCGCTTTATACTGGTCGCCAAATGCGTGGCGGCCGACGACGATCGGCTTGGTCCAGCCCGGGACGAGGCGGGGGACGTTGCGCATCACGATCGGCTCGCGGAAAACAACGCCGCCCAGAATGTTGCGGATCGTGCCGTTCGGCGACTTCCACATCTTCTTGAGGTCGAATTCCTCGACACGCGCTTCGTCCGGAGTGATCGTGGCGCACTTCACGCCAACGCCATGTTCCTTGATCGCATTGGCCGAATCGATCGTGATCTGATCGTTGGTTTCGTCACGCTTCTGGACCGAAAGGTCGTAATATTTGAGGTCGATGTCGAGATAGGGGAGAATGAGACGCTCACGGATCCATTGCCAGATGATCCGCGTCATCTCGTCGCCGTCGATCTCCACGACGGGGTTCTTGACCTGAATTTTCGCCATGCGTCTGCGCTTTCCTCTTGAAGGTTTGGCGCAGGCTCTAGGGGCAAGCCGCGCCCGGATCAACCGGGCGGGGCCCCTCTTCGTGCATGCCGGTCAGCTGTAGCTCACAATCTCGAATTCGGTGCCGTCGGGATCGAGGAAATAGAAACGACGGCCCGGAGCGTATTCGGCATGGTTGAACGGGATCAGTCCGGCGTCGATGACCCGCTGTTCGATGCTGTCGAGGTCATCGACGCAAATGCCGATATGATTGAGCGGGCGTCCCTTGACGAAACTGTCTGCGTCCGGAGTTTCAGGCGGCGAATAGAGCGCGAGATAGAAACGATCATCGCCGACATGGACGCTATGCCCGTCGTTGAGGGCTGGGCCCTGCCAACGGACTTTCCAGTCGAATAGCTGTTCCATCAGCATTGCACTGCGCTCTGCGTCGCGAACGGTGATGTTGACGTGTTCGATGAAGATATCGGGCATGGAAATTCTCCGGGTTGGACTGCCATGCCACGAGCATCTACAAGCTCAAGTCAGGTTGAGGTCAAGAAGGAAATGCAATGGCGCTGCGACCCGACGATCAGCTGACGATCGGGGAACTGGCGCGCCGGACCGGGCTGGCGGTTTCGGCGATCCGTTTTTACGAGGAAAAGGGGCTGGTTGCGCCGCATCGCACGCGCGGCGGGCAACGCCGTTTCCTGCGTTCGGACATTCGCCGCCTGTCCTTTGCGATGATCGCGCAGGGGCTTGGACTGTCGCTTCCCGAAATCGCGGACGAACTCGATCGATTGCCGCAGGGAAGGGCGCCCAACGCGCGCGACTGGGCAGCGATCAGCAGCAAGATGAAACATCGGCTCGACGCGCGGATCGCGGAGCTGGAACGCACGCGCGACGTGCTCGACGGCTGTATCGGCTGCGGCTGTCTATCGCTGGCGAAATGCGCGCTCTACAATCCTCAGGATCGCGCGGCGCGGCGCGGGCCGGGGCCGCGCTTTACGCGGGAATCCAGCGCCGCCGCGGCAGCGCTGGATCCCGAAGGCTAGGTCGTCAGAAGCGGAAACGACCGCCGAGCGAAAGCACGATTGCGTTGGCGTCGCGCAATTCGCCATTGGTCAGGATCGGCGTCTGGGCCGCCGTGCCCGGATATGCTGCCGTCACACGATCGATCGTCGTGTCTTCGAACATCACATAATTGGCCGCCGCGTCGATCGAGAAGGCGTTGGAGACCTTCACGGTCGCACCGCCGCCGAAATTCCAGCGATCCGAATCCGGAACGCGCGCGTCGCGCTCGCCGTCGCGGGTCGGCGTCTGTGCATATTGCACGCCCGCACGCAGCGTCAGCGACGGATCGACCTGCATGTCGAAGCCGCCGGCGAAGCTCCAGCTGTCCTTGTAGTTTTCGGGAATCGCGGTGTTCAGCGGATCGCCGAGCGCGATCGAATCGAACTCGCTCCAGCCATAGCGAATCACCTGGGCGTTGAGCGTCAGCTTGTCGGTCGCCGCGAAACGAACCGCGCCGATCGCCTGCCACGGCGTCGAATAGGTCGCCGTCACGCCGTCAAGCGACATGTTCTGCGCCGCCAGCGGACCGACGAGGCCGCTGATTTCCACCGTGCCGTCCAAAGTGTGTTCGATGGCGGACTTGTACGACAGGCCGACCGTCACCGGTCCGCCATGCACCTGCACCCCGGCCGACCAGCCGAAATCCCAGCCATTGCCGTCGAGCGTCTGCTGACCATCGGGAAGCGCGGCGGAAAGATTGGGCAGCTTGTTGGAAAGCGTCGCCTCGGCATATTCGGCGTTCAGCGCGGCACCGACCCGCAGCCAGGATGTCGGCGCAAAGGCGATCGACGGCTGGATGTCATAGGTGCGCAGCCGCGTCTTGTCGGCCGAATAGCGTGCCCAGCTATCGTCGCGGTAATCGGTGGTGAAGCTGTAGGGAGAGGTCAGCGTCAGGCCGACCGAAAGCCGGTCGCTGAGCGGCACGGCGATCGATCCGGTCGGCAACACGCCTTCCTCGATCGGATTGGTCGAATAGGCCGTACCGCCGACCGGCGCGGCGCTCTGGCCGGGACGGACGATCAGCGTGCCGGTGTCGACGACTTCGCCCGCGGGCAGGATCGCTGCAGCCGAAGCAGTGATTTCGGCGCGGTCAAGGCCCGCGCTCGCCGCCGGATTCCACCAGAGCGAATCCGCGCCGGTATCGGCCGCTTCCCCCGAAAAGGCGCGACCGGCCGCCTTGGCCGATTGTTCCTGAAGATAGAAAGCCTGGGCGTTGGCGGTGCCCGAAAAGCAGAAAAGCGCCAACGGCGATGCCGCGGCGGCAAGCAAACACTTATTTTGAAAACGCATTACGCAACCCTGTCAAACAATATCCAAGACATGAAAGCGCCGGTCCACTTTTGTCGGCCCGACATTTCAGACGGGTCTGTGAATTGCCTGCGCTTCCAATGCAAGAACCAGCGGAAAGGCGCCGGGTTCCGTGGTCAGATCCACTTCAGGATACGAAATATGATCAACTGCAACGCTGTCATCGCACACAGGATTCCGGTCAGTATCCAGAATCCGTTGGGATCGTTCATGCCGGGGATGCCGCCCAGATTGACGCCGAGCAATGCGGTCACGAAGCTGAGCGGCAGGAAAATGCCAGCCGCAATGGTCAACAGATAGACGCGATGATTGGCCATATTGGCGGCGCGGTTGTTGATGTCGTCCTGAAGGACCAGGGCACTTTCCTTTGAAACATCAAGGTCTTCGAGGTAGCGCTTGAGCCGATCGATCGTTTCGCGAATGTCGCGGCTGTTATTTTCGTTCAGCCACTCGGGCGGATCGCGGCTGATTTGCAGCAATGCTTCATGCTGGGGCGACATATGCCGTTTGAGCGCAAGGCAGTTGCGACGGATGGTGGCGATGATCGTCAGCACATCGTCGGTGTCATAATCGCCGGGACCGTCTTCCAGCTCGTCGATTTTCTCGTTCATGTCGACGATCGTGCTGCCGATCTTGGTCACCAGATGCTCGATGATTTCGGTGACGAGGTCGCCGGTGCGTTTCGGGCCATTGCCGCGGTCGAGCATCGCCGCGATCTCGCGCGGGGATTGCAGCGGCCGGCGGCGCAACGTCAGCACCCGATTGCCGCGCGCCCACATGCGCAGCGACACCATGTCCTCCGGCTCGGCATTGGGATTGAAATTGATCCCGCGCAGCACCGCGACCAGCGCATCGCCTTCGCGAAACGCGCGCGGGCGCGTTTCATCGGCGGTCAGAGCTTCCGCCGTGGCTTCGGACAGGCCGAGTTCGGATTGCAGCCAGTCGTCGACGCAATCGACGCTCCGGTCGACATGCATCCACAGCGTTTCCTGCGGATCGTGCGGCATCCAGTGGCGTGCCGCTTCCCACCCCAGCGCCGTCGCGCCGCCGCGCCCGTTCAGAACGCGCGCAAAGATCAGCCCGGTTTGCGGGTCGGCCATCATCTGGTCGTCGACAGGGGGTGCCTTCATGCCGGCGAGAATAGCGACGCTTTGCCGCGGAGCAATCGCCCAACGCCCGGAGCGCTGCCCTTTACTGGCACGCCTGCTGCGTCGATAAGCTGCGGATCACGACCCCGTTCGGGGCAAATATCCGTTGGAGAATGCGAGGCATGCTGAAATGGGCAATGGCGCTGACGCTGGTGGCCACGACCGGGGGCGCCGCAATGGCGCAAACTGAGCCGGTGAAGGATTCGCCGCCCAACCTTACGTTGCGCCGGGTGTTCTCGGGCCCGAGCCTGGGCGGATCGACTCCGCGCGCGCTGGCGCTGTCGCCCGACGGCAAATATCTCACCGTGCTGCGCAATCGTCAGGAAGAGCCTTCGCGTTTCGACCTCTGGGCGATGGATAGCGCGACCGGCGAATGGAAGATGCTGGTCGATTCGAAAAAGGTCGGCACCGGCGCCGAATTGTCCGAGGCCGAACTGATGCAGCGTGAGCGGCTGCGCATCGGCAACCAGCGCGGCATCGTCGCCTATGACTGGTCGCCCGATGGGCATTCGATCCTCGTTCCGCTCGACGGCGACCTTTATCTGGCGACGCTCGATGGACAGGTACGCCGCCTGACCGAGACCGAGGAAGGCGAGCTTAATCCGGTGATCAGCCCGGATGGCGGCTTTGCAAGCTTCGTGCGCGACCAGAATCTCTATGTCGTCGACTTGGCGGACCTTTCCGAAAAACAGCTCACCACGACCGGCCAAGGGCTGGTTCATTGGGGTGAGGCGGAATTTGTCGCACAGGAGGAAATGGGGCGCCGCACAGGCTATTGGTGGTCGCCCGGCGACAAGCGGATCGCAGTCGAGCGGTTCGACGAGAGCCCGGTCGATGTCGTCACGCGTTCGGCGATCGGCGCCGATGGCACGCGGGTTTACGACCAGCGCTATCCCAAGGCCGGAACCGACAATGTCCTGGTCGAACTCTATGTGATGAATCGCGACGGATCGGGCCGGGTAAAGGTCGATCTGGGCGGTAACCCCGATATCTATCTGACGCGCGTCTATTGGGCCCCGGATGGCAACACGCTGTACGTCCAGCGTTCGAGCCGCGACCAGAAGACGCTCGACATGCTCAAGGTCGATCCGGCCACCGGCGCCTCGAGCATCCTGTTCACCGAACGCGCAGCCGAAAACAGCTGGGTAAACCTGTCCAATGTGTTCAAGGTGCTCAAGGACGGCAGCATTCTGTGGTGGTCCGAACGCGACGGCCATGGCCATCTCTATCGCTTCCGCAACGGCAACTGGACACAGCTGACGCATGGCGACTGGGAAGTCCGCAGCGTCGTCGGCGTCGATGAAGACCATGACAAAGTCTATTTCAGCGGCAACAAGGACGGCGTTCTCGAAACGCATCTCTATGTAACGCGGCTCAGCCGGCCCGGCGAACCGCGCCGCTTGACCGAGCTTGGCTGGAACAACAGCGCGCAGATGGACGATGCGGCGACGCGCATCATCGTCGGCCGGTCGAACACCGATCAGCCGGGGCAGATCTATCTGGCCGACACCGATGGCAAGCGGATCGCGTGGATCAGCGAAAACGACGTCAACGATCCGGGCCATCCCTATCACCCCTATCTGCCGAGCCATCGCGAAACGAAGTTCGGCACGATCACCGGTCCGGGCGGACAGACGCTCTATTGGGAAATGATCACGCCTGAGCTCGAGCCGGGCAAGAAATATCCGGTGTTCTTCCAGCATTATGGCGGCCCGCATTCGCAGACCGTTTCGCAGGGCTGGAGCGGCGCGATGGAGCAATATATCGTCGATAAGGGCTATATCTTCTTCCAGATCGACAATCGCGGATCGGCCAATCGCGGCAAGGCGTTCGAGGATGCCATTTATCACGCGATGGGCAGTGTCGAAGTGCAGGATCAGCTGGCGGGCGCCGAATATCTCAAAACGCTCGACTTCGTCGATCCCGACCGGATCGTCACCTATGGCTGGTCCTATGGCGGCTATATGACGCTGAAGATGCTCGAAGCCGATCCGGGTGTGTATGCAGCGGGCGTTTCGGGTGCGCCGGTGACCAAATGGGAACTCTACGACACCCATTATACCGAGCGTTATATGGGCGATCCGCGCCAGGTCCCCGAAGCCTATGCCGAATCGGCTGCAGTCGAGGATGCGGTAAACATCCGCGATCCGCTGCTGCTGATCCATGGCATGTCCGACGATAATGTCGTGCTCGACAATTCGACGGCCTTCGCCGCCCGGATGCAGGCGGCGAACATTCCGTTCGAAATGATGTTCTATCCCGGCAAGACGCACAGCGCCGGGCGCGAAATCCATGTGTGGACGACGATCTTCAACTTCCTCGATCGCTACGCCCATCCGGAGCCGGCTTCGGCGGAATAAGCGACAGACAGGCGAGGGCGGGTATTTTACGCCGTCCTCGCCATTCCATTAATTGCGTGTATCGGCGCGCGCCGTGAACGAAACTGCCGTTCGGGCGCGCGTTTTCGTATCAAATGAACCGGGTGTTTGCGCCGGGCCAAGCAAAACTCGTTTCCTTTTGCGCCGCGCATCCCTACATGGCGGTCCCGCGCCGCCCCTGTCGGGCGGCTGGACAATGGGAAATTGAAATGGGTTATCGCGTGGTTGTCGCAGGCGCGACGGGCAACGTCGGCCGCGAAATGCTGAACATCCTGGCCGAGCGGGAATTTCCGCTCGACGACATCGCTGTGCTGGCGAGCAGCCGCTCGACCGGCGATGAAGTGGAATATGGCGAGACCGGGCGAAAACTCAAAATTCGCAACATCGAACATTTCGATCCCACCGGATGGGACATGGCGCTGTTCGCGATCGGATCGGACGCGACCAAAATCTATGCGCCCAAATTTGCCGCTGCCGGCTGCACGGTGATCGACAATTCGTCGCTCTACCGCATGGACCCGGACGTGCCGCTGATCGTGCCCGAAGTGAACCCGGAAGCGATCGACGGGTACAAGGCGAAGAACATCATCGCCAATCCCAACTGCTCGACTGCGCAGATGGTGGTTGCGCTGAAGCCGCTGCACGATGCCGCGACGATCAAGCGCGTCGTCGTATCGACCTATCAGTCGGTTTCGGGCGCGGGCAAGGTCGGCATGGACGAATTGTTCGAACAGAGCCGAAACATCTTTGTCGGCGATCCCGCCGAGCCGGTGAAATTCACCAAGCAGATCGCGTTCAACGTGATCCCGCATATCGACGTCTTCCTCGACGATGGTTCGACCAAGGAAGAATGGAAGATGGTGGTCGAGACCAAGAAGATCCTCGATCCCAAGGTGAAGGTGACCGCCACCTGTGTGCGCGTGCCGGTG
This sequence comes from Stakelama portus, assembly GCF_003171655.1. Lineage (GTDB taxonomy): Bacteria > Pseudomonadota > Alphaproteobacteria > Sphingomonadales > Sphingomonadaceae > Sphingomonas > Sphingomonas portus. Next base: position 13,050 of record NZ_QFZL01000008.1, on the reverse strand, counting down.
TTCGTCGGCCATAGCGAGGCGATCAACATCGAGTTCGAGAACGAGCTTTCCGCCGAAGACGCGCAGAATATCCTGCGCGAGGCGCCGGGCATCATGCTCGTCGACAAGCGCGAGGATGGCGGATACGTCACCCCGGTCGAATGCGTCGGCGAATATGCGACCTTCATCAGCCGCGTACGCGAGGACTCCACGGTTGAGCACGGTCTCGCGCTCTGGTGCGTGTCGGACAATCTGCGCAAGGGTGCGGCATTGAACGCGGTGCAGATCGCCGAACTGCTGGGACGGCGCCATCTGAAAAAGGCCGACTGACCGTCGTTTCGCGCTTTCGCGCGGATGCGGTGGTGATAAGCATGGCGACCAACCCATTGCCGGGGAGTCGCCATGCCCGTCCTGTTGCCCGCGATGTTTCTGGCGCTTGCTGCATCGGGCCGGGATGGTGCGGGCACGCGGCCTGGACCTTGTCCCGTCGAACTCGCGGAATATTCGGTCCGGGGTGCCCCCGATATCGATGTGGCTTTCTATCCGGCCGCGTCGAACCGCCGCGGATCGGCGACATGGGATCTGGGCGTAGCGCTACGGATCGATTTGCGCCCCTCGGGCGAGGACAGCTGGTGGGTCCCGTTGGAGGTGGGGTCTTCGGATATCTACACGATGAGCCGGGTAGCGCTGCGCGAGAGCGGTGAGAGCCGCGAGCGGATCATGCACCATCAGTTCCGCTATTATCTGTTCGACGCGAATTTCGATCGCATCTATGATTTGCCGATGCGCGGCGCCCCGGCGCCCGCGCACATGTTTCTTGCCGATTTGCGCAGTATTTTCTGGTACCAGCCCGCCGATATGAATCGCCGTGCCAGCCCGCCGGAAGAGATGCTGGATTTCAAGCGATGCGCCTGGGAACGGCGGGACGCGCCGGCGCCCGATCTGGTCGGTTTGCCACCCTACGCCTGATTGGGCATGCGAAGCGCTATTCTCTGCCTGCCGGGAAACATAGCGGCATATCCGGGGAACCGAACGATAGCGTATCGACCGGGGCTTCAGTGCCCCGCAGCCGCCGGATCCGCCTTCATCGGCTTGCCCGGCTTCTGAAGCAGCAGGACCAGCGGAATCGACGCCGCAGTGATGATCATCATCGCCCAGAAATCGTTGAGATAGGCAATCATCGCTGCCTGTCGCGTGACTTCCGCATTCACCATGCCCATCACCGCTGACCCCATGCTGCCCAGGGTTTCGAGCATCGACGGATCGAAGCTGTCGAGCGATTGCGGGTTGATGAACTGCGCCAGATCGGCATGGCTGACCTGCATGTTGCGCGCGAGCATGGTCGTGACCAGCGAGATGCCGATCGAGGCGCCGACGCTGCGCGACAGGTTGAGCAGGCTGGCGCCCTCGGTGCGATATTCCGCCGGCAGGGTGGCGAAGGCCAGATTGTTGAGTGGCATGAACACCAGCCCCAGGCCGAGCCCCTGAATCAACCCCGATACGATGATCAGATGCGATCCCATGTCGAGCGACCAGTGCGTCATATCCCATAGCGAAACCGCCGCGATCGCAAGGCCGATCCCCACCACCCAGCGAAGATCGAAGCCGCGCTGTGTAAGCTGCGCCGACACGACCATGGTGAGCAGCACGCCGATGCCGCGCGGCATGAGCAGGATGCCGGTGTCGAGCACCGAATAGCCGTAGAGATTCTGAAGCATCGGCGGCAGCAGCGCCATCACTGCCATCATCACCACGCCGATCACCTGCATGAAGGCGATTGCGGTCACGAGATTGCGGTTTTTCCAGAGTCCGCGCTCGAACATCGGATTCTTGCCGAGTGCCATATGGACCACGAAAATCCATAGCGCGGTGAAGGCAGTCAGTGCCTCGATCACGATTTCGGGGGACGAGAACCAGTCCTGCTGCTGCCCGCGGTCGAGCATCAGCTGGAGCGCGGACACGCCAAGCGCGAGCATCGAAAAGCCGAACAGATCGAACGATCGCTGCCGCTTTGGTCGCGATGGCAGCAGCAGCCACAGGATCAGGAACGTCACGATGCCGACGGGCAAATTGACGTAAAACACCCAGCGCCAGTTGAAATTCTCGGTGAGCCAGCCGCCGAGCACCGGGCCCAGAATGGGGCCGACCATGATGCCCATGCCCCAGATCGACATGGCACGCGCCTGTTTCTCCGGCGGGTTGATGTCGAGCATCACCGTCTGGCTGAGCGGGTTGATAAAGGCGGCGGAAATACCCTGCAGCGCACGAAAGGCGACCATTTCGGTCAGGCTGGTGGCCATGCCGCACAATGCCGACGATGCGACGAAGCCGACCACCGCGATCAGGAACAGGTTGCGCGATCCCACCTTGTCGGCCAGCCAGCCGGTGATCGGGATCGCGATTGCGGTCGCGACGATATAGCTGGTCAAAACCCAGGTGATGGTGTCGGCCGTGGCGTTGAGCGCCGATTCCATATGCGGAAGCGCGACGTTTGCGATCGTCGTATCGAGGATCTGCATCAGCGTCGCCATCATGACGCCCAGAGTCAGCAGCCCCCGGTTGGTAACCGGGAGCGCTGCCTGACCTTCGTGATCAGCTGGCCTGGGCGCTGCGCGTCCGCGCGCGCCGGATGCTTTACCGCTGGCAGTTGCCACGAATATCTACTCGCACATTTGCCGAGATACCGGCGATCAGCGGACGGGGGCTGGCTTCGTCCAGCGCGATCCGGACGGGTACGCGCTGTGTCACCTTCACCCAGTTGCCATTGGCATTCTGTGCCGGGAGCAGCGAGAATTCCGATCCGGTGCCCGCGCCGATCGAGGCGACATGGCCGCGCAGGCGCAGACCCGAATAGGCGTCCACCGTCACTTCGGCAGGCTGGCCGACGCACATGTGATCGAGGTCGGTTTCCTTGAAATTGGCTTCGACCCAGGAAAGCCCGTTGGCAACGATGGTGACGGCCGGCAGGCCGCTCATCATCTGCTGGCCGACCTGAAGCCGGTCGGTCTGGCTGACGACGCCGTCCACCGGCGCGCGGACTTCGGTGCGCGACAGATTGAGCTGCGCCTGTTCGCGCTGCACGCGCGCTGCGGCGATGGCGGGATTCTCACCCGGTACGGCGGAGCCGGTCGACAGTTTGGACCGTGCCTCGGCCGCAGCTGCCTGCGCGCGCTGTAGCCCGGCACGTGCCTGTTCGAGCGCATGTTCGGATGATTCCAGCCGCGCGCGCGTCGTGAATCCGCGCCGCATCAGTTCGGCCTGGCGGTCATAATCCTGCTGCGCCGCCTGAATCTGATCGCGTGCCGCTTCGATATCTGCGGACGTGCCCTGATAGCTGGTACGCAGCGTTTCCAGATCGACCTGCGCGTCGGCGATGGCGGCATTGGCCTGCTGCACTGCGATGCGATAGGGTTCGGGGTCGATGCGGAACAACAGATCGCCTTGCTTGACGCTCTGGTTTTCCTTGACCGCGACATCGACGATGCGGCCCGCCACTTCGGCCGAAACCGACACCTTGTCCTGAGAGATATAGGCGTTGTCGGTGGAGACATAGCGGCCCGAAGTCAGCCAGAAATAGCCGATCACCAGCGCGACCAGAATCGGCACGCCGAACATCAGTATCGGGCGCAGCCAGCTGCGCTTTGCGGCGGGCGTCGCCTCGGCTTCGGGAGTTTCGGCTTCGGTGGCATTCACGTCCATCTCGCGCATTTCAATCTTGGGATCGGCGTCAGCCATGGGCTATCTCTTCATTATCGTTCGGAGCGAGGTTGGCGCGGATCTTTCCCAGAATCGCATCCAGTTGCTCCCGTTCCTCCGGGGATACGCCCGCCAGAGCGCTCTCCGTCACCTGGCCCCCGATGACCTCCAGCCGTTCGATCAGGGGACGAGCAGCTTCGGTCAGATAGATAAGGCGCACGCGCCGGTCGCCCGGATCGTGGCGGCGCTCGACCAGTCCCGCATCTTCGAGACGGTCGATCATCCGGCATGCGGTGATCGGTTCGATTTCCATCTGTTCGGCAAGGCCGCCCTGGTTGATCCCCTCATTCCGCAACAGCACGAACAAGGTGTGCCATTGGGCGCGCGTGACTCCGATTTCGCGGGCGCGGGCGTCGAAACGACGCCGCATCAGCCGCGAAATATCCTTCATCACAAAACCGAGGGTCTCAGCCATGCGGCGCATATAATAAGCATAGACATCAATTTCTAGTCGCAACCGAAATTATTTTTGCAGTGCAGCATTCGACGCTGAAACCGACGCAAAAGCTCGACTTGGGGCGTCGATCCCGGTACCACCGTGCCTGTCCGATTGGACCTAATCCATCAACGCTTCCGAGGTTCCGTGACCGAGACGCTTCCCGACCCGCAATATTTTTCCAGCTTCGACGGACAGTCGATCGCATGGCGCGAAACGGGGGAGGGGCGGCCGGTCATTCTGATCCACGGGCTCTTTTCGAACGCCTGGACCAACTGGGTCCGCTATGGCCATGCCCGGAAGGTTGCCGCCAGCGGCTTTCGCGTCATCATGCCCGAACTGCGCGCGCATGGCGCGAGTGCCGCGCCGCACGATGCCGCCGCCTATCCGCCCGATGCGCTGATGCGCGACAATCTTGCGCTGATCGCGCATCTGGGACTGACCGAATATGATCTGGGCGGCTATTCGCTCGGCGCGCGAACGACGGTGCGGATGCTGGTAGCGGGCGGCGCATCGCCGCGTCGCGTCGTGCTGGGCGGCATGGGGCTGGACGGGATTGTCGATACCCATCGGCGCGGACGGCATTTCCGCAATATCCTCGCCAATTTCGGAAAGCATGAGCGCGGCACACCCGAATGGATGGCAGAGGCGTTTTTGAAGACGACCGGCGGCGATCCCGACGCGCTGATCCATATCGTCGATACCTTTGTCGATACGACGCGGGCAGAACTCGCGGCCATCACCCAGCCGACGCTGGTCGTTTGCGGCGAAGAGGATCGCGACAATGGCAGTGCGCAGGAACTGGCCGAAGCGCTGCCCGACGCACGCTATGCCGAAGTGCCCGGCAACCATATGAGCGCGATCGTGAAGCCCGAATTCGGACAGGCAATCGCCGATTTCCTCGCAGCTTGACCCGTTGGGGGGCTTTGCGCAGTCTGTGCGTACGGCTTCTCCAAATCAGGGTATCGATCATGTTCAGAACCGGCACGTCGCTGATCGCGATCACCTCGCTCGTCATTACGCCGGCAGTGGCGCAGGACCATGGTTCCACCGGCACCACGACCGCGCCGGTAACCGCAGCCGCCGACACGCTGAGCTCGGAAGACGCAGCTACCTTTCTCGACAAGGTTCAGCGCGAATATGCGGCGTTCAACCTGACCGCTTCGCGTATTGCCTGGGTCAACGCGACCTATATCACGCACGACACCGATGCACTTGCGTCGGAAAGCCAGGCCGAAGGGACGCGGATGTCGGTGCGCTTCGCCCTGGAAGCGGCCAAATATCGCGCGATCGAAGGGCTGTCTGACGATCAGATCCGCATGCTCGACATATTGCGTAGCGCGATCACGCTGCCGGCGCCGACGCGGGACGGCGCTGCAGCGACCTTGTCCGATCTGTCGACGCGGATGAGCTCGCTCTACGCGCGGGGCAGGGGCACGCTGCATGGTCAGCCGATCAGCGGCAGCGATATCGAAGCGGCGATGGGCACCGAGCGCGATCCGGCGGCGCTCAAGGAAATGTGGACCAGCTGGAACGACAATGTCGGCGCGCCGATGCGCGGCGATTATCGGCAGATGGTCGATATCGCCAATCAGGGCGCGAGCGAACTTGGCTTTTCCGATGTCGGGGCGATGTGGCGCTCGGGCTATGATATGCCGCCCGACGCATTCGCGCAGATGGTCGACGGCCTGTGGGACGAAGTGAAGCCGCTCTACATCGCGCTGCACACCTATGTCCGGCACAAGCTCAACGAGAAATATGGCGATTCGGTTCAGTCCGCTACCGGCCCGATCCGTGCAGACCTGCTCGGCAATATGTGGGCACAGGAATGGGGCAATATCTATGACATCGTCGCGCCGGAGGGCTCGGGCGATCTGGGCTTCGATATCGGCGACCTGCTGCAGGCGCAGGATTATGACGCGCTGAAAATGGTCCGCACCGGCGAGAATTTCTACAGCTCGCTGGGGTTCGCGCCGCTGCCCGAGACATTCTGGGAACGCTCGATGTTCCTCAAGCCCGCCGATCGCGAAGTGCTGTGCCACGCATCGGCCTGGGATCTGGACGACAAGGACGATGTCCGGATCAAGATGTGCATCAAGGTGAATTCGGACGATTTCGTCACGATCCACCATGAGCTGGGGCATAATTATTATCAGCGCGCCTATCAGGATCAGCCCTTGCTCTATCGCGGCGGGGCGAATGACGGGTTCCACGAAGCGATTGGCGATTTTGTCGCGCTGTCGATCACGCCGGAATATCTGGTGCAGACCGGCCTGCTCGACCAAAGCCAGGTGCCGAGCGCGGACAAGGATACCGGCCTTTTGCTGCGACAGGCGATGGACAAGGTCGCGTTCCTGCCTTTCGGACTGCTGATCGACAAATGGCGCTGGGGCGTGTTTTCGGGCGAAATCCAGCCGGAAAATTATCAGGCATCCTGGGATGCGATGCGCCTGCAATATCAGGGGATCGTTCCCCCGGTGGCGCGCGATGAAACCCGGTTCGATGCCGGCGGCAAATATCATATCGCCGGAAGCGTGCCCTATATGCGCTATTTCCTCGCGCGGCTGCTGCAGTTCCAGTTCTACAAGGCGGCGTGCGAACAGGCGGGTTGGACCGGGCCGCTGCATCGCTGTTCCTTCTTCGGTAACAAGGAAGTCGGCGAGCGGCTCGACGCGATGCTCAAAATGGGCATGTCGAAGCCCTGGCCCGACGCGCTCGAAGCCTTTACCGGCAGCCGCGAGATCTCGGGCGAAGCGATGATGGAATATTTCGCGCCGCTGAAAGCATGGCTCGACGAGCAGAATGCGGGGTATGAGGCAGGCTGGTAAGCGCCCGGAACCTTCCCGCCCGTCAGGGCGGCATCATGCCACAGGCCGACTGAGTCCGTCCGTTCGCACTGAGCTTGTCGAAGTGCTGTTTTCCTCCGCCTAGTGGTGGAAGAAGAACGGTGCTTCGACAGGCTCAGCACAGACGTACAGTTCGGCGCCGAATGCTTACCGAAATGGCGGTTCGTTGAACGCGCGCAGCTTGCGGCTGTGGAGCTTGGAACCTTCCTTGCGCAGTTCCTCGACTGCCTGCAGGCCGATCCGCAGATGTTCGTTGATCGCACGTTCGTAGAAGCGGTTGGCCTGACCGGGCAGCTTGAGCTCGCCATGGAGCGGCTTGTCCGACACGCAGAGCAAGGTGCCATAGGGAACGCGGAAGCGCAGGCCCTGGGCGGCGATCGTTGCCGATTCCATGTCGATGCCGACCGCGCGGCTGAGCGAGAAGCGCAGCGCCGACTGCGAGAAGCGCAGCTCCCAGTTGCGATCGTCGGTAGTGACGATCGTGCCCGTGCGCAGCCGCCGCTTGAGTTCGTCGCCCGACTGGCCCGAAATCGTCTCCGCCGCGCGCGCCATGGCAAGCTGGACCTCGGCGATCGCCGGGACCGGAATTTCGGGCGGCAGGACATCGTCGAGCACATGATCGTCGCGCAGATAGGCATGGGCGAGGACATAGTCGCCGATCCGCTGGCTGGGCCGCAAACCGCCGCAATGGCCGATCATCAGCCATGCCTCGGGCCGCAATACCGCCAGGTGATCGCAAATCGTCTTCGCGTTTGACGGGCCGACGCCGATATTGACCAATGTGACGCCCGAACCATTGGGCGCCATCAGGTGATAGGCCGGCATCTGATGCTTGCGCCACGCGCTGTCGTTGATCAGCTGTGACGGATCATCGCCCGGGTTGATGACGACGCCGCCCGCGGCGGAAAATTGCGTGAAACGTCCGCCCTCATTCAACTGCCGCACCGACCATTGGACGAATTCGTCGACATAGCGGTGATAGTTGGTGAAGAGGATATAGCGCTGCACATGCTCGGGCGGCGTGCCGGTATAATGCCGCAGCCGTGCGAGCGAAAAATCCGTGCGCAGCCCGTCGAACAGCGCGAGCGGACGCGACCCCTTGGTCTGTTCCCACACGCCATCGGCGATTTCATCGCCGATATGCGCGAGTTCGGTTGCCGGGAAATGATGCGCCAGTTCGGCCGCCGACACTTCGTCGAGGCTCAGCGCATGGCCGGGATCGAGCACATAGGGAAAGGGGATTTCCTGCCGTCCGGGGACCGCGTCGACTTCGACGTCATAATCCTCGATCAGGAAGGTCAGCTGTTCGCACAGATATTCGGCGAACATCGCCGGTTTGGTGACGCTGGCATGATATTCGCCCGCCGTGACCAACCGCCCGAACGACCGGGGAGGGGCGGGCCGATCGAGCCCGCCACCGTATCGAACCCGAATCTCGGGATATGCGAACGAACCGTCCGTGCGCGCGGAGGCGGGAGGCGGCGTGCCATCGGTCAGATATCTGTCGAGGGCATCGCGAAGCCTCCCCACGGAGGCGGTGTAGAGCCGATCCAGTTCGGCGACGATCTCAGAAGCCTTTGCCATCCTATGCCGCTATAGCGACGCAGCGCGGCTTGCAAGCAATCGTGGCGTTTCGGGGTCAGTCGGCCTTTGTCTTGCGCTTCTTCGCCGTCGAACCGCTGTCGTCTTCGCTTTTGCGCAGCTTGCTCGCGCCGAACAGCGCGCCGGCGACTGCGGCAACGGCTCCGGTGGCGATCGCGGCGGCGGTCACGGGGTTCTTCTTGACGGTATCGACGGTGGTGTCGATCGCTTCGCCGGCCTTTTCGCGGGCGCTGGCGACGAACGCGCTTGCCTTTTCGGACGCAGTTTCGCCGGTCTTGTCGGCAGTGGCGTCATTGGTTTGGGGCGGAAGTTCGGCGGTGTCGGTAACCATGGGAATTCCTCCGATTGCTTGATGGGATTCCAACTCGGCCAGCGTCCGCAAGTTCCATTGTCGAAAGTCGTTTCTTTCGCGTGCCGGAGTGCAGAAAACCCCGGCACGCGAATATCTTACATTTGTTCGAGCATGTGTTCGGCCGAGCTCACGCGAAACTCGCCGGGCATTTCGACATTCAGCTGTTCGACGACCCCGTCATTGACCAGCATCGAAAAACGCTGGCCGCGTGTCCCCATGCCGAATGCGGAGCCGTCCATTTCCAGTCCCACGGCATGCGCGAAATTGCCGTTGCCGTCGGCAAGCATCGTCACTTTGTCGTCGGCGCCGGCAGCCTTGCTCCAGGCGCCCATCACGAATGCGTCGTTGACGGCGGTGCAGGCGATTTCATCGACGCCCTTGGCCTTCAGCTCGCTCTCCTTTTCGATGAAGCCGGGCAGATGCTTGGCCGAACAGGTGGGGGTAAAGGCGCCCGGCACCGAAAACAGGGCGACCTTGCGGCCCTTGAAATAATCTTCCGATTCGACCTGCTCCGGGCCCTGCTCGGTCATCTTGACGAATTTGGTCTGCGGAACGCGATCACCGACTGTGATGGTCATGAAACTCTCCTCCTGATCGGCCGCGTATCGGCGGCACTGCGATTCAATCGGGACGACGGCGCGCGATTTCAACCGGTGGCGAAGCGAATAGAGGCAGGCTATGCTGCCTTCAGATGGAGAGTCCTTCCTTCCTCACGGGCCAGTTTCTGCTCGCTATGCCGGGAATCGGCGATCCCCGCTTCGAACGCGCGGTGATCGCGATATGTGCGCATGACGGCGAGGGCGCGTTGGGAATCGGAATCGGCGACACGATCGAGGGGCTCGGGCTTCACGACCTGCTGGGCCAGTTCGAAATCGATCCGGGCAATGTTCCCGACCTGCCCGTGCATTTCGGCGGGCCGGTCGAACCGCGGCGCGGCTTTGTGCTGCATTCGACCGACTGGAGCGGGCAGGACACGATCGATGTCGCCGGGCGCTGGGCCCTGTCGGGAACCGTCGATGTGCTCAAGGCGATTGCCGACAATAACGGCCCCAGCCGCTGGCTTGTCGCGCTCGGCTATGCCGGGTGGGGCGAGGGCCAGCTTGACGAGGAAATGACACGGCATGGCTGGTTCAGCACGCCGGGCGATGTCGATCTGATCTATGACGGGGCCGCCGCCGATCGCTGGACGCGGGGGTTTCGTCAGGCGGGAATCGATCCGCGTTTGCTGGCGAACGACACCGGTACGGCGTGATGCTGCGCGACTAGGGTTCACGACCTAGTGCGGCGTCACCATCCAAGCGCTGCTGCGCGCGCTGTAGATCAGGTCGTACAGGCCCTTTGCGCCGGCGGGCGCTTCGCCCTCGCCGAGGAACAGCGTGCGGTCTCCGGGTGAGAGCAGCGCGACACTTGCGGAATCCGCCGCCACGGCAGTGAGCGTGATCGCCGTGCCATCGGGCGCTGCGCCCAGTTCGATCGTGTCTCCGTCGCCTGGGCGGTGGACTGCGGCGGGCGACAGTTGCGCCAGCCCGCCGGCCTGTGCGGGATCATCCGACAGGAGCGCGACTTCGAGCGGAACATCGCCTTTCAGCCGTTCGACCATATCGGCGAGCCCCGGGGCACCCAGTCCGGTCCCGATCAGCAACGCCGCGCGCGAACCGATCAGCAGATACAGCGTCTCGCCCTGTCGGCTGCGGATCAGGAACAGCGGCGTGTGCATCGCAAATAGCGGGGCATAACGCGCGTCTGCCTGTGCGGGCGACACCATGTGGCCCGGAATGGCGATGGCGCGATAATCGGCTCCGGGTTCGGGATCGAGCCATTCGAACGCATAGGTCATGCGCGCCGACCCCGTGCCCGCCCAGACCGCACCGGGCCCGACGACATAATAAGGTTCGCCGTCGATCGTCCCGTCGAGCACGCCATGCGCGGTTGCGCGCTGATCGAGCAGATATTCGTGGCCAAGCGGGCCGAACCGCCGGTGATCGGCGCGGATCTGATAGAAATGGGCGGGCAGCACCGCCAGATCGCTTCTGCCTTCGGTCAGTTCCGCGATGCGATCCATCGTCGCGGCATATCGGCTGATGCTTGCCCAGTGCAGCCAGACATAGCCCGATCCGACTGCATCGCCGGTAAAGAACATGTCATGCGCGCTATCCAGATAGCCTACCGATCCCGGCGTATGCGGCGGCATGTCGATCACGCGCAACACGCGCCCGCCCAGATCGATGCTGCCCAGCGCTTGGCCATTGGGCGTCGGGCCGCCGCCTTCCTTTACCGGCACATAATTGGCCGGTGCGGCGTCGGGCCAGTCGCCCGCCATATAGTAGAGGGTACGATCGGAAAATTGCCGGTTCTCGCCGATATGGTCGGCATGGCCATGCGTGTTGGCGACGATGAAATCCACCGGTGCGTCCCGCACCGAACCATCATTTTCATGGCCCAGCAACGTGCGGACCAGCGCCTTCAAACCATGATCGGCGGGGTTTTGCGAAGGCTGCGCCGTATCGATCAGCAGCGCGCGGGCGTCGCCTTCGACCAGATACATGGTCGAACCCTGACGGAAATCGGTGCCGGGATTGGGCAGATATTGCTCGATCCGCCAGCTGCGCCGTCCGTCCGCATCGGTCGCCATCAGATAGGCAGTATATTCGCCCCACGGATTGTCGCTCTCAAAGCCGATGGCATAGCCGTCTTCGTTCCACCGTTCGGCGACAAAGCCCGGCGCCAGCCTGTCCTGACGCAGGGGGAGGCTGTTCTGCGCGCTAGCCGCGGCGGGAAGGGCCAGGGCGGTGGCGATCGCCAGAAGCAGGCGGCATGAGGGCATGAACATCTTCTCCGGGTCCTGTTTTGCCCGATCATCCCAGCTTCGCCGCCCATAAGGCAAGTACCCCGGCACATCCGGATCGCGGCGGTGCTCCGGTGGGATATAAAGAAATCTTTATATTCGGTTTGCAATCGCGGCCGCAAATCTCTACGTGACAATCATCGGGCCGCAACGCTTTGCGGCTGGCTTTCATTCGTCTTCAGGAGATTATCGCGTGGCTACCGTCGCAGAACCGAAGGATTGCGTAATCAAGGACATTTCGCTTGCGCCCTGGGGCCGCAAGGAGATTGAGATTGCGGAGACCGAGATGCCTGGTCTGATGGCGCTGCGCGAGGAATTTGGTGCAGCGCAGCCGCTGAAGGGTGCGCGGATCGTGGGATCGCTGCACATGACGATCCAGACCGCGGTGCTGATCGAGACGCTGACGGCGCTGGGTGCGAGCGTGCGCTGGGCGACGTGCAACATCTTCTCGACGCAGGACCATGCGGCGGCGGCGATTGCCGAAACCGGGGTTCCGGTGTTCGCAGTGAAGGGCGAAACGATCGCCGAATATTGGGACTATGTCGGCTCGATCTTCGATTGGGGTGACGAGACCTGCAACATGATCCTCGACGATGGCGGCGATGCGACGATGTTCGCGCTGTGGGGTGCGCGGGTCGAAGCGGGCGAGAGCCTGCCCGAGCCGGAGAATGAGGAAGAGGTCGAGATGCAGCGCGCGCTCAAGGCGTTCATCGCGCGCAAGCCGGGCTACCTCACCCAGACGGTGCAGAACATCAAGGGCGTCAGCGAAGAGACGACGACGGGCGTGCACCGCCTCTATCACCTGTCGAAGGCAGGCAAGCTCCCGTTCCCGGCGATCAACGTCAATGACAGCGTGACCAAGTCGAAGTTCGACAATCTCTATGGCTGCAAGGAATCGCTGGTCGACGCGATCCGTCGTGCGACCGACGTGATGCTGGCGGGCAAGGTCGCGGTCGTCGCGGGCTTCGGCGATGTCGGCAAGGGTTCGGCCGACAGCCTTCGCAACGGCGGCGCGCGCGTGCTCGTCACCGAAATCGATCCGATCTGCGCGCTGCAGGCGGCGATGGAAGGCTATGAAGTCGTGACGATGGAAGATGCGGTCAAGCGCGCCGACATCTTCGTCACTGCGACCGGCAATGCCGATGTGATCACCGCCGATCACATGAAGGCGATGAAGAACATGGCGATCGTGTGCAACATCGGCCATTTCGACAGCGAGATCCAGATTTCGGGG
>NZ_QFZL01000007.1 GCF_003171655.1 Stakelama portus | reverse complement strand
CGACGCCGCCGCCTTCGCCGCCGACGCCGCCGACGCCGCCGCCTTCGCCGCCGCCTTCGCCGCCGACTTCGCCGCCGACTTAGCCGCCGACGCCACCGCTGAACTTCTTTGGCGAGTGATTTCCGACGAAGCGGACTTGCTGGAGCGTGCGGCGGAACCGGACGCGCGGTCGCTTCTCAAAACCCCGCTCTGGATGGGCGTCGAAGTTCCCCTAAGATTCGTCGAAGCGCGGCGCCAGTTCGCCACGCGCCTGTTCGACAGTGACCCCAATGCACGGTTCTGGACCGGCTGGTATGACCGCCGTCTGGAAGCGTCGCCCAACAGCTTCGGCTTGCCGCTGGACGCAGACGACGCAATCCTGCTGCGCATCGCCACCGCCGACAAGGCGTTCTGGGATCGCGATCCGGGCGATGTGAATGCCGAAATTGCCAGGTGGGTTGTGGACGCCCAAGAGGACTCCTTCGGACCTGAACCGCAAAACCCGTTATCGCCCGTGTTTTCCATCAATTCCGATGGCCGTTTCGATCTCGATCTTTCCGCTGGCAACGACGAAATTTCCCGCGATCCGGAGGCGGCCGACAGGCATGCGGAGGTGCGAGAGGCGCTGACCCGGGCGATCAGCGCGTGTTCCGGAAATTCCGCCGCCCAGACGCGCGGTGCTCTGGAGCGATATGGCGACGCGCTTGGATCGAGCATCGACGAACTGCGTCCGGGGCAACTGATCGCGCGAGGCGATGCGCTGCGCCGCGAACTTGCAATTCGCGAAGCGTCCGACCCGGACAGTAACCTGCCCCCGATACAGGATACCGCGCTGCTGGCATTGGGGGACATTGTTGCAACCCACAATCTTCTGGTGGGGCTGGACCCGGCGCTATCGAAACGTGACGAGGCTCGCTTCGGGCCTGAAACTGTCGAGGCGCAGGTTTCGCCCGATCAGGCGATCGAAATTGTCGAGTGGTTCAAGCAGGCGGATGAACTTACCGAAAGCGCCGAGGACGCGGTACGAACGGCGGCCGACCTTGCGCCGAACCAGCCCGATCCCAATAATCGTCGATCCCGCCAGCTTACCGAGACCGTTCGAAACCTCGGACGCGCTTTTGTCGCGGCGCTCAACGTCATTCGGCGTTCTCCCGCTTCGTCTGGCATGGTCGCCACCATCGGTACTGCAACGATCAATGCTGGCACGGCGGCGGGAACTCTAGGGATCGTTGCAGCAACCACTGCGGGTGCTGCTACGGCAGTGGCCACCACGCTGGTATGCCACAGGCTCGGCCATATTGCTTTGAAGAATGAGGACTGGGTTCGTCGTTCGTTTGGCTGGAACGAAACGATGCGCCGCGCACTCGATCGCATCTTCGCCGACCTTCACAATGGGCCGTTCAAGTAGCAGCTCAGAAGAGCTGTACCAGACAGGCGGCAACATTCCCTGCTTCCCGCGCCGCAACATTTCCGCTATGGGCGCGCGCAATCCCGCATTGAAGCGGCAATCAGGAAATTCGCATGAACCTTCGCAACGTGGCGATCATCGCCCACGTCGATCACGGCAAGACCACGCTCGTCGACCAGCTCTTCCGCCAGTCCGGCACCTTTCGCGACAATCAGCGCATCGAAGAACGCGCGATGGATTCGAACGATCTGGAAAAGGAACGCGGGATCACGATTCTCGCCAAGCCGACGTCGATCGTGTGGAAATCCCCGGCAGGCGAAGAAACCCGGATCAACATCGTCGATACGCCCGGCCACGCCGATTTCGGCGGCGAAGTGGAACGTATCCTCAGCATGGTCGACGGCGTCATCCTGCTGGTCGACGCTGCCGAAGGCGCGATGCCGCAGACCAAGTTCGTGACCGGCAAGGCACTGGCGCTGGGCCTGCGCCCGATCGTCGTCGTCAACAAGATCGACCGTTCGGACGCGCGCGCTCAGGAAGTGCTCGACGAAGTGTTCGACCTGTTCGTGTCGCTCGACGCGAATGAAGACCAGCTCGATTTCCCTGTGCTCTTCGCTTCGGGACGCAACGGCTATGCCGGCGACAATCCCGATATCCGCGAGGGCACGCTGCAGCCGCTGTTCGAACAGATTGTCGGCCATGTTCCGCCGCCCAGCCTTGATCAGGAGGCACCGTTCACGTTCCTGGTGACGCTGCTCGATCGCGACAATTTCGTCGGTCGCATTCTCACCGGGCGCGTCCAGTCGGGCGTGGTCAAGGTGAACCAGCCGATCCACGCGCTCGACATGGACGGCAATGTCATCGAAACCGGCCGTGCGTCGAAGCTGATGAGCTTCCGCGGGCTCGAACGCGTTCCGGTTGACGAAGCGCGGGCCGGCGACATCATCTCGATGGCGGGCCTGGAAGTCGCGACTGTGGCGAACACGATTGCCGACACCACGGTCAGCGAACCAATCCAGGCGCAGCCGATCGATCCGCCGACGCTGTCGATGCGCTTTGCGGTGAATGACAGCCCGATGGCTGGCCGCGAAGGCAGCAAGGTGACCTCGCGCCTGATCCGCGACCGACTGTTCCGCGAAGCCGAATCGAATGTCGCGGTGAAGATCACCGAATCGGAAGACAAGGACAGTTTCGAAGTCGCCGGTCGCGGCGAGCTTCAGCTGGGCGTGCTGATCGAAACGATGCGGCGTGAAGGCTTTGAACTTGGCATCAGCCGTCCGCGGGTGCTGTTCCGCGACGGCGAAAATGGTCGTGAGGAACCGTATGAAACCGTCGTCATCGATGTCGACGACGAACATTCGGGCACGGTTGTCGAGAAGATGAACCTGCGCAAGGCGGAAATGACCGACATGCGCCCGTCGGGTGGTGGCAAGACGCGCATTACTTTCTCGGCGCCTTCGCGTGGCCTGATCGGCTATCACGGCGAATTCCTGTCGGACACGCGCGGCACCGGCATCATGAACCGCCTGTTCGAGAAATATGGCCCGTACAAGGGCCAGATCGAAGGCCGCAAGAACGGCGTGCTGATTTCGAACGGCACCGGCGAGGCGAATGCCTATTCGCTCAACAGCCTTGAAGAGCGCGGCATCCTGTTCGTCGGGCATGGCGAAGCGCTGTATGAAGGCATGATCATCGGCGAGAACGCCAAGACGGATGACCTTGAAGTCAATCCGATGAAGGCGAAGCAGCTGACCAATATCCGCTCGTCGGGCAAGGACGATGCGATCCGCCTGACACCGCCGAAGAAAATGACGCTCGAACAGGCGATCGCCTATATCGACGATGACGAACTGGTCGAAGTGACGCCCAAGACGATCCGTCTGCGCAAGCGCCACCTCGATCCGCACGAGCGCAAGCGCGCCAGCCGCGCCAAGAACGCGGCGTAATCTCGTTCGGACCTGCGGCATCGCTGCCGCAGGTTCGGGATTGCTGCGACGCGGGCGGTTCAGTCCTCGGCGCTATAGTCGAGGATATCGCCGGGCTTGCAGTCGAGTTCGCGGCAAATCGCCTCCAGCGTCGAAAAGCGGATCGCCTTCGCCTTTCCGGTCTTGAGGACCGAGAGATTGGCGAGCGTGATATCGACTCGCGCCGACAGCTCCGACAGCGTCAGCCTTCGTTCGTGCAGCATGTCGTCCAGCTTCACCCGGATCGGCATTATACGGTGCCTTCGAGATCTTCGCGCAGGGCGGTGCCATGGGCGAAGACGCGTGCCAGCACGAACAGCACCAGAACCAGCATCAATCCGCCCGCCGGATTGCCGATGTCGACGCTGACGCCAAACGCATAACGGGCTTCAAGCCAGCGGGCGAACATCTCCAGCGCGAAGCCGCCGATCACGATCGCCAACATGGTGCGCGCCATTGCATCGAGCCGCTTTGCATTTGCCGGGATGAACGGATCGCCCGCACCCACCGAATCCAGAATCGCGAGCAAGTGCCGGACGAACGTTACCGCGAGCAGCAGCAGCACCATGCCGCACGCCATGATCGCGGCGAACAGGGCAAAGGCGCTGGTCGACGCGATGTTGCGGGCGGGCCCGGCGATTTCGACCATGACGTCATGATCGATGCCGGCGGCGGCGGTGATCAGCGCCATTGCCAGTATCGCGATGCCGATGAGCAGCAGAAAGAGAAGCAGTAGCCCGCGCAGCATGCGCAGCGGCAAATCGGTTGCTTCCGGGGCGAGCATATTGATCTCCGATAAGATATTTATCGAAAAACGATATATACAACCTGCCTCACATCGGC
This sequence comes from Stakelama portus, assembly GCF_003171655.1. Taxonomy (GTDB): domain Bacteria; phylum Pseudomonadota; class Alphaproteobacteria; order Sphingomonadales; family Sphingomonadaceae; genus Sphingomonas; species Sphingomonas portus. The sequence goes on along the minus strand of NZ_QFZL01000007.1, from coordinate 171,022 downwards.
AAGACATTTATTGATTATCGATAATCCGTCTGACTATCTTCGCTTGCCCGTTTTCCATTCCGGCCGAAATCCGCGCCGTTCGGGAGCGTGCCCGTCCGGCGCGGATCGTGCCGCGTCAGCCGCGGATCAGCAGGCGATTGTTGAGCGGCTGCACCGGGCGCGCATTGTCGCCCATCAGCGCGTGGAGCGCTTCGATCTGTTCGCGGCTCGCGGTCATCACCTGTTCGGCGACGTGCCAGTTCACGCCTTCGCTGCACGGCGGAGTCGTCAGCGATCCCATATAGCGCCACACTTTCAGATCGTGCGGCACGATATTGTCGGGATCGAACGCGATGTCGCCGAAATGGTGCGCGTCGTGCGAATCATGCGGCACATTGGCGATGATCTTGGCGAGTTCGGGGTTGGCGGCACCTTCTTCGAAGAAGATGCCGAGCACGGCGAGCTGGCCGCTGGTGTCGCGATGGACGAAATGCGCGACGAGCGGATAGCGTTTGCCCGACACGGCATGTTCGGCCGGCGTGTGGAAATGCATCTGCAGCAGGTCATAGCTGTCGCCGCTGCTCACCAGCCGCGAACCGCGCTGGAAATTCACCTGCACCGTATGGCCGTTATTGACCAGATTGAGCGGACCCGCGCGATAGCCCGCGACCACTTCGACATGCGCTTCGGCGCTGGGCGTGCCCAGATCGATCGGCGACTGCATCCGTCCGGCGCCGCATAGGGCGAATTCGGGCGCCAGTTCGGCCCAATGGTCCGGCCCGGCTTCGCCGGAATATTCCCAATGCACGCCCGCCATTCCGATCGCGCCCGTTGCGAGAAGGAGAGAGGCGGAAGCACCAACGACAAGAGCGAGTTTCATGGCGGTTTCTCCAAATAAAATTCAGGGCATTGGAGAAATTATAGAAAGCGCGCCCCAGGCAGCGGCCGATATTGGGCAAGAATTAACGCTGATTCCCCGACGATCAGATCCCCGACAATGCCAGGATCGCTTCCCATTCCGCCGGGCGGACGGGGCTGACCGACAAGCGGCTCTGGCGCAGCATTTCGAGCGCGGCGAGCGCGGGTGCGCCGCGAATTTCCGACAGCGTTACGGGTCGCGCGAGAGCGTCGAGCGGCTTTACCGCGACCGATACCCAACGCGGCTCGGGGCCGTCCTGCTGCGCCGTGCGGGTGATTTCCATCGTGCCGACAACGGCCTTCTGTTTGCCGGAATGATAGAAAAAGGCGCGGTCGCCGACCTGCATCGCCTTGAGATGCAGCGCAGCAGCGGCGTTGCGGACGCCATCCCATTCGGTGCCGCCGTCGCGGACAAGATCGTCCCAGCTATAGCTTTCCGGTTCGGATTTCATCAGCCAATATTGCACAATTATCTCCCCGGATTTCCGCTTAAACCTGCGATGAACGCGTCATTACCTGCCAGTTCAGGGCATTTATTATACTATTCAAACTCTTGGCGCTCCGTGCCGTGTTGCCATTGCACCGGCATGTTTGACTGCGCACCGAACCCAGGAGGACCGAATATGACCAATTTCATTACCAAGGCAGGCATCGCCACCGCTGTCGGTGCCGCCGCACTCGCCACTGCCGCGCCTGCCCAGGCGCAACACTATCGCCACTATGACCGGCATCACAATAATGATGCCGGAACTGCGATCGTCGCCGGGATTGCGGGCATCGTGATCGGTGCCGCGCTTGCCGACAACAATAATGATCGCCGTTATGACCGTCGCTACGATCGCCGCTATGATCGCGATCGCCGCTATTATCGCCGCCACGGCTATTATCCGGCCAACGGCCAATATGCGCGCCGCCATTATCGGCAGAATCGCTATCGCAACTGCACGATCCGCAATGTGTGGGATCGCTATGAACGCCGCACGGTGCGCGTCCGCTATTGCCGCTGAACCCGCTGGACCGGTCCCGTCGATGACGGGGCCGGTGTTGGTATGTGCGTGACGCAAGGCATGTCCTTTCACCGATGTGCCCTTTCCCAAAAACCACGTATTTCCGTGCAAAGTTCGCACCGGTTCGCGCCAATATGCGCGCGGATGCGCCCGCACGCGCGCCCGCGTGAGGCGCACAGTATAGCGGAACATGCGTGGAACGGGGCGTGTAGGACAGGGGTTTTTCCTGGCCCCGTGCTCGGGCTGCTATCGCTGTCTGAAGACGTAATTTCTTGCTGCAGTGATCCGCGCTGGGAGCATGTGCCCCGGCATGTCGCGCTGCACGGCGCAAACTCTGAAGTCCGCGAAAATCAGGCTATCGACCTGCGTATTGCCGGTTTGATCCCGCCATTGCGACCAGGCGCGCGCAAGCGGTTCGGGTAGATCGCCGGAATCCTCGCCTTGGTGGCTGGGTATTGAGATCATCCGCGTCGTGCCGACAACCCAGATGCGATAGGCTGAAGCCCCCATATACACGCCAAGGCGACCATGGACCCAACGACACTCTCCCGCGGCCGACGGGAGTTGCGTCAGAGGTCGATCCTGCAAAGCGATGAGCGACAAGGCCAATAAGGTGAGCATCAAGCCAGCTTAGGTGTCGGTCGCGCGTTGTCCACACGCTTTCCCCGTGACGCATTGCGCGCGCATCCCTACATCTGGCGGATGCCCAAAAATTCCGGCCTGCCGACGCGGCAGCAGATCATCGAGTTCGTCACCAACAGCGACACACCTGCGGGCAAGCGCGAGATTGCGCGCGAGTTCGGCCTGAAGGGGCAGGAGAAGATCGCGCTCAAGGCGCTGCTCAAGGACATGGCCGATGAGGGGCTGATCGACAGTGCGCCGGGCCGCGCGTTCCACAAGATGGGCGGGCTGCCCAAGGTCACGGTGCTGCGCATCGTCGATATCGATGGCGACGCGGTGTGGGCGCAGCCCGAGCGTTGGGAGGCCGAAGGCATTCCCGAGCCGCGCGTGCGGGTGCGCGAACGCGGCAAGCGTTCGGCGCTGGGCGTCGGCGATCGCATCCTGGCGCGGACCGAAGAGGCCGGAAAGGGCTGGATCGCGCATCCGATGAAGAAGCTCGCGCCCGGTGCGGCGCTGATGCTGGGCGTGCTGCATGAAGAGGGCGGCAAGCTGTGGCTGCAGGGCGTGGAGAAGAAGGAGCGGCGCGACTTTCCGGTGTCCGATGCGGGCGGGGCGGAAGTCGGCGATCTGGTGCTGGCCGAAAAGGCGGGACGTCCGCCGCGGATTACGGCGCGGGTTACCGAACGGCTGGGCGATCCGTTTCAGCCACGCAGCTTTTCGCTGATCGCGATTCACAAGCATGAAATCCCGCATGTCTTTTCCGACGAACTGATCGCCGAAGCCGAGCGGGTGGCGAAGCAGCCGCTGGGCAAAATCGTCCCGAGCGCAGTCGAGGAACGTGCCGCAAAGGATGCGCGTGGTGTCTCGACTGCGCTCGACACGAACGGTGGTGGGGAGGGCAGAAAGGCGAGCGCCGAAAAGGGCGCACGCGAGGATTTGCGCCATCTGCCGATCGTCGCGATCGATCCCGCCGATGCGCGCGATCATGACGATGCGATCTGGGCCGCGCGCGACGATGATCCGAAGAATGACGGCGGGTGGAAGGCGATCGTCGCGATTGCCGATGTCAGTTTCTATGTCCGACCCGGTTCGCTGCTCGACAAGGAAGCGAAGAAGCGCGGCAACAGCGTCTATTTCCCCGACCGGGTGGTGCCGATGCTGCCGGAGGTGCTGTCGGCGGATGTGTGTTCGCTGAAGCAAGGCGTCGATCGCGCGGCGATGGTGTGTCACCTTCAGGTCGACAAGGACGGCAATCTGAAGCGCTGGCGCTTTACCCGCGCAGTGATCCGGGTGGCGGGCAATATCGCCTATGAGGACGCGCAGGCGGCGATGGATGAATGGGAAAGCCGTTCGTCCCGAGCGCAGTCGAGGGACGCGCCGCAATCGGGACGCGAGCGTGTCTCGACTTCGCTCGACACGAACGGGGAGGGTTCGCCCGTGTCCGGCGAACTCGTCGAAACCGCTTTGGTGCCGCTGTGGGAATGCTGGCGGGCGCTCAACAAGGCGCGCGACCGGCGGGGGCCGCTCGACCTCGATTTGCCCGAGCGGCGGATCGTGCTCGACGAACAGGGGCGCATCCTGTCGGTTGCGCCGCGCGAGCGGCTCGATGCGCACAAGCTGGTCGAGGATTATATGATCGCCGCCAATGTCGCGGCGGCCAAGGCGCTGGAAGAGCGCAAGGCGCCAGTCATGTATCGCATCCATGAGCCGCCGGGGCGCGAGAAGCTGGTCGCGCTGAAGGACTATCTCAAGACCTTCGACATCGACTTTGCGCTGGGTCAGGTGATCCGTCCTTCGACCTTCAACCATATCCTCGACAAGGTGAAGGAGCATGACGGGCGCGAAGAGATCATGCAGCAGGTGCTGCGCACCCAGACCCAGGCCTATTATGGCCCGCAAAATAGCGGGCATTTCGGGCTGGCGCTGGGGAGCTATGCGCATTTCACCTCGCCCATTCGCCGTTATGCCGATCTGATCGTCCATCGATCGCTGACCGACGCCTATAATTTGGGTCCCGGCGGGCTGACCAGGGAAGAAGCAGCGGGGATGGAGCGGATCGGCGAGACGATCAGCCAGCATGAACGCCGCGCGATGGAGGCCGAGCGCGACACCGTCGACCGCTATGTCGCGGCGTATCTGTCGCAACATGTCGGCACGATCATGGAAACGCGGATCACCGGGGTGCAGAATTTCGGCTTTTTCGCAACGGTCGACGGGATTGGCGGCGACGGCCTGGTCCCCGCGCGCGATCTGGGCCGCGAATATTTCCGCTATGACGAAGCGGGCAAAAGGCTGGTCGGTGAGGATAGCGGCGAGGAATTCAAGCTGGGCCAGCGGCTGATGCTCAAGCTGGTCGAAGCAAATCCGGTGTCGGGCGCGCTGCGGTTCGAATTGCCCGACGGCAAGGGTTCGGCGGGTGGACCGGGGCGCGGTGGCGCGCGAGGCGGCAAGGGGGCCCCCAAACGCGTGATCAAGCGGCGTGGCCGTCCGGCGAATATCCGCCATCAGGGGCGTAAACGCTGATGGGGTGACAGCGGTGGCGAGCTGAGTTATCGTAATAATACACCAAGGGGGGTGTTGATGATTCAGTTCGGCCTTCGCTTCTTCCTCATTCTGGTCCTCACCTTTCTGCTGCACGAAGGCGCGCATGCGCTTTCCGGTCTGGCGCTGGGCTTTCCGGTCGAAATCGGACTCAACCATGTCCGTCCGGTCGGCGATGTGGCGCCCGACGCGGCGCAGGCGATGCTGATGTCGGCGGCGGGGCCGGTTGCAACAATTGCCATCGCGCTGGTGGCGTGGGCGACGATCGGGCGCAGCGTCACGGGGTTCCTGATCGTGCTCGCCGCATTTGTGTGCCGTGCGATGGCGATGGTCGTTTCGCTGTGGAATCCCAATGACGAGATGCGGATTTCGCAGGCGCTGGGTATCGGCGCGTGGACGCTGCCGATCGTGGTGACATTGCTGCTCGCTATGCTGGTGTGGGCGGCGGCGCGCGGCAAGCGATTGCGTGGCCGGCATTGGCTGGCGCTCTATATCAGCGGATCGATTGCGCTGGCGGCGGTGGTCGGCGCGGACATGATGCTGCCGCGGCTGATCGTGGGGTGAGGAAGCACGGACAATGGCGATGATCGGCGGATCGGTGGCCCCGATTGCAGCGGCGGCACGGGCGCGGGCGCGACGGCGGATCATTGCCTATTTCCTGGCGCAGCATGCGATCGGGCCGGAAGACGCCGTCGCCTTTTCCCCGCAACGCCCGATGGAGACGCGCGCGTTCATACGGCTGCGCGCGGTGCTGGTCGTGCGTGAGGGGCCGCCGGGACGCTATTGGGTCGATCTCGGCGCGCTCAATGCCGATGAGCGGCGGCGGCGCAACCGGATGACGGCGATTATGGTGCCGGTGCTGGTGGTCGCCGCGCTGGCGCTGATGCTGTTGTTCTATCGATAGCGACGCAGCCCGGTTACTGCCTGCGATTCGAAAAGGGCCTCTGCATGGCAAAGGCCCTTTCCCTTCTTCCCAACGATGTTCGGATTACTGGCTGTTGCCCGATCCCATGGGGAAATAGCCCTGCTCTTCCAAGCCTTTGCGGACATCGGCTTCGACCGTGAGGTTATATTCGTCGACCGTGCTGATGACCTTGCCGTCCTTGTCGAGCAACATCGCCGGCTCCCGCGATCCCACCGGTGCCAGCTTGATATAGACGGGGTTGGGATAGAGGTGGTTCGAAGCACCGTTGCTGCCGTCGATCACGCCGCCGATAATGCCGCCGGCCAGGACGTTCCCGAAAGTGCTGCCGCCGGTTCGGCTCTGCATGTAAACCGTTACCGGCTCATATCCCGCCAATGTCAGTGTGACGCTCGAATCGTGGCCGCGCTTCATGCTGAACTGGCACGGCGTCGTGCAGTGCATGCCGTTAATGAGCGCGGCATCGGCGCCGGGCGGTTCCGAACGGAAAGATACAGGCTGGCTGGTGCCGTTGAGAACCGTGGCGCAGCCGCCAAGATTCATAGACGCGCCGCCAAGCATGGCGACGCAGAGCAGTTTTTTCACATTTCCCCCCATCAAGATAGCGGGACCCCCGTCCCGCAACTTGTTTAGACCGCCATTTTTTCTTTGATGGAAGCGAAATTTTACCGCGTGAGAAATATCGCGCTGCACAATGACTGCCTAAACGACAAGAAGTTTGCCGTGTGCTGCAGTGAACACTTATAGCTAGTAAAAATCATCGGCCTTTTGGCGGGAAAAAGCCCCTGCCGCATCCACCGATGCTCCGGCCGTAACCCGGCACGCACTTATCCTTCGATCATGATCGTCACGCCGGCCTTTTCGGCGAGCCGTTTGGCGAGCTTTTCGGGCATCAGGCCGCCGGCGGTCCAGATTCCGGGCTTTGCCGCGCCGTCCTGAATCAGGCAGAGCGCGGATTCGGTGATCATCTTGCAGGTCGAACCATAGCCGGGATCGCGATCGCCCTTGACGACCGACTTGAGCGATGTGCCATCGGGCATTTCGGCGATGAACCAGCATTCGTAAAAGCCGGTTTCGCGTTCTTCGCGGCTGGGTCCTTCGCCGGGCTTGGGGCCGTCCTCGCCGCCGATCGGCGAGGCTTTGGCGATCGCCTCGGCCGCTGCCTTGGCCATGTCGCCGATGCCGGGGGCGATCATCATTTCGTCATAGACGAAATCGGCGCCATAGGGGTTGCCGGCGAGAAAGTTCGAACGATGGACGTTCTTGGTGTTGATCGTCGCCATCATGAACGGCGCGACCCAGCCGCCGACCGCATCGTCATAATGCGGCATCATGCCCTTGGGTTGTTCGGGGCCGGTAAAGCCGGGGGTAAGCGCGAAGGGGTCGATCATCAGCTTGAGGATCGACGGATCCCGGGCCGCCGCCGCCATGGTGGCGCGCGCGCTGGCGGCGGTGCCGCCGGAGAAAGTGCCCTTCATCGATTTGACGCGCCCCTTTACCCGCGGGGCGGGCTTGCCGAAGCGTTCGATGCACGCCTGTTCGACGGCCCAGACGCCAAGGTCGAAGGGGATCGAGTCGAATCCGCAGGAAAAGACGATGCATGCGCCGTTTTCGCGCGCTGTCGCTTCGTGCGCGTCGATCATGTGGCGCATCCAGGCGGGCTCGCCGCTCAGATCGACATAATGGGTTCCCGATGCGGCGCAGGCGGCGACGAGATCGCTGCCATAGAGCTGATAGGGGCCGACCGTGGTCAGCACCGCTTTGGTGCGGCGGGCCATGTCGCGCAGCGCCGCCGGATCGCTCGAATCGGCAGTGACCAGCGCGATGTCGGACGGTGCGCCTAGCTCGCCACGCACCTGTTCCAGCTTGGTCAGCGACCGGCCGGCCATCGCCCAGTTCAGGCTTCCGTCCGAATAGTTTTCGATCAGATATTCGGCGACGAGCTGGCCAGTGAAGCCCGTGGCGCCGTAAACGATCAGGTCGAATTCGCGCGCGTCGGCCATGATGTCCTCTCCTTGTTTGCCATACCGCTAGCTGGAAGGCGCAGCAGAGTCACTAGGTCACGAGCTGGTCAAGGGGGCGCCGAGGCCATACCAGAGGAAGGAAGTCGCGATCAGCCTTGCGGTTCGTCCGGCGCGGCATAGTCGCAGCGGGCAGGCGGTCCGGACTGGTGCCGCATCCGCCAGTTGGCGAGATGCGCCGTCGCGATGATCAGGCTGCCGGCGACGGTCAGCAATGTTTCCCAGCGGGTTTCGAGCAAGGGGAACGCCGCGATCGCCAGCAATGCGATCCCGATCAGACCGGTGACGACAGGCGCAAACCGGCGATGGCGCCGCAGGCCGGAAAACAATGCCAGCCCGGTCGCCGGAACGACAAAGGCGAGCAGCCAGCGATGGGTGGTATGCGGCAGATGCGCCGCATCGCCGAGCGCGGGGAGCAGCGCGATGGCGAGCGGCAGCACAAGGCAATGGATGAGGCAGAGCAGCGAACCGCCGAGCGCAATACGCTCGATCCAGTCCTGACGACGGAGCGATGGGGAAAACAGGGCGACCTCCAATGATATAATGTATCATAAGGTCGCCGGTCCGGCGCGTAAAGGGCCGTTTTCGCCCGACATGCCAAAGGGGCATATCAGGCATGGCGAGGAGAGGTGCGGCACGGCAAAGGGGGAGGGTGTCCGTACCGCACCTCGGGGGTCAGCCGGTTATGGCTACCCGGCGTCGCAATTGGGCGATTTCATCCTTTAGCCGCAGCCGAATGCGCTTGAGCGTCTTCATCTCTTCCTGGCGGCTCGCCGCGCGGCAATTGTCGATCAGACGATTGAGGCGGCGATGGCGCTGGTTCAGCTGTTCGAGGCGTTCCTGCATCCGCGGCTCCTTTTTTTACTGTCACATTGGTTGGGCGCGCTGGACATAATCTGGGGCAGATGGCGGCAAAGGGCCAATTGAAAGCAATGCCGTATTCCGATAGATTTTATCTATCGAAAGGGGCGCCGCCATGCCGACGTTGCGACAGCTGGAATATCTGGTGGCAGTGGCCGATATGAAGCATTTCGGCCGTGCCGCGCGCGCGGTGAATGTGTCGCAACCGACGCTGAGCCAGCAGATCCGCACGATGGAGGCGCGGCTTGGCGTCGTGCTGATCGAACGCGGCGACGGCCAGGTGCAGATGACGCCGCTGGGGCGGGAGATCGCCCAGCGCGCGCGCCAGATATTGATCGGAGTCGATGATTTGCGCGGCATGGCCCAGCGCAGCGTTTCCGCGCTGGCCGGTGCGATCCGTTTCGGGGTTACGCCAACGCTTGGCCCCTATCTGATGCCGGCGGTGGTCGCATCGTTGCACGCCGAACATCCCGATATGCGATTCTTCATGCGCGAAGGCATTCCCGACGAGCAGCTGGCCGACCTGCGTCGCGGTGCGCTCGACATGCTGCTCGCGCCATTGCCGGTCAGCGGGTCCGACCTGCATATCGAGCCGCTGTTCCGCGAGCCGCTGGGGCTGGTGGCGGCACCCGATAATCCGCTGTGTCGCAAGGCCGCGCTGCGCAAGGCCGATCTGGCCGGCGCAGGCGTGCTCAGCCTTGACCCGCGCCACCATTTCCACCGCCAGGCCGCGGAAATCTGCAGCGAGCTCAATGCCGAGCTGTTGCGCGATTATGAAGGGACCAGCCTCGACAGTTTGCGCCAGATGGCGGGATCGGGGATCGGCCTTGCGATCCTGCCCGAACTCTATCTCCGCTCGGAAGTGGGCGGCACCGACATGGTCCGGCGGCTCGACATTGCCGGATGGTCCGCGTCGCGATCGATCGCAGCCGTGTGGCGGCGCGGCGCGGCATGGAGCGAGAGCTATCGCATGATCGCCGCCGCGATCGGCGCGCAGGCGCATCGGATCATGGCGGCGCAGGGAAAGGCGATCGCCTAGACAGCGTGGTTTGGCCGGTGTCGCCCGTCTTCAAGAGACGCCCGGTTTCAAGAGACGCAGGCTTGCGCGCGGCGAAACGGGAATTGCGATGTCGCGCTCCGTGCGGACGTGCTTTGCGCAAGCCGCCGCATCCAACCCCATTTGGGGGTATCGTGCCCCAATGATTGCGACCTACCTGATAGGCACCGAAAATTATAACGCTTCAACACGGACAGGTGCAAAATGCCGGCACAGGATGAGGAAATGCAAACCCACGGCCCGCTATTCGACATGCGCGCACTCGGTTTCAAAGCCGATGAGGTCGTGACGGTAACCGGCGGTGGCAGCGGCATTGGCAAGGCCACTGTTCTGGCGGCAGCGCAGTCGGGACTCGCCGTGTCGATCTGGGATATCAATATGGCGGGTGCCGAGGAAACGGCGAAGGAAGTCGAGCAACTCGGCGGGAAGGCAATTGCACTTTCCGTTGACGTTACCGACCCGGACGCGATCGAGGCGGCGTGGAAATCAACGATTGCGTTCGGAACCTGTCGCTACCTCGTCAATAACGCAGGCCCGCCCAGCACTGCCGGTGGCCCATTCGTGAAGAATCTGGAAATCGCGCTTGGCAGCATGGAGCTCGTTACCATGCGCTGGCTTGAAACGCAGGCCGAGCAGGCAACGAGCATTGTCAATCTGGCCTCGATCGCCGGCAATTATATGGGCGGCGGCGGCGCGATTTCGTCCTTCTATCCGGCGGCCAAGGCCGGTGTGGTGGGCTATACCCGCTATCTTGCGACTCGGTTCGGCGGCAAACCCCGCGCGAATGCGGTTGCGCCCGGCATGACGCTTACGCCGCGGACAATCCCCTATTTCTCCATTCCAGCGATCGCCAAAGGTCTCGAGCGCATTCCAGCCGGGCGCGCCGGATATCCCGAGGAAATCGCAGCCGCGATCCTGTTCCTGCTGTCCCCGGCGTCTTCCTATATCAACGGCGCGCTGTTGCCCGTCGATGGAGGCTGGGCACTTTCCTAGGCGGTGGGTCGATACAGCGCGGCGAGCCGGGTGCAGGGGCCGCCGCGCTCGACCCGTTCGGCGTGCGTGCCGCTGGCGACGATCCGGCCCTGATCCATCGCGATGATCCGTCCGGCCGCGCCGGTCGCTTCGCCGGGCTGCAGGATATTACGCGGAAGACTTGCGCTCCGGCGCGGCTCAAAGCCACGCATTGTCGCCGCGCCGGCGCACAAACCGCGTTCTTCAATTTGCCTTGCGAAACTGTCCAGGTTCGATGCCCAATCGCCTTGCCTTGTAGTAGAATGTCTTGCGCGGAAGCCCGAGGCGTTCGATCGTCTCGACGATATTCCCGTCCGTCGCGGCGAGCGCCGCAACGATCTGCGCGCGTTCAAAGGCATCGACCCGCGAAGCGAGGCTGCCTTGTTCGGACGGCGATGCTGTCTCCGTTTCAAGGCCGAGCGTAAGCCTTTCCGCATAGGCCTCCAGCTCGCGAATATTACCGGGCCATCGGTGTGTCATTGCCCGATCCAGAATCGCATGATCGGGCCGGAAGACATCGCGTCCGTGCGACCGGGCGCTGTTTTCGAGGAAATGGGTCAGCAGCAGCGGTATGTCCTCGCGCCGCTCGCGAAGGGGCGGAAGCGTCACTTTCATGCCCGAGATGCGATGGATCAGCGCGGGGTCGAGCTGGGATAGATCATCATCGCCGGTCACAGTCGCCACGATCCGGCACGTGATCGGCCTGGCCTGGCCACGGTCGAGATTGCCGATCAGCCGCCGTTCGGCGAACTCCGCGAGCCGCGATTGCAGCAACGGGCTTGCGCGGTGCAGATTGTCGATCAGCAAGGTGCCGCCCTCCGCACCCGCGACCGGACCGGTGGGCGCGAACAATGCGTCGAGCACCATCGTGTCGGTGATCGCCGCGCAGGGGATCACCACGAATTTTCGCGCAGACTTCGCGCTATGGTGCAGGGTTCGAGCGGCAAGGTCCTTGCCGGTCCCGCTCTCGCCTTCGATCAGCAGGTCGAGCGGCGTCCTGGCAAGCGCGGCGAGCATATTGCGAAGCTGCTCGATCGCGGGTGTTCGTCCGATGATCGGCGAGGCCAGTGCCGCTTCGGCCGCCTTGGCCCGCAACGTCCGGTTCTCAATCGTCAGGCGGCGTTTGTCGGCAGCCCTGTCGACCGCCCGCGTCAGTTCGTCGGGATCGAACGGCTTGGTGAGAAAATCCCATGCGCCCGACTTCAAAGCGGCAACGGCCATCGCGACGTCGCCATGGCCGGTCAGCAGGATCACCGGCAGGTCGGGATCCACTTTCGCAACCTCGCCAAGCAATTCGATGCCGTCCATCGTCGGCATGCGGACATCGGTGATAACCGGGCCCGCGAAATCGCGTTCCAGCTTTTGCAGCGCCTCGCGGCCATTGCGTGCCTGCCGCACGTCATAGCCGGAAAGCGTGAGCATCTGCGCGAGCGAGGCGCGCAGATCATCGTCATCGTCGACAAGCAGAACCGGCGTCGCGTCCGTCATGTGCTGCTCCCGCCGGCCTTGAGCATGAGTTCGAATGCGGCACCACCGCTGTTCGCAACATGGTGGGTCAGATCACCCCCCATGTCGCGGGCGATGTCGCGGGCGATAACCAGGCCCAGTCCAAGGCCGCCTTCGCGTTCGGAGGCGAACGGCGTGAACAGTTTTTCGGCCATGCTGCGCGAAAGGCCGGGGCCATTGTCGGCAATCGTCAGCAAGACGCTGTCATCAGTGCGGGCGAAGGAGATGGCTATTCTCGGTCTATCGGTATCCGCGAGCGCCTCAACGGCGTTTTGCAACAGATTGACGAGGATTTGTTCGAGCCGAACCCGCCCCGCGCGCACCAGCACCCCCCTGATATCGGGCGATATGTCCAGCGCGATCGGCCGCAGTTTTTGCTTCAGGATCAGCTGCGCGCCCGAAATGGCGTCGTCCAGCGGGACATCGGTCAATTGGCCGGTCCGTTTCCGGGAGAAATTGCGCAACTCGACGGTGATCCGGCCGATCCGATCGGCAAGACGCGCGATCGCGGCGAAATTCTCCTTCGCCCCGTCCACATCGCCGCGTTCGGACAATGTCATGCCGCTGGACGCATAGGTCCGGATGGCGGCGACAGGCTGTGCGGTTTCATGCGCCAGCCCAGCGGTCACCTGGCCGAGCGTTGCCAGACGGTTGGCCTGACGCAGCCCTTCGCGCAGTTCGGCGGCGCGTTCCTCGGACGCGCTGCGCTCTTCCATCTCGCGCAGAAGTTCGCTCGTGCGTTCTTCCACGACGGCTTCCAGTTCCGCAGTACGCGCAATCCGGAAGCGTTCCTTCTCCAGACGCCGCCGGCGGCGCGCGACGACGATCCAGCCTAGCGCCAGAAAGGAAAGTGCCGCCAGCGCGCCGGCCGAACGCGCAATCGGCACCACCGCGCCGAGCGCGTTTGCCCGAGGCTCGGAATGGACCAATCGCCAATTTTCGATATCCGTGGGGACCGTCGCTGCGATCTGTTGTTCGGGCAGCAGAGAGGCGAGCAGGACGGCATCGTTCGTGCCTTCATCATCGCGAAAACGCAGGCGCGGATCGCTGGTGACGAGCACCGTACCTTCCGGATCTTCGACCAGAGTGACTCCGCCACCGCGTGCCCATTCCGTTTCGATATTCGCGAACTCGAGCTTCACGACGACAACGCCGCCCGACGGGGTCCGTTGCGACAGGAACATTCCCGGCCGTCCGCTGACATTCCCTACCGCGTAATCCAGACCCGATCCCGTGCCCTTCGCTTCGCGATAATAAGCGCGGAACGCATAATTTTTGCCGACGAAACTCATCGGCGTTCCGGCATTGCTGGCGCTGATCGTCAGGCCATCGGGATCCAGCAGATAGATGGCGCCCGCGCCGGTGTCGTGGGCAAGGCGGGCGAATTTCGCGTCGAGCGCGCGCCGGGCGGACGCTCCCATGCGCAGTGCCTGGTGCACATCGGTATCGTTGGCGAGCAGGAAGGGGAGCAGACGGAAACGCGCGACTTCGCTGTCCAGCAGGGCGGCACGCAACCGTGCTTCGGTCCCGATGCGCGCGCGCGCGGTGTCTTCGGCGATCCCGCTGGCCAATGCGCCGGCCAGCCACCCGGCCAGAATGACGAACAGCAGCAGCACCGCCGCCAGGGCGCTTCGCCGGAACAGGGTTTTCGATTCGGGACGGACCGGCATGGGCATATTCTTGCACCCGAAAGCCTGAACGTGTCCAATAAATGACACACAGGCTTCTGTGCTTGGCGCTTATACTATTGTAAAAATTATAAAAACTAGCCGCGCATTTTTTCTGTGACGTTCTGCGGTCGCGTGCAATTTCTTGAAGGATAACCGGCCGCGACATCATTGGGCGGCTTTCTGAGACCCGGCGTACCGGGCGAGGTTGAGAGGGGAACAAAATGCGACACGTCCAACATGTTGCCGAGCCTGCCACGCCGCCCAACGCGAAAAAATGGTGGCAGATGCTGTATGTGCAGGTGCTGGCCGCCATCATCGCGGGGGTGCTGCTCGGGCATTTCCTGCCGGAGACGGGCGAGGCGATGAAGCCGCTCGGCGATGGCTTCATCAAGCTGGTCAAGATGATCATCGCCCCGGTCATCTTCCTCACGATCGTGACCGGGATCGCCGGGATGCGCGATCTGTCCAAGATCGGCCGTGTGGCGGGCAAGGCGTTCGCCTATTTCTTCTTCTTCTCCACCATCGCGCTCGTCATCGGCATGATCGTTGCCAATGTGGTTCAGCCCGGTGCCGGGCTCAACATCGACCCGGCCACGCTCGATAGTGCCGCGATCAGCGATTATGCCGCCAAGGCCGAAGAAAGCTCGATCACTGCGTTCCTGCTCGGGATCATCCCCGCCACCATGTTCTCGGCGCTCACCGCCGGTTCGATCCTGCAGGTGCTGTTCGTATCGATCCTGTTCGGCATAAGCCTTGCGCTGGTCGGATCGGCGGGAGACCGGATACTCTCCGCTCTGGAAGACATTTCGACGATCGTTTTCAAATTCGTCGCGGTCATCATGCGCGCGGCCCCCATCGGTGCCTTTGGTGCCATGGCCTTCACGATCGGGGCCTATGGGGTGGGTACGCTCGCCAATCTCGCGGGCCTTGTCGCGACATTCTATTTGACGGCCCTGATCTTCGTCATCGGGGTCCTCGGGCTGGTCGCGAGGATGGCCGGTTTCTCCATCTTCAAGCTGATTTCCTATCTGAAGGCGGAATTGCTGCTGGTTCTCGGCACGTCGAGCTCCGAAAGCGCGCTTCCTTCATTGATCGAGAAGATGGAACGGGCGGGCTGTCCCAAATCGGTCGTCGGCCTGGTCGTGCCGACCGGCTATTCGTTCAACCTCGACGGCACCAATATCTACATGACGCTGGCTGCCCTGTTCATCGCGCAGGCGACCGGTATCCATCTGTCGCTGGGCGACCAGATCGCGTTGCTTTCGGTCGCGATGATCTCGTCAAAGGGCGCGGCGGGCGTCACCGGCGCGGGGTTCATCACCCTGGCCGCAACGCTCGCCATCGTGCCGAGCGTACCGGTTGCCGGCATGGCGCTGATCCTCGGGATCGACCGCTTCATGTCCGAATGCCGCAGCCTGACCAACTTCATCGGCAATGCCGTGGCGACCGTCGTGGTGAGCCGCTGGGAAGGCAGTTTCGATCGCGAACAATTCGAGGCCGCCACCGCCGGCGAACTGCCGCGGATCGACCAGATGCCGGAGCTTGCCGAGCCGGCCGAATAGGCGGCGCGTCGCCCGGTCAGCCGCGCCGAACGTCCCGCCAGGGACCTTCACGAATACAGGGGTAATGCCATGAAACGAGCCGCCATATTGGCGATCGCCGGATGCTGCTGCGCGTCCTCCGCCCTCGCCGCGACCCCCCAGGCATTCGGGATCCAGGGTCAGACATTTGCCGCCTCCGATAGCGCGAAACCGTCCGATCCGCCGGCCGCAGCGCAGCAGCCGGGCACCGTCCAGAACGAGGCAACAAAGGCGCCGGTTTCGCCCGAAGCGACGGGGGGCACCCCGGCGGCGGCGACAGGCGATCGCTATCCGGTCGAAGCACTCGGCGAACCGCGAGTCACCGGCAAATATGCCGCATCGCGCTTTGGCGAGGATTGGCGGTCGATGGCCCAGGCCGATCATCGCGACGACTTTCTCGACCGGCTGAAATATCTGCCGATCAATGCCGATGGCGATATCTATCTGACTCTGTCCGGAGAGGCGCGGTTTCGCTCCGATCTGCTCACCAATACCCGTCAGGTCGCGTTGCCGACCGAACGCCGCGACCGGTTGCGGCTGTTCGGGGGTGCGGACCTGCATATCGGGCCCCATGTCCGCTTCTATGGCGAGCTTGCCCATGGCGGGCTGTCCGGCATCAACCTGACGACGCGGAAGACCAATTTCGACAATGCACTGGTCGTCCAGCAGGCCTTTGTCGAAGTGTCCGGTCCGGTCGGCGGCATCGAACTGGGTGCGCGCTATGGACGGCAGGAATTCACCGACGGTTCGTCGCTGATGATCGGCACGCGCGACCTTAATTCGATCCGCTTCACGGTGAACGGCATCCGCGCCTGGGCGAACGGATCGAAAGTCCGCGCCGGCATCTTCGACTTCGAATTCACCGATCTCGGGAGCAAGGGGCTGGGCGATGATCCGAGCGACGATGGCACGCGCTTCAGCGGCGTCAATCTGGGCTTCGTCGTGCCGGAGCGTGCGTTCGGCGGGTCGCGGCTGTTCTTCGACCCTTTCCTCTGGCGGCTGCGGCAGGATGATTTCCGCTGGGGGCCGAGCGTCGCGCGCGAAGAACGAATCTATTATGGCGGGCGGCTATGGGGCTCGATCGGCCGCCTGACGGTGGATTGGAACGTAAATCATCAGTCGGGTTCCTATGGCGAGCGCGACATTTCGGCCTGGTCGCTGTTCCTTGCGCAACGCTATCGACTGGGCGAAGCGCGCACGGCGCCTTCGGTCGGCGTGCGGTTCGACTATGGCAGCGGCGGCGGCGGAATGGGCGGCACAGGAACGCTCCGCACGGCCGAAACACCCTATGGCAACAATAGCTCCTTCAGTTACCAGATCGCCCTTACGCCGACGAACCTGCTCGCCGTGACGCCGGGATTCAGCTTTCAGCCGTTCGACAGGTTCAAAGTGGATCTGGAATATCAGTTCAGTTTCCGACCGGTCGAAAATGATGCGGTCTATGCGCCGATAAACCGGCCCTATGCCGGGACCGAGGCAGTCGCCGGTCACAGGGTTGCGGACATGCCGCGCCTGCAAACCCGCTGGACGATTACACCGCGCGTGTTGCTGGGTACCCGCACCGAATATCTGATCGCGCGCGAGGTGTTCGACCGGGCCGGATATGTCGACAGTTTCTTTACAACCGTCTGGCTGAGCTTCCGCTTCTAAGCCGACGCATGCAGCGAGCGAAAATGGGGTGCGCGAGATCATGAGCAACACCGGCAAAATCATCCAGCACGACGATGCGGCCGATCCGAACGGCCCCGATGCCGGGCAGGCGCCGCCGACGCGCGGCAAGATGTGGCGCCACCTTGGCCCCGGTATCGTTGTCGCGGCAACGGGGGTTGGTGCGGGCGACCTTGTCGCCACGCTGATCGCGGGGTCGCGCTTTGGCTATGCGCTGCTGTGGGCGGCGGTTGTCGGATGCATCGTAAAGATCGCGCTGTCGGAAGGTTCGGCCCGCTATCACCTTGCCACAGGTTCGACGATTCTTGCCGGCTGGCGCTCGCTGGGCCGATGGACCAGCTGGTATTTCGGCATCTATGTGATCATCTGGGGCTTCATCTATGGGGCTACTGCGATGAGCGCGACTGCGCTGCCGCTGACCGCATTGTTCCCCGGCCTGTCGCTGCGCGTCTGGGCGATCATCGCGGGCCTGTTCGGCTTCATATTCGTCTGGTTCAACAAGTACGAAACCTTCGAGACGGTGATGAAGCTGCTCGTCGGGACGATGTTCGTCATCATGGTCGGGCTGGCGATCCTCGTCGCGCCGAGCCTGCCCGATCTCGCCTACGGCATGACCTTTACCCTGCCCGAACATTCGCTCTTCTACACGCTGGGACTGATCGGCGGGGTCGGCGGCACGATCACCACTGCGGCTTATGGCTATTGGACACAGGCGAAGGGCTGGCGCGGCACGCCGTGGCTGCCGATGATGCGCGTCGACAATTCGGTCGCCTACATCGTGACGGGTATTTTCGTCATCGCCATGCTGATCGTGGGTGCCGAGCTGCTGCACTCCGCCGGTATCGCACTGCAGGACAGCGACCAGGGGCTGCTCGGCCTTTCGGGCGTGCTCGAGGCGCGGTTCGGTGCGGCGATCGCCACCTTGTTCCTGATCGGCTTTGCCGCCACCTCCGTTTCCTCGCTGCTGGGCGTGTGGCAGGGAATGAGCCTGTTCTTCTCTGATTGGTGGTACCAGCTCAAAGGGCGTGAAGAGGGCGGGCACGAAGGCAGCAACGCCTATCGCTTCTATCTTGCCTGGCTGACCTTTCCCCCGATGGTGTTGCTGTTTGCGGATCGCCCCTTCCTGCTGGTCATCATTTACGGGGCGTTCGGCGCACTCTTCATGCCGTTCCTCGCCATCACCTTGCTGCTGCTGAACAATTCGGAGCGCCTGCCGGCGCATGCGCGCAACGGCGTGATCGCGAATGTGACGCTGGCAGGTTCGGCAATCCTGTTCATCGTGCTCGCGGTCCAACAGGTCGCGAAACTGGTGGGGTAAATGCCGGGCGCGCAGAGGGCAGGCGCTTTCCACGGACCTGGAATGCGCGTCCGAACCCGTGGGGGCGGAAGCGGGAGCGGCGCGCATCGACGCCAATCACAAAAGGAAGGAGGCTGCTGCCCGGGGCGCCTTAGGCGGCGTCGTTGAATTGCAGCGCGGCGAGACGGGCGTAGAGGCCGCCGCGTTCGACCAGTTCGGCGTGCGTGCCGCTGTCGACGATCCGGCCCTGATCCATCACGATGATCCGTCCGGCCGCGCGCACCGTGGCGAGGCGATGGGCGATGACCAGCGTCGTGCGATTTTCCATCAGCCGTTCGAGCGCGTCCTGCACCAGCCGTTCGCCTTCGGCATCGAGCGCGCTGGTCGCTTCGTCGAGCAGCAGGATCGGCGAGTCGCGCAGCAGCGCGCGGGCGATCGCGATCCGCTGACGCTGGCCGCCCGACAGCCGCGCGCCGCCTTCGCCCAGAAACGTGTCGAGCCCGTCGGGAAGTGCGCGGAGGAAATCGGCGGCATTGGCGGCCTGTGCCGCCTGCCACAGCGCATCATCGCCGGCGTCCCATTTGCCGTAGCGCAGATTGTCGCGCGCCGACGCGGCGAAGATCACGGTTTCCTGTGGCACCATCGCGATGCGGCCGCGCAGATCGGCAAGATCGGCGTGCGCGATCGGGACGCCGTCGACGCGCACTTCGCCCGATTCGGGATCGTAGAAACGCTGCAGCAGCGCGAATAACGTCGATTTGCCCGCGCCCGAGGGGCCGACCACCGCGACGGTTTCGCCCGGTGCGACCGACAGGTTGAAATCGGTAAGCGCCGCGACATCCTGACGCGTCGGATAGCGGAACGTGACATGCGCGAAATCGATCGCGCCCTGCGGCGGTTGCGGCAGCGCGACCGGGTTGGCCGGCGGCGCGATATCGGGCTCGACCGCGATCAGTTCGCCGAGCCGCGCGGCGGCGCCCGCGGCGCGCAGCACATCGCCATAGACTTCGGTAAGCGCGCCGAACGACCCGGTGACAAGCCCGGCGGTGATGACGAACGCCGTGATCGCGCCGCTGGAAATGCGTCCGCTCGCAACGCCCGAAACCGCGTCCCACATGATCAGCGAAATCCCGCCGAACAGCAGGAAGATGACGAGCGCGGTCATGATCGAGCGAATCAGCGCGCGGCGCCGGGCCGTCGCGAACCCGCGATCGACGGCGCCTTCGAACCGTGTGGCTTCGCGTCTTTCCTGACCGAATGCCTGAACGATTCGCATCGCGCCCAGCGTTTCGGCGGCCATCGCACCGATATCGGCGATCCGGTCCTGACTCGACCGGGAGAGTTTGCGCACCCGGCTGCCCAGCACCACCATCGGCAGGATGACGAGCGGAATGCCGATCAGCAGATAGGATGCGATCGCCGGTGCCAGCGCGAACAGATAGATGATCCCGCCGACCCCGATCAGCAGGTTGCGCAGCGCCGCCGATACCGTCGACCCGACAATCTGTTCGACGATCGCAGTATCCGATGTGAGGCGCGAAGCGATTTCGGAGGGGCGGTTTTCCTCAAACCATTGCGGCGGCAGGTGCAGGAGATTGCGATGCACCGCGGCGCGAATATCCGCGACGCTGCGTTCGGCGACCCAGGTGACGCTGTAGAAACGCACTGCCGTGGCGATGGCGAGCACCAGCACGACGAGCAGCAATTCTTCGAAATAGCGCCCGATGCTGTCCGGATCGGCGCCCGCGGCAAAGCCGTGATCGACCACCAGCTGAAAAGTGCGCGGAATCCACAAAGTCGCGCCGGCCGAAACCAGCAGGGCGGTCATCGCGACGAGCAATTGAAGCGGATAGCGCCGGGTAAAGCCCCACACCACGCGCAAATTGCCGAGGCGGCGGCGTTCCTTTGCGGGCGCCGGTGGGACAGTCAGGTCGGTCGGGGGGCTGGCGGCTTCGGTCATCTGTTCGCTGCCCTAGCGCGGATGTTCGGGGGAGGAAACCGCCCTGCCGGTATCGGGAGCAAGCGGCGCTGTTGTTTCCGTCACGTGCCGCTTCGGGCCATGCTCCGTATCCGCCCGTCATTGCACTGCACAATCGGGCTGCTATACCGCTCCGGGCCCCCGCCGCTCCGTCGGTGCTGCAAGAAGGATGGCCATGCTTTACAACGCGTATGAAATTCAGCGGTCGATGCTGGCAGGAGCCAGCGCTCTGGCGAATTTCAGCGCGGGGTTGCTGCAGAACCCGGCCAATCCCTTCGCCTATTTCGGCGGCGGGCCGGTGCTTGCTTCGGCGCTCGAAGTGTTCGCGCATGCCTCTGCACCGCGCGGCAAGCCTGAATTCGGACTCGACCATACCGAAATCAACGGCAAGCGCATCGACGTGGTCGAGGAAATCGCGCTTGAAAAGCCGTTCGGCAATCTGAAGCGCTTCGTCCGCAAGGGCGTCAAGCCGGGCGCGCCCAAGCTGCTGATCGTCGCGCCGATGTCGGGCCATTTCGCGACGCTGTTGCGCGGAACGGTCGAGCGGATGCTTTCCTTCGCCGATGTGTATATCACCGACTGGCATGACGCGAAGCTGGTGCCGATGCATGAAGGCCGCTTCGATCTCGACGATTATGTCGATTACATCATCGAATTTCTCGAAACGATCGGCGAGGGCACGCATGTGCTGGCGGTCTGCCAGCCTTCGGTGCCGGTCTATGCCGCCGCCGCAGTGATGAGCGCGGACAAGAATCCGTGTCGCCCGGCGACGCTGACGATGATGGGCGGGCCGATCGACACGCGCGAAGCGCCCACCGCCGTCAACACGCTGGCGACTGAGCGGCCGTTCAGCTGGTTCGAACAGAATGTCATCGCGACGGTGCCGATGACCTATCCGGGCGCCGGGCGGCGCGTTTATCCGGGCTTTCTGCAGCTTGCCGGGTTCATGTCGATGAACCTTGGCAATCACATGATCAGCCATTGGGAGATGTTCAAGCATCTGGTCCAGGGCGATGGCGAAAGCGCCGACGCGACGATGGGCTTTTATGACGAATATCGTTCGGTCTGCGACATGACCGCCGAATTCTATCTCCAGACGATCGATGTCGTGTTTCAGAGCCACGCGCTGCCGACGGGCGAGATGATGCATCGCGGCAAGCGCGTCGATCCCGGCGCGATCACCGATATCGGTCTGCTCGCGGTCGAAGGCGAAAAGGACGATATTTCAGGGCTGGGCCAGACCAAGGCGGCGCTGAAGCTGGCGACCAATTTGCCCGACAGCATGAAGCAATATCATATGGCCAAGGGCGTCGGCCATTACGGCATCTTCAACGGATCGAAATGGCGCACCCGCATCGCGCCGGTGCTTGAGAAGTGGATGATGACTCACGGCGGGTGAGGGCCGGGGGGCTAGGCGGCTTCGGCCAGCCACGCCTCTGCCGCGTTCATCGTCGAAAACACCTTTACCCGCGGATGCACCAGCGTGCGTTCGGCCTGAAGCTGGTTGAGGCGGCTTCCCACCACTACGGCGGCGCGGCCGCTGGTGGCGGCCATGCCCGCATCCTTTATGCCTGCCAGCAGATCGGCGACGTGATTGGCCTGAACCGGGAAATCGAACGATTCGACCAGTATGTCGAAATCACTTCGCAGGCGGCGTGCGTCGCGCAGTGCCAGCGCGACGGCGCCGGCGAAGCGCGTCACATCGTCGGGGGCCCAGAAGCCGCGTACATGGAGGCGCAGGATGTTGGCCGGACCGTCATAGGCAATGTCGAACATCCGGTTTCACTCTACGCAGGAACAGGCGAATCAGCCGTCGCTGACGATCGGATATTCGCCGCGCAGGCGATCGGCAAGGTTTTCCACCGCCGCCACTTCGACCACGCTGCCGCTGGGGGCGAACGACCAGTTGCAATGCGGGTGGGTTTCCCGGTCATAAACGCGCGGACGGCCCAGCACCTTGCGCCAGCGCGCCTTGGTGCTGCCATGCGCGCGGATCAGCGCGGCGAGGAAGATGTCGGTGAGGTCGGCGGCGGTCATGTTAGCTGTCATCGCAATCCGAATAGAGGACTGCCGATTGCCACGCTCGGCTGATTTCAGTCTCATTGCAGGAAATACGTTCACCAGAAGTGCGGGATTTTTCGAGAAGTGACAACAGGCGCTGCTCCATTGCATATGCACCCTTTTCACTACTCCATCGGTGGGTTCGCCAGAGCGTCCATTCCTCGTGAAGCACCTCTGTCGGGACATGGCAATTAATCTGGTTGCGCCTCGCCTTTGGGTCAGCCGCAAATCCAACCTTCCAGATGTCGCGATTTCCGAAGCGCAGGGCGTACGTGTACGATGACTCCCCCAGGTTTCGCGTGGTCGTGGCCGTCCATTCTGTCGGACTTGGACCTCGGGTCGGGCCTTGCTGAAGCGCATCCTGTCCAGCCTTGAGGCGAGACAGAAATTTGGTTTCGCGCACCGGTGCTTCGATGCGCGGTATGGCAAGTACAGCCCTTCGATCTTCGGCCGACAGAAGTACCGCGCCAACGGTTGCGTACATTGGTAGTTGTTCGCTCAAAACATCACGCAACATGGGAGGTGACCGGAATTTCCATGCCCGCAACATTGGAAGGGCCTTTGGCCATCTATAAGATCCACCTTCCAATTCGTGCTGGAACATGGCGTCGCGGGCTATCAGATTACGGGTGTCCGTAGGAATACGCCCGAATTCTACGAGACCAAGCAAACGACCTTGTTCGTCGGGGGACGTAGGCCACCCCTGAGTTCCTACAAAGAGTATCAAATCACCCGGTTGTGATTGGGTAATCAAGCGATCTCGATTTCCTGCTTTGCCGAATGTTACGGCTGGGTGCGTACAAGGATTGAAGCCCCAAAACCGACTGGCAAACACTTGAGGTCGCTCGGCCATATCACTCACTCGCCAGCCCTTTCAGGCGATAGAGTATTTCGAGCGCCTCGCGCGGGCTTAAGGCGTCGATGTCGAGCGTTTCGAGCTCGCTGCGCAGCGGGTCGGTGGCTTCGGGTTCCTCCTCGGCCATCGCGGCGAAGAGGGGAAGGTCGTCAAGGCCGGCCGCAAGGCCGCCGGTCTTTTCGCGCCCTGCCTCAAGCTTGTCGAGCACGGCGCGGGCGCGCTTGATCGTGATCGGCGGCAGCCCGGCGAGCCGCGCAACGGCAAGGCCATAGCTGCGGTCGGCTGGTCCTTCGGAGACTTCGTGGAGCAGGACGAGATCGCCCTTCCATTCGCGCGCGCGGACATGGTGGAGCGTGAGCGCGTCGCAGCGTTCGGCGAGCCGCGTCAGCTCGTGATAATGGGTGGCGAACAGGCAGCGGCAGCGATTTTCCTCGTGAATCGCCTCGACCACTGCCCAGGCGATGGCGAGGCCGTCATAGGTCGAGGTGCCGCGCCCGACTTCGTCGAGGATGACGAAGCTTTGCGGGGTTGCCTGTGCCAGGATCGCGGCGGTTTCGACCATTTCGACCATGAAGGTCGATCGCCCGCGCGCCAGATTGTCCGACGCGCCGACCCGGCTGAACAGCCGGTCGACCAGGCCGAGCGTG
Organism: Stakelama portus; assembly: GCF_003171655.1. GTDB lineage: Bacteria > Pseudomonadota > Alphaproteobacteria > Sphingomonadales > Sphingomonadaceae > Sphingomonas > Sphingomonas portus. The sequence goes on along the minus strand of NZ_QFZL01000007.1, from coordinate 146,821 downwards.
GCGCGGGTGGCGGGGACATAGCTGCCCGCCTGTGCCAGCACCGCGATCAGCGCATTCTGGCGCAGAAAGGTCGATTTGCCGCCCATGTTCGGACCAGTGACGAGCCAGAGGCGCGAATCCTCGCTGAGCGAACAGTCATTGGCGACGAACCGCTCGCCCGCGCGCGCCAGGGCTGCTTCGACCACCGGATGGCGGCCGCCGACGATATCGAAACAGGCGTGATCGACCAGCGCGGGGCGTGCCCAGCCGCCCTCTGCCGCGCGTTCGGCAAGGCCCGCCGAGACATCGAGACGGGCGAGCGCGTCGGCGGTGGCCGCAATCGCTTCGCGCCGGTCGAGCGCGGTGGCGGTAAGGTCTTCGAGATGCGCGGCTTCGGCGGTCAGCGCGTGGGCGCCGGCCTGTGTCACCTTGATCGCCAGATCGTGCAGTTCGGGCGCGTTGAAGCGGACGACGCCGGCGAGCGTCTGGCGATGGGTGAAGCCGCTGTCGGGTGCCATCAGCTTGTCGGCGGATTTGGCGGGCACTTCGATATGATAGCCGAGCACGCCATTATGCTTGATCTTGAGCGTCGCGATGCCGGTCTGGTCGCGATATTCGGCTTCGAGCCTGGCGATGGCGCGGCGCCCGCCCGCGCCGGTATCGCGCAGATCATCGAGCGCGGCGTCATAGCCTTCGGCGATATAGCCACCCTTATCGGCATCGACCGGCGGATCGGGGACCAGCGCGCGCTGGAGCAAGTCGATCAGTTCGCCATGGCCGCGCAGCTGCGGCGCGAGCGCGTCGAGCAGGGGCGGGCGATCGGCGAGGCCCGAGAGCTTTTCGCCGAGCCGCCATGCGCCGTCGAGCCCGTCGCGCAGCTGCCCCAGATCGCGCGGGCTGCCGCGTCCCGCCGCCAGCCGTCCGAGCGCGCGGCCGATATCGGGCATGGCGCGCAGCGCGCCGCGCACCATGTCGCGCAGCCCGGCATCGTCATGGAAACGCTGGACGAGATCGAGCCGCGCTTCGATCGCTGTGCGGTCCATCAGCGGCGCGGCGATATCCGCGCCCAGCATGCGCGCGCCCGAGCCGGTAACGGTGCGGTCGACCGCATCGAGCAGGCTGCCCTTGCGCGCGCCCGATTGCGAGACGGTGAGTTCGAGGCTCTCGCGCGTTGCCGCGTCGATCGCCATTGCCGATTCGGTGCGCGTGACATGCGGCGGACGCAGGAAAGGCAGCGCGCCCTTTGCCGTATGGTCGAGATAGGCGACCAGTCCGCCCGCGGCGGCCAGCCCGGCGCGCGACAGGCTGCCAAAGCCGTCGAGCGTGGCGACGCCGAACAAGGATTTGAGCCGCGATTCGCCGCGCGCCGAATCGAAGTCGCCCTTCGGGCGCAGCGCCGTGGCGAGATCGGCAAAATCCGACGCTTCGGACGCGATGGTTTCGGCCGGGGCATAGCGGGCGAGTTCGGCGCTCGCGCGGTCGGCGCCGCATTCGATCACTTCGAACACGCCGGTAGAGATGTCGGCACAGGCGATTGCGACTTCGCCGCCCGCTTCGCCGATCGCCGCGCACCAATTTGCGCTGCGGCTGTCGAGCAGCGCCTCTTCGGTCAGCGTGCCGGCAGTGACGACGCGGATGATCGCGCGCGCGACCAGCGCCTTCGATCCGCCGCGCTTCTTCGCTTCTTCGGGCGTTTCGATCTGATCGGCGATGGCGACCCGGTGCCCAGCCTTGATCAGCCGCGCGAGATAGCCGGTCGCGCTATGGGCGGGCACGCCGCACATCGGCACCTTGTCATCGCCATGGCTGCCCCGCGCGGTAAGCGCGATGTCGAGGCAGGCGCTGGCGACCTTTGCATCGTCAAAGAACAGCTCGAAGAAGTCGCCCATCCGGTAGAAGAGCAGACAATCCCCCGCCTCTTCCTTGAGCGCCAGATATTGCGCCATCATCGGGGTGGGAGCGGAAGCGTCGGCCATCGCCGCTTGGGTAGCGAAACATGCCGCGCCCGCAAGCCCTGGAAGAAGAAGTTTGCCGCCCGTCGCAGCGACGGGCGGCTTCAGCCGATCAGTTGGGCGGGTTATGCTCGAGCAGGAACTTTTCGAGCGCTTCGAGGAATTCGACGCGATCCGCTTCCCTTGTGAAGTGGTGGTCGCCCTCGGGTTGCTCGATATAGATCACGTCCTTGTTTGCGGCGCGCAGCTTTTCGGCCATGCGGCTCGACTGGCTTTCGGGAAGTCGCAGATCCTTCTTGCCGTGCACCAGCAACACCGGAACGCGGAAATCCGACGCGAAATTGATCGGCGAAATGTCGCTGAGATCGGGCGCCTGATTCGACAGCCAGTCGGTAAACTGATTCGAGAGGAAGCGTTTGTCATGCGCCAGCATGGCGTTCATGTCCGACACGCCGGCAAAGGATACGGCGCAGCGATAAATCTCTGGATTACGCTGGGCGCCGCGCAGCGCGGCATAGCCGCCATAGGAGCCGCCGACGATGCACACGCGACCGGGATCGGCGATCCCCTGTTCAGCGAGATAGGCGACTGCGTCGTCGAGATCATCCTGCATCTTTCGACCCCATTCGCCGTCGCCTGCCACGGAAAATGCGCGGCCATAGCCGCTCGATCCGCGATAATTGGGCTGAATGACGGCATAGCCGCGGCTGGCGACGAACTGCGCCCACCAGTCATAATGTTCATAGTCGCGGGCATCGGGGCCGCCGTGCGGCATCACGACGAGCGGCAGATTCTCGCTCTTGCCTTTCGGCAGCGTCAATACTGCTTCGATCGGCAGGCCATCGCGCGCAGCATAGTGGACCGTGCTGACCGGGTTCAGGCGCGCCAGCTGAATTTTCGGATTGCCATAGGCGATGAGATTCATTCCCCCGGATGCGCGATCGTAGAGGAAATAGGCGCCGGGCGAATCATTCGACCCTACCTTGATGATAGCGCGACCATAATCGTCGCTGTAGCTGATGATCGAAGCATCGCCACCATTGATCCGTTCGCGGACTTCACGCTGTATTTCGGCCAGGGAAGAATCGAGCCACTGGATCGTCGAGCCCTGGTCCAGATAGCTGACGCCAATCAGCTTGTTCTGCGCAGCATTGGTGCGATAGCTGCCGATATCATGTCCCTCACTCTGATACAGCGGCTCGCCGAGCGACATGGTTTCGAGATCGTAGCGATACAGTCGGCGGATGCCGTCCGGCCCCGCCGTCAGCGACAGAACCGTGCCGTCGTCGAGGAACAGGTCGGGTTTTGCCACGCTTTCGCGATAGGCGACTTCCTGGTCGGCCAGTTCGCGCCAGCCGTCCGAATCGCTACCGCGATAGAGGATGCGATACTGGCCGTCGAAATTGCCCACGCCGACCCGGACATTGCCGTCGCCATCGGTGATCCAGTCGAAAATGCCTTCGCGTCCGCTGACGATCAGCCGGCTGCGCCCTGTCGAGACGTTGAATTCGAGAACTTCGGGCCAGAAGCCGGGCTCATGCAGATATTGCGCGCGCTGCATCGCGAGGCGCACGCGCGGCGTGCCGTCATGCGCGATCCAGATGACATTGTCGGCATAGCGGCCGACCTGACGCGACCGGGTAAGCAGCGGTACCGATTTCGTGCCGTCCGCCTTCAGCCCGACTGCGCGTGTGATATAGCTGACCCCGTATCTGCCGAATGCCGCCTCACCGCCGATGCCGGCGACAAGCCAGTCTTCGTTGACCCAGTCGATCCACAACAGGTCGTTTTCTTCCAGCGGGATGATGGACGGGCTTCCGCCTCCGATCGGTATGATCGCCAGATATTGTTCCCCCCGCACTGCCAATTGCGCGGCGATTTTTGTTCCGTCGGGCGAAAGTTCCGGGGATTCCAGTGTCGGCAACGCCGCGAAATCAGCCGCCGAATATTGTGCGCCTGCCTGAGCCTGGGCCGCAGGTACCAAAGCGAGCTGCGTTCCATGCAAAGCAGCGCTTGCGGCCAATAGCGTCGCCGCCCAAAATACTCTCAAACTCATCGCAACTATTCCCCCGATAGCCACTTAAGGCTATTGGCGAGATGTCGTAAAGACAAGCGGGTTAACGGAAGAAATACGCCGAACACAGCGTTGGGCGCGCGATTTTGTCGTTTCTGTGTGGCGTGTGGCGTGTGGCGTGTGGCGGTTCCGCGCCTCGGTCTGCGCTCAGCGATTCCATCTTCTGCGGATCGTCACGCAGCCCGAATGCGGTGCAGCTCGCCCGTGCCGACGTCGCCGAAAAGCAAAAGGCCCCGCCCGGATCGCTCCGAACGGGGCCTGTTTGTCGGCAGGCGGCGGGATCAGCCGCCGACCATCGCGATCGCCTAGATGCTGCCCGATCCGGCAGCGGCCAGTGCCGCGAGCATCAGCAGCGCGACGATGTTGGTGATCTTGATCATCGGATTGACCGCCGGGCCGGCGGTGTCCTTGTACGGATCGCCGACGGTGTCGCCGGTCACTGCGGCCTTATGGGCTTCGCTGCCCTTGCCGCCGTGATGGCCGTCCTCGATATATTTCTTGGCATTGTCCCATGCGCCGCCGCCCGAAGTCATCGAGATGGCGACGAACAGGCCCGACACGATCACGCCGAGCAGCAAGGCGCCGACCGCGGCGAAACCCTGGCTGCGGCCATAGGCTTCGGCGCTGGCGAATTCGATCGGCAGCGGATCGGGCGCGCCCGCAGTCGCCACCCACATCACCACGAAATAGACCACCACCGGCGCGAGTACCGGCAGCAGCGACGGGATGATCATTTCCTTGATCGCCGCCTTGGTGACGATATCGACCGTCCGCCCGTAATTGGGCCGGCTGGTGCCCGCCATGATGCCCGGATCGTCGCGGAACTGGGTGCGGACATCCTCGACCACCGAACCGGCGGCGCGGCCCACGGCAGTCATGCCGAACGCCCCGAACAGATAGGGCAGCAGCGCGCCGAGCAGCAGACCGACGACGACATAGGGGCTCGACAGGCTGAAATCGACTTCGCCGGTCAGGCCCAGCTCGGTCGCATAATGTTTGAGGTCGGTCGTATAGGCGCCGAACAGCACCAGCGCCGCCAGTGCTGCCGAACCGATGGCATAGCCTTTTGTCACGGCCTTGGTCGTGTTGCCCACCGCATCGAGCGCGTCGGTGCGGGTACGGACATCGTCGGGCAGGCCCGCCATTTCGGCGATGCCGCCGGCATTGTCCGTCACCGGGCCATAGGCGTCGAGCGCGACGACCATCCCGGCCAGCGCCAGCAGCGAGGTCGCGGCAAAGGCGATGCCGATGATGCCCGCGATCTGATACGTCGCGATCACCGCGACGACGATCACCAGCGTCGGCAGCGCAGTCGATTCAAGGCTGATCGCCAGCCCCTGAATGACATTGGTGCCATGGCCGGTAACCGATGCCTTGGCGATCGACCGGACCGGACGATATTCGGTGCCGGTATAATATTCGGTGATCCACACCAGCAGGCCGGTGACGGCAAGCCCGATCATCATGCAGATGAACAGATCCCAGCCGGTAAAGCTGGGGCCGGTGACGGTGGCGGCGATCGCCCCCAGATCCATCGAATCGAGCGCGGTTTCGAGGCCCGAGCCGCCGCCGATCGGCGCCGACATGTCGCCGAGCGCCGCGCTGGTGACGGCATAGATGGCCGGGATCGACAACAGGGCGGTGGCGAAGAAGCCCTTGTAGAGCGCGCCCATGATCGACTGGCTTTTGCCCAGACGCACGAAATAGGTGCCGATGATCGACGTCACGATGCAAACGCCGCCGACGATCAGCGGCAGGCTCATCAACGCGAGCAACGTGTCGGGTGCAAGACCGTGCACCAGCAGCGCGATCGACACCATGGTCAGGCCGATCGTCACGACATAGGTTTCGAAAAGATCGGCGGCCATGCCCGCGCAATCGCCGACATTGTCGCCGACATTGTCCGCGATCACCGCCGGGTTGCGGGGGTCGTCCTCGGGAATCCCGGCCTCGACCTTGCCGACCAGATCGGCGCCGACATCGGCGGCCTTGGTAAAGATGCCGCCGCCCAGACGCGCGAAGATGGAAATCAGCGATGCGCCGAATGCCAGCGCGGTCAGCGCCTCGATCACTTCACGGCCGTTGGCGGCGTGCCCTTCGACACCGACAATGTACCAGAAGATCAGCGAGATCGCGAGCAGGCCCAGGCCCGCCACCAGCATGCCGGTGATCGCGCCCGAACGGAAGGCGAGGGTAAGACCGCCCTGCAGCGAGGTGCGCGCGGCTTCGGCGGTGCGGACATTGGCACGCACCGAAATATTCATGCCGACAAAGCCCGCAGCGCCGGAAAGAATCGCTCCCAATGCGAAGCCGATGGTCGAGCGGATGCCAAGCGTGAAGAACAGGATCACCGCCACGATCACGCCGACAATGGCGATGGTGCGATATTGCCGCCCCAGATAGGCCTTGGCGCCTTCCTGAATCGCGGCTGCGATATCCTGCATTTTCTGGTCGCCGGCGGGTGCCCTGAGCACTTGTCCGCTGGTCACGAAGCCATAGACCACGGCAATGATGCCGCAGGCGATGGCAAGATACACGATTGTCATGTTGGAGCGTTCCTTCCCCTGTCATCCTCTCTCTGGCTCCGGTCTATGTGCCGGATACCGAGCAGGGAGAGGCTATCGGGGGGCGCGGGTTAGCGCAAGAAACTCCTGAACCGGCTCAGCTATGCTCGAATCCCAGCGTTTCGGGCATGTCGACTTCTTCCTCGCCGTCGATCAGCGTGATGCCTTCGCCGGCGGAGAACATGCCGACGCGCGTTGCCGGCACCGCAGGCATCGATCCGTCGGGCAGCGCGAACAGCAGTTCGTAATCATCTCCGGCCGTGACGGCGGCGATGCGGACTTCGCGATCCTCGCCTGCGAATGCGATCAGCTCGGGCGAGAGCGGGATCGTCGCCAGGTCGATCGTCACGGCAACGCCGCTTGCCTTTGCCATGCGCGCGGCATCGATCAGCAGCCCGTCGGAAACGTCCATCATCGCATGGACCTGCCGTGCGAGCGCCTGTCCTTCGGCGACGCGCGGCATCGGACGGCGATAGCGTTCGACCAGCGCGGCCGGACCCGTGCCGCCCCGCGCAATCGCCAGCCCCGCCCCGGCATCGCCCAGCGTTCCGGTGACCCACAGCGCGTTGCCCGCCTGTGCGCCGTCGCGCGTGGGTGCGCGTACGCTCTTGCCCAATGCGGTCAGCGACAGGCTGCGCGGCGCGCCCGGCGGCGCAGACACGGTATCGCCGCCGAGCAGCGGCACCGAATAATGGCGCAACGCTTCGCCCAGTCCTTCGACAAAGGCGCGGTTCCAGTCGCTGTCTTCCGACAGCGTATAGCCGATCAGCACGCCTTCGGGCTTGGCGCCCTTTGCCGCCAGGTCGGACAGATTGACGCCCAGCAGCTTCCACGCGACATCGGCGGGCGAATCGTCGGACAGGAAATGCACGCCTTCGATGATCATGTCGGTGGTCAGAACCCGGCCATCGACCAGCACCGCGCTGTCGTCGGTCAGGCCGCGCGCGGCAGGGTGCATGGGAAGCGTACGCAACGCTTCGATAAATTCTGCTTCGGAAGTCATGCGCGGCAGCTAGCGCCAAAGCGACGCCGGGAAAACCTTTACTGTGTGACGAGTCGGCTTTTCCCGTCCCGTTCGCGGTCAGGCAGATCGGCGACAAGGTCATGAGCAGGGCCAGGGGCATGGCCATGCGCGGCCGGCAAGCCACGGAAATCCGTGCCTGCCGCCAGGGCATCGACGATCGTCATCCTTTTGAGAGCGTTGCCGGAAAGCAACGGATATGTCGGTGCTTCAGCCGCGCGCCTGTTTGGCGATGGCGTCGAGCAGGCCGTTGACGAAGCCCTTTTCGCGGCGGTCGTAAAAGGCGTCGGTCACGTCGAGATATTCGTTGATGACGGCGCCGGTCGGTACATCGGCGCGGGCGATCAGTTCAAAGGCGCCGGCGCGCAGGATCTGGCGCATCGGCTTGTCGAGCCGGTCGATCGACCAGCTGTCGGCGAGCTTTGCCGCGATCAGCGCGTCAATCTCTTCGCGGCGTGCATCGACGCCGGTGACGAGGTCGTCGAAGAAGGTGACGTCCGCTTCGGCATATTCGACATCCTCGATCACCGCGCCCAGCCGATGCTGGTGAAATTCGGTCAGCAGGCGGGGCAGCGGCGTGCCTTCCATCTCCTGCTGGTACAGCGCCTGTACGGCGGCGAGACGCGCGGCCGCGCGCGCCCTGGATCGGTTCTTGGCATTGGGACTTGGCATGATCGGGGCCAGATAGGGGCGCGCCGCGCACAAGGCAAAGCAAAAGGCGCTTAACGCAGCTGGCTGTCCTTGCTGCCGCGTCGATTGAAGCCGCCGGCGCGATGCGCGCGGTCGCGTTCGGCCTGGCAATCGACGCACAGCCGCACGCCGGGCAGCGCCTTGCGCCGCTTTTCGGGAATATCCTCGCCGCACAGCGCGCAATATTCGAGGCTTTCGCCCGTCGGCATCCGCGCGCGGGCTTCGGACACGGCATCGCTTACCGTATCGTCGATCTGATCCTGTACCGCGCCATCGCGCGCCCATCCGCCGGCCATGACGGCTCTCCTGTCTTTCTCTTGTTACTTCAGAAAGATAGGGGGCGTGCGGCGTGCGTGCAAATCGGCGGCTATTGGCCCAGCCGGATCGCCACCGAGCGGGCATGGGCGGGCAGGCCCTCTGCCTCTGCCAGCGCCACCGCCGCCGGGCCGATCGCGCCGAGGCCCGCCGCATCGAGCGCAAGGAAGCTGGTGCGCTTCATATAATCGAGCACCGAGAGGCCCGACGCGAAACGCGCGCGACGCCCGGTGGGAAGCACATGGTTGGGACCGGCGACATAATCGCCGACCGCTTCGGGCGTGTGGCGGCCAAGGAACACCGATCCGGCGTGGCGCACCTGTGCGAACAGCGTTTCGGGATCGTCGCAGGCAAGTTCGAGATGTTCGGGCGCGAGGCGATCCACCAGCGGCATCGCGTCGGCCAGCGTCGGAACCAGGATGATCGCGCCGTTCGCATCCCAGCTCGTCCGCGCCGTCGCGCCGGTGGCGAGCGTTGCGATCTGGGCATCGACTTCGCGCGCGACGGCATCGGCGAAAGCGGCATCGTCGGTGAACAGGATCGACTGGCTGGTCGGATCATGTTCGGCCTGGCTCAACAAGTCGGCGGCGATCCATCGGGGATCGTTCGTGCCGTCGGCGACGACGACGATCTCGCTCGGTCCGGCGACCATGTCGATGCCGACCACGCCGTAAAGCTGGCGCTTGGCTTCGGCGACCCAGGCGTTGCCGGGACCGGTGACGACATCGACCGGCGCGATTTTGTCGGTGCCATAGGCAAGCGCGGCGATGGCCTGCGCCCCGCCGACGCGCCACACCTCATCGACGCCGGCAAGATGCGCGGCGGCGAGGACGAGCGCGTTGGTCTCTCCCTTTGGCGTCGGGGTGACCATGACGAGCCGTTCGACGCCCGCCACTTTTGCGGGAATCGCGTTCATCAGCACCGACGAGGGATAGGCCGCCCGCCCGCCGGGCACATAGACGCCCGCGGCATCGACAGCGCGCCACCGCGCGCCGAGCCGGATGCCGGCATCATCGGTGGTGTCGCTGTCGGCCGGGCGCTGGGCGGCATGATAGGCGCGGATACGAGTCGCGGCGAGTTCGAGCGCGCTGCGAAGCTCGGGATCAAGCGTGTCGAACGCCGCCTTGCAGACGCCGGGTTCGACGCGCCAGCCCCCGGCATCGAGATCATGGCCGTCGAATTTGGCGGTCAGTTCGGCCAGCGCGACATCGCCCTGGTTGCGGACGCGCGCGATGATCGCGGTGACGTCGCGCGCGACATCTTCGTCGGCTTCGCGCCGCGCATTGACCAGCGCAGTGAAGGCGGCGGCGAAATCGGGTGCGGTGGCGTCGAGGCGGATCACCCCGCGTCCCTTTCCACGGCCTTGCGGAAACCGTCGACCAGCGGGACGACTTCGGCCGCGCGCGTCTTGAACGCCGCGCGATTGACGATCAGCCGCGAGGTGACATTCTCGATCACTTCGACTTCGACCAGTCCGTTTTCCTTGAGCGTGCGGCCCGACGAGACGAGGTCGACGATGCGCGGGGCAAGCCCCAGCTTGGGCGCCAACTCCATCGCACCGTTCAGTTTGACGCATTCGGCCTGAACGCCGCGCTTTTCGAAATGCGCGCGGGTGATGTGCGGATATTTGGTCGCGATACGGACATGGCTCCAGCCGCGCGGATCGTCCTTTGCCGCCAGATCGGCGGGTTCGGCGACTGAGATGCGGCAATGGCCGATGCCCAGATCGACCGGCGCATAGAGCTCCGAATAATCGAATTCGGCGAGCACATCCGACCCGACGATCCCGAGCTGCGCGGCGCCATGCGCGACAAAGGTCGCGACGTCGAACGCGCGCACGCGGATCAGGTCGATATCGGGCCGGTTGGTGCGAAAGCGCAGGGCGCGGCTGTTCTTGTCGCCGAAATCGGGTTCGGGAACGATGCCGACCTGTGCGAGCAGCGGCAGCGCTTCTTCCAATATGCGCCCCTTGGGCACGGCGAGGATGATCGGATCGGTCATGAGCAGCGGGGCTTTACTTGGGGGGCGGCGCGGGCGCAACAAGCCTGGGGAGGACGGCAATGGCGGACGAAGCGGCAAATCGCGAGGCGTTTCTGATCCAGCAGGGCTATTGCGCGGCGATGGACGCGCCGATCACCGCGCGGATCTGCGCGGTGCTGGCGGCATGTGTCACGCCCGAAAGCCGTACCGGCGCGCATATCCTGAACTGGCCGGGCGATCCGACCGCGGACGCATTGCCGCTGCGTATGGTCGGCGGGCTGCATGCGCTGGCGCAGAGCGGCGCGGCGCCCGAACTGGCGCGCGTCTTTTCGGGCGAACTGGTCGATCCCGACGCGGTTGCGATCGTGCTGGCCGACGCGCTGATCCGGCATGACGCGGCGCTTTTCCCCTGGCTCGACGGGCCGCCGCAGACCAATGAACCGGCGCGATCCGGTGCATTGATGACCGGGCTGCTCGAAATCGCGCGCCGGCATGGCCCGCGGATGGAGTTGCTCGAAATCGGTTCGAGCGCGGGGCTCAATTTGTTGATCGATCGCTATCGTTTCGATCTGGGCGGCGTGACGGTGGGGCCCGGCGAATCGCCGGTGACGATCCGGCCCGAATGGCGCGGGGTTCCGCCGCCCGACGTGCCGGTCCGCATCGAAAGCGTGCGTGGATGCGATGTGCGCCCGATCGACGTGCGCGATCCTGCCGCCGCGACACGGCTGGCCGCCTATATCTGGGCCGATCAGCCGGAACGGCAGGCGCGGCTGGAGCGGGCAATCGCGATGATTCGCGAACGACCGGTGCGGATCGAGGCTGCCGATGCCGCCGACTGGCTCGACGCGCGGCTGGCCGAACCGCAGGACGAAGGCGTGACGCGCGTGCTGATGCATTCGGTGGTCTGGCAATATCTGCCGCAATCGGGGCGGCAGCGGATCGAAACGGCGATGGCGCGGGCAGGTGCCGGGGCCAGTCCGGAACGGCCGCTGGCATGGGTGATGATGGAGCCCGATCGCGTGCGCCAACGGCAGGAGGTGCGAGTGCGCAGCTGGCCCGGGGCGGAGGGTTTTGCGCTGCTGGCGAGCGCGCATGCGCACGGACAATGGATCGCAGCGATCGAAACGGGCGGTGCGGATCAGCTTTGATAGGGTTTTATCGGGGTCCGGCGGAGCCAGCTGGTCAATGCGCGGCTCACTTCCTCGGGCGCTTCCCATGGCAGGAAATGCCCTGCCTCAGGGAAGCGCAGCACCGTAAGATCGGGCGCCAGATTCTCCAGCCCATCCATCAGGCTGGGCAGCAGCCCGCGATCGCGCATGCCCCACAACACCAATGCCGGCTGGGAAATCATCGGAAAGGGGCCGTCGATCCATTCGGGCCGGGCCGTATCTTCGCCCAGAGGGGGAACGAAGATCCGCGCGGCGCGATACCAGTTGCACATCGCCGTCATCCGGCCCGGATCGCGCCATTCGGCGAAATAGCGTTCGCGTTCGGCGTCGGATACCGTGGCCTGCAGATGTTCGACGAACAAGAAATGGAAAAACGCTTCCAGTTCCGCTTCGCTCGGGTCGCCATCGCTTGCCATCTGCCGGAATTTGCGCATCGGCTGGCCGGCGGCGCGCTGGGCAGGATCGTCGATCAACCTGCGTTGCATGATCAGCGGATGCGGGCCGTTGAGCACCGCCAGCCGACGCACCCGATCGGGGAAGCGCATCGCCGTCGACCATGCCAGCGATCCGCCGAAATCATGGCCGATCAGCGTGAATTCGCGCAGGCCGAAGGCATCGGCAAGCGCGACGACGTCGTCCATCAGCAGCTTTGCGTCATAGGCTTCGACCCCGAGCGGTTTGGACGATCGGCCATAGCCGCGCTGATCGGGCGCGATGACGAAATGCGATAGCCCCAGCGCAAGCAGTTGATGGCGCCAGGCACGGTGCGATTCGGGAAAGCCGTGCAGCAGGATCACGGCGGGCGCATCGCGATCGCCGAAGCTTGCGACATTCAGCGTGACGCCCGTTGGCAACGCAACCGCCTGACCGCTCAGGTTAACCGCATCGGGGGAGGTGCTTGCCACGGTCCCTCCCTCAGCCGCTCGCCAGATGGGTTTGCGCCGCCAGCCAGGGGCGTAAGGCCGCGATCACGGCGTCGGGTTTTTCCCAGGGGATGAAATGCCCGGCATCGGGCACGCGGACGATGGTCAGATCGCGGACATGATCCGCCAGACCGTCGAGCTGGCACGGCAGCAGCGCGGGGTCCTTCATCCCCCATATCACCAGCGTCGGCATCGCCACCGGCGGCAGATCGGGAATGGGGAAAGTGGGCTTGTCGATCTTTGCGTCGACGGGCGGGACTTCGATGTTGCTCGCGCGATACCAGTTGAGCATCGCGGTCAACGCGCCCGGCTGAGACCATTGGTCGAGATAGAAAGCGCGTTCCCGGGGATCGATGCCGCCTTCGACATGGTTGGCGAAGGTGACGTCGAGAAATTTCTCGGCGCCCTTGACCGTGAAATTCTTTTCGAAGCCCGGATCGCGCAATGCGCGCATATATTGGCTCGCCGCGCGCTGAGCCGGATCCTCGATCACGCTGCGCTGGAATAGAGTCGGATGCGGTGCGTTGAGGATGACCAGCCGCGCCACGCGATCGGGCCGCAGGATCGCCGCCATCCACGCGATCGCGCCGCCCCAGTCATGGCCGAACAGCGTGAACTTGCCGATATCGAAATGGTCGGCGAGCGCGATCAGGTCGGCCAGGATTTCGTGCGGCGCATATTTCGCCTTGCCTTCCGGCTTGGAGGAACGGGCATAGCCGCGCTGATCGGGCGCGAGGACGAAATGATCGCGCGCGAGTTCCGGAATCAGATAACGCCAGGTGCGATGGCTTTCGGGAAACCCATGGAGCAGGATCACCGGGGGATTGGCCGGATCGCCTTCCACCGCGACATCGAGCGAAACGCCCGTCGGCAAATCGACGCGTCGCAAGTCGAAGTCGGCCATTCTCCCCTCCGCTGGTTAATGGCAGATGCTCTGTTAGGGATAGCTTACGGTCTTAGGCACTTCAGGGATAGGGATAAATTCCTTGTCGTCATCGGGGACGACCGGGAAGTTGCCCGCTTTCCAATCCTGTTTGGCCTGATCGATGCGGTCGCGGCGCGAGGATACGAAATTCCACCAGACATGGCGTGGCGTGGCAAAGGCTTCGCCGCCGCACAGCATCACTCGCCCGCCGCGCTGCGACGTCAGCGTGCCGGTGGTGCCCGGGCGCAGGACATAGAGCGTCTTTTGCTGAAGCGGCATGCCGTCGAAACTTGCATCGCCGACCGCGACATAGAGCGCGCGTTCGTCAGCCGCTGCGTCGATTGGGATGCTGCCGTTGGCCATCACCATGATGTCGGCATAAATCGTGTCGGCATAGGTCGTGGTCGGTGCCGATACGCCCCACAGGCTGCCCATGATGACGCGCGCGCGGACGCCATGGTCGGTGATCATCGGCAGGTCGGCGGCGGCGACATGTTCGAAGGCGGGATCGCGTTCCTCATCGGCTTCGGGCAGCGCGAGCCAGGTCTGAATGCCCGACAGTTCCGGCCCCTTTGCGCGCTCGTCCCCCGGCGAGCGTTCGCTGTGCGTGATGCCGCGCCCTGCGGTCATCAGATTGACTGCGCCCGGTTCGATCCGGGCAAAGGTGCCGAGCGAATCGCGATGGTCGATCGCGCCGCCATAGAGATAGGTGACCGTGGCGAGATTGATGTGCGGATGCGGGCGCACGTCGATGCCGTTGCCGACCTCCAGATGCGCGGGTCCCATCTGGTCGAAGAAGATGAACGGGCCGACCATGGTGCGCGGACGCGAGGGCAGGGTGCGGTGCACCTTGAACCCGCCCAGATCATGCGTGGTGGGCGTGATCGTCTGAGTAAAGAAATCTTCGGTCATGCCAGTTGCTCCAGCATTTGGGGGAGGTCTTCGGGAAAAATCGCTTCGGGCCAGCCGGCGAGCTCGGATCGGGTGAACCAGCGCCATTCGCGCATTACCCGTTGTTCGAGCGCGGTATGATTGGACGTATCGATCACATTTGTGGATGTGCGAACCAGAAAATAGCGTTCGTCGGCGAGCACCGGGACCTGTTCGAGCGTGGTGAATTCGACCACACGCTGCGCGACTTCCGGACCGCAATCGACCGCGATCCCGCATTCTTCGAACAATTCGCGGCGCGCGGCGGCGGCATAGGCTTCGCCCGGATCGAGCGCACCGCCCGGCGTGCACCAGAAGGGCGGGCGATCGGCGGGGGTAAAGCGAAACAGCAGCACGCGATCCGCCGGGTCGAGCAGCAGGATGCGCGCTGCGGGACGTTGCGCACGGCTGGTCATTCGGCGTCGAGTTCCGGATAATGGCGAAAGATACCGTCGGTGTTGAACGGCAGCCGCCGGTCGCTTGCCAGATAGCTGCGGACGCCGGGCAACTCGCCGACCAGTCCGTGAATCCGGATCAGGCCGGGGATCGTCGGCTCGAGCGTCGCCATGCGCCGCGGGAACATATAGCGCAGCCCTTCGATCAGCTGAAAGATCGAGCAATCGGCATAGCTCATCGTGCCGTCGATCAGCCATTCGCCCGGATTGGATTGCGCGGCCCGTTCGAACCAGCCGAGAAATTTGGGCATGCGCGCATCGCGAAACTGCGCGGCACAGCGCAGTGCCTCGTCCTTCTGATCTTCGTAATAGAGGCCGGTGGCGACCGGGTGGTGGACCTGATGCACTTCGGCCACGAAGTCGACGATCGTCAGCTGCAATTCGTGCAGCCACAGCCGGTCCTTCATATTCGACGGCGCGAGCTGATGCCGCTCGCCAAGGAATAGCAGGATCGCGGCGACCTGTGCGATCGCCATGCCGTCGAGCTCGAGATAGGGCGGCGCAAACGGCGCGCGGCGGTCATATTTGCGCATGTCGGCGATCAGCGCGTCGGCGCCGAGTTCGCGCGCGCAATCGCGATAGGCGATGCCGGCCGCTTCGAGCGGCAGGCGGACGAACTCGCCGCGGCCCTGAATGCCCGGCCAGTACCAGAGATTATACGCCATCTTCGTCCGGCGTGCGGGTGCGGATGGCGAGCGCATGAATGTCGCGCGCGAGCAAATCGGCGAGCGCCTGATTGACCAGGCGCTGGCGCGCGACGCGATTCTTGCCCTCGAAAACTGGGCTGACGATGTCGACGGTGAAGTGGCTTTCGCCCGATCCGTCGTCGCCCATATGGCCGCGATGCTGTGCACTGTCGTTGATCACGGCGAGGCGCGTGGGGACAAGCGCGCGGGTCAGCCGCGCTTCGATTTGCTGTGCGATGGGGCCGGTAGCGATGTCATTCATCGCGCCTATATAGGGCGTTTTTGCAAGGGTGTCGCGTGGCCGAAAGCCAGCCGAAGAAGGAACGGCCAAGAAGCCGTTTTCACGGAAGGATGGAATCAAACGGGCGCTTGTGCGCCATCCCCGGTTGCGAGGAACCGGGCGAATTTCGCGCGCCTCCCGCAGAGGGCGCGGGCGGCGGTTCGGACGGGCCGGGCGCCTATCGCTGGCTGTGCCTCGACCATGTGCGCGCGTTCAATTCGGGGTATAATTATTTCTCGGGAATGACTGCGGAAGAGATTCACGACGCGCAGCGGCCCTATGCCGGCTGGGAACGCGAGACGCGTGCCTTTGCCTCGACCGGGGGCGCGGATCGCCCGCCGCGCTGGTCCGATTTCCACGATCCGCTCGATGCGATCGGCGCGCGGTTCAAGGACAAGATGGCGGGCATGGCGCAGCGCGGCGAGCGCAACGACGGTCGACCGCTGAGCCCGCAGGACCGCAGCGCATTGAAGACGCTGGGACTGGGCAAGGATGCGGACCGGACCGCGTTGCGCAAACGCTATTTGGAACTGGTGCGCCGCTATCACCCCGATCGCAACGGCGGGGATCGCAGCCATGAAGGTGAATTGCAGCGCGTGATCGCGGCCTATCAGCAGCTCAAGGGCGCGCCTGCATTTGCGTGAGTCGGGTTCGAATCGTTCTCGACTTCGCTCGAAGCGGATCGAACCTGACCCGCGCGCCTAAGCCTTGAGCCGCTCGGCATGCCAGGCGACATGTTCGCCGAGGAAGGTCGAGATGAAATAATAGCTGTGGTCGTATCCCGGCTGCATCCGCAGCGTGAGATCGATCCCCGCGTCGGCGCACGCGGCCTTGAGCAATTCGGGTTTGAGCTGCCCTTCGAGGAAATTGTCGGCATCGCCTTGATCGACCAGCAGTTCGGTAACGCGTGCGCCATCGGCGATCAGCGCGCAGGCGTCATAGGGGCGCCAGTCCGCGCGGTCGGGGCCGAGATATCCGCTCAGCGCCTTTTCGCCCCAGGGGCATGCGAGCGGCGATGCGATCGGCGCAAAGGCGGAGATGGAGCGGAACCGGTCGGGGTTGCGCAGCCCGATGGTCAGCGCGCCATGGCCGCCCATCGAATGGCCGGTGATCGACTGGCGCGCCATATCGGCCATCGGAAACTGCGCGGCGATCAGCGCGGGCAGTTCTTCCTCGATATAGCTGCGCATGCGGAAATTGGCCGACCATGGCTCCTGCGTCGCATCGACATAAAAACCTGCGCCCTTGCCGAAATCATAGCCTTCGTCATCGGGCACATCGTCGCCGCGCGGGCTGGTGTCGGGCGCGACGAAGATCACGCCATGTTCGGCGCAGGCTTCGCGAAACTCGCCCTTTTCGGTGACATTGGCATGGGTGCAGGTGAGCCCGGAAAGATACCACAGCACCGGCAGCTTCGCGTCGCCCTTATGCGGCGGGACATAGACCGAAAAAATCATGTCGGTGCCGGTCACGTTCGAGGCGTGTTTGTAAACGCCCTGCACGCCGCCGAAGGATTTGTTGGTCGATAGGGTTTCGAAGCTCACCGGCAATCTCCATCGTGCGAACCGATCAGGCGGGCAGGCGGTGCATCGCGCACACCTTGTTCCCCGCCGGGTCGCGCAGATAGGCAAGGTAGAGCTTGAGGCCGGAGCCTTCGCGCACGCCCGGTGCGTCTTCGATCGCGGTGCCGCCCGCCGCCAGACCGGCAGCATGCCACGCATCGGCGGCTTCGGGGCTTTCCGCGGCAAAGCCGAGCGTGCCGCCATTGGCGTGGCAGGCCGGTTCGCCGTCGATCGGCCTGGTCAGCATGAAAATGCCGCCATTGTGCATGTACATGACGCGCCCCTTGGGATCGACGCGGCCCGGCGCAACGCCCAGCGCGCCGAGGGCGGCGTCGTAAAAGGCCTTTGACGCGTCAATATCATTGGCGCCGAGCATCACATGGCTGAACATTTCGGTCTTCCTCTCAATATACCACGACGCTGCGGATGCTTTCGCCCGCATGCATCAGATCGAAGCCCTTGTTGATTTCCTCAAGGCTGAGGACGTGCGTGATCATCGGATCGATCGCGATCTTGCCGTCCATATACCAGTCGACGATCTTGGGCACATCGGTGCGTCCCTTGGCCCCGCCGAACGCAGTGCCGCGCCAGTTGCGCCCGGTGACCAGCTGGAACGGGCGGGTGCTGATCTCCTTGCCCGCTTCAGCAACGCCGATGATGATGCTGGTTCCCCAGCCGCGATGGCACGCCTCGAGCGCGGTGCGCATCACTTCGGTGTTGCCGGTCGCATCGAAGGTGTAATCGGCGCCGCCATCGGTCAGTTCGAGGATCCTGGCGATCGTCTCGTCGCGCGACAGCCCCTTGCTGTTGATGAAGTCGGTCATGCCGAACTGGCGGCCCCATTCCTCACGGTCCGGATTGATGTCGACGCCGATGATCTTGTTCGCGCCCGCCAGCTTCGCGCCCTGAAGCACGTTGAGCCCGATGCCGCCGAGACCGAAGACGACGATATTGTCGCCGACCTGGACCTTCGCCGTGTTGACCACCGCGCCGACACCGGTGGTGACGCCGCAGCCGATATAGCAGCTGGTCTGGAACGGCGCGTCTTCGCGGATCTTGGCCACGGCGATTTCGGGCAGGACCGTGAAGTTCGAGAAGGTCGAGCAGCCCATATAATGGAAGATCGGCTGCCCCTTATAGCTGAACCGCGTGGTGCCGTCGGGCATCAGCCCCTTGCCCTGCGTCGCGCGGATCGCCGTGCACAAATTGGTCTTGCCGCTGAGGCACGACTTACACTGGCGGCATTCGGGCGTGTAGAGCGGGATGACATGATCGCCGGGTTTTACGCTGGTGACGCCAGCGCCGACTTCGCGGACGATGCCGGCGCCTTCATGGCCGAGCACGCTGGGGAAGATCCCTTCGCTGTCGAGTCCGTCGAGCGTATAGGCATCGGTGTGGCAGATGCCCGTCGCCATGATTTCGACCAGCACTTCGCCGGGCTTGGGTCCTTCGAGGTCCAGCTCGACGATTTCGAGCGGCTTTTTTGCTTCGAAGGCGACGGCGGCGCGAGTCTTCATGGGTGTACTCCGGGAAATTTCGGTTCCCGGAGCGCTTAAAGGGTGGCGGCTGGCCTGACCAGACCGTCCGGGACGACGCGAGCAAAATCAGACGGTGGCCCGTGCCTCCGCTTCGGCGAGCTCGGCGAGTTGCGCGGCGACAATACCCCATCCCTGTTCGAACCCCATCGCCCGATGTTGTTCGCAGGCTTCGTCGGTCCAATGGCGCGCGCGGGCGGTGTAGCGGGTCTTGCCGTCTTCCTCCTCGAAACTGGTGATTGCCATCATGAAGGGGCCCTGCGGCACCCAGCCGGGTGCGAAGGCGTCAGTCGAGACGATCCTGGCGTTGGGCACCACTTCGAGGAACACGCCCTGAAGGTGGTTTTCCTCGCCATTCGGGCCGCGCATGATCATCCGCGATGCCCCGCCGGGGCGCAGATCCTGTTCCTGGATTTCGACTGTCCAGGGCTTGGGGCAGAACCATTCCTCGGTCCGCTGCGTCCAGACACGCCACACGGTTTCGACGGGGGCATCGATCAGCCGCGTGATGCTGAGTTCGCGTTCGGGCATGATAGTCTCCTGTGATCTCAGTCTCTGTCGGGGGCGCCCGGCGGGAACCAGGCGCGGAAGGGGCGCGCATCCTCGACACAGCGCGACACCGATGGTCGCGCAAGCAGTCGTGCGCGATAGGCGCGCAGATTGCCCAGACTTTCCGGAATGGGCTCGATCCAGTCGGCATAGAAAAGCGACGGTGCGGCGGCGATATCGGCCAGCGTGAAGCCGTCGCCCACCGCCCATTCCCGCCCCGCCAGATGCGCATCGAGCCAGGGATAGATGCGCGCGGTACGCTCCTTTGCCTGTGCCACATCCTCCGGATCGCGCCGTTCGGGCGGCTTGAGCGCGTCGTTCACCACCGGTTGGGCGGCGTCCATGACGCTGTGATCGAAGATGCGATCGAATTTGCGCACTTCGAACGCGGTGTCCGGTTCGTGCGGGATCAACTGCACCGGGCCGGGATGGTGCAGCTGGAGATATTCGACGATCGCGCTCGATTCCATCACCACCGTGTCGCCATCGACCAGCAGCGGGAATTTGCGCACCGGCCAGCGGCGCGCGAATTCGGCCGAATTTTCGGGCTGATCCGGGCCGAGGACACGAAAGTCGAACGGAGTGTCGTTCTCATAGAGCGCGATCAGCGCCTTCCAGCTGTAGCTGGAAAATGGGTGGCCGAAGAGTTGCAGTGTCACGGCGATCAGCTCCGCGTGCCGACGAGCCCGAAGGCAACGCCCTGCGGATCGAGCGCCTGGATCACATATTGGCCGCCGGGCACCTGATGCGGCCCATCGACCACCGTGCCGCCTGCGGCGGCGAGGCGATCCCCGGCGGCATCGATATCGGCGACGTTCCAGTAAAAATGCCACATTGCCGGACGGCCATCGGGCGCCGCCATCATCGCGCCGATCGGCTGATCGTCGCGGTTGAGGAATTCATACTCGCCCATCGGACCCATCGGCATCGATCCGCTGATCGCCCATCCGAACCGGTCGAGATAATATGCCTTTGCCGCTGCCGGATCGGGCGAGTGAAGCTCGTTCCACGCGACATGACCGGGCGTGTCGGGCGCAAAGGCAGTGCTTTTCGCGCCTTCCATCCCGGCCGGCGGCTGCGGTTTCATCAGATAGACCGGCACGCCCTGGGGATCGGCGACCATTGCGATGCGGCCGACATCGGGCATGGTCTGATCCATGAACACCGTGCCGCCGACTTGCTTGAGCTCGGTGAGCTGAACGTCGACATCGTCGACACAGACATAGCCATACCAGCCAGGTTTTGCTCCGCCGGAGAGCATTTCAGGCGAGAGCGGCAGCATCCCGCCGACCATGCCGCCATCGGGCGCCGCGATTTCGCGATAATCGACCGGCGGATGGCCCGCCTCCGGCACCGACCAGCCAAGTACCGCCTGATAGAAGGTGCGTGCGGCCGAAATGTCCGGCGTCATCAGTTCGTACCAGATGAAACCGCCCTGATCCTTGCCCATCCGTCTGTTCCTTATTCCGCCTTGAGGTCGAGGAAGCAGTCGAAGCCGCCCCAGAACATGCGCTTGCCGTCGAACGGCATTTCGCCGGGGTTTTTCATGCGCTCGTCGGCCATCAGCTTTTCCCAACCGGCGTCGCGCGCTTCCTTGGAAGGCCAGATGATCCAGGAAAAGACGACAGTCTCGCCTTCCTTCGCCGCCACTGCCTTGAAGAAATCGGTGTGTTCGCCCTTGGGGATATCCGACCCCCAGCCTTCGACCACGCCAATCGCGCCATGTTCGATGAACATCGGGTCTACTTTCGCCGCCATCGCCTTATAGGCGTTTTCATTCGCCTCGGGGACGGGCAGGATGATTCCGTCGATATACATTGCGAGTCTCCTCAGAAATTCAGGCGGGGGTCTTTTCGTGAAAGTCGGCCAGTTGCGCTTCGAGCGCGCGGGCATAGGCCGGGCGGGACAGGCAGCGCCGGTGCCAGGCCGCCAGTGCGGGGCGCGCCTCGATACTGCCGGACCCTTCGGCCCCGCGGAGGACATGCGCCATCATCAGATCGCCCACGCTGAAGCTATCCTCCAGCCAGCTACGTCCGTGCAGCCGGCGTTCCAGCCCGTCGAGCCGGCCATTGATGAGAGTCATCAGATAGGGGCGGCTGGGTTCGGCCCAGGGCTGGTCGGCGGCGAAAATATCGATCGTGGCAAGCTGCATCACTGCCGGTTCGACCGAATTGAGCGCCGCGAACAGCCAGCTTTTGGCGCGCGCGCGTTGCTGTGGGTCGGTCGGCAGCAAGGCCTCGCTCGCCTCTGCGATGTGCAGAACGATGGCGCCCGATTCGAACATCGCCACATCCGCGTCGCGATAGGCCGGAACCTGACCCCAGGGCTGTTCCTCAAGATAGGATTGCGGCCGCGCGGTCGTCGCGTCGAGCGGCCGCACCGAATAGGGAATGCCTGCTTCTTCCAGCGCCCAGCGGACGCGCAGATCGCGGACGAAGCCGCGCGCAAATTCGGGCACCCAGTCGAACACGGTGACGCTTATCGGGGCATCGGGATCGATCGGCATGTTATCGCTCCTGTTTTCAGGCGTGGGCTTCGATCGCGCGGGCCGGCTGTCGCCCGCAATTTCCTGGTTTATTTGCGTATCGGCAGCAGTGCGCGGACTGCCGGATCGCGCAGCCACAATCCGCCCCAGGCCGCGACGCCCAGATAGGCGCCGAACAGCGTGTGCGTGAGCAACGGATTGCCGAGCCGGGCATGGGTGGCGATGGCGCCGCCCAGATATCCGGTGAGCAGGATCGCGCCGAGCAAGGCGGTCCGCGGCCATGCGTAGAGCCCGGTGCCGATCGCCAGCAGGATGGCGAGGATATGGATCGTCGGTGCGTCGGTCGGCCAGCCGAGTGCCGCCATCGTGTCGATCACCGGCTGGAGGACCGCGAATTTCATCGCGAGGTCCATGACCAGGAACAGAATGACGATGCCGGACAGGATCCAGCCGATACGCATGGACATTTTGTCGCTCATGACCGGTTACGCGTCTGCGTTCTGCGGCTGCATCGCCGCCTGCGCGGCTTCGGCATCCATGAACATCGGTTCGAAGATGTGGCCGTCGGGATCGGCGAAGGCGCGGCTGTACAGGAAGCCCATGTCCTGTGCATCGCGAATATCGGCGGTGCCGCCCTGCGCGGCTGCCGTGTCGGTCATGCTGTCCACTGCCTCACGGCTGTCGAGCGACAGGCAGAGCAGTACTTCGGTGGCGGCTTTCGCATCGGCGATCGGGCGCGGGGTGAACGTGGCAAAGAAATCGCGGCTGAGCAGCATGAAGCTGATCGTGTCGGACCAGACCATCGCCGCCGCCTTGCCCTCGGCACTGAAGCGCGGGTCGCGTTCGAAACCGAGTGCGCGATAAAAGGCCGTCGATTTTTCGACATCGGCCACGGGTAGATTCACGAAAATCGTTCTGCGCATCGTCGCTCTCCAATCCGGCGAATCGCTGACTTGAGAAACCTGACCCGATTGATTAGTAAAAGCAACAATGGAGTTAGAAAAAATAACTGAGTACGAATTGGGAAAGCCCAGGCGCTGGTATCGGGACGCGTGCGGCACGGCGCTTGCCATGGAAATCGTCGGTGAGCGCTGGTCGCTGCTGATCATTCGCGAATTGCTGCTCGGCCCGCGCCGGTTCAGCGAGATTCGCGGCGCGCTGCCCGGCATCAGCGCCAATGTGCTGACGCAGCGGCTGGAGGGGCTGGAAAAGGTCGGGATGCTGCGGCGGCGGGGACTGCCCAGCCATCCGGGGGTTCAGGTCTATGGCCTCACGCGCTGGGGATATGAATCGGAAGACGCGATCTTTGCGCTGAGCCGATGGGTAGCCGGATCGCCGCTGCACGATGTCACGCTGCCGCTCAGCAATACGGCAATGATGCTGTCGCTGCGCACGATGATGGATCGCACCGCCGCCGCGCCGCTGGAAGGATGGGATCTGGGCTTTCGCGTCGGGGGGGAGCCGTTTCGCGCGACGGTCGTCGATGCGGCGCTCGAAATCCGCCGTGCCGAACCGGAAGGCGCCGAAGTGATTTTCGAAGGCGATACCGCCGGATTGAAGCCGGTCTTCTATGGTCCCGAGCCGCTGTCCGCGACGATTCCCGCCGGGCTGGTGCGCGTTACGGGCGATGTCGATCGCGCGCAGCGGTTCGTTGATTGCTTTCGATTGCCGGCTTTCGAGAATGACTGATCGCGCTTCGTGCGTTGCAGCATCGGCGCGCAACCCTTAGGTGGGGCCGAAACACCAGCGGACCGAAGCAGCATGACCGACATTCCCAACACCCAGCCCGACAGCCGCGAGACGACGGTGCTCGATGCGCCCGACAAGATGGTTAAGGCGCGCGACGTGTTCGGCATCGATATCGACATGGAAGTGCCGGCGTTCAGCGAGGCGGACGAGCGGGTGCCCGATCTCGACCCCGCCTATGTCTTCGATCCGGATACGACGATGGCGATCCTGGCGGGCTTTGCGCATAATCGCCGCGTGATGATCCAGGGCTATCACGGCACCGGTAAATCGTCGCACATCGAACAGGTTGCGGCGCGGTTGAACTGGCCGTGCATCCGCATCAACCTCGACGCGCATATCAGCCGTATCGATCTGATCGGCCGCGATGCGATCGTGCTGAAGGACGGCCAGCAGGTTACCGAATTCCGCGAAGGCCTGCTCCCCTGGGCGCTGCAGACGCCGACGGCGCTGGTCTTCGACGAATATGACGCCGGTCGCCCCGACGTGATGTTCGTGATCCAGCGCGTGCTGGAGACCGAGGGCAAGCTGACGCTGCTCGACCAGAATCGCGTGATTCGCCCCAATCCGTGGTTCCGCCTGTTCGCGACTGCCAACACGGTGGGTCTGGGCGATACCAGCGGCCTGTATCACGGGACGCAGCAGATCAACCAGGGCCAGATGGACCGCTGGAACATCGTCGTCACGCTCAACTATCTGCCCGCCGCGACCGAGGCGCAGATCGTGCTCGCCAAATCGGGCGAATATGACAAGCCGGGCGGCAAGGAAGCGGTCGAGAACATGATCCGCGTCGCCGATCTGACGCGCCGGGGCTTCGTCGCCGGCGATATTTCCACGGTGATGAGCCCGCGTACGGTGATCACCTGGGCCCAGAATGCGCTGATCTTCGGCGATGTCGGCTTCGCATTCCGCCTGTCGTTCCTCAACAAGTGCGACGAGGCAGAACGTCCGCTGGTCGCCGAATATTATCAGCGCGTGTTCGGCAAGGACCTGCCCGAAAGCGTGGTCGGACAGGCTTGAAGATCCTTGCATCCCTGCTCGCGCTGAGCGCATCGGCGGGGATGCCGGTACAGGACATTCCCGATCAGAAAGTTTCGGTGATAATTTTCGATTGCTACAGCGCGATGCGCGGGGTGGCGGTGTCGGTTGACGGAAAGCCGATGGAAGTTTTGCCATCGGAAGAAATCGAGGATTCCGTTGCGATATGCGGAAACCTATCGCTGACCGTCGGTAACTCAGTGGTTGTTACGATTGCGCGGGATGGCGAAACGCGTCAGGTTTCGGTTCCTATTGGTGCAGATGCGGACTGGCTTTGGATCGAGGTTGGCGGAATGACAGCCAGTTCCGAGCAAGAAGCGCCGCTGCTCGATTGATCGCGTGGAATCGGTCTACGCCGGGACAAGCGATGGATGCCCAAATGCAGAGCGATACCCCGCCTGACGACCCGCTCCATCCCGATCGCTGGACGGCGCAAGGGGGCCGGGGCGGGCCGATCACGGGCGATGAATTCGCGTATCTGAAAGACCTGATGCATCGGCAGATGGGTGTCGGCCATGTCGAGCCCGAGCGGAACTGGCAGCCACCGGCTGAACCGGTCAAGCCACGCGGGGCGGGTGCGTTGCTGCGGCGGCTCTGGCCGTTCGGGCGCGCTTCCTGAACGCCGCTCAGCGCTACGCTACCCGCCAAATGGGGATTGTGCGCGGGCGGGCTTCTGAAAACCTTCCTTCCCAACACGGTGCAGAACCGGGAAGGAGAGGAACACCATGAACGAGGATCGGATCGCAGCGCTGGACGCACGGCTGGCGCGGGTGGAGGATGAACTTGCCATCCACCGGCTGCTCGCCACCTATGGCCCGCTCGCCGATGCCGGCAATGCGCATGATGCGGCCGATTTGTGGGTCGAGGAAGGCGTCTATGATCCGAGCGGCGCCTATCGTGCCGAGGGTCGGGCGGCGCGCGAGACCATCTATACCAACGAAGTGCATCAGGCGCTGATCCATCGCGGATCGATGCACATGACCGCGCCGGTGCAGGTGACGCTGGACGGGGATGCAGCCAGCGCAGTCGGCTACTCGCTGCTTGCGCTCAACAATGGCGAGAGCTTCGCGCTGCTCCGCGCATCGATCAATCGCTGGACGTTGCGCCGCACCGGGGATGGCTGGCGCATCGTCGAGCGCGTGAATCAGGTGCTCGACGGATCGGAGCATGCGCACCAGCTGCTCGAATCGGTGTCGCGCTGATCGGTGTCGCGCTGATCCCTGGCGCGATTAGCGACGTGGGATGCGGGCGTTGTTGCTGAGGCTTCGGCGGTTCGGTCGCTAAAGCGGGCCTAGTCGCCCTTGCGCCGGGCGCGGATCGCCCGCCATGCCGGATCGGCGCGATCGTTCCTGATCATGATCGCTTCGACATCGTCGAATTCTTCGAGCTCGAGCGCTTCGGCGATGCTCATCGGGAAATAGACATTTTCATCATTGTCGGCGCGGATCCCATAGGCGCCACGGCCTTCCTCGCTGCTGGTAATGATACATTCCGCTTTGACAGCCATGGGTAATTTCCAGTCTGATATAGATCGTAGCGTTTGGAATTTTCGGCGTTGGGCGCTGTCCGCGCCAAATCGCCGGCTTAATCGCGAATATTCACTATCCGCATTTTTTCAACACTTACCGGCACCGCATAGGCATCGGCCTCGCGGCCCGGGCGGATGCCCAGCCGCGCGCTGAACGTGCCGATCCGGCCCTGTTTCAACCGTTCGGCATCCGCAGTCGGAATGCTGCCCGACAGGCTGATCGTCGCGACAGTCGATTCGCCCGGCGCGAGCATCGTCGCGCGTCCCGCGCTGCAATCCTCCGCATCCTGTTTGCCGCAATCGGGAAGCCCGGTGAAGCGGCTGTCATGCGTGCCGGTGATGCGCGTGCCGTCGTCCAGATCGAGCGCAGCTTCGGAATCCGCGCGCAGCCAGTTGAGCGCGAGCGGAACCGGCGCGATATTGGCGATCCGCACGCTGACCGTGCCGGCAAGCTGCGTCGTTCCATCGCTGTCGCCATCGAGCACGACCGTCGCGCGCACCGGCGCAACCGTTACCTGCGAAGCCTTGTAGCTGCCCGGCGCCAGAGTCGGCGTGGGGGAGGGGGCTGCCGCAGTCGGGGTCGGCGTCGGCTGGGGCGCATCGTCTTTGCGGTTCGAAAAGCCCAGAAACGCGCCCAGCGCGACCAGCGCGGTGGTGCAGGCCGCGAATGCATGGGTGCCGCTGATCCAGTGGCTCTTGTCTGCCATCACTTCCTCCACCCCGGCTCCTACCCAAAGCGGGCGCCCGCGCCAAGGTGGCGATAGCCGGAAATCAGGGCCTGCGGCGGCCAAAGCTGCCTGGCGGCGGGCGTATGGGCTCGGCATCGGCATTGAGTTCGTCGAGCCTGCGCGCAAGCCGTGCTTCGAACGAGGTGTCGGTGAGCGGATCCTCGTCGGGTCCGCCGGTGCGCGCTGCATTGCGCCGGTCGCGCCGCATCGTCCGCCACAATGCAAAGCCTGCCGCCGCCAGCATCGCCAGGCTGATCCAGGTGGCAATGGCGGGTTCCTGCGGTGCCACGCGGGATAGTGGCGCGTCGGTGCTTGCGGGCTCGCCGCTTCGGGGGATTTCCGAACGGGCGGGTGCGGCATCCGCCGTAGCGGCGGTGCCGGCGATCAGCAGCAATGCGGCTGCCAGTGCGGTGCGGTGGTGGTTTCTCATGCGCTTCCCCGTCTGCGCGACGGTGCGGCATTATGACGACACCTGCTTACCAACAGGCTAACCGGTCGCGAAATAGGGCGCGTAACTGCGAAAGTCGCGCTCCGCCCTTGCATCGTGCGGGCGCTTTCCCACAAACAGCGTCACCATGGCGAACGAAACCCCCACCGAAAAGCTGCGCAACGTACTGGCAGGAACCGCGCGCGCGCTGGCCAACGACGCCGAAATCGAACTGAGCTTCACGGCCGATGCGCCCGGCCAGATCGGCAAGCAGATCAAGGTGCCGATGCCCGGTCGCACGCTGCCGCCCGAACAGGTCGCCGAAGTGCGCGGTTTCGCCGACAGTTTCGCATTGCGTTCGCGGCTGCATGACAGCGGGCTGCATTTGAAAGGGTCGCCGCGCGAGGCTGTGGCGCGGGCCGTGTTCGACGCCGTCGAAACCGCGCGGGTCGAGGCGCTGGGATCGCGCGGCTATGCCGGGATTGCGGACAATCTGGAGCACGCGCTCGACGTGCGGCTGCGTTCGGACCCGATCAGCCGCGCGCGTTCGCGTGAGGAAGTGCCGCTGTCCACGGCGATCGGGCTGATGGTGCGCGAGCGGCTGACCGGGCGCGCCGCGCCAGCTGCCGCCGCGCCGGGACTGGCACTGATATCCGACTGGATCGAGGATCGCGCGGGCGCCGATCTCGACGCGCTGGCAATGGCGATCGACGATCAGGCGACGTTCGCGCAATTTGCGTCGAAAATGCTCGAAGACCTGCAACTGACCGAAGGCGAGATGCTGCCCGACGACAGCGACGAAGGCGGTGGCGAGGACGAAGGCACCGAAGAGCAGGAACAGGACGGCGACGAGCAGGGCGAAAGCGAATCCGACAGCGGCGAAGGCGAAGTCGAGGCGCGCGGCGAACAACGCGAATCCGAAGGCGAGGAAGGCGAAGGCGAGCGCGAGCAGGAAGAGGGGTTTGACGACGCCGATGGCGAAAGCGGCGACGACGGCGAAGAGGGGATGATGCCGGTGCGGCCCAACCGGCCCTGGTCGGATCTGCCGCCGCAATTCGAATATCGCGCCTTTACCACCAAGTTCGACGAAGTGATCGCGGCGACCGACCTGTGCGACAGCGAAGAACTGGAGCGGCTGCGCAGCTATCTCGACCAGCAGATGACGCATTTGCAGGGCGCCGTGACCAAGCTCGCCAACCGGTTGCAACGGCGGCTGATGGCACAGCAGAATCGCAGCTGGGATTTCGACCAGGAGGAAGGGTTGCTCGACGCCGCGCGGCTGGCGCGCGTGGTGGTCAATCCGATGCAGTCGCTGTCGTACAAGGTCGAGCGCGATACCGAATTCAAGGACACGGTGGTGACGCTGTTGATCGACAATTCGGGATCGATGCGCGGGCGGCCGATATCGATCGCGGCGATCAGCGCCGACATCCTTGCCCGCACGCTCGAGCGTGTCGGCGTGAAGACCGAAGTGCTGGGCTTTACGACGCGCGCATGGAAGGGCGGGCAGAGCCGCGAGGCATGGCTTGCCGATGGGCGGCCGCCGCAGCCCGGCCGCCTCAATGATTTGCGGCACATCGTCTATAAACAGGCGGACGAGCCGTGGCGTCGCGCGAAGAAATCGCTCGGCCTGATGATGCGCGAAGGGCTGCTCAAGGAGAATATCGACGGCGAGGCGCTGTTATGGGCGCATGGCCGGCTGATCGCGCGGCCCGAGGATCGCAAGGTGATGATGGTGATTTCCGACGGCGCGCCGGTCGATGATTCGACATTATCGGTGAATTCGGGCGCCTATCTGGAACGGCATCTGCGCCAGGTGATCGGCTGGATCGAACAAAGGTCGCCGGTGAAGCTGGTGGCGATCGGCATCGGCCATGACGTCACCCGCTATTATCAGAAGGCCGTGACGATCATGGATGCCGAACAGCTTGCCG
Source organism: Stakelama portus (assembly GCF_003171655.1). Classification (GTDB taxonomy): domain Bacteria; phylum Pseudomonadota; class Alphaproteobacteria; order Sphingomonadales; family Sphingomonadaceae; genus Sphingomonas; species Sphingomonas portus. Next base: position 117,346 of record NZ_QFZL01000007.1, on the reverse strand, counting down.
GCACGATGATCGAACAGCTCGCATCGCTGTTCGACGATGAATGACCGCGGCGTGACGCAGTGAATGTCGCGCCGCCGCCGGGGGGCTTTGCCGGGCCGGTCAAGCGATCGGTGACGATTGCCGGGCACCCGACATCGATCAGCCTGGAGCCGATCTTCTGGGAAGCGCTGGAACGGGCGGCGGCGGCGCGGCGGTTGCCGCTCAACGCGCTGATCGCACAGATCGATCTGGCCCGTATCGGCGCGGAGGACCCGCCCAACCTTGCCAGCGCGATCCGCAGCTGGCTGATGGTGCTGGCGGTGGGACCGGACGAGGCGGAGGGCTAAATCGCGTTTCGCTTCCGCTCGTGTCTAGCGAAGTCGAGACACGATGCCTCAAGCGCCACCGCTACATGTCTCGACTTCGCTCGACACGAACGGAGGGCGAGGGCGCGCCCTCAGGTCTCGGCCCAGCGGCGCAGAAGATTGTGATAGACGCCGGTCAGCTGCAGCGTCGCCTGGCTGTCGGCGCCATCGGCAGTCAGTTTCTGAATCGACGTGTCCATTTCGAACAACATCCGCCGCTGGCTGTCGTCGCGCACCATGCTCTGGATCCAGAAGAAGGATGCGATCCGCGCGCCGCGGGTGACCGGCGCGACGCGGTGCAGGCTGCTCGACGGATAGACCAGCGCGTCACCAGCGGGCAGCGTCACTTCATGTTCGCCATAGGTGTCGGCGATGATCAGTTCGCCGCCGTCATATTCGTCGGGATCGTTGAGAAAGACCGTGCACGACACGTCCGATCGCAGATGCGATCCATCGGCCAGCCGCATCACCGAACCATCGACATGAAAGCCATATTGCCCGCCGCCGGTATAGCGATTGAACCGTGGCGGCAGGATGCGGAGCGGCAATGCCGCGGCAAAGAAGAGCGGATTGCGTTCGAGCGCGCCGAGAATGATCTGCCCAAGCTCGGCCTTGACCGGCGAAGCATCGGGCAGCTGATGATTGCGCTTCACCTGCGCACCTTGCGGCCCGACGGTTTCGCGACCGTCGGTCCAGTCCGACGCCTCCAGTCGACGGCGGATTTCGGCCACCTGGTCAGCGTCCAATATACGGGGAATATGCAACAGCATCGATGCACCGATCGTCAGGAAATAGGAGGCGGCGGAAACATGCGTCCCCGCCGCCATGGGAGTCGAGCCCGGATCAGAACCGGAAATCGGCGCTGAACAGGAAGGTCTGCGGCGTGCCGGGCGTGTAGCGATAGCCGCTCTTGTTGATCGAGACGACATAGGCCTCGTCGAACAGATTATACGCATTGGCACGCAGCGTGACGTGATCGTTGAGCGCATAGGAAAGCAGCGCGTCGACCGTGGTCCAGCTTTCGGTATAGGTCGGCGTGCCGACCGCGCCGTCGGTGCCGCGATGCATGCCGCCGGTGTGGCGAACGCCGCCGCCGACCGTAACGCCCATCGGCAGGCGATAGCTGGTCCACAGCGTGAACGCATCGTCGGGCGTATAGGTCAGGTTGGGGGTGCCGTCGCTGGTGACCGGGGGGCCTTCCTCGACGCTGGTGTCGAGATGGCTGTACCCCGCCGAAATCGACCAGTCGGGCGTGATGTTGCCGACCATCGACAATTCGATGCCCTGCACGCGCTTCTTGCCCGTCTGGGTGGGATTGCCGTTGTCGTCCAGCACATCGGTGTTGATTTCGTTGCTCACCGTGGTGCGGAACACTGCCGCTGTGGCGAGCAGGCGCCCGTGGAAGAACTGCCATTTCACCCCGGCCTCGATCGTCTCTGCCTTTTGCGGGTCGAGATTGGGATTATCCAGGCTGCGCGTCGATTCGCTCAGGCTGAAATTGCTGCCGCCGGGAGGCTGTTGCGACACGGCATAGTTCACATAAAGGCTGAGCGGCTGGATCGGCTTGTACACTGCGCCGAGTTTCCAGTTGAACAGCGTGCCGCTGGTATCGAGATTGGCGGTTTCGACGATCGTGCCGATCGCCGCGCCATTGCACGACACCGCGCCGCGCCCGGTGCCGTCGTTGCACACCGCATTGGCGAAATAATCGGTCTGATAGAAATCGACGCGGACGCCGCCGGTGACGAGGACGGTGTCGTTGAGCAATTTGAGCGTGTCGAAGATATAGGCCGATTGCGTGTCGGTGCTGCCTTCGCGGATCGCACCGCTGCGCGCCAGGCTGAGATCGCCGACATCGTTCCAGTCGGGATGGTAGAGATTGGCGGCCGGACGCGATCCGGAGACGGCGATGTCGTACAGCTTCTGCTTTTCGTGCACGAATTCGACGCCCGCGACGAGATTGTGGCGGATCGCGCCGGTCGCGAAGTCGGCGCGCACGCTCAGCTGGTCGGCGAGGATGATATTATACTGGTCCTTCACCGTCGGCAGGCTGCGGGCGAGCGTATAGGTGGACAGATCGTCGGGGTCGGTCGCACTGATATTGCCGCTCGTCGACATGAACGCAGTCAGCAGATAATCCTGCTCGGTACGGCCCCAGCGCGCGATGTTGCTGAGCGTGATGCCGTCGGAAAGATCATGCTCCAGTTGCAGCGTCGCCATCGTCGCGGTGACGTCGTCATGATCGGCGCGCGTGCCATAGAAGTTGGTCGATGCGACCGGATTGCCGATCAGCGGCTCGAGACCCGGTTGCGGTTCCCATCCGGGCAGGCCGATCGTCGGGACATAGCCGTCGGGCACATTTTCCTGTTTCACGTACAGGAAGTTGAGGTTGAGCCGCGTGCTGCCACCCATGCCGAGCGAGAAAGCCGGAGCGATGCCGACGCGGCTGTTGTTGACATGGTCGCGCCCCGGAACATCGCTGTCCTGCCACATGACGTTGAGGCGCAGCGCGGCGCCCGACAGGCCGGGCAGCGCCATGTTCATGTCGCCGGTCGCGCGCGTCTGACCATCGACGCCCGCCGTGACTGTGCCGTTGACGAAATTGCCCGGGCGCGCATGTTTGCTGACCAGATTGATTGCACCTGACGGCGCGGTGCGGCCATTGTCGGTGCCCGCCGGGCCCTTCACCACTTCGACCTGTTCGATGTTGAAGATATCGCGCGAGATCGAACCCAGGTCGCGGACGCCGTCGACGAAGATGCTGCTCGACGTATCGAAGCCGCGCATCGACACCGAATCGCCGCTGGTCGTATTGCCATTCTCGCCGGCATAGAATGTACCGACGCCCGGGCTGTTGCGCAGCGCTTCGCTCAGCGTGGTGGCGCCCTGCTGGTTGAACAGCTCGCTGTCGATGACCTGGATCGTCTGCGGCGTGTTCGCGACCGGCTGAGTGAATTTCAGCTGGCTGACGATCTGGTCGCCGGTGACGACGATCGTGTCGCGATCCTGTTGCTGTCCGCCGGCTGCGTCCTGCGCCGATGCGTGCTGCACGCCCATCGCCGCGAGCGAAATCCCCATCGTTACTTCTATTGAACGCTTTGCGCTGCGAATGCCGCCCCTGCGAGCCATATTGGTCTGCTCCCCGCTTATGAATTGAAACTGATTCGCAGTCTCATAGAGAGGGGATTATGCTCTTGCAAGTCGTTCGCAATAACATTCCTGCGCGCATTTCCCGATGCTGAGCGGGCTCAGCCGAGCATCTGCGCAAATGCAGGGGAGACGCGTTCGGATATGGTCTCGCCGGTGCGAACGAGCATATGCGCGGCAAGCTCTTGCCGCGTCGCCAGCGCCATTCCGGCATCCGGGCCCAATACCGTGAGCGCGGTGGCCCAGGCATCGGCAAGCATGCATTCGCGATGGATCACGCTTACCGAAACGACGCCGTGGGTTATGGGACGGCCGGTGCGCGGATCGAGCGTATGGGCATAGCGACGCCCCGCCATATCGAAGCCGCGCACATAGTCACCCGATGTCGCGACTGCGACGCCATGCAGCGCGATCCGGATCGGCGGCGCGGTTATGCCGGGCGGCTGTTCCAATGCCACCCACCAGGGCTGGCCATCGGGTTTGATCCCCTCGCCGATCAGCTCGCCGCCGATCTCGACCAGAAAATCGGTGAGACCGAGCGTCCGCAGTGCGTCGGCAAGCGCATCCACCGCATAGCCCTTGGCGATACCGGAAAAATCGAAATGTACCGGGCGCGTCCGACGCAGCCGCAACCGGGCGCGATCGAACTCGACGGCACTCACGCCCGACGCCGCCATCGCTTCGGCGATCGCGACATCGTCAGGCACGCTGGTGCGCGGCCCCGAGGGGCCGAATCCCCAAAGATCGGCGAGCCTGCCCATCGCCGGGTCAAATGCGCCTTTGCTCCGTTCGGAAACATCGATTGCGGCGGCAAGCACATGGGCAAAGGCCGGTGGCACCGATTGCCAGCCGCCGTGCCGATCCTGATTGACCCGGCGGATATCGGATGCCGGATCCCAATGGCTCATTTCCGCGATTACGCCGTCGAGCGACCGGGTGATCGCCCGGCCGGTAGCGGCGGGAAGGCCGGACGGGGGCACGACGATGCGCGCCGACCATTGCGTCCCCATCGTTTCGCCGCCCAGCGTTTCGATCGACGCATCCGCCCGCCGCCGCTCAAAGGCGGCGGGGGGTATCTCGGTCGGGATCGCAATGCGCGGCGCGTTTACGACGGCAGCACCTCGAACGTCGCGGTATAGCCGGCGCGGCTGGTCGGCGCCTGGCCTTCGCCGCGCGGACCGCCGGTGGTGAGCTCGATCCAGTAGAGCCCGGCTTCGGGCCAGGTGATGCGCACCTTGCCTTCGGCGTCGGTGGTCAGGTTCATCTGACCCTGGCTGTCGCGATAGCGGCTGCCGCCCGGCACCACGAGCACGTCCAGATTGGCTGCCGGCGCGCCGTTGAGCAGGAACTGGAAGGTTGCTTCCTCACCCGCATAGAGATCGTTGGGGTGGGTGACCGGAACCAGCTCGATCCCCTTGCCGGTGGGCGTGAAGATCGTGTCTGTGGGCTGGCCGAGCGTGACGAACAGCTCGGTGCGGACCTGATTTTCGGTCACTTGAACATCGGTGGCACCTTCGGGGATTGCGCCGGCCACGTCGCTTGCCTTCAGTCCGCGGGGAAGCCGCTGGCGTTCGCCGTTCAGCATATAGCTGCCCATCGCGCCTTCGCGGACCATCGCGATGCGATACGTGCCCTGTTGCGTCAGATGCGCGTCGAATGTGGTACGCAACCGCCCGGTATGTTCATTCTCCACCGCGACGGCGCTGCCATCGGGCGCGGTAACCGCAAAGTCGCCGCGCAGTGCGTTATGATCGAAATAGAACAGCTCGTTGCCGACGGCGGCGTCGACCGTCACCCAGGCTTCATCGCCCGACAGCACCGTCGACGATGCGATCATCCACATGCGATGCGCCTGCACTGCGGCAGGCACGGCAAGGGTGGCGATCGCGGCCAGCGCGAAAATCGGGGCGCGCAGTTTCTTCAGCATGCCGGTTTCTCCTGTTAGCGGCGGATCGTCAGGCTGACGGCGCCGAGTTCGTTCGATCCCTGGGCGCGTGCCGACGCAGTCGCCGATCCGTTCCAGGTGAAGGGAAGGCGGAGCAGTTCGCGTCCGCCGACTTCGCGGGCGGCCTCGACCACCAATGTGTAATTGCCGGGCGACAGGCGCGGCATCGATCCGCTGCCGCCGGTAAAGCTGATGCGGTGCGTGCCCGGTGCCTTGGTGGCGCTCGAAATACCGTCGGCGGGAAACGACATGGCGCGCCCGGCCGTGCGCCAGAACTGGCGCAGGTCGCGCAGCCATTTGGTGCCTTCGTTGCCGCGCATGTCGAAATCGTACCAGACGGTCAGTGTGCGCGGCGTCGCGCCTTCCTTCTCCAGCCAGATCGCCACATAGGGCTTGTGATATTCGGCGACGCGCAGGCGCGGGATCTCCACCGAAAGGTCGAGCGTCTGGGCTCCGGCCGGACCGGCGATCAGGCCGCCCGCGCCGATGGCGGCGGCGGTGAGCCCCGTGATGCGAAGCTGCGTCATGCGGCTATTCTCCACTTAATGAACCAGAAGGATGGCGACGAGCGCGGGAAGCACGAGCCCCGCGGCGACAAGCGGCCAGGTGCTGCGCCGGTGGCGGGCATGGAGCTGAAGCAGCACCAGCCCGGTGAGTGCGAACACGAAACATGCGACCGCGAAAATATCGATGAACCAGGCCCAGGCGGTGCCGGCATTACGCCCTTTGTGCAGATCGTTGAGATAGGCGATCCAGCCGCGATTGGTGGTTTCGGCCGTGACCTCGCCAGTCGCGCGGTCGATTGCGATCCAGCCGTCGCCGCCGGGTCGCGGCAGCGCAAGATAGACTTCGTCGGGCGACCATTCGGCCTGACCGCCCGCGCGCATCGACAGATTCTGCTCCAGCCAGCCACGCACCGCCACGGGCAGGGGGCGGCGATCGTCGCCCCCTGTGCCTGCGCTGTCGTCCTTGCCCTCCGGCGCAAGCTGCGCAAGCAGCGGGGCGGGCAGGGTTGCGGTCTGTTCGGCGACAGCGGGCTTCGCTTCGATATCGGCGGCGTGATTGAGCGTGATACCGGTGAGCGCGAACAGCAACAGCCCGATCAGGCTGATCGCCGAACTCATCCAGTGCCAGGTATGAAGCTGTTTCAGCCAGAAGCTTTTCCGGCCGCGCTTGCGGGTGGCCGGTGCGGCGGTGCCATGCATCGAAGTAAAATCTGTCCCCATTGGTTCGATGCCGCGATAACGCGAACGACTCGCAATTGCAATTGCCAAAGCGCGAATTTGTGCGGCCTCAGGGGTTGCATCGCAGGCGGCACGGAGCCTAGCCGGAAGGCTCTATATAGGGGAGGGCGTTATGGACGCGGCGCGGGAGATTATCGAACGGCTCGGCCTGGCCCCGCATCCCGAGGGCGGCTGGTATCGCGAAACCTGGCGCGCCGCTGCGGCGCCGGGCATGCGTGCGGGCGGCGCTGCAATCCTGTTCCTGCTCGAGGCAGGGCAGCGATCGCACTGGCATCGCGTCGATGCGGACGAAATCTGGTTCTGGCATGCCGGTCATCCGCTTGATCTGCACATCGCCGACGAAGCCGCGACGACTTGGCGCACGACAAGGCTTGGCGGCGATGTGATCGGCGGTTATGCGCCCCAGTGCCTGGTCCCGGCGAATCGCTGGCAGGCGACCGAAGCCAATGCGGGATGGGGACTGGTCAGCTGCACCGTCACACCCGGTTTCGATTTTTCGGGGTTCGAGCTGGCCGCGCCCGGATGGCAACCCGGCGGTTGAACGACGCGCCGAATTTGTCCCCGATATCCACGTTATCAACAGGTGCGAAGGCCCATTTTCGGCTTTGCGCGACTCGGATCGAGTGACATCATCCTAATCACAGAGCGGCGATGGAGCGGCGGGAAACCAAAGCAAAATCAAAGCACTGGACGGATTTTGACGGGATGCGGTGCCTTCGGGAAACCCGTTTCGACAGAGTTCGGGGATGCTGCCCCCCGGGCAGCGCCGCAAGCCGCATGGCCGCGCAAGCGGAGAGGCGGTGGACGGACTGACCGGGATGTATCCGAAACGCGCTGGGACATGTTTCGGCATGGATCAGGGCAGGTCGAAAGAGGCCGTGTTGCCGGACCTTCGGGAAAGGCGGTGCGGGGGAAAGCGACCGACGCCGGGAGAAGCCCCTGGGTGGATCGCGGCGGGCCAGCGAAACCGCGAGCCGATCCTTTGGGAACGGCAGAGGAAGATACTGGCCGACTCCGGAAGATGCTTCGGCAGAACCGGGGAGGCCGCCGGGTTCGGAAAGCACAGGCCTTGGCCGGTGCGGACCGACCCGACGACCGGAAGCGAAACGCCCCTGTTTCCCTCGGGAAGCGAGGCGTGGAGCTGCCGCCGAAACAAGGTTGCGATGCCCCTGCCCAGGGGCTGCGGCTGAAGTCCGGCGACACGGGGGAGACGGCAGCGATGCCGCCTCCCCTTTTGCGTTTCGGGCATTTCGCGTTTTTGGCGCTTCGGCGTTCCGGGTCTTTCGTGCTTGCGGTCTTCCGCGCTGTTGGCGGGCCGTTGGTCGGTCGCGGGCGGGAATGCGGACGCGGCGTTCGCGCCGTTGCTCCCATCGTCAGCCACCCGTTGCGATGCATAGGGGCGGGCTGGCGCGCGGGGGTGGTCAGGCCGAGGTTTCGGCCATTTGAATATCGAGTGAAATTTCGGCCTTGAGCAGCTTCGAAATCGGGCAATTGGCTTTCGCTTCCTGCGCGATCGCATCGAAGCGGTCGGGATCGATCCCCGGAACGCTCGCCTTGAGCGTCAGATCGGAGCGGGTGACGGTGAAGCCGTCGCCATCCTTTTCCAGCGTCACTGCCGCCGCGGTTTCCAGCGTGCCGTCGTTCAGCCCCGCCTTCGCCAGCGCAAAGCTGAGCGCCATGGTGAAGCATCCGGCGTGCGCGGCCGCGATCAGTTCTTCGGGATTGGTGCCGGGTTCGTTTTCAAAGCGTGTGGCAAAGCCATAGGGGCTGTCGTCGAGCACGCCCGATTGCGTGCTGATCCATCCCTTGCCGTCTTTGCCGAGCCCCTGATAGCGGGCAGTCGCAGTGCGTTTCATCGTCGCGGTCTCCTGTCGGTGGCCCCCGCCCGTTGCCGGAAGATGGGGCGGCGCGGAGCCGGATCAAGGATTGTCGCGACGGTGCGGCTTTAGCGGGCCGCCTTTTCCGCTTCCTTGCGGGCGCGTTGCACGGCGACGCGTTCGGATCGGTCGGCCATCGCTTCCCATGCCTTTTGCGAGCGCAGATGGCGGTCGCGGACATTGGACAGGTCGCTTTGTTCGGCATGCGCGCCTTCGGCATCGGCGCGGGCGCGGAACGTTTCGGCTTCAGTACTCATCGCTGGCATCTCCCGATTGGAAAAGCGAAACGGCGGCACCCGGTTGGGTGCCGCCGCAGATGCCGTGATCAGTCGGCCGCCTGGAGGTTGCACGCGGCCATCTTGCCGCGCTTGTCCTGCTCCATGTCATAAGTGACGCGCTGGTCCTGCTGGAGCGTGACCATGCCCGCACGTTCGACGGCGGTGATGTGGACGAATGCGTCTTCGCCGCCGCCATCGGGCGCAATGAAGCCATAGCCCTTGTCGGCATTGAAGAATTTTACGGTTCCGGTGGTGCTCATACGAGTTCCTTCTGGTTACGGGCCGCCCATTGCGAGCGGACCTCGCGCTTCAGGTGCAGTGATAGAAGGAACGCGGAGCCGCAAAGCACCGAAAACCGACGATGTGCGGCTGTAGCAAAGCTTATGTAGGGGTTGGCGGAGGAAATTGCAAATGATGGCGAAGCGTTGGGGATCGCGTGCCCCGGATTTCGCCCGGACTTCGAGCGTGTTCCCGAAATTCCAGGCGAGGGCACCGCAGGGCGGGGCGTTCCGGCGACGCCGCGCGGGGGCGGAAGTTTAGGAAGTTGAGGGCACGTTCCCCCTGTTTCCGCTTCCCCCGCATTTACCTGATGCCGTTGCGACGGGGCAGGCGCAGCACCGCTTCGTTCCATGCAGGGATGCGCGCGGTATCGGGCGAAGTGCGCGGCGGCGGGCCGATCCGCCCCGCATCGCGCCATCCATTCGCGCACGGGCCCGCGCGAATCATCGCGAAAGGCGGCAGGGGGCGGGGTTGGCGGGCGGTGACGGCATCTTGTCCTCCGGTGCGGGGGCGTTGGGGGACTCGTCAGATATGCCGGGACGGGGGCTGTAGGACAGCGATTTCTGCGCGCACGGGGGCGCGAAAGACGCCGCCAGCGAAAGCCGCTGACGGCGGGAGGAAAGCGGAGTGCCCGAATTGGCTATCGGGTCCCCGCTATTCCGCGCCCTCGGCACTCCGCTCAATGAATGGCGGCCGGCTCCGTGGGATGGACTTCGCCGATCTTGCCGTTGGTCAGCGCATCCGGGCGGAAGTCATAGGGCGCCTCCGCCGTGCCATCGGGCTGTTGCGCGCCATCCGATGTTTCGGCAGCGCGCGCGCCATCGGCGTCATCCTTGCGGGCATTGCGCAAACGGTCGATCAGGCCAAAGCGGATCGCCGCCCCTGCCAGCCCCGCCACCGCAGCGACCGCCGTGGTCGCGCCAATGGCGATGTTGCGTTTCCGATGTTCGGTTTTGGCCTTGAAGCGGCCACGACTGTCACGTTTCTGGGTCATGCGGGAGAAACGAGTATGGGGCGGGAGGGGTTCCGTGATGCGTCGTGCCGGTCAGATCGCGCAGTTCCCGCGGTAGCCAGCAGGGCGGCTCAATGATGCCCAAATGGCGGCTACGCGCTGTTACCAGCGAAAGCCCTTCTCGGCGGCTAGGCCGATGGATTGGGCGAGTTTGCTATTTGGTAAGTCCCGGAAGCGAAATTACGTCCGCTGCGAGTTGGGTGTACTGTCGCCGAACTCCTCGGGATCAAACTAAAGCGAATAGAGCAGCGTGGATAGATTCGTACCGTTCGAATTGAAACCGTCTCTTGGCTTGTCGAAAACGCCTTCAGTGACTACCAGGTTCGATATGATATCGACGTGAAAATCTCTCCAGTCCTCGCCGCTCCCGCCGGAAAGTTGCCAGCCGCAGAGGGTGCCAATTCCACGGGCATTGTACCCAAGGGCGTGCGGCTCCACTCTACGCAAATTACCTTTGTACGTGAACTCAATGATATTGAGCCCTCGAATTGCTAGAATAATTTCGGACTTAAAATTCATTGTAATTCAAGTGAGTTCTAGGATCCTGTCCAACATGTTCGATAGAGTACCACATGTTCCTCCGAGAGCAAGGCATCCGCTTACGACGGAAGCAAAACCAACCGGATTTTTGACCACATCTTTCGCCTTCATACCATATTTAAACGCCGCAATTTCAACCTGATTCTGATAGTGCTCTCCCAATTCCTCCTTGAGAACGATATTCAAATTGGTGTCGAATGAAGCAAAATTACTGGCGACGAGCATTCTGACAGAAACGGGATCAGTTTCTCCACAGAGTCGTTGAATGGCAAGATTCTGATGAGGCTTCTGTTCTCCCTCATTTTTGTCGCCGTCGCTGTCAAAGATCACGTATGTCGGAATTTTGAGTAGACGAAATATCGCGAGCGGCCGATCCAAGTTTCCCTTCCCTCCGACTGGAATGATCGCGATACCGGCCGCAGGTAAATCGATTTGCTTTGCCCCTGCTACAGCCAATAGGGCGGCGCGATCACCGACGCCTTCTACGAGTACGGCTACGTTACAGAAGAAGCCTTCGTTAACGGATTCGTCGACGACGTGTAGGCGGGCCTTTAGTCCTTCGACATCGTGGCCCGGATTTTCATTGAGATAGGCGGCGTCTAGGGCGGTTAGTACGGCCTGATACGAAACCCGCCGAACCACGCACTGCGGGGATTGGCCTTCCTCGACGACCTCGCGTCGCGCTAGGCAAACGTCATCGAAACGTTCTGTCGAGACAAAGTGTGGCGAGTGCGAGCAGAGAATAACCTGGGTCTGTGACATTACTCCTGGAATGTGCCCGGCGCTAATTCGTTCGAGAACTTTTGCGATGTGACGCTGCTTAATAGGGTGCTGATAAAGCTCAGGTTCTTCGATTGCTAGAATGACTGAATGGGATTCTATCGCTTCGGCTTCTTGTTCGTCATTTTCGACGTCCTCTGCGACAGAGAGAGACAAAGCCTTGGCAAGGTGTTGCAATAGAGTGAATATGAATGCTCGTTGCAGGCCATGTCCTTTGTTTTCCACCGGTCCAACATAACCTTGCTCCATGAGCTTAACGTCTGCAAACGGGAGCGCGACTTGTAGATCTTCCGGCGTTCGCCAATTAAGATCTATGTTGGTTTCTCCATAGAATACATTTAAAGTCTCAGACAGTTCGCTAGCTAATTCCGCCAATTCACCTAGATTCTGCGGATCAAGAAGTTCTTTGTATTTCTTGGATGCCTCCGCCTGCCACGCGACAATATCCTCTCTTTTTTGAACGACAGATTTGACAATTAACTCAATGAGTTGATTGATAACGGACCCGCGGCTGTCCGTTGAATCAGAGGTTGCATCTCGGACTGCGGGAACAAATACGAATGAAATAAACTTAGCTAACGAGCCGCGTGCTACGTTTGAGAAGCCAAAAAATTGACCATCATCTTTGGCTAGAACGCAATTCTCTGGATGTGCTGCTTCCCATGCTTCCATGTTCTCCGCCAACTGCGTGGCATTTGAAGCTGCCAGCAGGTCCTCGAACCCTTCAGTTCCGGCTAAAGCATTATGGGCGGCGCGCCGTTGCGTAGCGCCCTCGATGAGCCTGATTGCCTGCAGCGCTGGGGACCGAAGCGATACGCCGAAATATTTACCATTATCACGCGCGGCAGCGCCTGCGTAAAAGATGCGTGACACCGACATTTGATTTTCGTGAATTTTTGAAGAGAAAACCTCGGCCTCTTCGCAGGTGAAATCGCTGAAGGTGAGCGTGATTTCTATTGGGTCGCTGACATTTCTCTCGTGAAAATCCTCGATCGAAATATTCGCAGATTTCGAAAAAAACTTGTCAATCGCCTTGAGAATGCAAGATTTCCCAACCCCATTCGCACCTATGAGGGTGGTATGCTGTCGGATGTCAACGCTAAGGTCACAAATGGCGCGAAAGTTTTTGATGTCCGCTCTTATTAGACGCATGCCCCTCTCCTGAACGGAGGCTGCCCCTTTTTTTTATTAACTTCAACCACGCAAAATTTGGTTCAATTTCTCTTTCCGCGCTTTGAGGCTCCGTCATTCAAGTAACGACTCAAGATACTTTCCGGTATAGGAGCGCTTCTCCTTCACCACCGCCTCCGGCCCTTCGCCTACGCTGACGCGTCGGCTTCGCTCAGGACGGGCTCGTCCCGGGTCACGCCTCGCAACAGCGGGGCGAGGTAGTGGCCGGTGTAGCTCTTTGGCTCGGCGGCGACCTTTTCCGGGGCGCCCTCCGCTACGATCTCGCCACCCTTGACGCCGCCCTCTGGCCCGAGGTCGAGAATCCAGTCGGCCGTTTTGATCACGTCCAGATTATGCTCGATGACGACGACCGTATTCCCCTGTTCGACCAGCGCGTGGAGCACTTCGAGCAGTTTGCGGACGTCCTCGAAATGCAGGCCGGTGGTGGGTTCGTCGAGTATGTAGAGCGTGTTGCCGGTGGCGCGGCGGCTTAGTTCCTTGGCGAGTTTGACGCGCTGGGCCTCGCCGCCGGACAGGGTGGTCGCCTGTTGCCCGACCTTGACGTACCCCAGGCCGACTTCGGCGAGCATCGCCATCTTGTCGCGGATCGGGGGGACGGCCTTGAAGAATTCGACGGCGTCCTCGACCGTCATGTCGAGCACATCGGCGATGCTGCGCCCCTTGAACTTCACCTCCAGCGTTTCGCGATTGTAGCGCGCGCCGTGGCACACATCGCATTCGACATAGACGTCGGGCAGGAAGTGCATTTCGATCTTGAGCACGCCATCGCCCTGGCACGCTTCGCACCGGCCGCCCTTGACGTTGAAGCTGAAGCGGCCGGGCTTGTAGCCGCGCGCCTGAGCCTCGGGCAGGCCGGCGAACCAGTCGCGGATATTGGTGAAGGCGCCGGTATAGGTCGCCGGGTTGCTGCGCGGGGTGCGGCCGATCGGCGACTGATCAATGTCGATCACCTTGTCGAGATGTTCGAGCCCGGTGATCTTGTCATGCTTGCCCGCCAGCACGCGCGCGCCGTTGAGTTGCCGCGCGGCGGCGGCATAGAGCGTGTCGATGGTGAAGCTCGATTTGCCCGAGCCGGACACGCCGGTGATGCAGGTGAAGGTGCCAAGCGGGATCGACGCAGTGACGCCGGTGAGGTTGTTGGCGGTGGCGTTATGCACCGTCAGCTTCTTGCCGGTGCCCTTGCGCCGCTTTTCGGGCACGGGGATCGCGCGGGTGCCGTTGAGGTAATCGGCGGTCACCGATCCTTCGGTCGCGAGGATTTCGGGAAGCGTGCCGCGCGCGACGACTTGGCCGCCATGCACGCCCGCGCCGGGGCCCATGTCGAGGATATAGTCGGCGCTGCGGATCGCATCCTCGTCATGTTCGACGACGATGACGGTATTGCCCAGATCGCGCAGGCGGCGGAGCGTGGCGAGCAGCATGTCGTTGTCGCGCTGGTGCAGGCCGATACTGGGTTCGTCGAGGACATAGAGCACGCCGGACAGGCCCGAGCCGATCTGGGACGCGAGGCGGATGCGCTGGCTTTCGCCGCCCGACAGGGTGCCGCTGGTGCGATCGAGATTGAGGTAATCGAGCCCGACATTGTTGAGAAAGCCCAGCCGCTCGTCGATCTCTTTCAGGATCGCGCGGGCAATCTCCCGCTGCTGACCGGTGAGCGTGGCGGGGAGTTTTTCGAACCATGCCAGCGCGTCGACCACCGACAGGCGGGTGGCATAGCTGATGTCCTTGCCGGCGATCTTCACCGCCAGCGCTTCGGGCTTCAATCGCGCGCCGCCGCAGGTTTCGCACGGATGCGACGCCTGATATTTGGACAGCTCCTCGCGCATCCAGGCGCTTTCGGTCTGGATCAGGCGGCGGTTGAGGTTGCCGATGACGCCCTCGAACGGCTTTTTGACGTCATAGCTCTTTCGGCCGTCGACAAAGGTGAGCGTGACGGGAATGCCGCCGGTGCCGTGCAGGATGACGTGGCGGATATCCTCCGACAGGTCCTTCCACGGCGTATCGAGCTTGAAACCATATTCGCGGGCGAGGCTGCCCAGCACCTGCATATAATAGGGGCTGGGGGGATTGGATTTCGCCCAGGGGACGATCGCGCCTTTTTTCAGCGTGAGCTCGTCATTGGGGACGACCAGATCCTCGTCGAATTCCAGCCGTTCGCCCAGGCCGTCGCACGCCGGACAGGCGCCCTGCGGCGCGTTGAAGCTGAACAGCCGCGGTTCGATTTCGGGGATGGTGAAGCCGCTGACCGGGCAGGCGAAGCGTTCGGAGAAGACGATGCGATTGTCGGGGATGCCGGCGCCCTTCATGCCCTTGGCCCTCTCCCCGTGGGGGAGAGGGTTGGGAGAGGGGCTGCCCTCGGCGCGGAAGGCCTGCGGCGCTTCGCGGACGGCCGCGCTTGTGGCGATCCCCTCACCCCGGCCCTCTCCCCCAGGGGGAGAGGGAGAGAGCTCCGCCACGGTGCCGTCGACCAGATCCACATAGGCGAGGCCGTCGGCGAGCTTCAGCGCGGTTTCGAAACTGTCGGCCAGCCGCGTCGCGATATCCTCACGCACTACCAGCCGGTCGACCACCACTTCGATGTCGTGCTTGTATTTCTTGTCGAGCGCGGGGGCTTCCTCGATCAGATAGGTTTCGCCGTCGATGCGGACGCGCTGGAACCCCGCCTTCTGCCATTCGGCGAGTTCCTTGCGATATTCGCCCTTGCGCCCGCGCACGACGGGGGCGAGCAGCAGCAGCCGCGTCCCCTCTGGCAGCGCGAGCACGCGATCGACCATCTGCGACACGGTCTGCGCCGAAATCGGCAGGCCGGTGGCGGGCGAATAGGGGATGCCGACCCGCGCCCAGAGCAGGCGCATATAATCGTAGATCTCCGTCACCGTCGCGACGGTGGAGCGCGGGTTGCGGCTCGTCGTCTTCTGTTCGATCGAAATGGCGGGGGAGAGGCCGTCGATGCTCTCCACATCGGGCTTCTGCATCATCTCAAGGAACTGGCGCGCATAGGCGGAAAGCGACTCGACGTAACGCCGCTGCCCCTCGGCATAGATGGTATCGAAGGCGAGGCTCGATTTGCCCGACCCCGACAGCCCGGTGATCACCGTCAGCGTGTCGCGCGGAATATCGACATCGACGCCCTTGAGATTGTGCTCACGCGCGTTGCGGACGGAAATATGGGTAAGGCTCATGCGAGGAGTTCTACTTCTGTTCCTGGGGAAGGTACAGGGGGGAGATAGGGGCGCGGGTGCGATGATGCGAGGGGGAGCGTGGGCGATGCGCGATCAATCGCCGCTGCGCCTGTCGCCGCGACGATTTCGCCCGGCGGTCATCGGATCGGGCTTTGACGGGGGCTTCCATCCCGGCGGTCGGGAAGGGCGGGCGCGGCTGGTGCCAAGCCCCATCGCGCCGGGCTGCTGCCGCGTCAGACCCGAGGTGTCGGCGGCGGCAGCGGCCCGCGCATCGGCCCCGCCGCGCAGCAACGCGATGCGATCGCGCAGTCGCCGCGCCTCCTCAAAATCCATCGCCTCGGCGGCGGTCTGCATCCGGGCGGTGAGCGTGGCAATCGTGTCGTCCATGCCCGGCTCAACGGGCGAACCGGACGGAAGTGCCGCAGCCGTTGCGGCGGGCGCGGGTTCGGGGCAGGGTGGGGCTGTGGAGGGGCACTGGTGACGATATCGGAATATCTGGACGCGGTTCGGGCCAAATATGAAAGTGGCCAGGCGACCGAGCATAGTTATCGCCCTGCGTTGCAGGCACTGTTCGAAAATATCGATCCCGATATCACCGTTATCAACGAGCCGAAGAAATCGGAAGCGGGTATGCCTGACTTCCTGTTCGAGCGTAACGGCGTGCCGTTCGGCTGGGCCGAGGCCAAGGACATCGACAAGGATGTCATCAAGCTGAAAGGCTATTCGGTCGAACAGCGCAAGCGGTACGAAAAGGCGTACCCCAACCTCCTCTACACCAACGGCGTCGATTTCGAATTTATCCGTGAAGGCGAATCCGTCCACTTCGTCTCGATCGCCGATTTCGTGATGGGGCTGCAGCCGAAGCCCGACAAATTCGAGGAACTGGAGCGCCAGCTCCGCCTGTTCGCCGAGCAAAAGCCGATCGCGATCCGATCAGCGGCAAAGCTGGCGGAGATGATGGCGGCCAAGGCGGCGATCATCAAGGACGAGATCGCCATCGCGCTCGCCGATGAGGCGGAGGCGCGCAAGGGGCTGGAGGGGCAGTTCAAGAGCTTCAAGGCGAACCTGCTGCCCAATCTGACGCCGGACGAATTCGCCGATATCTATGCCGAGACGATCACCTACGGCATGTTCGCCGCGCGGTTCCACGATGATGATCTGAACACCTTCAGCCGACAGGAGGCGATGGACGATCTACCCGCGTCCAATCCGTTTCTGAAAGGACTGTTCGAATATATCGCCGGGCCCGCGCTGCCCAAGCGCCTGACCTATATCGTCGACGATCTGGTCGCGGTGATGCGCGCTAGCGATCCGCACTCTTTGTTCGAGAAATATGGCCAGTTCACGGCGCGCAACGACCCCTTTATCCACTTCTACGAAGACTTTCTTGCCGCCTATAACCCGAAGAAGCGCAAGAGCCGGGGCGTGTGGTACACGCCCGAACCGGTGGTCGATTTCATCGTCCGCGCCGTGGACGATGTGCTCAAGGCCGAGTTCGGCCTTGCCGACGGGCTGGCCGATACCAGCAAGGTGACGGTCGACTGGGACACCGGCACCAACAACCCCAAGACCGGCAAGCCGGTGACGATCAAGAAGGAGGTGCACAAGGTCCAGATCCTCGATCCGGCGACCGGCACCGGCACCTTCCTGGCCAAGGCGGTGCAGCTGATTTCGGACCGCGTGAAGGCGCGCGCGCCGGGCAAATGGTCGGGCTATGTCGAGCAGGATTTGCTGCCGCGCCTGCACGGCTTCGAGCTACTGATGGCCAGCTATGCCATGTGCCACATGAAGCTCGACATGCAGCTGGAGCAGACCGGCTACAAGCCGAGCGCCAACCCGCCGCGCCTGTCGGTATGGCTGACCAATGCGCTGGAGCCCGCCGAGCGCGAGGTGCGGGATCTGTTCTTTGCGCCGCTGGCGGACGAGGCGCGCGGGGCTAGCGAGGTGAAGCGCCAGACGCCGATCATGTGCGTGATCGGGAACCCGCCTTATTCCGGAATTTCCCAGAATAATGGCGAGTGGATCACCGGGCTGATTGAAGATTACAAATACATCGACGGCGTTCATTTTGGAGAAAAGAAGCATTGGCTTCAGGACGACTATGTAAAATTTATTCGCTTTGCCGAGCACATGGTCCAGAGGACGGGCGAAGGAGTTGTTGGACTTATTACGAACCACGGATACTTGGACAATCCAACCTTCCGTGCAATGCGCTGGCATCTGCTACAGACTTTCGACCGCGTATACGTCGTAGACCTTCATGGGAATGCTAACAAAGGCGAAATCAGTCCTGACGGGTCGCTGGATAAGAACGTATTCGATATCATGCAAGGCGTTGCCGTGATGGTAGCTGTCAAGCGGCGCAAGCGTGATAAGCAAGTAAAATCTTCTACATTGCTTTGCCACGGTGAGTTGTGGGGGGGCAGAGATGCAAAAAACAAAGCTCTTTGGGGCGGGTCTATGACGGCGTTCGCAGTTAACTCGATTCCTATAAAGGCGCCGAATTATGCTTTCGTTCCGAGGGGCTACCACCTTGAGGAAGACTACTCAAAGGGATTTCAAATTTCAGAGTTTATGCCGGTCAATTCCGTGGGAATGGTGACGGCACGCGATAAGCTAGCAATCGATATGGATAAGGGAGCTCTCTGGGATCGCGTTGAAGATTTTGCCCAATCTGACGTGGAAACATTACGACGCCGATACGACCTAGGGAAGGATGTACAGAATTGGTCTGTAGCGTGGGCGAAGGCAGATGTGATCGCTCACTTCGCACGATCGAACTTGGTGCAGGTATCGTACAGACCGCTGGACAGCCGATGGACTTTCTACACCGGGAAATCGAAGGGTTTTATATGTAGGCCCATCCACGCGGTAACGAGAAATTTCCTAGCTAGAAAGAACCTTGGAATGTGCAGCACACGCACAATTGAGGGCGGGCGGGCGTTCGCTGATTGCTTCGTTAGCGACCTCGCGATTACGCTTCACGCCCTAAGTATAAAGGAGGTGAACTACATAGCGCCTCTTTACCTTTATCCTGATGAAGGCACGCTGGATCAATCAGTTCATATCAACTTCCACCCCAAACTCTACGCCGCCATCTGCACCGCCGCCGGCATCGACCCTGCCGATCAGGCCGGCCCGGACGACGACTTCCGCGCCGCCACCGGCGATGCGCGGCCGAGCGAGATCAAGGTCTTCGACTATATTTATGGCGTGCTCCACGCGCCCAACTATCGCGAGACCTATGCCGAGTTTCTGAAGATCGATTTCCCGCGCATCCCCTATCCCGCCTCGCCCGAGGCGTTCGCCCATGTCAGCGAAAAGGGGGAGGCGCTGCGCCGGCTGCACCTGATGGAGCCCGCCGCGATCGGCGACACGCCCTATCCATTTGAAGGCGAGGGCGACGATATCGTGGCGGCCGGCTATCCGAAGTTCGAGGACGGCAAGGTGTGGATCAATCCCGACCAGTATTTCGCGAGCGTGCCCGCCATCGCCTGGGGCTTCCCGATCGGCGGCTATCAGCCCGCGCAGAAATGGCTGAAGGACCGGCGCGGACGGGTGCTGAGCTGGGACGATATCGGCCATTATCAGAAGATCGTGAAAATCCTGATCGAGACCGATCGGATCATGGGCGAGATCGACCTGCCGATCGAGGCTGTTGACGGGAAAGAGGAAGAGATCGAATGAACGCGCTCGATATCCGCAAGGATGATTTCTATCTGCCGACGCTGGAAGTGCTGCGCGATCTGGGCGGCTCGGCGTCGATCGAGGAGATCGAGGAGAAGCTGATCGAGCGGTTCGGCTTTACGCAGGAACAGCTTGACGTCACCTATGACACTAGCGGCGACAATGTGATCACCGACAAGATGTCGTGGGCGCGCAGCTACCTGAAGTTTCCCGATTTCGTGACCAATGAATCGCGCGGCGTGTGGGTGCTGACCGAAGCGGGACGGGAGGCGATCGAACTGCCGCTCGACGTGGTTCGTGGGCGGATTCGCGTGGCAAAGGCGGAACGCCGCGCGCAACAGCTGGCCGAGCGAAAGGCGCTGGCTCAGGACACCGGTCTGCTGATCGGCGAGGAAACGGCTGACCCGAACGAAGATGAGGCAGAAGAAGCCGCGCTTGACTGGCGCGACGCGCTCCTTGCCACGCTTCGGACGATGGACCCGGCGGCGTTTGAGCGGCTGGCACAGCGATTGTTGCGGGAAAGCGGTTTCGTGCGCGTCGAAGTCACCGGCAAGTCGGGCGATGGCGGGATTGACGGATCGGGCGTGCTGCGGATGAATCTGATCAGCTTTCAGGTGCTGTTCCAGTGCAAACGCTATGCGGGTTCGGTGCCGTCCTCCACCGTGCGCGATTTTCGCGGGGCGATGCAGGGGCGCGCTGACAAGGGGCTGATCATCACCACTGGCACCTTCACCGCCGATGCGCGCAAGGAAGCAACGCGCGACGGGGCGCCTGCGATCGACCTGATCGACGGTGAAGCGCTGTGCGAATTACTGCGCGAACGTGGCCTAGGCGTGCGGGTGCGTCAGGTGGTGCGCGAGGAAGTGGATGTGCTGCCGGAGTTCTTCGCCGAAATCTGACTGCGCGACGCTCTTGCCGGGGGCGGGTCCCCCTCCCATCTGCGCGGGGAACCAGTGAAGGGCATCCCCATGAATCTCTATGACGTGTCGATCCCGCAATTCGAGCGGGCGCTGACCAATATGAAGGCGTTTCTGGAAAAGGGGCGCGCGCATGTCGTGGCGCAGGGGCGGCCGGAAAGCGAACTGATCGAAGCGCGGCTGATCGAGGATATGCGACCGCTGGCCGCGCAGGTGCAGCTGGCCAGCGATTCGGCCAAGTTCGTTGCGGTGCGCGTCGGCGGGCTCGCCAATGCGCCGATGGAGGATAATGAGGCGAGCTTCGCCGAACTGGCGGCGCGGATCGACGCGACGCTGGCGCTGCTCGCCCAGGCGAAGCGCGAGGATTTCGACGGGCGCGATGGCGATATCGTGACGCTGAAGGCGGGCGGGCGCGAAATCGCATTTGCCGCGCGCGATTATGTGCTGGGCTTTGCGATGCCCAATTTCTTTTTCCACATCACCATGGCCTATGCGATTTTGCGTCAGCAGGGCGTGCCGCTGGGCAAGATGGACTATCTGGCCGGAGCGATCCCGGCACCGCGCGAGAACGCCTGAGCCGGCCCGTCGCCGCATGCGGCTTCGCGCGATGCCGGCGATGCTGTAACCTTGCCGCCCGGTATTGCGAACCCGGGGGCATGGACGTGCGGGACATCAATGCGCGATGCGGATTTGCGATCGGATCGGCCCTGGCCGGTCGGGTGCGGCGCGCGCGCCGATGATCGCCGACGGCGAAATGCTCGGCCAGCTGATGGCGGCGGCGCAGCGTGGCGACCGGGCGGCGTATCGCACGCTGCTGGTCGCGGCGCAGCGCTGGCTGGAACGCTATTTCCATCGCCGCGTGCCGCCGGGCCAGCGCGACGATCTGGTCCAGGAAGTGCTGATGGCGGTGCATGCCAAGCGTGCCACCTATGATCCCGCGCGCCCGTTCCTGCCCTGGCTCGCCGCGATCGCGCGCTATCGCTGGGTCGATCATCTGCGCCGCGCCTATCGCAGCGAAGCAGCGGCGCTGGACGACTATGACGCCCCACAGGATAGCGACGAGGAAGCGGTGATGGCGCGCGTCAGCCTGGAGCGGCTGTTCGGGCAGGTGCCGAAGAAACAGGCGCGGGCGATCGAACTGGTCAAGATCGAAGGGCTGACCGTCGCCGAGGCCGCGCAGCGATCGGGACAGAGCGAGTCGGCAGTCAAGGTGAACATCCATCGCGGGCTGAAACGGCTCGCCGCATTGATCGAGAAGGCCGAATGAACCGCGATACCGCCAGCCCGCTGATCGAAGCGATGGTCGCCGATTGCACGCCGGTGCGGCGGATGCGTGCACGCACCGGCATGGCGCTGGTGCTGGCGGCGTTCGTCGTTACGGGGCTCCTCCTGCTCCTGCTCGCCGGGCCGCCCGCACCGATCGCCGTCGGGCGGATGCCGGTGCTTTATCTGCTCACCAACGGGCTGTTGTTCCTGCTGGGGCTGGCCGCGGCGGTCAGCAGCGTCGCGATGGCCAGCCCGCGCGTCGGTGCGCGCCATGAAGGCACGCGCTGGGCAGTGGCGATGGCGGGCGTGCTGCCGATCGCGGCGGGCATATCGCTGTTCGGCAGCTGGCTGGAGGAGGGCACGGCGGCGCTTCCCGAAGGCCTGCATTGCGCAGTGAGCGGCATTGTGGCGTCGTTGCTGGTCGGCATCGTCCTGACGCTGTGGCTGCGGCGCGGTGCGCCGGTGTCGCCGCGCCGCGCGGGATTGCATGCGGGGATTGCGGCAGGCGCGCTGGGGACCGTCGCCGCGGGGCTGTTCTGTCGTGAATTCACGATCGAGCATCTCGGCATCTGGCATGTCGTGCCGGTGGCACTTGCGGGACTGCTGGGATGGCTGGCGATGCCGCGCCTGCTGCGCTGGTAGTTTCAGCGGGGTTACAAATGCCGTTACGCTCTTTTCCGCACGATCTGAGCCGCTAATCCTGCATTCAGCAAGGAACGCGCCCTTTGTGTGATACACAATCGGGGGGAGGATGTTCGGATGACAGCGAAGCGACTGGCGATTTTCACCGGCACGATGACGGCGGCACTGGCGCTGGCCGGGTGCGCCGATGTTACGACGACAAGCTATAGCGCGAGCTATTCCTCTGCGCCGCAGCCATGGCTGATGGATGTCGGTTATGATGGCTATGCATGGATCGACCGTGCCGATGCGCTGGCCGACGCGATTGGCGACGCCCCCCCCGATTTCAGCTTTGATTTCGACGCGAGCAGCCCCTGGGCGTGGCAGACCGATGACGGATATTGGATGGTCGTCGAACCGGTCGATGGCGGGGTGCGCAGCTATTTCTTCGATCCCGACGCAGCGGCGCCGTTCCTGATCCGCGATCTGAATTACACCTTTGCCTATGACGGCGGATCGCCGGTCGCGGTCTATGACGGCTATGGCCGCATGTTGTCGCCGGCCGAGGCGATGTCGCTGCGTTCGCTGGCCTATGGCGATCTCGATCGCGGGCAGCGTATCGCCTATTTGCTGAACGGTGGCGGCGGCTATAGCGGCTGGGCGGAGCCGAGCTATGACAGCTGGGCGCAGTTCAGCGTGTTCCTGGCGACGCTGCGCACCGAATGGGATTCGGGCTGGCAGTATCAGCCTGGCTGGGTGCGGTATCGCGAAACGCGGCCCTCGGGCCATCGCGACCGCTTCGACCGCGAGCGGCGGCGGCGGCATGAGGATTCGGAACGCTGGCGGCGTTGGCGCGAAGGCGGGCGGCAAGGACCGCCGCCGGGTCATGCCGGGCGGCCGGATCGCCCCGATCGTCCGGGTCGCCCGGACCGGCCCGGTCGCCCCGGGCGGGGCGATGGCCCGGGCCATGGCCGTCCCGGCGGCCATGATGGTCCTGGCCGTGGCGACGGCAGCGGAAGCAATAGCGGGCCGGGCAGGCCCGATGGGCCCGGTCGTCCCGACAGACCCGGTCGCGGCGATGGCGCTGGCCGTCCGGATCGGCCCACCCCGCCGCAACAGCATGTGCCGCAGCCGCGACCGACCCCTCCGTCGGTCGATCCGGTCCAGATCGACAATCCCGCGCCGGGCGGCAGCCGGCGTCCGCGCGACGATGGCAGGCCGCCCCGGGACCCGACCGTGCCCCGGCCGGGCATGGAAACGCCGCACCCGGCTCCGCAACCGCAACCAGCGCCCGCTCCCGCGCCGCGCCCCACGCCGCCGACAGGCGATCCTGCGCAGGTTGACCGGCCTTCTCCGGGCGGCAGCCGGCGTCCGCGCGACGATGGCAGGCCGCGCCGGGACCCGACCGTGCCCCGGCCCGGCATGGAAACGCCGCACCCGCAGCCGGCCCCTGTACCGCGTACTGAGCGTCCACGGCCCGCGCCGCAGCCTGTGCAACAGCCCGCGCCACGCCCTGCCCCCGCGCCGCGTCCGGAACGCCCGGCACCGGTCGAGCGACCGACGCCGGTTCAGCGGCCCGCGCCCGTCGAGCGTCCGGCCCCGGTGCAGCGCCCGGTTCCGCCTCGGCCCGAACCCCAGCCTATCCAGCGTCCCGTGCCGGTAGAACGGCCAGCGCCGGTGCAGCGTCCGGTGCCCGTGCAGCGCCCGGCGCCCCAGCCTGCGCCCGCCCCGGCGCCGGTTTCACGGCCAGCGCCGCCGCGACCCGCTCCGGTCCAGCGTCCGGCGCCGCGTCCCGCGCCTGCGCCGCGTCCCGCGCCCACAGTCACCCCAACGCCGGCGCCGTCACCCAGCGCGACGCCGCAGCCGCGTCCGTCCCGACTGCGCGCGGAACGGCCGGGACGCGAGGTGCAGCAAAGCGACGATTGAACGGCGGCGGGCCGATTAAGGCCGGCCGGTCCTGTTCCGGGTGGCGCACCATGCCGCCACCCGGCAAGGCGTGGCGGCTGCTCGGCGCTTGCGCGCCCGCTCAGAACGCGCGGGTAACGCCCAATGTCACGGCAACGCGCCGATAGTCGTAAATGCCGACGGTCGAGAAATTGCGCTCATATTCGACGCGGACGACCGGCGCGAACTGGCGGACGGTAAGGCTCCGCAGCGTCGCGCCGAGCCCGGCGCGCAACAGCCAGTCGCGTCGGCGTTCGGGATAGAGGAACAGCCGGGCATCGGCCTCAAGTCGCCTGGCCAGCGCTGAGGCGAACAATGTCGTGCGTCCGACCTGCCGGTAATAGAGGAGGGACGCCCCGCCTGCGGCGTTGGAATAGCCGGGATCCTGCGCCGTCTGGCGGGTGCCGCTCAGCGTGATCGACGCGCCCGAATTCGATGTCAGCGCGCGTTCCACTCCGATATCGGCGTTCCACAACATGCCGTCCTGCAAGTCGTTGGCGCGATAATCGGTGCGCGCAGCCGTCGCCCCGACCGAAAGCTGCGCCCGCCGCCCGATCGGGTGCCGCCAGTCGATCCGGGCCGACAGCGTCGTTGCATAGGGATCGCCGCCGAACCAGCGATAGGTGCCGCCGCCCGACAGCACAAAGCGCTCGCGCCCCGGTGCCCATTCGACACCGATCAGGCCGGAGGCGGAAATATCGTTGAACTGTGCCTTGCGATAGAATTCGCCCTGACCCGACAGGCGGGGGACGAGCGACAATTTGCTGCCGATCGGAGTGCGCAGATAGGCCTGTCCCGCCACGCGCGCGCCGATGCCGGACGTCTGGCGTGCATCGTCGGACAGCTCGAGCGGGGCGATAATCGTATCGAGCGTCGCCGAATCGGTGGCGCGGTTGATATTGGTGTCGGGCACCAGCGCGACTTCGATACTTGCGCCAAAGGGTTTGCGCGATCGCAGCGCGTTGGCGAACTGGTCGACGGCCTGGGCTACTTCCGGGGGCAGCTCACCCGCCTGCGCCTGGCGCAATTCGCGTCGGGCACCCGCTTCGTCACCCAATTGCACCAGCACCGCAGCCAGCTCGATCCGCACGCGCTGGGCATCGGGCTTTTCGTCGAGCAGCGCACGGAGCAGCACCGCCGCTTCGGAAAGCCGGTGCTGCCGGATCAGCAGCCTTGCGTGGCGAAAGCGCGCTTCGGCGCGCAATTCGGGGTCGGGATCACTGGTGAGCGCCTCATATAATGTCGCCGCCAGTGCATCGTCGCCCCGCTGTTCCGCCTGCTGTGCCAGCGCGAACATTTCGGTCGGCGACAGATGGACATTGTTACGCGAATTCTGCGCGCTGGCAGTGGCCGGGGCCACTACCAGCGTCAGCGCTGCCGCCGCCAGTTTAACGGTCGTCACCCCTGTCAGTTTTGCTTTCCGACGGTGACGCCGGTCAACTCGCCCCACACATCTCCGTCAATGTCGCGGATCTTGAACGTCCCACCGAATTCCTCCGCGGCAGGGCCGAAGAGGAAGCCCGAGAAGGTTCGTTGATCCCCCGACCCATTGAGTTCGCCATTGCTGTTCTGAATGTTGAAGGCGAATGTTCCAAAATCGGTGTTGTTGCCGCCGGTGTCGACGCCCGTGATCGATAACTGCAGACTGTTGATGACCGCAGCGAAATCGATTGTCAGCAGCGATGTGCCAGAGAGGGTGTAAAGCGTGTTGGGTCCGGATTGGTCCGGCCGATAGGTGAGGCCGGTGCCGTATACCACACCCGAATAGGTCGCCGTGCCTACATGGGGGACCTGATCCTGAGGTGTCCGCAGCCCAAAGGGAACGTAGCTTTCCCGATGGGTAATATTGCCGTTCGCTTCCGGAGGCGTGGTGAGATTTATCTCAATGAAACTCGTATAGCTGAGGGCCAGCTCCGGATTGGTGTCATCCGGCTTATAGAGCCGAATATCTGCCACCGAACCATCGGACAAGGTCTGACGATAACTGGTGAACCGAGCGTCAGATTGCGTCGCCAGACGATCGCTATCGTCGAAGCTCAGTTCGATGTAGTTCGGGCTAGGATTATCCCAGCTGCCTGCGCTCTGGTTCTTGACTGCATAGCTATTGGTTGCCGCTGTGAAGTCGATCTGGGCTGTGCTCCCCTCGAAACTCTGAAAATGCCTGTCGGCGCCTGAGGCCACGATATTACCGGCGGCATCAAGCTCATAGCTTACGGCGCTGCCGGGGACGATGAACTGCGTGTCGCTGTCCAGTTCGGCCAGCCTGTTCAGCGTGACTGCATCCGGATCGAGCCGACCCAGCAAGGTGCCAGAAATCACCGAGCCGTCGCTATTGTTTCGACCCCAAAAAGCGGCTCCGACTTCTTCGCTGCCTGGGCCATAAAATCGGCCTTTGAAACCGCCGTCCAGCCGCCCAAATCCCAGCACTGTCATCGTGCCGCCGAATAGATTCGCATTTGACGAAACTGTTCCCGAACCATTCCAATAGCCGCTTGAGAAAATGCTGCCTGTCGAAGGGCGCGTAAAGATCATGTTGCCGTTGGTATCGATATGGCCACTGGCAAAGTCGACGATCAGCGACCCTGTCCCGCTCGCTGCGATCGCTTCATTTTCGCCTGGAGTTGCGACAATGCCCAGCAGGGTAACGTCAAAGCCCGCGCTCCCGGAGCGCGGGAGGGCCGCGTCCGGGGTTTCGACACCATAGGTGAAGGCGTCAATGCTCCCTGTGACGCTGTTCGAGCCCTGAACAGCGCGCTCCCAAAACCCACCACCGACATAGGTGTAGCGTGTGTCGCTATTGCCTGGACGCGTAATGGAGAGGGTGTCGGTCGTGTTGCCGCTCGTCCGCTGATAAATGCTCAGCTGGCCTGTTATTGCGGTGCGGTCCTGCGATCGAAAGGTTTGGCTACGGGAACCCTGGCTGACCGTGTAGCTCCCCGAACTTGCGTCATAACGGAAGGTCAGGGTTTCGGATTCGGCAGCGGTTTCCAACACTGTCACGCCGTTAAATCTGGCACTGGCGTGCGAGGCGTCGTTCGTGAAGTTTTCGGAGACCAAAGCTCCGGTCAGGGACGTGTTTGTAGGCGATGGGCCGGGTGCAGGTGGATTTGGCGTGCTGCCTGTGCCGCCGCCTCCTCCGCCGCCGCTTCCACCGCTGCAGGCCGCAAGCATGACGATTGCCGACAGCAAGGCCGAACGCACCAATATCCGCATTTTTGTGATTCCCCCCAGAGTCGGTCCTTGTGTTCTCCGAGGGGCGGGTTGCAGTCAAGATGAAATAAGTAAAATCAATATGCCGCGCCAGGTATCTTCAAATAGGCAGAGTTAAAATGGCAGCGTGACTTCTTGATCGGCGTACGAATGTTTGTCCGGTACGGCAGCCCCGCGTCGCTTCAGAAAGGCGTGGCGGACGATTTCGGCCTGTTGCTCGATCCCATAGCGCTCAAAGGGCCGGCCCGGATCGATGCTGTAGTCGTAGCGGCAAAAGGGATGGCGCGCGATCGGCAGGAACATGCCCTGCTGATGCTGCCAGACATGCACCATTTCGTGGATGAACAATCCCTGCAGATACAGCGGCGCATCGCTGAAATCGTCGCGATACAGGCCGCTTGCCGGGTTGAAGTGGATCGTGCCGAGCGGCGCCATGGTGACGTTCTTCGGCTGAAAGAACGCCCATTTGCGATTGATGATTTTTGCGCGGTCATAGTCGATCGCGTCGCCGAATATCGAGCGGGCGAGCGCGATCTCGCCGGGCGTCAGCGCGCGGCGTTCGGATCTGCGTTTCGCCCGCCCCATGGCGTTCAGGGTTGCGGCGCCGGATCGCCCGCCGCCAGCACCTTGGCCTGAACCTCGATCGGATCGCGCCCGGCGAAACTGAGGCGCAGCGGGACGGTGTCGCCCGATTTCACTTCGGGAGCGATGTCATAGACCATGACATGTTTCCCGCCCGGTGCGAACGTGACGGTCTCCCCCGCGGGAACCTGCACCTCGGTGATCGGCTTCATCGTCATCATATTGGCCATCTGGCCGTCCATCTTCATGCTTTCATGCATTTCCGCGCGCACGGCGAAGGGGGCAGTGACGCCGACCAGCGTGGCATCTTCGCCGCCGCCGGTGATGGTGAAATAGGCCGCACCCGGATTTTCGGAGACGGCGGGCAGTTTCACCCACGCATCGGTTACCTGCAGTTCGGTTGCCTGTTGCTGGCATCCGGGGAGCATCAATATAAGGGCGGCGAGGGGGGCCAGGATCGGACGCATTGGGGGCAAGACTCCATCTCGATTCGGGAAAGTCGGGATTTCCTAGGAAGTCAGCAATCTTGCGGCAAGCCAAAGCCCACCTATATCGCGATCGTTAAACAGGCTTTCGTGCGGCCGATCAGCGGCGCACGGGAGTGAGGCATTTTTAGTTAGACGGGGGCCAAACGAGGGACCATGGCTAAAGTTATCGGGATCGACCTGGGTACTACCAACAGCTGCGTTGCCGTAATGGAAGGCGGCAAGCCCAAGGTTATTGAAAATTCGGAAGGCGCGCGCACCACGCCGTCGATCGTCGCATTCGCCAAGGATGGGGAGCGACTGATCGGTCAGCCGGCAAAGCGCCAGGCCGTCACCAATCCGGACAACACGGTTTTCGCAGTCAAGCGCCTGATCGGGCGCCGCTTCGACGACCCTGTGACGCGCAAGGACACCGAGCTGGTGCCTTATGACATCGTCAAGGGCACGAACGGCGACGCATGGGTCAAGGCGGGCGGCGAAGATTATTCGCCGTCGCAGATTTCGGCGTTCATCCTGCAGAAGATGAAGGAAACCGCCGAAAGCTATCTCGGCGAAACCGTGTCGCAGGCGGTGATCACCGTGCCGGCTTACTTCAACGACGCGCAGCGCCAGGCGACCAAGGACGCCGGCAAGATCGCGGGTCTGGAAGTGCTGCGCATCATCAACGAACCGACGGCGGCTGCGCTCGCGTACGGTCTCGAAAAGAACGACGGCAAGACGATCGCGGTCTATGACCTTGGCGGCGGCACGTTCGACATCTCGATCCTCGAGATCGGCGATGGCGTGTTCGAAGTGAAGGCGACCAATGGCGATACCTTCCTGGGTGGCGAGGATTTCGACTCCACGCTGGTCCAGTATCTGGCCGACGGCTTCAAAAAGGATGAGGGCATCGACCTCACCAAGGACAAGCTGGCGCTCCAGCGTCTGAAGGAAGCCGCCGAAAAGGCGAAGATCGAGCTGTCTTCCGCGCAGACCACCGAAGTGAACCTGCCCTTCATCACTGCCGACCAGAATGGTCCGAAGCATCTGGTGAAGACGATCAGCCGTTCGGAGCTCGAACGTCTGGTCGACAGCCTGATCCAGCGCACGCTGGAGCCGTGCCGCAAGGCGATGGCCGATGCGGGCGTGAAGAATGCCGGCATCGACGAAGTCGTGCTCGTGGGCGGCATGACCCGCATGCCCAAGGTGCGTCAGGTCGTGAAGGAATTCTTCGGCAAGGAACCGCATACCGGCGTCAACCCGGACGAAGTGGTCGCGATCGGCGCGGCGATTCAGGCGGGCGTGCTGCAGGGCGACGTCAAGGACGTGCTGCTGCTCGACGTGACGCCGCTGTCGCTGGGTATTGAAACGCTGGGTGGCGTGTTCACGCGCATGATCGATCGCAACACGACGATCCCGACCAAGAAGTCGCAGGTCTATTCGACTGCCGATGACAATCAGCAGGCAGTGACGATCCGCGTCTTCCAGGGCGAGCGCGAAATGGCGGCGGACAACAAGATGCTGGGCCAGTTCGACCTGGTCGGCATTCCGCCGGCACCGCGCGGCGTGCCGCAGATCGAAGTCACGTTCGACATCGACGCCAACGGCATCGTCAACGTGTCGGCCAAGGACAAGGGCACCGGCAAGGAACAGCAGATCCGCATCCAGGCCTCTGGCGGCCTCAGCGACGCAGACATCGACCAGATGGTCCGTGACGCCGAACAATTCGCCGAAGAGGACAAGAAGCGGCGTGCCAATGCCGAGGCGAAGAACAACGCCGAAAGCCTGGTCCACACCACCGAGCGTCAGCTGCAGGAAAATGGCGACAAGGTCGATGCGTCGCTGAAGAGCGAAATCGAAGCCAAGATTGCCGAGACCAAGTCGGCGATCGAAAGCGACGATGCCGATGCGATGCAGAGCAAGGCCCAGGAGCTCGCCCAGGTGGCGATGAAGCTGGGTCAGGCGATCTATGAAAAGCAGCAGGCCGAGGGCGCTGCTGCGGGCGGTGCCGCCGATGGCGCCGCTGCGGGCAGCGAAGGCGGAGACGAGGAAGTCGTCGATGCCGAATTCTCGGAAGTCGACGACAACAAGGCGTAAGACGCCATGAAACGGTTCTCGGCTTCGCTCGAACCGAATGGCGGACGGAGTGAAATGACTCCGTTCGTCCCGAGCGAAGCCGAGGGACGTTTGGCGTGAGGCACTTATGACCACAGAAGTCGATTATTACGAGCTGCTCGGATGCGAGCGTACGGCGGACGATGCGACCATCAAGACCGCCTATCGCAAGCTCGCGATGAAATATCATCCGGATCGCACCGGCGGGTGCACCGATTCCGAAGCCAAGTTCAAGGCCGTCAGCCAGGCCTATGAAGTGCTGAAGGACCCGCAGAAGCGGGCGGCCTATGATCGCTATGGCCATGCCGCGTTCCAGCAGGCCGGCATGGGCGGCGGCGGCGCTCAGGATTTCGGCGCGTTCAGCGATATCTTCGAAAGCGTGTTCGGCGAATTCATGGGCGGTCGCGGCGGCGCAGGCGGCCGGCCCAACCGTCGCGGCGCGGATCTGCGCTACGACATGGAAATCAGCCTCGAAGAAGCCTTCGACGGCAAGCAGACCGAAATTACCATCGACGTTTCCGCCATGTGCGACATGTGCGAGGGCAGCGGCGCGCGGCCCGGTACATCGGCCAAGACGTGCCGCACCTGTGCCGGTCATGGCAAGGTGCGCGCGCAACAGGGCTTTTTCGTCGTCGAACGGGCCTGTCCGACCTGTCATGGCGCGGGGCAGACGATCGAGGACCCGTGTCCCGAATGCCGGGGCGAGGGTCGCGTGGAAAAGGCCAAGACGCTTACCATCAACGTGCCGCCGGGCGTCGACGAAGGCACGCGTATCCGGCTGGCCGGCGAAGGCGAAGCGGGTGCGCGCGGTGCGCCGGCGGGCGACCTCTACATCTTCCTGCATGTGAAGCGGCACGAGATTTTCCAGCGCGAAGGCACGACGCTGTATGCGCATGCGCCGATCAGCTTCACCACCGCCGCGCTGGGCGGCGAGATCGAGATTCCCGGCCTGGATGGCGAAGTGCACCGGATCAAGATCGCACCGGGCACGCAAAGCGGGCGCGAGCAGCGCCAGCGCGGCGCGGGCATGCCGGTATTGCAGGGGCGCGGGCGCGGCGACCTGGTCGTCAGGATCGACGTCGAAACGCCGACCAAATTGTCCCAGCGCCAGCGCGAGTTGCTCGAGGAATTTCGTACCATCGAAACCGGCGAGGAATGCCCGCAGAGCCAGGGCTTTTTCTCGAAGATCAAGGCGGCTTTGGGGTGATGCTCCGCGCTGGCGGAGCCTTGCTTTTGGTGAGTGGTTGCGCCGGCGGAGTGGCAACGGATTGGGTTCCGGTTGGCACAATGGCATCCGAGCTGGAAAAGTGCGGTATTCCAATCGAAGCTGTATCGCAGCCGCAAACCGGTCTGGATCAGGGAACGCTTCGCATCGATGCCGGGCGCGTCGATATTGACGACAAAGCGCTGCTATGTGCGGGCGAGGTTGCTGAAAAGCGAGGGGTGGGCGTCGATTTCGGCAGCGATGCGCTCGCCCGACGCTATCTCGATGCAACCCGGCCCGCGGCGTCAGAAGTAGCGCCGTCGGACGTCGATCGTGCCCGTGCCACATTGGCAGCGCAAGGGCGGCTCGAAACGCTCCCGATCTTCGACGCCAGCATGGCGACGGCCGAAATCGGAGCGGGGATTGTCCGTTATTGCGAGGTGACCCCACCCCAAAAGCTGGTGCCGATTGCGGACGGGTTCCGGCTGGAACCCGGCATAGGGGCAGCGGCGGCGCAATGTGTCGTCGCGACCATGATCGCGACCGATCTGGCCGCGAGGGGGCTGTATCCCACGATCGTCGTTACACCGCCCATTACGACACCGTAATCTTTCTGAACGCCAGCTAACAGCCGAATTCAGACATGTGTCAGCAGAATCGGCGTATTACCTTGTTACACGCCGAGCTGGAGGAGCGCGGCGAAACAGGAGGTTTCCCATGCGCAAGCTCGCAATCGGCATATTGGTTTCGGCCATCGCCATCCCGGCCGCAACGGTGCCCGCATCGGCGCAGCGCCATGACGGCAATCGCTATGAGCGGCATGACGACCGTCAGGACCGCCGCGAATATCGCCGCGATCACCGGCAGGACCGGCGCGACTATCGTCGGGATTATCGTCAGGACCGCCGTGACTATCGTCGCGACCGGCGTGACTATCGCCGCGACACGCGCGTCACCTATGTCGCGCCGGCGCCGCGCTATGCCAATTATTACGACACCCGCGGCTATTATAACGGCCCGGTATGGCGGGGTGACGGCGGTCGCTATTATTGCCACCGCCAGGACGGCACGACCGGCGTGCTGATCGGCGGCGTCGCCGGCGCACTGATCGGATCGAGCTTCGATCGTCCCGGCGAAAGCACCGGCGCGCTGATCGGCGGCATCCTGGGCGCCGTCATCGGCAACGATATCGCCAGCGACAATAACGGTCGCCGCTGCCGCTGATCCAAAGCAAAACGGTTCCGGCCCGCCCGCAGTTGGCCGGAACTGGCCCGCGCATCTGCCCGATCGTTCGGCGGCGTCCCAGTCAGCCGATTGGGGCAGGTGCGCGGGCTTTCGGCGTTTGGCCGAGGGGAGCTTGCTCCGGCCGCCTTTCCCGCTTTCGCGGGAATGGCGGGAGTCCATAGGGCGTCTCAGGCCGCCCGTGCAGCCTTGAGCGCATTGCCCCAGAAGGCGGTTTCGTCGAGCAGCTTGGCGAGGGCCTGATTGAGATGGTCGAAGTCGCCGAGCGGCTTGCCTTGCGTCAGTGCGGCCATGAAACTGTCTGCGGCGATGTTCACTTCGGGGCCGATCGGCGCCATGCGCAGGCCCGAGGTGGTGATGCGCAGCTGCTGGATCGCGCGCGCGCCGCCGACGCCGCCATAGCCGACAAAGGCGATCGGCTTGCGGGTCCAGCCCTTGAGTGCATTGTCGAACGCGTTCTTCATGACGCCGGCGGGGCCGTAATTATATTCGGCGACGGTGGCGACGAAGCCGTCGAACGCGCCGAGCCGCTCTTCCCAGGCCGCGGCCCTGGGGTTCTTGAAATCCCCGCCACTCATCAGCGGCGGCAGCGTTTCTTCGAAAAACGGCAGATCCGCTTCGCGCAGGTCGAGTTGTGTGAGCGCCATGTCGCCGCGAGCCGACGCGGCATCCTGCACCCATTGCGCGACTGTTTCCGAAAAGCGTTCGGGCCGGGTGCTGCCCACGATCAGGCCGATATTGAGCATGGTTTGAAATCCTTTTGTCTGTTACCATTTGTAACCAACGCTCAAATGATGCGGTGGTGTCCGCGACGCAAGGAGGCACATTTTTGGAACCTCGTTACACAGAGAGAAGCTGTTCCTCGGTGCGCGAAGTGCTCGCGCGGGTGGGCGACAAATGGAGCATCCTGATCGTGATGAATCTGAGCGACGGGCCGTTGCGCTTCAGCGAGCTGCAACGCACGATCGACGGCATTTCACAGCGGATGCTGACGCTGACGCTGCGCGGGCTGGAGCGCGACGGATTCGTCAGTCGCACCGTCTATCCGACCAACCCGCCCAAGGTCGAATATGCGCTGACGCCGCTGGGTGATTCCTTGCGCTGCCCGGTCAATGCGCTGGGGGACTGGGTGCAGAAGAACCTGGCCGCGATCGAGGAATCGCGGCGCGCCTTTGATGGAGAAAAGGTGGCAGCCGCAGAATAGGCCGCCGGGTCGCAGGGAGCGATGCTGCTCCGATGCGCCGGTTCCCGCGCGCGACAGACTAGGCTGTAAACTCATAAAACGGGGAGGGACGCCGAGCTTCATCCAGGCGCTGGCGTTGCCACAATAGCCGGCTACAGAATGAATTGTTGATCAATCAGCGGTGATATAATGGGTCCGTTACAGCGTGTGACCGAGCGAGTGATGCAGGCTGGCAATCCAGAACTACGATCTGTGCCTACTCCACTCCTCAGTCTTGAAGATTTTTTCGATGGCAATGACTTTGTGGGTTCGATTGGATGCAACCTTCTTTCTGAACCTGCTCCCGAAGATTTTTACAAATTGCTCGTGGATTTTCGCAACAGGCCTGACGTGAGCGACGTGAGGATACAGATTACTTGTGTTGATGATCCAGGAAGAGATTGGCCCTTTTCCGATACGATTTGGATTATGACCTCTGCCAGCGCTGAGGAGGTCCGCAATTGGTTTCCTCGTGATTTGACCCCGGATGCAGCGTGGGAAGGCTGGGTGCAAGGTGTGAAATATGAGGCATGTCCGGTAGCCGAGGGGCACAGAGTTATTGGGATCTGGTACGATTAGGCAGTGGTCTGATGAGGCATTCGCTTGCCGACCAAGCTATGATTCAGCGCCTGCATGAGCCGATACGACCTGACAGGCTTCGAGTGGCGCCTGATCCAACCAATTCTGCCCAACAAGCTCCGAGGTGTGCCCGGGTCTATGATCACCGCGTGCTGAAAGGCATCTTCTGGGTGCTGCGCTCCGGTGCCACCGCGGCTTGACCTCCCTGAACGATATGGTCGGCGAACCACCTGTTACAACCGCTTCGTGCGATGGCGGAAGGCGGGTGTCTGGGACTGATGGATGCTACTACCGCTGCCCACGACGGCGACATCCAGATGATCGACAGCACTTCGGTTCGCGCCCGCCAGCAGGCCGCGACGGCAAAAAGGGGGATCGAGATCATTGTTTCGGTCGTTTCCGAGGCGGTCTCACGACCAAAATCCACGCGGTTGTCGATGGTCAAGGTCTTCCTGTCCGGCTGAGTCTGACCGCCAGCCAAAGTCATGACGGGCAAGCTGCTGATGATCTACTCGTTCGCGCTGGAGCGAGGACCACTCTTCTGGCCGACAATGCCCATGACGCCGATCGCATCCGGGCGTCTCTCCGCGACAAAGGCGCGTTCGCCAATATCCCACCGAAGTCCAATCGCAGGTCGAAGCCGTATTTCAGCACATGGCTTTACCGAGAGCGCAACCTCATCGAGCGGTTTTTCTCCAAGCTGAAGCACTTCTGCAGGGTTGCTACCCGCTCGACAAGCAGGCCGAAAACTTCCCTCGCTATCGTCCAACTTGCCTCAATGCGGCTCTGGCTGCGGGTTTATGAGTCTACGACCTAACGCCCGAGAAGTTCGCCCAGCGTCCAGGCGATATTGCCTGCCGTATAGGGTTTCTGAATGATCGGCGCCTCGGCATGTTCGTCGGGCAGGCGCAGCTGTTCGCCATAGCCGGTGGCGAAGATATAGGGCACGCCCATTTCCCGCAGCGTATCGGCGATGGTGATGCTGGTTTCCGATCCGAGATTGACGTCGAGCACCGCCACTTCGAACTGCTCGTTTTCGATTTCCACCTTTGCCTGATCGATGCTGGCGGCCGTGACGACGCGTTGCGCGCCGATGCGCGTCAATATGTCCTCGGCGTCCATCGCGATGATCAGGCTGTCCTCGACCAGCAAAGCCACGCCGGTCAGCACCGGGCGGCTTTCCGGCACTGCGGGCGTTTCGAACGCGCTGGCGCTGCTCTTGTCGCGATTCCCCGATTCTGGCGCCGCCGCCCCATCGAGCGAGACCTGAGCGGCGGGAATGCAGAAATCGGCCTCCAGCCCGGTGACGGGATAGCGCACTTCGGCAAGCCCGCCGAGATCATAGGGGATCGAGCGCTGAATGATCGTAGATCCAAAACCCTGCCGCCGGGGCGGCTGGACGGCGGGACCGCCGCGCTCGCGCCAATGGATCCGCAAATCCCCGGCATCGTCGAGATCCCAGGTGACGCGTATCGAACCGCTGTCGGACAGGGCGCCATATTTGGCCGAATTGGTCATCAATTCGTGCAGCACCAGCGCGAGCGTGGTGAAGGCGCGCGGACGCAGCATCACCATCGGCCCGTCGAGATCGACACGGCCCGCGCGCGTACCCAGATAGGCGGCGGCTTCGGTATCGATGATCCGCGCGAGCGGTGCCGGGCTCCAATTGTCCTGGGTGATCTGATCATGCGCGCGCGCCAGCGCTTCGATCCGCCCTTCGAGCAGCCCCATATAGGTTGCGGCCGACACGGCGGGATCGCGCGACTGGCGAACCAGTCCGCGGATCAGGCTGAGGATATTGCGCACGCGGTGATTGAGTTCGGCGATGAGCAGTTCCTGCCGCTCGGAGGCGAGGCGGCGCTCCTCCTGCGCATCGTCGTTGAGCCGCAATACCACTTCGATCAGCGATGCCCGCAGCATTTCCGCCACGCGCTGTTCGGCTTCATTGAACGGCTCGGATCGGCCGCGCACTTCCTGTGCCCATAGCTCGAAGCTCTTGCGCGGGGTGAGGCGGGGGCCGTGCGGGCCGAGCTGCGCAGGCTTGTGGGGGTCGCCCGCCCAGTTGACGGTGCGGATCAGTTCCTGCCGGAACAGCAGCACATAATCGCGCGGCGAACGGCTGATCGGGATCGCCAGAAGCCCGGCCGCCACATCGGCATAGGGTTCGGCCGAGGGCAGGACGTCGCTCAGATGGTCGGTGGCGAAGATACGGCCGGCGGCCATTGCGTTCAGACGGCGGACGATGATCGGGATGGCTTCGGGCGGCGGTGTCATGCCGCTCGATGCCAGTTTCCCGTCGATCCAGATTGCGATGCCGTCGCACGGCACCGTTTCCTGCAGCATCGCGCCGAGCCATTCGGGATTGTCGAGCAGCCCGGCATCGCCGGCGACCGCCGCAAGCAGCCGGTCGCTGGTCGCGCGTGCCGAGGTTTCATAGGCCGACAGTTCCTTGCGCTCGCGGCTTTCCAGCTTGAGCGCGAACATCTGACCGAACAATTCGGCGATCGAGCGCCGTTCGAAGCCCGGGCGGCGACCGCCCGAATAATGGTGGCACGCGAACAGGCCCCACAGCTTGCCTTCGACGATGATCGAAATCGACATCGACGCCGCGACGCCCATATTCTTCAGATATTCGATATGGATCGGCGACACCGACCGCAGCACCGACAGCGACAGGTCGATCGGTTCGCCGCGCTCGTCGCGCTGGGGCAGCACCGGCACCGGCACCTGATCGACATCGACGATGATGCGGAAGGGCGTGCGCAGATAGAGTTTGCGCGCCTGTTGCGGAATGTCGCTCGCCGGATAGCGCAGGTTGAGGAAGCTGCCGATGCCCGCCCGCGCCGCTTCCGCGACCACGGTGCCCGACCCGTCGGCATCGAATTTATAGACCATAACCCGGTCGAAACCGGTCAGCGCGCGCACCTGACGCGCGCCTTCGCGGAAAAAGGCGGAAAGTTCGGTGGTATTGTCCAGCCGGGCCATCATCGCGCGGATCGCGGAGGCGGGGTCGCTGGTCGATTCGCTTTCGCTCGGCTCGCCTTCGAGGACGATGCCGTCTTCGCTCGCATGCAGTGCGAAATCATAGAGGCGGCCGGGCTGATTGGCGAAAATCGCGACACCGAAGACCCGTTCGACGGCATCGGGTCCGCGCAGCACCGTCAGCCGGTTGCGCAGTTGGTGCAGGGCATGGGCACAGAAATATTCGGACAGCGGCGTGCCGAGCATGTCGTCGGCGCTGACTCCGAAAGTCTCCTCCACATTCGCCGAAGCCCGTCGGATCAGCCAGTCCGTCGACAATGCGATCAGGAAGCCGAAAGGCTGAATCGCCCCCAGCTGATGGATGGGCTCACGGTCGCAATTGGTAAGATCAACCTGAAAGGTTTCGGTATCGCTGTCCGCCACTCATTTCGCTTTCATCGACCATTTGAGACCGGAACGCTCAAAGACATCAAATGCCGAGAGCGCCGCTTCCACGGCGGAATCCCGAAGTTCCGAATCGTATAGGACGATATTGATCTTTTCCAGCAATTTCCGCCAGTTGTCGGATGGCTGATCTGCATCAAGATAGCGGCGAGGAAAGTCGGATGGCAGCTGGCGGGCGAGGAATTTTCCGCCGAGCCGCGATCCTTCGAGTACATAGAGCGTGCCGGCGATATGCGCTTCGGGCGACGCATCCGAAGTAGCGACCGGCTCCAGGATCGACGGGCGCGCGTCGAGCGCGTCGAGATCGGCGAGCAGCGCGGGCAGCCGGCGGCGCGCCTCCCAATCGGCAAGCAGCGGGCTCTGGTCCTGCCGGCGCGTCAGCGATGCTTCGAGCGGGACGAGCGCATCGAGATGCGCCCGCAACATCGCGGCATAGCTGTCGCGATCACGCAGAGCATAGTGCGCGAACGCGGCGTCGACGCGCGCATGCGCCTCCGCCGTGCGATCGCGAAGCACCCTATGGGCTGGGTTCATGCGTTAAAAACGCGGTCGAAAATCGTATCCACATGTTTGAAATGATAATCGAGGTCGAAACGTTCCTCGATTTGTTCGGGGGTCAGCGCAGCAGTGACTTCGGAATCGGCCTTGAGCAGTTCGAGCAGCGACAGCGCGCCGTCCGATTCCCAGACCTTCATCGCGTTGCGCTGGACCAGGCGATAGGCGTCCTCGCGGCTGACCCCCGCCTGAGTCAGCGCCAGCAGCACCCGCTGCGAATGGACGAGCCCGCCCATCTTGTTGAGGTTCTTGAGCATCCGCTCGGGGTAGACGACCAGCTTTTCGACGACGCCGGTCAGGCGGGCGAGCGCGAAATCGAGCGTGATGGTGGCGTCGGGGCCGATGAAACGTTCGACCGACGAATGGCTGATGTCGCGCTCATGCCACAGCGCGACATTCTCCATCGCCGGAATAACGGCGCTGCGAACCATGCGGGCGAGACCGGTGAGGTTTTCGGTCAGCACCGGATTGCGCTTGTGCGGCATTGCCGAGCTGCCCTTCTGCCCCGGCGAGAAATATTCCTCGGCTTCGAGCACTTCGGTGCGCTGCAGATGGCGGACCTCGGTTGCCAGCCGCTCGATCGACGATGCGATCACGCCCAGCGTGGCAAAGAACATCGCATGGCGGTCGCGCGGGATCACCTGAGTCGAAACCGGTTCGATCGAAAGTCCCATCTTCTCGGCCACATGTGCTTCGACACGCGGATCGATGTTGGCGAAAGTACCGACCGCGCCCGAAATCGCGCAGGTTGCGATATCGCTGCGCGCCGCGATCAAACGGTCGCGATTGCGCGAAAATTCCGCATAATATCCAGCCAGTTTCAGGCCGAACGTAACCGGTTCGGCATGAATGCCGTGACTGCGCCCGATCGTCGGGGTCAGCTTATGTTCATGCGCTTTGTGTTTTAAGGCGTTGAGAAGCTTGTCCAGATCATCAATAAGGATGTCCGCGGCGCGGGACAGTTGGACCGCCAGACAGGTATCGAGGACGTCCGACGACGTCATTCCCTGGTGCATGAAGCGGGCTTCGGGCCCCACATGCTCGGCCACGTTGGTAAGGAATGCGATGACATCGTGCTTCACTTCGGCTTCGATCGCATCGATGCGATCGACTTCGAAAGCACCCTTTTCCCAGATCGCTGCGGCCGCTTCCTTCGGCACCACGCCCAGATCGGCGAGCGCATCGGTGGCGTGCGCTTCGATTTCGAACCAGATGCGGAATTTCGCTTCGGGTTCCCAGAGCGCTGTCATGGCGGGGCGGGCGTAACGCGGGACCATCGATGACCTTTCGGATTTTTGTTTCTCCGCAGGCCTTCGGGCGAAACTGCGGTGAGCCGCGCCCTAGCAAGGGCGAAACGACCCGGCAACGGGTCACCACTTGAAACCCCATGGGGAAGTCAATCGTTGAATAGACTGAATGGGGATCATTAAAAAATCGGGTCCAAAAATATTTTCCCGAACAATGAAGGAGAACAGGTTCAACATGCTGAAACATATTCTTTTCGCGAGCTCTTTTGTGATTGCGGCGCCGGCTTTCGCGCAGACGACGGAAGCGGCCCCCGCGCAGGACGCGCCGGCAGCAACGCAGCAGGCAGCGCCGCAGGAAGCGCCCGCTCAGTCGGGTCCGACCGCCGACCAGATCAAGCAGCTGGTTGCAGGCGAATGGTCGAAATATGATCTCGACAGCTCGGGCGCGCTCGAACAGGCCGAATTCGCGTCGTGGATGACCGATCTTCGCAAGAATTCGGAGCCGACCTTCGATTCGGCTTCGGAAGAAGGTGCCGCGTGGCTCCAGCGTGCGTTCGAATTCGCCGACAAGGACAGCAACGCATCGGTCTCGCAGGGCGAGATGGTAACGCTGCTGTTGCCGGCAGCCGAGCAGAGCGCGGCAGCCGAAGAACCGGCGGCAACCGAAACGCCGGCTGAATCGGCGGACAACACGACGTCGTCGAGCGACAGCGCGATGTAACTACTGCGTTTCGACGCAATGATAGGAGCGACCGCCGGGCACCCTGTCCGGCGGTCGTTTCATGTTCGGCGCGCCGGGCCCCGTCCGGCCATGTCGTCAGATCACCCCCATTGCCCGCAGGCTGCTATGCCCCTCGCGCCCCAGGATGATATGATCGTGCAGCGCGATGCCCAGCCGCTTTCCCGCTTCGGCCACTGCCCGGGTGATATCGATATCGGCGCGGCTGGGCGACGGATCGCCCGACGGATGATTGTGGACCAGAATCACTGCCGCCGATCCCAGATCGATCGCGCGGCGGATGACTTCGCGGACATAGACCGGGGCCTCGTCGATCGATCCTTCGTGCATCAACTCGTCGCGAATCAGCATGTTGCGCGTGTTGAGATGCAGGACGCGGACGCGCTCGATCGCGTGATGGGCCATGTCGGCACGCAGATAATCGAGCAATGCCTGCCAGTTGGCGAGAACGGGCCGCTCGGCAACTTCCGCGCGCAACAGGCGCAGCGCGGCGGCATGCGCGGTCTTGAGCGCGGCGGCGGAGGTTTCGCCCATGCCGGGCACGCGCGCGATCGCTTCGGCATCGGCGGTCAGCAGCCCGGCAATCCCGCCGAATTCGGTCAGCAACGCCTTGGCCAGCGGCTTGGTATCGCGGCGCGGAATGGCGAGCGCGAGCAGATATTCGATCAGTTCATGGTCGAGCAGCGCATCCGGCCCGCCTTCGAACAATCGCCGGCGCAGCCGGGCGCGGTGGCCGCTATTGTCTGGTTCCGAAGCGCTCATGCAACAGCGAGGTTAGGCAAGCCGCTGGCGCCGCGCAACGGACCATGCGTAGGATGGTCGCTTGCGCAACGAATGGGTTGTGCCGGAGTTGAGGACGCGTGAACGACGAAGCGACGAACGACGCGCAGCAGCGCAAGGGCGGACGGCGCGTCGTCATGGCGCTCGTCGCGCTGCTGATCGTGATCCTTGTCGCCGTCCTTGTCGTCTGGACGCAGCGCCGCGGCATCGCCGATGATTTTCTTGCCGGGGAACTGGCGCGCCGCGACGTGACCGCAAGCTATACCGTCGATCAGATCGGGTTTCGCACCCAGCGGTTGAGCAATGTCGTGATCGGCGATCCCGCGCATCCCGATTTCGTCGCCGATTGGGTGGAAGTCGATATCGGCCTGGGATTTTCGGGCGCATCGGTTTCGGCAGTGCGGGTCGGGCCGGCGCGGCTGTTCGCGCGGTTGCAGGGTGGATCGGTTTCGTTCGGACAGATCGACCGGCTGATGCCGCCGCCATCGGGCAAGCCCTTCGCCTTGCCCGAATTGCGCGTCGACATCGCCGATCTGCGCGTGCGGCTCGCCACCCAATATGGCGCGGTCGGCCTGAAAGTCGCGGGCAAGGGGCGGCTCGACGACGGATTTCGCGGTCGGCTGGCGGCGGTTGCGCCGCAGCTGTCGCTCAATGGCTGTACGGCGCGTGACGTGGCGATCGTCGGCGATCTGGGTATTGCGTCGGGCGCGCCGGCAATTCGCGGGCCGGCGCGGCTGGGATCGCTCGATTGCGGCGCCACGCATGCGCAGGGGTTGCGCGCCGATCTGCAACTTGGGCTGGATGCAAAGTTTGCGCATTGGCGCGGCGACACGCGATTCGCGCTCGACCGGCTTTCGACCGAGGCCGTGCAGGCGCGCGATCTGGGCGGGCGCATCGGGTTCGACGGCGATGCGAAGCTGACCGGCGGCAGTTTCGATCTTGATGCCGCGGCGCTTTCCGGCGGACCGGGTGCGGCGCGTGACGTGCGGTTGCAGGGCAGCTTCCGATTGGCCGACCGGACCCTGATCGCCGGCTCGGTGGCGGCCGATCATATCGCGCCGACACAGGACATGATCGAGATGCTCGCCGGATTTGCGCAGGGCGGCGCCGGCACGCCGGCAGCGCCGCTGGTCGAGAAACTTTCTGCCGCACTCGTGGCGGCAGGGCGCGCGTCGCGCGGAGACGCACAATTCTCGCTGGCGATGGAGGGCCAACGCAGCGCGCTGGCCGTCACGTCGCTCGCGCTGAATGCCGATAGCGGCGCGCGTATTCGCGTCGACGGCCGCCCGGCGATCGGATTCGATACCGGCACCGGCGTGCGGCTGAACGGCACGATCACCATGACCGGCGGCGGGCTGCCCGATGGCCGGATCGACGTGGCGCAGGCCGCGCCCGGCGCGGCAGTGACCGGCCGCGCGAGATTTGCCCCTTATGCCGCCGGATCGGCGCGACTGGCGCTCGACCCGGTCGATTTCCGCGCGACGCCGGGGGGAGGGACGCAGATTGCGACGCGCGCAACTTTGTCGGGCCCGCTTTCGGGCGGCTCGGTCGATCGGCTGACGCTGCCGATTGTCGCGCAATGGGACGGCAAGGGCGGAATATCGGTGAACGATCGCTGCGTTCCGGCGTCGTTCCAGAAGCTGACGGTTTCGGCGCTGACGCTCGATCCGACGCGATTGCAGCTCTGCCCCGAAGGGGCGGCGATGCTGCGCATGTCGGGTGGGCGCATGTCGGGCGGCGTACGCACGCGCGATCTGGCTTTATCGGGCAAGATCGGCGGTACGCCGCTGCAACTGCGCGCGGCGACCGGCCGGTTCGGGCTGGCGGCGACGGAATTCGCGCTCACCGGCGTCGAAACGCGGATCGGCGCGGGAGAGAGCGTCACGCGGCTCGACGTGGCGAACCTTGCCGGGGCGATCGACGCCAGCGGGGTGGGCGGCAGTTTTTCAGGCGCGGCGGGGCAGATCGGTCAGGTGCCGCTGCTGCTGAGCGAGGGCAAGGGCGACTGGACGCTGGCCGATGGCAAGCTGACGCTCGATGGCGGGGTGCAGGTGGCCGATTCCGCCGAGGAGCCGCGGTTCAACACGCTGATCAGCGACGATGTGGTGCTGACACTCGATGGCAGTAAAATCGATGCGGCGGGCACGCTGCATGTCCCGGGCGGTGCGCGCACGGTGACGGCAGTCACGCTGACCCACGACCTGAGCGCCGGATCGGGGCAGGCGGTGCTCGATGTGGAGGATCTGGCGTTCAGTCCGAAGGGATTTCAGCCCGATGCGGTGACCGGGCTGACCTATGGCGTGATCGCCGACGTGCGGGGAACGGTGTCGGGCCGGGGCACGATCCGCTGGAATGGCGACGGTGTGACCAGCACCGGCAGTTTCCGCACGCAGAATACCGATTTGTCGGCGGCGTTCGGCCCCGTCACCGGGCTGTCGACCGAGATCGAATTTGGCGACCTGCTCGGCATGACGACGCCGGAAGGCAAGGTGCAGACGGCGACGGTGACGCTGCTCAACCCCGGCATTCCGGTCGAAAACGGCACGATTCGCTATCGACT
Source organism: Stakelama portus (assembly GCF_003171655.1). Taxonomy (GTDB): domain Bacteria; phylum Pseudomonadota; class Alphaproteobacteria; order Sphingomonadales; family Sphingomonadaceae; genus Sphingomonas; species Sphingomonas portus. The sequence continues at coordinate 73,167 of NZ_QFZL01000007.1, read as the reverse complement.
GCTCAGCGCACAGAAGATCGCGATCGACGATGGCCGCTGGCCCTTTGCCGGGGGGGAACTGATCCTCGAGCCGACGGTGCTCGATTTCGGTCAGCAAGTGGAGCGACACATGACGTTCCGGGTGGTGGGCGTCGATGCCGCCCGCTTCCTGCAGGAAATGAGTTTCGACAATGTCGACGCGACCGGCGTGTTCGACGGCGTGCTGCCGATGGTATTCGATGCCAAGGGCGGCACGATCGTCGGCGGCGAGCTGCATTCGCGCAATGGCGGGACGGTCGCCTATGTCGGCGAACTGACGCAGGAGGATCTGGGCTTCTGGGGCAATTATGCGTTCCAGGCGCTCAAATCGCTGCGCTATCGCAGCCTCGACCTGTCGATGGACGGCCCGCTCGACGGCGAAATGATCACGCGGATCCGCTTTGCCGGCGTGGGGCAGGGCGAGGGCGCCAGGACGAACTTCATTACCCGGCGCATCAGCAAGCTGCCGATCGTGTTCAACATCACCATCCGCGCGCAATTCCGCCAACTCGCCCGGTCGATACAGAGCTGGTACGATCCTTCGGTATTGATCGAAACCCAGTTGCCCGAGCTACTCGAACAACAGCGCCGCGAGACGGAGCAGCAGCAACAATCCGTTCAGCCTGACGAAAGCGAAGAAATGCCATGATCGCCATTGTGAACAGAAACAGGTGGAGAGAGACGCTCGCCGCCGCCGTGATTGCCGGCCCGGCCTTGCTGCTGGGAGGTTGCATCAATATCTCGGCGCCGGACAAGCCGATCGTCATCGACCTCAATATTTCGATCACGCAGGAAGTGGTCTATCGTCTGGACAGCAAGGCCCAGTCGGTGATCCAGCAAAATCCAGGGGTTTTCTGATGAAATTCGTCACCAAGATCGCAATCGCCGCTCTGATCGCGGCAGGAACCGCCACCGCGGCGGGGGCGATGATGCTGCCGCAGGATCGCGACCCGGCCTATGCCGCCGCGCGCGCCGCCGGCCAGGTGGGCGAGCAGCCGGACGGCTATCTGGGGATTGTCGGCGAGCCTACACCGCAGCTGCGTGCGCTGGTCAGCAATATCAATATCCGTCGCAAGACGCTCTATACCCAGAGCGCGACCGACGAAGGGTCGACGGTCGAGCAATTCGCGTTCGTCACCGGGTGCCGCCTGATTCTGGCGACCGAGCCGGGCGAGAAATATCAGACGCCCGATGGACGCTGGATGACGCGCGATTCGTCGCCGCCGGTGCGCGACGCGCGCTGCCTCTCCAACGGCCAGTAACGATTTCGCGCAATGCGGCGGGGTGGCGATGGCCGTCCCGTCGCTTTGCCGCATGTGCGAGTCGCGTCGCAGCGCACCAGAGATGTTGACTCGGCTTTAGAGCCTTCCTAAACGGGCGCCGCGTCGCAAGCCGGGTGGCTGTGATGTTCCTGTCGCTGCCCAGTCGCGGCGGCTTTTTTCATATCTGGATCGCGCGAACCTTGTCCGACGACAAAAACTCCGACGACCTCGACCGCCGCATCGCTGAAGCAAAGGCGGCGCATGAGCATGGCATCTCCAACGCCGAAGGGCGGGCGGAAAGCCGCGGCTGGGCCGTGGGCATCGAATTCGTCGGCACCGTGCTCGTCACTGCGTTCATCGGCTGGATGATCGACCGCTGGGCCGGAACCGGTCCGTGGGTGATGATCGCCCTGCTGATCCTGGGTTTTGTCGCCGGCGTGTATCGCGCGATGAAGACTTCGGCGCAGTTCGACGCCGATCCCACCACCGGTAACGGAGAGTAAGAGCCCCATGGCCGGTCCGATGGAACAGTTTGCAATCGACCCCATCTATCCGCTCGAGGCGGGTGGGTATGATGTTTCGTTCACCAACTCCTCGCTCTGGATGCTGATCGCGCTTGCGATCGTTTCAGCATTTCTGTTCGTCGGTACGCGTTCGCCCAAGCTGGTGCCGAACCGGTGGCAGGCGGCAGTGGAGTATGTGTACGATTTTGTGCGAAACATGCTCGATGAAAATGTCGGGCCGGAGGGGCGCCGCTATGCGCCGCTGATTTTCGCGATCTTCATCTTCGTGCTCGCCTGCAACCTGCTGGGGCTTATTCCCTGGGTCGGTGCGTTCACGCCGACCAGCCATATTTCGGTGACGCTGGGTCTCGCATTCCTCGTTTTCGTCGTGGTCTGCATCGTCGGTTTCGCGCGGCACGGGCTGCATTTTTTCAGCCTGTTCTGGCCGAAGGACACTTTCTTTCCGCTGGCGCTGTTCGTTGCCTTCATCGAATTCGTCAGCTTCCTCAGCCGTCCGTTCACGCTGGCGATCCGATTGTTCGCCAACATGACTGCGGGCCATGTGCTGCTGAAGGTGTTCGGCACCTTCGTCGTGTCGCTGGGTTCGTTCGGGGCGCTGCCCTATGTCTTCGGCATCCTGCCGCTTTCGATGAACGTCGCGCTGTCCGCGCTCGAAGTTCTGATCGCGGTGGTTCAGGCCTATGTGTTCGCCCTGCTTGCGTCGATCTATCTGAACGACGCCGTCAATCTCCACTAAACCTGCATTTCGCTAACGAAAGGGAATACCCATGGATATCGCAACTGCTGCCAAGATCGGCGCCGGCCTCGCGGCGATCGGTGCCGGCCTCGCCGCCATCGGCGTGGGCACCATCTTCGGCATGTATCTCCAGGGCGCGCTGCGCAATCCGGAAGCCGATGCCAAGATGGGCGGCCGCCTGATTTTCGGCTTCGCCGTGACCGAAGCGCTCGGCCTGATCGCGGCCGTCGTCGCGCTGGCTCTCGCCTTCTCCTAAGTCCTGCTCGCGCCGGACCGGTCGTGGCAGCAGGCGCTTGCTTCGACCGGCCGGCATGAGTGGAAACCGATAGTTCGGAACGGCCATGCCTCAGTTCGATTTCGCGAACGTATTTCTGTCCCAGCTCGTCTGGCTGGCGGTGTTCTTCGCCATCCTCTACGTCGTCGTGCTCGCCACGTTGCCGCGTCTCGGCAAGGTGATGCAGGCGCGCGAGGATCAGGTGTCCAGCGATCTGGATACCGCCGAAAAGGCGAAGGCGACTGCTGACAAGCTGCAGGCCGATTATGATGCAGGCGTCGCGGCGGCGCAGGATGCCGCCCGCGCCAGGCTGACCGAAGCCCGTACCCGGGCGGCGAAGGCGCTCGAAGCCAGGCTGGCCGAATCGAATGCGGCGCTCGCCGCTCGCGCCGATGCTGCCGAAGCCGATCTCAACGCCGCGCGCACTGCGGCGATGAGTGAAATCGAAGCGGTTGCCGCCGATGCGGCGTCCGACATCGTCGAAAAGCTGACCGGCAAGCGCCCGACGCCCGCAGCGGCTTCCAAAGCCGCGCGTTCGGCGCTGGCCTGAGGACTGACCATGGCATTGCACGCCCCGCCCGCACATGAAGAAGTGGTCGCGCTGACCGAAGCCCCCGGTGGTGCTCCGCATGAGGGCGATCATCCGACGCTGCTCGGCCTCGATGCCGAAGGCTGGGTCTATGTCGGCATCACCATCTTCCTTGTTCTCGCCTTCGTCTATGGCAAGGCGCACCGGGTGATCGCGTCGAAGCTCGACGAGCGCATTGCCGATACGCGCAAGGAACTCGATCGCGCCTATGCGATCCGCCAGGAAGCCGAAGCGCTGCTCGCCGAAGCCAAGGCGCGCAACGCCGCGAGCGCAGGCGATGCCGAAGCGATCGTCAAACATGCCGAGGAAGAGGCAGCCGCGCTGCTGGCCAAGGCCGAAGCCGATGCGACCGAACTGATGGGGCGCCGCGCCAAGATGGCCGAGGACAAGATCGCCGCCGCCGAGCGTGGTGCGATTGCCGAGGTTCGCGCCCGCGCTGCCGATGCCGCCGCCCGCTCCGCCGGTGCGATCATCGCCGACAAACATGGCGTCGAAGCCGACAAGCCGCTGGTCGATCAGACGATCGCCGGCATGGCGCGCCTGAACTGACATGATCACCTTCACTCCGCCGGAACAGAATCTCGGCGGAGTGGCTCAGGCGCTGCTCGTCTGGGCGATCACGCCGCAGGCGATCGTGATCGGCGTTCTGGTCGGGATTTTCGGCAAGCGCTGGTACGATGCTTTCTGGGCAGTGCCGATCATGCTCGCCTATCAGCTGCTGATGTTCCCCGGTTTCCGGGACACGCTGTTATCCAGCCTGCCCAATTTTCTGATCGGCCTCGCGCCCTTGCCCTGGGCGCTGGTCATCCTGATCGTCAAGCAGCTGCGCGCGCGCCGTTCCTAGGCGCCGCCGCCGCGATCATTCGCGGTCGAGCCGGGAGGCCGCGTCCGCCAGCATATCCTCGACAAATTCGCCACCGGCGCCATCGCATACGAAATCGGCGATCCGCGCATCGATCGTATCCGGTGCGATCGGGCGCATGGCAGTATTTTGCGACGGCATTTCGCTGATCTCGCTGCCGTCGAGCGCATAGGTGCGGAACAGCAGCCGCTGGAATGTCCGCGCTTCGCAATCGAACGCCGTTGCGATGTTGACCGAATAGGCACGTCCGTCGGAATCGAAGGGATCGACCGCATGGTTCGACACAATCGCCAGTCGATTGCCGGCATCGGTCCGGTCCTGTGCGCCATAGACATAGACGACCATCTGATCGTCGCCGGTGATGCGATACCAGCCATCGGGGCTTTGCTGTGCGAGGGCAGGCGCGGCGAGCAGGCCGGCGGCAACAAGGATCGGCAAAACACGCATGCGAGATATCTCCCCTGAAAACCGGGGAAACATGCCGTGCCGGGCAGTGGGACGCCAGCCCGACGCGATCCCTAACCGCATTTGTACCGATTGCAGCCGGGGCTATGGCGCCGTCTGGTCACGATACAGCGCCGCTGCGCGGCGCAGGGCATCGGGCAGCGCCGCCGCCAGTATCTGACGCTTCAGCACGGTGCCATCATCGGCGCGCCACGGAATCGTTACGTCGGGCAGGATGCCGCGCACTTCGTTCGATCCGTCACGGCGGAACCGGACGCAATCGGGCAGTTCGAGGACGGCGCCGCTATTGGGCAGCGTGGTCGGCGTGCCGCCCCATGTGTGGCCGCATCCCGCGCCGCCGGTGCGTGCACCCAGGATGATCGCGGCATCATTGTCCTGAAGCAGTGCGGCGAATTGCTCTGCCGCCGACCAGGTTTCCTGATCGACCAGCACGATCAGCGGGCCATTCCATACGCCCGACCGGTACGGATAGGCATATTGCCCGGCGCTGAAGACCGATGCGCCCCAATCGACATCCGCAAAGGCCCCGTCGGGAGCGCTGCCGACAAGTCCGGTGGCATAGCCCGCGCGGCCAAGCCATTCGCAATCGTCGGTGGGATCGCATGGCGTGGCGGCCTCGACACGCGCGGCTTCCGCCTGCGCTGCCCATTCGCGCAGTCGCGCCTGTTCGGACGGATCGTTGCTTTCCTCCGCAGCCGAACGGAGCGTCTGGGCAAGGTCGCGCCATTGTTTCTCCCAATGCGGCCCGCGCACGAAGCCGAACCGCGCCGATACCAGTTGCCGCGGCGTCAGGGCGCGTGCCGCAGCTTCGGCCCATTCCGAACCGCCGCCATTGCCCGTCTCGTCGATCAGCAGGTGCGTCGCACCGGCATCGTGCAATTGCTCGATTCGCTCCATCCAGGCGAAGGTGAGCCGGCGATAGGCCTCGGTGATCAGGACGTCGCGGCAATCCTCCGCGCAGGGCTGATCGATGGGAATCGCCAGATCGCGGACGATGCCTTCGCACAGGGCGGGAAACGCCTCGGGCGAAAATTCGCCAATGCGCAGGACGCCGACCCGCGCTTCGCCGATGGGCACGATCCCGGCGGGAAACAGCCCTTCGGCGGCAAGCGGCGTATAACCAGGCAACAGTTTCGCGGTGCCGCCCCCGCCGCGCGCGCTATATCCCTGGGCCTGACAGAATTGCGTCGCGCTGGTCGGCGGGGCAGGTGCCTCCGCAGTTGCCGATGCCGATGCCGGAGCCTCCGGGCGGGGCCAGCGTAGCGATACATGGCCGTCGTCGATCTTGCGGATCAACAGGTCAAAGGTCGCGCGCGCCTCCGCGTCGCTGCCCGCGCGTCGCACCATCGATTCGACAAGATCGAGGATTGGATCGATCGGCACGCCGCGTTCCTGCTCCAACCATTCGCGGTTCGCATATTTCTCATGCAGCGCAGTGCGGATCGTTTCGAGATCCTCGACCCAGGGATCGGGGTTCCACGCGGTCTGGGCATGGGCAGCGACAGGGAGGCAGACGAGCGCGACGGCGGCAGCGATACGAAACATGGCGCTGTATTAGTATGCTAGCACACACGCGCAAGTGGGAAAAACGCAGCTAGGTTCACGACCTAGTTTCCGGGCGCGGCAGCGAATCGTTCGCGCGAATCGGTCAGCGGATCGGAAACGAGCGGATATTCGCCCTTGTCGCAGATGAAATCGAACCCCTTTCGAAATTCGCCGTCGTCCCAATTCGTATCCGCATCATCGAGGGGCTGATTCATTTTCCAAAGCATGCGGTTCGAATCGTAGAACAGATAGGTTTTCGCTTTCGCGATGCGCTGTCCGCAATCGACCGCGTAAATGATGTCGCTCGAATAGATATGCCCCGCTTCGTCGAGCGGCCGCGAATAATAGCTGGCGATCAGCACCAGCTGCTGGTCGTCCTTGCGCGGCGGCAGCAGCCGAAACGCATAGGCGCTGATGAATTCATCACCGCCCAGAAACACCCATCGCGGACCGGCAGGAATCGCGTCCGGCACCGGTGGCGTCCGTTCCTGTGCCTGTGCCTGTGCAGTCGCGATCGCCATCATGCCCGCGATGATCGCCATTCCGAACCGGATCGCCATGACGTCCCCTCCTTCGTTGCGGCGACGCTATGGCCAAAAGCGACACCATGCGAGGGCGCACGCAATCCTGTCCGCATTTGTGTGAAAGGCGATTGCGGGTGGTGGCGCGAACGTCGCACTGCGCCTAAATCACGCATTCCATGTCCGAACCCCAGTCTCCCGATCGCTTTCACGAGGAAAAGGCGACCTATACCGTTCGTGGATCGGACAAACCCGATCTGGAAACGGGCGTCGCCGCGATCCGCAATGTGCTGAATACGCTGCCCGCACGGCCCGGCGTCTATCGGATGCAGGATGCGCGCGGCGACGTGCTCTATGTCGGCAAGGCGCGCGCGCTGAAGAACCGCGTGACCAACTATACCCAGGTCGCGCGGCTGTCGAAGCGGCTGCAGCGCATGGTCGCCCAGACGCGCAGCATGACGATCGTCACCACCAACAGCGAAGCCGAGGCGCTGTTGCTCGAAGCGCAGCTGATCAAACGCTATCGCCCGCCCTATAATGTGCTGCTGCGCGACGATAAGAGCTTTCCCTTCATCCTGATCCGGCAGGGCCATGATTTCGCGCGAATCCAGCTGCATCGCGGCGCGCGGCGCGTTAAGGGCGATTATTACGGGCCGTTCGCGGGCGCGGGGCAGGTGCGCAAGACGCTCAATGCGCTGCAAAAGCTGTTCCTGCTGCGCAGCTGTACCGACGGGTTTTTCAACACGCGCGACCGGCCATGCCTGCTCTATCAGATCCACCGCTGTTCGGCGCCGTGCGTCGGGCGGATCGACGAAGCAGGCTATGCCGAACTGGTGAGCGATGCGAAGGATTTCCTGGGCGGCAAATCGACCAAGGTGCAGGAAAAGCTGGGCGTGCAGATGCAGGCGGCGTCCGATGCGCTCGATTTCGAACTGGCGGCGATATTGCGTGACCGGCTGAAGGCGCTGACCTTCATTCAGGGGTCGCAGGCGATCAATGCCGAGGGTGTCGGCGACGCCGACATCTTTGCGCTGGCGGCGAAGGAAGGGACCATCGGTATCCAGGCCTTCTTCATTCGCGGCGGCCAGAATTGGGGGCATCGCAGCTTCTTTCCCGCGCATACCGCCGACGTGCCCGATGACGAAGTGCTCAGCCAGTTCCTGATGCAGTTTTACGAGGAAGTGCCCCCGCCCAGGCAGGTGCTGCTCGATCGCGAATTGCGCGAGGGCGCGCTGCTTGCCGAGGCATTGGGCGAGCGGGCCGGGTTCAAGGTGACGATCAGCCAGCCGCAGCGCGGCGCGCGGCGCCGCCTGATGGAACAGGCGACACGCAACGCCATCGAGGCGCTCGACCGGCGCAATGCCGAGAGCACGACACAGGCAAAGCTGCTGCGCGAAGTCGCCGACCTGTTCGAACTGCCCGAGCCGCCCGACCGGATCGAAGTCTATGACAACAGCCATATTCAGGGGACCAATGCGCTCGGCGCGATGATCGTCGCCGGGCCGGAGGGGTTCCGCAAAGGCCAGTATCGCAAGTTCAACATCAGGAAGGCGAATACCGACGACGATTTCGCGATGATGCGCGAAGTGTTCGAACGGCGCTTCAGCCGCGCGCAGGCGGAAGACCCCGATCGCGAAAAGGGCGACTGGCCCGATCTGGTGCTGGTCGATGGCGGGCGCGGGCAATTGAACGCGGTGATGGGCGTGCTTGAGGATCTGGGGATCGAGGACGTGCCGGTGGTCGGTGTCGCCAAGGGGCCGCATCATGGCCGCGAAGGCCGCGAGGTGTTCCACCTGATGGACGGGCGCGAACTGACGCTGCCGGTCAATGCGCCGCTGCTTTATTATCTTCAGCGGCTCCGCGACGAAGTCCATCGCTTCGTCATCGGCGGGCATCGCGCCAAGCGCGCCAAGGCGGTGGTCAAATCGCCGCTCGACGATATTCCCGGCATCGGCCCGTCGCGCAAAAAGGCACTGCTGATGCATTTCGGCACGGCCAAGGCGGTACGGGCGGCGAGCCTCGAGGATCTGCAGCGCACGCCGGGCGTCAGCAAGACAATGGCACAGAGCATCCACGATTATTTTCACGCCGGCTGAGCCGCGCGATTTCAGGCCGACCGGCCGGGGGATTTGTCGGTCAGGCGCGCGGCATCGGTAACGCGCGTGCCGCGATCGGCGTGCCCGGGAGGGCGGCCAGTGAAGAAAAAGTGCAGATATGTGCAATTTCTACAGCACCTTGGTGAAAAGCCGCTGCAGAAACCGTGAATTGAAGCAGATCGCGCGAAATTATCGCAATCGAGCGGCCGGTAAGGCTTGCCTATTCGCTGCCGTCGCTTAGCCTCTCCCGCATATTGGGGGGCTAATTCGATGATCCGTTTCCTGCTGGCGAGCCTGGCGCTGTTTTTGATGGCGGGCGTCGCGCATGCCGACGATACCCCCAAATATGCCCCTGCGCCGGCATGGGTCGATGCGGCGCGTATTTCCGACGCCTCGGCATCTTCGCGGGCGACGTTCCTGATATATGACCAGCAACAGCGGATCGATGGGGACCAGCTATGGACCTATTCCGATATTGCGGTGCGGATATCGTCGACGCAGATGGCGACGCAGCTGGGGACGCTCAAACTCGACTGGAATCCCGATAATGGCGATGTGATCATCCATCGCGTCGATATTTTGCGCGGCGATGAGACGATCGACGTGCTGGCCGGTGATTCGCGTTTTTCGGTGCTGCAACGCGAACAGCAGCTCGAACAGGCCTATCTGACGGGGACACTGACTGCGACTCTGGCAGTGCAGGGGCTGCGGGTGGGCGATGTCCTGCGCTTCACCTATTCGATTACCCAGCATGACAGCGCGCTGGACGGGAATGTTCAGGCAGTTGCACAGATCATGCAGGCGCCGATGCAGGTCGATTTCGGGCGGGTGCGTCTTTCCTGGCCCACCGGACAGGCAGTGCATTGGAAATCGCATGTCGAGGCGCTCGATGTCACGGAAAGCGACAGCGACGGCTTCCATCAGGTGACGATCGCACTGCCTGCCCCGACATCGCCGGAAATGCCCGACGATGCCCCGATGCGGTATCGCGAAGTGCCGCTGGTCGAAATGTCGACCTTCGACAGCTGGCGCGACGTTTCGGCGGCGATGGCGCCGCTATATGATACCCAGGGGCTGATCGCGCCGGGCAGTCCGCTCGCGCAGCAAGTGGCGCAGATCGCCAGGGCCACGCGCGACCCGCGCGAACGTGCCGCCAGGGCATTGATGCTGGTGCAGAACGACGTCCGCTACCTGTTCGAAGGTATGGATGGCGGCAATTACACGCCGCAGACGCCCGCGCAGACCTGGGAGCGTCGTTATGGCGATTGCAAGGCCAAGACGTTGCTGTTGCTGGCGATGCTGCGGGAGCTGGGGATCGAAGCCGAGCCGGCGATGATGAGCATCACCGTCGATGCACTGGTGCCCGAACGGCTGCCGATGGCGGGCGCGTTCGATCATGTGCTGGTGCGTGCGCAGATCGACGGGCAGACCTATTGGCTCGACGGCACGCGATCGGGCGCGACGCTCGCCGATCTGGCCGACACGCCGCCGTCGCGCCACGCGCTGCCGATGCGCGCGCAGGGTGCCGAACTCGAGGAAATCGTCCCGCACCCGCATGCCCGTCCCGATGTCGTGACGCATCTGGATATCGATTCGCGCGCGGGGCTGCGGCTTCCGTCGCTCTATACGATCCGCAGCGAGGTGCGCGGCGACATGGTCGATATATTGCGTACCGCAGTGAATACCGCCGCGCCCGAGCAGATCGATGATTTCGTCAAGGCGATGATCGTCAACGTGCTGGGCAATCGCTATCGCTATCTTGGCGGCGACATCAGCTTTTCCGACGACACCGGGATCGCAACGGTTGAGTCGCACGGCATTTACTGGCCCGAATGGGAAGAGGAAAATGGCCGTCAGAAGCTGTCGATCGATCCGACGCTGACCGCGCTCGTCTTCGCGCCCAATCGTGCGCGGCGCGAATGGCGCGAAATCCCGGTCCAGGCAGGCGATTATAGCGATGAGCGGATAGTGACCCGGTACCGCCTGCCCGATGGCGACTTCACGATCGACGGCGCGCGGACGTTGCCGACATCGCTGGCCGGGGGGGAATTCCGGCGCAGCGTGGTGCAGGACGCCAATGTTGTGACCGTGGATGATCGCGTCATTACCGGGCTTGGCGAAGTGGCGGCGGCCGATATTCCGACGGTGCGTCGCGATGTCGCGCGCGCCAAGGCGCAGGCGCTGCGCCTGATCGCACCCGCCGATCTGCCTTCCTATACCGACGAAGTGATCGCTGCGCGCAAGGCGGGACTGCTCGATCCCATCGAAGAAGCCTTTTTCGATCTTGCCAATCAGCCGGGGGATGAGAATGGCGCGGGCTATCTTGCCAGCGCTTCCTTCCACCGCGGCGTGTTCGATCATGAGGCGGCGCTGCGGGATTATAGCGCGGCGCTCGACATCGTTCCCAGCGCGAACACCTATCTTTTGCGGTCGGGCGTATATCAGATCATCGGCGATTATGACTCGGCGCTTGAGGATGCGCGCGAGGCGATGCTGCTCGATCCTTCGATGATGCCGGCAACGATTGCGGTTATCCGGCTGCTGTCGCTGACCGGCGATACCGAAGCGGCGCTGGCGCTGGTCGACGAGCAGATTGCGCTCGGCGACAATAATCGTGGAAGCTATGTCGAAGTCAAAGCCAATGTGCTGGCCGATGCCGGGCGGGTCGACGAAGCGGTCGCGTTGCTCGATGCTGAAGTCGAAGAGCGGCCCAACGACCCGGAATTGCTGAACGGACGTTGCTGGCTCAAGGGAACGCGTAACGTTCAGATCGAATCGGCGCTGCAGGATTGCACGCGCGCGATCGAACTGGCGCAAACGCCGTCCGCCATTCTCGACAGCCGGGCGATGGTCTATTTCCGCCTTGGCGACATGGAAAAGGCGCTGGCCGATTTCGACGCCGCGCTCGCCATTTCGCCCGACCTGCCGGCAAGCCTGTTCATGCGTGGCCTGATCCGGCTGCGCAACGGCGATCGCCGCGGTCAGCAGGACATCGACAAGGCGCGGCTGCTGACGCCCGCGGTCGACGAACAATATGCCCGCTATGGCATCACGCTGTGACGCCGTGAGGGGGCGCTAGCGCGGTGTCGCGGCTTGCCGTCGCCGCGACCCGGGCATAGGGGGCATGGGGTGACCATACCGCCTGCTCCGCTCCGCCTTTCCCTCGATGGGGATGCCCTGGTTGCCAATTGGCGCGCGCTCGACGCGATGAGCGGCAGCGCGGCGTGCGGCGCGGCCGTGAAGGCCGATGGCTATGGGCTGGGCGCACGCGACGTGGTGCGACGGCTGTCCCGGGCCGGATGCCGGGACTTTTTCGTTGCGACCTGGGCCGAGGCGGCGACATTGGGCGATATTGCGCCTGCATCGCTTTCGGTACTGCATGGCGTCCGCGCCGAAGACATGGATCTGGCGCTTGCGGGACCGGCGCGACCGGTGCTGGCGAGCGCCGAGCAGGTGCGGCGCTGGCGCGAAGCGGGCGGCGGTGTCTGTGACGTGATGGTCGATACCGGGATGAACCGGCTGGGCATTTCGGTCGAGGATGCGGCGTCGGGCCTGCTCGACGGGCTGACGATCGATACGTTGATGAGCCATCTTGCCTGTGCCGATGAGGACGTGTCGATGAACGCGCGGCAGCGCGATGCACTGGCGGGGTTGCGCGGGCGGACCGCGGCGCGGCGGATGAGCCTGGCCAATTCGGCGGGCATCGCGCTGGGCGGCGATTATCATTTCGATCTGACGCGGCCGGGCATTGCGCTGTACGGCGGCGTGCAATGCGCTGCGCATGCCGTGCATATCCGGCAGGTGGTATTTCCGCAGGCGCAGATATTGCAGCGACGTCACGTGAAGGCGGGTGAGACGGTCGGTTATAACGCCACCTGGACCGCGCCTGCTGACACCCAGGTCGCGATCCTCAATATCGGCTATGCCGACGGCTATCTGCGGTGCTTTTCGGGCAAGGGCGGCGCGCATTCGGGCGATCGCAAGCTGCCCGTGCTGGGGCGGGTGTCGATGGACCTGCTTGCGGTCGGAGTCGATGCCGCGGCGGAACTGGCCGAAGGCGACTGGATCGGACTCGATTATGCGCTGCCGGAAACTGCGATGCTGACCGGCCTGTCGCAATATGAGCTGCTGACCGGACTGGGACAGCGGTTCGACCGGGTCTGGATGTAATTCCTCCCCCGGCAGGCCGGGGGAGGCACCGGAAGTATGTGATCAGCGCTCGACGCACATGGCGATGCCCATGCCGCCGCCGATGCAGAGCGTCGCGAGACCCTTTTTCGCATCACGCTTCTGCATTTCGTAGAGCAATGTCGTCAGCACGCGGGCGCCCGATGCGCCGATCGGGTGGCCGATGGCGATCGCGCCGCCATTGACATTGACCTTGTCCGGATCCCAGCCAAGCTCCTTGCCGACCGACAGCGCCTGCGCGGCAAAGGCTTCGTTGGCTTCGATCAGGTCGAGATCGCCGATGCTCCAGCCGGCCTTTTCCAGCGCGCGGCGCGTGGCGGGGACCGGTCCGATGCCCATGATCGACGGGTCGACACCCGCGCTGGCCCAGCTGGCGATGCGCGCGAGCGGCGTGATGCCCCGGCGTGCGGCTTCGTCGGCGGTCATGATGACGAGCGCGGCGCCGCCATCGTTGATGCCGCTGGCGTTGGCGGCAGTGACCGTCCCGTCCTTCTTGAAGGCGGGGCGAAGGCCCGACACGCCCTCAACCGTGGCGCCGGCGCGGATATATTCGTCCTGATCGACGATGATATCGCCCTTGCGGCCCTTTACCGTCACCGGGGCGATTTCGTCCTTGAACCTGCCGTCGGCGCGCGCCTTTTCGGCGAGATTCTGCGAACGGACGGCGAATGCATCCTGTTCGCCGCGCGAGATTTCATATTGTTCGGCCAGATTTTCGGCGGTGATGCCCATGTGATAGCCGTTGAACACGTCGGTCAGGCCATCCTTGATCATCGTGTCGATCAGGCTGACATCGCCCATCTTGGTGCCTGCGCGCAGCATCTGGGCATGGGCGCTCATCGACATATTTTCCTGACCGCCGGCGACGACGATGGTCGAATCGCCGGTCGCCGCGGCCTGATAGGCAAGTGCGACCGCGCGCAGGCCCGATCCGCACACCTGATTGACGCCCCATGCCGGGATTTCCTTGGGCACGCCCGCCGCCATCGACGCCTGGCGTGCCGGGTTCTGGCCCTGCGCAGCCGTCAGCACCTGGCCCAATATGACTTCGGAAACCTCGTCGCCCTTCACCCCTGCCTGTGCCAGCGCCGCTTCGATGGCGGTTCGGCCGAGTTCGTGCGCCGGGGTATTGGCGAAAGCGCCGAGGAAGCTGCCGACCGGCGTGCGTTTTGCGGCGGCGATGACGATATCTGGCATGGAAGCTCCTGCGGATGGCTCGTGATTCGATGGCGCCTATCTAGGAAGACGATGCGCTCTTAGCCAGTCGGCAAGCGGTTCCCATAGCTGCGCGCGGCCCCGACCGCCGACGATCATGCCGACATGCCCGGCGGACAGGATGCGCGAATCGGCCAGCCCCGCCGCAGTAGCGGCCGGCACGATCCGGTCGCTCGCCGATACGAATTCGACTGCCGGGCAATCGAGCGCTGCGGGACCGACCGGCCTGCCCGCGACGATCCATTTGCCGCGTCCGGGCAGATCGGCGTGGAGGAAATCGTCGAACAATTGGCGTCCGGCGGCATAGGTTAGCGGCGCGCCTCCATTCGCCCAATCCTCGAGCGCGACAAAGGCGTTTGCGCGCGCGCTGCCGCGCGGCATGGCCGAAAACCGCTCATATTTCGCGATGGTGCGCGCGGGATCGAGTTGCCAGAAACCTGCCTGCAGCACTTCCATCGGGACCAGGCCCATCCGCTCGCAATTTTCATGCGCGTGGTGCCAGACCGAATCCATCGCCGACCGGGAATCGCCATAGCCTGCAAATCGCCAGGGCGCGGCGACGGTCGCGAGCCCGGCGACCGGCGTCGCGCATGCCGCGGCCATCGCCATCGTGCCGCCGAGGCAATAGCCCATCAGCAGCGGCGGGCGGGGCAGCGCGCCGATCAGCGGCAGCAGCAATTGTTCGATATGCGCGGTGATGTCCTGATCGCGCTCGGCGGGCGAGGGCGTGCCCCAATCGACCAGCATCGGCCGGACACCCTGTCGCGCCAGCCAGCGCATCAGCGAATTGCCGCGCGCGAGATCGAGGACATGCGGCGGATTGATCAGCGACGGAACGACGACCAGCGGCGTTCCCGATCCGCCATAATCGCGCAGCACCGCCCGCCCGGAACGCGCGAAGACGGGCTTGGGCGCGCGCGGGGCGGGCCGGCGCGCCTGTTGATAGGCGCGCAGCCCCGCAAGCGCGCGCGTTCGCCGCTCGGGGGATGTTGCGGTTTCGCTGCGCAGCATGGCCAAAAACAGAGGCAAAGGCCGCGGCACTTGTTGCGCTGCATCATCCGGTGTTACATGCTTGTCAGTCAAAGGAGAGGACGACTCCATGAAGAAGAGCGGCGATACCAACGGCCCGGTTATCATCAAAAAGTACGCCAATCGGCGGCTTTATAACACGGAGACTTCCTCATACATCACTCTTGAACATCTCGCGGCGATGACCCGCGAGGGACGCGACTTCAAGGTGATCGACGCGAAGTCGGAAGACGATATCACGCATAACGTGCTTACCCAGATCATCATGGAAGAAGAAGCGCGTGGCCAGACGCTATTGCCGGTCAGCTTTCTGCGTCAGCTGATCGCGCTGTACGGCGACAGCATGCAGGCGCTGGTCCCCGGATATCTGGAAGCGTCGATGGAAAGCTTCCGCCGCAACCAGCAACAGTTCAAAAGCGCCGTCGAAGGCGCGTTCGCCAATTCGCCCTTCGCCGAACTCGCCAAGCAGAACATGGCGATGTTCGAAGCGGCGACCGCGGCGTTCAAGCCGGGTGCGGTGCCGCCGGGCGCAGCCGCTGCCGACGAATCGGTTGCTGCGAAGGACGACGAGATCGCAGCGTTGCGGTCCGAGCTTTCGCGGCTTCAGGACAAGGTCGAGAAGCTGGGCAAGTAAAGTAAGCATGCACCGCCGGTCCCGGTAACGGGATCAGGCGGGGGGATCAGGCGGGCTTGCGGAATTTGAGCGTCATGCGGTCGCTTTCGCCGATCGCAAGATAGCGTTCGCGATCCTGATCGCGCAGCGACAGCGTCGGCGGCAGCGTCCACACGCCACGTTCCCAATCGGCGGTGTCGGCGGGGTTTGCGTTCACTTCCGAAGCGCCGACATATTCGAAGCCCGCTTCCTCGGCGAGGCGGCGGACGGTCGACACCTTCACATAGCCGCTCGAGTGTTCGCGCGCGGAATCGGCGTCTTCGGGCAGGCGATGGTCGACGACGCCCAGCGTGCCGCCGGGCTTCAGCATCGCGAACATCTGTTCGAATGCCTGGGGCGAATAATCCTGTCCGTCGCGCTGATAACCCATGCGCCAGTTATGGACGTTGCGGAAGGTGAGGACGACATCGGCGGTGCCGTCGGGCACGGGGGCGAGGCCCTCGGTCGCGGCGCGCGCGGGGAAGGCTGCGGTGCGGATCGCGGCATAGCCGGGCGCATCCGGATGCGCCGTCATCAGTTTCTGCACACCGCCCAGACCCTCCGGTCCCGGCGAGGCGACCCACAAGGTGCCGCCATGGGCGAGATAGGGGGCCAGGATTTCGGTATACCAGCCGCCGCCCGGCCAGATCTCCACGACAGTGTCGGTCGGGCTGACGCCGAAGAAGCCGAGCGTTTCGACCGGGTGACGATATTGATCGCGCGTGACATTGGCCGGGGTCCGCGTCGGCGCATCGACTGCGGACTGCAGCGTATGTCGCTGGGTCGCGGGTGCGCCGGTCGCGACCGAAGCTACGGCAAGAGCAGTAGTGGCAATGGCGGTGGCAATCATTATCTGGCGCATGAACTATCCCCGGTGGCGGCTGCCGCTATTTGTGAATTGAGTCGTTACGATGCAAGAACGCCTTTGGACCGGAGCCGTTGCAGCAATATTTCTGGCGATCGTCAGCGGCGTTGCCGAACATCGCCGTCAGCGGCGTTCCAATCTCGACCGGGTCGGCCTGGCGCCATGGTCGCTTATTCAGTTTCTCGCGCTGCTTGCCGCCGTAATTCTGGGCGGGCTGGCGATGGATTTGTTCTAGCGTAATCCGCGCTCAATAGAAATTGGCAAGCGTAAGCGATCGTTCGCTGCCGTCGCACATCGCGATATGCACGGTTCGGCCGGGCGCGCCGACCGTCCATCCGACCAGACCGGTGGCGGAAACGCCGTCGCGCACCGATATGCCGTCGGCGGCGCAGATCCGGTCGCCGACACGCCAGCCCGCGCGGGCGGCGGGCGAATGGCGCATGACGTGCAACACGCGCAGTTCGTCGCCCTGAAAGGCCAGCAGCAGTCCGCTGGTCGATCGCAGCGGGGCGGCACCGGCCTTACCCCCGGGGCTCAGCACGATGCGCCCGGCGCGGGGATCGAGCAGCACGCGATAGCCGAGCAGGAAGCCCGATCCGATTCGGCCGGCCGCCCCGATCCGAGTCGAAAAGCCGCGCGCATCCTCGATGCGCACTTCAACCTGTCGCGCTTTCACATCGGCGATTTCGATTTCGGATATGACCGCGACATCGGTTTCGATCGCGCCACCCAGTCCGAAGGCGATGGTGCTGGTCGTGGGAGCGGCTGCGTAATCGCTCGCATCCCAGATCGTCCGCGCGATCGTGATCGCCGCGCCGTCGCCGGTATCGACGATCATCGGGCTCAGCGTTGCGCCGGCGAGCGATCCGCGCGTGACATAGCTGCGGCTCGACGGTGTCAGGTGCAGCGATGCGCTTTTGCCGCGAAAGGGCAGGCGTCCGCTGGGCAGGATGCGGAACCGGCGCGCGTCATAATCGATATCGAGCGCGCAGCAGGACAGGATGTCGCTGCCGATCAGCAAGTCGATGCCGGACCCGGCCCCATCCAGGGACGCGATGCCGATGCGCCCGCCCGAGCGGGAAAGGCCGCCAAAGCCGAGCGCGGGGCTTGCCGCCCAGCGCAGCGATACGTCGCCGCCGATCGCGGCGGCCTGCTCACCAACGCTGCTGCGCAGTCCGGTGGCGGCGGCCAGCCGGTCGGAAACCAGCGTGTCGCTGAGCCCCGTGTCGAGCAAAGCCGTTGCCGCTTCTCCGGCAAAGGTCATGGTGAAAACGATCTGGTTATGCTCGGTGAGTTCGAACGGGATCCAGCGCGCCTCGCTGTCGTCGGAAAGGCGAATTTGCTGCTCTGCGGCGGCGAGCGGGACACAGGTCAGCAGGCAGAGCAGCAGACCCGGCAACAGCCGCATCGCCACGGGGCGTCGCCGGTGATTCAACGGTGCCGCGCCATAATCGAGCCGCGTCGCAGCCACGCGGCCGTCCGCAGATTGATGGGGAAGTCGGTGCCGGTCACGGCGCGGTCGCCCGAAGAAACGACATATCCGGGCGAGCCTTAGAGACAGGCTTCGAGCAGCGCCTGATCGAAACCGAACTGCTTGGCCTTGTCGAGCGTATAGGGGCGCAGGCCCATCGAGCGATATTCGCCGATGATTTTTCCATCGGCGCTTTCGTCGAGATATTCGAACTTGAACAGCTCCTGCGTCACGATGACGGGGCCTTCCATGCCGATCACTTCGGTGATGTTGGTGACGCGGCGGCTGCCGTCGCGCAGGCGCTTCACCTGAATGATCAGGTCGACCGAATCGGCGATCTGGCGGCTGATCGCTTCTTTCGGCACCTTGATGTCGGACATCATCACCATATTCTCCATACGCGCCAGCGCTTCGCGCGGGCTGTTGGAGTGGAGCGTACACATCGATCCGTCATGGCCGGTGTTCATCGCGGCGAGCAGATCGAAACATTCGCTGCCGCGGATTTCGCCCAGGATGATGCGATCGGGGCGCATACGCAGCGCGTTCTTGACCAGATCGCGGATGGTGATTTCGCCCTGGCCCTCAAGGTTCGCCGGGCGGGTTTCGAGCGGCAGCCAGTGCGGCTGTTGCAGGCGAAGTTCGGCCGCGTCCTCGATCGTCAGCACGCGCTCGCCCGGGTCGATCAGTTTCGACAGGGCATTGAGCATCGTCGTCTTACCCGAGCCGGTACCGCCCGAAATCACGACGTTGAAGCGGCAGGCGCCGGCGATCTTGAGCATCGTCGCCATTTTCTGCGACATCGATCCGCCCTGCGCCATCATGTCGAGCGTGATCGGCTTGGCCGAGAATTTACGAATCGAGATGGCAGTGCCGCGCAGCGACAGCGGCGGCACGATCACGTTGACACGCGAACCGTCTTTCAGGCGGGCGTCGGCAAGCGGCGTGGTCTGGTCGACGCGGCGGCCGACCGAATTGCAGATGCGCTGCGCGATCTGGAACAGATGTTCCTCGTCGCGGAACTGGATATTGGCGAGCTCAAGCTTGCCCTTGCGTTCGACATAGGTCTGCTCGGGGCCGTTGACCATGATGTCGGTGATCGCCGCGTCGGTCAGCAATTCCTCGAGCGGGCCGAGGCCGAGCAGCTCGTCGACCAGCACTTTTTCGAGCGCGAATTGTTCACGGCGATTGAGCGTCAGCTTCAGTTCGGCGAGCACTTCGCCGATGATCGGGCGGAATTCCTCGGCGAGTTCATCCTTGCTCAGCGTGGCTGCAGCTTCGGGGTCGACGCGTTCGAGCAGGCGCGGCAGCACCTGTTCCTTGATGCGATGGATCGAGGCTTCGAACCCCTCCATCCGCGAATTGCCCTGCTCGCCGGTCGCTGCCTGACGATCGGCAAGCCGTTGCATCGCGTCGCTGCTGGCTTGCGTGGGTGCGAATTCGGGGGCCGGAGAACTGCCCGAATCGGGCTTGTCCGCGCCGGGCAGGGGGACGCTGCCGATCGGCGGGAATTGCTCGCCGCCGGGCTCGCTGGACGGGCGCGACGTGCCGCCGCCCTGCATCGGGCGCGCGACTCCGAAGCCGGGGCGGCTTCCGCCGCTGCCTCCCAATCCGTTGCGTCGTCCGAAAGCGCTCATTCAATGCCCTGTCTGGCCAGCATCGTGCCGGTGGCCCGAATGGTTACCGGGCAAGTTTTTACAATTGCCTAATCCTCTGAACGCCGGACGCGTGCGGAAGAGGTCGCAATGGAAGGGGCGGCGGGGCGAAAACGTCCGCACATAAAAAAACGGGCAAAGACTTCGCCCTTGCCCGTTCGATCAGCGTTAGGGAAATGCGCGCGCGCCGCGGCCGCGCGATCAGCCGATATGTTCGGCGAGAACCGTCAGGCCCTTCTCATTGACCTCGGCAAAGCCGCCGCGAATCGCGAGCGTTTCGGGCTCGCTCTTGTCGGCCTTGTAGATCGCGATGCTGCCGTCGCGGATCGTCGACATGAAGGGCGCATGGCCCTGCAACACGCCGAAATCGCCCTCGGTGCCGGGAACGACGACCATATAGACCTCTTCCGAACGGACGAGCTTTTCGGGAGTGACGAGTTCGAAATGCAGCATGTTCTTACCTCATAGCCCTCTCCCCCGGGGGAGAGGGTTGGGTGAGGGGAGGCCGCGGGCGCCATCGCTTGCCGCAGCCCCTCACCCTGGCCCTCTCCCCCAAAGGGGAGAGGGAGTTGGATTACGCTTCTTCGGCCATCTTTGCCGCCTTGGCGACGGCTTCGTCGATGCCGCCGACCATGTAGAAGGCTGCTTCGGGAAGATGGTCATATTCGCCGTCGACCACGGCCTTGAACGACTTCACCGTGTCTTCCAGCGCAACGAACTTGCCCGGGATGTTGGTGAAGACTTCGGCGACGTGGAACGGCTGCGACAGGAAGCGCTGGATCTTGCGGGCGCGGGCGACGGTGAGCTTATCTTCTTCGGAAAGCTCGTCCATGCCCAGGATCGCGATGATGTCCTGAAGCGACTTGTACTTCTGCAGGATCGACTGAACCGCGCGGGCGGTTTCATAATGTTCCTGACCGACGACGCGCGGTTCGAGAACGCGGCTGGTCGAATCGAGCGGATCGACCGCCGGATAGATGCCGAGTTCCGAAATCGCACGGTTGAGCACGGTCGTTGCGTCGAGGTGGGCGAACGAAGTTGCCGGGGCAGGGTCGGTAAGGTCGTCCGCGGGGACGTACACGGCCTGCACCGAAGTGATCGAGCCCTTGTTGGTCGACGTAATGCGCTCCTGCAGCGCGCCCATGTCGGTCGACAGGGTCGGCTGATAGCCCACGGCCGAAGGAATACGGCCGAGCAGTGCCGACACTTCGGCGCCCGCCTGGGTGAAGCGGAAGATGTTGTCGACGAAGAAGAGCACGTCCTGCCCTTCCTGATCGCGGAAATATTCGGCCATGGTCAGGCCCGACAGCGCGACGCGAGCGCGGGCGCCCGGCGGTTCGTTCATCTGGCCATAGACCAGCGCCACCTTCGAACCTTCGCTGATCGCGTTGCCGTCGGCATCCTTGGCGATAACGCCGGCGTCGAGGAATTCGTGATAGAGATCGTTGCCTTCGCGGGTGCGCTCACCCACGCCGGCGAACACCGAGGTGCCGCCATGGCCCTTTGCGATGTTGTTGATCAGTTCCTGGATGAGCACGGTCTTGCCGACGCCCGCGCCGCCGAACAGGCCGATCTTGCCGCCCTTTGCATAGGGGGCGAGCAAGTCGATCACCTTGATGCCGGTGACGAGGATCGCGCTTTCGGTCGACTGTTCGATGAATTCGGGAGCAGCCGCGTGGATCGGTGCGGACATGTCGCTGCCCACCGGGCCGCGTTCGTCGATCGCTTCGCCGATCACGTTCATGATGCGGCCGAGCGTCTTCGGGCCGACGGGCACGCGGATCTGCGATCCGGTATCGGTGACCGGCTGGCCACGGGTCAGGCCGTCGGTGCCGTCCATCGCGATGCAGCGAACGGTGCTTTCCCCGAGGTGCTGGGCGACTTCGAGGACGAGGCGCGAGCCGTTGTTATCGGTTTCGAGCGCCGAGAGAATCGCGGGCAGCGTGCCTTCGAAGGACACGTCGACCACGGCGCCGATCACCTGGGCGATGCGGCCGACATTGGCGCCTGTTGCGGGCTTGGTCATTTCAGCGGCGGTAGCCATCTTGCGTTCCTTACGGTTGAATTCTCAATCAGTGGGAGCCGTAGCTCGGGAAATGGTGACGATCAGGCGCTTTTCGCTGTCGGTCGCGCCCGGAACCGCATCGACATTCAGCAGCACGCCATATTGGCTCGTCTCTGCCGAGGTAAGATTGCGCAGCGCGTTGGCGATCTCGTCCCCCGGGCCCACTTCGAACCGGCCCAGAAAGCCGCCGACGATCCGGCGCGGGATCACCAATGCGTCCTTCGCCTTCGGAGCGTTGAAATCGCCCTTGATATCGAAGGTGAAGGCAATGTCCGTAATCTGTTCGGCGCCGACACCGACGACACGGAATGCCGTCGTGATCTTCACCGGGCTGTCGCCTTCGGGCAGCGTCTGTTCGGGGCTGTAGCCGGTTCCGAAGGATTCGCGACCTTCGGTATAGGGATGCGACTGATATCCCATGTCGGCAGCGGCGGCGAGAACGGCGTCGGGCGATTTGAACATCGCCATCCAGCGATCGGCCATCACCTTTTCGCCATCGGGCGCGCGATGCTCCATCGCCGCGCGCTGTTGTTCGTTGAGCGTGGTGTCGGACGCATTGGTCCCGGCCTCGCCGCCCGTACAGGCGGCAAGTGCAAGTGCGATCAGCGCAGGGGTGATCGCGCGCGAGATCACAGTGCCTCGGCCCCCGAGATGATTTCGACCAGTTCGGTCGTGATCGCCGCCTGACGGGTGCGGTTATACTGGATTTCCAGACGCTTGATGAGGTCGCCGGCGTTGCGCGTGGCGTTGTCCATCGCAGTCATCTTGCTGCCCTGTTCCGACGCGGCGTTTTCACGCATTGCGCGGAACAGCTGGATCGCGACGTTGCGCGGCAGCAGATCGGCGAGGATTTCCTCTTCGTCGGGCTCATATTCGACGGCCGCGCCGCCGGTTTGCGCATCCGCCGACACTTCGGGAATGGCAACCGGGATCAGCTGCTGTTCGGTCGGCTCCTGCGTCAGGACCGACTTGAAGTTCGAATAGAAGAGATGGGCGACATCGAACTGACCGTCTTCGAAGCGGTCGATGATATCCTGCGCATAGCCCTGGGCATCGTCGAAGCCGAGCTTGCCAAGATCGCCCGGCTCGATCGCGTGCAGTTGATCGTTGGGATAGAGACGACGCAGCACCGCACGGCCCTTGCGACCGATGGTGTAGAATTTGACGGTCTTGCCCTGCGCGATCAGTTCCTGCGCGCGGCGACGGGCGAGGCGGGCGATGTTCGTGTTGAACGCACCGGCCAGACCCTTGTCCGACGTGGCGACGACGAACAGATGGACCTGATCCTTGCCCGTGCCGGCAAGCAGCTTCGGCGAGGATTCGCTTACCGTCACCTTGGAGGCGAGGCTGGCGACGACCTTTTCAAGCCGCTCGGCATAGGGACGACCGGCCTCCGCCGCTTCCTGCGCACGGCGCAGCTTAGCGGCGGCGACCATCTTCATCGCCTTGGTGATCTTCTGCGTCGACTTCACCGAGCCGATGCGGATCTTGAGTGCCTTGAGAGAGGCCATGTTCTCTAACTACCTCCGTTTGGGCTGAGCCTGTCGAAGCCCTGTACTTCTTTCTTCCGAAGAAGAAGGACTGCCCCTCGACAAGCTCAGGGCAAACGGTTCTGTTTGTTTCAGGCGAACGTCTTGCCGAATTCGGCGAGCGCGTCCTTCAGCTTTGCGACAGTGCCGTCATTCAGCGCCTTGGTGTCGCGAATGTCGGTGAGGATGTCGGCATGCTTCGAACGCATCTCGGCGAGCATCAGGGATTCGTAGCGCGTAACCGCTTCGACCGGGACGCTGTCGATATAGCCGTTGGTGCCGGCGAAGATCGAAACGACCTGCTCTTCGAACGGCATCGGGCTGAACTGCGGCTGCTTGAGCAGCTCGGTCAGGCGCGCACCGCGGTTGAGCAGCTTCTGCGTCGAGGCGTCCAGATCCGAACCGAACTGCGCGAAGGCAGCCATTTCGCGATACTGGGCGAGCTCGAGCTTGATCGAGCCCGACACCTTCTTCATCGCCTTGGTCTGTGCCGAACCGCCGACGCGGCTGACCGACAGACCGACGTTGATGGCGGGGCGGATGCCCGCGAAGAACAGGTCGGTTTCGAGGAAGATCTGGCCGTCGGTGATCGAAATCACGTTGGTCGGGATATAGGCCGACACGTCGCCCGCCTGGGTTTCGATGATCGGCAGTGCGGTCAGCGAGCCCGAGCCATTGGCTTCGTTCATCTTCGCAGCGCGCTCCAGAAGGCGGCTGTGGAGATAGAAGACGTCGCCCGGATAGGCTTCGCGGCCCGGCGGGCGGCGCAGCAGCAGCGACATCTGGCGATAAGCGACGGCCTGCTTGGAAAGGTCGTCATACACGATCACGGCATGCATGCCGTTGTCGCGGAAAAATTCGCCCATCGTCACGCCGGTATAGGGCGCGAGATACTGAAGCGGAGCGGGTTCCGACGCAGTCGCGGCTACCACGATCGAATATTCCATCGCGCCGTTTTCTTCGAGCTGACGCACGATCTGTGCGACGGTCGAACGCTTCTGACCGACCGCGACATAGATGCAGTAGAGCTTCTTGCTCTCATCGTCGCCGGCATTGACGCCCTTCTGGTTGATGAAGGTGTCGATCGCGACGGCGGTCTTGCCGGTCTGGCGGTCGCCGATGATCAGTTCGCGCTGGCCACGGCCGACGGGAACGAGCGCGTCGATCGCCTTCAGGCCGGTCTGCACCGGTTCGTGCACCGACTTGCGCGGGATGATGCCGGGCGCCTTCTGCTCGACGCGGGCGCGCTCGGTATATTCGATCGGGCCCTTGCCATCGATCGGGTTGCCGAGGCCGTCGACGACGCGGCCGAGCAGGCCCTTGCCGACCGGAACGTCCACGATCGTGCCGGTACGCTTGACGGTGTCGCCTTCCTTGATCTCGGCGTCCGAGCCGAAAATCACGATGCCGACATTGTCGGCTTCGAGGTTGAGCGCCATGCCCTGCACGCCGTTGGCGAATTCGACCATTTCGCCCGCCTGGACATTGTCGAGGCCGTAAACGCGGGCAATGCCGTCGCCGACCGACAGCACTTCACCGGTTTCGCTGACCTGCGCTTCGTTGCCGAAGCTGGCGATCTGGTCCTTGATGACCTTCGAAATTTCTGCGGCGCGGATATCCATTGTCTGAGCCTTAGCCTTTCATCGCGTGCGCGAGGGAATTGAGACGGGTACGGATCGAGCTGTCGATCATCTGGCTGCCGATCTTGACGATCAGGCCGCCGAGCAAAGCGGGATCGACCGAAAGGTCGAGCGTGACGTCGCGACCGACGCGCGCGCGCAGCTGATCCTTCAGCGCCGCGACCTGGTCGTCGGTAAGCGGGTGCGCGGAAACCACTTCGGCATTGGTTTCGCCACGATGCGCGGCGGCAAGCCGGCGATAGTCGCGAATCACCGCCGGAAGCGCGGCGAGCCGGCGATTCTCGGCGATCACGCCCAGAAACTTGCCCGTGATCGGATCAAGCTTCATCGCCTTGGCGATCGCCGCCACTGCTGCGATGGCTTCGCCACGCGACACCAGCGGGCTGTCGATCAGCCTGCGAAATTCCTCGGATTCGTCGATGGCGGAACGCAGCCCGTTCAGGCTGGCTTCGACCGCTTCGATCGATTTGCTCTCGGCAGCGAGCTCGAACAGCGCAGTGGCGTAGCGGCCCGAAAGGCTCGCTCGGATGCTGCTGTCGATATTACCGCTGGATATCTCCACGCGATTCGTTTCCCTTTGGAGCAGGAGTTGGCCCCATGCGAAAAGGGGGCGGCAAAGGCGCCCCCGATGGGTTGGCGGGCTGCTAGCATCGGGGGGAGGGGGATGCAAGTGTGCGGGTGAATCGAATCTGCGTGCGGTGATTTGCGCGCGTAGCGAGATACGCTAGCAAAGCAGCACGCGAAACCGTTGGAGGGATTTCGATGGGCGATAGACGCATGCCATCAAGGGGCTGGCTGAGGCTGATCCGGATGCACCAGGGTATCGTTTCGGCCTCTGCCATGGCGATTCTTGCTTCGACCGGAACGGCTTCTGCCGAGGATGTGACCATTACTGCCCGATTCCCGGCACCGGAACGGGAAGCGACCTTGTTGCGATCGCTGCATATGGCGCGCTTCGGCGGTCGCGAGGGAGGTCGTGTAGGATATTCGATCGAGCGGGCATTGTTGCGCCCCGATGCGACGGGCAGCCCCTATTTCGATATGATCGGGCCGGGGCACCTGGCCGAGGGGAATGTGACCGGATCGGCGAGCACCGATATTTCGCGGCGAGAATATAAGGAAAAGCGCAAGCAATGCGTCGAGCGCGACCGCGACAACAAATGCGTGCGCGAGGAAGAGCGCGAAGTTGCCTGTACCGAGCGCATGATTTCGCTGTCGGTCGACCTGCGGATCGCGCGTAGCGACAATGGCCGCGTCGTTTATGCCGCGCAGAAACCCTATCGCGAGAATATTCGCCGATGTGTCGGCGACAGCGGCAGCGAGCTATCGAGCGAATCGGTGATCAGTGTCTTGATCGACCGGGTGGGGGAGGATGTCCGCAGCGACCTGGTTTCCGAGGTGCGCAGTTACAGCGTACGCTTTCGCGAAAGCCGCAGCGGAATGTCGCGCGATGTTTCCAGTCGATTCCGCAATGCAATCCGCCTTAGCCAGAGCGACCTGGGTGCGGCCTGTTCCGAATGGGAAGCCATCGAAGCGGCGAGCTCCGATCATCCTTCGGTGTTGTTCAATCTGGGGCTCTGTGCCGAAGCCGGCGGCGATTATCAGCGCGCGCTTGATTATTACGCGCGCGCTTCCCGTCTAATGGGCAGCGGCAATATGGCTGAGGCGGGGATTGCGCGCGTCCAGCAGCTTATCGAAGGACGGCGTATCGAAGAACAGCGCGCCGCCGTGAACTGAGGAAACGCCGCCGCCCGTGCGACCGGTAGTACGCACGGGCGGCACGCTTTTCAGATCAGGCGCCGCGTTGCGGGCGGTCGCCGCCGCCTGCGCCACGACGCGGACCGCCGCGTCCGGCGCCGGCGCCGTTGCGCTGACCGTGCGACCGGCCAGCGTCATTGCGCTGACCCTGCGGACGACCGCCTTCGGTGCGGCGTTGCCCTTCGAACCGGCCATTGCCGCCCTGGGGGCGCTGGCCGTCATGGCGGCGTTCGCCCTGATGCGAGCGGGCACCATTGTCTTCGCGCGGGCGACGGTCGCCGCGCGGTTGATCGCGATGCGAATCGGCGCGCTGCGGACGCGCTTCACCGCCGGCGCGTTCGGGACGAGCGCCGTTGCCCGGATGCGGACGATTGCCTTCGACCCGTTCGGGGCGACGGCGCTGTTCGCCGGTGCGCTCGGGACGGGCGCCTGCTTCGCCGGCGGGACGCGCGTCATAACGCTTGCCGTCGATCCCGTCGGTGCGGCGGGGGCGACCCGGGCCGGTGCGGGTGCGACGATGGCCGCCGCCCGGCTTGCCGTCGCGCTGCATGTCGCGGCCACGACGGCCATTTTCCTGATCGCGGCTTTCCTTGACCGGAACCGCGCTCGACCGCAGCCCTTCGGCGCGCGCGACGAAATCGTCGGGCAGGCGATCGGGCGTGATCTTCTGACGGGTCAGGCGTTCGATATCGCGAAGATAGTTCTTTTCGTCGGGTGCGCAGAAGCTGATCGCCACGCCGTCATTGCCCGCACGCGCGGTACGACCGATGCGGTGGACATATTGTTCGGGAACATTGGGCAGTTCGAAATTGAACACGTGGCTGACGCCCGACACGTCGATGCCGCGTGCCGCGATGTCGGTCGCGACCAGAATCTTGACCCGGCCCGAGCGGAAATCGCCGAGCGCGCGTTCGCGCTGCGGCTGGCTCTTGTTGCCATGGATCGCGTTCGACGCCACGCCGTTGCCCGCGAGCAGGCGGACGACACGGTCGGCGCCATGTTTGGTGCGGGTGAAGACGAGCGCGCGGTCGATGTCGCGATCGGCAAGCAGCATCGTGAGCAGCGCCTGCTTTTCCTTCTGCTGGACGAAGGTCACGAACTGATCGACGCGCTCGGCCGTGGTGGCGACGGGCGTCACTTTCACTTCGGTCGGATTCGGCTGAAGGAACTGGCCCGCCAGTTCCCGAATCGTCTTGGGCATGGTTGCCGAGAAGAACAGCGACTGGCGTTTGGCGGGAAGTTCGCGAACGATCCTGCGCAGCGCGTGGATG
This sequence comes from Stakelama portus, assembly GCF_003171655.1. Taxonomy (GTDB): domain Bacteria; phylum Pseudomonadota; class Alphaproteobacteria; order Sphingomonadales; family Sphingomonadaceae; genus Sphingomonas; species Sphingomonas portus. The sequence goes on along the minus strand of NZ_QFZL01000007.1, from coordinate 44,940 downwards.
AAGCCGAGGTCCATCATCTGGTCCGCCTCGTCGAGCACGAAAATCTCGAGGCTGGCGAGGATGACGAAGCAGCTTTCCATCAGATCGACGAGGCGGCCCGGCGTGGCGACAAGGATGTCGACGCCGCGCGCCAGATCCTGACGGTTACGATGCAGCGAAGTGCCGCCGAACACGGTGGCGACGCGCAGATTGGTGCCCTTGGCATAACCACGCGCGCTTTCGGCGATCTGGGCGGCGAGTTCGCGGGTCGGAGCAAGCACGAGCATGCGGCAACCGCGCGGTTGCGGACGGCGGCCCGATGCGACGAGCCGTTCGATCGACGGCAGCATGAAGGCCGCGGTCTTGCCGGTGCCGGTCTGCGCGATGCCGAGCAGATCCTGTCCGTCGAGCAGTGCGGGAATCGCCTGCGCCTGGATCGGCGTGGCTTCGGTATAGCCTTTGGCCGCAAGCGCAGCGAGAGTGGTCTCGGCAAGGCCGAGTGAAGCAAAACTGGTCATGGAATCCCAATATATCAGCGGCGCACGCCAATGGGACGCACGCGGCGGGGGTCAAAAAAGACGACCCGCGTGACTGAGGGAAGCCGGTGAACCTGGAGCCGAGGCAGAGCCGTGGCGAAAGTCGCCCGATCACGCTGCATGGTGCCTCGATGCCGACGCATGTGGTCGCTGCAGTGCAAAAAGTCAATCCGGCAGGAAGATATGCCGATATTGGTGGTTACCGCCGCCGGCAACCATGATTGTCCGTAATTCGGAAACCCCACCCTTCCCAGACTCCCCCCTGCCGGTCGCGTCCGGCGGTAACGCTTTGGGGGATCCGAAATCGATGCTGGTCGGCAGACTGGAAATTCTGGGTAATGTCGATCGCCGCGGTGCGGTGCGTTTCGACGTCGATGCGGCGACGACGCTGCGCGCGCATGACGGACGGCCCGTGGAAGTGATCGTCGAGGATTTTTCGCGGACCGGCTTCCGCATGGTCTCCGATGTGTCGTTGCCGGTGGATACGCTGGTGTCGCTTGGCCTTTCGGGTTCCGGGGCGCGGCTTGCCTGTGTCGTATGGCGCGACGGGCGCAAACATGGCTGCATGTTCCTCGAGCCGCTGACCGATGACGAGATCGGGCGCGCCTTTGTCGGACAGAAGGACGTACTGGCGAATATCGAAGATGCCATGACCCGTCGCCCCGACATGCAGAATATGCCGCAACTGCCCAGCGATGGTCCGCCCGATCCCCAGGGCGCGGAGAAATGGCTGGCGAGCGTCCGTGCCGCGCTCAAACGCAGCCGGCTTGCCGACGACGAGTAAGCGTTAAACCGCATTTCGAAACGCAACTGAAATAAATTCTCCAAAGTGTATTGGTGTTGTAACACAGCAATGCTATCAGCACTGCACCGGCAAGGGACGGCGGGTCGTCGTTCCGCACCGGCCAAGCAAGGAGAACTGAAATGTTGGCAACTCTCAAGATCGCGGTCGCCGCAGCAGGTCTCTTCGTGCTCGGGGGCAACACGGGAGACCAGAATATGAGCTGGGCCGATCAGGTCAGCTCGCGACTGGAAAGCGCGGTATCATTCGATGCCGACAGGTTGGGACCGCAGATCCATGGAACGACCAAATTGTCGTTTCGGATCGGCGAAGACGGCAAGGCGACGGATATCCGCGTCGTCCGGTCGTCGGGCAATGCATGGCTCGATCGCCGCGCCAGCGGCAAGCTGCGGATGATCGGGAAACTGCCCGAAGCACCGGCCAGCATCCGGTATCGGACACTCTATGCGGAAATCACGCAGGGCGCGACGCCTCGCTATTCCGCCCATGTGTCGGGTGCGGCAATCCTGCAGTGACGCCAATGGCGTGACAATCATAAGGGCGGGAAACATCCCGCCCATGTGATCGGGCAAGTGGGCCGCTCGATTGACCTCATGTGCGGAGCAGTGGCGAACGAAGGCGCCGCTGCTCCCTTTTATTTGTGCGCGGAACGCCTTTGAACGCAATCGGCGGGATGTGGCGCGGCGGCGGCGGCGCTATATCCGGCGCATGAACGACACCATATTCGACACCGATCGGGCCTGGGCCGCGTTCGTGGCGCGCGATCGCCGATGGGACGGCCGCGTGATCGTGGCGGTGCGGACGACCGGCATCTATTGCAAGCCAAGTTGCCCCGCACGCCGCCCGAAGCGCGAGAATGTCGAACTCTTCCCCGATATCGCAACGGCACAGGCGGCGGGATATCGCGCATGTCTGCGGTGCAAGCCCGACGATGCGGCGCGCGATCAGGTGGCCGTAGAGAAGGCCGTGGCCACAATCGAAGCCGCCGAGACCATTCCGTCGCTCGAAGCGCTGGCGGATGCGGTCGGCTATGCGCCGCATCATTTCCACCGCCTGTTCAAACGCGCCACCGGTGTGACGCCGGCGGCCTATGCCCGCGCGATCCGCGCACGGCGCATGGGGGCGGCACTGGACAAGGAGGCAAGCGTGACCGAAGCGATTTACGAAGCCGGATATTCGGCGCCGAGCCGCTTTTACGAGAGCGCGGGTGACCGGCTGGGCATGACACCCAGCGCGTGGAAGCGCGGCGGCGCGGGCGTCACGATCCGCTGGACCGTGGCGGACACAAGTCTGGGCAAATTGCTGATCGCCGCCACCGATCGCGGGCTGTGCCGCGTGTCGTTCGACGAGGATAGTCTCGCACTGACGCAGCGCTTTCCAAAAGCCGAAATCGCGCCCGGCGGCGCGGCGCTGGCCGAACTGGCCGCGCGCGTGGTGGCCGAAGTCGAAACGCCGGGGCGGCATCGCGACCTGCCCGTCGATGTGCAGGGGACTGCGTTTCAGGAAGCGGTATGGCAGGCGTTGCGCGCGATCCCGCCGGGCGAAACGCGCAGCTATGCGCAGATCGCGGCGGCTGTGGGGCGGCCCAATGCGGTCCGCGCGGCGGGCACTGCATGCGGCGCCAATAATGTTGCGATCGTCATCCCCTGCCACCGCGTCCAGCGCGGCGACGGGAGCATGGGCGGCTATGCCTATGGCGTCGATCGCAAGCGCGTTCTGCGCCGTCGCGAAGGCGTCGACGACTAGCCGCGGTCAGTCCGCGTCGGGCCGCGCCACGGCGTACATTTCCTTCGCGATATCCTTCATCAGCGCCTGCGAATCGCCGTCCCGCGCGAACAGGTCGAAATGCGTCTTGCCCGGCACGAAACGGAAATCGGCGTCGGCGCCGAGTTCGTCGAGCACTGCCTGAAGCCGATGCGCGGGACCGTCGAGATAGAAGGTATCGGCAGTGCCGACGATCAGGTGGATCTTGCCCTTCAGCGCCGCGCCGATTTCCGGCCAGTCGCGGCGCACGCGATAGGCGATGTCGTAATTCTCGATCCAATGGCGCGCGACCATCGGATCGATTTCGCCCGTGGCACGATCGAACAGCGGCATCGGACGGCCGTCCGGGCCCTTGGGAGAGAACACCCATTCGAACGATGCGAACTGGCCGCCATAGCTGCCCAGCACCGCTTCGATCTCGCCGAACTGCTGCAGCGTGGCGATCACTTTGCCGTTGTTGCGGACCAGCGGATAGGGTTCGCCATCGGGCCCGACATAGGCATTGGCGCCATCGGCATAGAGATCGATATTGGTGAAATCGTGAAAGTCCGACGGATCGGGCGAGGTAGGCCAGGTGCCACCGAAAATTTCGGGATAGCGCACCTGCAGCCACAAGGTCGCCCAGCCGCCCGAGCTATGCCCGGTCAGGAATCGCCCGTTCGAGCGCGCATCCATCCGATATTGGCTTTCGAGCGCGGGGATCAGCTCGCTCGTCAGGGCATGACCCCAGGGGCCGTTATTCACCGAATCGGCGAATTCATGCGTGCCCGTGGGGCTGCTTTCGTCGAGATAGACCCAGATCATCGGCGGGGTTTCGCCATCGGCCATCATCCCGGTCATGCGCGCCGCCGAAAACCGGGCGCTGTCGAGATTGCTGCCGAAGCCGCCGGTCGAATAGACGGTGGGATAGGTTTCGCTGCTCGCCGGATCATAGCCGGGCGGCAAGGCGACCCAGCCGCGGATATGGATCGGGCGCCCCCAGAAAGCGGTGAGCGAGGGGCTTGCGAAATCGACTGGCTTTACCTGCTGCAGATTGGCTTCGAATTGCGTCCGCATCGCTTCCGGCATGCGCGAAAGCCGGGCCTGCAGATCGGCTTCGGGAAGCTCGGTCGAAAGCGTGAGGAGAGGCATCGCTCCGGGCAGGGTCGTTTCGACCACCGGCGAGACAAAATCGCCTGCGCCGCGACCGCCGTAATTATAATCGTGGTTGCGATCGAGTACGGCCTGGAACCGATAGGTGCCGGGTTCGAGATCGGCGAAACTTGTCGGAAACGCGTCCGTGCTCGCACCGACAAAAGCCGGTGCGCCGGGCGTCAGATCCGAAACCTCGCGCGCGGCGATTGCCGTGCCGCTGGGGTTGAACGGCGACGTATCGACCGAATCCTGCGGTTCGGCGCCGGGCTCGACCCGTTGCGCAAATACCAGCAGCCGCCCCGAACGATGCTCGCCCAGATCGGCGGAAAGCATCACGGGGACGGCGGGGGCCGCGACGTGCGGCGACGTGGCGGGGACTTCCTGCGCGAAGCAGGCGGTGCTTGCGGCACATGCTGCGGCAAGCGTGAGAAGATGTCGCAGCATGGTGTTCTCCTATTCCTCGCCGCCTGATGGCGCGTCGCGTGCCGGTTCGCAGCGATAGACGAGCTTTTCGTTATATTCCTGCGGCAGCGCACCGCGAATCGTCTGCTGGCGCGTGGCCAGATTGGCACGTGCGGCCTGATCGGTCGAACATGTCTTCAACTGAACCTCGGCCCGCAGCTGGCGGGCACGCTCCATCTGCGCCTGTGACAGCAGATAACGGGTGTTGGTATAGGTTCGCGTGTCCGGATCATAATCGAGCACCGAAACCGTTTGCTCCTCGGACGGAACCAGGATGCGTTCCCAGTCATCGCCGCTTTCGGCATATTGCGTGCGCCCGTTGACGCATCCGTCGCGATCGATTTCGAGCGGCACATCGTTGGTCGCGGAGATGGTTACGCGGCTGCGTTCGGGAACGAAGTGACACACCATCTTGCCCGTCGCGGGAATCGCCGAGACCGAATCGCTTGCCGACGGAACCGGCAGGATGCTGTCTTCGTCAAAGGTCGGCCGGCTGAAAAACAGCGCTGCCGCCCCAAGCATCAGCACGCCGCCGCCTGCCGCGACCCAGATCGCCTCGCGCTGGCGTCCGCGCGAAACCAGCATCCCCGCGCCGCCAATCGCCAGTGCGCCGAGGACGAGCAGCACGGCGGCGCCGGCCATGAAATTCTCACGCGCGGCTTCGTTGCGTTCGCGTGCCTTGGCAATGGCATCCTGTCGCTCGGCTTCGGCGCGTGCCGCGGCTTCGCGCTCGCGCGCCGCCGCTTCGGCCTGTTCGCGCGCGGTCGCGTTGCGGTCGGCGGCCATGCTTTCCTCAATGCTGGTGCAGGCGGTGCCGACTGCGGCATAGCTTTGCTTGGCTTCGGCGAGAAAGGCGCCAAGTTCAGCGCCCGAAATCGCGAAGGCAAAGGTCGAATCGCCCTGATCCGCCAGCGTTTGTGCGGAATTGACGCCGATCACGCGTCCACAGCGATCGAGCAGCGGGCCACCCGAATTGCCGCGTGCGATGCTGGCGGTGTGGAGCAGCACACTCGTACCCTGCAGAGACCGGCGACCGGCGAAATTGCCCTGCGACCGAACCGGAGCCTGCGGAGTGATATAGTCCATCGCCGAGCGCGCGGTCGCCATGTCGACATTGCCCGGATAGCCGAGCGCGACCATCGCGTCGCCTTCCTGAACCGGGCCGTTGTAGAGGGTGAGCGGTGCCAGATTGACGCCGCTGAATTCGATCAGCGCCAGGTCACGACTGGTGTCGATCGCGATCAAGCGGCCCTGATAGCTTTTATTGCCCTCTGACGGGACGACGCCGATGATGACATTGTCGGGATAGCGCGCGGCCAGGTCGACGACATGGGCATTGGTGACGATGCGGTTGGGGGCGACGGCAAAGCCGCTGCCATGACCGAAGCCGACGACTTCGTCATCGACCACGGCGATGGTGACCACCCGGACGACACCCCGGGCCGCTGCCGAAATATCGTCGGCGCGGGCGGCGCCGGTCCATCCGAGCAGCAGCACCAGCAGGAGCAGAAGCCGCTTTGTCACATCAATCCCCCCGGCGAACCTGATATCGCAGGGACTATTCGGTCAATTCACCGCTGCGTTCAACCCCGGGCACCCTGCAGACTCAGAGAAAGCTATAGGGATCGACATCGACCGCGACGCGGACCTTTGCCGGCCATTCGAGTGCGCCGAGCCATTCGCGGATCACGTCCTGCACGTCAAAGGCGCGCCGCGCATGGACGAGCAGGCGGAAGCGATGGCGGCCGCGCAGCATGGCGAGCGGGGCGGGGGCGGGGCCGAAGACGTGCATTTCCTCAAGCTCCGGGCGCGATTTGCCGATACGTCTGGCAACATCCTCTGCCGCGGCCTTGTCCTCCGACGACACGATGATCGCGGCATAGCGGCCGAAAGGCGGCGCATGGGCGTCGCGGCGCTGTTCGGTTTCGGCTTCGTAAAAGGCTTCGCTGTCGCCGGTGACCAGCGCCTTCATCACATCGGCATCGGGGCAATGCGTCTGAATCAGCACCGTGCCGGGCTTTTCGCCGCGCCCGGCGCGACCCGATACCTGACAGATTTGCTGAAACGTCCGTTCCGCCGCGCGCAGATCGCCGCCGCCCAGACCCAGATCGGCATCGACCACGCCGACCAGCGTCAGATTGGGAAAATGATAGCCTTTGGTGACGAGCTGGGTGCCGACGACGATGTCGATATCGCCATGCTCCATCCGCTGGACGAACTCGGCGGCCTTTTGCGGTGACCAGAGCGTGTCCGACGTGACGATCGCGACTTTCTTGTCGGGAAACAGCTCACGCACTTCGTCGGCGACGCGTTCGACGCCGGGCCCGCAGGCGGCGAGCGAATCCTCCGATTCGCATTCGGGGCATTCGCGCGGCGTGGGATAGCTGTGCCCGCAATGATGGCAGGCAAGCCGCCCGAGCAGGCGATGCTCGACCATCCATGCCGTGCAATTGGGGCATTGCAGCCGATGGCCGCAGACGCGGCACAGCGTCAGCGGGGCATAGCCGCGCCGGTTGAGGAACAGCAGTACCTGTTCGTCGCGCTCCAGCGTTGCCTGCATCCCCTTCACCAGCCGCGGCGCCAGCCAGCGGCCGCGTTCGGGCGGCTCCTGAATCATGTCGATCGCTTCGACATGCGGCAGGTCGGCAGGGCCGTATCTGCCGGGAAGCTTCAGTTCCTCATAGCGGCCAAGCTGGACCTGATGACGCGTTTCGATCGCGGGGGTGGCGGTTGCCAGCACCACCGGCGCCTGTTCGAACAGGCCGCGCATCACTGCGACGTCGCGGGCGTGATAGTGGACGCCTTCTTCCTGTTTGAAGCTGGTTTCATGCGCTTCATCGACGACGATCAGGCCAAGATCGGCATAGGGCAGGAACAGCGCCGATCGCGCGCCCACCGCTACCTTTGCCTCGCCGCTGGCAATGGCGCGCCATGCCCGGCGCCGCTGCGACTGGCGCAGGTCCGAATGCCAGGCGACCGGTTCGCAGCCGAAGCGGCGCGTGAACCGCGTCAGAAACGGCTCGGTCAGGGCGATTTCGGGAAGCAGCACCAGCGTCTGTTTGCCCGCGGCCAGTGCTGCCGCGATTGCTTCGAAATAGACTTCGGTCTTGCCCGACCCCGTCACGCCGTCGAGGAGGAATGGCTGGAACGTTTCGGCCCCCACCGCCTGGCGCAGGATGCTGGCGACCGATGCCTGATCGGGCGAAAGATCGGGCGGCGCGAAATTGGGATCGGGCAGGGGATAGGGGGTGTCGGCTTCGACCAGCACCGATTCGATGGCGCCGACCTTTACCAGGCCCCGGATCACGGCATCGGATACGTCCGCGATCGCGGCGAGCTCGCGCACCAGCCCCTGACGGTCGCCGATCCGTTCGAGCGCCTGTTCGCGCTGCTCGGTCATCCGCTTGGGGACAAGACCGGTCGCGCGATATTCGACGATCGTCGGCGATCCTTCGAGCGCCGCGCTTGACGACAGGCACATGCGCAGCACCGATGGCAGCGGGCTGAGATAATAATCGGCGGTCCATTCGACCAGCCGACGCAGCGGCGCCGGAATCGGCGGCGCATCGACCAGACCGATCAGGTTGCGCAGCCGATTGTCGCCGACCTCTTCGGTCGGCAGGCGCTCGGGCTCCCAGACCACGCCGACCAGCTGGCGCGGCCCCAGCGGGGCAATGACGATCGAACCCGGCTCGACCTGCATGCCGTGCGGCACGCGATAATCGAGCGGGCCGAGCGCATTGTTCATGACGATAACGCGGGCGCGGTTTCCGGGCATGGCTTCCCATATCGTCATTCGCGCGCCGGTTGGAATGGCGTATCGCCTCGAACCCGTCAGATTGACGTTGCCGATGCGCGCCGCCCGGTGACATCCGGGCACATGCCCATCGTCTATGGCACGATGGTGCCGGAGGCGCCCGCGCCCCGATGCATCAGAATTTGGCGGCGACCGAAATCGACAGGACATGGTCCATGGTGTCGCGCCGCGCAGGGCGGAAGCCATATTGGTTGAGATAGCCGAGCTCCGCCCGCACCGGTCCGGCAACGGCGAAATCGAACCCGACGAAGTTGCGCATGCGGCGATATCCCGCGTCCTGGCCCCAGTCGGTGTCGTTCAGTTCGACAAAGCTTTCATGGCTCAGCACCAATGCGGTGCTGCCCGTCCGCCCGACCGGCAGTTTCCATTTGAGGCGAGGGCGCAGGCGAAAGCCGGTATCGCTGCCATTGCTTCGCAAACGTTCCTCGATTCGCAGCCGCGCGCTGAGCGTGCCGCCGAGCAGCGTGCCCAGATTTGCTTCGATTTGCTGGCGCGGGCGATCTTCGCTCCGCGTGACATGGCCGCCGGCATAGTTGGTGACGCGCGTATAGCCGAACCCGATCTTCACCGAATCGGAAACCGCGAAGGTGACGAACCCGCCCGCTTCGGATTCGTAGAGCCCGTCCGCGGCATCGCCGAATCGCAGAACGAGCTCGCCGTCGAGCGACACCGGTTTGCCCAGCGGCACGCTGACCGATGTCGTCGACCAGAGCTGCGCGTCGCTATCCTGAGCCCATGCGGGTGTCGCGAACATCGCAATTGCCAGGACGCCGGACGCCGCGATCGCCCGCAATTTTCCGCTTCGCATTTGCTGTGCCTGTCCGACCGAAGGATTCGGCCGCGCCTAGCACCTTGTAACATTAGTGTCACATACGCCGTGCCGGGGTGACGCGAAGGCCGCAAGCGGCTAACGGTCCGCGCAAACTCGCATTCGGGATTGCCTGCCATGAAATTCTTTGTCGACACTGCCGATACCGCTGAAATCCGCGATCTGGCCGCTTCGGGCCTGGTCGACGGCGTGACCACCAACCCCTCGCTGATTCACAAGGCGGGGCGCGATTTCCTCGAAGTCGTCAAGGAAATCTGTGAAATCACCGACGGCCCGGTTTCGGCCGAAGTCGTTGCGCTCGATTTCGAAGGGATGATGCGCGAAGCCGAAGTGGTGCGGAGGATCGCCGACAATGTCGCGGTCAAGGTGCCGCTCACGATCGACGGGCTCAAGGCGTGCAAGGCGCTGACCGATGACGGCACGATGGTGAATGTCACGCTTTGCTTCTCGGCGAATCAGGCGCTGCTCGCAGCCAAGGCGGGGGCGACCTTCATTTCGCCGTTCGTCGGCCGGCACGACGATATCGGTTTCGACGGAATGGAACTGATCAGCGACATTCGCCTGATCTATGACAATTATGATTTCGACACCGAAATCCTGGTCGCCAGCGTGCGCCACCCGATCCATATCCTGGAAGCGGCGAAGATCGGTGCCGATGTAATGACTGCGCCGCCCGCCGTGATTCGCCAGCTGGTCAAGCATCCGCTGACCGACAACGGCATCAAGGCGTTTCTTGCCGACTGGGAAAAGACCGGCCAGTCGATCGGCTGAACCGCCGACGGCCCGACGCGAAAAAGGCCCCGCCACCGATTCGTCGGCGGCGGGGCCTTTTGCGTTCAGAGGGGCGAGAGCGTGCCGGTTGCCAGCAGCGCGAAGATCGCGCCGCCCAGCAGCACACGGTAGATCACGAACACCAGATAGCTGCGCGTCGAAACCAGCTTCAGAAAGCCGATGATCACCACATAGCCGGATACGAACGCCGTTACCGCCGCGACGATCGTCGGCATCGCCATATCGGCGCTGAATTCGTGCCAGTAGCGATAGAGTTCGTAAAAGCCCGAAGCGAGAACCGCCGGCACTGCCAGCAGGAACGAATAGCGGGCAGCGGCTTCGCGGGTATAGCCGAGCAGCAGCCCCGCCGTGATCGTGCCGCCCGAGCGCGATACGCCGGGGATCAACGCCATTGCCTGCGCAAAGCCGAGCGCGAGGCCGTGGCCCCAGCTGAGCTTGTCGAGCGTGCGCTGTTTGCGGCCGACCCGGTCGGCCACGCCAAGCAGCAGGCCGAAGACGATCAGCACGGTCGCGGTGATGTAGAGATTGCGCAGATCCGCTTCGATCAGATCCTTGAACAACAGGCCCAGCACGGCGATCGGCAAGGTGCCCAGGATGATCAGCCACCCCATCCGCACATCGGATTTCTCCGGGCGCGCCCTGGGCGCGAAGCTCGCCAACCAGGCCGAGGCGATGCGCCAGATATCCTTGCGGAAATAGATCAGCACCGCGGCCTCGGTCCCGATCTGGATGACCGCAGTGAAGGCCGCGCCGGGATCGCCCGCCGCCGTCAATTCCCCTGCGATGCGCAGATGCGCGCTCGAGGAGATGGGCAGAAACTCGGTAAGGCCTTGCAACAGGCCGAGCAGAATCGCCTCAAACAGGCTCATGGAGCTATTTTCCCACTCTTACGCATGCAGCTTTCGCTACATGCCGCATCATTTTGCCCGGGCAACGCATTTCCCGCCGTCCGGTCCGATTGCGCCGTCGCAGATGCGTTCGGCGATCATCGGTTCGTCCCGTTCGATCAGGAAATTATCGTCCGCGCGCCGTTCCAGCACGGACCCGTCATAGAGCCGTCCCGTCGCAGGGAAAGTACGGAAAATGACTCTTGTCGCATCGACATCGGCGATCTGGGACAATTCTGTTGCCTCGGCGACACGGTCGGGCCGGGCGGCCTTAGTCGTCCCGAGCTTCCGGCTGCCAGCGGATCACGCGCCAGACATAGCCGCCGACCAGCAGGATGATGAAGGCGATGCCGATCGGATTGAGATAGCGGTCGATCTCGCTGAAATTCCGGCCGAGAAAATAACCGGCTCCGGCAAGGAACGCGTTCCAGATCGCGCTGCCCAGCGTGGTGTAGATCAGGAATTTGGTGCGCGGCATTTCGAGCATGCCTGCCGGCAGCGAAATCATCGTGCGAAAGGTGGGCAGGAAGCGGAAAATGAAGACGGTGAGCGCGCCACGCTTGCTGAAATGGACGTTGAGCCGCTCGATATCGGACCAGTGCAACGTCAGCCAGCGCCCCCAGCGATCCACCAGAGGGCGCAGCCGCAAATAGCCCATTCGGCGGCCCGCCTCATACCAGAAGAGATTGCCCAGCACGGTGCCGAATGTGCCTGCGATCACCAGCGGCGTCATCGCCATATCGCCGCGCGCCACGGCGAGCCCGCCCAGCCCCATGATCACTTCGGACGGGATGGGCGGAACGACATTTTCGAGGCACATCAACAGGGCGATGCCCCAATAGCCACCCCAGCGCATCAATCCGATCGCGAACTCGGTCATGCTGCACATAATCCCGCCGACAGCCCGCCGGTTCCGGCAGAGGATTCCGTCGAAGCCCGCTTTGCCCTAGAAGTGCGGGCAATGGCCGATGCACCGCCCCTGCCGCTTGCCTATGCGCAGCATCTTGCTCGCGACCGGCGGCGTTCGGCGCATACGGTGCGGGCGTATCAGGCGACGGCCGAACGGTTGGTTGCGTTTTTGCGCATCCATTGGGGCGGGGCGGTGACGCGGGAAACGCTGGCCAGGATCACGGCGTCGGATCTGCGCGCCTATCTTGCGGCGCGGCGCGGCGATGGGCTGACCAATGTGTCGGCAGCGCGCGAATTGTCGGCGGTGCGCGGTTTCCTGAAGTTTGCCGGCGGCAGCGAGGTCGATCTTCCCCGGCTTCGCGGGCCGCGCGTCAAAAAGGGCGTGCCGCGCCCGGTGTCGCCGCAGGAAGCCGTCGCGCTGGCCGAGGAAGTGAGCGAGGATGCCGCAGAACCGTGGATCGCGGCGCGCGATTGGGCGGTGTTGCTGCTGCTCTATGGCGCCGGGTTGCGGATCGGCGAGGCAGTGGGGCTGACCGGCGCGGTACTGCCGCTTGGCGAGACGCTGCGCGTCACCGGCAAGCGCGGCAAGACGCGGATCGTGCCGCTGCTGCCGCAGGTGCGTGAGGCGGTCGAGGCCTATGCCGCGCAAACCCCATGGGGCGTATCGAAGGATGCGCCGCTGTTTCGCGGCGCCAAGGGCGGGCCGTTGCCGCCCGGCGCGATCCGCAAGGCGGTGCGCAAGGCGCGAGTGCATCTGGGCCTTTCCGAACGCACGACGCCGCATGCGCTGCGGCACAGTTTCGCGACGCATCTGCTGGGCCGCGGCGCGGATTTGCGTGCGCTGCAGGAATTGCTGGGACATGCCAGCCTCAGCTCGACCCAGATTTATACGCAGGTCGATGCGGCGCATCTGCTCGATGTCTATCGCAACGCCCATCCGCGGGCTTGATCGAATCCAGCGGCCGTTCGTGTCGCGCGAAGTCGAGACACGCTAGCGCTTCGCTTGTCGCACGTCCCTCGACTGCGCTCGGGACGAACGGAGCGCAGGAGGCCTTAGCCCTGGCGCTCCGCAACCCGGCGTTCGATTGCGTCCCAGATCATGCCGGCGGTGTCGGTGCCGTTGAACCTGTCGATCGCGACGATGCCGGTCGGCGACGTGACGTTGATTTCGGTCAGCCATTCGCCGCCGATCACGTCGATCCCGACGAAGATCAGCCCGCGCTTGCGCAGTTCCGGCCCGAGCGCTTCGCAAATCTCGATTTCGCGGGCGGTCAGGTCGGTCTTCACCGCCGAGCCGCCGACGGCAAGGTTCGACCGGATTTCGCCTTCGCCGGGAATGCGGTTGATCGCGCCGGCAATCTCGCCATCGACCAGCACGATGCGCTTGTCGCCCTTGGCGACGCCGGGCAGGAACGCCTGCACCATATGCGGTTCGCGATAGGCGGTGTTGAACACTTCGATCAGCGAGGAAAGATTGGCGCCGTCGCTGTCGATCTTGAAGATCGCCTTGCCGCCATTGCCGTGGAGCGGCTTGACCACGATCGAGCCATGTTCGGCGAGGAACAGCTTCGCTTCCTCGAGGCTGCGGGTGATCAGCGTCGGCGGCATGAAGCGCGCATAATCGAGCACGAACACTTTTTCGGGCGCATTGCGGACCGAAGCGGCGTCGTTGACGACCAGCGTCTTGTCGGCGATCCGCTCAAGCAGGTGGGTGGCGGTGATATAGCCCAGGTCGAACGGCGGGTCCTGTCGCATCAGTACGACATCGGCTTCGTCCCCGAGGTCGAGCTTCACCGGATCGCCGAAATCGAAATGATTTCCCGGTTCGCGCCGCACCGTCACCGGATGCGCGCGGGTCCACACCCGGCCGTCGCGATAGTTGAGCGCTTCGGGCGCATAGTGAAACACGCGATGCCCGCGCTGCTGCGCCGAAAGCATCAGCGCAAAGCTCGAATCGCCGGCGATGTTGATCGATTCGAGCGGGTCCATCTGAACGGCGACGGTGAGGGGAAATGACACGAGCCTTAAAACCTCCGTTCGCGCTGAGCTTGTCGAAGCGCGGTACTTTCTTTCGCGACCGCCGATTTAAGGCAGAACCGGGCTTCGACAAGCTCAGCCCTAACGGAAGTGGGGAGTGCGTGAACCAAATTCACCCAATCCACGCATTTTCGATGTGGCGCGGCAGGGTGCGTGGGGCGACGAGGATGACGTCGATGCGAATATCGTCCTGCGGCCCGGCATAAAGCGGCATCAGGATTTCGGCGGCGGCTGCGACGCGGGCGAGGCGGCGTTCGTCGATCGCATGGTCGAGTTCGGCGGCGCTTTGGCGGGTCTTTACCTCGACAAAAGCGATCAGCCTGCCCTTGCGTGCGACCAGATCGACTTCGCCCGATGGGGTGCGGACGCGGCGGTCGAGAATGCGCCAGCCCTTGAGCCAGAGATACCATGCCGCGCGCCGTTCGCCGTCGCGGCCGCGCAGTTCGGCGGCCTGGCGCGATGCGGCGGGGCGGGGTCTGGCGGGGCGGGGTTTCACGCGTCGCGCCGGCGCGGGCAGGGGGCGATCTGTGTCGTGTCGGTCCGGATCGTCCGACACAGGAGCCGGGTTGCCCGTATCCGCTGTTCCGGCAAACCGTGCAGACATGGCCCCCTGCCTGCGCAGGGGCGACGGGGCGGGGGCGTGATCACTGGCCTTTCAGCTCCATGGCGCGGGCGTAGAGCGCCTTGCGGTCGAGCCCCAGCTTCTTTGCCACTTCGCCGGCGGCTTTCGATACCGGCAGGCGCGTGAGCGCTTCGGCAAGCGCGGTGTCTGCGTCCGCTTCGGTTGCCGGTGGCGCTTCGCCGGGCGGGCCGACGATGACCACGATCTCGCCCCGGGGCGGGGCATCGGCATAGCGTTCGGCCAGTTGCGACAGGCTGCCGGTCACGCATTCTTCGAATTTCTTGCTGATCTCACGCGCGACCGCCGCTTCGCGGTCGCCCAGCCCTTCGGCCAGCGCCGACAGGCAGGCGGAGAGGCGGGGTCCCGATTCGTAGAGAATCAGCGTCGCGCGAATCGCGGCGATTTCGGCAATGGCCTCGGCGCGCGCCTGTTGCTTGGGCGGCAGGAAGCCCAAAAAGAAGAACCGATCGGTGGGAAGTCCCGCCAGCGTCAGCGCCGCGACGGCAGCGCAGGGGCCGGGAATCGTCACCACCGCATGGCCCGCCGCGCGCGCATCGCGCACCAGTTTATACCCCGGATCGGAGATCAGCGGCGTGCCCGCATCCGAAACCAGCGCCACTGCCTCGCTTGCCATACGGGCAATCAGCCCGGGGCGAACCGATTCCGCATTATGATCGTGATACGGCGTCATCGGCCGTTTCGTACCGATATGTTGCAGCAACCGTGCGGTAACACGACTATCCTCAACCGCGACAATATCGGCGTTCTTGAGTATTTCGGATGCACGCGGCGAAAGATCGCCGAGATTGCCGATTGGCGTGGCGACGATATAGAGGCCGGGCGACAGGGTGTGTGACATTGGGGAGAGACATGGCAGAGGCAGTGCATAATTCGCAACAAGCGCGGCGGGGAATTCTCCGCTGGGCGGCCATCGGCCTGATGACCATGGTCGCGGCCTGTACTTCTGGTCCGCGAATCATTCCTCAGCCCGAGCGCCCGCCGGTGCAGCAGCCGGTCGAGCAGCAACCGACCGAACAGCCGATCAATCCCGGCCTGCCGCAGGATGAAGCGCGCCACCGCGTCGCATTGCTGGTCCCGATGTCGGGCACCAATGCCGGGGTCGGGCGCTCGCTTGCCAATGCGACTCAGCTGGCGCTGCTCGACACCAATGCCGACAATATCCGCATCACCACCTATGATACCGCCACCGGCGCAGCGGCCGCCGCAGCGCGTGCGATCGAGGAAGGCAATGGCCTGATCCTCGGCCCGCTGCTGGCCGATGATGTCCGCGAAGTGGCGCCGATCGCGCGGCGCGCGCGCGTGCCTTTGCTCAGCTTTTCGAACGATGTCAGCGTCGCGGGCAACGGCACCTATATTCTGGGCTATATCCCGTCCCAGTCGATCGAGCGCGTGGTCGATTATGCGCGGTCGAGCGGCATTACCGAATTTGCCGGGCTGATTCCCGGCGGCCTGTATGGCGAACGTTCCTCCACGGCGTTCCTGCGCGCCGTGGAAGATGCCGGGGGCCAGGTGGTCGCGATGGAAACCTATGACGGTCGTTCGGGATCGCTGGCGAGCGCGGTGTCGCGGCTGGGCAGCAATCCGTTCCAGGCGGTGCTGATCGCGGGCAGCGGCGATACGGCGGGCGCGGCAGTGCCGATGTTGCGCCGTACCGATGGCGGTGCGAGTGCCCGCGTGCTGGGCACCGAATTGTGGAATTCGGATTCGAACATCGGAGCGAAGACGGCGCTGGAAGGCGCGCTGTTCGCCAGCGTTTCGAACACTTATTACCGGCAATATGCCACGAAATATCGTTCGCGGTTCGGGGCGTCGCCCTATCGCCTGTCGACCTTGGGATATGACGCGGTGTTGCTGACCGTGCGAATCGCCCGCGAATGGCGCGTGGGCGATCCCTTTCCCGAAAGCCGCCTGCTGGCGAGCGACGGGTTTGCGGGCCTTGACGGCGCATTCCGTTTCGGCCGCGACGGCGTCGCCGAACGCGCGCTGGAAGTGCAGGAGATTCGCGGCGGATCGACCGTGACGGTCTCGTCCGCGCCGCGCGGTTTCTGATTCGATCGCTGCCGGAGCGGTTTCTTGCCGCTCCGGCGCGGTTGCTGAAATCTCAAAACCCACGAAAATCCGTTCAAAGTTCGCACCGGTTCGCGACATGCGGCGCGTGCGCGCGCCCGCATATGCGCCTGCGCGAAGCCGGGCAGTGTAACGGAACCTATCGGGAACGCTTTCTGTAGGACAGCGGATTTTGCGGTCCCGCAACCGGCGGGGCGGTCAGGCCGATACCAACGTCCGCAGGATCGCTTCGAGCACCGGCATGCCTTGCGCGGTGGCGGCGATTTGCGTGCCGGTGCGGCGGAGCAATCCCTGCGCCACAAGCCGTTCGAGCGCAGCGCCGTCGATCGGCGGTTTGCCCCCGGCGAGCGTCGCGATCCGGGCAAGATCGATGCCTTCGCGCAGCCGCAGCCCCATCAGCAATGCCTCGACTGCGCGGTCATCGGGCAGCAGCGGTTCTTCGAGTTCGATGCCGTGCCCGTTGCGATCGAGCGCGGCGAGCCAGTTTTCGGGCTTTTTCCGGCGGAATGTCGCACAGCCGCCGCGCCGGCCATGCGCGCCCGGGCCGATGCCGGCATAATCGCCATAGCGCCAATAGGTCAGATTGTGCCGGCTTTCCGCACCCGGCCGGGCATGGTTGGAGATTTCATAGGCGGGAAGGCCGGCGGCGGCGGTCATCGCCTGCGTCGCTTCGAACAGATCGGCGGCTGCGTCGGCATCGGGAATCGCAAGGTCGCCGCGTGCCGCGAGCGTGGCGAAGCGCGTGCCGGGTTCGATCGTCAGCTGATAGAGCGAGAGATGTTCGGTGCCGAAGGCGAGCGCGTGGGCGAGTTCGGCCTGCCATGCCTCGGGCGACTGGCCGGGGCGGGCATAGATCAGATCGAAGCTGACCCGCGCGAAGGCGGATTGCGCGGTTTCGAGCGCGGCGAGCCCTTCGGCCACGTCATGCGCGCGGCCCAGAAAGCCGAGCGCGTCATTGTCGAGTGCCTGAAGCCCCAGCGAGACGCGATTGACGCCCGCCGCCGCGATATCGGCGAACCGGGCGGCTTCGACCGAGGAAGGATTGGCTTCGAGCGTGATTTCGATGCCGTCGGCGAACGCCCAGTGATCGGCTGCGGCGTCGATCAGCGCCGCCACCGTTTCGGGCGGCATCAGCGAGGGCGTGCCGCCGCCGAAGAAGATCGAGCCGAGCCGCCGTCCGGGCAGCAGCGCGGCCTCATGCGCCAGATCGGCGAGCAGCGCGGTGCGCCAGCGCGCCTGATCCACGCCTTCGCGGACATGGCTGTTGAAATCGCAATAGGGGCATTTGGAAACGCAGAACGGCCAGTGGATATAGAGCGCCAGATCGTCCGGCGCGGCGGGCGCATCGGGGCGCGACAAGGGAGCGGGACTGGCGATCATGGCGGGGTTCGCAAATTGGCCGGTCGGGACCGGGCCTGCACTGCCGGGGCCTTCTAGACTTTTGTGCGAACAGGGCAATGGCGCGGCCACGATGCAACCCGATGCGCGCCCGGAGATTATCCGTAGATGATCGAAACGCATTTCCGCCATTGGCTGACCAGGGCATCGATGATCGTGCGCGAGCGGGTGGTGCCGCTGGCGCTGCTGGCGATTGCGATGCTGGTGCTGTTGTTCTTCAAGATCGCGTCCGAAGTGATCGAGGGCGACACCCAGGCGTTCGATTCGGAATTTCTGATCTGGCTGCGCCATGCGACCGAAGGCGACGGGCCGATTCGCAATGCGCTGCGCACCGCGATGCTCGACATCACCGTGCTGGGCAATCCGACGATCCTGATCCTGATATCGCTGGTTGCGGTGGGGTATCTGATCGCGGCGCGGCGGCGGGCGATGGCATTGTTGCTGGTCGCGGTGCTGGGTGCCGGGACGGTGGTGGAACTGGGGCTGAAGACGATCTTTTCCCGCGCGCGGCCCGATGTCGTCGCGCATCTGGTCGAAGTGAGCTCGGCGAGTTTCCCCAGCGGCCATGCGATGGACAGCACGATGATCTATATGACGATCGCGGCGCTGATCGCGCGGACGGCGCGCGACATGGCGCCGCGCATTTACGTGTTGCTGGTCGCTTTGTGCCTCAGCCTGTCGATCGGATTTTCGCGGCTGTATCTGGGCGTGCATTATCCGACCGACGTGCTGGCCGGATGGATCGCGGGAAGCGCCTGGGCGGCGGGCAGTTCGATCCTGGCAGCACGGTTGCAGCGCGCGCATCAGGTTGAGCCGCCGAGCGACGGGGATGCGTGACCGGCGATGGCGGAAGGGCGGTTGGAGCGGTAGCGGGAATCGCAAGGCTCACCTAACAACCTGTAATTAAACTAAATGCTGCACTGCAGCAAAAAATCAGGCCCCAGACCGTGTCCCCACTCCCTTTTCGTAAATCGGGTTTGAAGCATAAACACGACCCGCTTGTTTCTGCCCGTTGAGCAAAGTCACTATACCTCGTTGAGCCAGTCCGGGCAATTTCCAACCACTCGCTGATCTTGCTTGCTGCGATCATGGACGTCGGCCTACGCCGACATAGCTGACATTCACGGGGTAGATTCTGCTTTCCAAAAGCCGCCGTCTGTTCATCTGTGAAAAGTGCTCACTGGCGGGGGATAGGAGAGACCGTGAAAGCCCAAATTCAGGCGAACTATGAAGAGCGGCTTGCCCGCTATGTCACGCTTATCCAAGGCACGGAGCCGCCGGGCCTCGTGCCCAAGCTGGCAGTCTATCGCGAGCTTCTCCGACAGCACCACATGCATGGGGACCGACTCTGGAAGATCGAACCGGTCCTCCATCCCCTGATCTTCGCAGTTGAAACCGATCTGTATCTTGCAACGGCGCGACTGCTGGAGGAACCGCGCCGAGCAGAGGGCAGCTTGTTCGCGTTCCTTGACTTTTGCATGAAGAACCAAGCGAACATCACGTGGAAATCCGGGCAGCCACCGGTCGAGGTCCTGGAGAAACAATTCAATAAGTTGGAATCGCGGCGCAACACGATCAATGCAATCATGGGACGCCGCGACAAGTTTTTTGCTCATCTCGACAAGCGCTATTTTAAGGAGCCGGCGCGTATCTACGTCGACTATCCGCTCGAAGCGGACGACGTTATCGCACTGGTGAACGCCGTGATCGGGGTGATCGCCGAGCACCAGTGGAAGCTGAAGGAGAGCGCCGCCATCAGTGTCGCTGAATTCTACACGATTGGCGTTGACAACATGGTGCGCAATCTGGCGGCTGGCCGCCGCCAGAACTTCCCCGGGCAGCTAGACTGACCTATTGGCCGGCGTTCAGGCCCGGGGGGCTGGCTCCCCAAAAAGGCGGATGCCAATTCAGGTGATGCCAGGCCTCCGAAACTGGGCCGTTTGCTGTCAGTCAGTTCCCGGCGAAAAATCGTAAAGAGCGGGCATACGACCGCCGTCACCGAAAATATCAGTCAAACGTCGCCTGCAAACCTACTTTAGGTCCATTCAGGTATAGCCTGAATCCTGTGTTGGCATTATGTTCTATCTGAGCAAGAGAAGAACTCTATGGCAACAGAACCCGATACCAACGACATCGAGCGCAGCTTTCAGGACATTCCTGACGATAAGATCACTGAGGCCGAGCAAACTGCCTTCCTCATGGATTTGGGCTGGCACAAGGGCTCGAATTGGGCTGATCTGTTAGAATCCAAACGTATCTTAATCATTTCCGAAGCAGGCGCGGGCAAAACTTATGAATGCCGAACGCAGCAGCAGGTGCTTTGGGCTGCCGGTGAACCTGCTTTTTATGTTGAGCTGGCAGACCTTGCGCGCAACAACCTGCGCGATCTCCTCTCGCACGATGAAGAAATCCGCTTCGATGCTTGGCATGCGTCCCAATCGGATGTCGCGACGTTCTTTCTCGATTCCATCGACGAGCTGAAGCTTAGCCTCGGCTCATTCGAGCAGGCATTGAAGCGGTTGGCCAAGGCGGTTGCCGGGCAGCTCGGCCGGGTCCGCGTAATTATCACATCCCGCCCCATTCCCGTCGATGAGCAAATCTTCCGTCAGATTTTGCCGGTGCCGGATGAACCGGACGAAGCCGCGACCAGCGAGGAGTTCGCGAATAGCGCCATGGCGCGCCGAGCGCAGAAATCTTCCGAGGAACAGATTGCGCGAGATTGGCGCAACGTTGCCCTGCTGCCTCTCTCGACTGCTCAGATCAAGCAAATGGCGATCAAGGAAGGCGTGGATGATCCCGATGCGTTGCTCACCGACATCCGGCAGCGCAACGCCGAGGAGTTTGTTCGCCGCCCACAGGACCTGATCGAACTATGCGCCGATTGGCGAGAGCATCGTCGCATTCGCTCGCATCGCGATCAGGTGGCGAGCAACATCGCCGTGAAGTTGAAACCGCGCCAAGATGGCAGAGAAAAGGCTGCGTTGTCTGCCGACAAGGCATTGGAAGGAGCACGCCGTCTTGCTCTGGCGGCTAGCTTGAGCCGCAAGCTTACCTTGCGCCATAGCGCTGAGGCCGACCGCGAAGGAGATCCGGCCGACGCGCCGCTCGATCCTTCATCCATCCTGCATGACTGGACGCAGGATGAACGCACGACGTTGCTGGAGCGCTCACTTTTTGGCTTTGCTTCTTACGGTCGGGTGCGTTTCCATCACCGCTCGGTGATCGAATATCTGGCCGCCGAGCATCTTCTTGCCTTGCGCGAACAGGGTGTGCCCGTCCGGTCGATCAAGCGCATTCTGTTTACGACGACGACACAAGGCGACGAGGTGGTAAAGCCATCGCTACGTCCGGTTGCTGCGTGGATGGCTTTCCGCGACGATGCCATTTTTGAAGAAGTGCTGCGACGCGAGCCGGACGTTCTCCTGAATTTCGGTGACCCTGAATCGCTCTCGCCTGCGCAACGGCAGCGAGCACTACGTGCCTATGTTGAACGTCATAGCGCTGGCGGCTGGCGGGGATTGCGTGTGCCCAGCGTCCAGCTTCATCGCTTTGCGGCCGCCAACCTAGGACCGGAGGTCCAGCGCCTTTGGGAAGGTGGCATCGAGAACCACGAAATCCGCGAAATTCTACTGAACCTGATCGGCCTCGGAAAGATGGCCGATTGCGCGGATATTGTTTACGGGATCGCGGTCGATGCCACAGCGCCCGAGGGTGAGCGGATTGATGCACTCGACGCGCTCATCCATTTGAACGATGCCCGCCTTGCTACAATCAGCAACAGTTTGGCCCAAAATGGGCCGATTTGGCCGAACCGTCTCTCACGCGCTGCGCTGCTGCGGTTATTCCCGGCTCATCTCTCCGTAGAACTCCTCTGCAAGGTGCTCACGCGGATCACGGAGAAGAAGCGCTCCGTTGGCGACATTTCATGGAATCTCCCGCGCCTGATCGAGCATGTCGATCTATCGCCGGATGCGCTGGATGCTTTGCGTCACGGGCTTACGGAACTGGCGGTGGAAGGCATTGCCTGGAACGAGAAGCAATGGCCCCATCTCGCCAGCAAACGTCAGTTCCTATTGCCAGCGTTGGCTACCACCTGCCTGCGCCAGATTCAAAACGGAACCACCACCCCGGAAGTGATGCGCTCCACCGCGATTGCGTTACGACTGGCAGAACGCGAATATGATCGCACCGAGCCCGCGAAGCAGTTAGAGGCAGCCCTTCCTAGCTTGCCGCCTGATGCCCGGCGCCTCATGTTCGAGGCCGAAGACACGTTCCTACAAGCGTATCAGCCACAAACGGAACCCTTCAAACGCTATGCCCGTTTGGCGTTTCATGGGGCAGCGCTGCATCTAGGTGCCATCGATGCTGGTTGGGTTCTCGCGTCGCTCGCCGATCGCGGCCGCTCCGCCGACGATCGCGCGATGATGCTCGAAGCAGCCATCCGCATCCGCGAAGACAATGTTGAATGGACCGACCACCTAGCATCGTTGAAATCGCATGTTGATGATCTACCTGACCTGGTTGAACGCCTCGATCAGCTTGCGCAGCCGCGAAAGCCCGATCCCGAAGAGCTGCGCTGGCAACGAGAAGATGCGAAACGGCAGAAACAGAAGGAACGTCGCGACGCGAAAGCCCATGCCAGTTGGGTGATGTTCTGGCGCGAAATCGTCAATGACCCTGAGGCAGTGTTTGCCGCCGACCGTTGCCAGAACACCGCCTGGAATCTCTGGCGCGCGATGGAGCGCAACGGCGAGGAAAGCCGGGCCTCCGGCTGGAACCGGCGCTTCATCGAGCGGCATTTTGGCAAGGAGGTTGCTGACCGATTGCGCCTCGCGGTCATGGCATTCTGGCGCAAAGACCGTCCGACCCTGCGAAGCGAACGCCCTAAGGAAGAAAAAGGCACATACCTGACCCGATGGCAGCTTGGCCTCGCAGGGATCTACGCCGAGGCCGAAGATCCTCAGTGGGCGGAAAAGCTCAGTCAAGACGAGGCCGAATTGGCCCTGCGCTACGTGTCCATCGAGCTGAACGGTTTTCCTGCCTGGCTTGAAGGATTTGCCACCGTGCATCCCGCCGCGGTCGACACCGTGCTGGGAGCGGAACTGACCGCGGAACTTGACGAGCAAGCGGTGGGCCATTCCGGCATGCTGCAAGACATTCAATACGGGGCCCCCACCGTCGCACGCCTTTTCGTGCCACGCCTTCGTACATGGCTAGATGCGGGCAAATGGCGGCTTGGGCACAACGAGGATGAAACGGCCCGCGCGAACCGGCTTCGCCAAGTGGTTCAAATCCTCGTGCAGCATGGCGACTCCGACATCACGGCGCACATCCATACGCTCGCGAAGACCGAACTGGCGGAGGGCGCAAAAGATGCGGTGAACAGCATTTGGTTGCCGGTTCTGATGCGGCTCGACGCGGCGGATGGCATCGATGCGCTTGAGAAAACCATAAAGCCACATGCACCAGCAAAATTGGGTCCGGCAACGGATTGGTTTAGTTCGCTTTTTGGCGACCGACATGGTGATGGGGAAACTTATCTTTCGGCGTCCGGCTTCACCCCGGATTTGCTGCTTCGGCTCGCACGCCTTGCCTACCAGTATATCCGCCCCTCCGACGATATTGTGCGGGAGGAGGGCAGCTTTTCGCCCAACGCCCGCGATCACGCCGAACGTGGGCGTAGCAATATCGTCAATGCGCTTTTGTCGACCACCGGGGCTGAAGGTTGGGCAATCAAATTCAGATTGGCCGACGATCCGCTCTTTGCCGACTTCAAAGACCGGGCGTTGGCCATGGCTCGCGAACGGGCAGCCGAGGAGGCGGACGCAGCTGCCTTCACCGAGGCTGACATCGTGGCGCTCGATCGTTATGGCGAACTGCCACCGCTGACGCGTGATGAGTTGTTCGCCCTCCTGACCGATCGCTTGGACGACATGGACGATGCGTTGCTGCGCGATGATTCGCCCCGTGCAGCTTGGGCGCTCATCAATGACGAGAAAATCATGCGCCAGCAGATCGCCCGCGAACTGCGCACCAATGCCAACGGTGCTTATACGGTCGATCAGGAGGCGGTGACGGCAGATGAGAAAGAAACCGACATCCGCCTGCGCTCTACCGGCTCGATACATGAGGCGATCATCGAGTTGAAGATTGGCGAGAAGGACCGCTCCGCCGCCGACCTGAAAGCCACGATCAAAGACCAGCTCGTGGTCAAATACATGGCAGCGGAAAACAGCCGCGCAGGCTGTTTGCTCATCACCGTTAATTCTGCCCGCACGTGGCTGCACCCCGAGACCGGCGCGGCATTAGACTTAGCCGGGCTCATCGCCATGTTGAATGAAGAAGCCGCTCGGATCGAGCAGGAAATGGGCGGCAGCTTGCGGTTGATTGTGCGCGGCCTCGACCTCCAGCCGCGCTTGCCGACCGAGCGCGCAAAATTACGCGGCCGTCAGCGGAAAGCCTCTTCCGAGCGGGAGCCGGAAGAAATGCCTGCCGGATGAGCGGGATTCGCGCATGACGATCTTTGCGCGACGGCGCTTGCAATCAATGCTGGACCAGCTTGCTCCCGTATTGGTGGAGGGCAAAGGTAAGGACATTCTTGGCCGTTTGAACCATCCAAAAAATGTCGAGCAAGCGCTTCCAGCCGAGATGGAGCTTGCACTCCTATGGGCCATTCATTCGCTTGGTGATTTGGAAGTCGAGCCGGAATGGTGGGGGGATTCCAAGCGTCCCGATGCCATTACCGACACCTTGGTGCCCGGCCGCACCGTTGCCATCGAAATCGCGGCCACCAACGACAATGCCATTTCCGGCGAAGAAGCAATGGATGCCATCGCTTTGCAAGTAAGTGCGGCGGCTGACCGTGCTGAAAAGGGTGTTGGCAATTTCCTCTATTTCACCTTTCGCGAGGAAAGCGGCTATCTGGCGGGGCAATATATCCGCCGACGCCTTGCACCCAAGGCCTTCATGCTCCCCGAGGCGTTGAGCAAGACGGTCCAGGATTGGGTGTCGTCGGGCCGCTCTGAACGTGAACGGCTTCGTCTTCAGAGTACAGGTCTTGATGTCGAGATTGAGCGCAAAGCGTATCGGCAAACACGCTACCACAACATCCATTCGAGCATGCCGCCCGAAACCCATTCGTTGGACGATAATCCGCTCTACGATTTGTTGCGCCGAAAGAAGCGTCAATTGAAGGCGGCAGCGCCCGGTACATTGCGGATGATCTTCGTCGCAGACGTAGGATCAACGCTGCTGCGGCGTATCGGCCAGTTCGGCGAACATGACTGGACCAATCGCCGCGTGTCCGGCTCGCAAATCATCGCGCATTTCATGACCACCTACGGCAAGGACGTGGACGCGGTGGTGGCGTTCTCACCTTACAAGGAAATGTTGAGTTTCGGCTTCAATGGTCTGACTGACCGTAAGCCCCGACGCTGGACCGTGACCTATTGCGGCTCTTCGGCGCTTCCCGAAGCTCCACAGACGCTTCAACGGATCGCAGAGATGCTGCCGGACCCGCACTATGAAGGCTATCAGGCTCGGTCATTGTTCAGGCAAGGCGCGTTTTCACCTAAAGGGCGAGGGCAATATCTCGGCATGACCATCAAAAGCACCAAGGGTCTCGACGACCTTCGTGTCGAGTTCCCCGCGCGTATGCTGCTCGATCTTCTCGCAGGCAGGATAACGGAGGAGCTGTTCAGGCGGCAACTCGACAGGTCGGGATCGAACAACATATTTGAGCACTGGCTGAGCAGGGGGCTAACCATCAGTCGTGCCGAAATGGCCCCGCGCGACATAGACGAAGACGACGACCATATCGTCCTCTATTTCTCGGATGATCCAGCCGCGCGTGCGTTCAAGCTACCTGAAAAATGAAAGAGCCAGGATCGATTTGGCCTCTCGGTCGATCCGCGCGCTCCTGCGCAGCCAATAGTGTCTCGTACATTTGGGGGCCGTGAGCCTAGGCGAACCGCTTCTATCATGTGGAAGCACCTATCGCCGAAATGGCTTAGATTGGGGCGTGTAGCTGCCATCGGACAGACCACAACGAAGGGCAGCTATCCGCAAGCAGCGGCCTAAAGTCTGCCGTTCCGGATCGTCCCAAGAAGCCGGCATATAGGACGGCGAAATCTTGACCAAGCATCTCGCTATCGCACCACTGGCTTCGGCACTTTGATCGAGCAGGTCACGGCCTTCCTGGCCTTGGCCGCCCGCTTCTGACACTCGGAAAGTTCGTCAGCATTGTCGCGTACGAGGATCGCCGCGCTCTGCAGCGCCTGCCATTGCCCGGGGTCAGCCACCTGCATCAGCCGCTCCCCGGCGGTCCATTCGTCAACACCCAGGACTTTCGCCGCCCGCTGCTCAGGCCAATGCCAGTCGACGGGAACGGCCCGGTCGATGGCGGTTGGAACGAACGCGCCCAGGATGCACCCGAGCACCATCGCCGCCGCCGCGGCACCCGCCAGCCAACGGTTCTGGTCACGGGCTGTCCTGGCCGACGCGGTCACGCTTCCGATCGTGCCGATCATGTCCCGCAGATCGCGCCTGGCGTGGTTGAAGGCCTCGTGATCGGCCTTGCGGACGTTCGCTCCAGCAGCCTCGATCTTGTCGGCCATGCTCTCTGGTGTGAGCGAGAGCGCCGGCTGCTTGGTAAGGTGGTCGAACGCTGCGCGCGCCCGTTCCCACTTCTCCTGGATCGCGGCAAGCTCGGGCGCGTAGTCGCGCGCATGCAGTTCCTGCTGCCGGGCGGCAAAGCCTTCGACCGCAGCAGTGAGACCGGCGAGCCGCCGGTCCATGGCTAGAAGTGTTTCGACGGCCGTTGCCTGAGGGGCAGGCGATGGCTGGCTCGCGGGTGAGGGGGCAATGGGCTGCTGAGCGGCGGGGGAAGGAGCGGTTTGGGTCATGGCAAGGGAGCCTACATGCCAATGCCCAACCCGCGCGAGCGGCCGAGCCACTGCTGGAGGTCATGAGATATCGATGCGCCGCTGGCGGCCTTCATTCCGAGTTCGGTGGTGCGATTTTTGAGCAGCGACTCGAGCTGGGGATCGCGGTGCAGCGCCCTGGCCATGTTTCTCATGTCGTCTTTGACGCAGGAGGCTTTGTAGTGTTCGCCCTGCCGTTCGAGCGCCTTCATCTGGCGTGATTTGGCCTGCCAGTCCGCAACGAATCGGTCGGCCCGATTGCCGGCATCGATGCGCAGTTCGCCCTCGGCGATCATCGCCTGAATGGCGCGCGCGGTGCGGCCCTTGGCAGCTTCATGGATGAGTGAGGGATCCTTGTTCATGGCGTCGCGCATATCCGCCCCGCCATTGGAGCGCAGCGCATCGAGGTCCTTGGTGACTTCCCCGAACGCCTTGCGCTGGTGATGGAGCGGCTCGTGGCCTTGCTCCTCCATGCGGATGATGTCCGCCGCGGCGCGGCCATAGCGCTCGACGGCCCGGTCGAGCGGATCGCGCTCTGCCTGTACCCGCAAGGCGCTGACGTCGAGCTTCAGTCCGGCAAAGGGGTCGGCGACTGATTGCGCGGGCGTTGCCCGCTCGATCGCCTGGGCCTCTCGCGCGATCCTGAGCGAGGAGGTCATCGGCACCGTGAGCCCAGCGAACGGATCGTCCTGGACTCGCGCGGCGACCGGCTCGGGCGATTGCTCTGGTGCCTTTGGGACATAGTCCGAGGCCATGTCCTTGCCGCGCTCGCGGGCGAGCGTCAGGGCAAGCCGATCGCGATTGGCGAAGTCGTCTTTGCCGTAGTGCAGCTCGACGCTGTCGCGGTGGCGCGAGAGCGCGACATAGGCGCCGTGCCGGTCGAGCCCGGGCGTTGCCAGCACATGGACACGATTCACCGTCATGCCCTGCGCCTTGTGGATGGTGGCGGCATAGCCGTGATCGATGTGGTCATAGTCCTTGAGGTCGAAGGCGAGCTGTCGCCCATCGTCGAGCGTCACTGCCATCGACAGCGCATTGACGCTGCGGATCGTGCCGAGCGTGCCGTTCTTTACGCCGAGGCCGCGCTCGTTCTTGAGGAACATCACGCGGTCACCAGCAGCGAAGTCGCGGCTACCGCGTTCCACCTGCAGACTCACATCCTCGCCGAGGTCACCGGCGGCGCGCATCCGCCCGCGCGCCGCCTCGTTGAGCTCGCGCACTTCGTCGTTGGTGTGGGTGAGGATGATGCGGCCGGCATCGGGTTTGGCCTGCCGGCCGCGATCCCAGCGCTCGATCAGTTGCTCGCGCGCTGCCTCTCGGGTTTCGGCGGCGTGGATATGGCCGGCCCGTTCGTAGGCATCGAGTGCCTCGGCGGTTCGGCCGGTGGCCAGATGCCGCGTGGCATCGCGCTGCCAGTCTTCGTGCTGGCGGCGCACTTCGGTGATTTCCACCGCGCCGTGGCGTTCGGCAATCGAGCGGAACGAGGCGCCGGCTTCGATCGCCTGGAGCTGCTGGGGATCGCCGACCAGCACCACCTTGGCGCTGTGCTTTTCGGCCTCGGTGATCACGCGCTCTATCTGGCGCGTACCGATCATTCCGGCTTCGTCGATCACCAGCACGGATTTGCTGTTTAACAGCTCGCGGTCCTGGCCCCATTGGTGTTCGAGACTGGCGATGGTGCGCGAGGCAATGCCTGAGCCGCTTTCAAGGCCCTCGGCGGCAATGCCCGACAGGGCAATGCCGCGCACTTCATAGCCGGCCGATTCCCAGGCTTCACGCGCGACACCCAGCATCGCGCTCTTGCCGGTTCCGGCATAGCCGATGACATTGCTGATGCCCCGGCTGCTCGTCACATGCTCGACCGCCCCGCGTTGTTCGGGCGAGAGGACAAGTCCGCGCGCTTCGGCCTGCATGAGCGCACGCTCCAGATGGCGGTCGAGAACGCCGAGGTTGCGGCGGGCATCGAGCTTGATCGTGGCATTCTCAAGCCGCCGTTCGGTCGCCAGCATGTCGCGCGACGTGAACCGCTCGTGCCCGCGTCCATCCTGGCCCAGCTTCACCAGCTCGGGCGAGGAGCGCACCGCCGCCATCACCGCATCGAACTGGTCCTTTCCCTCGCTGTGCCGGTGCACGAACATCGCAAGGTCGCGGGTGGTGAAGGTGGATTGCTGGTGGGTGATCGCATCCAAGGCAATGGACGGGTCGGCGAGGATCTTCTCGCCGTTGCTGCGCGCGATGGCAAAATGCTCTTCGAGCCGTTCGCTTGCCAAACCCTGGCCCGCCATGCGCGAAGCGGCGGGGCCGATCTTGTGCTGGGGTTCGAGATCGATGCCCTGCGCTTCAAAGCTGCGGTGATTGATGCGCGTGTCGATATCGAGCTGGGCCAGCCGGCCATTGACGTGCTGGGCCCAGGCTTCGCGCCAGTGGGTCAATAGCTCGGTCCGGTTCCAGTCGCGTACCTTGGCGCCGAAGCCGTCGGCGCGCACTTCGCGCACGCCCAGCATGACATGCGCGTGCGGCTTGGGCTGGCCGTCTTCACCTACATCCCAATGCACGTTGAGATCGGCGACCATGCCGCGATCGACGAATTCCCTTTTGACGAAATCGCGCGCCAGCTCGATCCCGTCGGCCTGGCGCATCTCGCGCGGAATCGCGAACTCGATCTCGCGCGCGAGTTGCGCGTCCTTGCGCACCTCGGCCGCCTCGACGTCGTTCCACAGCTTCTCCCGGTCGCGCCATTCCTCGGGCGCGTTTTCGGGCAGCAGCACTTCGGAGTGCACCACGCCTGCCTTGTTCGAGAAGTCGTGGTTCCGGTCCAGCCGCTCGTCGCGCAGCCGCGAGGCCGAGCGGTAGGCCGCGGCCGCGGCAGCGGACGAGCCCGAAGCGCGCGAGATGACCTTGGCCGAGAAGTGGTAGATCGCCATGAGGGCTATCCACTTACACTTACATGCGCACGTCGGCACGACGTATAAGCGCGCCCTCGAAAGATTTCATCAATCTCGGGAACGCGAAATCTCAAGAGATTTCACGATGTTGTGACTGATCGGCGATGTCGATAACTGGAAGGTCCGCACCCCGCAAGGAAGGGCATTCTCCATGCGCAAACCGCGTGACTATGATGCCGAGCTCAAGGCACTTGCCGACAAGGCGAAGCAACTCAAATGCCGCAAGCAGAGCCAGCTGGGCGAGCTGGTGATTGCCACCGGGGCCGACGAACTCAGCGCCGAAGAACTGGCCGGCGCACTGCTCGCCGCCGTCGCGACCACCGATTCCGCGACAAGGGAGGCGTGGCGCAAGCGGGGCGCAGCGTTCTTTCGCGGGACGGCACGCGGGGCTGGCAACAGCACTGGCGGTGGGCAAGGGCGCGCTGCGCCGGAACAAGGCGCAGCGCAATCGGCTCATGGCACGTCAGGCGCGGCATGACACCCGCGACTGGCAGGTGAAGCGCCGCGAGCGCACGCGCCAGCTCATCGAGCTCGGCGGGCTGGTCGCCAAGGCTGGGCTGGTAGAGCTCACCGACGACGACCGCGCTGTGATCCTGGGACTGCTGGTCGAAGCGGCGGGCAGGTTGCGCGGAGCGGAACGACTGCATGTGCTCGCGCTGTGGAGCCGACGCGGGCTTCGCGCGTTTGGGGCCGATAGGCGATCTATTTCAACTCACGAGAGCTGAGCTTGAAGGCATACCGATTACAGCGCAATAGATACTTCCTTCAAAGGAGGTCAAATGCCACAGGTCTGGGTAAATTTGGTGTCTGCTTTGGCGTGGCCTATCGTCGGTCTAATTGCCGTTTTGATTCTTGGTCCAGGTGGCCTTCTGAAGGGGATCATAAGAGAGCTCAGTTCTGTGACGACTTCCATCGAAGAACTGAAAGTGCAAGTGCGGCATCTACAGGACGCAGAGGCCCAAATCCGCAATTCAACTCAGGAGGTCTCCAACCTTCGCGAGCACCTTCGGGGAATGGAGCAGCAGCTGAGCACCATTAAATCTCTCGCGGCTGACTTGGTCACCCAGAGCTTTTCCGAACCATTTAGGGATACGGGCGACGATAATCTCGTGAATCCGAAAGATCATCTAGAGAACTCTGACAAGACTGCCACACAGCTATATGATTTGATCGATCGAAGATGGTCCGATTTGTGCGGGGCTCTGCAAAACAAACTCGGAGACGATTTTGATGCCCGCTCGATCGGCGATGCAGCATGGCGTCTAGTTGATGGACGAAGAAGAAATCCGCTTTCCGAAAGGGAAGCAGAACATATCAGTTCTCTTTTTTCCACTATGAAGCGATTTCGGCGCCTGCAGGCCAGTAAGGACGACTGGCTGGATGCCGAGGTATACGAGAACTTTGTGGCGGGTATCGAGGAAGCGTTGCAAGCGCTGGCAAAATGATAGGTGATCAATCCCCTTGGCGGGCAATAGACTCAAGCTTGGCGATCCGTTCCGAGCAAAGCTCGTGCACCACGCGGCCAAGCTCTTCGACTCGTTCTCGAAGCCAATTGAGCTCCTCTTCGCTGATCCGGTAGTTTTTCGAGTAGCGCGCCCTGACGTAGGCTTCCTTCAGCTTCTCGAACATCGCGCGCTCCTTGCGCGTGCTCCAGGGCCAGACATAGGTCAGCCGCGCATCGAGCCGCTCGGCCTGCGTGCGCAGGAAGCCAAGATTGTGAACGTGTGGGGTATAGAACGTCACCACCAACAGGACGCAATGATAGAGGCTCTCGGTCGTTTGATGTAACTCGAATGCTGTCTCTTTCAGGTGCCCCTTTTCCATGCCGAAGCGGACAAAGTCGTGTCGCCGCATGGCGGCGGGGAACCACTCCTCGAAATACTCCCTCGCCATGGCCAAAGCCTGTTGCGGCGTCTTCGGCTTGGGCTCGTGGAACTCGGTGTCCTCGCTCTCGTAGAGCGCGATGCCGTCCTTCGCGACGTCCATGAAGAAGTAGCGCCCGTGGGCGAGCCCATCGTTCACCTCGGCGAGCGTGTGCACGATGAAATTGACCGGTGTCCGAAGCGTCCCGGCAATGCCGTACTCGCGCATCAGCCGGTCATCGACCTTGACCCAGTACTTGACCCGGTCGGTGAGCCGCTTGTCGTTGACGACGATCAGCAGGTCGTAGTCCGATTTGTAGCCCTTGGCGGTGTGCGGCTCGTCGACCCAGCCGCCGCGCGCATAGGAGCCGTAGAGCACGATCTTGAGGATGCGCCCCTTCTTCTTCCATTCGTGCTTCGAGAGCGCGAAGGCGTCCTCGAACTCCTCGAAGATCAGCTGCACCACGCGTTCGAGTTCGCGCTGCTTGTTCGCGGGCAAGTGGTCGAGGTCGCTCTTCATCGCCCAAGCCTAGCAGGCAAAATGCGCCTCTGCCCATACCAGGAAATGGGTATGGACACAGGCGCGTTTTGCTGAAGCGCCATCATGGCAACAGCCGTCGCCACCAGCGGCGGCGCGGACTGGCCATGTTGCGAAGGATATTGGTCAGCGCCTGCGCGAACAGGCGCTCGACCTGCCGAGGCGTGAGCCTGGTTCGCGCGGCGATCTCGGCATAGGTCAGCCCGTCGAGCCGCACCGCGAGGAACACTTCACGCTCGAGACGCGGCAGGCGGCGCACCGCGTCCTCGATGCGCGCCAGTTCGTCTTGTGACGGAAGGGGCGGGATCACTGCCCCGCCTCCGCCGCGCGCGAGGCCAGCAGCCAGTCGGCCGCCTTGCTCGCGGCGCTTGCCGCGCGGAAGATCGCCTTCTCGTCACCGCGAAGGACGGAAAGCCATGCGCCAATGTAATCAGCATGCCGCACGGTTGGTTCGATGCCGAGCGATGCGCAGGTAAACGCGCTCGCCATCTCGGCGACCAGCTCCTCGCGCGCATAGGCGGAATATCCGAAGGCGCCGGTCTGGTCACGGTTCAACCGGCTGGAGTGCCCGGTCCAGTGGCCAAGTTCATGGAGCGCGGTGCGATACCAGTTGATCGGCTCGCCGAACGCGGCCTGTGGCGGCACCTGCACGAAGTCCTCGCGCGGCGCATAGAACGCTTCGCCGCCACCAACGCGCAGGTCGGCCCCGCTCTGCGCAATGACCTCGTCGGCTGCGGCAATTGCCAGCACCGGATCGGGTATATCCATAATGGAGAAATAAGCCTCGGGCAGTCCCTCGCACTGGTCGACATTGAACACGGTGAAGCGCTTGAGGAAGGCAATGGTCCTTGCCTCGCGGTCCTCGCTCCTTGCCTTCTCGGCTTCGTCCCTCGGCGTGAAGCGGTCGGCATAGCAGATGACTGTGCCCTTCTCGCCGCGCCGGACGTGCCCGCCCGCCTTCTCGGCCTGCCGGTAGGTCAGCCAGCCTTGCAAAGCATGGCCATGCTCGATCACCGACGCCCAGAGGATCAGGACATTGATCCCCGAATAGGTCCTCCCGCTTCCCGCATTGTGCGGCATGGTGCAGGGGCAGAGGCAAGCATCCCACGGCTGCACCCATGGCAGTCGCCCTTCCTCCAGTTCAGCAATGATCCGGTTCGTAACCTCGCCATAGAGGCTCTGGCGTTCATTCGTTCCCATGATGCTTCGCTCCTTCCTTCAACCGCCATGGCCCGGCGCCGGAATGGCGGGTGGGCGGCAGGAGCGGACCAGCAGCACCGCCAGCTAACGGCGGGCCGCACCCAGAGGGGCGAAACGAAGAGGAGCACCCCGGCACAGCCGGGGTTGCGGCTTGCCGAGGCGGGGCTAACGGGCAGCGACGCCCACCCGCCAGTCTGCCGCCGTCAGGCCCA
The DNA here is from genome assembly GCF_003171655.1 of Stakelama portus. Classification (GTDB taxonomy): domain Bacteria; phylum Pseudomonadota; class Alphaproteobacteria; order Sphingomonadales; family Sphingomonadaceae; genus Sphingomonas; species Sphingomonas portus. The sequence continues at coordinate 11,206 of NZ_QFZL01000007.1, read as the reverse complement.
CGCCGCCGCGCCAAAGCGCGGCGACAATACGCGGGACGAAACCGTCCCGCACCGGGGCGCACAAAGCGCCACGGAAGAGTGTCAGGCGATCGTCACGGCTCTGCCGACGAGACGCCCCGGGCGGCTCGGCCTAAGCGCCAGCGCAGGTAGAGCGCGGTCAGGCCAGAGAGCCTGAGACGACACATCCAAATCGGATCGAAAAAAATACTGCACGCACCCGGGGACGTCCCCGGACACCCGAGCATGTTGAAGGACACGATGGCGTAGAAACCGCAGAATCTCAAAGCATTGACAGATTCCAGCGCGATCTCAAATCCTCGGATCAGGAGGCAACACGACCCACACAACACAAGGAACACGCGATATGTCCGACCAGCCCAAGGACCGCTTTCTCCGGATCAACGAGGTGCTCGATCGCACCGCGCTGTCTCGCGCGACGCTTTATCGTAAAATCCAGGACGGCACCTTCCCCAAACAGGTCCGCATCGCGGCGCGCTGCGCCGGATGGCGAGAATCCGAGGTGACCGAATGGATGTACAACCCCCAGTACTATCAGGTGGACGAAGCCCGATAGAGGTGGCTTTGCGCGAGAAGCGCATCCTCGCGAGACCGCCTGATTTCCGGCGCCATGCCCTCGTTCAGCAAATTATCGAGCCGACGGCCCAGTGCGCGCGGCGTCTCGGATCATCACTTCGTCCATACCGCACCTCGTCAAGTCTGGTCTGTTCGGAATTCGATGGCCGGGAACTTCGAAGTGGAGTTGCTAGTGCAGAAGACTATCCAGACACCATTCAAATTCCCGCAGTGGAAGACCGGTCCAACATCGGTGTTGGAGATGTGGTAAAGTTGCATTTTTCTGAAGTTGCCCCAAGATGAGATCGATTCAGATGAAACCATCTCGTTGAACGAACGTATGTGGGTCATCGTCAAAGGAGCTTCAGGTCCATATTTTTGAGGAGTCTTGGATAATGTGCCGTCGTGGAGTGACGACAACGAGGATGACGATTTTGACTTGAGCTCGGGTCCGAGGTCATTTTTGGCCAGAGCACATAGTCAACGTTTATTAGGACGCAGGGATGCGCCGATAGCCAAGGCATCCCGCTTGCCTTCCCTCGGGGATGGGAGGTGGAAGGTAAAATGGCCGGAATCGATGCCCTGGCGCGGACCAGTGGGTGCAGGCCCGCCAAACGGGGGCGTCTGTTTCCGGTTTCGGGAACGAGAGGGCAAAGCCCCTAGTGCTCCCGCCATATGATCGCCCGGCGATCCAGCAGGAATGGCACCCTTGCAACGGCGCGAAGCCGACGGACGTCCTGCGCGCGGGCCTGTGGGCCAGCGGGCGTCCGTTAGCGAGAGAGGCGAGAGTGCCTGCGGGTTAGCTCAGGATTGCCGCGCCCTCAGGAGCGCGAAGCGCGGGACAGAGCGCGTCCAACAGCAATTCCCGCTCCACTTTCGATTGCTCCTGATCGTCACCCGAATGGGCCGGGACTACTGGCCCGGTCCGCGCCGGCGGATAGAGCAGGTTGCCCGGCAGGGTAGCGCTACGTTTCTTGTCCTCACCCTGAGCCGATCTCTCCTGCGATCAGTCGATCCAACAATGGCGGAAGCAGCCGGCAATGAATATTGCTTAAGAAGTCAATCCCTATAACATCCTGGCCACGCTATGATTTGCACGAGAATTCATGCCCTCTGAATCGCGCCAAGTTCCAATCCCGCGCAGGACTGCGGATGCGACTCCTCACGCAGCATCGCTGATTCAGAGCTTGCGAGATATTGGCTATTCCTCGGAAACGGCGCTTGCCGACATCATGGACAACTCCATAACTGCTGGTGCTCGGAAAATTGAGATACTTTCCGAAACGAATGCGATCGAACCAGCAATTGCTGTCCTCGACGATGGCTGCGGTATGACTCTGGACGAGCTCGTCGAGGCGATGCGACCTGGCAGCAGCAATCCACTCGATGATCGTGCCTCGGGCGACCTTGGGCGCTTCGGGCTCGGGATGAAGAGCGCCAGTTTCTCGCAGTGCAAGCGATTGACTGTCCTGACGCGAAAGAATGGCGCGACTTCCGCTGCGACGTGGGACCTCGATGAGGTATCGCGAACCAACAAGTGGGAAATCGAGCTTCACGACAACCTGTCAGACATTCCTTGGAGTGAGAGGCTTGGTGAACGGGGAACGCTGGTGGTCTGGCGATCGCTCGACAGGCTTTCCGGCGGCATAGAAAATGATCAGAGAAGGCGCGCGGAACATATCAACCGCCTGCTGGCGGAAGCCGAGCGCCACATCAGGCTGGTGTTCCACCGCTTCATGTCAGAGGACAAGCCACCTCTCCAAATATGGCTGAACGGTAGAAGGCTCGATGCCCTCGACCCGTTCGGAACCAGATTCCCCAAGCACCAATCCGACAGGCCGGATCGGCTCGAACTCAAGAACGGATATGTCGAGTTTCAGAGTTTCACGCTTCCGCACCACAAGGAAATTCCAAACGCCGACTGGAATGACTTGGGCGGTCCCGAAGGGCACCTGCGAACACAGGGTTTCTATGTCTATCGAGGCAGACGTCTGATCATTGCCGGAAGCTGGCTCGGGATGGCGAGGCAGGCCGAGTTGACCAAGCTGTGCCGTATCCGCGTCGATATTCCCAACACGATGGATTCCGACTGGAAGATCGATGTGAAGAAGGCATCGGCGCAGCTGCCTCCAGCGGTTCGAGAAAGGATGCGACTGCTCGTTGAACGACTAGCTGTCACGTCGAAGCGCACCTATCAGCGCCGAGGGAAGAGGCTCGTGGACAACGAGTATTTCCCGGTCTGGCAACGCATCCAGCGGGATGGCTCCATCGTCTATCGTCCGGACCTGGCCCACCCGGTTTTCGCCGACTTCTCGGAGAAACTGCCAACCGATCTGCAATCCGATTTTGCAAACATCATCGGGCTGATCGGTTCGTCGGTGCCGGTGGCATCGCTTCATTCGGATTTCGCTGGTTCGCCCGAAGAAGTGAAAGCCGAGGACGCAGATGAACAGTCACTACGACAACTCGCCGAGGCGATGATCCCGAGGCTTGTCGAGCAAGGCACTGACCGCGAACGAATTGCGGAAATTCTATGTCAGATCGAGCCGTTCAAGTCTGCCTCCGCAATCGCGCGGAATGTAGTCGTCGAAGTTCTCGAAAAGGTCGACTGGAATGACTGACAAGGTCGCACAACTCGATGGAATGGTTTCCCAGCTCATTGCCAGTCAGGACAGACCAACTGAAGAAAGCATCCGCGAAACGATAGCGACAGTGCGGATTCTGCCATTCTTTTCCGACGTGACCGACAAGGACGCTGAGCAACTTGCGCGCGAACTGGAAGAGCGGGTCGGGATCAGCATGGGTATTGGCGCTGTCATCGGTGAAGCGGACTTCAAGCCATGGCTGAACGACGCCCGTGCCGATGGTCTGATCGAACCGTATTACTGGAATCGATACAGGAAGCTGCTCGAACAGAAGCGCCTGCCCAAGGATGTGGTCACCTCGACTGACCACGTCACCGATCGCATTCTGGACCGCATGGGCAATCCGAATGACCATTCGGCATGGGATCGCAAGGGAATGGTCGTGGGCCACGTTCAGAGTGGCAAGACAGCAAACTATACCGGACTGGTCTGCAAGGCTGCGGACGCCGGATACCGCCTGATCGTGGTTATCGCAGGCATCCACAACAACCTGCGCAATCAAACCCAGGCACGTATCGACGAGGGTTTCGTGGGGCGCGACACTGGTCGACTTGAAAAGAAGGACACGCGGAACAAGCCAAAGCTGATTGGCGTAGGGATGTTCGATCACCGCAAGGCACCGGTGAGCCTTACAACGACACTAAAGGACTTCAACAAGGCAACGGCGACTACGAATACCAGTGAGATCGCATCATACGCGGTGCCCGTCGTCCTGGTCATCAAGAAGAACTCCCGCACGCTTGCGAACCTGATCGACTGGCTCCGTGAGCACAGTACAGGTCGGTATTCGGAGATGGTCGATCAACCCATGCTCCTGATCGACGACGAAGCCGACAATGCCTCCATCAACATCCAGTATGGTCGGGATGAAGTCTCGCGCATCAACGGACAGATCCGGGACCTTCTGGGGCTTTTCCGGAGAAGCTGTTACGTCGGCTACACCGCCACCCCCTTCGCCAACATCTTCATCGACCCTGACTCGGACGACGAGGTTTACAAGCAGGACCTCTTCCCGCGACATTTCATCATCGGGCTGGATGCTCCCACCAACTACTTCGGTGCGCGAAAGGTCTTCATCGACGGCATTCCTGATGACGATGACGAGAGGCCGCGGTTCCTGCGTTACATTGATGACAATGGCGATCTGCTGCCCGTCAAGCACAAGATCGACCATGACATCACTGCCGTCCCGGAAAGCATGCTCGCTGCTCTTCGGTGCTTTATCTTGGCACGCGCGATAAGGAATCTGCGGGGCCAGAAGAGCCAGCATGCATCCATGCTGGTCAACGCATCACGTTTCACCGGCATCCAGAACCTTCTGCGCAACAGATTGCATCAGCACCTGAAGGCGATCGAAGACGCTGTTCGTGTCGATGGCGCGAAGGCCAATGCTGATAGCAACCCAGAGATTGCCGAGCTGAAACGCTGCTGGGAGGACGAATATCGGAATGCGTGGCCGGAATGGGATGATATTCGCGAGAACCTGCTTTCGGTGGTTGCTTCAGCGACCGTCATGGCAGTGAATTCATCCTCCTCGGAGAGCCTCGATTATGATTCTGGCGGTGAGAATGGCCTGACCGTTATTGCTGTCGGGGGATTTTCGCTTTCGCGTGGCCTCACGCTTGAAGGTCTGACCGTCTCCTATTTCCTGCGCAACTCGTTGATGTACGACACCTTGATGCAGATGGGCCGATGGTTCGGTTACCGGCAGAACTATGAAGACCTCTGCCGCATCTGGATGCTTCGCGAGGCTTCATCCTGGTACGCACACATTGCCGAGGCCACCGAGGAGTTGCAGCTGGAACTGAAGAAGATGGAACGCGCGAACGCTACGCCGGAACAATTCGGTCTCGCGGTACGCAGTCACCCAAGCGCGCTGATGGTCACCGCCAGAAACAAGATGGGCTCGGGTCAGAAGCATCTGATGGTGGGCCTATCCAACAATTTCGTGGAAACGACGCGACTTGGAGCGGGAGAAGCTGCTCTCAATCACAACAGGAAAGTGCGCGACAGATTCTCGGCCTCACTATCGCGCAATGGCCTCGCTCCTGACAATGCGCAGCAAGTCTCCGGTGGTCTACTTCTCTCCAAGGTGCCGTTCGAGGTCGTCGATGACTTCCTTCGTGACTTCGAGAATCATCCAGATTCCGTACTCTCGGCTACTGATCCCATCCGCAGGTACATCGCAGCGCGGCGTGACGACGAAATGTCGGAATGGGATGTCCTCATAGCCTCTCTCAAATCTTCGGATGAAGTCGATCCCCTCGAAATTGACGGGTGGAATATCAATCCGATCAATCGTTCGATCGGACCCGACGATCTTGCAAACAACATTCTCACTATCAGTGGATCGAGTGCTCGTGTGGCTTCGCGAGGCATGGAAAAAGCAGGTCTCTCGCCTGATCGCGTTCGCCAGGCCGAAGCCGACTATCGGGAAGAGAGAAACCTTGGCGCAGATACCAAGGTCAACTTCCCGGATCGAGTGTATCGGGCACGCCGCGAGCGCCCGCTTTTCATGCTCTTCAACGTCTCGATCAAGAAGGACGGTGTCGATGAGGCCGACCGCCACAAACTCCCTGGTAAGCCCGTTGTCGGTTGGGGGATCAGCTTTCCGCCGTCGGCGCGGCCTGACCAGAAGGTCGAGTACATCCTGAACACTACCAAGCTTCGCGAACTCTTCGGCGAAGACGACATCGATGAGGACGTGCCGGATGACAAAGAATGACGACCCTTGGGATGGGTTGAGCGCGGGGGGAATCGATGCCCGAAGGGTCAATCCAGGCAACAATCTAGACTTCTTCTGGATCATTTCAGGCAAATCGGAGCCTGGCCTGCTGCTACGGCTGGCGGCAGACACCAGCGAGATCAAGCCGCTGCCGAAGTTACGTTCGCTCGATCTGACCTACCAAAATGTTGCAGGTCACAGATCGCTGGTCCTGCTGCTCCGGGACGAAGAGCAACGAGAACTCTTCGGGAGCCTGTGCAGGGATATTGTGCAGGCGGGAGAGCAGGGAAGTGACAATCGCGATGCCTTGAACCGCTCGATCCGGCGCACGCTTCGCTGGCACCACCTTTTGCGAGGTGGCAAGAGCGGCTTGCTTTCGCTGGAAGAACAGCGGGGGCTGCTCGGCGAACTCCAGTTTCTCCATCATCTGATCGACCTGATCGGACCGAGGGCGGCTGTCGAGGCGTGGAAAGGCCCTCTCGGATCTTCGAAGGATTTCGAACTAGACGGGTGCCTTGTGGAAGTGAAGGCACGTCGCGGGGCGGCAAAACCCTTCGTGCAGATTTCCTCCGAGGATCAGTTATCGGATGTGGACGGTTGCCAGCTGTTCCTCGTCGTCAGCGCCATTGACGCAGTCGTTAAGCCGAATGGCCTGACGCTGACCGATTATGTCACCGAGGTCGAGAAATTGTATGCCGTCGCCGATCCGGAAGCATATTCGCTCTGGGAAGAGGCAATCATGTCGACCGGCTTTGACTTCGACGATGATTACTCGGACCGGCGCTGGAACGTCGGCAAGAGCCTGCACTTTGAAGTTGTCGAAGGCTTCCCAAGAATTGCCAACCCACCGCCATTGGGCGTCTCCGCGGTACGATACAGCATCAGCCTCGATGCTTGCTCGGATTACTCTGTTGAGCCGGATTCGCTGGATCGTCTCATCGTCGAGAGGAACGGTTCGTGGGCGAACTGAACGAATACCATCGCCAGCTTATCGCCGAGATTCAAGGCGATGCAGATGCCATGGGTCTCATCACCAGCGAAGCATTTCTCGACAAGATTGCTGACATTCTCGATGAGGCCGGCGAGGTGTCCTCGCTTTCGCAATCATACTTCGAGGGCAAGTTCGGTTCCAAGGCCGTGCAGGTAGATGCATACGCGTGGGACCCGACAGACGAAGAAGGCGTGCTCAGCGTTCTCATCTGCGATTTCACCGTCGCCGATGAGCCCCAATCAATCGACAAGACTGAAATCAGCCGCCTGCTCAAGCGCCTTGTCGAATTTGTCGTTGCCGCGAAAGCACGCGATTTCCGCGAAAGCCTGGAAGAAACGAGCAACGGCTTTGTCCTGAGCGACCTGATTGCCCGGGCATGGAAGCAGATCAACAAGATCAAGCTCATCCTGGTAACCAATCGGACCAACAAGGCGCGGACGGATGCGCAGCCTGTCGGCAATATTGGCGGAATCCCCGTTACTTCAAACGTGTGGGACCTGGCGCGCATTCATCGCTTCGAGTCGTCAGGCCAGACACGGGAAGACCTGATCGTGGACTTCGCCGAATCCTTTGGCGAACCAGTTCCTGTCCTCAAGGCTTCCTACGACGGCGCGCCATTGGAAAGCTATATCGCAGTAATTCCTGGAGTGCAGCTCGCGGAGATTTACGAAAAGTGGGGCGCGCGACTGCTTGAAGCCAATGTGAGAAGCTTTCTGCAGGCGCGCAACAAGGTCAATCGCGGCATACGTGATACGATCCGCGATGATCCCAGCATGTTCTTTTCCTACAACAACGGACTGACAGCCACTGCAGAGTCCGTGGAAATTGCCGGCACGGGGGAGGGCCTGCTCCTGATGTCTGCCAACAACTTCCAGATAGTGAACGGCGGGCAGACCACAGCTTCGATCCACGCGGCAAGGAAGCTCGCTCCGGAACAGCTGAAAGACGTATTTGTCCAGATGAAGCTCACAGTCGTGCCGCCGGAACAGTCGGAAGACGTCGTCCCGCTCATCTCGCAATTCGCGAACAGCCAGAACAAGGTCAATGCGGCGGACTTCTTCGCGAACCATCCATTCCATGTGAAAATTCAGGAGTTCTCGCGCCGAATTCTCGCTCCGTCGGGTGACGAGGGGTATCGGGAAACCAAGTGGTTCTACGAGCGTGCGCGCGGACAGTTTTCGGACGAGCGTGGGCGGCGTTCCGTAGCGGATCGAAAGCGCTTCGACGCTGAATACCCTCGCTCGCAATTCTTCACAAAGACTGATCTGGCCAAATTCGAGAATTCCTACCGCTGTCTGCCGCATGAAGTCAGCCTTGGGGCGCAGAAGAACTTCGGGAAGCTGGCACAGTTCATCGGCACCGATTGGGAGAAGAAGAAGGATTCCTATGATGAGGTCTGGTTCAAGCGGCTGATCGCCAAGGCCATCATCTTTCGGCACTTCGAGAAATTGGTGCCCCAGCAGGAATGGTACGCTGGGGGCTACAGGGCCAACATCGTCACCTATGCCTTCGCCAAGGTTGTCCATGACGCAGGCTTGAAGAAAAAGGTAATCGATCTCGACCGGGTTTGGTCGCTACAGCGCGTGCCCTCGAACCTTGAACGTGCATGTCTCGTTGCGGCCGAAGCGGCAAATGCGGTCATCACTGCGCCTCCGGCTGGTATCCGGAACATGAGTGAGTGGGCCAAGAAGCAGGGCTGTTGGGCAGAGCTTGCCAAGCGTTCAGTCGAATATGGTGCTGACTTCTGGGACAATCTGATCGATCCGGCTGACGCGCAAACCAACAAGCGATCAGCCCGGAAGGACAGGGAGCTGACATCCGGAATCGAGGCTCAGAGTGAAGTTGTCATGCAGGGGGCTGGCTACTGGAAGCAGTTGCTGGCGTTTGGACAATCGATAAGCAAATTGACGGGACGAGAGCAGGGAATCCTGACGGCCTGCACATTCCTGCCCGATCGTGTTCCGAGCGAAAAGCAGTCTCTTGCCGCACTGGCTATCGCGGAAAAGCTGGAGGAATTCTACTGACTGCCGTCCAGTCGGTCAGTCTGCGTCCGCCATTCGGAGAATTTCGAGCAGCAACTCCCCGATCTGCTTGGCCAGCAGCGGCGGAACAGCGTTGCCGACCTGCACATATTGCTGGGTGCGATTGCCCTCGAAGAAGTAGTTGTCGGGGAAGGTCTGAAGACGTGCAGCTTCGCGTACTGTCAGGCTTCGGCATTGCTTCGGGTCGGGATGGATGAAGTAGTGTCCATCCTTCGAAATGTGGCTCGTCACTGTCGTTGAAGGGCTGTTCCAAGTCTGAACCCGGAACCTGTCCGCGAATTTGCCTGAGGTCCAGTTTCGATGGTTCGGGGCCAAGCCCTTGGGAAACTCGTCTGCCTTAGGAGAGCGATCGAATACTTCGGCGAAGGTTGCTGCGAAGGCGTACCGCGCCAAGTCACCTTGCATGTGGCCGCGACTTTCATGATTGGGCAATGCGAGCAATCTGTCGTCAGCCAGCCACGCCGCAAGGAAGTTATCGGCGAGCGGAGTGACCTCAGTGCTGGACCTCGGTGGCAGATTGGTCGCTGCTTCAAACTCGCGAGAATATTCGACAAGCCGCTTCGCAACCTGGGTAAGCCACCCGCCGTCGCGGCGACTTGCTGTGGAAGCATCCTTGAAGGCGCGAACGACGGCTTGTCGCCATGCGTCCGGGCTGTCGGCGATCTTGCTCAGCCCGCTTCTCAGGTTCGGCATACCAGCCAACACGCTGGCAACCGACGGGCGCGTCGGTCGCGAGGTCAGAGAGGGCGACTTCACCGGGTCTATTCCTGATCGGGAGAAAACATCAGCCCTGATTCCCATGAGGATCACGCGATGGCGGGCCTGCGGAATTCCGAAATCTTCCACACGTATCACATGCCGCACATGACCAGACCTCTGATTTGCGACAAGTGGAAGGAGGACATAACTATCCGGCTTTCCGCCAGCTGACTTCAGGTCTTCGACGATCCTGTCGATCATGCTCTCGCCGGAAATCTTGGCCGAGAGCATACCTTTCACGTTTTCCATGACAAAAGCGACGGGCTCTAATCGCTGCAAGATGCGTATGTACTCGCGATAGAGAAAGTGGCGGTGGTCGGCTTCTGGAACGTAATCCTGAATGCCGCGATTTCGGGCACGTCCAACGAGCGAATAGGCTTGGCACGGGGGGCCGCCAATCAGGATTGTCCCGATGCTGGCGCTTGCCGAAATCCCGTCGAGGATCGGGTCCAGCCACGCTGTTGCCTTCTCCGTACCCAGTTCGAGCATCGCCGTTTCGTCAGATGCGGCCTTCCATTCCCTCGGATGAGCGGCGACCAGTTGGTCTCTCGATATTTTCCCGCTGATGTAGGCGTAGTATGTTTCCGGAGTATCTTCGAACTGCCGGAAGAATGAACGCAGCCGCAGGGTCGCGAATGCGGATGGCTCCTTCTCCACCGACAGAGCGATCTGGTATGGACGCTTTCCCTTATCGTCCTTGATCGCCGCAAAGCCCTCGGCAAGGCCACCGGGTCCGGCAAAAAGGTCGACAGTCTTGAATGCTTGGCTCATCTACTCGAAATTCCAATATTGCACGAGCCTATTACCAGGCTGACTCCAGGAAGCCAGGGGATGACTTGCGTTGGCTGACATTGTGGATGCCAAGACACGCTCGCGAATGATGTCGGCCATTCGCGGCAAGAACACAAAGCCCGAGCTGCTGCTGAGGCGAGCGCTGCATTCCGCCGGTCTGCGATACCGCCTTCATGGAGCAGCGCTTCCGGGAAAACCGGACCTCGTCTTCGCGAAGTATCGTGCTGTTGTCTTCGTGCATGGATGCTTCTGGCATCGACATGAAGACTGCCGATTTGCGACAGTTCCAGCGACCCGTCCCGAATTCTGGAGGGCGAAATTCTCTGCAAACGTCCGGCGAGACGCCAGGAATGCGGCCGAACTATTGGACATGGGCTGGCGCGTCGCAGTCGTTTGGGAATGTGCTTTGAAGGATCGGTCTGTCGATTTGGTCGCCAAGTCCTTGCAAGATTGGCTCAGGGAGGGTTCGGCTCCGTCAATGGAAATCCCTGCTCCCTGTTGAAACACCAGCCCAGCCCTGCACCTATCGCCTTGGACTTGCCTGACTCGGCCTGACGTGACCCCCGCTTTTTCCTCCAGTTGGAGCTAGAGTCCGACCCGACGAAGGGACGGACGGATGAAGCGGAAGCAGTTTTCGGAAGAGCAGATCATCGGCATTTTGAAGGAAGCCGAGGCGGGC
>NZ_QFZL01000006.1 GCF_003171655.1 Stakelama portus | reverse complement strand
GCATTCGCCGCCGAACTCGAAAAGCAACGGGCGGGGTTAACCCCGCCCGTTGCTTCACCCGCGCTCTTGCGCGACAACAACAGTCGGTCTCTGGTTGCCACTGGATGAAAGCCGGGGGTCACGTCAGTCCTCATAGATGACCTCAATCGTCTTGCTAGAAGCGTGCGCACCCATTTCGCCATCCGAGATGCGATCGGCTCCGCGGGCGGCAAGCTTGAATCCCCCAAGCGCACCTTTGCCGACGATCCCGAAGACGATATTCTCGAAGTGATCGAGGCGGCTTTTGCCAGCGAGCATCGCCGCAAGAATGCCGAGCAGACCCGCGACCGTATGCGGGCACGATGCCTCAACGGCTATTGGTGCCTTCAGCTTCCGGCGGGCTACAAATACCACAAGGTGAAGGGTCAAGGGGCGCTGATCGAGCGCAACGAACCCGCAGCAACGATTATCCAAAGTGCGCTCGAAGCCTACGCTTGCGGTCACCTGGAGACGCAGGCCGAGGTCGCCCGCTTCCTCAACGAGCACCCGGAATACCCGCGTGGCAAAAGCGGGCGCGTGAGCGACCAGAAGGCCTCCGACATGCTCACCAATCCGCTCTACGCGGGCTATGTCCATGTTCCGGCATGGGACGTGTCTTTGCGCCCTAGCCATCACCCGGCGCTGATCGACTTCGCGACCTTCCAGAAAATTCAGAACCGACTCAAGACGCCTGTGCGCACGGTCCGCAACGACAACAGCGCCGATTTCCCGCTACGCGCTATGTCGAATGCGCTTGCTGCGGAAAGCCGCTCACGAGCTGCTGGGCCAAAGGCAAGAAGCAGCGGCACCCATATTACCATTGCTTCAATCGCGACTGCGAAGCCTATGGGCGGTCAATCCGCCGCGACAAGATCGAAGGCGAGTTCGAGGCGCTGCTGCAAACCATGCGCCCGTCGCGCAACATGTTCGCGCTGACCCATAAAGTGCTGCGTGCGCTGTGGGACGATCTCTCCAAGAACGCCGAAGAGCGCAAGAAGGGCTTACGCCGCCAGATCGCCGAAACGGAAGCCGAGATCGATAAGCTGGTCGATCGCGCCATCGAGGCCAGCAGCGAAACGCTGCGTAGCGCCTATGAGAATCGCATCCATGAAGCCGAGCGCCGGAAGGCTGAACTGACCGAAGCGCTGGCGAAATGCGCCCAGCCGCGAACGGATTTTGACACGGCATTTAGAACCGCGATGACGTTCCTCGCAAACCCTTGTAAAATATGGGTATCGGGCGAACTGGCGCACAAATATATGGTGCTAAAACTCGCGTTTTCCGGTCGACTGAAATACGCCCGCGAAACGGGGTTTAGAACACCCCTAACCGCTTCACCATTCAGGCTTTTATCTGACTTAGTGAGCAGTGATGGGAAAATGGCGCACCCGACAGGATTCGAACCTGTGGCCTCTGCCTTCGGAGGGCAGCGCTCTATCCAGCTGAGCTACGGGTGCGTGGGCGTGGCCCTTGCGAAGAGCGCGCCTAGCAAAGCGTGGGCGCGTGCGCCAGCGGTTAGTTTGCCGGCGTCAGCGTCACCGGCTGGAACGTGCCCAGACCACAGGTTGCGCCGCGCGTCAGCCCCGGGGTTTCGAGCACGGTGATCGTATCGACCGAACACAGGTCGTTCGCGCGCACCTGGTACAGGATGGTGCGGTTGAACCCCAGGCCGGGGCAGGCGGACGGCAATTCGTTGCGATAGACCTTGCGCCCCTTCATGTGGAAATCGATCACCGAGTCGCTGTGGACGACGGTATGATCGATCTGGCTGGCGCGGATGCAATTGACCGGCTCGCCATCGGGCGTTGCTTCGGGAATGCGCTGGTCGGCGCCGGTGGCGGCGAGAGTCAGCAATGTTGCGGGAATCATGAGCCAGCGTTTCACGGGGCGGTACTCCTGGGCTTGCCGCGCGCCGGGCCTTTGGTGCCGGGAGGCGGCGTCTTTGGCTTGAACGCGCATAAATCGGCGACGTTGCATCGCCAGCATTCAGGGGTCCGAGCCTTGCAGACATATCGGCCATGCAAGATTAACCAGTGATGAGCGTGGAGGCGAAAGGGCTGGGGGACGGCCTTTTCCAGCTTTTTCTCGACTGCCAGCGGCGTCTTGCCCGGCGCGAGCCCGGTGCGATTGCCGACGCGAAAGATATGCGTATCGACCGCAAAGGTTTCCGCGCCGAATGCGACATTCATCACCACATTCGCGGTCTTGCGCCCGACGCCCGGCAGTTTTTCGAGCGCGTCGCGATCGGCGGGCACCTTGCTGCCGTGATCGGCGATCAGTGCTTCGCTCAGGCCGATGACATTCTTTGCCTTGCTGTTGAACAGGCCGATCGTCTTGATATGCTCCTTGAGCCCCGCCTCGCCGAGCGCGACCATTTTCTCGGGCGTATCGACTTGCGCGAACAGCCGTCGGGTCGCCTTGTTCACGCCCGCATCGGTTGCCTGTGCGGACAGGACGACTGCGACGAGCAGCGTGTAATCGTTGACCGATTCAAGCTCGGTTTCCGGATGCGGATTGGCCTCTGCCAGCCGGGCAAAAAATTCGACGACATCCGCTTTCTTCACTGCGCCGCCTGCCTCAGAGCCCGAGCACCGCGCCCATGTCGTACCGACCGGCGGGCTGGTTTGCGAGCCACAGCGCCGCCTGAACTGCGCCGCGAGCAAAGATCGCGCGATCATCGGCGCGGTGCGACAATTCGATCCGCTCGCCATTGCCGGCGAAGAACACGCCATGATCGCCGATCACGCTGCCGCCGCGCAGCGAGGCGATGCCGATCGTACCCTCGGCCCGCGCGCCGGTAAGGCCCGCACGCCCGATCACGCCGGCTTCGGCAAGCGTGCTGCCGATCCCTTCGGCCGCGGCCTCGCCGAGCAGCAGCGCAGTGCCTGACGGCGCATCCACCTTGTTGCGGTGATGCATCTCGACGATTTCGATGTCCCAGTCGGCGCTCAGCCGCTGCGCCGCTTCGCGCACCAGCCGCGCGAGCAGGGTGATGCCGAGCGAGGTGTTGCCGGTCTGCAGCACGGCGATTTCGCCGGCTGCTTCGTCGATCATCGCATGATGCTGCGCCGAAAGGCCGGTGGTGCCGATCACGATCGGCGTGGCCGCAGCGCGTGCGGCGGCAAGATGCGCTTCAAGCGCGGCCGGCGAGGAAAAATCGACCAGCACGTCGCATTGCTGCGCCAGTGCCGCGGGATCATCGCCCATATCCGCGCCGCCGCAGATCATTGCGCCTTCTTCGGGCGCGACGTCCTGAATCGCGCGTCCCATGCGGCCGAGGCAGCCGTAGATGCCCAGTTTCGTCATGCGGCGGCACTCCCGTTTTCGGCCCGAAAGAGACAAAGGAGACGGTACGTCCCCCCGCTTTTCCCCTTCCCGGCGTGGTGAAGGGAATGTGCGGCACGCTGGCCCGAAGCGAGGGTCTGAATCATCGCGAGCCCTGTGACACAAAGGGGGCGTGGAGGACAGGGGGAATGGCGCGCGCGGGCAATCACAGCGGCACGGCCCGCAATCGGCGCAATTGCCGATGAAGTTGCATCGTCGGGCTATCTCCGTAATGATTTCGGCTGGAGAATGGATGAAAGGGCGAGGCAGCGGAGATCATGAGCAAATGGGATTATAATTCGGTCATCAACACGCTCACCTATCTCGATGTATCTTCCGCCAATGCCAAGTTGCGACGCATCGAGAATGAGTTGAACCGACCGGTACGCGATCCCGTGGCCGATCGCGAAGGGCTCGCTTTCATGGCGAACCTTGAACTGGAAAAGATATTCGACAAATTCCTCATGCGCGATCGTGAAATGGTGCGCGACGGTTCGGCGCGCGAATATCTGGAAACCGAGCTGCTCACGTTCGAAGTGATCGATCACGACCCGGAGGATTTCGACCGGCCCAACTATGCGAGCAAGGTCGATCACTTGCGCCGCGATCTGGTGTATCGGCGCAACAAACTGGTCGAGAAATTCGGTCCGGATGGCGAGCGCCATATCCAGGATCTGATCCAGCTTCCCTATCTGATCAACAAGATCCGGGAGGGATATGTCTATGAGGCCGCCTATCAGGCACAAAAGGGCAGCTGGCTGCTCGGTCGGGCGGGTGTTGCGCTCTATGCTGTGGGGTTGGCCCTGACGTTCCTCGCCGCGCTGATGCCTGCCATTTGGGATGGGTCGTTGCTCAAAATGATGGACGGGAATGCGAGTTACTTCCTCGCGCCGGTGCTGATGGTGGCGGGCATCGGTATCGTCGGTGCAACGGCGGTTTTGCGCTTTCTGTCGCATGCGCGGATCAAGGCAGCGGTTGCCGCTGCAAAGAAGCGGGTCGGTTTTGCGGGCGACGTCGCTTTGCTGCGCGGAAAGGCGGCGAAGGACCGGGCCTATTATAACAGCTCGCCGTTCGGCACGAACACCGCCGATCGGCACCGGGTGCCTGCCGAAACCCAGCCGGAACGGCTCGAAGCGATCAAGCTGCTCGAAGGGCAGCTTGCGGGCGCCACACGCTGGCTGGAGGCGAATTAGGTCGCGAACCCATAAGCGGCGCGGTCGAGGCGCCGTTTATCGGTTCACGGCCTGGACACCTGGCCGGTCAGTCGAACGACCGGCCCCAGCCGTTATGCTCGCGATAGGCGATCAGCGTGGCGAGGAACGCGACCTTGTCTTCATATTCGTCGCGGGTCATCGGTTCGCCTTCATAATTCCAGGCGTCCATTTCGCCTTGCGCCTGCCGCTTGGCGCGCATGGTGGCAAGGCTGCGCTCGATCACCGGTTTCAGGTCGATGTCGCTGCGCCGCCGGAAATATTCCAGATAGCAGGGGTTTTGAAAGTCGCGGCCGACATCGAGCTGCGCGTAATTGTCGCTTTTGCTCAGAGACTGATGGTCCTTTTCGCCTCGCAGACAGTTGGGCGGCCCCCCAAGCTGGCTCGGGCCATAGCGCCGCATCCGTTCGGGGATGTCGGCATCGGCTTCTTCCTGCCGTTCGACGACTTCGTCGAAAAAGGCGGTAGCCTCCTTGTCGCGACCCATATGATAGAGGATGTTGGCCAGGCCGAGCAGTTCCCCTGCCTTGACCTCGCTCAGGCCGGCACCCAGGATCTTGCGCTTGCCCTCTTCGAAGACGGTATCAAGCTGGCGACGATAATCCTCATCGGTGTCGATGAACCGGAGCGCCCAGACCCATTGCTGGTCGAGCTTTTTCGAATAGGGGGCTCCGGTTGGGCCATAGGCCTCGTCGAACGCCTTGCGCGCGCATACCGCATCCATCTGTCGAACGCATTCCTCGCCAGGCACCGGATCGTAGCGATAGGCGGTCCAGTCGGCATAGGCAGGGACAAAGTTGAATGCGGCATATGCGACGGCGCCGATCGCCAGCAGGTCGACCAGCCCCAGATTGCTGCCGGTCTTTTTCTTCTTTTTCGCTGCCATGAGCACCTTCCCCTCTGCCTTTTCCCCGATTTTGGCGGCGTTCGTCCGGTGCTGCAAGTTTTGGCATGCGATGGCCGGGGCCACAGCACGGCTTGGGCCGCATTCGCGCCTGGGTTAGGGATGGGGCATGGCCAGCATTCGAAACATCGTCATCCTGACCGGCGCCGGGATTTCCGCCGAGAGCGGCGTTGCCACTTTTCGCGGACCCGACGGGTTGTGGGAGGGGCATCGCGTCGAGGATGTGTGCACGCCCGAAGCGCTCGCCGCCGATCCGGCACTGGTGCATGAATTTTACGACATGCGCCGCGCGAAGCTGGGCACGGTAAAGCCCAATGCCGCGCATCATGCGCTCGCGCGGCTCGATGCCGAATGGCCGGGCGAATTGCTGATCGTCACCCAGAATGTCGATGACCTGCACGAGCGGGCGGGCGCGAAGCGGATGCTGCACATGCATGGCGAGCTTCTGTCGGCGCTGTGCGCAGGCTGCGGCGCGCGGCAGCGCTGGACCGGGGCGATGCCGCCGGGGCAGGCATGCGGCGCGTGCGGGATGGCGGCGCTGCGCCCCGACATCGTCTTCTTCGGCGAAATCCCCTATCGCATGGACGAGATCGAAGCCGCGCTGGCGCAGGCCGATCTGTTCGTTTCGATCGGCACGTCGGGCGCGGTCTATCCGGCGGCGGGGTTCGTGCGGTTGGCGCACCATTATGGCGCGCGGACGCTCGAACTCAATCTCGATCCATCGGAAGGCAGTAGCTGGTTCGACGAAAGCCGCCTGGGGCGAGCGGGCGAACTGGTCCCCATTTGGGTCGCCGAAATACTGGCCGATGGCGGGCAGGCGCCACCATCGGCCTGAGTTTCGCGCCTATTGCGCCTGCGGACAGGCTGCGCCTTGCGGATCGGCGACGAGGCGAAGGTCCGATAGCGAGAAGCTGAGCGGCCCGGATGCACGCAGCACCAGCGGTGCGGCAACATCCGACAGATCGATCCCCGCATCGGCATAACAGCGCAGCGGCACCTTCACGGTCCGCCAGCTTCCCGTCGTCCCGGTGAAAAGCGACGCCGCATTCAGCCCCTGCGCGGGATCGCCGCTCCCCATTGAGAGCCAGACCGGCCCCGCCGCCGCGCGGTCGAGACGATAGGTGAATTGCAGCGACAGATCGGCATTGGCCTCACGCGTCAGATCAAGCGCCGGGCCGCCGATACGCAGCGTCGCCTCGCGATCCGGCCAGCGCAGCTGCACCGCGCCTTCCTGCGCAGTTGCGGAATCGACTGCATTGCGCGCGATGCCGCTGTCGGTTGCAAAGCTCCATGGCTCGGCGGTCTTGCCCTTTTCAAAGAAGACGTCGCGATTGCGCATCCCGGAGACAAGACCTGGCTCTTCGCTCAGCGTCGGGACATCGCCATCGTCGCCATATCGCAGACCATAGCCAAAGGCGAACAGCGGATCATAATCGGCCATGCCGCGATTGAGCACGAACTGCCCGGCGGTTCTGGGCCAGCTGAACGACAGCGTGCCGGTGAACTGGTTCCGCGGTGCCCCCGCTTCGTCGCCGATAATCACATCGGCAATCCCGCCGCCTTCGCTGCCCGGCAGCCATGCCGCGACGAACGCGTCCGATGCGTTGATTTCCGGATTCACCCAGAGCGGACGCCCCGACAGGAAAACCGATATGGTGGGGATGCCGGCGGCCCTGAACCGCTTGAGCATCGCCAGCGCGGCCTTGTCTCCGGGCTGAAATTCCAGCGTGGCCACGTCGCCGCGCATTTCGGCATAGGGCGTTTCGCCGAACACGACGATCGCCACGTCCGGCTTGTCGGTCCAGCTGCCGTCGGCGCTGAGCGTTGCCGTGCCTCCGCCGGCCTCGACCGCTTCCGAAATACCGCCCCAGATCGACTGGGCGTTGGGGAAATCGGCATTGCTGTTGCCGTCACCCTGCCAACTGAGCGTCCAGCCGCCCGATTGCATCGCGATGTCGTCGGCGCCCGGCCCGGCAACCAGGACATGCGCGCTCGATTTGACCGGAAGCACGCCGTCATTTTTGAGCAATACGAGCGACTCGCGCACGGCGCGGCGTGCCAGCGCGCGATGGTCGGCCGAACCGATCACATCGTCGCGATCGGCATAGGGACGGGCGGCGTCGAACAGGCCCAGGCGGAATTTGACGCGCAGGATGCGCCGCACCGCATCGTCGATCCGCGCCATCGGGATCGTTCCGTCGCGCGCATGGGCGAGCGTGGATTCATACAGCCCCTTCCAGCTGTCGGGAGCCATCGCCATGTCGAGTCCGGCAAGGAAGGTCTGGGGGCAATCGGTGTTGGTGCAGCCGGGAATCTGGCCGTGCCCGTTCCAGTCGCCGACGACCAGCCCGTCAAAGCCCATGCGACCCTTGAGCACGTCGGTCAGCAGCGATTTGTTGCCGTGCATCTTGGCGCCGTTCCAGCTGCTGAACGATGCCATCACGCTCATCACCCCCGCTTCGATCGCGGGTGGATATCCGGCATTGTGCACGGCGATCAGCGTGGCTTCGCTGACTTGCGCGTCACCCTGATCGACGCCGTCCTGCGTGCCGCCATCGGCCAGAAAATGCTTTGCAGAGGCAAGGACATGGCCGTTCTGGATAGTGCCCTTGCCGGTTTCGCCCTGAATGCCGCGCACCATCGCTCCGGCATATTCGGCGACCAGAGCGGGATCTTCGGAATAGCCCTCATAGGCCCGGCCCCAGCGCAGGTCGCGCGGCACGGCAAGCGTGGGTCCGAATGCCCAGTTGGGGCCCGATGCCGCGGTTTCGGCAGCGGTCGCCACGCCGATCGCGTGGATCAGTTCGGGGTCACGCGTCGCACCCAGGCCGACATTGTGCGGGAACAGCGTCGCGCCGACGATATTGTTGTTTCCGTGCACCGCATCGATGCCGAACAATAGCGGGATCGGCACATGGCCGCGCCGGGCCTCCATCGCAACGGATTCGAACGCCCTGGCGGTTGCGCGCCAGGGAGCGGCGGGCGAACGGTCGGGAGCGCCGAGCGGCGGGGAGCTGCCCCCGGCGAGGATCGATCCCAGCGGATAATCGCGCAGGTCCTCGGGCGTGATCGTGCTGATGTCGGCCTGGATCATCTGGCCGACCTTTTCCTCCAGCGACATGCGCGCCATCAGCGCGTCGATCCGTGTTTCGATTTCGGGATCGATCAGCCCGGCATTGGCGACGCCTGGCCAGGCATAGGGGTGCGCGACCGACGCCTGCGCCGGCGAAGGGGCGTCGGTTTGCTGCGCACTGGCGGGCATCGATGCAATGCACGCCATGGCAAGAAAACTCGTGGTGAAGAGGGAGGTTCTTCCGCGCATCAGGTTTCTCTCCGCTTGTCTGTATCTTTTGGGGGAACGCCCCCGGACATCGGCCCGAGACAGACGCTATCCGCGCCTGATAACGTTCACAATTATCTCCAAACCGATAAACGATCGGGCGCAAAAGGCCAGACGAAATCTCGGATAGCGCGACGCGGAACGGTGTAGCCATGCGACCGCCGAACGCATCACAGCAACGCAATCCGCAGTGACGAACGGCCCGCGGTGCAATTTTCCCGTCCGGCTCCGGTCAGTTTGACGTCACGCGGTTTTCGACCAGATCGTCGACCACCGCCGGATCGGCGAGCGTGCTGGTATCGCCCAGGCTCGACACGTCGTTCTCGGCGATCTTGCGCAGGATGCGACGCATGATCTTGCCCGAACGCGTCTTGGGCAGGCCCGGTGCGAATTGCAGCGCGTCGGGCGTTGCGATCGGGCCGATTTCGGTGCGGACCCATTTGACCAGTTCGCTGCGCAGCGCCTCGCTCGGTTCGCATCCCGCGTTGAGCGTCACATAGGCATAGATGCCCTGACCCTTCACGTCATGCGGCATGCCGACCACGGCGGCCTCGGCCACCTTGGGATGCAGCACCAGCGCGCTTTCGACTTCGGCGGTGCCCATGCGGTGCCCCGACACGTTGATCACATCGTCGACGCGGCCGGTGATCCAGTAATAGCCGTCTTCGTCACGGCGGCACCCGTCGCCGGTGAAATATTTGCCGCGATAGGTCGTGAAATAGGTTTCGAAAAAGCGCGCATGGTCGTTCCACACGGTGCGCATCTGCCCCGGCCAGCTGCGCGCGATCACCAGATTGCCCGATGTCGCGCCGTGCAGCACTTCGCCTTCGGGATCGACCAGTTGCGGATCGACGCCGGGCATCGGCTTGGTCGCGCTGCCGGGCTTGAGGTCGGTCGCGCCGGGCAGGGGGGCGATCATCGCGCCGCCGGTTTCGGTCTGCCACCAGGTGTCGATGATCGGGCAGCGGCCTTCGCCGACCGTTTCGTGATACCAGCGCCACGCTTCGGGATTGATCGGTTCGCCGACCGTGCCGAGCAGGCGCAGCGAGCTGCGGCTGGTCGCCTTCACATAGTCGTCGCCATCCTTCATCAGCGCGCGCAGCGCGGTGGGCGCCGTGAACAGCGTATTGACCTGATGCTTGTCGACCACCTGCCAGATGCGGCTGGCATCGGGCCAGTTGGGCACGCCTTCATACATCAACGTCGTCGCGCCATTGGCGAGCGGGCCGTACAGGATATAGCTGTGCCCGGTGACCCAGCCGATATCGGCGGCGCACCAGAAAATCTCGCCTTCGCGATAATCGAAACACAGCTCGTGCGTCAGGCTCGCCCAGAGAAGATATCCGCCGCTGCTGTGCAGCACGCCCTTGGGCTTGCCGGTCGATCCGGAGGTATAGAGGATGAACAGCGGGTCTTCGGCGTCCATCGGCTCGGGCGGGCAATCGTCCGACACATCGGCAACCGCTTCGTCATACCAGATGTCGCGCCCTTCGGTCATGGCGATGTCGCCGCCGGTCGAACGGATGACGATCACTTTTTCAAGCGCGGGCGCATGGCCCGCCGCCGCATCGACATTGGCCTTCAACGGAACGCGCTTGCCGCCGCGCCGCCCTTCATCGGCCGTGATGCAGACGCTCGAATCGCAATCGGTGATGCGCCCCGCCAGCGCTTCGGGCGAAAAGCCGCCGAACACCACCGAATGGATCGCGCCGATGCGCGCACAGGCAAGCACCGCGAACGCCGCCTCGGGGATCATCGGCATATAGATGGTGACGCGATCGCCCTTTTTGACGCCCTGTGCCTTGAGCACATTGGCAAAGCGGCACACTTCGCGATGCAGTTCGATATAGGATAGGCGGATCGGCGCCATTGCGGGATCATCGGGTTCCCAGATGATCGCAGTCGCCGCGCCGCGCTTTGCCAGATGGCGGTCGATACAATTGGCCGACACATTGAGCTTGCCGTCGGCAAACCAGCTGATGTGGAAATCATCCTCGTCGAACGACCAGTCGCCGGCGAGTTCGGGGCGCTTGATCCAGTCGAGCCGCCGCGCCTGTTCCAGCCAGAAGCTGCCCGGATCGGCCAGCGAAAGCCCGTACATCTTTTCATATCCCGCCGCGTCGACGCGTGCCCGTTTCGCCCATTGGTCCGGCACGGGATAGATATCGGTCATCGATGGCCTCCGCTCTTGCTCTCCGGGCGTCTCCATGCCCCTGCCAAGGGGCGAAGCGCAAGCGAAGATCAGCTTTGCTGCGGTCGTTGCGGTGGCGACTTTGCGGCGCCGGTTACATTTTGCGACAAATTTATCGTGGCAAGAAGCACTGTTTTATTTATGTAACCCACCCATGACTGTCCGCAAAGTCGCACCATTGCTGCCGGGACTGCTGCTTGCCGCTTGTGTGCAGGGGCCGGAATATCGCCCTGCCGCACCCGCGGATCTGGGCGTCCCGGAAAGCTATTCCGTCCCTGCAGATTCGGAACAAGCCGCTGAAATTACACAGTGGTGGCAGAATTTCGACGACCCGATGCTCGCCGATCTGGTCGAGCGCGGGCGTGCCGCCAATCTGGATATCGCCCAGGCGGTTGCGCGCCTGCGTCAGGCCCGCGAATCGCTGGTGCAATCGCGCGCCGGCCTGTTGCCGACAGTCAGCGGATCGGGCCGCTATTCGCGTACCGAAGGGCTGCGCGGGACCAGCGTGTCGAGCGACGGCTTCTCGCTCGGCGCCGATGCCAGCTATCAGGTCGATCTGTTCGGCGGAACCGGCAGCAGTGTTGCCGCCGCCAGAGCCGATTATGAATCCGCCGGCTATGACTATGCCTCGGTCCTGATTTCGATCGAGGCGGAAATCGCGCGCAATTACGTGACCGCGCGATTGCTCCAGGCACAGCTCGACAATGCCCGCCGCTCGCTCACGCTCCAGGACGATAATCTGGAGATCGCCGGATATCGCGTGCAGGCGGGGCTCGTTTCCTCGCTCGATTCCGAACAGGCGCGATCGCAACGCGCACTGACTGCGGCGTCGATCCCGTCGCTTGAGGCGAGCTATAACAGCGCGGTGTCGCGGCTGGCGGTGCTGCTCGGCCTGTCGCCCGGCGCGCTGAAGGCGGAGCTGGAAACGCCAAAGGCCATTCCGCAGGGGCCGGACACCATCCCTGTCGGCATTCCCGCCGATACGCTGCGCCAGCGCCCCGACATTCGCAGCGCCGAACGCAATCTTGCCGCCGCGACGGCGCGGATCGGCGTGGCGCGCGCCCAGCTTTTCCCCGCGCTATCGGTGGGCGGCAATATCGATACGAGCGCCAGTTCGCTCGACACGCTGACCGACATCATCACCGGCCAGTTCTTCGCCAGCCTGGCGCAGACGATTTTCGACGGCGGCCGCAACCGCAGTCAGGTCCGGTCGAGCGAAGCCGCCGCCCAGGGCGCCTTTTTCGCCTATAAGCAAACAGTGCTGACCTCGCTCGAAGATGTCGAGAACGCGCTGGCGGCATTGCGCAGCGCGCGCGAGCGCGAACGCTATTATGCCGATGCGCTCGATGCCGCGAACAATGTCGCGATCCTGTCGCGCAGCCAGTATCGCACCGGGCTGACCGATTTCACGACGCTCAATCAGGCCGAAGCCTCGCTGCTCAGCGCGGGCAACGGCCTTGCCCAGGCGCGCGCCGATCAGGCGACCGCCATCATCCAGCTCTATCTCGCGCTCGGCGGCGGCTGGGACAGTTCGATTGTCCCTCAGGCGCCCGATGAACCGCCCGCGCCCTTGCCAACCAGTCAGGAACGCTGATGGCCGACGAACCCAATCTCGACGAATTTCTCGGTGCAAAGCCGGTGCCGCGCTGGCGGCGATTCTTTCGGCTGAAATGGATCCTGGCCGCGATCGGCGTGATCCTGTTGCTGCTGCTGATCGCGCGCTGCGTCGCGCCGTCGCCGCCGCCCAGCTATGCCACTGCCGATGTGACGAAGGGCGACCTTGCCGTCACCGTTTCGGCGACCGGCAAGCTGGCGCCGACCAATCAGGTCGATGTCGGTTCGGAAATCTCCGGCCTGGTCGAACGCGTGCTGGTGGAAGTCAATGATCGCGTGACCAAGGGCCAGCCGCTTGCGGTGATCGATCCTTCGACGCTCGACGATGCGATCAAGCAGAGCGAAGCGACGCTCAACGCCAATATCGCATCGGTCGCTCAGCAACGCGCGACGCTGCAGGAAGCGCAGGCGCAGCTTGCGCGCTTCCAGGAAGTAAGCCGGTTGTCGGGCGGACGCGTGCCGTCGCAGACCGAAATGCAGTCGGCCGAGGCGAATGTCGCGCGTGCCCGCGCCAATCTCAGCGCAGCGCAGGCCAATGTCGTATCGGCGCGCGCCGCTCTCTCCTCGAACCAGACCAAGCGGTACAAGGCGGTGATCCGCTCGCCCGTCAACGGCGTGGTGCTCGCGCGTCAGGTCGATGCCGGTCAGACGGTGGCGGCATCGTTCAACGTCGCGACTTTGTTCGTGATCGCCGAGGATCTGACCGCGATGAAGCTCGAAGTCGCGGTCGATGAAGCCGATGTCGGCGAAGTCGCGCCCGGTCAGGATGCGAGCTTCACGGTCGACGCCTTCCCCGGCCGCACCTTCCCGGCACAGATCACGCGCGTCGATCTGGGGTCGAACCTGACTGCCTCATCCTCGTCCTCCGCGACATCGACGGCCAGTTCTTCGCAGGTCGTCTCCTATGCCGCGACGCTCAGCGTTTCCAATCCGGACCTGATCCTGCGTCCGGGCATGACCGCGACGGCGACGATCCGGACCGAGCAGCGCAGCAATGTGATGCTGATCCCCAACGGTGCCTTGCGGTTCAAGCCGGATGCCGGCGCCGAATCGGGCGGCGGCGGATTCCAGATGCGCTTTGGACCGCGCGGCGGCGAACAGGAAAAGACGATCGGCGAAGGCAGCCGCCAGACGATCTATGTCCTGGGCGAGGACGGCAAGCCCAAGCCCGTCCAGGTCGTGACCGGCGCCAGCGACGGCAGCCGTACCGAAGTCACCGGCAAGGACCTGAAGCCCGGCATGAAAGTGATCGTCGGCGTCCGCGCCGCCAGTGCGGGCGGCAATGACTGATCCGCTCATCCGACTGGAAGGCGTGACCAAGACCTTCGGTGAAGGCGCGACTGCGTTTCAGGCACTGAAGGGCGTGGACATGACTGTCGAGCGCGGCGATTTCGTCGCGGTGATGGGTGCGTCCGGTTCGGGCAAGTCGACGACGATGAACATCCTGGGCTGTCTCGATGTGCCGACGGGCGGAACCTATCTGTTCCGCGGCGTGCATGTCGAACGGCTCGACCGCGACCAGCGCGCGCTGTTGCGGCGGCGCTATCTGGGTTTCGTGTTCCAGGGGTTCAATCTGCTCGCGCGCACCACTGCGCTCGAAAATGTCGAACTGCCGCTCCTCTATCGCGGTGAAAACCGCAAGGTGCGCTACGACATGGCGATGGCCGCGCTCGACAAGGTGGGGCTCGCGCCCTGGGCCGATCACACCCCGGCGGAGCTTTCGGGCGGACAGCAGCAGCGTGTGGCGATCGCCCGTGCGATCGTGACTCAGCCCGATGTGCTGCTCGCCGACGAACCGACCGGCAATCTCGACAGCGAACGCTCGGTCGAGATCATGGAATTGCTGTCCGACCTCAACCGCAATGGCGGGATCACCGTGCTGATGGTGACGCATGAGCCGGAAATGGCCGAATTCGCGCGCACCATCGTCCATTTCAAGGATGGCCTGGTCGAACGGGTCGAGCGCAGTCCCGGCCGCGCTCCGGCGGAGATGCGCTGATGCTCTATACCACGCTTCTCCTGTCGCTGCGCGAAATCGCGCGGCATAAGCTGCGCTCGTTCCTGACGACGCTGGGCATCATCATCGGCGTGTTCGCAGTGATCACCATGGTCACGCTGGGCAACGGCATTTCGGCCTCGGTCCAGGAATCGATCAGTTCGCTCGGCACCAATACGCTGACCATCTTCCCCAGTTCGGGCACCGGCCGGGGCGGCGGGGCGCCGCCACCGCCGTTCGAACAGGACGATGTCGATGCGATCCGCGAACAGATTGGCGGGGTAAAGACCGTTGCCGGCCAGGTGACGTCCTCTGCGCTGGCGGTGCGCAACGCGCAGAACTGGACGACGACGATCACCGGGACCAGCAACGATTATTTCGAATCGCAGAGCCTGAAATTCGCCAGCGGACGGCCCTTTACCTCGGCCGAGGAAAGCGCGGGCAAGGCGGTGTGCGTGATTGGCGACACGATCCGCGAAAATCTGTTTTCCGACGGCGACGCCACCGGCCAGCGCTTCCGGCTGGGCAATGTCAGCTGCGAAGTGATCGGCGTGCTCGAAAAGCAGGATAATTCCGGCTTCAACGATCCCAACAACACCGTGATCATGCCGATCAAGGCCGTGCAGCGCCGCTTCACCGGCAATCAGCAGATCCGCGCGATGATCGTGTCGGTGCAGGACGGGTTCGACACCGGATCGGTGCAGAAAGCGATCACCGCGTTGCTGCGCGAGCGGCGGCATCTTGCCGGTGGTCAGCCGGATGATTTCCGCATTTTCGACAGCGCGCAATTCGCCGCGACGCTGACTCAACAGACGCAGCAGATGACGATGTTCGTCGCCGCGATCGCGGCGGTCAGCCTGATCGTCGGCGGTATCGGCATCATGAACATCATGCTGGTGTCGGTGACCGAACGGACGCGCGAAATCGGCATCCGCCTCGCCATCGGCGCGCTGGGCAGCGAAGTGCTGCTGCAGTTTCTGGTCGAGGCAGTGGCGCTTTCGTGCCTGGGCGGGCTGATCGGGATCGTGGTGGCGTTTTTCGCGTCCTGGGGTGCGTCTTCGGCGCTCAACCTGCCCTTCGTCTTCGATCCGTCGATCAACATATTGAGCTTTGCGATTTCGGCACTGATCGGCGTGGTGTTCGGCTATTTCCCGGCCCGGCGCGCGGCCAAGCTCAATCCGATCGACGCGCTGCGCCACGAATAAGCGCCTCGCCCGACCTGTTTCGGGGAGGACCGGCGTCAATCGACGCCATATTTGGTGCGCAGTTCGGCGAGATCCCGGGGCGTGTCGATATCGATCAGCTCGGCGGGCGATGCGATGACATGATGGCCCGCGCGGATCAGCGCGCGGGCGCCCCGGTCGCCCTCGACGGTTTCCAGCGTGTCGAAATGGTTCGCGCCGAACAGCGCGGGCGGGCAGGGGGCGTGCCCGTCGCTCGAAGCGACCACCGCGTCCGGCCCCTTCGCTTCGTCGAGCAGTCGCCAGATATGCGCGGCGGTGACGCGCGGCATATCGGCGAGCGCGATCAGCACCGCCTTGGCATCATGCACGCGCGCTGCCTGCATGCACAGCGCCAGCGAATGGCCCTGACCGGCATCGGGCCGCGGATTGTGCACGACGTCATATCCGCGCGCGGCGAAATCCAGCGAGGTGCGGGAAACCACTGCAACCCGCGCCTTGAACGGCACGGCTTCCAGTGCAGTCACGACATGAAATGCCAGCGGCTTGTGCAGGAAAGGCTGTTCCAGCTTGTCGGCGTCGCCGAACCGGTCCGACCGGCCGGCGGCGAGCAGCAGCAGCACGACATCCTCAGCGCGCATCGCGAAACGCCTTCACCATGCCCGCCGCGATCGACAGTGCGATTTCGGACGGGCCGATCGCGCCGATGTTGATCCCTGCGGGGCCGTCGATCCGGGCAAGATCGGGCGCGGCTATGCCCGCCGCCGCCAGCCGCTCGATCCGTGCCGCATGGCTCTTGCGCGATCCCAGCGCGGCGACATAGCCGGTCGGCGCCCGCAGCGCGGCGATCAGTGCGGGATCGTCGATCTTGGGATCATGGCTCAGCGTGACGACGGCGGTTGCCGCGCCGGGGCGCCACGCCGACACTGCTTCGTCGGGCCAGCGATCGTCTGTCGTCGTGCCGGGAAACCGCTCTTCGGTCAGAAAGCGTCCGCGCGGGTCGATGACGACCGTTTCGATCCCCAGTTCGCGCGCCAGCCCCGCCAGCGCCTGGGCGATCTGCACCGCGCCGACGATCAACAGCCGGTGCGGCGGCGCATAACGGTGGACGAAATCGCCTTTCTCGCCCGGTGCGGCTCGCCCTGTGGCGAAATCGAACGCGACCGGTAGCGAGTGTCCCGCCGCGCGGGCGTCGGCGATTGCGTCGAACAGCTCGGGGGGAAAACACTGCGCCGATACCGGCTGGACGAACACTGCAATTTCGCCGCCACAGGGCAGGCCGACTTCCCACGCTGCATCATCGGCAACGCCATAGCGTTTGACGATGGCCGGCGCCCCGGCAATCACTTCGGTGGCGGTGGCCAATATGTCGGTTTCGACGCATCCGCCCGACACCGATCCTTCGAACCGGCCGTCTTCATGCACCAGCATATGGCTGCCGCGCGGGCGCGGCGCCGATCCCCAGGTCGTGACCACCGTCGCCAATGCCATTTTCGCGCCGCGCCATTCGCGCGCGGCGGCGATCACCCGGTCATTCTCGCTCAATGCTGTCGCGCTCCCGTCATATCGGCTGGTTAGGGCGGGCGTTCATGGAAGCACGACCCCCCTTTTACGCTTAGCTTGCCGAAGGGCGGTTCTCCCTTTTTCCACCGCAGGCGGAGAGGCGGGCAGTGTTTCGACAGGCTCGGCACAAATGGTGTGGAAAATCGGGAATGCCAATAGGATATGTCTTTGCTGCACTGGCAGCACTGGTTTCGGTTCTTTCCCCGATACAGGATATCGCAATGGCGCAGACATTGCCCGACAGCCCGCCGATCGTCATCGCGCATCGCGGTGCGAGCGGCGAACGGCCCGAACATAGCTTGCTCTCCTATGACCTTGCCATCACCCAGGGCGCCGATTTCATCGAACCCGATCTGGTATCGACGAAGGACGGCGTGCTGGTCGCGCGGCATGAAAACAATATCGCCGACACCACCGATGTCGCCGATCACGCCGAATTCGCCGACCGTCGCACCACCAAACTGATCGACGGGCGCGAAGAAACCGGCTGGTTTACCGAGGATTTCACGCTTGCCGAACTACGCACGCTGCGCGTCAGGGAACGGCTGCCGCAATTGCGCCCCGGCAACACCGGCTATGACGGGCAGGCGCAGATCCCGACGCTGGCGGAGATCATCGAACTCGCCAAACGCCGCTCGGCGGAGCTGGGGCGCACGATCGGCATCTATCCCGAAACCAAACACCCCGGCTATTTCGCGTCGATCGGTCTGCCGCTCGAACCGCCGCTGCTCGCCGCTTTGCGCGAAGCGGGGTGGGACCGCGCCGACGCGCCGGTCTTCATCCAGTCGTTCGAAGTCGACAATCTGAAGGCGCTCCATCGCGAAACGCCGGTGCGGCTGATCCAGCTGGTGGCGCCGTTCGGCAAGCCCGCCGATGGCGGCGCGCAAAGCTATGCCGCGATGGTCACCCCCGCAGGGCTGGCGGAAATCGCGACCTATGCGTTCGGCATCGGTCCTGAAAAATCGATGATCCTGCCCGATTGGAACGGCGATCCGACGTCGCTGGTCGCCGATGCGCATGCGGCGGGGCTGCGCGTTCATCCCTGGACCTTCCGCACCGAAAACCTGTTCCTGCCGCCCGCGCTGCGCGGTTCCGATACGGCGCCCGACGGCGCGATGGAGCGCGAAATCGCGCGCTATATCGGGATCGGCGTCGATGGTTTCTTCACGGATTACCCGTATCTCGGTGTCCGGGCACGCGAATCGGCACTGGCGCCGGACCGCGCGGAGTGAACAAGGGGAGTGGGGCAATGCGGAAATTCGTGATGCCGATGGTCGCAGTCTTGCCGCTGGTTACCGGCGGATGCGTCGCCAAGACGGTGTGGGGCGTCGCCACCGCGCCGGTTCGCGCCGGGGCACAGGTGGTCGACTGGACCACGACCAGCCAGGAAGAATCGGATCGCAACTACGGCCGCCAGGTGCGCGAACAGGAACGCCGCGACGGTCAGGCCGCCAAACAGGCGAAGGAAGCGTGCGAACGCGCAGCGCGCGAGGATCGCCGCAACGGATATCAGCCGCGCCGCTGCAACTGATCGGTAGCTGGTCTTAATTCGTCTCGCCCGCCAGGGCCTGCGCGATCGCCAGCATCGCATCGGGATGCATATGCACACCCAGATGCCCGCTCTCGATTTCGATCGATCGACCGGCGCCGCCGTCGGCTTCGCGACAGATCGCCCCGTTGACGAATCCGTCGCTGGCGCTCCAGATCGCAGTCGACGGCACCGGCAACGGCGCTGCCGCTTCCGCCCGATTGGCGATAACTGCGGGGTCGTCGATTTTCTCGCCCGACAGCCATTGAAACGCGCGCCAGACATTGGTCGCGGTCGGCGGGCCGGCAAAGGGCGAGCTGAGCGTGACGACTTCGCGGACCAGCTCGCTGCGGCGATGCGCCATCATCCGCGCCATGATCCCGCCCAGCGAAATGCCGACCAGCGTCACTGGCGCTCCGGCATCGGCATATATCGCCTCCAGTCGCGCCTCGAGCCGGTTGCCGTCGCTGCCGATCGTCCGCGCGCCGCGATTGCG
Source organism: Stakelama portus (assembly GCF_003171655.1). GTDB lineage: Bacteria > Pseudomonadota > Alphaproteobacteria > Sphingomonadales > Sphingomonadaceae > Sphingomonas > Sphingomonas portus. Next base: position 166,603 of record NZ_QFZL01000006.1, on the reverse strand, counting down.
GCCCAGTTCCCAGCCATAGCTGCGATAGCCGATCTTCTTCAGCCAGCGGCGCATGACGATCGTCGTATTGTCGGTATTGCCCAGTCCCGGCAGCACCAGCACCGGGCGACCATCGCCGCGCGGCGCGGCGTTCAGCCTGCCCTGCGACAGCGCGAACGAACCGAGCATCATCGCCGCGCGCGGCAATTCGGCCAGGAACAGATGCCGTGGCGGCGGCAATATTTCGACAGGGGCGGCGTCGCTCATGGTTGCGGCATCCAGTACATCACCGATGCCGATAGCGGCGTCCATATGCCCATCGGCACGCCCGCCGCGCGCAATGCCTCGCCGGTCCAGCTGTTACAGGTGCGGAACAGATTATAGCGTCCGCGCGCCGCATAAAATGCGTCGTGCCTGCCATAGCCGGGCCAGCTTTCGGGCAGATCGGCAAAGGTCGCGCGGATGAAATCGGTCAGCCGCCGATATTCCTCGGGCGTAAGGATCAGTTCGCGCCGATCGGCACCCACCACCGGCTGCCCGATATGTTCGACATGCAGCACGGTATCGCCCATGCCCGCAAGCGCGGCGGCGGTCCGCCCGGGACGGATGTCCGCCCATGTCGGCGTTTCCATATAGAAGCCACGATCGCCCCATCCGATCGCCAGCCATGGATGCGCGGCATAGCGCGGATCGCGCAGGTCGCCGGGCCGCACCAGATCGCTCCAGCCGATCCCGTCGGCCTCGGCGGGAATGACGATTCCGGTATGGACGCCATTGTCCTCGACAAAGATGCGGATGCCGTTCGCCGGCGCTATGCGCCCGGCATTTGCCGGGATCAGCGTGCCCGCCAGCGCCGCCGCGTTCCACAGCGCGAACAGGGCCGCGACAATGACCACCAGCCACGCCAGCACATGCCACGACCGCCTGCCAGCTTGATTCATCGCAATTCCCGCCATCAGGGCGATATGCTATGGGATTTCCATGATTCAGGAAACGCATGTTTTGGCCTGCCCGCCCGATGGCGCGGCAGCCGATTGGACGATACCGCAGAACTGGGAAGCCTATAGCGCGCAGGACCATAAGGTATGGGACACGCTGTTCGAACGCCAGATGAAGCTGCTGCCCGGACGCGCGGCACAGGCCTATCTGAACGGCCTTGAAGCGCTGCGGCTTTCCGAAGCCGGCATCCCCAATTTCGAAGAGCTGTCCGAACGGTTGATGAAGCTGACCGGGTGGCAGGTGGTGGCGGTGCCGGGGCTCGTCCCCGATGATGTCTTTTTCGACCATATGGCCAATCGCCGCTTCGTCGCGGGCAATTTCATCCGCCGCCCGGATCAGCTCGATTACATCCAGGAACCCGACGTCTTTCACGACGTGTTCGGCCATGTCCCGATGCTCGCCGATCCGCGCTTTGCCGATTATCTTGAGGCCTATGGCCGCGGCGGTCTGCGCGCGCTCGATCTTGGCATGTTGAAGCAGCTCGGGCGGCTTTACTGGTACACAGTCGAATTCGGCCTGGTACGCGAAGCCGAAGGGCTGCGCATCTATGGCTCGGGCATTGTTTCCAGCGCGGCGGAAAGCCGCTTCGCGCTCGACAGCGACAGCCCCAACCGGATCGGTTTCGACCTGCGCCGGGTGATGCGGACCGATTACCGGATCGACGATTTCCAGCAGAATTATTTCGTCATCGACAGTTTCGACGATCTGCTGCGCCAGACCGTCGAAACCGATTTCGCGCCGCTCTATGATTCGATCCGCGACCTGCCCGACATTCCGATCGCGACGATCCTGCCCGGCGATGAGGTGATGACCAACGGCACCCAGGAATATGCGCGCGCGAAGGCGGCCGAATAACGCTGCTTCTTCCGTCATCCCCGCACAGGCTGGGATCCGGCTTCTTCTATAGCGCCCCGGAAAGGTCGGCCTGGCCGGGTCTTGACGAAGAGGGTGACGCGTTCACCAGCTCCCGAAACCCGGTGCCTCGCCTGAACCGCGGCTCAGCCGCCGGGTGCGCGGAGCGCCATAGCGGGCGCGCTTGACGAAGCGCAGCGTCGGCCAGTCGCCGCGCGGGACGCGTCCCGCCAGCCGCAGCCCCTGCGCGCGATAGGCGCGCGCGACCATCTCGACATGGCGTTCGAGCAGCCCCGCGACGATCAGCGTGCCGCCTTCGGCCAGCGCATCGGCAACGCTCGGCGCCAGTTCAACCAGCGGTCCGGCAAGGATGTTGGCGATGATCAGGTCATAGGGCGCCGATTGGGTGAGCAGCGGGTGCTGCATCCCCGAAGCCACGGCGAGCGCCAGTTCGCCCGCGCCGCCACCGATCGGCACGCCGTTGATCGCCGCATTTTCGCGAGTAACCTCGATCGACGCCGGGTCGATATCCGATGCCGTGGCATGCGCGCGCGGCCACAGATGCAGCGCGGCAAAGGCGAGCAGCCCGGTGCCGGTGCCCAGATCGAGCAGATTGTCGAACCGCGCTCCGCGTCGCTTGAGGCCGTCCAGCGCAATCAGGCAGCCGCTTGTCGTCTCATGCGTGCCGGTGCCGAAAGCGCGGCTCGCCTCGATCCGGATCGGGTGCGCATCGGCGGGCACCTTGCCCTTGTTGCCCTGGGTATGGACATAGAAGCGCCCGGCATGGACCGGCTCCAGCCCTTCCTGGCTGATCGTCACCCAGTCCGCCTCGACAATCTCCTCGATCACGGCCTTGGCGCGCGCGGCGCTCGGCACCAGCGTGCGCAGCGCGGCGAGCGCATGTTTGTCGGGCTGTTCCTCGAAATAGGCGTCGAGTTGCCACTGCATCGGATCGTCGGCGACGCGCTCGCTGGTCATCAAAACGGGCAGGGGATCGAGATCGACTGTGGCGATGTCGTCGATCTGCAGCGCTTCGGCTTCGGCGCGCGTGCAGGGGAGTGTGATTTTCCAGCTCATTGGTTCTTCTCTTTGGCCAGCCGCGCGTCGAGGCGGACGCGTGCGGCTTGGGCATAGGTTCTGCATCCGGTCGGATCGACCAGCGGTGCCTTGCCCGCCATCCGCTCGCGCAAATTGCTCGCGCCCGGATGCGGGGTAATCAGTATCTCGCAATCGAAGCCGTCGATGCGATCGAGCGTATCCCGAAACGCAGCGACATAATCGGGGTGGTCGGTGAAACGATACTCGTCCGCCGATATCGCCGTCAGACTGTCGACATAGGCCATTGCGCGGCATGTGTCGCCATCGCAGCTTTGCCAGGTCCAGCTGGTCGATCCCGGCGTATGGCCGGGCGTGGCATGGGCGGTCAGCGCGATCGGGCCGAGCCGTATCGTCTCGCCATCGGTCACGATCTGGTCGACCACGACGCCGGGAAAGGGTTCGTTGACGCCCGCCTGCGGATCGCCCGCGCCGGCCAGCCCGGTTTCGAGGCCCGGTTTCGCTTCCGCCCGCGCGATCATCCGCGCGCCGGTCGCGGCCTTCAGCGCCGCCAGCCCGCCGGCATGGTCGAGATGCTCATGGCTGTTGATCAGGATGCGGACATCGACAGGATCGAGCCCCAGCGCGCGAATATTGGCAAGGATGCCGGGCGCCGCTTCGCTGGTCGCGCCGTCGATCAGGATATGCCCGGCATCCGATGCGATCAGCAGCACGGTGATGCCGCAGCTGCCGACATCATAGACATTGGCAAAGACATGCGCGGGCGGCGCTGCATCGCTCCACCCGTCCTTGCCGGCACAGGCGGTCAGCTTTGCCGCGGGCGAGGCGTCGGCAATCTGCAGCGCGGCGGGCGCGGCCTCCGGTTTCGCGCATCCGGCGAGCGCGACAAGCGCCATCATTGCGGCAAAGCGGTTAGCGGACATAGCTCGCGCCATTGGCGTCGATCACTGCGCCGGTCATCGATTCGGGCGCCTCGATCGCGCAGAATCTGGCGATGCGGGCGATTTCCTCGGGCATGGCGACCTTGCCCAGCGGAATGTCCGCCAGCAACTTGTCGCCGCCGCGGCTTTCCAGATAGTCTTCGGCCATGCCGGTCATGGTGAAGCCGGGGCAAATGGCAAAGGCGAGAATCCCTTCGCGGGCATAGGCGCGCGCGATCGTCTTGGTCATCGCGACCATCCCTGCCTTGGATGCGGCATAATGCCAATGGGCGGGGCTGTCGCCGCGATAGGCGGCGCGGCTGGCGATGTTGACGATGCGGCCGGGACGGCCTTCGCTCTGCCAATGGCGCACGGCAAGGCGGCAGAGCTCGGCCGAAGCGGTCAGGTTGACGCGCATCGTCCGCTCCCACCCTTCGACCCATGCGTCATGATCGGTTTCGAGCGGTACGGGTTCGAAAATCCCGGCATTGTTGATCAGCACATCGATTCGCCCGTCGAGCGTCTCCAGTGCGCGCTCCCAAAGCGATTGTGCAGCACCGGGTTGAGAAAAATCGGCCGGAATGCCGCTGTTGGTGCCATGGCCGACCAGTCGGTTGCCGCTGGTTTGCATCGCATCGGCGATCGCCGCGCCGATGCCCCGGCTGCTGCCGGTCAACAGGATATGGGTGTTCATCGCGCGGCTCATAGCGCGGCGGCGCGCAAATCAGAACCGATGTCTTGCGGTGCGATTCAGGGCGCGACCGATGCCGAGAATGTCTCTGCCGCTTCCTGCAGCCGATGCAGCCGTTCGTCGACATCGGTCACATCGCATTGCAGCGTGTCGATTTCGACCGTGATCGAATGCGTATCCTCACGGATCGCGACGATCGTGCCCGACATCGAATCGGCCGCCAGCGCGGTTTCGTCGACGGCGGCGGTGATCGCAGTCACCGTCTGCGCCTGGACTTCCATCGCCGAACGGATGCGCGCGGCGCTTTCCTGTACTTCGCTGACCGTCGACCGGATCGATGCGTTGGTTTCGACGGTCGATGCCGTGGCCGACTGAATCGCCGCGATCTTGGCGGCGATATCGTCGGTGGCGCGCGCGGTCTGGTTGGCCAGGCTCTTCACTTCCTGCGCCACCACGGCAAAGCCGCGCCCGGCATCGCCGGCACGCGCGGCTTCGATCGTCGCGTTGAGCGCCAGCAAATTGGTCTGGCCAGCAATGTCGCGGATCAGGCCCAGGATCGATTCGATCGATTTGGCATGTTCGGACAGCAGTTCGGACATGCCGACCGCGTCGCCCGCCTGCGACGATGCGCGGGTGGCGATTTCGGCGGCAACCTCAACCTCGCCGCGTGCATCCTCGATCGCGCGGATCAGGCCGGCTGCGGTCTGCGCCGCTTCGCGCATCGCCACGGCGGATTGTTCGGCGGCGGCGGCGACTTCGCTCGCCTTGCCCAGCATCGAACGCACCGATAGCGAGGCATTCTGCGCCTGCACGCGCATGCGGTTGCCGCGATCGGTCGCGCCTTCGATCGATTCGGCGATGCCCGCGCGGAAAAGCTCGGTACCGCGTCGTCGGATTTCGACCTGTTCGGCCTGTTCGCATGCGGCAAGGTGCGACGTCATCAGATCCGCTTCGACCAGCGCCAGCCGCTGCACGACATCGCCGAGCCGCGCCATGCGATCGGCATCATCGGGAATCTTGGCGGCGATCAGCGCCAGGGTGCGGCTATGGGCATGGGCGAAGGCGGCGAGCAGGGCGACAACCGGAATTCCGCGACTGCGCACGGCAAGCACATGACCGCAAGCGATCTGCATCCATTCTTCGCCAAAGGGATCGACATATTTGACGCGGGTATAATCGCTGCTGTTGCTGATCAGATCGCGCAGCATCATGTCATTGAGTACGGCACGCAGCGGCGCGACAGCGGGCAGCGAGATATAATGGTCCCAGAAACTGCGGGCGACCGTCTCCCACTCGTCGCGCAGCAATTCTGCCAGCTCGGCGCAACCGGGCGCAATTGCATTGTCCCAGTCATAGCCGCGCAGCCGGGCGGAAAACGCCCGAACCGTTTCTTCCGGCGCGGCGTGAGGGGAAAGGCTCGCCATCGCTACGCTCCCTGTTGTCAGGCTGCGACCTTTCCGACGAAGTCGCTCGCTTTGTTCTTCAGGCTGCCCAGCTCGCTGTCGAGCGTGGCAAAGCCCATTCCCACCCGGTCGATTTCCGATGCCACGGCTTCGGTATCCTCGCGGATCGCGGCGATGGTCGCCGACATCGAATCGGCCGCCAGCGCGGTTTCGTCGACGGCGGCGGTGATCGCAGTCACGGTCTGCGCCTGGACTTCCATCGCCGAACGGATTCGGTTCGCGCTGTCCTGTACTTCGCTCACCGTCGACCGGATCGATGCGTTGGTTTCGACGGTCGATGCCGTGGCCGACTGAATCGCCGCGATCTTGGCAGCGATATCGTCGGTGGCGCGCGCGGTCTGGTTGGCCAGGCTCTTCACTTCCTGCGCCACCACGGCAAAGCCGCGCCCGGCATCGCCGGCACGGGCGGCTTCGATCGTCGCGTTGAGCGCCAGCAAATTGGTCTGGCCGGCAATGTCGCGGATCAGGCCCAGGATCGATTCGATCGATTTGGCATGTTCGGACAGGAGTTCGGACATGCCGACCGCGTCGCCCGCCTGCGACGATGCGCGGGTGGCGATTTCGGCGGCAACCTCGACCTCGCCGCGCGCATCCTCGATCGCGCGGATCAGGCCGGCTGCGGTCTGCGCCGCTTCGCGCATCGCGACCGCGGATTGTTCGGCGGCGGCGGCGACTTCGCTCGCCTTGCCCAGCATGCCGCGCGCGGAGGCCGATGTGGTTTCGGCCTGATTGCGCAGCGTATCGCCTTCCTGCGACGCGCGCTCGACCGTGCTGCCGATCGAATCGCGGAATTCGCCGGCCAGCTTGTCGCGCGCGATCGCGGCGGTGTGTTCGCGATACATGTTATAGATTTCGACGGTGATGTCGCCTTCCAGCGCCGACAGCCGCATCAGCGTGTCGATCAGCCGGGGCAGGCGCGCGTCGGTCGGCTCCAGCCGCCGAGTCAGTACTTCCAGCGCCGCGCGATCGCTGGCGTTGATCATCGACAACAACGCCATCGGCTGTACCTTCGCCGCATAAGCGGAGGCGACCGACCGTTCGATCGATTCGATCCAGCCCATTTCCGAAGTGTTGAGGAACCGGTCCTTGAGGAACGTGACCCCCAGGCCGATCATCTTTTCGGTTTCCTGCGGTGCCCAGCTGCCCTCATGTGAGAAGCAACGCTGCCATTGCAGCCAATAGGCCTCTGAAACTGCGCGGATTTCCGGTTCGAGCGTTTCCCATGCGTCGCGTGCGGACGCGACCAGCGAGCCTTCGAAATCGAATATGTGCAGGCGCGATCCGACATCGATTCGGCGGCTCATCGTGCCTGGAGCGGGCAAGTCGCTGGGAAGCGTTTCGCTCACGTCGTCACATCCTTTTACTGCGCATGGCGGCCATGGGCCGGGAACAGCCAGCAGCTATTACCGAAACAGGTTAAAGGCAGGTTAGTTACGCAATCCGTTCCGATCGCGACGGCGTGCTTCCTGCGTGGAAGCGCGGATGCGGCTTGCATCCGCGCGCATGGCGTCTAATTAGGCCCGTCTACCGTTAGGGGGAGCCCGTTCCTTGGCCAATGTCAGCAAACCTGCGCGTCCGCTGTCGCCGCACCTGAGCATCTGGAAGTGGGGACCGTCGATGGCGGTCTCGATCATTCACCGCGCGACCGGCTCCGGCCTCGCCACTGTCGGGACGATCCTGTTCGTCTGGTGGCTCGTCGCTGCCGCCGGCGGTCCCGGCACCTATGCCGATTTCACCGGCATGTTCACGCTCGAATCGGGCGCGCTCAATATCGTCGGCTGGGTGCTTGGCATCGGCCTGACCTTCTGTGTGTTTCAGCACATGATGAGCGGCCTGCGGCACCTGTTCCTCGATATGGGCGCCAATTTCGAACTCAAGTCGAACAAGACCACCGCCTATCTCACCTTCATCCTGTCGGTGGTGCTGACGCTCGGCTTCTGGCTCCTCATGCTGGAGAAGTGGAATGGGTGACGGAACCAGCATCGGCCGCGTGCGCGGCCTGGGTTCGGCGCATGAAGGCGCGCATCACTGGTGGCACCAGCGGCTGACGGCGGGTTCGAACCTGCTGCTCGTCCTGTGGCTGATGGTGTCGCTGCTGCTGCTGCCCAATTACAGCTATGAAACCATCGCGACCTGGATGGCCTCGCCCTGGGTGGCCGTGCCGCTGATCCTGTTCGTCGTCAGCGTCTTCTATCACTTCCGCATGGGGCTCCAGGTGGTGATCGAGGATTATCAGCACGACGAATCGCGCATCGTCCTGATCGTGCTGCTCAACTTCTTCACGATCGCCGCCTCGGCGCTGGCGATCTTCTCCATCCTCAAGATCGCCTTCACGGCGGGAGCGGCCTGATGGCGGACGCGTACAAGATTATCGACCACAGCTATGACGCCGTCGTGGTGGGCGCGGGCGGATCGGGCCTGCGCGCGACGATGGGCGCGGCCGAAGCGGGCCTCAAGACCGCGTGCATCACCAAGGTGTTCCCGACGCGCAGCCACACCGTGGCCGCACAGGGCGGCATCGCGGCGAGCCTGGGCAACAACACGCCGGATCACTGGACCTGGCACATGTACGACACCGTCAAGGGGTCGGACTGGCTGGGCGACCAGGACGCGATCGAATATATGTGCCGCGAGGCACCGGCCGCAGTGTACGAGCTCGAACATGCCGGCGTGCCGTTCAGCCGCAACGACAATGGCACCATCTATCAGCGCCCGTTCGGCGGCCATATGCAGAATATGGGCGAAGGCCCCCCCGTGCAGCGCACCTGCGCCGCGGCGGACCGCACCGGCCACGCCATGCTGCACGCGCTCTATCAGCAGAGCCTGAAGTACAGCGCGGATTTCTATATCGAATATTTCGCGCTCGACCTGATCATGGAAGACGGCGCGTGCCGCGGCGTGATCGCCTTGTGCCTGGAAGACGGCTCGATCCATCGCTTCCGCAGCCATGCGGTGGTGCTGGCGACCGGCGGCTATGGCCGCGTCTATCAGTCGGCGACGTCGGCGCACACCTGCACCGGCGACGGCAATGCGATGGTGCTGCGCGCGGGGCTGCCGCTGCAGGACATGGAATTCGTCCAGTTCCACCCGACCGGCATTTACGGCGCGGGCGTGCTGATCACCGAAGGTGCGCGCGGCGAGGGCGGCTATCTCACCAATTCCGAAGGCGAGCGTTTCATGGAACGCTATGCCCCTTCGGCCAAGGATCTGGCGAGCCGCGACGTCGTGTCGCGCTCGATGGCGATGGAAATCCGCGAAGGGCGCGGCGTCGGCAAGGAGAAGGATCATATCTTCCTTCACCTCAACCATATCGATCCCAAGGTGCTGCACGAACGGCTGCCCGGCATCACCGAAACCGGCAAGATCTTCGCCGGCGTCGACCTGACGCGCGAAGCGCTGCCGGTGGTGCCGACCGTCCATTATAATATGGGCGGCATTCCGACCAATTATCATGGCGAAGTCGTCCATCTGAAGGACGGCAATCCGGACTCGGTCGTCCCCGGCCTGTTCGCGGTCGGCGAAGCGGCCTGTGTGTCGGTGCACGGCGCCAACCGGCTCGGCTCCAACTCGCTGATCGATCTGGTCGTGTTCGGTCGCGCGACCGGCCTGCGCCTCAAGGAAACGGTGAAGCCGGGCACGCCGCACAATCCGCTGCCCAAGGATTCCGAAGCGCTCGCGCTCGGCCGCCTCGACCATTTCCGCAACGCCAAGGGCGGATCGCCGACGGCGGACATCCGCGCCGACATGCAGAAGACGATGCAGAAACATGCCGCCGTCTTCCGCACGCAGGAGCTGATGGACGAAGGCATCGCGCATATGGACAAGGTCTATGCGCGGATGCAGGACGTCGACGTCACCGATCGTTCGCTGATCTGGAACACCGATCTGGTCGAAACGCTCGAGCTCGACAATCTGCTGTGCCAGGCGCTGGTGACGATCCGTTCGGCCGCCAACCGCAAGGAAAGCCGCGGCGCGCATGCGCATGAGGATTATCCTGAACGCGACGATGCCAACTGGATGAAGCACACGCTGGCGACGTTCGAAGGCTGGGGCGGAAACAGCGGCACGGTGTCGCTCGATTACCGCCCGGTCCATGATTTCACGCTGACCGACGACGTGAACTATATCGAACCGAAAAAGCGCGTTTACTGAGCTGAACTGCCCGAAGGCCGTGGCTTTCGGTCGATACGAAAAGAGTGCGCCGCGACCAGCCCGGTCGTCGGCGCACTTTTGCTTTGGGATCGGCGAAGCATCGTCTGCGGATCCGGTGCGCGCCCGCAAAAACCCGCTGTCCTACATTTCCCAAATCTGCCACGTCCGCTCGCGCTATCGTTAGAATCGGCCATCGCGCACACGCCCGCGCGCGCATCACGTCGCGAACCGGTGCGAACTTTGTACGGATTTGCGTGGTTTTTCGTGGCTGACCCAAATCGGGCCCGGCGGTTTTCAGGTCGCTTGACTCGCCGCGCGGCAGCGCGACACTGCATGGGATAGGGCCATCCGGGGGAAATCGGCATGAAGCCATCGATTGACCTGCTGCGTCAGCGGCTGCGCGACCTGGGTGCGGCGCTGGGCGTCGCGCTGATCGCGGCGGTTTCGGTCGCGGCGCAGACGGCGCCGGGCGAACAGGGCTGGTCGATTCCCGAACATCAGGGCGATTTCCCCAAGCTGCTCGTCGGCAAGAGCCGGGCGGAACTTGCCGCCAGTCTCGATCGCGGGCCTCAGATGGAAACCGGCCGTTCGCCGCAATGGTATCTTGGCCAGCACCGCAAGATGGCGCAGGCGCTTGGCGGGCTTCAGCCGGGGCAGCCGGGGCGCGTCGATGCGTTCGTGCTGGCGGTCGGGCTCGACAGCGATCCCGTGTTCGGACGCGAAACGCGCGAGGCGGGCAAGGTGCTCGAACGGCGCTACAACGCCGCCGGACGCACGATCGTCCTCGCCGGGACGGACGGTCGCGGGCCGAGCGACTTGCCCAACGGATCGCCCGAGACACTGGCACAGGCGCTGGCGCGCATCGCCGAACTGATGCAGCCAGAGGATGTGCTGGTTTTCTATTCCACCAGCCATGGCGGCGTCGGGTTCGGGCTGGTCTATCATGACGGCGATGAAGGATTTGGCTTCATTTCGCCCGAACGGTTGAAAGCGATGCTCGACGATCTGGGCATCCGCAACCGGCTGCTGATCCTCAGCGCCTGTTATTCGGGGCAGTTCGTCGCCGCGCTCGCCAGCGATACCACGGCGCTGTTCACTGCCGCTTCGGCCGACCGCCCCTCATTCGGTTGCATGTCAGAGAATGACTGGACCTTTTTCGGCGACGCGCTGATCAATCATGCGATGCGCAAACCGGTGCCGCTGGCCGACGCCGCGCTCGATGCGCAGCGGATGATCGCGCGGTGGGAAGCGGGCGCGCATCTCGCTGCATCGAACCCGCAGACCAGCATCGGCGCCAAGGTGCGCCAGTGGCTCGATCCGCTGGAAGCGCAAATGCCGCAAACGGCAACCCAGCCGGTCGGCAAGCCCGCCACGGCGGCGCTCGAAAACCTGCAGCATTAGGGGATTTTATGGCAAGCGGTATCGAATTGCCCGAGCTGCCGAGCTGGCTGAAGGACAGTTTCTCGAACAAGCTGGTGCGGATCGGCCTGGGGGTGATGATCGCGCTCGGCCTTGCGGTCGTCGTGCGGCGGATGCTCGAAAAGCGCGAAGCCAAGCGTCAGGCGCTGTCCGCCGCCGCCGAACCCGAACTGCTGCGCAACGAAACGACGCAACCGATGGCGGCATGGCCCGCGCCCGCACTTGCCGCGCCCGAACCGGCGCCCGATGCGGTTTCGGCGGAACCTGTACCCGTTCAGACGGTTGCGCCCGGTATGAACGATCCCGTACCGCCCGCCGCGCCCGCATCTTCGCCGCCCGCGCCGATATCGCAGGAAAGCCGCGCGCGGCTCTATCCGCTGCTCGCCCGCCCGCACATCCATCTGTCCGGTCCGGTCGACCAGACCATGTATACCAGCTTCCGCGATCAGCTGAAGGAAGCGCCCAGGGAAGGGGCTCTGGTCGTCGCGATCTCGACGCTCGGCGGCGATCCGGAAGTTGCCCGGCTGATGGGCGATGAAATCCGGCTGATGCGCGAATATCAGCAGCGCGAAATCCTGTTCCTCGGCAAGGTCGCGGTCTATTCCGCCGGCGCCACCTTCATGGCGGCGTTTCCGGTCGACAAGCGGTTCCTGACCAAGGAGACGCGGATCATGATCCACGAGCGGCTGATGACCAGCACGATCAACCTGTCCGGCCCGCTCAAGACATTGACGGCGACGCTTCGCGCCAAGCTGCACGAAATCGAACACAGCGTGCGGATCGAGGAAGAAGGGTTCCGCGATCTGGTCGCCGGGTCCGAAATCGCATTCGACGAAGTGTGCAAGCGCGCCCCCGAAAACTGGTATATCGAAGCCGGTGAAGCGCGCGACCGGGGACTGGTGCTCGACGTGATCTGACGTATCGGGGGCGTTCCGCGATGGTGCGGCGCGCCATTGCGTTTGCGACACGGCCCCTGCTTGTGTATCGGTCGCCACGCGCGCCCGACGCGGCGATCCGGAGACGAGAGAAAGATGGCCGAATTCTTCCTGCCCAAGAACAGCAAGATCCAGTCGGGCACGAGCCATTCCGCGCCCGAAGGGGCAAAGCGGATCAAGAAGTTCAAAATCTATCGCTACGACCCCGACTCGGGCAAGAATCCGCGCTATGACAGCTATGCGATCGATCTCGACGATTGCGGGCCGATGGTTCTCGACGCGCTGATCAAGATCAAGTCGGAACAGGATCCGACGCTCACCTTCCGCCGTTCGTGCCGTGAGGGCATTTGCGGATCGTGCGCGATGAACATGGGCGGCCGCAACGGCCTTGCCTGCACCACTGCAATGGCGGACATTCCCGGCGAAATCCGCATCACGCCGCTGCCGCATATGGACGTGATCAAGGACCTCGTTCCCGATTTCACGCATTTCTATGCGCAATATGCGTCGATCAAGCCGTGGCTGCAGACCGTGTCGACCACGCCGTCGGGCAAGGAACGGCTCCAGTCGCCCGAGCAGCGCGAACAGCTTGATGGCCTTTATGAGTGCATTCTGTGCGCCTGCTGCTCGACCAGCTGCCCCAGCTATTGGTGGAACAGCGACAAGTTTCTCGGCCCGGCGATCCTGCTTCAGGCCTATCGCTGGCTCGCCGACAGCCGCGACGAAGCCACCGGCGAGCGGCTCGACGCGCTGGAAGACCCGTTCCGGCTCTATCGCTGCCACACGATCATGAACTGCGCGAATGTCTGTCCCAAGGGGCTTAGCCCGGCCAAGGCGATCGCGGAGATCAAGAAGATGGAAGCCGAACGTCTGGTCTGACCCGTCGGGAGCAACGCGCGGAGAGAAGCGAATGACCGGAATTGCCGAGGGCGTCGAAGTTGACGGTGGGTGTCTTTGCGGCGCCCTGCGCTATCGGTTGACCGGTCCGACTCGCCGCGTCGTTCAATGCTGCTGCAAGGATTGTCAAAAGGCGACCGGCACCGGCCACACCACGATCATCGCCGTCCATCGCGACCAGCTCGCGCTTGACGGCACGCCGCGCACCTTCACCAATGTCGGCGAAACCGGCGGCAAGGTTACGCGCCATTTCTGCGGCGAATGCGCGGGCCGCATCTACACCTCAGGCGACCTGCCCGGCGATATTATCCTGGTGCAGAGCGGATCGCTGGACGATCCCAACGTCATCTCGCCCGAGGCCGTGATCTATATGAAGGAAGCGGTGGCGTGGGACCGCTTCGATCCGGACCTGCCCCGGTTCGAAGCGATGCATACGCGAGTCTGAGCCGCCTGTACGCGCTTATGTCCGACCCCTTTTCCTTTGCCCCCGACCCGGAACATCCCGGCTGGATGCGCTGGGAACTGCGCGATACGACGCGGTTCAACGCCTTTCTCGGTCCGATCCTGACCCGGATGGAGGGCGATAAGGCGCTGGTGCGGATGACGACCGGGCGGCGCCATTCGAACCTGGCCGATTCGACGCATGGCGGCGCGCTGCTGGGCTTCATGGATGTCGCCCTGTTCGCCGCTGCGCGCACGTTCGGATCGATATCCGCCGCCGAGGCTGTGACGCTCGACCTGTCGGCGCAGTTCATCGCCCCCAGCCGGATCGGCGATCCGATTGTGGCGGAAGTCGAATTGCTGCGTGAGACCGGGCGATTGTTGTTCATGCGCGGGTTGGTGAAACAGGACGATACGGTTCTTGCCAGTTTCACCGGCACCGTCCGCAAATCATCGCCGCGCCCGTGACCGGCGTCCTCGCGCGATATGAGGCGCTGGTGGCCGCAGGCGAACTGCGCCCCGATGCCGAACAATCCGCCGCTGCGCATCGGCTCGACAAGCTGGCTTATGAACTCGAACGCGGGCCGCGCAAGGGCAGCCTGTTGTGGCGGATCGCCGGCGGGCGCAAGGAACCGGCACCGCGCGGCGTTTATATGTGGGGTGGCGTCGGGCGCGGCAAATCGATGCTGATGGACCTGTTCAGCGGCTGTCTGAAGATCGACCGCAAGCGCCGCGTGCATTTCCACGAATTCATGCTCGAAGTGCACGACGCGCTCGAGGTGCAGCGGCGCAAGGCAGCCGACAAGCCGGTCGCCCGCGTCGCCGCCGATCTCGCCGCCAATTTGCGCGTGCTCGCCTTTGACGAGATGGTGGTCAACAACCCGGCCGACGCGATGATCCTCTCGCGGCTGTTCACCGAATTGATGGATCTGGGCATCACGGTGGTGGCGACGTCGAACCGGCCGCCGCGCGATCTGTACAAGGACGGGCTCAATCGCTCGCTGTTCCTTCCGTTCATCGAACTGATCGAGACTCAGATGGACGTGGTCGAACTCAACGGGCCGACCGATTATCGGCTGGCCCGGCTCGGCAGCATCGATACCTGGCTGACGCCCAATGGCCCGCAAGCCACGCAGACGCTGTCCGACGCATTTTTCCGCCTGACCGATTATGCGGTCGAGGATCGGGCGAAAGTGCCGTCGGAGGAAATCGATGTGCCGGGCGGGCGCACATTGTTCGTGCCCAAAAGCCTGAAGGGCGTCGCCGTCTTCTCGTTCAAGCGGCTGTGCGGCGAAGCGCGCGGCGCGCCCGATTATCTGGCGATTGCCCGGCGTTATCACACCGTCATCATCGTCGGCATTCCAAGGCTCGGTCCGGAAAATCGCAACGAAGCCGCGCGGTTCGTCACGCTGATCGACGCGCTCTACGAACATAAGGTAAAGCTGCTCGCTGCGGCCGATGCCGATCCCGATCACCTTTATGTCGCAGGCGATGGTGCCTTCGAGTTCGAACGTACCGCCAGTCGCATCCACGAAATGGGATCGGACGAATATCTGGCGCAGGGACATGGTGAGAGCTAGCGTGGAGTCATGATACCATATTTTGCGCTGGCGCTGCTGCCTCTCCTGGCACTCTCTCCGGTCGAGGCCGACACGCGGCTCGACGAGACGCTCGCTGCGTTTGACGCGCAATGCGCCCCGCTGGACAGCGTGGATGGACTTGCGGCACGCGCAGAAACTGCGGGCTGGACCGCTTTCACGCCCGACGCGGATAGTTCGGCAGGCAAGCTGCTGACGATAACGCAGGATGCTGCCGAGAAATCCGGAGTCGCATTGGACGCGCGCACGTTTCGAAACGCTGTCTATGGCGACCGTGTGTTGTTCGTCGCACAGGTCAGTGCCACGTCCGGAGCCGGATCGGTCGAGTGCCGCATACTCGATGAAACGGGCGGCGCGCCCGATATCGAACCGCTGACGCAATGGGCGGGACGCGCACCGCAGGTGCGGACACTGCCTTCGGGCGCGGCAAGCTGGTTCTGGCCGGGCGGCGTCCGGGTCGAGGCGAATTTTACCGTCGCACTGTACGTCGAACCAGGCACCTCGGCGGCGCAGGGCGGTGTCGGCTTTCAGATTGCCAGCGCCCGGGTCACGCGCTGACTGCGCTTATTGCAGTTGCGAATTAGTTGCAAAGATAATGTCTTAGGACGGTGGATCGCGGGTTGCGGCGGCTCTATAAAGGGCCTAAGCCGCCGTCGCTTCCGTGCGCGGGAGGATTTTCCGGCGCGCGCGTAAGGGAATTTTCGGCCCCGCAATGGCGGGGCAGCAGCGGATTAGGAGATCCCATGGCCCGCAAGAAGATCGCGCTGATCGGTTCCGGTATGATTGGCGGCACGCTCGCGCACCTCGCCGCGATGAAGGAATTGGGCGATATCGTCCTGTTCGACATTGCCGAAGGCATGCCGCAGGGCAAGGCGCTCGACCTTTCCCAGTCCGGCCCGGTCGAAGGTTTTGACGCCGATCTGAAGGGCGCCAATGACTATGCCGATATCGCCGGCGCCGATGTAGTGATCGTCACTGCCGGCGTGCCGCGCAAGCCCGGCATGAGCCGCGACGACCTGCTCGGCATCAACCTCAAGGTGATGAAGTCGGTCGGCGAAGGCATTGCCGCCCATGCGCCCGATGCGTTCGTCATCTGCATCACCAACCCGCTCGACGCGATGGTTTGGGCGCTGCGCGAATTTTCGGGCCTGCCGCACCAGAAGGTCGTCGGCATGGCGGGCGTGCTCGATTCGGCGCGCTTCCGCACGTTCCTGGCACAGGAATTCGACGTGTCGGTCGAAGACGTCACGGCGTTCGTGCTTGGCGGCCACGGCGACACGATGGTTCCGGTCGTCGAATATTCGACGGTCGCGGGCATTCCGATCCCCGACCTTATCAAGATGGGCTGGTCGACTCAGGAGCGGATCGACGCGATCGTGCAGCGCACCCGTTCGGGCGGCGGCGAAATCGTCGGCCTGCTCAAGACCGGCTCGGCCTTTTATGCGCCCGCAACCTCGGCGATCGCGATGGCCGAAAGCTATCTGAAGGACAAGAAGCGCCTGCTG
Source organism: Stakelama portus (assembly GCF_003171655.1). Classification (GTDB taxonomy): domain Bacteria; phylum Pseudomonadota; class Alphaproteobacteria; order Sphingomonadales; family Sphingomonadaceae; genus Sphingomonas; species Sphingomonas portus. The sequence continues at coordinate 149,696 of NZ_QFZL01000006.1, read as the reverse complement.
CCCTGCGCCGCGCATCTGACCGGCCAGTACGGCGTCGACGACCTCTATGTCGGCGTGCCGATCATCATCGGTGCGAACGGCGTCGAGCGGATCGTCGAAATCGAACTGAAGGAAGAGGCCAAGGCCAATTTCGACAAGTCGGTCGACGCGGTCAAGGAACTGCTGGTCGCATGCAAGGGCATCGACGAAAGCCTGAAGTAGAAACAATCCGTGTTCAACCGTCACCCCGGCGTAGGCCGGGGTCCAGTTCGACATTAGAACTGGGCGTAGTGCCGGGAAGGGACGGGAAAGTGGAGAAGCGGCTACGTCTACATCATGGCCAGCGGACGCAACGGGACGCTGTACATCGGAGTGACGGGCGATCTGGTGAAACGGGCATGGCAGCACCGCGAAGGTGCGCTTGATGGCTTCACCAAACGCTATGGCTGCAAATATTTGGTCTGGTTCGAGGTCTATGATCGTATCGATTCTGCGATCCGGCGAGAGAGGCAGATGAAGGAGTGGCGGCGGGCTTGGAAATTGCGCGAGATCGAGGAAATGAACCCCGATTGGCACGATCTCTTTCCGACGCTGATGTAAAACTGGACCCCGGCCTACGCCGGGGTGACGACTGAAAGGAATGGCTGGCGGATGAGCATTCTCGTCGACAAGAATACCAAGGTCATCACCCAGGGCATGACCGGCGCGACCGGTCAGTTCCACACCCAGGCGGCGCTCGATTACGGCACGCAGATGGTGGCGGGTGTGACTCCGGGGAAGGGCGGCGAGACCTGCCTGGGTCTGCCGGTCTATGACACGGTCGCCGAAGCCAAGGACAAGACCGGCGCCGACGCGTCGGTCATCTATGTGCCGCCGCCCTTTGCCGCGGACTCGATCCTTGAAGCGATCGACGCGGAAATCCCGCTGATCGTGTGCATCACCGAAGGCATTCCGGTGCTCGACATGGTCAAGGTGAAGCGCGCGCTGTCGGGTTCGAAGTCGCGCCTGATCGGTCCGAACTGCCCGGGCGTGCTGACGCCGGGCGAGTGCAAGATCGGCATCATGCCGGGCAACATCTTCTCCAAGGGATCGGTCGGCGTCGTGTCGCGCTCGGGCACGCTCACCTATGAAGCGGTGTTCCAGACGACCAATGCGGGCCTGGGCCAGACCACGGCCGTCGGCATCGGCGGCGATCCGGTCAACGGCACCAATTTCATCGACGTGCTCGAGAAATTCCTCGCCGACGACGAAACCAAGTCGATCATCATGATCGGCGAAATCGGCGGCAGCGCCGAAGAAGAAGCCGCGCAGTTCCTGAAGGACGAAGCCAAAAAGGGCCGCAAAAAGCCGATGGTCGGCTTCATCGCGGGTCGCACGGCGCCTCCGGGCCGTCGCATGGGCCATGCCGGCGCGATCGTGTCGGGCGGTCAGGGCGGCGCCGAGGACAAGATCGCGGCGATGGAGGAAGCGGGCATCCGCGTTTCCCCTTCGCCCTCGCTGCTCGGCGAGACGCTGGTCGAAGTCCTGAAGGGCTGAACCAAATCCCCTTCTCCCGGGTTTGCTCCGGGGGAGGGACTTTAACGAACGGGCATTAAACCATCCGTTCGTTGCCGCGATCAGATGGGCCGGGGGGCGGCGTGCGCCGTCCCGTGCCTGCCCATGCTGACACCGGCTGTTGCCGTTTCCGGATGCGCCGGAACCGGCGTTCCGCAACTTCTCCCGATTTGGGAGAAGGAGGCAGGGAAGAGTGACAATGGGCTACGAAGGCCTGGATTTCGCAGATATCGCCGGTGGGGTGAGCCCCGCCTTTGTCGAAACGCTCTACGCCAAGTTCAAGGCCGACCCCGCGTCGGTCGAACCGGGCTGGCGCGAATGGTTCGACGGGCTGGAAACCACTGTTTCGGGACCGAGCTGGAAGCGCAAGAACTGGCCGCTCAGCGATACCGATGCGCTGACCGCCGCGCTCGATCCGACGCAGATGGAACCTGCGGCCAAGCCCGCCAAGGGTGGCAAGCCTGCGGCAGAGCCCGCCGCGGCGCCGTCCGTCGATGCGGTGAAACAGGCCGCCGGCGATTCGATCCGCGCGATGATGCTGATCCGCACCTATCGCGTGCGCGGGCATCTGGCGGCGAATCTCGACCCGCTGGGCCTGCACCATTCGGAAATGCCCGAGGATCTGAAGACCGAATATCACGGCTTTCCCGACAGCGACATTGACCGTCCAGTCTATCTGGGCGGTGCGCTGGGCCTCGAAACCGCGACGATCCGCGAACTCGTCAACATCCTGCGCGCCAATTACTGCGGCAATGTCGGCCTGGAATATATGCACATCGCCGATGTCGAGGAGCGCCGCTTCCTCCAGGAGCGGATGGAAGGGCGCGACAAGGCGATCGAATTCACCGAGAACGGCAAGAAAGCCATTCTGAACAAGGTGATCGAAGCCGAGGAATGGGAGAAGTTCCTCGGCCGCAAATATGTCGGCACCAAGCGTTTCGGCCTTGATGGCGGCGAAGCGATGATCCCGGCGATGGAAGCGATCATCAAATATGGCGGCCAATATGGCGTGCGCGAAATCGTGTACGGCATGGCGCATCGCGGTCGCCTGAACATGCTCGCCAATGTGATGGGCAAGCCCTATCGCGTGATCTTCCATGAATTTGCCGGCGGTTCGGCGAACCCCGACGATGTCGGCGGTTCGGGCGACGTCAAATATCACCTGGGCACCAGCACCGATCGCGAATTTGACGGGATCAGCGTCCATATGTCGCTGGTCGCCAATCCCTCGCATCTGGAAGCAGTCGATCCGGTCGTGCTGGGCAAGGTGCGCGCGCTTCAGACGATGCGCAACGACCTGGAGGCGCATGAGGAAGCGCTGCCGGTGCTGCTGCACGGCGACGCCGCGTTCGCCGGGCAGGGTATCGTGTGGGAGACGCTCGGCTTTTCCGGCATCCGCGGATATAATACCGGCGGCTGCATCCATTTCGTCATCAACAACCAGATCGGCTTTACCACCAGCCCGCAATTCGCGCGCTCCTCGCCCTATCCGTCGGACGTGGCAAAGGGCGTGCAGGCGCCGATCTTCCATGTGAACGGCGATGATCCCGAAGCAGTGACCTTTGCCTGCAAGATGGCGATCGAATTCCGCCAGCGGTTCAAGCGCGACATCGTCATCGACATGTGGTGCTATCGCCGCTTCGGCCATAATGAAGGCGACGAACCGAGCTTTACCCAGCCGCTGATGTATGCGGCGATCAAACAGCATCCGCCGGTCAGCCGTATCTATGGCAAGCGTCTTCAGGAAGAAGGCGTGATCGACGGCAATTTCATCGATGCCACCACGAAGAACTTCACCGAGCTGCTCGAAGGTGAATTCGAGGCAGGCAAAGCCTATCTGCCCAACAAGGCGGACTGGTTCGGCGGGCGCTGGAGCGGCCTGGGCGCGCCGGTGGATCCGGAAAATGCGCGCCGCAACATCGAAACCGGCATCGACAAGAAGCTGTTCGATTCGCTGGGCCGCACGCTGACCGACATTCCCGAAGGCCTTACGATCCACAAGACGCTGGGCCGCGTCATCGACGCCAAGCGGGCGATGTTCGAAACGGGCGAGAATTTCGACTGGGCGACCGGCGAGGCACTCGCTTTCGGAGCGCTGCTGTCGGAAGGCTATGGCGTGCGCCTGTCGGGCCAGGATTCGGGCCGCGGCACGTTCAGCCAGCGGCATGCGGTGTGGGTCGATCAGACCGACGAGCATAAATATGTGCCGCTCAACGAAATTCCGCATGGCCGGTTCGAAGTGCTCGACAGCCCGCTGAGCGAATATGGCGTGCTCGGTTTCGAATATGGCTATGCACTGGCCGACCCCAAGGCACTGGTGCTGTGGGAGGCGCAGTTCGGCGATTTCGTCAACGGTGCGCAGATCATGATCGATCAGTATATCGCCGCCGGCGAAGCCAAGTGGCTGCGCGCCAACGGCCTGGTGATGCTGTTGCCGCACGGATATGAAGGCATGGGCCCCGAGCATAGCTCCGCGCGCCCCGAACGCTTCCTGCAATTGTGCGCGCAGGATAATATGCAGGTCGCCAACTGCACCACGCCGGCCAATTATTTCCACCTGCTCCGCCGCCAGATGCATCGGAATTTCCGCAAGCCGCTGGTGTTGATGACGCCCAAATCGCTGTTGCGGCACAAGCTGGCGGTTTCCACCGCGCGGGATTTCCAGGGCGACAGCCATTTCATGCGCATCCTGTCGGACACCAATCCGGCGGCCGACAAGGATACGAAGCGGCTGGTTCTGTGCACCGGCAAGGTCGCCTATGACCTGATCGAGGCGCGCAACGCGGCGGGGGACAAGAACACCCAGATCGTCCGCATCGAGCAACTCTATCCCTTCCCGGGCGATCCGCTGGCCGTGCGCCTCGCGCGGATGACCAATCTCGAAGACGTGGTCTGGGCACAGGAAGAACCGAAAAATGGCGGAGCCTGGTTCTTCGTCGAGCCGCTGATCGAGGAAGCGCTGGCCAAGGCCGGCGTGAAGCCCCGGCGCGCCCAATATGCGGGCCGCCATGCCTCCGCCTCGCCTGCCACGGGTCTGATGAAGCGTCATCAGGCCGAACAGGCAGCGCTGATCGCGCATGCGCTCGGCCACAATGTCCGCGAAGAAATCCGCCGAACCAAGGAAAGCTGATTCAATGGCAACCGACGTCACCGTGCCCACCTTGGGCGAATCGATCACCGAAGCGACGCTCGGCGAATGGCTGAAGCAGCCGGGCGATCCGGTCGCCGCCGATGAGCCGATCGCAAGCCTGGAAACCGACAAGGTTTCGGTCGAAGTTCCCGCGCCGGTCGCCGGCGTGATGGGCGCGCACAAGGTGCAGGCCGGCGATACCGTCGAAGTCGGCGCCGTGATCGCCTCGGTCGAGGAAGGCAGCGGCGGCGGCGCCAAGGCTGCTCCGGCACCTGCGCCCGCTCCCGCCGAAGCTGCGCAGCAGGCGCCGGCGAGCAGCGGCGATGTTGCCGCCGCGCTCTCTCCGTCGGTGCGTCGCGCGGTGCTCGAACATGGCGTCGATCCCTCGACGATTCAGGGCACCGGCAAGGACGGTCGGATCACCAAGGAAGATGTCGAGGCTGCTGCCGCGAACAAGGGCGCTGCGCCTGCCCCGACACCCGCTCCGGCGGCTGCGCCGGCACCTGCGGCTTCGGCACCGGCCGGCGGTCGGAACGAAGAACGCGTGCGGATGACGCGCCTGCGTCAGACGATCGCCAAGCGCCTCAAGGAAGCGCAGGATACCGCCGCGCTGCTGACCACCTTCAACGATGTCGACATGACCGCCGTCATGGAAGCGCGGGCCAAGTACAAGGACCTGTTCGAAAAGAAGCATGGCGTTCGCCTCGGCTTTATGGGCTTCTTCGCCAAGGCCGTGTGCATGGCGCTGAAGGATATTCCGGCGGTCAATGCGCGGATCGACGGCGAGGAAATCGTCTATCACGATTATGCCGATATCTCGGTTGCGGTTTCCGCGCCGCAGGGTCTGGTCGTTCCCGTCATCCGCTCGGCCGATGCGATGAGCGTTGCCGAAATCGAGCGGACGATCGGCGACTTCGGCAAGCGCGCCAAGACCGGCGACCTCAAGATGGAAGAAATGAAGGGCGGCACCTTCACCATTTCCAATGGCGGCGTGTTCGGTTCGCTGATGTCGACGCCGATCATCAATCCGCCGCAGTCGGCCGTGCTCGGCCTGCACCGCATCGAGGACCGTCCGGTCGTCGTGAACGGCGAAATCGTGATCCGTCCGATGATGTATATGGCATTGAGCTATGACCATCGCCTGATCGACGGTCGCGAAGCGGTCACGTTCCTCGTCGCGGTCAAGAACGCGATCGAGGATCCGACGCGGCTGCTGATCGACCTGTAAATCCGGGAGACATTTCCCACATCCGTTCGGGCTGAGCCTGTCGAAACCCTGCTCTTCCCGAACGGTGGCAAAGAAGTACGGCCCTTCGACAAGCTCAGGGCAAACGGAGCGTGAGATGGCAGAATATGACTATGACGTCCTGGTGATCGGCGCCGGCCCCGGCGGCTATGTCGCGGCGATCCGCGCGGCACAGCTGGGGCTCAAGACCGCGTGCGTCGAAAGCCGCGCGACGCTGGGCGGCACCTGTCTCAATGTCGGCTGCATTCCTTCCAAGGCGCTGCTCCATGCGTCCGAATATTTCGATGCGGCGGCCAATGGCGCGATGGCCAAGATGGGCATCAAGGTGAAGCCCGAACTCGACCTCGATACGATGCAGGGCCAGCGCGTCGATGCGGTCAAGGGACTGACCGGCGGCATCGAATTCCTGTTCAAGAAGAACAAGGTGACCTGGCTCAAGGGCCATGCGACGTTCGAGGACGCCCACACGGTCAAGGTCGGCGACGACAGCCACAGCGCGGAGAATATCGTCATTGCCACCGGTTCGTCGGTGACGCCGCTTCCGGGTGTCGAGATCGACCAGAAGGTGGTGGTCGATTCCACCGGCGCGCTCGAGCTGGATAAGGTGCCGGGCAAGATGGTCGTCATCGGCGGTGGCGTGATCGGCCTGGAACTAGGCAGCGTGTGGCGCCGCCTGGGCGCCGAAGTGACGGTGGTCGAATATCTCGATCAGATCCTTCCCGGCTTCGACGGCGATGTCCGCAAGGAATCGGCCAAGATCTTCAAGAAACAGGGCATGATTCTCAAAACCGCCACCAAGGTGACCGGTGTCGAGGTGAAGAAGGGCAAGGCGACGGTCGCCATCGAACCCGCCAAGGGCGGCGAAGCGGAAACGCTGGAAGCGGATGTCGTGCTCGTGTCGATCGGGCGCAAGCCGAATACCGACGGCCTGGGGCTCGACAAGATCGGGCTGGAAACCAACCAGCGCGGCCAGATCGAAACCGACCATCAGTTCCGTACCAAGGTCGATGGCGTCTGGGCGATCGGCGACGTCATTCCCGGCCCGATGCTAGCGCACAAGGCCGAGGACGAAGGCATTGCGGTTGCCGAGAATATCGCGGGCCAGACCGGCATCGTGAACCATGATGTCATCCCGTCGGTCGTCTATACCTGGCCCGAGATCGCCGGGGTCGGACTGACCGAGGAAGCGGCGAAGGAACGGGGCGAAGTGAAGGTCGGCAAATTCCCGATGCTCGCCAACAGCCGTGCCAAGACCAATCACGAGCCCGACGGCTTCGTGAAGGTGATTGCCGATGCCAAGACCGATCGCGTGCTCGGCGTGTGGTGCATCGCTTCGGTGGCAGGCACGATGATCGCCCAGGCGGCACAGGCAATGGAGTTCGGCGCGACCAGCGAGGATATCGCCTATACCTGCCATGCGCATCCCACCCATTCCGAAGCGATCAAGGAAGCGGCGATGGCGGTGACCGGAAAGCCGATCCACATCTGACGGGACGCCTTCGGGGGAGGGGAGCGGCATGCGCGCACGCCGAACGGGATTGCTGGCCGGGGCACTGTTCGTGGCGTTGGTCGCGGTTTTCCCCGTACAGGCGCAAAAATCGGCGTATTATGTTGCCGCCGACGATCCGATGATGGCGGCTGCGGAAAAGCGGGCAGTTTCAGAACTGGACGATTTCTTCGCGCTCCTTGCCTTGCCCCGCTCTGGCGAGAGCGCGTTCAAGATCAAGTTCGACCTAAGTCGCGGTGGTGCCGACGGCGATGTCGAATTCATCTGGGCTGAGGTTGTACGGCACGTCGGCACGCAGACCGAGGCGGTGCTCGCCAATGATCCGATCCATCCCGGCTTTGTGCGCGGACAGAAGGTCGTGGTCGAGGATCGCTGGATCGACGACTGGTCCTACTGGCAGGATGACGTGTTGCACGGGGCCTATACCATCCGCGTCCTGCTCGACCGGATGCCGGCAAAGGACGCAGCGGTGTTGCGGCACGGCTATGGCTGGTAGCGCGGCGGGTATCATCCGGGCCCGCACGATGACGGTTCGGGGCGAATGCGCGACGACGCGCTGACGCTCGGCGCGGTAGCCGCCGGCGCGGCCTGCGTCGCGGCGTTCGCGCATGAAAGCGTCGGCCATGGCGCCACCTGCCTGATCGAAGGCGGGCGGATCACCTTGCTGACCACCACCTTTTTCGGATGCGATGGCGGCGGCGTCGCCACGCTGCTGGCCGGGCCGCTGATCTGCCTTGCCACCGGCCTGCTGGCACTGGCGATCCAGCGACGGCTGATGTCGGCGGCGGGGCGCTATTTCTGCGCGATGCTGGCAGCGTTCAGCCTGTGCTGGTTCGCCGCCGGGTTCGTCTATGCGCCGATCGCCGGGCATGGCGATCATGCGGCCATCGCCGATATGCTGGGCGCGCCGGATATCTGGCGGGTCGCTTCGCTGATCGCCGGGATCATTCTCTATGGCGTGTTTCAGCCCCTGATGGTGCGCGGATTTCGGCGTATCGCCGCGCGCGACGATGCTCCCGGATATCTGGCGCGGCGCGTGGCGATCGGCCATGTCGCGGGCGCGCTGGCGCTGGCGCTGGCAGGGCTTGGATTTCAGGCTTCGCCGATATTGGCGGCGTTGCAGGGATTTCTCGCGATCGGGCTTGCCGCAGTGCCGATGTGGCTCGCGCTCGCCAGCGTCGCGCGCAGCCGTCAACGCCTGGGCGCCGCTGTGCCGCGCAACTGGACATGGATCGCGTCGATGAGCGCGATATGGGCCATATTCGTACTGGTGCAGGGCACAGACCTGCTGGGCCGCGCCTGAGCGCTATTGCGGAGGCTCGACGACCTGCCGCACCTTGGCCTGTCCGGCCCTTCCGATCAGCGCGGCAATCCCGGTCAGCACCGCCGCGGCGACCACCGCCAGCCACAATGCGTGCCAGTGCAGATTCGCCTGCGCCTTGGCGCCGAGCCACACGCCGCCGATGAAACCCAGCCACAGGAACAGCCACGGTCCCCAGGCCAGGCGATCCTTGTCACCCATCAGCGCATGCGCGAGCTTCTGCCCGATGCGGACGATCGACCCGGTCATATAGGTGACGCCGATCGTCACTTCGCCGTCGCGCTCGAACATGCCGTTTTCGGCGCCCATCGCCGCGGCCAGCAGCAACAGCACCTGCGCGCCGGGATACACCATCGCCAGCCCCGCCGCAGCGATCAGCAGCGCGGTGACCAGCGCCAATATTGCCGGCTGTCGCCATTTCTCCCATGCCCGGCCGACCACCGTGGCCAGAATGACGCCGGCGATGAAACACATGATCAATGCCAGCGCCATCACGCCGTTACCGACCATGCCGCTGCCAAGCTCGACGCCCAGACGTGTCGTATTGCCGCTCATGAACGAAGCGAAGAAGCCGCCGAAGCTGGTATAGGCCAGCGCGTCGACGAAACCGGCGAGCGCCGCCAGCGCGACGGCGAGGGCGATGAAGCGGGGTTCGGTGCGAGACATGCGCGCCTACATGGACCCTCGACCCATGGTTCGCCACCCCCCGATTTGACGCGGGCGCATGGAATTCTATGGGGAGCCCATGGATGTTCCCGTTCCCGGCTATATCGGTCCGATCCTGCCCTGGCTCGACTTGTTCGGTATCGCCGTTTTCGCGGCGACCGGCGCGTTGGCGGCGGCGCGGCGCGGGCAGACCTTCGTCACCGCGGCGTTTTTTGCGCTGGTGACCGGGGTTGGCGGGGGTACGATCCGCGACTTGCTGATCGATGCACCGGTCTTTTGGGTGCATGACCGCAGCGTCGCGGCGATCTGCCTTGGTGCGGCGCTCGTCATCTGGTTCACGCCGGAACGCTGGTGGCATGGCAAGGGCTTCGACTGGCTCGATGCGATGGGGCTCGCCGCCTATGCGGTGTTCGGCGCGGCCAAGTCGCTTGGCTATGGCATTCCGCCGGTGCCGGCGATGGTGATGGGCGTGGTGACTGCCTGTGCGGGCGGCATCATCCGCGACATGATGGCGGGTGAGCCGTCGATCCTGATGCGGCCCGAACTTTATGTTACAGCTGCAGCGCTATCCTCATCACTTTATGTTATGCTGTCGTTCACGCCGTTGCTGCCGTTCGCGGCGGGTCTGATCGCGGCGGCAGGGGGATTCGCATTGCGCGCGGCTGCGATTCAGTGGCGGCTGGCGCTGCCCTCCTATCGCGGCAAGCGCTGAGCGCTAGTCGAGGCGGACGCCGGTTTCGCGAAAGCTGCGCACCGTCGGCGCCGGGACGGTGGAGGCGTGCAGCGGGCGTTGCCAATATCCGACATCGACCCATTGGCCGAACTTGTAACCGGCCCTGGGAAACAGGCCCGCTTTCACGAAGCCGAGTGCCTCGTGCAGCCCGACCGATGCCGGGTTGGGCAGCGCGATCACGCCCATTGCCTGCGTAAAGCCCTGTGCCGTCAGCGTCGCCAGCAGCGCGCTATAGAGGCGCTGACCCAGCCCGCTTCGCTGCATCTGCGGCGCCATATAGATGGTGGTTTCGACGACATGGCCATAGGCGGCGCGTTCGCGAAAGCGCGCTGCATAGGCATAGCCGAGCACTGCCGCCGCATCGCTTTCGAGTATGATCCACGGATAATAGCCGTCGCTGGCCGCCATCCGCCGCCGCATCGCTTCGGCGTCGGGGACTTCGGTCTCAAAAGAAACGAAGCCATCGGCGACGTGCGGCGCATAGATGGCGGCGACCGCCTCTGCGTCGCGCGCCTCCGCCGCCCGGATTCGCGTCATCCCAGCAGGCGGGCGAAGAACAGTTCGATCAGGCTTCGCCCATGCGGTTGCACCTGCACCAGCCCCGGTCCGGCAGCGACGCATTCCATGCAGCGGGCCTGAATGGCTGCGCCCCCGGTCATGCGCTGCGCATCGAACACCGCCTGTTCGACCAGCGCGCGCTGACGCGTGGCGATGCGCGTCGCGAGATCCGCTCCGGCGGGGCTGCTCACCCAGTCGTTGTCGGGCTCTTCCTCGCCAAGCGATTCGAAGAACTGCACCCAGCCATTGGGCTCGTCATGCAGGAACACCGGATAGACGCTGTCGGCATCCACACCGGCGCGGCGCGCGGCCTCCGCGATGGCGTCGTCAAGGCCGCCGAAGCGATCGACCAGACCATTTTGGCGCGCGATGCCGCCGATCCACACGCGCCCCTGGCCCAGGCTGTCGACTCGTTGCGGCGACATGCGGCGCGACGTGGCGACCAGCGTGATAAACTGGCGATAGCCATTTTCGATTGCCGCCTGGATCACCTGATCGGCAGCCGGGTTGGTGCCGCCCATCACATCGGGCTGGCCGGTCAGCGGCGTGGTCGCGACGCCATCGGTGGTGACGCCCAGTTTCTTGAGCGTGTTTTCGAAGGTCGGGATGATGCCGAAAATGCCGATCGATCCGGTGATCGTATTGGGCTCGGCAAAGATCACATCGCCTGCGGTCGAGACCCAATAGCCGCCGCTCGCGGCGAGCGACCCCATCGACGTGACGACGGGAATGCCCTGCGCCTTTGCCTGCAGGATCGCCTGCCGGATCTGTTCGGATGCCAGCGCCGATCCGCCGGGCGAATCCACGCGCACGACCAGCGCCTTGAAGTCATGATCGGCCAGCCCCTTGAGCAGCAGGCGCGAGATCGTATCGCCGCCGGCAGTGCCCGGCCCGGCTTCGCCATCGACGATTTCGCCCGCGATGGTGATGACGCCGATCGCGTTGCCGCGGCTGGGTTCGGGATGCGCGGCGATCCAGTCGCGCATATGGATCATGTTGAAATTGCCCGCGCGGCCATCGGCTGCACCGACCAGTTCGGCAACCCGCTTGCCGAACGCGATGCGGTCGCCGACCTTGTCGACCAGCCCATGGGCGAGATTGGCCTGCGCGATATCGCCCTTGGCCGCCGTGATCACTTCGGCGGGGGTGTTGAGAAACAGGTCGATCTTGGCTTGCGGCCGTGCCTTGACCACCGCTTCGCGCCATTGCGACAGGATGGCGCCGTACAGTGCCTCGTTCGCCTGGCGCGCTTCGGGCGACATGTCGGCGCGCGTATAGGGCTCGACTGCGGACTTGTACGTGCCGACGCGATAGACATGGGCGTTGATGCCCAGCTTGTCGATCAGCCCCTTATAGTAGAGGCGCGAGCCGCCGGGGCCGGCGAGCAATGCGCCACCCATCGGATTGACCCATACTTCACTGGCATTGGCCGCGATCAGATAGGAATCATCGGTATAGCCGGTGGCATAAGCGAGCACTTTCTTGCCGCCCGCGCGAACCCGGCCGACTGCGTCCGCGACTGACTGGACCGCGACCGGATAGCCGCCGACGAACCGGTCGAGATCGAGCACCACGGCCTTGACTCGATCATCGTCGATCGCGGTGTCGAGTGCGCGCACGACATCGCGGACGCGCGTTTGCTGAAGCACTTCGCGACCGCTCAGACTGCTCAGCGGATCGGCTTGTTCGGGTTGCTCGACCAGCGTGCCGTCGAGCGCGATTACCAGCGCGCCGTCATGCGTCGCGGCGGCGTTGGGACGCGCCGACAGCGCCATGAACAATATGGAGAAGAACAGAAGCATGAAGACCAGGACAAGTGCGTCCTTGATCCCGACCAATATCTTCCAGGCGCCCTTGATCAGCTTCACCGGCTACTTCCCTATCCCGCGGATTGCGGCGTCGTGCCTATCGCACCGCCGTGCGGGCGTAAAGCGCCTGTACTGGCGACCTAATACGCGTTCGTCCCATGGCGAGAGGCATGGGCACGCGCTTTGTCGTGACGGTGCATCTTTCCCCGGGGGGGCGGGGGTTGCGGAACGGTGTCGCGCTTTCCAGCTCTGGCGAAGGTCGCTGCGAAAAAATTCTCTGCCGCCGCCCGTTGACGCGATCGGGGCGGCATCACATATGGCGCCTGTTAGCACTCGGTTCGAATGAGTGCTAAAGCAATGTACAACATTAGGAACTGAAGGGATCAGACGCATGAACTTTCGTCCGTTGCACGACCGCGTGCTCGTTCGCCGCGTCGAAGCCGAGGAAAAGACCGCTGGCGGGATCATCATCCCCGATTCGGCCAAGGAAAAGCCGCAGGAAGGCGAAGTCGTCGCCGCCGGTGCCGGCGCCAAGGCCGAGGATGGCAAGGTCACTCCGCTCGACGTGAAGGCGGGCGACCGCATCCTGTTCGGCAAGTGGTCGGGCACCGAAGTGAAGGTGAACGGCGAAGACCTGCTCATCATGAAGGAAAGCGACATCCTCGGCATCGTCGAGTGACTCGCTGACCGTTTTTCGAATTATCTCCATTCACACGAACTGAAAGGGCAGTCACATGGCAGCCAAGGACGTGAAATTCTCGCGTGACGCACGCGAACGCATCATGAAGGGCGTCGACATCCTGGCCGACGCGGTCAAGGTCACGCTGGGCCCCAAGGGCCGCAACGTCGTCATCGAAAAGAGCTTCGGTGCGCCCCGCATCACCAAGGACGGTGTGTCGGTCGCCAAGGAAATCGAGCTCAAGGACAAGTTCGAGAATATGGGCGCACAGATGGTGCGCGAAGTGGCCTCGAAGACCAACGACGTCGCCGGTGACGGCACGACGACTGCGACCGTTCTGGCGCAGGCGATCGTCCGCGAAGGCATGAAGTCGGTCGCGGCCGGCATGAACCCGATGGACCTCAAGCGCGGCATCGACCTCGCCACCACCAAGGTCGTCGAGGACATCAAGAGCCGTTCGAAGCCGGTTTCGGGCACCAGCGAAGTCGCCCAGGTCGGCACCATCTCGGCCAATGGCGACAAGGAAGTCGGCGAGAAGATCGCCGAAGCCATGGAAAAGGTCGGCAAGGAAGGCGTGATCACCGTCGAAGAGGCGAAGGGTCTCGATTTCGAGCTCGACGTCGTCGAAGGCATGCAGTTCGACCGTGGCTACCTCAGCCCCTATTTCATCACCAACCCGGAAAAGATGCAGGTCGAACTCAACGACCCGTATATCCTTATCCATGAAAAGAAGCTGTCGAACCTTCAGTCGATGCTTCCGATCCTCGAAGCGGTGGTCCAGTCGGGCCGTCCGCTCCTCATCATCGCCGAGGACATCGAAGGCGAAGCGCTCGCAACGCTCGTCGTCAACAAGCTGCGCGGCGGCCTGAAGGTTGCTGCGGTCAAGGCGCCGGGCTTCGGTGATCGTCGCAAGGCGATGCTCGAGGACATCGCCGTCCTGACCAAGGGCGAAGTCGTCAGCGAAGATCTGGGCATCAAGCTCGAGACCGTCACGCTGAACATGCTCGGCACGGCGAAGACCGTGACGATCGACAAGGACAACACCACCATCGTCGACGGCGCTGGCGATGCGGATGCCATCAAGGCCCGCACCGAGCAGATCCGTCAGCAGATCGAACAGACCACCAGCGACTATGACCGCGAAAAGCTCCAGGAGCGTCTCGCCAAGCTCGCCGGCGGTGTGGCCGTGATCAAGGTCGGCGGTGCGACCGAAGTCGAAGTGAAGGAACGCAAGGATCGCGTCGACGACGCGCTGCACGCAACCCGCGCAGCCGTTGAAGAAGGCATCGTCCCCGGCGGCGGCACGGCGCTTCTCTATGCTACCAAGGCGCTGGAAGGCACTTCGGGCGAGAATGAAGACCAGACCCGCGGCATCGACATCGTTCGCAAGTCGCTGACGTCGCTGGTTCGCCAGATCGCCGCGAATGCGGGTCATGACGGTGCGGTCGTTTCGGGCAAGCTGCTCGACCAGACCGACACGTCGTTCGGCTTCAACGCCGCGACCGACACGTACGAAAACCTCGTGACTGCCGGCGTGATCGATCCGACCAAGGTCGTGCGCACCGCGCTGCAGAACGCAGCCTCGGTCGCCGGTCTGCTCATCACGACGGAAGCGACCGTCGCCGAGCTGCCGGAAGACAAGTCGGCTTCGGCCGGCGGCGGCATGCCCGACATGGGCGGCATGGGCGGCATGGGCTTCTAAGCCACGCCGTTCGCGCTTTCGCGAAACAGGAAGGGCCGGCGGAGCGATCCGCCGGCCCTTTTTGGTTTTCCGGGCAATGGCGACCGCGATCGCTATCGCTATCGACCGTCGCAGCTATGCAAGTCCGGGGCGGCCATTTTCGACGGTTGCGCTGTGAAGTATCGACAGTGCGGCGTTGCGATCGGCGCGGTCGCTGATCTTCATGCAGTCGACC
The DNA here is from genome assembly GCF_003171655.1 of Stakelama portus. Lineage (GTDB taxonomy): Bacteria > Pseudomonadota > Alphaproteobacteria > Sphingomonadales > Sphingomonadaceae > Sphingomonas > Sphingomonas portus. Next base: position 134,599 of record NZ_QFZL01000006.1, on the reverse strand, counting down.
GCAAGCCGCTCGCGATTGAGGTCGAAACGCATATAGCCGCGCTCGCGCGAATCGAAGAAGCGGATCTGCGGGTTGTCGGGCATTGCGGCTTCGTAAAATTGCTGCGGCGGTCCGCTGGACGTGATCGAGGAAACCACGAATTCGGCGGCGACCGGCGGCTGGTCGACGCGGTTGAAATCGCGATAGAGATTGTTCGTCCAGAACGAATGATAATCGCCGGCCAGCGTCACGGGATTGGAAATCCCGGTCTCGACCATCGCGTCGATCATGCGCTGGCGTGCGGCGCCGAATCCGTTCCAGGAATCGGTCCAGATCACGCGACCGGCCGGGGTATCGAACAGCATCGGCGCGACCAGCAGATTCTGCACCAGCAGGTTCCACTGCGCGCGGCTGTTCGCCCAGCCGTCATAGAGCCAGCGCTCCTGGGTGAAGCCCAGAAAGGTGCGCGACGGGTCGGTCAGATCGGCGCAGTCGATCGGCGCCATATGGCCATGATAATTATCCTGGCCTTCGATGCAGGCGGGCGGCGACCGGAACTGGCGGCCATCGAGCATGTCGAATTGCGCCAGGTCGCCCCAGCGCATCCGCCGATAGATGCGATAGCCATCGCCGCGCAGCACGCGCGACAGCCGCATCGGCAGATTTTCGCAAAAGGCGCGATAGGCGGCGCGGCGACGTTCGGCGAATTTCGCAGGCGTCAGTGCCGGTTCCTGCGACCAGATGCCAGAATAGTCATTCTGCAGCTCGTGATCGTCCCAGATCGCGATCGCCGGCGCTGCGGCATGGAGCGCGCGCAGATCCGGATCGGTGCGATGCAACGCATAGCGGCGGCGATAATTGGACAGCGAGTCCGCTTCCGGCAGGCCGTAGGAGCGAATGATCCCCGGCCGATCGCCCGGCATCCGCCCGGCATTTTCATAGATATAGTCGCCCAGAAACAGCGTGAAGCGGCTGTCTTCTTCCGCTGCCATGTGCCGATAGGCGGCGAAATAGCCATATTCCCAGTGCGAACAGCTTGCTGCGGTAAAGCGCACCGATTGCGGCGTCGCCTGCGCGGCGGGTGCCGTCCAGGCGCGGCCGGTGTCGCTGTTCACGCCCTGGGCGATGAAGCGATACCAATAGGGACGATCAGGCTGCAGCCCGTCGACTTCGATATGGATCGCGCCGCCAAGGGCAAGCCGGGTCCGGGTTTCGCCGCTCCGCACGATCGCGCGGAATGCCGGGTCAGCCGCGACCTCCCATTGCACGGGAAGTCCCTCGATTGCGCCGCCCAGACCGTCTTCGGCCAGCGGATCGGGCGCGATGCGCGTCCAGATGACAAAACCGTTGGCGGCCGGATCGCCGCTGGCCACGCCGAGCGAGAAAGGGTCGCTTGCCGCAAGGCTGCGTCCGAACAGCAAAAGCGCCGGGGCAATGCCGGCGCTTCGCAGAACAGCACGACGGTTGGTTGAAAATAGCGGGGAAGCCATTGCTCACCTCCGAAAAAGAAGCGGCAGCGTGGCGAAAGCGATGCTCCCGCCACGCTGCCGGTCCCGGGTTCAGTAAACGTAGTTCAGGCGAATGCCGACGGTACGCACGGGATTGGTCGACACGGTGCGCGCCGAAATGAACCGGTTGCGCGTTTCCTGCACATAGGCGTCGAACAGATTGCGGACGTAGAGGGTGACCTGAAAACGCTCGTCCGGCGGCGAAATCGTCAGATTGGCATTGGCCAGCCAGAAGGCCGGGATCACCGACAGGTCCGACGTGCTGTAGCGGTCGCCACGGCGGTTCCAGTTGATTTCGGGCGTCACTGCCCAGTTCGCGACCGGCAGGCGCCATGAGATCGCGCCCTTGTAGTCGAGGCCCGGCAGCGGCAGGCGTTCGCCGGCACGATCGACATAGGTGATCGTGGTTTCGCCGGTCACCGGATCGGTGACGGCGGTGCTGGGGGCCATGAACTCGTCAAAATGGCCGATCTTATAGGCGACCGACTGGCTGATCTGGAGGCCGTCGACCGGAACCGCCGTGATTTCCAGCTCGCCGCCCCAGATATTGGCACGCGGCACATTGACGATGCGTCCGACGCGGGTGTTCGCGCCGGTATAGATGACGCCCTGAAGCTGATAATCGTGATAGTCGTAATAGAAACCGGCGGCGTTCACGCGCAGGCGATTGTCCAGAAACTCCGATTTGACACCGACTTCATAGGCGATCAGCCATTCGGGGTCATAGGGGTCGAGCTGTTGGGGAATGCCGCTGTTATAGGTGGTGAAGCCGCCCGACTTCACGCCGCGGGAGATGCTGGCATAGGCATGTGCGTCCTGTGCCACTTGCCAGTCGAGCGCGACCTTGCCCGACCATTCGTTCATTTCCCGGCGCGGATTTGCGCTGGCCCGCAACGTATAGGTGGGCCACAGGATTTCGCTGCGGAAATTGTTGAGCCTGCGAACCTCATGCTCGAAGCGGACACCGCCCGAAAGCGTCAGCGACGGCGTCAGATCCTGTTCCAGATTGACGAAGCCCGCCAGCGTATGGACGCGCTGCTGATAGCTGGTTTTCCAGATGTTGCCGAGCGACGGATAATCCGAAAAGTCGGAATAAAAGCCGCCATCGACTGACTCGGCGGCGTAATAGGTGCCGAGCAGCCAGCGGGTCGCGCCGCTCTGCGGTGAGGCCAGGCGGACTTCCGCGCTGTCGATATCGATATCGTTGAAGAAGAAGGTGCCGGCTTCGTTCGAGGCGGTGCTGTCCCAGTCATTGAATTCGCGCCGTTCGAAATGGCGATGCGCGGCAATGGCGGTAAGCGTGGACCAGCCGAAATCGCTGGTCAGGCGGATCGAGCCGCCATAGCCGGTATTGTCGCGAAACGGCTTGGCATTCGGGCTGGCGCCGATGATGCTCGCAAATTCGGACGAAATGCCCCAGCCGGTGATGCGGTGATCGGTGTCTGCGGGGTAAAAGCGGCCGCTGGCGTCGGTGAAATCCTGAAGCAGCTGGAGACCGCGACCGTCTGACTTGTTCCGGCTGTAATCGCCTTCGAAATCGATACGGGTCGCTGCGCTGGGATCCCAGCGCAGCCGTACGCGCGCTGCATTCTGATTGCGGTCGCCCAGTTCTTCGCCGGTGTCGCGATTGACCTGCCAGGCGCCGCCCTGCGCAGTCATCACCGCCAGCCGCGCGCTCAGCGTATCGCTCAAACCGCCGGTGACATAGCCCTGAAGGTCGAAGGCATCGAAGCTGCCATAGCTTACGCCGACACCGGCATGGAATTCATGGCTCGGGGCACCGGTGACGATATTCACGGCACCGCCGGTGGTGTTGCGGCCATAGAGCGTTCCCTGCGGACCGCGCAGAACTTCGATGCGATCGATGTCGAACATCACGTCCTGCGTCATCACGCCATAAGTCAGCGGCACTTCATCGAGATAGACGCCGACGGTGTTGGTGTTGTTGGCCGCATAATCGGTGCCGCCGACGCCGCGCATGCGGAATTGCGGCTGGCCGCCGCCGAACTGCTGATCGATTTCCAGGCTGGGGACGCTGTTTTCCAGGTCGGATACGGTCTGGATATTGCGATTTTCCAGCTGGTCGCCGCCGATCACCGTCAGCGCGGCGGGAACGTCCTGCTCGGTCTGTTCGCGATGCTGCGCGGTAACGACGATCTCGTCGATGCGCGATCCATCCTGATTGGTCGAAACACTGGCATCCTGTGCCAGGGCGGGTGCGGTGATTCCGGCAGCCACGGCAAGCGCGCAGCAGGAAAGGAGCAAACGCGTATGCGTTTGCGACAGCAAAATTCGGTACATTGCGACCCCGTTTTCTTTGTTATTGCGCCCGCCAGGAAAGGGGGCGACCCAGGTTCGTCCGGGCTCGCGTCCGCTAGGGCCCAAAGATGACGGCAACGCTTCGGGATGTTGAAGCTTTGATGTCAGTCGCGATATTTCGCATGCGGCGTTCGTTTCGGGAAAACGCCCGGTCGACAGCAAGCCCGGTTGCGGCATTGGTGGTGCGGGGGCGATGATCGCCGCTATCGGGTTGGAAAGACGCCGATTATTTGCAGATCGCACCATCGCCCCGGCGAAGGGAAGCTGTGCCCGCCGGCATTTCCGGCGCAAAACCGGCATTTCTGCGCTGTTAACCAACATGGTGCAAACCGCAGAGGATGGTTCGCTCCTCCGCCCTTGCCACGGCGCTGATGCCGTTCGCCTGGCTGTTATTGCCGGTGGGGCTTTATTTCGCGCTGTTTCATCCCGCGACGCTCGACATCACCAATGCCGGATGGTTGTTGCAGGGCACCGACAATGGCGAGAATGCGCTGGGGCTGCACGCCTGGCTGCTCGATCCCGATGCGGGTCTGGCGCTGCGGACGGATTTGCTGGGCGCGCCGTTCGGAACACCGTTGCTCTTTACCGACAGCAACCCGCTGCTCGCGCTGATCGCGGCGCCGTTCACGCCGCTGCTGCCGCCCGATGCGCAGTTCGTCGGCTGGTGGGTACTCGTCAGCCTGTATCTCCACCTCTATTTCGCGCGCAGGCTGCTGGCGCCCTATGCGCCGGGCGATCTGGCGCTATGGGCGGGCGCTGCGCTGATGACTGCCCTGCCAACGCTGTTCAATCGCTTCGTCCACGTCAATCTGATGGCGCATTGGCTGATCCTCTGGGCGCTGTGGCTGTTCCTCGATCCCAAACGGGCGCGCGACAATCGCTGGTGGATCGCGCCGATCGCGCTGGCGACGTTGGTCCATGCCTATCTGCTGGTAATGGTCGCTGCGATCTGGGGCAGCGCGATGCTCGCGGCGATGGTCACTGCACGCGGCGGCGCGGCGCGGGTGCGTCTCGCTGCCGGGGCGGCAGCGATATTGGCGATGATTGCGCTGCTCGCATGGTGGCTTGGCGCGGGTGGCCGATATGATCTGACCGGCAGCTATGGTGCCTTCGCCATGCCGCTCGACGCGCTGTGGAACCCGGGCAATTCGTCCTATTCGAATTTCCTGCCCGCGATCGCGCAGCGTGAAGGGCGCGGGTTCGAGGGGTTTCAGTATCTGGGCCTTGGCCTGTTGCTGTTGATGCCGCTGGCGCTGTTCGCTGCCGTGCGCGAACCCGCTGCCAAGGCGCAGCGCGGCGTGTTCCGCCGGCTGGCGTGGCTGTTGCCCGCATTGATCGTGCTGACGGCCGTCGCGGTGAGCAACCATCCCGATTTCGCCGGACAAAGGCTGCCGCGTTTCCTGTTGCCCGATTTCCTTGCGCCCATGCTCGACATGGTGCGCGCGTCGGGGCGGCTGTTCTGGCCCGTCGCCTATACCCTGGTATTCGCGGCGATCCTGCTTGCCTATCGCATGAAGCGGGCACGGGTCGGGCTGGCGCTTACCGCGCTGTTCGCGATCCAGATGGTCGATCTGGCCGGCATGTTCACGGCGATCCGCGGCACCAGTGCGATGGCCCAAACCCATCGCCTCTATGATCGCACGCCCGATCCGCGCTGGGACGACATCATCCGTTCGTCGCGCGACGTGGCGTTCGTGCCGGCGGACGTGACGGAGGATCTGGAACTTTATCAGGAAATCGCGTGGCGCGCGGTCAAATTCGGGCGGCCGATGCGCAATGTCTATGCCGCGCGGATTTCGCGGCAAATGAAAGCGCGCGATGCCGTCGATGCCGCGCATTTCGAACGTGGCGCGCTCGATCCGCGGCGGCTCTACATCCTTGGCCGCGACACTCCCGTCCCGCCCGAACGCGAAGTGACGATCATCGACGGCGTGCGCATCATTCTGCCCGAACTCCGTTCCTGAGCGGCGGGCCGGACAGGCTTATTGCCGCGTGCGCGTCGGCGCGTGAAAATCGGGCGGTTTGTTTGCGATCCATTTGAGGAACGCGGCAAGCCGGGGATGCGAGCGCAGCGCAGCGATGCCGTCGATCCGCGCCAGTTCGGCATTGGTGAATTGCGCGTGGATCGCGCGATGGCAGATCGGATGCACCCCAACGGTGTCGCGCCCGCCCTGGCTCTTGGGAACCGGATGGTGTTGCTCGACGCGATGTCCGAGCGGACGTCCGCACAATGCGCATCGATCGTCGCCGGGCGGCGCGGGGCGCCCGCCAGCGCGGCAATCGCTGCCTTGCGTTTCACGCGTCCGCGCATCGCCTGTATCCGTTGCCGTCGTCCGGACGTTGCATCCTGCCTCCGCGGGCGTTTGCCGCCGCGCTTGTCGTGGCGCCATCGAACCGATCGTGTATGGCGGTTTTTCGGCCCCGAAAACCGCCGGAATCGATATTGGCTTCGCGCTTGTTCAGCATTTCTTCGTCAATTTGCGCGACAGCTCGCACCTGTCGGCAAAATTTACACCGGGGTGTCGAACGCGCGATGATTCGTTTGTTCAATCATTATGTCCCCAATGCAGTATTGCTGCTGGGGTTGCTTGACCTGACGATGCTGCTTGTCGCGGGCGAAGTCGGGTGGATCATTCGCGCGCACCAGATCGGCATGGAACTCGACCCGCTGGTCGATCGCATTCCGCAACTCGTCACCTTCGCATTCACGCTGCAGGTCGCGATGAGCGCGGTCGGCGTGTACGGATCGGATTCGCTGCAGTCACTGCGCCATGCGGTCGCGCGGCTGATCGTGTCGATTTCGCTGGGGATCATTTTCCTCAGCGCCATTTCCTTCATGATACCGGCGATCAGCTTCTGGCGGTCGAACCTGCTCTACGCGATGATCGCGGCGCTTTCGCTGCTCATTCTGCTGCGGATCCTGCTTGGGTCGACGCTGGGCAGTCAGATTTTCAAGCGGCGCGTGGTGGTGCTGGGCGCCGGCCCGCGCGCGGCGCGGCTGAAGGCGCTTTCGCGCACGCCGGGGTCGGGATTCGTCATCGTCGGCTATGTCGCGATGAGCGAGGCCAACAACGTGATCCCCGAAGCGATCGCGCGCGACGCCATCTATAATCTTGCCGATCATGTCGTCCTTCTGAACGCCAGTGAAGTGGTGCTGGCGCTTGAGGAACGGCGCAATGCGCTGCCGCTCAAGGATCTGTTGCGGATCAAGACGACCGGCGTTCATGTCAACGACACCTCGACCTTTCTGGAACGCGAAACGGGGCGAGTCGATCTCGACAGCGTCAATCCCAGCTGGCTGATCTTCTCCGACGGTTTTTCCTCGGGCCGGATGTTCTCTGCGGCGTTCAAGCGGCTGTTCGACGTGATGGCCAGCCTGACGTTGCTCGTGCTGACGCTGCCGGTGATCCTGTTCATGGCATTGCTGGTCAAGATCGACAGCAAGGGGCCGGCTTTCTATCGCCAGCGCCGCGTCGGCCTGTATGGCGAGGGGTTCGATATCATCAAGCTGCGCTCGATGCGCATCGATGCCGAAGTCGCCGGAACCGCGGTCTGGGCGGAAAAGGACGATCCGCGCATCACGCGTGTCGGCCGCATCATCCGCAAGCTGCGGATCGACGAATTGCCGCAATGCTGGACCGTGCTGAAAGGCCAGATGAGCTTTGTCGGCCCGCGCCCCGAACGCCCGCAATTCGTCGAGGAACTGGAACAGCAGCTGCCCTATTATGCCGAACGGCACATGGTGAAGCCGGGGATCACCGGCTGGGCACAGATCAATTACCCCTATGGCGCGTCGATCGACGATTCGCGTCAGAAGCTGGAATATGACCTGTTCTACGCGAAGAATTATTCGCCCTTTCTCGACATTCTGATTCTCCTCCAGACATTGCGCGTGGTGCTCTTCCCCGAAGGCGCGCGCTGATGGCGGCAACGGTCGTCCTGTGGACGCACGCGCTTGCCGCGATGCTGTTCGGGGCGGTCGCGCTCTGGGCGTTCGGCCGCACCGAAAGCGGTGCGCCGCGCGGGCCGCTGGGCGTTGCGCTGGCAATGACGGCGCTGTGGGCGCTGGCGGTTGCCGGGATCGGCAGCGCCGAAATGGTGACCGGCCTGGTCGAAGCGGCGCGCAACATCGCCTGGTTCGGTTTCATGCTGGTGCTGCATCGGCGCGACGGCGCCGCGCGCCCGCGTTTCGCGCTGGCGACCGTTTACGGTGTGGTCAGCCTGGTCACGATCGTCGCGGCGGGGCTCAACCTGCTTGCCTATGCCGCCGCGCCGCTGCTCGCCGAACAATTCGTCAATGCCAGCGTGCTGCTGCGCATGCTGGTCGCCGTGGCCGCGCTGGTGCTCACGCAGGCGCTGCATTCGGCGGTCGCGCCATCGGCCAGCCGCGGGCTGCGCTGGATCGTGCTGTCGCTCGGCGCGCTGTGGCTCATTCATCTCAATATGCTCGGCGTGGCCTATCTGCTCGGCCACCTGCCCGTCGATCTTCAGGCGCTGCGCGGGCTGGCGATGGGCGTGGTCGCGATCGGCGTCGCCGTCGGGCTGCAGCGCAAGGGCGAATGGACGATGCAGGTGTCGCGCACCGTCGCCTATCAGTCGCTGTCGCTCGCCGGGATGGGCGCATATCTCGCTTTCGTGGCGCTCGCGACCAGCGCGCTGGCGACCGTGGGGGGCAGCCATGCGCGATTGCTTCAGACTGCGTTCGTCTTCGGCTCGACCGCCGCGGTTCTGACGCTGATTTCCTCGCCCTGGGTTCGGGCCTGGGCGAAGGTGAAGCTCGCCAAGCATTTCTTTCGCCACCGCTATGACTATCGCGCCGAATGGATGCGGTTCACCGAAACGCTCGGCCAGCCCGACGGGACTGCGCCGCTCGACGAACGCATCGTCAAGGCGATTGCCGACATGACCGATTCGCCCGCGGGCATCCTGCTGGTGCCCGAAGGCTCCGGGCTTGCGCAGGGCGCCAGCTGGAACTGGGATGCGGCGCGGCTTCCGCTGCGGTTCGACGCCGCGCTGGCGCAGCATCTTGCCGAGACGGGACGGATCATCGAACTCGATTCGCTGCGCGAAGGCGATGCGGGCGATGCTGGCGATCGCGCGGCGGTGCCCGCTGCCCTGCTCGCAATGGGGCGTGCATGGGTGCTCGTCCCGCTGCCGCATTTCGGGGCGCTGGCCGGTGCGATCCTGCTCGCCCGCCCGCCGATCAATCGTCCGTTCGACTGGGAGGATTTCGACCTGCTCAAGGTCGCCGGGCGTCAGGCGGCGAGCTTTCTTGCCGAAGCGCGCGCGCAGGAGGCCCTGGCCGAGGCGGAGCGGTTCGAAGAATTCAACCGCCGCTTTGCCTTCATCCTGCACGATATCAAGAATCTGGTGAGCCAGCTGACGCTGGTCGCGCGCAATGCCGAACGCCATGCCGACAATCCCGAATTCCGCGCCGACATGGTCGCGACGCTGGGCGATTCGGTCGATCGGCTGAACGCGCTGCTGGCGCGCCTGTCACAGACCAATCGCGGTCGCGCCGACGCGCCCCAGCCCGTGGATGTCGCGCCGATCCTGGCGCGGATCGCGGCGGCGCGGCGCAGTCAGCACCCGGTTGCGATCGAGGTTTTCGAACCGGTCGTCGCGCTCGCCGATCCGGTCCGGCTCGAACAGCTGATCGAGCATCTGGTGCAGAATGCGATCGAGGCGAGCGCGACCGACGCGCCGGTTCAGCTCGTCGCGCGCGCCGATGCGGGACGTGTCACGATCGATGTGGTCGACCATGGCTGCGGCATGTCGCCAGCCTTTGTTCGCGACAAGCTGTTCAAACCGTTCGTCTCTTCCAAAGTCGGCGGCTTCGGCATCGGTGCGTTCGAGGCGCGCCAGCTTGCCGCCGCGATGGCCGGGACGGTCGATGTGGAATCGCAGGAAGGGCGCGGCAGCCGCTTTCGCGTGACGCTGAAGCCGGCGCAGCCAAGCCATGTGGAGCAGGCGGCGTGAGCGATATCAGGCCCAAATTGCTGGTCGTCGAGGACGATACCGGCCTCCAGCGTCAGTTGCGCTGGGCGTATGAGGATTATGACGTGCTGGTCGCGGGCGACCGGGAAAGCGCCATTGCGATGCTGCGCGCCGAACAGCCGCCGGTGGTGACGCTGGACCTTGGCCTGCCGCCCGATCCCGACGGGACGAGCGAAGGCTTTGCGACGCTGGAAACGATCCTTTCGCTTCAGCCAGACACGAAAGTGATCGTCGCTTCGGGCCATGGCGCGCATGAATCGATGCTCCATGCCATCGCGGCGGGGGCGTGGGATTTCTATCAGAAGCCGATCGATATCGACGCGCTGGGGCTGATCGTCGCGCGCGCCTTTCATGTCCATGCGCTGGAGGCGGAAAATCGCCGCCTCGCCGAACGGGCCGAGGCGGCAACCGTGCTGGGCGGCATGATCACCGGCGCACCGGAAATGCTCAAGGTTACACGCACGATCGAGCGGGTCGCCGGTGCCGATGTCTCGGTAATGCTGCTCGGTGCCAGCGGCACGGGCAAGGAACTGCTCGCGCGCGGATTGCATGATGCCAGCCCGCGCAAGGGCGGCGCGTTCGTCGCGATCAACTGTGCCGCGATTCCCGAAACGCTGCTCGAAAGCGAGCTGTTCGGGCATGAAAAGGGCGCATTCACCGGCGCAGTCAAGACCACCGAGGGCAAGATCGAAATGGCCCATGGCGGGACCTTGTTCCTCGACGAAGTGGGCGACATTCCGCTGGCATTGCAGGTCAAGCTGCTGCGCTTTCTGCAGGAGCGGGTGATCGAACGGATCGGCGGTCGCAAGCCGATCGCGGTGGACACCCGCATCGTCTGCGCGACGCATCAGGACATCGATGCCATGGTCGCCGACGGGCGTTTTCGCGAAGATCTTTACTATCGGCTCGCGGAAATCGTCGTGCGCATCCCTTCGCTTGCCGAACGGCCGGGCGATGCGGGCCTGCTCGCGCGCCATTTCCTGCGCAAATATGCCGATTCGATGAAGACGGGCGTCCGGAATTTCGCGCCCGACGCCCTTGCCGCGATCGATGCCTGGCACTGGCCGGGCAATGTCCGCGAGCTGGAAAACCGCGTGAAGCGCGCGGTCATCATGGCCGACGGCAAATCGGTTTCGGCGGGCGACCTCGACCTGGAAAGCGCGGCCGAGGAACGCGGCCCGATCAACCTGAAGGCGGCACGCGAAATCGCCGACCGCAAGGCGATCCGCCACGCGCTGGCGCGGGCCGAAGGCAATATCTCCGGCACCGCGCGGCTGCTGGGGATCAGCCGACCGACCCTGTATGACCTGATGAAGAATTATGACCTCCAGCCCTAGGCGGCGGCGCACCCGCTATGCGCGCAAACTGATCCTGCGCCGCGGTCTCGTCATTCTGGGCGGGCTGGCGGCCTTTGGCTTTGCCATTTTCGGTTTCATCCGGCTGTTGCCCGAGCATCGCGATCCCGCTGCCGCACAGGCAGAACTCGCCAAAAGCATCGCGGCGTTTCAGGCAAGCAACGCCAATGCGGCGCGGGCGCATGCCCTTCAGGCGGTGCGCGCCGATCCGAGTTCCGGCGCAGCGCATGCGATGCTCGCGCGGACCTTGCTCGAACTCGACAACGGCCTTGCCGCGGAGGCCGAGCTCGATCTGGCGGAATCGCACGGCTATGATCCTGCCCGCACCAAATATATGCGTGCTCAGGCGCTGCTGTTGCAGGGCAATCCCGAACGCGCGCTGGTGCTGGTGCAGGAAACCGCGCCGCAGGACAGGGTGCATGGCCTGCGGATACGCGCGCGCATCCTGACGGCGATGGGCGATCTGGCCGCTGCGCGCGACGCATTGGGAGCCGCCGTCGATGCGGCACCGCGCGATCCGGCGGTCTGGACCGATATCGGTCGGTTCCGCCTGAGCGCGGGCGATATCGGCGGGGCGATCGCGGCATCGCAGCGCGCGGTCGAACTGGCGCCGGGCGATACCAATGCGCTGGTGCTGCGTGGCCAGATGGTGCGCACGCAGTTCGGGCTGGTGGCGTCGCTGCCATGGTTCGAATCGGCACTGAAACGCGATCCCTGGGATCATGACGCGCTGATCGAATATGCCGCGACTTTGGGCGATCTGGGGCGCACGCGCGACATGCTCGACGCCGCGCGTCGCGCGCTGCAATCGCGGCCCGGCAGCCCGCAGGCCTATTATCTGATGGCGGTGCTGGCCGCGCGTGCCGACAATCTCGATCTCGCGCGCGGGCTGATGGCGCGTACCGAAGACGCGCTTGCCGATCTGCCGGGAGCGTTGTTGCTGGGCGGAACGCTCGACATCGAAGCGGGCGCCTATGCGCAGGCGATCGACAAGTTCGGCCAGTTGGTGGCGATGCAGCCGATGAACATCACTGCGCGCAAGCTGCTTGCGCTTGCCTATCTGCGCAGCGACGCTTCGCGCGACGGCATCAGTGTGCTGAAGCCGGTGGTCGCGCGCGCCGATGCCGACAGCTATTCGAAAATGCTGGTCGCGCGCGGGCTGGAACGGATCGACGATCGCGGGCTGGCGGCGCGTTTCCTCGACTGGGCCGCCTATCCCACGCGCGGAGGGTCGCCGTCGTTCAGCGCCGATGACAGCGTAGCCGTCACCGATATCGCCGCCAGAGACAATCCCGGCGATCCCGATTCGATCATTCCCTATCTGCGCGCGCTGATCGATGCCGGGCAGACCGATCGTGCGCTGGCCCGCGCCCGCGAAGTCGCGCGCGACAATCCCGGCGCGCCGGGATCGCATACGCTGCTGGGCGACATCCTGATGCTCTCCGGCCAGCCTGCCGCTGCCGCCAGCGCCTATCGCGACGCGGCGTCGCTGTTGTTCGACGAAACGGCGATGCTGCGGCTCGTCGAAGCCTATCAGGCGAGCGGCAACCGCCAGGAGGCGGCGCGGGTGCTCGCATTGTTCCTGTCGCAGAATCCCAATAATGTCGCGGCCTTGCGCCTGACCGGCCATTGGCAGCTGGCGGAAGGCGAATATGACGCGGCCATCGCGACGCTGGAGGGGCTGCGCGAGCGGATCGGCGACCGCGATGTCGCGCTCAATATCGAACTGGCTCAGGCCTATGCCGCGACCGGCGATGTCGACGCCGCGGTCGATGCGGGAATCGCCGCCTATTCGGTTTCGCCGGCCAATCCCGCAGCCGCCGATGCCTATGGCTGGGCGCTCTACAAATCGGGCGATATCGACGGCGCGGAGGAATTGCTGGCAAAGGCCGCCAGGACGGCGCCCGATCATATCGGCATTCGAGGGCATCTGAATGTCGTGCGCGCGGCAAAGGCGCGCGGCTGAGGCGGCTTTCGCGTCGCGTATCTCCGATTTATAGGCCACCGCATGACCGATCCGATGACGCGCATTGCCGAGGCGCTCGAACGGCTGGCGCCGCCGCTTCCCCTGCCTGCCGATCCGATGACCGGCCCCGCTTATGTGTGGCGGCGTGGCACGTTGGTGGCGGCGCGCGAATTCGCACCCTTGCCGCTGGTGCTGCTGCGCGGCGTCGACCGTCAGCGCGAAACGCTGCTCGCCAATATGCAGCGGCTGGCCGCGGGTCATGCTGCGCAGGACGTGTTGCTATGGGGTGCGCGCGGCACCGGCAAATCCGCATTGGTGAAAAGCACCGTGGCGGCGGTGCAGGAAGCGGGCGGGGCGCTGGCGCTGGTCGAAACCGGTGCCGCCGATCTGGAAACCCTGCCCGAGCTGTTCGCACTGCTTGCGCCGGTCGCGCGCCGCTTCGCGCTGTTCATCGACGATCTGGGGTTCGATGCCGCGTCGGACGCGCGTGCGCTGCGTTCGCTGCTCGAAGGGGGTGCGGAGGCACGGCCGGGCAATACGCGTCTGTTCGTCACCTCCAATCGCCGCCATCTGATCCCGCGCGACATTGCCGAGCAGGAAAGCGCGATCAATCCGCGCGACAGCATCGACGACAATCTGGCGCTTGCCGACCGGTTCGGGCTGAGCCTGGGCTTTCATGCGATCGATCAGGACATCTATCTCGACATCGTGCACGGCTATGCGCAGGCGCACGGGCTTGCAGTCGACCCGGCCGACGCGCTGCAATGGGCGACGCGGCGCGGCAGCCGTTCGGGTCGCGTCGCCTGGCAATATGTCGTTGAACTGGCGGGGCGTTCCGGGAAGAGCCTTTCGATCTAGCTGATTCACATCAAGATTGCGGTGAATCGCTTGACTTTGTTCGGGAAATGACCGCCATCATTGCGCCGATGGCGCGTATCGGCGAACTCGATCTTCCTGCCCGGCTTGCACCGGCAGTCCCCCCGATCGCGACTCAGATCGGTTTCGGGTTGCTATGCGCTGCGGCCGTTGTGGCGGTGCGTGGCGTGCTCGATCTGGTGGCGCCCGCCGCCGGGCCCTATGCGCTCGGATATCTTGCGGTAATGGTGGCGACATTGTTCGCGCGCTGGTTTGCCGGCGCGATCACGGCTGTCGTGACAATCCTCTACAGCTGGTATTTCGTGCTGCCCGTGTTCGACAGTTTTGAGTTTCAGAATGTGCAGGATGGTCCGCGCACGCTGGTCAATGCGTCGACCTATGCGGCGATTGTCGTCGTTGCGGAGCTGTTTCGCCGGGCGGGACGCCGGGCTGTTGCCGAACGGGACCGGGAAGTGGCAGACCGCGACCTGTTTCTTGAGGAATTCGACCATCGCGTGAAGAACAACTTCGCGCTGGTCGCCAGTCTGCTCGATCTTCAGCGGCGACGCGCGGCGGATCCGGCCACGGCCGACGCGTTGTCACGCGCCCAGATGCGGATCGAGAGCATCGCGCGCGCGCACCGCCACCTCTATCGCGGTGCGAATGTCGATACCGTCGATATGCATGTCTATCTGCGCGAATTATGCGCGGCGCTGTCCGAAGCGTTGTTCCTGCGCGCCACGATCACGCTCAGCTGCGATGCGGACCATGTTTCGATGCCGCGCGACCGTGCGGTTTCGATCGGGCTGGTCGTCAACGAACTCGTCACCAATGCCGCCAAACATGCCTTTGTCGGGCGGGATGCGGGCATAATCCGCGTGGGCTTTGCCCAGAACGACGATGGCTGGGTGTTGCGGATTGCCGATAACGGCATCGGCATACCCGAAGAAATGCAGATCAAAGGGCGCGAGGGCGGTCTTGGTCAGAGGCTGGTGACGGCCTTTGCCGGCCAGGCCGGGGGCACGCTTTCCACCGAAAGCGGCCCCGGCGGCACGGTGACGACGCTTACCCTCGCGCCCTGATCTTCTTATTCGCAGGCGAGATCGGAACGGTCGATCGTGCGACCGGCGGCGCCGCCGGCAAGCGCGCCGAGGATCGTGCCGATAGTCTTCGATCCGCCCGGCGCGATCAGATTGCCCAGCACGCCGCCCGCAGCCGCACCGACCAGCGTACCGGTCGAACCGTCTTCGCGGCGGCAATAATAGCGTCCCTGCGCATCGCGATAGATGGTGACATTGTCGCTCATCGCCCGCTGGTCATATACGCGCTCGCCCGGGCCGAAGATATTGCCCTGCTGGGTGCACGCGCTCATCGGCACGGCGGCGGTGGCAATGGCGGCGGCGGCGATCAATTTGTTACGCATGGTTCCGGTCTCCTCGCGACATTCTCATGGTTGTTGAGATGTGCGAACGGACCGGACGCCGAATTGTTTCCATCGCGAAATGCGATCAGCCGAGCGATTCGACCTGTTCGGCGAGTTCGAGCCATCGGATTTCGGCCGCATCTTTGGCCTCTTGCGCCTGTTCGATTGCCCGTGTCAGCGCATCGAACTTGCCAGGATCGCGCGCGTACAGATCGGGATCGGCGAGCGCCGCCTCGTCGCGGGCGATCGCCGCGTCGAGTTCCTCGATCCGTGCCGGCAACAGATCATAGTCGCGCTGGTCCTTGTAACTCAGTTTGGTCGGTTTCTGTTTGGGCGGCGGCGGAGTGGCGGGCGCCGACCGCGCGGCAGCCTTTTTTTCGGAGCGCGGTTTCCGCTTGGCTTCCCAATCGGCATAGCCGCCCGCGATCACATCGACAGTTCCGCTGCCGTCGAGGCCGAGTGTCACGGTAACGGTGCGGTCCAGAAAGTCGCGATCGTGGCTGACGATCAGCACCGTGCCGTCATAATCGGCGATCACTTCCTGAAGCAGGTCGAGCGTTTCGAGATCGAGATCGTTGGTCGGTTCGTCGAGCACCAGCAGGTTCGAGCGCCGCGCGAATTCGCGCGCGAGCAGCAACCGTGATCGCTCGCCGCCCGAAAGCGTCCCGATCTTTGCATCGGCCAGCGAAGGATCGAACAGAAACTCCTTCAGATAGCCGTGGATGTGCTTGCGGGCACCGAGCACGTCGATCCAGTCGCCGCCGTCCGCCAGCACGTCGCGGACGCTCTTGTCGGGGTCCATCAGGCTGCGCTGCTGGTCGATGATCACGCCGTCGAGTGTCTTGGCCAGCCGGACGCTGCCTTCGTCGGGCTGAATTTCCCCGGTCAGCAGCTTGAGCAGAGTCGATTTGCCGGCGCCATTGGCGCCGACGATGCCGATCCGGTCGCCCTTGGTAACGCGGAAGGTAAAGTCCTTCAGGATCGTGCGGTCGCCGAAACGCTTGGTCACATTCTTGGCGTCGATCACTACCTTGGTCTGGGTATCGTCGCTGCCGGTGGCGAGGTTGGCAGTGCCCTGGGGCCCCAGCATCGCCGCGCGGGTGGCGCGCATTTCCTTGAGTTTTTCCAGCCGCCCCTGATTGCGCCGCCGCCGTCCGGTGACGCCGCGCTGGAGCCAGTGCTCCTCGATCTTGAGCTTGGCATCGAGCCGCGCGGCATTGCGCTCTTCCTCGGCATAGACCTGTTCGGTCCAGGCTTCGAACCCGCCGAAACCGACTTCGGCGCGGCGAATCGCGCCGCGATCGAGCCACAGCGTCTGACGGGTGAGGCGCGTGAGGAAAGTACGATCGTGGCTGATGACCACGAACGCGCCGCGATATCCCGTCAGCCAGGATTCGAGCCATTCGATCGCGCCCAGATCGAGATGATTGGTCGGTTCGTCGAGCAGCAACACGTCCGGATCCTGCGCGAGCGCACGGGCAATGGCGGCGCGGCGACGTTCCCCGCCCGATGCCGTCGCGGCTTCGCGCGACAAGTCGATGCCCAGCTGATCGGCAATCGCTTCGGCTTCATGCTGTGCCGGGGCGTCGTCGCCCTGCAGCACGAAATCGAGCAATGTCGCGCATCCGTCCATGCGCGGTTCCTGTTCGAGCATCACGACGCGTGTGCCGGGGACGATCACGCGACGGCCTTCGTCGCAATCGATCTGACCGGCGATCAGGCGCAGCAGCGTCGTCTTGCCGGCGCCGTTGCGACCGATCAGCGCAAGCCGGTCGCGCGCGCCGATATGCAGGTCGAGGCCGCGAAACAGCCAGCCGGAACCCTGAACAAGTCCAAGGCCCTCATAGGATAAAACAGGGGCAGCCATGGCGGGCGCGCTATCGTGCCGGCGGGCGGCGCGCAAGTTACCGTCGCATTACCCACCCATTCATGGGCTATTCAACGGGGCGCCTCTATGCAATGTCGATGGCAATGGTCTGGAAATCCTGTCTGTCCATAGGCGTGACAGCTATCGCGCTGTGGAGCGCGGCGCCTGCGCATGCGCAGGCGAAATATGTGCCTGCAAGCAGCCAGGATGCACAGAGCCAGGCGGCGGTACGCCAGCAAAACGGCCAGAATCTGCCCGCGCGCGAAATCGAGCGCCGGGTCGTTCCCCAGGTGCGCGGCGCACAGTATCTGGGATTCGACTATGATCCCGAAACCAACGTTTACACGCTCAAATTCCTGCGCGATGATTCGGTGATATGGGTGGACGTCAATGGCCGTACCGGCCAGGTCGTCCGCCGCTCCGGCGGTTCGCGCTGAGCAAGTCCTGACAGGAAGACGAGATGCGCATTTTGATCGTTGAAGACGAACCCACGCTCGGCCAGCAGCTTCGCAACGCGCTGGAAGGTGCCGGCTATGCGGTCGATCTCGCCACCGATGGCGAGGACGGGCATTTTCTGGGTTCGACGGAAACCTATGACGCCGTGGTGCTCGACCTCGGCCTTCCCGAAGTCGACGGGCTGACCGTGCTCGACCGCTGGCGCCGCGAAGGCAAGACGACGCCGGTGCTGGTCCTGACGGCGCGCGACAGCTGGTCGGACAAGGTCGCCGGGCTCGACGCCGGCGCCGATGATTATGTCGCCAAGCCGTTTCAGACCGAAGAACTGATCGCCCGGCTGCGGGCGCTGATTCGCCGCGCATCGGGCAATGCTTCGGCGGAATTGACCGCCGGCGACATCCGCCTCGACACCCGCTCGGGCAAGGTGACCAAGGCGGGCGAACCAGTGAAGCTGACCGCGCAGGAATATAAGCTGCTCAGCTATCTGCTCCATCACAAGGGCAAGGTCGTCAGCCGTACCGAGCTGATCGAACATATCTATGATCAGGATTTCGACCGCGATTCGAACACGATCGAAGTGTTCGTGACGCGCATCCGCAAGAAGCTCGGCGCCGATACCATCACCACCATTCGCGGGCTGGGCTACAGCCTCGAGGAACCCGCCGAAGCGGCATCGTGATGGTGCCGCCGCGGGCGCGGTAGCAGGCAGGAGACGTTTGCGCCGTGGCCGACGCCGAACCCAGTTTTCAGCCGCGTTCCTATCTGCGGGTGACCGGATCGGTCAGCCGCCGGATGATATTCGTCGCTGCCGCGTGGATCATGGTGTTGCTGACCGGCGGCGGCATCGCGCTGAACGGCGTGCTGACGGCCGCCTTCACCAAGAATTTCGACGATCAGCTCGAATTCCTGCTCTATTCGATCATCGCCTCGGCCGAATTCGGCCCCGACGGACGGCTGGTGCTCAGCCGCGAGCCCGCCGATCAGCGTTTTCTCGAACCCTTTTCGGGCGCCTATTACCAGATCAGCAGCGACCAGACCGGCATCTATTATCCGTCGCGTTCGCTGTGGGACTGGCGGCTCGCGACCGAGGAAAATCACAACGACCAGGCGATGCACATCTATAACAGCACGCAGTTCGACCAGGATCTGCGCGTTGCCGAACGCGACCTGACGCTGCCCGGATCGCCGATACGCTGGCGGTTTCAGGTCGCCGAATCGCGCGCGACGCTGGATGCGCAGCTGTCGCAGCTTCGCCGTACGCTGGTGCGCAGCTTCCTGATTCTGGGGCTGGGGCTGATGCTGATGGTCGCGCTGCAGACCTGGTATGGCCTTGGGCCGCTGCGCAAGGTGCGCGCCGAACTGGCGAAAATGCGCGCGGGACAATCGAAGCGGATCGAAGGGCCGATGCCCGCCGAAGTCGCGCCGATGGTCGAGGAACTGAACGCACTGGTCGAACATAATGACAAACAGGCGGAGGAAGCGCGCATGCACGCGGGCAACCTCGCCCATGCGCTCAAAACGCCGCTCAGCGTCATCATGAATGCGGCGGCTGCGGGCCAGTCCGACCTTCCCGACGCCGTGATTCGCGAGGCGCGGACGATGCGGCGCCAGATCGACCATCATCTTGCCCGCGCCCGCGCCGTGGGGCGGCGCGGCAGCGCGCATAGCCGCGCGCAGATTTGGCCAGCGGTCGAGGCAGTCGAGCGCGCAGTGGCGCGGCTCTATCCCAATGTCCGGATCGACATTGACGGACAAAAGGATCTGGTCGCGCATATCGAACGTCAGGATCTTGACGATCTGCTGGGCAATCTGGTCGAAAATGCTGCGAAATACGGCGGCGGCAGCGTGTTCGTCACCGTCAGTGCGCAGGCCGGATGCGTCGAAATACTGGTCGAGGACGACGGCGCCGGGATTGCCGAGGCCGACCGACAGCGCATATTCGATCGCGGCGTGCGGCTCGACAGCGGCAAGCCGGGCACGGGACTGGGTCTCGCGATCGTCCGCGACGTCGCCGAGATTTACGACGGCACGGTCAGCCTCGAGGAAAGCGAGGATCTGGGCGGCCTGCTCGTACGGCTCAGGCTCCCGCTTGCGGGCTGAATATCCTTTCGAGCCAATTTTCGGACTGTGCCGAAGAGTGACAGGCGTCCCGCGTTAACCATCTTGTCGTCATTGCCCGAGCGCCTATCCTGATCGCAGCAGCTTTGGGGGAAGCGCTGTGCACATCGCCGTTGAAATCGCCGTTTTCTCGCTCTTCTTCATCGCCGAGATTGCGATCCTGCTGGCGCTGGGAGTTCTGAACTTCTTCACCGAATTCAAGATTCCTTCGGTGATATTCAATGGCGTGTACGGAATTGTCTCGGCTTTCTTTCTGGCGTCGAAATTCTGGTTCCTGTTCGGCGTCTGGCACGGTTTTTTCCTGACGGTCGCATGCGCAGTTGCGGTCGGGGCGGCGCTGCTTGGATGGATCATCCAGGTCGCGTCGGGAAACTTCAGCGACGAAAAGAATCAGCGCGCGAATCTGGTTCAGGCCACGGCCAATACCGTTACGTCGGGAAAGGTCGAAACCTTGTTGATCGCGCTGAGCGCAGCGGCTTTCCTGACGATATTGGTCGCGGTGTTCCGGCTATCCTTCGCCTATCATGCCGGCGACGAAAGCGCGTTGCCCCGGGCATTGTTTCTTTATTTCAGCATTGGTGCTCTGCCCGGTGTCGTCATCGGGTTGCGTCAGATCGCGTCGATGGCATTCGACCCGTTCATCGGGCCGGTAACGCGCAATGTGCTTGCCGCCGCGTCGATCGGCACGTTTGCACTGGCATTGTGGCGCGCAATCTATCCGTTCCTGGAAGCGGGAGTCGATCACCAGATCGTTTTGGGCGGCGTAGCGCTCAGTTCACTGTCGATCACGATCCTGATTCTCATTCTGTATGTAGCGTTCGTGCTGTTTCCCCTGTGGGCAGGCAGTTTGCGCTACCGCAGCGAAAGCGACGATATGCTCGCCGGGACGCGCCGCCTGAACCGTGAAACGAGTGAGTTGATGGCGTTGCAAATGTCGCCGGATCTTTTTGAAAGGCAACGCAGCTTTCTGATCTTTCGCCTGAACGCGCATCTGATCAAGATGTTCAAGAACGACAAGATGCTCCGCTTTTATGCGTTCGAGCGCTGGGCGCCGCGCACGCTTTTCTTTCAACGACGCAAATGGCTTTCCAATCGGCACATCTATCTGCCTCCTGAATCAGCGGACGGGGAATCGCCGCCGCATGCGGACTGGCCCACCTGGTTTGACCACCTGATCGGAGCAAAGCGGCAAGTGCCATTTTATCCCGGCATAGAGGTTTTGCGGGAAACCATTGTCGATGCGCTGCCCGGGTGGCTCGACCGGGTCCAGATTTTTGACGACCTGGTCAGCATCGAAATGGAGTTGCGCGGATCGGCGCCTCAGAATGCGGGGGTGCTGGCGCGGATGGCGCTGGTGCGACTGGAGAGCAATGCCGAGAAAAAGCAGCGCTCGACATTGACCGGGTTGCTGGTTTCCGCAGTCAGCGTGGCATTGACGATCGCTGTCGGCGCATATCCCGACCGAATACGCGTTGGGCTCGACTGGCTGTTCGGAGGGGCAAGTCCAAGTGCGACCACCAGCACGACCGCGCCGATCGAGAGGTTGCGGCCGGATTAGGTCGAGATGTTCGCCATTCCGGCGCCTCGGCGGTGCCGTTTACGGGTTCACGACCTAGGCCGGTTCGAACGCGCGCATTGCTTCGGCGGCAATCGCGAAGCTGCGCTTGCGGGCCTCGAAATCATAGATCGAGCTGACGAACATGATCTCGTCGACCTGCGTGCGTTCGATAAAGGCGGCGATCTGTCGCGAGACGCTTTCCGGGCTGCCGATCGCGGCGCAGGAAAGCACCGAATCGAGCACCGCGTTTTCCCGGGGACCCAGCGATTCGCGATAGCCGGGCACCGGCGGGGGCAGCGGAATGCCTTTTCCGGTAGTGCGGATCGCAACGAAGGTCTGCTGCGCCGACGTGGCGAGCAGCGCGGCTTCCTCATCGGTGTCGGCGGCGAAGACATTGAAGCCGAGCATCACATGCGGCTTTTCTAGGACCTGCGACGGGCGGAAATTGCGGCGATAGGTCTCGATCGCCTCGTCCATCTGCCCCGGCGCGAAATGCGAAGCGAACGCATAGGGGAGCCCCAGTACGGCGGCGAGCTGCGCACCGAACAGGCTCGATCCCAATATCCACAGCCCGGGCCGTGCGCCCGCGCCGGGCACGGCCTGAATCCCGGTTTCGCCGTCATCGGCGAAATAGCTCTGCAGTTCCATGACATCGCGCGGAAAGGCCTGCGGGTCGCTGGTCAGCGTTCGCCGCAGCGCCTGTGCCACGCGCTGGTCCGATCCGGGCGCACGGCCCAGCCCCAGGTCGATGCGACCGGGATAGAGCGCGTCGAGCGTGCCGAATTGTTCGGCGATCACCAGCGGGGCATGATTGGGAAGCATGATGCCGCCCGCGCCAATGCGGATGCTCTTCGTGGCGGCGCCGACATGGCCGATCACCACCGCCGTCGCGGCGCTGGCGATCCCGGCCATGCCGTGATGTTCGGCAACCCAATAGCGTTTGTATCCGGTCGCTTCGGCATGGGCGGCGAGTTCGGCGGCCCTTGTCAGCGCTTTACCAACGGTCCCGCCCTGAATGACGGGAACCAGATCGAGCATCGCATAATCGGTCATGGACGGAGAGATGGGGAGCCCGACGCGGCTCCGCCACTCCTTGCGTCAGAAGGAAAACTTTGCCTGTATGGCACCGCCGACATCATCGGGCATCGCCGCGATATTGCCGGGATCGCGGCGCCAGAAGAGATTGGCGCCCCAGTTTCCGCCACCGAACCCGGTCCAATAGCTTGCTTCGACATCGATTTCGCGACCCTGTGGCGTCAGATTGACGCGTTGTCGCGACCAGTCGCTGACTGTTTCGGTGGCATAATCCCATCCGGCAGGCAGCGTGAGGTTCAGCCCGCCGCTGCTGACTCGCAAGGGCTGCGAAACGCGCAGGCCGAACCGGTCATAGCGCGCGAAGATCCCCTGTTTGCCGATATCGGCGGCAAAGCCGTTGGTACGGATCGTGCCCGATCCGATAATGCCGCCGCGCAGCCGCGCCTGGGTCCAGCCCTGACGCCACGAAGCGCCCGCCGTGAAGCCATCGCCCAGCTGATAGCGCGCGGCGAGATCGACGAACCAGCTTTGCGCGCCTGCCGAACCGAGCGCGCCGCTGAACCGGGCGCCCAGCACGCTGTCTGCCTCGCGCAGCCGCGACCCCGTGACGCCCAGCCGCAGATCGCCGAACCGGCGGTCGAGCGCGAGAGTCATCCGGTCATAGGCCATTCGGTCGCGTCGCCGCGCAAGATCGGGTTCCTGCGCAATCGAGCGTGTGAGTACATCGCCATATTCGGTGGCGAAGCTGACGCCCCAGGGGCCGAAACGCTGGCGCAGCGCGACGGAGGTTCCGCTGTCGCTGTCGAATCCCGATCCGGTCGTCGGATCGCTTGCGATCAGGAATGCCGGATCTTCACGCCCCGCCAGCCGGGCGGTCAGCGCGCCGCCGCTTTCCGACGCGCCGAACGCATATTGCAGGTCGCTTCCCATCCGTCCGGTGATCGACGCGGCGATCAGCCGCGCACGCTCTGCATCCTGGGTGCCGATGGCCAGCCGTTCGATCCGTATGCCTTCGCGGCCGGGCGCGATCCGCACCGCAATACCCATGTCGCCATAGCCGAGCGAAAAGCCCTGCTGCCGTCCCGCCAGCGCGCCGGTAAGCCGTTTTGTCGGAGCGGCGCGACGGATTGTTCCGGCGAACTCCATCGCAAAGGCACGGTCGAATCCGTCGAGCACCACCATGCCGAGCGTGCCCTGTCGTGCATCGCCCATTGGTGAGGAAAGCGTCGCGTTGACGCTGGTCGAAGCCACGGCGCGCGTGCCCGCGACCGATGTCGTTCCCACCGGCTGGAATGCGCGGGTGAGGTCGAGGATGCCGCGGCCATAAATGGCGTCGGTGCCCGTCGCGCCCGCATCGCGCGCCGTGGTGAAGAGCAGCTGGACGATCTCGCCGGGGGTCAGATTGGGAAACGCCTGGGCGAGCAGCGCGACTGCGCCGGCAATCTGCGGCGCGGCAAAGGACGTGCCCGACCAGAGATAGGGGGTGTTGGTCTCATCGGGTGCGCGCACCGATTCGCCGACGGCGGCGAGATAGACATTCTGGCCCGTGCCCGCCCGGTTGCTGAAATCGGAGATGGTATCGCCGGCGTCGACCGAGCCAGCGATGATGATCAGTCCGTTCGACTGGGCTGCGTTGGTCGCAGGCGAGGTGAAGGGATCGGGATTGGCTTCGCTGTCATTCCCGGCGGAGATCACAATGATCACCCCGGCTGCGGTTGCGCGCGATATCGCCTGGATCAAGGTCGCGCTCGGCGCGCTTCCGCCCAGCGAGATATTGACGACGCGCGCACCGTTGTTCCGGGCGATGTCGAGCCCGCGCGCAATGTCGCGATCATCGAAACTGCAGCCGCTGTCTTCGTCGGCCGGATCATAGGTGGCGCAGCTTCCCGGCGAATCGGCGCGCAACACGATCAGTTGCGTGTCGAACGCGACGCCATGGGTTCCGGCGCCGTTGCGGCGCCCCGCCAGCGTGAAGGCGACGGCGGTACCGTGCCCCCCTTCATCGTCGAGCGTGCCGTTTCCCGCCGTGTCGCTCGATACCGAAAGGATGCGACAGCTTCCCGTACCGACTCCGCCCGAACAATCGCCGAATTCCTCGCTTTGCAAGTCGATGCCGCTGTCGATGATGCCGACGCGGATGCCGTTGCCGGTCGCGCCGTCCTGATAGGCGGCGAGCGCGTTCATCGAAACCGCGCCCACCGTCGCGCGATATTCGGCAGTGTTATAGTCGATCGGCGTAGGGGTGGGCGTCGGTGTCGGCGTATCCGGCGGAGTTGGCGTCGTCGGCGGGGAAGGCGGGGGTGGTGGCGTGTAACTGGTGCCGCCGCCACCGCCGCCGCTGCACGCCGCAACCAGCATCGCGCCGCCAAGCCCCGCTGACTGAAACAGCCGTCCGCGCAACTTCGAACCCATCGCCATCTCCCGTGCCCGATCGATCCGTGATGCCGCGGATCGGTTAATTCCCTGATAGCAGCAAATTCGCGCGAGCGTCTTTTTCCGCTCGCCCGTTGCGGCGCCATCCCTCAGGTTCTAGACGGCGCGCGATGCCAGCCTCCTTGTCCCATGTGCGTAACTGGATCTTCGATCTCGACAATACGCTCTATCCGGCGAGCACGGGGCTGTTCGCGCTCGTCGATCGGCGGATCGGCGACTATGTTGCACGCCTGCTTGACCTCGACCCGGTCGAGGCGCGGCGCGTACAAAAACATTATTTTCATCATCATGGCACGACGCTGAACGGATTGATGGCCGATCACGGTGTCGATCCGCACGAATTCTATGCCGATGTCCATGATATCGAACTCGATGCACTGGCCCGCGACGAATCACTCGTCGGCGCGATCGCGCGACTGCCCGGGCGCAAGCTGATCTTCACCAATGCCGATGCGCCCTATGCCGAGCGTGTGCTCGATCGGCTGGGCCTGACCGGCGCGTTCGAAGCGATCCACGACGTGCATGCCAGCGCCTATCGGCCAAAGCCCGATCCGGTGGCGTATCGCGGCCTGTGCGATGCCTATGACCTCGATCCCGCGCAATCGCTTTTCGCAGAGGATCTTGCCCGCAATCTGAAACCCGCCAAGGACATCGGGATGACCACCCTATGGGTCGACAACGGATCGGAGCAGCCGCCGAACTGCACCGACCGCAGCTATGTCGATCATATTGTGTCCGATCTCGCGGCGTGGCTGCACGCCATCATGGAGGAACAAGCGTGAACGACCTTTCCGCAACGATCGACGCCGCCTGGGAAGCCCGGGCCGATATCGGCGCTTCGACGCAAGGTGCTGTGCGCGAAGCAGTAGCCGAGGCGCTGAACCTGCTCGACAGCGGTCAGGCGCGCGTCGCCGAGCCGAAGGGCGATGGCGGCTGGCAAGTCAATCAGTGGCTCAAAAAGGCCGTGCTGCTCAGCTTTCGCCTCAACGACAATGTCGTGATGCCGGGGCCGGGTGGCGCCAACTGGTTCGACAAGGTGCCGAGCAAGTTTCACGGCTGGGGCGAAGAAGCGTTCCGCAAGGCGGGATTTCGCGCCGTTCCCGGCAGCATCGTCCGCCATGGCAGCCATATCGGCAAGGGCGCGGTGCTGATGCCGAGCTTCGTCAATATCGGTGCCTATGTCGGTGAAGGCACGATGGTCGATACCTGGGCGACGGTGGGCAGCTGCGCGCAGATCGGCAGGAATGTGCATCTGTCGGGCGGCGCCGGGATCGGCGGCGTGCTCGAGCCGCTGCAGGCCGACCCCGTCATCATCGGCGACGGTGCGTTCATTGGGGCGCGCGCGGAAGTCGCCGAGGGCGTCCGCGTCGGCGAAGGCGCCGTGCTGTCGATGGGCGTTTATCTGGGCGCATCGACCAAGATCGTCGATCGCGCGACCGGCGAAGTGTTCCGCGGCGAAGTGCCGCCCTATGCCGTGGTCGTGCCCGGCAGCATGGGCGGCGGCGATGGAAAGCCCAGCCTCTATTGCGCGGTGATCGTCAAGCGTGTCGACGAACAGACGCGCAGCAAGACCAGCATCAACGAATTGCTGCGCGACTGATCCTTGGCAGCGCGCCGGGGCCAGGCGATGCAGCACGGGCTGTTGCGTCCGCCCGGCGCGCGCTAAAGCGACCGGCATGACCAACGATATTCAAGACATGACCTATGGGCGCTATCTGGCGCTCGACGACCTCCTTGCCGCGCAGCATCCGATTTCGGAAAAGCATGACGAGCTGCTGTTCATCGTCATTCACCAGACCAAGGAATTGTGGCTGAAGCAGACGATCGCGGAGATCCTGCTCGCCAAGACGCTGGTCGGCGAGGGGCGGCTGATCGAAGCCTATAAAAGCCTGGCGCGCGTCAGCCGCATCCAGTCGGTGATGACGCTGAGCTGGGAGATATTGGCGACGATGACGCCGAGCGATTACAGCGAATTTCGCGGTGTGCTCGGCACGTCGTCGGGGTTTCAGTCGGACCAGTTTCGCGCGGTCGAAACGCTGCTGGGCCTGCGTGGCGGCGGCGAGCCGGGCCCGCTGACGCTGGAATTTGCGGGCATGCCCAGCCTGTGGGACGACGCCAATGCGGCGCTTGCCCGTGCCGGTTTCGCATTGTCCGACGCCGTGCTGAACCGCGACTGGGCCACGCCCTATCAACCGTCGGCGGAAGTCGAGGATGCGTGGGCGCAGGTCTATCGCGACACCGACAAATATTGGGACCTTTATCAGCTTGCCGAAAAGCTGGTCGATATCGACGACGCGCTCGCGACCTGGCGCCACAAACATGTGCTGACCGTCAGCCGCATCATCGGCGGCAAGCGCGGGACGGGCGGAACGGCGGGCGTGCCCTATCTGCAGTCGACACTGTCGAAACGCGCCTTTCCCGAACTCTGGACGCTGCGGACGCAGCTGTGAGCGCCAGCTACAAGCATCTTTTCCAGCGCAGCCTTGCCGCCGCGCCCGACCGGCTGCACTTCGCCGCGCACAGCCATCATCTCTGGCCCGATGCCAGCTATGTGGGTCAGGTTGCCGCGTGGCAGGATGCGGCGCGGCTGGCCGATCGCAAATGGGCGCGGGTGATGGAGGAACTATGGCCCGCCGCGCAGGAGCATGTCGCGCGCGAGATCGGTTTGCCCGATCCGGCCAGTGTCGTTTTCGCCGGCAACACGCATGATTTTCTGATCCGCATTCTGTCGGCGCGCGGCAAGGCGCCGGTGCACATCCTGACGACCGATGGCGAGTTTCACAGCTTTCGTCGCCAGGTCGCGCGCTGGGTAGAGGCAGGGCGTGTCGTGCTCGAAACCGTCCCGGTGCGCGAGGGGTTCGAGGCGATGTTCGTCGAGCGCGCGCTGTCGGGCGACCATGACCTGATCTTCATCAGCCAGGTGATGTTCGGCACCGGTCATGTGACGCAGGGGCTCGATCGGCTCGCCGCGCTGTCGCGGCCCGACGGGCCATGGCTGGTGATCGACGGCTATCATGGCTTCATGGCGGTCGAGACCAATTTCGCGCCGCTGGCCACCAGCGCCTTCTATCTCGCCGGCGGGTATAAATATGCGATGGCGGGGGAAGGGGTTGGCATTTTGCACGCCCCGCCGGGTTTCGGGCCAAGGCCGGAAATCACTGGCTGGTATGCCGAATTCGACGATCTTTCGCTGCCGCCGGGGCACGTGGGGTATGCGCCCGATGCGCGGCGATATATGGGCGCGACGTTCGACCCGTCGGGGCTCTATCGCTTCGTTGCGGTGCGCGACATGCTTGCGAACGAAGGGATCACCACCGCCACCGTGTCGGCGCATGTCGCGACCTTGCGCGCGCAATTGCTCGACGGGATCGGCGATACGGCACTGGGCGAGGCCGAATTGCGCAATCCGCCGGGCGAAGGGCCGCAGGCGCGTTTCCTGGCGTTCCGCACGCCGCATGCCGCCAGGTGGCAGGAGGCGCTGGCGGCGCAGGATGTGATTACCGATGTGCGCGGCGATGTGCTGCGGATCGGGCTGGGCCTGTATCACGACGCGCGCGACATCGCTGTGCTGCTGGCTGAACTCGGGCGGCTGCATAGCCGTTAAGTACCGTCGTTCGCACTTCGACTGGCGCAGCCCGAACGGGTTTCGGTCGTCGCGCTTATGCGACCGGTTCGACGCCCAGCCGGGGAATCTCGATCTTGGGGCACCGGTCCATCACGACCTTGAGGCCTGCCGCTTCGGCGCGGGCTGCCGCTTCGGCGTTGATCACGCCCAGCTGCATCCACACCGCCTTGGCGCCTGCTTCGATTGCCTGATCGACAGCCTCGCCGGCGGCTTGCGAATTGCGAAAGATATCGACGATGTCGATCGGTTCGCCGACCTGCGAAAGCTCGCGAAACACGAACTCGCCATGGATATGTTCGCCGGTTATCGTCGGATTGATCGGGATGACGCGATATCCCTGTTTCTGCAGATATTCCATCACGCCATAGGATGCGCGCGCGGGATTGTCGGACGCGCCGATCATCGCGATCGTACGGGATTCCTTCAGCAGGGCGGCAATATCTTCGTCGCGAGTGAGCGGCATGGCTTGCTCCTTATTGCGCGAGCCATTGATCGACCTTGCCCGCTATTTCAGCGAACGCAGAGGCATCGGCTGCGTTCCCGGCGTCGGACGCTGTGCGGATCGCGATGTCGAGCGGGATTCGGCCCAGAAAGGGGATTCCCAGCTTCTCCGCAGCCGCTTCCGCGCCGCCCCTCCCGAACGGATCGGAGATTTCGCCGCAATGCGGGCAGGCATAGCCGGCCATGTTTTCAATCAGCCCGATGATCGGAATATTGACCTTGTTGAACAGGTCGATCGCGCGAGTGGCGTCGATCAGCGCCAGATCCTGCGGCGTCGATACGATCACGGCGCCGGCGGGTTTGTGCTTCTGCACCATCGTCAGCTGCACGTCGCCCGTGCCCGGGGGGAGGTCGAGGATCAGTGTATCGGTATTGCCCCAATGCGCATCGACCAGCTGGCCCAATGCGCCGCCCGCCATGGGACCGCGCCACGCGATCGCCTGTCCCTCCGGCACCAGCGCGCCCATCGACAACAGCGGAATGCCGTGCGGCGTATCGAGCGGGATCAGCTTTTCGTCCTTCGCCTGTGCCTTGACGCCTTCCCTGCGCAACAATTTGGTCTGCGAAGGGCCATAGATATCGGCATCGACCATGCCGACCCGGCGCCCTGCGGCCTTCAGTGCGATGGCAAGGTTGGCGGCGACAGTCGATTTGCCGACTCCGCCCTTGCCGCTGGCGACGGCGATCAGGCGGCGCTGCACGCGTTCGCTGGTCTGGAGGACGCGGACTTCGGTAATGCCCGGCAATGCCTGTGCCGCCGCTTTGACGTCGGCCTCCAGCGCATCGCGCGCCGATTCGGGCAGGCCCGTCACATCGAGTACGATATTGGCGCGTCCGTCGACGACGCGGGCAGTGGCACGCCCGGCGGATATGGGGGCGAGGGCGGCTTCCAGGGTGGCTCGTTCGGTCATAGCGGCCAGATAGGGAACAAATCGCCCGCTGCCACTGTAATTCCGCGACTGCATCCCTATAAAGGCTCGCATGGTAACAGCATCTCGCCTGCGTAAATGGGCAGGCATTTTGAACAGCGAGGGGCCCAAGAGCCCCTGGGGCGGCGGTGGCGGCAAGGGCGGCTCCGACGATTCGGGCAGCAATGATTCGGGCAATGGCGGCCCGCGCAACCCCTGGGCTTTTCCCCCCGAGGGCAAGCGTCCCCGTCCCGGCGGCAGCACGACGCTGGATGAATTGCTGAAACGCGCGCGGCGCGGTGGCGGCAGCGGCGGTCCGGGCGGCCCGTCGGGCGGCATGCCGACGCTTCCCGGTGGCAAGGGCATATGGGCGCTGATCATCGGCGGTCTGCTCCTCGCCTGGGTGGCGCTGACCAGCTTTCACACGATCGGCCCCGAGCAGCGGGGCGTCATCACCTATCTCGGGCGCTTTGGCGGGGTGCTCGGCCCGGGCATCTATCCCACCTGGCCGGCACCGTTCGCGTCGGTCGCGATCGTCAATGTCGACGAGATTCAGGTGGAGAATTTCCCGAAGGGCGAAGAGACCAACCTGATGATCACCGGCGACCAGAACATCGTCGATCTGACCTATCAGGTGAGCTGGAACATCGCCAATCCGGAAGCCTATATCTTTCAGATCGAAGATCCCGAGGACACGGTGCGATCGGTCGCCGAAAGCGCGATGCGCGCGGTGGTCGCCACGTCGACGCTCGACGAAACGCTCGGTGCCGGGCGCGACGTGATCGAAGTGCGCGTGCAGCAGATGATGCAGGATATTCTCGACGAATATAATTCGGGCGTTCAGGTGCGCGGTGTGGCGATCAAGAACGCCGCTCCGCCGTCGGAAGTCGAAGACGCGTTCAAGGCCGTGACCGCCGCGCAGCAGCAAGTGCAGACCGATCTCGACAATGCCCGCGCCTATGCCGGGCAGATCGTCGCACAGGCTCAGGGCAACGCCGCCGAGTTCGACAAGCTGTACGAACAATATCGGCTCGCGCCCGAAGTGACGCGCCGCCGCATGTATTATGAGACGATGGAGCGCGTGCTCGAACATGCCGATACGACAGTGGTCGAAGCGCCGGGCGTGACCCCCTATCTGCCGCTTCCCGAACTGCGCCGCCGCGCGGCAGCGGGCGAGCAGACTCCGGCCCAGGCCCAGCCCCAGGCTGGCCAGCAGGGGGGAGGCAAGTGATGTCCGGTCTCCGCAATCCGATGGTGATCGGCGTCGTGGTGCTTTTCGCGCTGATCGCACTGATGAGTTCGGTCGCGATCGTGCCCGAAACCAAACAGGCGGTGGTGCTGCGCTTCGAAAAACCCGTCGCGACGATCAATGCCTGGCGCGCCAATGAAGCGTTTGGCCAGAATACCGGCGCGGGGCTTCACTTCCGCGTGCCGTTCCTCGATCGCATCGTGTGGGTGGACAAGCGCGTCCAGGGCGTGACGCTGGATGGCCAGTCGGTGCTGTCGACCGATCAGCTGCGCCTCGAAGTCGATGCCTATGCACGGTACCGGATCGTCGATCCGCTACGCATGGTGGTGACGGCGCGTACCGAACAGGGCGTGGCGCAAAAGCTGCAGCCGCTGCTCGGCTCGGCGTTGCGCAACGAACTGGGCAAGCGCGAGTTCGCTGCGCTGCTGAGCCCCGAGCGCGGGCAGGTGATGGACAATATCCAGAGCGCGTTGCAGCGGCAGGCCAGCCAATATGGGGTCCAGATCGTCGACGTGCGGATCAAGCATGCCGACCTGCCCGCGGGATCGCCGCGCGATTCGGCGTTCAAGCGGATGCGTACCGCGCGGAACCAGGAAGCGGTGACGATCGCCGCACAGGGCCAGCGTGACGCGCAGATCATTCGCGCCAATGCCGATGCCGAGGCCGCGAAAATCTATGCCGCCGCATTCGGCAAGGATCCGGAATTCTATGGCTTCTACCGGGCCATGCAATCCTATCGCTATTCCTTTGCCGGACAGGGCACGACCAATCGCGACGACGGCAGCCGTCCGTCGATCATCCTGTCGCCGGACAATGAATATCTGAGGGAGTTCAGGGGGCGCAGATAATCGGGGGAACACCGAAACTGTCGATCTGTTCATATTCAATCAGCGTTCAGGATCCGGGGAGCAAAACCTCCGTCCGGGGGCTGGTTACCTGACGAAAAGGACGAAACCGTGCGCTACGCATATGCACTGACGACTGCTCTCCTGCTTGGCGGCGCGGCCGCCACGATGACGGTTCATCAGCCGGCGGGTGCGCAGACGGCGCAGAATGAGCCCGGCGCGATTCAGGCGCAGGCGCCGCGCCCCAATGCGCCGATGAGCTTTGCCGAGATGGTGGAAAAGCTTCAGCCGGCAGTCGTGAATATCTCGACGACGCAACGCGTACAGGTGCCCAACAATCCGTTCGCGGGCACGCCCTTCGGCGATTTCTTCGGCAATCGCGGCGGTAACGGATCGCGCACGCAGGAAGCCGAATCGCTCGGTTCGGGCTTCATCATTTCCGATGACGGCTATGTCGTGACCAACAATCACGTGGTCGCGCCGGGCAATGCCAGTGCGGTGGTCGAGGCGATCACCGTGACGCTTGCCGACGGGCGCGAATTCAAGGCCGATCTGGTCGGCCGCGATGCTCAGTCGGATCTGGCGGTGCTCAAGATCAAGGGCGAAGGCCTTCCCTTCGTCCGCTTCGGCGATTCGACGGCGGCGCGGGTCGGCGACTGGGTCGTCGCGATCGGCAATCCGTTCGGTCTGGGCGGCACGGTTACCGCCGGCATCATTTCCGCGGTACACCGTGTGACGGGCAGCGGTGGCGCCTATGACCGGTTCATTCAGACCGATGCCTCGATCAATCGCGGCAATTCGGGCGGCCCGATGTTCGATCTCAACGGCAATGTGATCGGCATCAATTCGCAAATCTATTCGCCCACGGGCGGCAATGTCGGCATCGGCTTCGCCATTCCGGCCGAAGAAGCCAAGCCGGTGATCGATACGCTGATTTCGGGCGGCACGATCCAGCGCGGCTATCTGGGCGTGCAGATGCAGGATCTGACCGACGATCTGGCCGATGCGCTCGGCGTGCCGAAGGGCAAGGGAACGCTGATCGCGCGAGTCGAGCCGGGTCAGGCGGCGGCGAAGGCCGGGCTGAAGGCCGGCGACCTGATCGTCAAGGTGAACGGCAAGGACGTCACTCCCGATCAGACGCTCAGCTATCTGGTGGCCAATATCTCGCCGGGCACGCGCGTGCCGGTCGAGCTGATTCGCGACGGCGACCGCAAGACGGTGCAGGTGACGCTCGGCAACCGGCCGAGCGATGAGGAACTGGCCGGATTCGATCCCAATGCGGAATCGCCCGCCCCCGAGGCGCAGAGCCCCGAAGCGGCTGCCGCCTCGCTGGGCGTGCTGGTACGGCCGCTGACGCCGCAAATTGCGCGCAGCGTCGGCATCGATCCCGACACCGAAGGCGTGGTCGTGCTGCGCGTCGATCCGTCGAGCGATGCCGGACAGAAGGGCATTCAGCGCGGGGACGTGATTTCGAGCGCGAATCGGCAGCCGGTCAAATCGGCCGACGACCTGGCGAGCGTTGCGGCGCGCGCCAAACAGTCGGGCAATGGCACGGTGGTCGTCTATATCCAGCGCGGTCGTGTCGGCCGCTTCGTCCCGCTTGAGGTCGGCGGCTGATCGCACTTCGCGAAAGGGATCCGGGGCCAACCGGCTTTCGGGACCAACGGGCATTCGGGGCCGTCGGACGCATCAGCGCCCGGCGGCCTCAATTCATTTGTTCGAGCAGCGAGGCAATCGGCACAAAGGCGAAGGCGACCGAGCTGTCGGCGACGCCATAGGGAATGAAGATCATGTCGCCGTGGCGGATCGCGCCGCAGGTATAGACGACATTGGGGACATAGCCTTCGCGGTCCTGATCGGCGGCGGCCAGGATCGGCTCGCGCGTCCGGCCGATCACTTTCGACGGATCTTCCTTGTCGAGCAGCACCGCGCCGATCGAATATTTGCGCATCGCGCCGACGCCATGGGTGAGCAGCAGCCAGCCCTCGTCCAGTTCGATCGGCGGGCCGCAATTGCCCATCTGCACCAGTTCCCAGGGATAGACGGGCGTGATCAGCAACCGGCCTTCGTCCCAATGGGTGAGCCGGTCGCTGTCGATCAGGAAGATATTCTCACCATCCTGGCGACCGATCATCATGTAACGGCCACCCACCTTTCGCGGGAACAGCGCCATGCCCTTGTTCCGCGCGGCGCTTCCGGTCATCGGCACCATGTCGAACGCGCGCCAGTCGGTCGTCCGCATCATTTCGGACTGGATCACCGACCCGTTATAGGCGGTGTAGGTGCCGATCCATTCCTGGCTGCCGTCATCATGCCGGAAATCGCATAGCCGCAGATCCTCCAGACCATTGGATTGCGCGGCGGTGATCGGGAAGATCACGGTGCCCGACAGCGTCGAATCGCGGTGCCGGTGCACCGTAATCGGCCCCTGCGGCACGTCATTCTCGTCGCCATGCGTGTCGGTCGCGGTTGCAAAGGGCGGCTCGGGCGCCAGCTTCATTTCGCAGCGTTCGGTAATGATCCCTTCGCGAAACGCGATCGAGGAAATATGCCCTTCGCCGACCGCGCGCAGCGACATGATGACGCGCAGCGAGCCCCGGGGCATGCCGGTCTGATCGTGATGCGGGACCGCGCTGGGGTTCATCAGCGCAGCGGCGGCATAGCTGTATTCGTGGCAGAAATAGGCGCCGATCAGCTGTCGTTTCTCGTCGCTGATATTGCCGCCGTCGAGCCCGAGCTGCGCCTCGATCTCTTCATAGCGGGTCATGAATACGCGGCGCGTTTGCCAGTGGCGCGCTTCGAAATCCTTCAGCACGGTATCGAGCTGCGCGCGCGCCTGCCCGGGCGACATGTCGAGCACTTCCTGCACCAGCCGCTCGCTGCGACTGGGTCCGGAACCGTTCGATTGCCAGGAGATATGAAAGGGTCGAACCACCACTCGCGAAGGATCGGCATGGAGCCGAAGCGAATGGCGATATAATTCCAGCATGCGCGTCCCCGACCAGTGCGTTGCCGGCGGCTGGTATCAGGCGACGGCTATCTCTGGTCCTGCCACGTTTCCGGCGACCTTTGAAAGGGCTGAAATCGTGCAGGAGGCGAGTTGCAGTGCCAATATCGACTCCGCACCCTGATTGCGGTTGAGCCCGGTGGGCATCAGCCCGTCGAAACAGCCCCCGTCCTGGGCAGTGACCAGCGGCACTTCCAGATCATTTGCGCCGAGATACCAGCGATAGGCGCGCATCGCTTCCTCGACCCAGCGCTGATCGCCGGTCGCGGCGAAGGCGGCGTCGCAGGCATCGACCATCGCCTGAGCCTCCAGCGGCTGCTGGTCGAACGGCAGCGGTTCTGCATAGGGCCGCCCGAAGCTTTCGGTGCCGACCGCGCGAAACCGGCCTTCGGGCGAAATCTGCCGTTCGCGAATCCATTCGAGCGTTTCGATGCCCGTGGCGATGAAATCGGCCCGTTCGAGCGCCTTGCCCGCGCGCAGCAGCGCTTCGGGAAGCCGGGCATTGTCATAGGCGAGGACGATTTCGAACCAGCTCCATTCGGGTCGTCGCGCCTTGTCGAGCAGCGATATCAGCTCTTCGCCGAAGCGGGTGAGCATTTCGCGCGACAGCGAATGGCCGGGATGCGCCGCAAGCATTTCGGTCGCGCCCAGCATTGCGAACGCCATTGCACGCGGGCTGCGCAGTTTCAGCGCCAACGTCGCCGTCGCGTCGTAGAGCGACCGCGCCCAGTCGCGATGCTTGCGCGGTGTCGCGCAATGGGCGGCGACGCCCAGCGCCCAAAGCGTCCGGCCGTTCGAATCTTCCGACCCTTCCTCCTCGCTCCAGCTGCGATCGAACTTCATGAAGTTGCGAAAACGCTGTTTTTCGGGGTTCCAGGCGAACTGGATGAACGAGGCATAGATGCCGATCCATTTGTCGCGCACGACCGGGTCCAGCCGCTCGATCCGGCACATCAGGATCAGCGCGCGGGCATTGTCGTCGATGCAATAGCCATGATTGCGATCGGGCACCGAATAGATCGAATGCTGCAACATGCCGGTGGTGTCGCTCATCCGCTCGACTGCGCTGATATCGGGTTCGAGCGGCGCGAGGGCGGCAACGCGCTTGGTCAGGCGGCGCGGGCGGATGGTCAGCGCATCGCCCAGCACGGCCATCGTCCGTTCGGCAAAACGCGACCACAGCATCGTGCGACCGAGCGCATAGGCGCGATGCGAAAGCGACTGGCGCGCGGCGTCGCTGGTCAGCAGCCGCCGGATTTCGCGGGCGAAACCGCCGCTGTCGCCAAAGCCGACCAGCACGCCATGGTGATCGGCCAGAATCTCGGTAGCGTGGACATAGGGGGTCGAGACGACTGCCTTGCCCACGCCGACGGCATAGGACAGCGTGCCCGAGGTAATCTGCGCGGGATTGGAATAGGGCGTGGCGTATATGTCGGCGGCCTGAAGATAATCGAGCAGCGCCTCCTGATCGACAAAGGCGTCGACGAAAGCGACGTGATCCGCCACGCCTTTCTCGGCGGCGAGCGCTTTCAGCCGGTCGCGATAGAGTTCGCCTTCATGCGCGACCAGGTTGGGGTGCGTCGCGCCGAGCACGACGTAGAGCGCCGACGGTTCCGCGGCGACGATATCCGGCATCGCCGCGATCAGCGTTTCGATCCCCTTGTTGGGGGCCAGCAATCCGAAGGTCAGAATGACCTTGCGGCCTTCCCAGCCGAATCGCGGCTTCATGGCTTCCGGTTCGACAAAGGCCCGGTCGGGAACACCATGCGGGATGGTCACGATCGCGCGGTCGTCGGCGCCGTGCACGCGCTTCAGGATTTCGCGGCCCTTTTCGGCCATCACGATGACCTTGCTGCATCGGCGCAGCAGCGCTTCCATCACGCGACGTTCGTCTTCGCTGGGATGTTCCAGGATGGTGTGCAGCGTCGCGATGACGGGAATAGTGACGCGATCGATCAGCGCGATCAGATGTTCGCCTGCCGCGCCGCCATAAATGCCATATTCGTGCTGGATCCACAGCACCTGCGCGCCGCTTGCTTCGATCTCGCGCGCTGCAGCCAGATAGGCAGTGCGCTCATGCTGTGCGATCGTGCCCGTGACTTCGGCGGGATAGTCGTAGCGGCCGGGAAAATCGTCCATCGCGTACACATCGACGCGCAGGTCGGGATAGCGCTGCTTCAATGCCGCGCGCACATCGGTCGTGAAGGTGGCGATGCCGCATTTTCGCGGAAGAAAATTGCCGATCAGGGCGATATGGCCGACGGACGAATGCTGCGACGGTAGCGGTTTCACGGCGGTCCCTTCAAAGATCGGGACTTTCGGGGCGAAATCAGCCCCTTAGGTCCATTTGCAGAACGCTCCTGGCTGATAAAGGTTGCCTGATGACGCAGTGCAGCATGCGCCTTGCCGACGAGTCGTGTCAAATGCCGCGCAAATCAGCCGCGCCCGCGATATCCCGGCACTTGCTGATCGGGAATCCAGACGCCTTCGGGCGGCGCGCCGGATTGCCAGAACACGTCGATCGGAATGCCGCCGCGCGGATACCAATATCCGCCGATCCGCAGCCATTCGGGAGCCATTTCGCGGAACAGCCGCTCGCCGATGCCGACGGTGCAATCCTCGTGAAAGGCGCCATGGTTGCGAAAGCTGCCGAGGAAGAGCTTGAGCGACTTGGATTCGACGATCGTGTCGCGCGGCACATAATCGATCACCAGATGCGCGAAATCGGGCGCGCCGGTGATCGGGCAGAGCGACGTGAATTCGGGTGCGGCAAACCGCACCAGATACCGCGTGCCTGCGCGCGGATTGGGAACATAATCGAGCACCGCCTCTTGGGGAGAGGTCGGCAATGCGCTCGTCTTGCCGAGATATACGGGGTCCATATGCCCGCCGATACAGCGTGGAGCCCCTTATAATCAATCGGATGCGTACTCGACGCACGCGACCGCGATGCTAAGGATGGGCAAGGGAGGATGTGGCTTGGACGCGCTGGTAACGACGCAATGGCTGGCAGACGCGCTCGGCACGCCCGGGCTGGCGGTCGCCGATGCAAGCTATTTCCTGCCCGAACAGGGTCGTGATCCGGCCGCCGAATATGCGCAGGCGCATATTCCGGGCGCCGCGTTTCTCGATCTTTCGAGTTTCGCCCGCCCGGACAGCGAACTGCCGTCGATGCTGCCCGGCGCGGCGCATTTTGCCGCGCGGCTCGCTGCTGCCGGCCTGCAGGATGCGCGGCAGGTGGTGGTGTATGACGATAGTCCGCTGCACACGGCGGCGCGCGCATGGTGGATGCTGCGCGCGTTCGGCATCGAAGCGGCGGTGCTCGACGGCGGGCTCGCCAAATGGCGGGGCGAAGGGCGTCCGGTCGAAACAGGTGCTCCGCCCGTCGGAGGTGAGCCGGGAGCGGCACGCGAACCATCGGTTTCGGTGCGCGATATTTCCGCGATGCTCGCCAATGTCGAAAGCGGTGGCGAACGCGTCGCCGACGCACGATCGCCTGCACGCTTCGCAGGCAGCGAACCCGAAACCCGCCCGGACACCGAACCGGGCCATATCCCCGGTTCGTGCAACCTTCATTATGCGCGTTTCTTCAATGTCGACGGCAGCTGGAAACAGGGTGCGGCGTTGCGCGCGATATTTGCCGATGCCGGGCTCGATCCCGCGCAGCCGATGGTTGCGACCTGCGGCTCGGGCATTACTGCGGCGGTGATCGTGTTCGCCGCGCATCTGCTCGGCCATGACATAGCGCTTTACGATG
This sequence comes from Stakelama portus, assembly GCF_003171655.1. Lineage (GTDB taxonomy): Bacteria > Pseudomonadota > Alphaproteobacteria > Sphingomonadales > Sphingomonadaceae > Sphingomonas > Sphingomonas portus. Next base: position 95,838 of record NZ_QFZL01000006.1, on the reverse strand, counting down.
GCAGCTGGGCCGAATGGGGCGCGCATCCCGAAACGCCGAAAGCAACAGGAGCAGCATGAGCGCAAGCGAAGACGACAAGCCGGCAACCCGCATCGTCGGCGCGGGGCGACGCCCGGAATGGACGCAGGGTATCGTCAACCCGCCGGTCTGGCGTGCCTCGACGATCCTGTATGACAGCGTCGCGGACCTGCGCGCCGCGGGCGGGCGCGATACGCATCATCGCCTGTTCTATGGGCGGCGCGGCACGCCGACACAATGGTCGCTTGCCGAAGCGCTGACCGAGCTTGAGCCCGGCGCCGAAGCGACCTTGCTCTATCCGTCGGGCGTGGCGGCAGTGTCGACTGCCCTGCTGTCGGTGCTTTCGCCCGGCGACGAATTGCTGCTTGCCGACAGCGTCTATGATCCGACGCGCGGCTTTGCCGACCATTTCCTCAAACGGTTCGGCGTCACCACCACCTATTACGACCCGATGATCGGCGAGGGGATCGCAAGCCTGGTCACCGATCGCACGCGCGCGATCTTTCTGGAAAGCCCGGGCAGCCTCACCTTTGAGGTGCAGGACATTCCCGCAATTGTCGGCGTCGCCAGGGACAAGGGCCTGGTGACGCTGATCGACAATACCTGGGCCACACCGCTGTTGTTTCCGGCGATTTCGTTCGGCATCGATTATTCGATCCTGGCGTGTACCAAATATGTCGTTGGCCATTCGGATGTGATGCTGGGATCGGTGACGGCGGCAAAGGGCAAATATGGCGCGTTGCGGCAGGGGAGCTATCAGCTCGGCCAGACCGCCAGTCCCGACGATGCCTGGCTTGGGGCGCGCGGCCTGCGGACGATGGACGTGCGGCTGAAGTCGCAGGGCGCGGCGGCGTTGCGGATCGCCCGATGGCTTGCCGACCGGCCCGAAGTCGCGCGGGTGCTGCACCCCGCGCTGCCTTCCTGTCCGGGGCACGAATTTTTCGAACGCGATTTCAAGGGCGCGGCCGGGCTGTTCTCTTTCGTCCTGCGCGGCGGGGGCGAGCGTGAGCGCGCGGCGCTGATCGACGGATTGCGGCTGTTCGGACTGGGGTTCAGCTGGGGCGGCTATGAAAGCCTGGCGCTGCCGGTCGATCCGGAGAAAATCCGTACCGTTGTGCCCTGGGAAGCCGAAGGGCCGGTGGTGCGGCTCCAGATCGGGCTTGAGGACCCGGAGGATCTGATGACCGATCTCGACGCCGGACTGATGCGATTTCGCGAGGCGATCGGATGACGCGCGTAACCGACTGGCTCGCTTCGCAAGGCATTACGATACCGGGCACGCCGGTACTGATCGAAGCGGGCGTTGCCTTTGCGCTGACGGTTGCTGCGTTGAGTGCCGGCTGGCTGGCGGGACGAAAGCTCGGGCCGGTCGCGACGCAATTCTGGCAGAAGCGCGTCGGCGGCCATGCCGAGGGGCTGGGCCCCCGGATGAGCGACATCGTCCGCCATGGGCTGGCCGCGATGCTGCTGGCGATCATGGCGGCGGCCTGGCCCTGGCATTCGCTGTCGGCGCTGGGCATCGGTTTTGCCGACGGCGCCGCGGCCGGGATGGTGATCGCGGCGGTGCTGCGCGGGCTGAGCATCCCGCGCTGGGCGGCGTGGACGATGGGTCTGATCGCCTTTGTCTCGATCCTCGCCAACGCGATCGGCGGCTTCGACGTGATCGAAGCGATATTGCAGCGCGTGGGCTTCGACGTCGGCAAGCGGCGATTCTCGCTTTATTCGGTGCTCACCATCACGGTGACGCTGATCGTGATCTTCGCCGTCGTGCGTCTGGCCAATCGCGTGACGAGCCACACCATCGCCAGCGCGCGGGGATTCGATCCGACGCAGAAGCTGTTGTTCCAGAAGCTGGCGGGGATCGTGATCCTGATCGTCGCCTTTTTCATCGGCATCGACTTGCTCGATGTCGACCTGACGGCCTTTGCCGTGTTTTCGGGTGCGCTGGGCCTCGCCGTCGGCTTCGGCCTTCAGAAGACGGTGGGCAATCTGATCGCCGGGATCATCCTGTTGATGGACCGGTCGATCAAGCCGGGCGACGTGATCGTCGTCGGCGACAGTTTCGGCTGGGTCAACAAGATCGGCGTGCGCGCGGTTTCGGTGATCACCCGCGACGGCAAGGAGCATCTGATTCCCAACGAGAATCTGATGACTCAGGAAGTCGAGAACTGGAGTTATTCGGACAAGAATGTCCGTGTGCGCATTCCGGTCGGCGTTGCGTATTCGAGCGACCTCAAACTCGCACAGGAACTGATGCTGCGCGCCGCGACGGAAAGCCCGCGCGTGCTCGACAATCCCAAGCCCAATGTCTGGCTCGCCGGTTTCGGCGACAGTTCGGTCGACCACGAGATTCTGGCCTGGATCAACGATCCGGAGGGCGGCGTCGGCAATGTCCGTTCGGATGTGCTCAACCGGCTATGGAATCTGTTCAAGGAACATGGCGTCGAAATCCCCTTCCCGCAGCGCGACGTGTGGGTGAAGGGGTTGCCGAACAGCGAGGGCGGGGCAAAACCCGAGGGAGGAAGCGGCGGCGATTAAGCCGCTGGCCGCTGACTTCGCTGCGCATTCTGCAAAGATCAGCGGTTCAGGATATGGTGTTACCACCAGGAAAAAAGAGCGCGCTCCGGCGCGGCTCTGGGGGAATCGGGCCGGAGCGCGTTACCGCTTAATGCACCTTGTCCAGCAACAGGATATAGGTCACGGCGAGCATCGCGACCGACAGCCCGGTCAGCAATACTACATCGATGGAACCGCGAACCCGGCGAACAATAGTTGCCATAGCATCCTCTCCCCATGCCGGATTTGCTCCGGTCAGATGCATAAGACTGACGCATGGTTGTTGAAAATGCAAGCAATCGATGTGCTGCGCCGCAGCGAAATCCCCAGAAAACTGCGAAATTTTGTGCTGCGGCTGCGAGCGGCGGGGTGGCAAGCCGCTGAACAGACGCTACATTAAGCGTGTGACGACACCCCGGATCACTGCCCGTATTGCCGATGGCATCGCTTCGATTCCGGCGTCGCAATGGGATGCGTGCGCGGGTGGCGACAACCCGTTCCTCAGCCATGCATTCCTGTCGATTCTGGAAGAATCAGGTTCGGCCGACGTGTCGACCGGGTGGCAGCCGGTGCCGGTCGTGATCGACGGTCCCGATGGTCACGCCGCGGCAGTGGCTCCGGTCTATGCCAAGGGTCACAGCCAGGGCGAATATGTGTTCGATCATGCCTGGGCGGATGCATGGGAGCGCTCGGGACGCCGCTATTATCCCAAACTGCAGGTTGCGGTACCCTTTACGCCCGTGCCCGGCCCGCGGCTGCTGGTCCGGCCCGACATGCCCGATGCCTATGCCGCCGGGCTGATCGCGGGTATCGCCGCGTTCGCCGATCAGAACGGGCTGTCATCGGCGCATGCCAGTTTCGTCGAGGCTGCACAGATCCCGCTGTTCGAAGCCGCCGGATGGCTGATCCGCCAGGGGACGCAGTTTCACTGGCATAACGATGGGTATGACAGTTTCGACGCGTTTCTGGGCGACCTTGCCAGCCGCAAGCGCAAGGCGGTCCGCAAGGAGCGCGAACGCGCGGTCGAAGGGCTGACGATCCGTCACCTGACCGGTTCCGAAATTACCGAGGCGCATTGGGATGTCTTCTGGCAATTCTATCAGGATACCGGCAGCCGCAAATGGGGGCGCCCCTATCTGACGCGGCCGTTCTTTTCGATGCTGGGCGCCGCGATGGCGGACAAGGTGCTGCTGATTCTTGCCGAACGGGACGGACGCCCGATTGCCGGGGCGCTCAATCTGATCGGGGCCGACGCGCTTTATGGCCGCTATTGGGGCTGCACGCAGGACGTGCCCTTCCTCCATTTCGAGCTATGCTATTATCAGGCTATCGACGCGGCCATCGCGCGCGGGCTTTCGCGCGTCGAAGCCGGCGCGCAGGGCGAGCACAAGCTGGCGCGCGGTTATGTGCCCGTGCCCACCTGGTCGGCGCATTATATCCCCGATGCCGGTTTCCGCAGCGCGATCGCCGAATGGCTGGAGCAGGAGAAGATCGCCGTCGCGCACGAACAGGAATATCTGGGCGAGCTGACGCCGTTCAGAAAGGCAGCGACTTAGTCGGTCGCGGCAGATCCTCGGGCACCAGTTCGGCGGGCGGCACGTCGTGGTTGACGCGGAACAGCGCGCTGTCGCCGTCGCGCCACACCGGCTCCAGCCCCTGTTCCAGGCGGGGATCATAAGCGGGCGGACGGATCAGCCAGACATAATCGAACGCATCGCGCGGGAAATGCGTCAGCGACCAGGCAATCGGACGCCACCATTCGCGCGGACATTGCACGTCGGTGACCAGCTCCGAAGGGTCATGCGCATATCGGCCCGCGGCGCGATAGCGCACCGTGAGCAATTGCCCGCCCGGCATCGACCATTGGTCGTTGGCGTACGCCATGCGCCGTTCGAGCGCGAGACCCGGGAAATGCTGATACCGGGTCATCATCCATTCGTTGTAGCAGGTTTCGCCGACGAACGTGACGAGCCGCGCCCCTACCGGCAGGTGATCGAGCGCGGCGAGCTCGCGCTGATAGGTGCGGTCATATAGCAGGAAGCTCACTGTCGTTCCTGCGGTGCGGACAAGGAAGAAAGCAGCGCCGATCGCCGCGACCACCGCTGCCCCGCGGATCGAAAGCCCCGGCTTGGGCCGCAGCCCGATCAGCGCGATGGCGAGCATATAGGGCGCCAGCCGCATATCGGCATAGGCCGATCCGAAGATGATGCGTGGCAGCAGGATATAGACTGCAATCAGGAACAGCGCCGACAGCGCCAGATTGCGCGAATAGCCGATATTGGGATCGCGAATGCCGCGAAAGCCGATCAGGAACAGCACGCCCAGGCTGGCGATGTCGAACAGCTGCCACCGGTCGCGCAGCACCATCGTCACCCAGCGCGCCTTGGCCCGCCAGTTGAACATGTCCGCGGTCTGCCCCGATGACGATTCCGCGCGCCACATCAGCATCAGGATCATCGGAAAGGCGAGGACGAGGCACTGAACGCCCGCCCGGAACCACGGCACCACCCAGACACGAACGAAATCCCTGTTCCACGGATCGCCGGGTTTGCGGGCAAGGTCGTGCTGGCGGATAAGCTCGGCGGAAAAGGCAAGCACGCCCAGCGTGCCCCAGCCATAGGTGTGGCACACCCAGATCAGGCAGGAGATCGGCACGAACACGATGTTGCGCAGGGCGAAGCGCCCCTGACGCGCCAGTCGCAGCCACCACGCAAAGGCGTTGAGCGCGAGCGCCATCGACAGCGCGAAGTTCACAAAGCCGAAATGGAACGGATAGCTATAGGCCAGCGGCAGCGCGAACAGCGCGGTTGCGGGAATGCGGCCATGGACTTCGCGCGCGATCCACAACAGCCCGGTGACCGTCAGCACCGGGATCGCCATCACGATCAGCTTCACCGACAATTCGAGCCCGAAGATCGGCCTTAGCGGAATGATCAGCAGGTCGACGCCCAGATTGCCGATCAGCTGCCAGTCGAAATTATACCAGTCGGCGAACCAGGGGTAGAGATGGCGGTCGAGCTGAACCCGGTATCGACCCATATGGCCGGGCAGATCGACCAGCGGCGGTATTTCGGGCCAGAGCAGCGGGATGGCGGTAATCAGTGCGGCGACCAGCACGAATGTGCGTGTTTGCCACCATCGGCGCGGATCTGCGGTGCCCCCTTGCATCGCGTGCTTCTACTGCGCTGCGGGCGCGCGAGACAAGCCGGTTAGCGCGCGATCCGGAACAGTCGGTCGCGTTCGTCCTGCCAGACCGGCTGGAGCCCGGCGGTCTGCCGCGCGTCGAGCGGCGGTGCGTCGAGCAGCCAGACATAATCGAACCGGTCGCGGGGGAATTGGGCAAGTGCATCGTCAACCGTGCGGAATCCGCCGAGGCCGCAATGATGCGGAACCACGGTGTGCGAGGGATCCTTGTCGAAACCCGCAATGCCCGGCGCGGTGATCGTCAGCAACGCGCTGTTGCCCAGATCGAACTGGTCGTTGGTAAAGCTCGCGCGGCGGACGATCGCCATCGCGGTCAAATGGCGGATCCGATACATCGCCCATTGCGGGTCGCATGGCGCGGTGATCAGCCCGAGCACGCGCTGTCCGCGCGGCAGATGATCGAGCGCGATCAGGCGCTTGTTCCAGTCGGCGCTGCCGATCGCGAGGCTGGCGGTGGTACCGATCGTGCGCACGCCAAAGAATATCAGCGCGATCAGCGCGATACGGCCCGCCGTCCTGCCTTCGGACCGTACCGCGAGCAGCGCGAGGATGATGACGAACGGCGCCAGTCGCGCATCGGCATAGGCGGCCAGAAACGGCATCGCGACGAACAGCAGCAGCAGTCCGGCCGCCGTCGCGCCCAGCGTGCGGTCGAAATGCGAGTCGGGGGAACGGATCGCCTGATAGAACATCGCTGCCACCAGCGCGATCGCGCCGACATCGAACCATTGCCAGCGGTCGCGCAGCGCCATTGCGAACCAGCTCGGCTTGTAGCGCAGCGATGCGACCCAGTCGGCCGATCCTTCGCCCCCCGGCTGCCAGGCCAGAAAGCGCAGAAAGGGCAGGGCGAGCGGGATACAGCCGATGCCCGCCCACCAGAGCGAACGCGGCCAGTCGCGCCCGCTTTCGCGCTGATGGATCAGCTCGGCGACGAAACAGCACAGGCCCAGCACCAGCCACGCGACGACATGGATCAGCCAGATCGCGCAGGAAATCGGCACGAATATCGCCGCGCGCAGCCCAAGCTTCTGCACTCGCCCGAGCCGCAACCAATATGCGAACGCGTTGAGCGTGCACGCCATCGCCAGGCAATAGTTCAGAAAGCCGAACTGAAAGGCGAGGTGATAGACGAAGGGCAGCGCAAGGATCGCGAGCGGCTGGACGCGCCCATGCACTTCGCGCGAAATCCATATTATGCCCGATGCAGTTGCGACGGCGGTCAGGATCACCAGCAGCTTGACCGTCGGTTCCAGCCCCAACAGCGGCGCGATCAGCGCGACGAGCGCGTCGAACCCGACATAGCCGATCAGCTTCCACTGAAAGCCGAACCATTGCGCCAGCTCCGGATCGGTGCCGAGCATCACCCGATAGCGGCCCATATGCGCCGGCAGATCGGTGAACGGCGGCAGCGGCGGCCATAGCAATGGCACCGCGCTGACCAGTATCAGCAGCGCGAGAAACCAGCGCCGCTGCCACCATTGGACCTGGGATTCGGTCATAATGCGCCCTTTGGCGTGAGGATTATCAGCGGCGCGCCCGGCGCGGAAATAGAGTGCAACCAGCGCGGCGGCGCGTCGCTGCGCAGCGCGGTCAGCAGACTGTCCGGCCCGGCGCGCGCATCGGCTTCGCCGAACGAGCCGGGGCAATAGACGATATAATCGATGCCGAGCGCGGCGATTTCGGCGCGGGCATGTTCCGGCGTCGCGAACAGGATGCGATAGAGCGCGAGATTGCCGGCCTGATTGCGGTGATAGGGGCCGGTCAGGAAGCTGTGCCGGGTGGCCGGCAGGGCGACGGCGGAAAGATCGACCGGGGCAAGCACGCGCCCCGCCGGCAGGCCGCCAAGTTGCGCAATGGCGATATCGGCGGGACATCCGCCGGACGCTTCGCGCGCCGGCCCGGCTTCGCCGCGCGGCATCAGCGCCGTCGCCATCGCCGGATAGGCGATCCCCGCCGAAGCGATCCACGCAAGGATCAGCTGCACCGTTCCGCGCACGCGCGCCGATGCGACCAGCGCCGCCAGCGCCGGCGCGGCGAGGATCGCACCGGGATAGGCACCGCGCAGCTGGATACAGGCGACGGCGAACGACGCCAGCTGCAGCGCGAGTAACGGCAGCCAGCGCGTGTCGCGTCGTGCGCAGGCCGCCGATGCGGCGATGCCGACGACCATGATCCCGGCATAGCCGATTGCCGTGGCGGGATCGGCGGCGAACAGCGGTTGCGCTTCGGCGACATTGGCAAGCCAGATGCTGCTCAATGTCGCGTCGAGCCCGGCATAGGGCGACAGGCATTGCGGCGCGACGAGCACGACCAGGGCAAGGACGCTCAGTCCCGCCAAAACCGCCAGCGCGGCGCGTGCCGCGCGTCCAGGTACGACGAATCCCGCCAGCGTCAGCAGCAGCGGTGCAATCGCCGCGCCCTGCGCGGCCTGCCACATCGTTGCAGTGAAACCATCGCACGCCGCAACTGTCCAGCCATTGGTCCGCAGCAATGCCGCCTGTGCCGCCAGCGCGAGCGTGAGCGCGATCGACCATGCGCCGAGCCGCAGCTGGGATCCGGGCGCATCGGCGATCCATTGCAGCACCAATATCGCGGCGGCGACCGCCAGCAACGGTGCCGTCTCCATCCCGATCGCAAGCGAGAGCGCAGTCGCCAATCCCGCCGCCGCTGCGCCACGCCAGGACAGCGGGCGCAGCAGCATCAGCGCGACGATCAGCAACAGGACGATCTGCAGCCCGTGATGATCGATCCGTCCGGGCAGGAACAATGTCGTCGCGGGATAGGCGAGCGCGGCGATCACCTGCGCCACGGCAGGCTGCACGCCCAGCGCCCGCGCAATCGCGCCCACCAGCAATAGTGCCCCGGCAAACAACATTGCCGGCCACAGGATCACGGCGGTCAGTTCGGCGCCATGGGTGCCGACCAGCGGCGTCAGCAGGCCGATGATCGCGGCGGGCACCAGATCGGGGATGCGCGACCAGTGCATCGCCACGCCATCGGGGCCAAGGCGATATTGCGTGAGATCGGAAAAGCGCTGCCCGGCAATCCAGTCGCGAATCTGCTGCAGCCGCATCCCGTCATCGGTGTCGGGCAGGTACAGCGCGGAAAGCTGATGCCAGTCGCGCGCGCACCAGGCGAGCGAAAGCAAAAGCGCCAGCGCGCACGCGACCGCAAGGTCGCGCCATCCCGGTCGAAGCGCGCGCGTTTCCATGAAAACGCGCTACGCGACTATGGTTAACGGGTGGTTTCCCCGGCCTTTATTCGGCGGCGTCGCTGCCGATCCAGGCGTTGCGGAACGCCAGTTGCTCTGCGGTGGGCGTCTTGCCGATCTTTTCATAGGCAATGATTTCGATCGACGGATCGGAACCGATCGTCAGCACCGTCTCGCGCTCGACGTCGCGCTCGCGATAGGTAATGGCCAGCTTGTCGCCCGGCTTGTGCGCACGCAGGATGCTGCCCAGATCGGCCTTGCTCGTGATCGCCTTGCCGTCGATCGTCAGGATGACGTCGCTGGTATCGAGTCCGGCATCATAGAGCGGGGTGCCGGGAGCGGGGCTGCTCGCTATGGTCAGTGCGCCGCCATCGTCATCGAACTGCGCATTGCCGATATAGGCGCTGTCAGCGCCCGATCGCCGCAACTCGAGCCCGGCCTGCGCCAGCAACGGCGTGAAATCGGGCAGCGCATTGCCATGGATCGATCTGGCGAAGAAATCGTCGGCGAAGGCAGCATCGCCCAGATATTCGCCCAGCCCTTTCTGGAGATCGTCGATCGTATAGGCGCGATCGACCGAGCCATGTTCGGCCCACATGTGGCGCATAAAACCATCGAGCGTCTTGCCCGGATATTTGCCGCGCATTTCCAGATCGAGTGCGAGCGCGATCACGGCGCCATAGGGATAGTAGGAGGTGAAGATATTGGGGTTCACCGTGTCGATCGCAGTGGCGGCATCGACGAACGGCGCGCGCAGGCTCATTTCGGCAGGCCCGGCATAGCTGCGGCCCGGCGCATTGATCACATAATTGAGCGTTCCGCCCAGATTGCGGATGAACTGATCCATGTCCCAAACGCCCGAGCGGCGCAGCGCGACGGGGCCGTAATATTGCGTGAAGCCCTCGGCGAACCACAAAGACGGGGTCGGGTTGGCCTTGGTGAAATCGAACGGTTCCAGTTCCGTCGGGCGCAGCCGCTCGACATTCCAGCTATGGAAGAATTCGTGGCTGAGCGTGCCGATCTGCGCATAATTGGCCTGTGCCAGCCCGCGCGGCATCGCGATGATCGTCGAATTGCGATGCTCCATGCCGTCGCCGTCGATCCACGGCACATAATCGGCGATGAACGTGTACACGCCATAATCATAGGGCGCGGCCTCGCCCCAGATTTCATATTGGGCGGCGACGACCTTCTTCGCCATTTCGGCAAAGCGATCGGCTTCTTCCTCGGTGCCGAGGTGATGGATGGCGAGCCGGATCGTGTAGTTGTGGCCGCCGCTCGTCACTTGCCATTCGCGCAGCATGAAATTGGACAGCTCGGTCGGGCTGTCCATGAAATATTGCAGGTTGGGCGCGGTGAACGTCGCGGTCTCGCCCGGTGCCGTGGGCAGCTGCGTCGCGATTTTCCAGCTCGGATCGAAATCCTCGAACGTCACCTTGAGCGGGCGATCATCATAACCGTCCGCCCACATGAACGTCGCGGGCATGTTGAGATGCGCGTGGCTGGGATCGACCTGCGAATAGGTGCCGTCGCCATGATCGGCGTAGAGCGTATAGGTGAGGCTCACTGTGTCGCCATGGCCGGCGACGGTCCAGCTATAGGGATCGGTCCGCGTGATCGACAGCGGATTGCCATCGGCATCGGCGGCGGAGACCGAATAGACGTTCTTGGCGAATTCATGCACCGCATAGCGGCCGGGCGAGCTGCGCGACATGCGGAATGTGATCGGTTCGCTGTCCAGACCCGAATAGGTGACGGTGATCTTCGCTTCGTGATGGACGCGATTGGAAAGGTCGACGGTATATTCGACGGGCGGGTTGTTACCCCCGGCCTGCGCAAAAGCGGGTGTCGCGAACAGCGCCAGAACCGAAACACTCGTCAACATCGCCCGCATGAAGCACTCCCCGGAATAGGCTTGGAACGGGGTGGGTTATGCGGCGGTGACAGCGCGGCGTCCAGAGTGTGCGACGCTGCTCGCTCAGAACCCCCGCGTGGCCGCCATCCATATGAGTGTCGGGGACGCGAGCAGGAATATCGACAGCGTGGCGTAAAGCAGCATCCAGTTCTTCTCGATGCGGCTGAGATCGTCGAACGTTTCGGCATAGCGCACGCCGATGCGGTCCTTCACCAGCAGCCTTTCATGCACGACACCGGACCTGAGCATCGCGATCACGATTGCTGCTGTCGCGATCCAGAAGCCGAAACGGCCCGTTACGGGCTCTATCGATGCCGGGATCCAGGCCAAGGGGATCACCGTCAAAATCATCAATCCCAGAACACCCTGCTGGCGTGCCGCTTCTTCACTGACCCCGTGAATCCACGCGCGATACGCGACGGTGTACCAATAGGGATACAGTGCTGCGATGCGTTGCCGGTGCGTAACCGCTCCGGAAGCACCGCGGCATCCCATCTCAATCGAACCGCTGGCCCAGCAGGCGCAGGCGCAGCGCATTGAGCTTGATGAAACCCGCCGCGTCGCGCTGATCATATGCGCCGGCATCGTCCTCGAACGTCACCACCTTTTCGCTGTAGAGCGTGTTCGGCGACTTGCGGCCGACGACATAGCAGCCGCCCTTGTAGAGCTTCATCCGCACTGTGCCCGACACATTGGCCTGGCTGTGGTCGATCGCCGCCTGCAGCATCTCGCGCTCGGGGGCGAACCAGAAGCCGTTATAGATCAGCTCGGCATAGCGCGGGGCGAGCTCGTCCTTCAGATGCGCGGCGCCGCGATCGAGCGTGATCTGCTCGATCCCGCGATGGGCGAGGTGATAGATGGTGCCGCCCGGCGTTTCGTACATGCCGCGCGACTTCATGCCGACGAAGCGGTTCTCGACCAGGTCGAGCCGGCCGATGCCGTGCTTGCGGCCGAGGTCGTTGAGCGCGGCGAGCAACGTGGCGGGGCTCATCGCCTCGCCGTTCAGTGCGACGCCATCGCCCTTTTCGAAATCGATGGTGATATATTCGGGTTCGTCGGGCGCGTCTTCGGGATTGACCGTGCGCGAATAGACATAATCGGGGACTTCCTCCCACGGATCCTCGAGCACCTTGCCCTCGGACGAAGTGTGGAGAAGGTTCGCGTCGGTCGAAAAGGGCGATTCGCCGCGCTTGTCCTTGGGCACCGGAATCTGGTGCTTTTCGGCAAAGTCGATCAGCGCGGTGCGGCTGGTGAGATCCCATTCGCGCCACGGCGCGATCACCTTGATGTCCGGGTTGAGCGCATAGGCCGAAAGTTCGAACCGCACCTGGTCATTGCCCTTGCCGGTCGCGCCATGGGCGATTGCGTCGGCGCCGACTTCCCGAGCGATTTCGATCAGGCGCTTGGAAATCAGCGGACGCGCGATCGACGTGCCGAGCAGATACAGCCCCTCATACAGCGCATTGGCGCGCATCATCGGGAAAACGAAATCGCGGACGAATTCCTCGCGCAGATCGTCGATGAAGATATGTTCGGGCTTGATGCCCATCAGTTCGGCCTTGGCGCGGGCAGGCTCCAGCTCTTCGCCCTGACCCAGATCGGCAGTGAAGGTCACCACTTCGCAGCCATATTCGGTCTGCAGCCATTTCAGGATCACGCTGGTGTCGAGGCCGCCCGAATAGGCAAGGACGACGCGCTTGATCTGATCGGACATGACGGCAGCTCCGGAATGGGGTTCTGGGTAAAAATCGATCCGCGCATTAGGGCGATGCGCGCTGCTCCGCAATGCCGCGCATCAGGCCGGGAAGCGCGACGCCCAACGTCCCCGCGCGATAGGCATAGCTGATCAGGAACGCGATCCAGATGCCGTGCGCGCCGAACGGGCGAAGCGCGAAATCGGTGGCGATGTAGAGCAGGGTCGTGACCACGCCGGCATTGCGCAGCGCCTTGCCGCGCGTTGCGCCGATGAAGATGCCGTCGAGCAGCCAGGCGGGTACGCCGATCAGCGGGACCAGCGCGGTATAGGGAAGGAAGTCGCGGGCCAGTGCGCGCACCTGGGGATCGGTGGCGATCAGTCCGATCAGCCAGCTTCCCGCGATGCCGGTCGCCAATGCGAAGAAAAGGCCGGCCGCGAGCGAGAATTCACCGATCAGGCGAATGGCCCGTTTCAGCTCCTCCGCCTGTCCGCGGCCAATCGCATTGCCGACGCGCGATTCTGCCGTGAAGGCAAAGCCGTCGAGCACGAATGCCGCTATCGACACGAACTGCATCAGCACCTGATTGGCGGCCAGCGTTTCGGTGCCCAGCCGCGCGCCGGCATTGGCGAACCAGGCGAACAACAGCAGCAGCGAGACGGTGCGGATCATGATGTCGGCATTGACTGCGAAGAGCCGTTTCAATGCCGCGAGATCGAACAGCCGCGCGCGCAACCCCGAAATGGCGCGCGGCCCCAGAATGCGGGCGGCAATGGCGATTCCGGTGCCGAGCGCCACCCATTCGGCGATCGCGGTGCCCAGGCCCACGCCCTCCGCGCCCATGTCGAATCCCCAGACGAACCAGATGTCGAGAATGCCGTTGCAACAGTTCATGACGATCTGGAGCAGCAACGCGGATCGCGTGCGTCCCAGGCCGAGCAGCCAGCCATTGACTGCGAACACCGCAAGGCTGGCCGGGGCGCCCAGGAACCGCGCCGTGATATAGCCGCCGGCAGCGGCATCGAGCTCGCCCCCGCCCGCGAACAGCCCGAGCGTGAGCGGCACCAGCACCCATTGCAGCGCGAACAGCAGGATGCCGAGACCCAGTCCGAGCAACAGCCCGCGTGCCAGCATTGCGCGCACTTCGGTATCGTCATCGGCGCCCTGGGCCTGCGCGGTCAGGCCGGTCATGCCCATGCGCAAAAAGCCGAAGCTCCAGAACAGGAAATTGATGATCGTCGCGCCCAGCGCAACGCCGGCCAGCGCGACTGCATCGCCGGTGCGGCCGATCACGACCGTATCGACCATGCCGACCAGCGGCACCGTCACCTGCCCCAGCATGATCGGCCAGGCCTGCGCAAAGATCGAGCGGCGAGATAGCATAACCGGCGTCATCCGCGCCGCTTAGGCGAATGGTGCGACTTGCGATAGCATATCCGCGACACGGGCAGGGAGAGGCAGATGGCGGACAACAAGACGCAGCCGACCGATGCAAGCGTCGACGCATTTCTCGATGCCGTCGATCATCCGGTGCGCCGCGCCGACGGCAAGGCATTATGCGCAACGATGCAGCGGCTGTCGGGTCATGATCCGGTGATGTGGGGCGCGTCGATCGTCGGATTCGGCAGCTATCATTATCGCTATGACAGCGGGCGCGAGGGGGATTTCCTGCGGATCGGGTTCAGCCCGCGCAAGGCGAATCTCGCCCTTTATCTGTTCCTGGGCCCGGAAAAGGATGAAATCCTGTCGCGGCTCGGCAAGCATAAACGTGGCGGCGGCTGCCTCTATATCGGCAAGCTGGCCGATGTGGACGGGGCCGTGCTCGAGGAACTGATCCGTGCCTCGCTCGCGCATATGGACGCGACCTATCCGGGATAGGACACGCACCGCCACGCTGCGCCGTTCACGACCTAGGCCGCGAACGTCTCCGCGCTCACCGAATAGAGGACGTCCGCTCTGGCGGTTGCCGCGGCTTTCAGCCCCAACGCTTCGGGCACGATCTGATCGACATAAAATGCCGTTGCCGCGCGCTTCATCGCTTCGAATTCGCTGTCGCCGGTCGCCGCCGCCGCCTGTTTTTCGAGCAGCCAGCCGCATGTCGCGACCGAGAACATGGTGAGATAGGGATAGCTTGCCGCCAGCCGGTCATCGACTTCGGCTGTAAGCAGGCCCCTGGTAATTTCCTCGAGCGCGTCGGCAAGCGCGACAAGATTGGGCGATTGCGCCGCGGTCCTGATCGCCGCGATCAGGCCCAAAGCGGTTTCGCCGCCGTCCATGCTCAGCTTGCGGCCGACCAGATCGGCAGCCTGAATGCCGTTGGTGCCTTCGTAAATGCGGAAGACGCGGCAATCGCGATATTGCTGCGCGGCGCCGGTTTCCTCGACAAAGCCCATGCCGCCATGGACCTGAATGCCCAGATCGGTGACTTCGCTGCCCAGATCGGTGGCATGTGCCTTGGCCATCGGGGTGAGCAGGTCGAGCATCTTCTTTGCCGCCTTGTCGCCCAGATGCGCGCGGTCGAGCATCGCGAAGGCACGATAGACCAGCGCGCGCGACGCCATCGTCTGCGCCTTCATCCGCATCAGCATGCGGCGGACGTCGGGATGTTCGATAATCGCCACGCTGTCGCGGCTGGGGCTGCCGGCGCGCGCCGACTGGATGCGTTCGCGGGCAAAGGCGACGGCGCGCTGCGTCGCGCGTTCGGCGACCTGCACGCCTTCCAGCCCGACATTGAGGCGGGCATTGTTCATCATCGTGAACATCGCCGCGATGCCGCCCAGCTCGGGTCCGATCAACGTGCCGATGCAATCGCCATTGTCACCGAAATTGAGGACACAGGTCGGCGAACCGTGCAGCCCCATCTTATGCTCGATCGACGCGACGGTGACGTTGTTGAATTCGCCCGGATTGCCGTCGGCATCGAGCCGGTATTTGGGGACGAGGAACAGCGACAGCCCCTTGGTGCCCGCCGGGGCATCGGGCGTGCGGGCAAGCACGAGGTGGACAATATTGTCCGTCATGTCGTGATCGCCGAAGCTGATGAAGATCTTGGTTCCCGTAATTTTGAACGTGCCATCGCCCACCGGCTCCGCCCGGCTTTTGAGCGCGCCGACATCGCTGCCCGCCTGCGGCTCGGTCAGGTTCATCGTGCCGGTCCATTCGCCGGTCGCGAGTTTGGGCAGATACGCTGCCTGCTGTTCGGGCGTGCCGTGATGCATCAGCGCCTCGATCGCGCCGACCGTCAGCGTCGGGGCCAGCGCGAAGCTGGCATTGGCGCTGCCCAGCGTTTCGAGCGTGGCTGCGGTGAGCACGGCGGGAAGCCCCTGGCCACCAAATTCGGGCGGCGAGCCGATCGTGCCCCAGCCCCCCTCGACATAGGCGCGATAGGCGGCGCCGAACCCTTCGGGCATCACCACGCCTTCGGGCGTCCATTTCGCCCCGACGGTATCGCCCGTCCGGTCGAGCGGCGCCCATTCGCCCGCGGCAAAGGCACCGACGCCTTCGAGCACGGCTTCGACCAGATCGGGAGTTGCATCGGCGAACTTTTCGCTCTCCGCCAGCTCGGCGATCCCGGCGACATGATCGAGCACGAAGCGTTGTTCGGTGACGGCGGGCGTGAAAGTCATGATGTCCTCTCTTGTCGGCGAATGCGCGGCTCTATAGCGCCGCCTTTGTGACCGGCACAAATCCGCCTTTTTCGACTCGCATATTACGTTACGGCAGCGCGGCTGTGGCCGAGGCGGCAGCGGTGATTCGCGCCGGCGGCTGCGTGGCGGTGCCCACCGAAACGGTCTATGGCCTGGCCGCCGACGCCACCGATTCGCAGGCGGTGGCGGGCATCTATGCCGCCAAGGGGCGCCCTTCCTTCAATCCGCTGATCGTGCATGTGCCCGATCTCGACGCGGCCCGGGCGATCGGCGTGTTCGACGATGCCGCCCAGGCGCTGGCGGAACGTTTCTGGCCGGGGCCGCTGACCATGGTGCTGCCGTTGCGCAGCGATGCGGCGGTGGCAAGCCTGGTTACTGCCGGTCTTTCGAGCGTGGCGATCCGCATGCCCAGCCACCGCGCGATGCAGGCATTGTTGCGCGAGAGCGGCGTGCCGCTGGCCGCGCCCTCGGCCAATGCCAGCGGGTCGATCAGTCCGACCCGTGCCGAACATGTCGCCAAAAGCCTGAACGGACGGATCGCGTTGATCCTTGACGACGGACCGACGCCGGGCGGCATCGAATCGACCATCGTCGCGCCATCGCCCGTGCCGCGACTGCTCCGCCCCGGCCCGATCACTGCCGAGGAAATCGGCGTGCTGCTGAATCAGCCGGTCGGTGGGGCGGGGGACGCGATCGAAGCGCCCGGTCAATTGTCGAGCCATTATGCCCCGTCAAAGCCGGTGCGGCTGCACGCGATCGACCGGCGCGATGGCGAATGGCTGATCGGATATGGCGATGTGGCCGGGGACGATACGCTGTCTGCCGCCGGCGATCCGGTCGAGGCGGCGTCGCGCCTGTTCGATGCGCTGCATCGTGCGGACGCCGCCCGGGCCATGGCGATCGCAGTCGCGCCGATACCCGAAACCGGCATCGGCGCGGCGATCAACGACCGGCTGCGTCGCGCCGCGCATCGCGGCTGAGCGGGGCTGAATTTCTTTACACCTTCGCAACGAGGTTTAGACTGGCCGGGGTTCCGATGGCGTCGCAGCATCGGCATCGCGTGCGCGTTCCTACAACATGCGACGATGGGGGAGATGCGCATGACGTCGGTTCAGCGCGGACTTGCAGAGCTTATCGGAACTTTCTGGCTGGTATTCGGCGGATGCGGCAGCGCGGTGCTGGCCGCGGCTTTTCCCGATGTCGGGATCGGCCTGCTCGGCGTTTCGCTGGCATTCGGCCTTACCGTGCTCACCATGGCCTATTCGATCGGCCATATTTCGGGCTGCCATCTCAATCCGGCCGTGACGATCGGACTCTGGGCGGGCGGACGGTTCCCGGCAAAGGATATTCCGCTCTATGTCGCGGCGCAGGTGGTCGGCGCGATTATCGCGGCGTTGCTGCTCTACTTCATCGCCTCGGGCGCGCCCGGCTATACTGGCGGACTCGCGACGAACGGGTTCGGCGAACATTCGCCCGGCAATTTCAGCTTTGCCGCCGGCATGACGATCGAAGTGACGCTCACCTTCATCTTCCTGCTGGTCATCATGGGATCGACCGACACGCGCGCACCGGCGGGATTCGCACCGATCGCCATCGGTCTGGCACTGACGCTGATCCACCTCATTTCGATTCCGGTGACCAATACGTCGGTCAATCCCGCACGCAGCACCGGGCCGGCGCTGATCGAGGGCGGCATCGCCCTCAGCCAGCTTGTCTGGTTCTGGATCGCGCCGATCGTCGGCGGTCTGCTCGGCGGGCTGGCCTATAAGGCGTTGGGTGCCGAAGCGGGCACGCGTCCCCCGATCGAAGGGGAAGCGCTGCCCGCCGAATAACGGCGAGTGGGCGCTGCTACGCGGTGGTGGCGCCCGCTTCCTTCACGCGATTGGCGAAGCTTTTGCGCAGCTTCTGGAGCTTGGGCGGTATCACCGCCAGGCAATAGGGATTACGCTGCCCTTCGCCTTCCCAATATTCCTGGTGATAGTCCTCGGCGGGCCACCACGTGCCGGGCTGTTCGATGCCGGTGACGATCGGCTGGGGCCATTCGCGCTGATTGCGTTCGATCCCCATCATCGCCTTTTGCGCCTGCTGCGTCGAAAGCGGGAAGATCGCGCTGCGATATTGCGTGCCGACATCGTTGCCCTGACGGTTGAGCTGCGTCGGGTCGTGAGTCGCAAAGAAAATGTCGAGCAGCTCGTCGAAACCGATTTGTTCGGGATCATAGGTGACGCGGATCGCCTCGGCATGGCCGGTATCGCCGTCGCACACTTGCTTATAGGTAGGATTGTCGACGCTTCCGCCGATATAGCCGCTTTCCACTTTCTCGACGCCGATAACGTCGTTGAACACCGCTTCGGTGCACCAGAAGCAGCCTCCGGCGAGAATTGCCTGTTCGCTTGCCATTATTGTCTCCTTGGCCTTGTAACATAGGATGGGCTAGGCGAGGCGCAATCGCAGGCAGGGGAACATGATGCGCGAGGGATCGATACTCGTCACGGGCGGAGCGGGATATATCGGCAGTCACGCGGTGCTGGCGCTGCTCGATGCGGGGTGGCGTGTCGTCGTGATCGACAATCTGGTGACCGGGTTCGACTGGGCCGTGGACTCCCGCGCCACGCTGGTGAAAGGCGCGATCGAGGACGATGCGCTGGTCCGCGCAACGATGCGCGATCATGACGTCCGCGCAGTGATGCATTTCGCCGGATCGGTGGTCGTGCCTGAATCGGTTTCCGATCCGCTCAAATATTATCGCAACAATACCGCGGCGAGCCGATCGCTGATCGAAAGCGCGGTGGTTTGCGGCGTGAAGCATTTCATCTTTTCCTCGACTGCCGCCACCTATGGAACGCCGGAAATCGTGCCGGTGGCCGAAGATTCGCCCCAGGTGCCGATCAATCCCTATGGCATGTCGAAGCTGATGACGGAGACGATGCTGCGCGACGTCGCGGCGGCGCATCGCTTCAACTATTGCGCGCTGCGCTATTTCAATGTCGCGGGCGCCGATCCGCAGGGGCGCAGCGGCCAGTCGACAGCCGGTGCGACGCACCTCATCAAGATCGCAGTCGAGGCCGCGACCGGCAAGCGCGATCATGTCAGCGTGTTCGGCACCGATTACGATACGCGCGACGGCACCGGCGTGCGCGACTATATCCATGTCAGCGATCTGGCCGCCGCGCATGTCCATGCACTCGACCTGCTGATGGCCAGGCCGACGGAAAGCCACAGGATGAATTGCGGCTATGGCCGCGGCTATTCGGTGCTCGAAGTGCTCGATGCGGTCGATCGCGTCACCAACAGGAAACTCGACCGTCGCATGGGCCCGCGGCGTGCAGGCGATCCGGGCGAGCTGGTGGCCGACAACAGCCGCATCCTGGCAACGCTGCCCTGGCGGCCGCAGCGCGACGATCTGGATCTGATCGTATCCGATGCGCTGGCGTGGGAACGCAAGCTTTCCGAACGCGACGGCTGATTGCGGTATCGAGGCGCAGTCGCCGGGCCGGCTACAGTCTCGCAGGACAGACCTTGAAACCGGTTACATCAGCCCCCGTGCTCCTGCGCAAAAGCAGGAGCCCAGGGCCCGAATTGGGGGGAGGAAGCCCTGGGTTCCCGCCATTGCGCGGGAACACGGAGTAAGACTGGCGCGGCTCTGTTCTTAGAGCTGGATGCGCGCCGTAAGCCGGATGTCGCGACCCGCCAGCGGAGCATAATCCTTGAGAATGCTGGCGTGACGGCGTGCGACAACGTCGAAGATATTATTCGCGGACAAGGTCAGGCTCGTGCCGTTGGTTCCCCACGGTTTCCACGAAACCGACGCGTTGACCAGCGTGAAACCGTTGGTCGGTGTCTCGAACGCGGTGATGCGATTCTGTTCGAAACTATGTTCGACTTCGACCCGGGCGTTGAACAGATCGGACTGGGCCTCGATCCCGCCGAGCAGGCGCAGCGGCGGGATGCGCGGCACCGCGCTGCCGTCGTCCAGTTCGGCGTGGACATAATCGGCCAGGCCGTCGACATTGATCGCATAGGTGCCGACCGTGGCGACGCGCACCGATGCTTCGGCTTCGAAGCCGTAATAGGTGGCGTCCGACTGGAAATAGGCGAAGACGGGCAGATCGTCCTCGATCGTGCCGGTCGGCGCGTCATAGATATAATCGTGGAACCAGTCGGCATAGAGCGAGGTGGCGAACGACCAGCCGTCGCCGCTGCCCTTCAGCGTCGCTTCGGCACCCCAGCTTTTTTCGGTGGTGAAATCGGGATTGCCGACTTCATAGGCCTGGGTTCCGGCGTGCGGGCCATCGGCGAACAACTCTTCAGCCGAAGGTGCGCGCTCGCTGCGCGACAGGTTCACGCCCAGCCGCAGCCCCTGTGCGATGGCATAGCTGGCACCGGCCGAAAGCGAAACGCTGTCGAAATCGCGCTGCATCTGGGGATTGCCCAGATCGTAGTCGGCAAAGGCGTGCAGACTGGCGGTTTCATAGCGCGCGCCGGCTTCCGCCTTGAACGCACCCCAGTCGAACGACTGGAGCGTGAAGACGCCATATTGCTGCGTCCGGTTGCGCGGCAGGAATTTCTCTTCGCCGACCACGTTGAAGTCGCGGATCACGAACTGGCCGCCGACGGCGCCTTCCCATACGCCATGGCGCGCCTGGACGAGTTCCAGTCGGCCTTCATAGCCCTGATTATAAAAGGTCGTGCCGACTTCGCCGGTATCTTCGATTTCGCTGTGCTGATAATCGGCGGCGCCCACGCGCAGACGGATCTTGTCGAGCAGCCCGCCGCCGGTGGCGACTTCGCCGCGCATGTCGAACCGCGTCTGGCGGACATGAAGCTGTACCGCTTCTGCCTCGATCGCCGGGTCGAGCGAATAGCGGATGGGAACGCCATACAGGCTGTCATAATGGCTGACGACGAAGCCGAGATTATTATCGCCATCGACAACCGCCAGGCCGCCACCCACGTCCCAGGTGCGCGCGGCGCTGTTGGGCAGGTCGCCCTTCAGATCGGCCAGTTCCTGAATCTCCGGATCGGCGCTGGCGGCGGCCTGCGCGCGCAGTGCGGGCGTCAGGATATAGCCGCCGGTGCGCAGATCGTCGGTTTCGGAAAAGCTGCCGTCGAGATGGAGCTGGAGCGGGCCGACCACGGGCACATCCGCCACGCCGCCGATCGAACGTTCCTTTGCCGCCGAGCCCAGCGTGCCGATCGCATCAAGGTGCAGCGGCACTTCGGCCGCGCGGCGCGGGATGCGATTGTCGATCACGTTGACGACGCCGCCGATCGCCGAGCTGCCGTACAGCAGCGCGGCGGGGCCGCGCAGCACTTCGATACGCTCGGCAGTCAGCGGATTGATGACGACCGCATGGTCGGCCGACGCCGTCGATGCGTCGATGCTGCCGATCCCGTCGGTCATCACCGCGACGCGACCGCCCTGAAAGCCGCGCAGCACGGGGCGCGAGGCATTGGGGCCGAAGCTCGAAGCCGAAACGCCCGGCTGCGATGCCAGCGTTTCGCCGATGGTGGGCTTCAGCGCGCGCGTAAGGTCGATGCCGGAAACGATCGAGGTTCCCGACAATACATCCGCCTGAGCCCGGGCAAAGGGAGCGGTGACGATGATTTCGGGAGATGCTTCCTGATGGGGATCGGGTTTGCTGTCATCCTGTGCCTGCTGGGCGGCTGCGGGGAAGGCGATCAGACAGGCGGAAGCAAGCAGCGCGAAACGGAACATGAAGACCCCTTTATGGAATTTGCTGCGTCGCAATAGACGTGATGATATAAAGTATCAAGTCCTGCATTTGGCTCGGTAATGCGACTCGTCGCATTTTGCGCTTCGATTTGTCCGAGGGGAAAGTGTTGGTGGGTCCGCCGGGGCTCGAACCCGGGACCTCTCGATTAAAAGTCGCTTGCTCTACCGACTGAGCTACGGACCCGCACCAAGCGGGACGCACCTAAGGGCCGGGCGCGGCCTGGTCAACCGGGCGTGAAGCTGTCGCAGCGAGAGGGTGCTGATCGGGTCGCGCCAGTCGGCGGCGATTTCGCTGGCGGGGCCGATCACGAAATCGCGTTCGCGAAAGGCCGGATGCGGCACGATAAGGCCGGGAGAAGCCCAGGTGCCGCCCGACCAGAGGATGATGTCGAGATCGAGCGACCGCGCACCCCAGCGCTGTCCGCGCCGCCGCCCGAATTCGCGTTCGATCTGTTTCAGGCGGCGCAGCATCTCGGGCGGGCTCGCGTCGCTTTTCACCAGCGCCGCCATATTGGCAAAGCGCCGGATCGACGGGCCGACCGGCGGCGTATCGCGAATGCGCGACGCCGCGACGACGCCGCCGATCCGCGTCAGCGCGGCGGCAAGCTGCGCGCGCGGCGGCCCTGCCTTCCCCGGCCGATTCGATCCCAGCGCGATCAGATAGGTTGATGCGACCATGATCGTGCGCCTATCCCGCTGCGATGTTCGCGCCAAGCCCGATCCCCGAAACCGAACCGCCCCGCGATTGCCCGCGCTGCCCGCGTCTGGTGGCGCTGCGCCGCGAATTGCAGGACGAACATCCCGATTGGTGGAATGCGCCGGTCAATGCGTTCGGCGATCCCGATGCCTGGCTGGCGATCGTCGGCCTTGCGCCGGGCAAGCATGGCGCCAATCGCACCGGGCGGCCCTTTACCGGCGATTATTCGGGCGATCTGCTGTTCGATACGCTCGGCAAATACGGGCTGGCGACCGGCAGCTATGACGGGACGCCGGAGGACGATCTGGCGCTTAGCGGCGCGATCATCATCAATGCAGTCAAATGCCTGCCGCCGCAGAACAAGCCGACGCCCGAGGAAATCCGCACCTGTCGCCCGTTCCTGGAGGGGCAGGCGGAGGTGTTGCCGAACGCGCGCATCTTCGTCGCGCTGGGCCAGATCGCGCACCAGTCGGCCGTGAAAGTGATGGGCGGAAAGCTGCCCAAATGCCGCTTCGGTCATCTCGCCGAACATCGCATGCCTGACGGGCGCATCCTGATCGATAGCTATCATTGCAGCCGCTACAACCAGAATACCGGGCGGCTGACGCCCGAAATGTTCGAGGCGGTGTTTGCCCGCGCGCTCGAGCTGCGCGACCGATGAAGCGCGTCCTGTTCGTCTGCAGCCAGAACCGGCTGCGCAGCCCGACCGCGGAACAGCATTTCGCCGCGCGCCCCGATATCGAAGTTGATTCGGCGGGGACGAACCACGATGTGGAAAATCCATTGACCGACGAACTGGTCGCCTGGGCCGATCTGATCTTCGCGATGGAGCGTCAGCACCGTTCGAAAATCCAGAAGCGGTTTCGCCGGGCATTGCGGGCGCGGATCATCGTGCTCGATATTCCCGACGAATATGACTTCATGGACCCCGGTCTGATCCGGCTGCTCGATGCGCGCATGGCACGCTATCTGCCCAGCCTTCCTGTCGGGGCGTGACGGATGGCGGCGATCGGTTGCTTCGTTCCGGTCTTCCTGCTGCTTGGCGGTGTCGTGCTCGGCGCGGTGCTGGGCGGATCGCAGGGCGCGTTGTGGGGCGGCGTTGCCGGCGTGCTGCTGGGCAGCGCTGTCCCCGTCGCGATGTTCCTGTCGCTCAGAAAGGCGCGTGGCGCCCGACGCTAAATCACGTCAGCGATAGCGTTGCTCGGCCCATGGGTCGCCGCGCATATGGTAACCGTTGACTTCCCAGAAGCCCGGCCTGTCGGCGCCGATGAATTCGATGGCCGAAATCCATTTGGCGCTTTTCCAGAAATAGAGGTGCGGGATCACCAGCCGCGCCGGGCCGCCATGATCGCGAGTCAGCGGCTTGCCCTCCCAATGATGCGCGATCAGCGCGTCGGGCGCGGCGAAATCGGCGAGCGGCACATTGGTGGTATAGCCGTCATAGCCGTGCAGCATCACCGCGACGGCTTCGTCGCGCGGGCGCACCGCCGCGATCAAGTCGCGCGTCGCCACGCCCTGCCAGCGATTGTCATAGCGCGACCAGGTGGTGACGCAGTGGATGTCGCTGGTGAAGTCGCTCTGGGGGAATGCCATCAGTGCCGCCCAGTCGAGCGTCAGCGGCGCTTCGACCATCCCGCGCAGTTCCAGCCGCCAGCGATCGCGCGAAATGTCCGGCTGACGCCCCAGATCGAGCACTGGCCAGTCGCGCACCAGATGCTGGCCGGGCGGCAGGCGTTCTTCCTCGGGTCGCGCATGCCGTCCGGTCAGGAACTTGCCCTGCTCGGCCCATCCGCGCTTGGATCGCGTCAGCTTGCTGTCTTCGGGAAGCTCGTCCATCGCTGCGCTCCTTGCGCTGGTTCAGCCCGGCGTGGTGCCGAACAGGCTGCCGATCCCCGCAGTCACTGCCATGGCCAGTGCGCCCCAGAAGGTGACGCGCAGTACCGCGCGAGCGATCGGAGCGCCTCCGGTACGCGCGCCGATCGCGCCCAACAGCGCGAGATAGAGCAGGGCCGCGACGAACACCGCCGGAACGATTGCCGACACCGGGGCGATCAGCGCGACCAGCAACGGCGCGGCGGCGCCCAATGTAAAGGTCACCGCGGATGTCAGCGCCGCCTGAACCGGGCGCGCGACAGTCGCATCGTTGATGCCCAGCTCGTCACGGGCATGGGCGTGAAGCGCATCCTTCGCCATCAGCTGTGCCGCCACCTTGTCCGCCAGATCGGCGTCCAGCCCGCGCGCACGATAGATTTGCGACAGTTCCTGCAGCTCGAACTCGGGATCGTCGCGCAGTTCGCGCTTCTCCCGCTCCAGATCGGCAGTTTCGGTGTCCGACTGCGAGCTGACCGACACATATTCGCCCGCCGCCATCGACAGTGCGCCGGCGAGCAGCGCCGAAACCCCGGCGATCAGCACCGACTGATGATCGGGCGTAGCGGCGGCGACGCCGACGATCAGGCTGGCGGTCGAAACGATCCCGTCATTGGCACCCAGCACCGCCGCGCGCAGCCAGCCGATGCGGTGAACCAGATGCACTTCGGAATGCGACGGTGATTTGCTGCCGCGCGACACGCTCAGATATCCTGCACCAGCCGACCGTAGAGCTCGGGCCTGCGGTCGCGGAAAAAGCCGAAGGCGGCGCGATGGCGCTTCACGCGATCCAGATCGAGCGTCGCGGTGATCACGCCGGTTTCCTCACGGCCCAGTTCGGCGAGGATGTCGCCGCGTTCATCGGTGATGAAGCTGGTGCCGTAGAATGTCTGGCCATACTCGTTCCCGATACGGTTTGCGGCAACCACCGGCACGACATTGGATACCGCGTGGCCCACCATCGCCCGGCGCCACAGCCGCGCGGTGTCGAGCGCCTCATCATGCGGTTCGCTGCCGATCGCAGTGGGGTAGAACAGGATTTCCGCGCCCATCAGCATCATCGCGCGCGCGGTTTCGGGATACCATTGGTCCCAGCAGATGCCGACGCCCAGCTTCGTCGTCTTTCCGTTTTCGGCCGGCCCGTCCCAGATCTTGAACCCGGTATTGCCGGGGCGGAAATAGAATTTCTCCTCATATCCCGGTCCGTCGGGGATATGGCTCTTGCGGTACACGCCCGCGACCTTGCCGTCGGGGTTGACCATCGCAAGGCTGTTATAATGATGCGGGCCATCGGCTTCGAAAAAGCTGGTGGGGATCCAGATGCCGAGCTCCGCCGCCAGCTTCTGCATCGCCAGCACGGCCTTATGCTCGCCCGTCGGCTTGGCGGTGGCGAACAACCCTTCGTCCTCGACCCGGCAGAAATATTCGCCTTCGAACAATTCGGGCGGCAGCACGACCTGCGCGCCCTTGCCCGCCGCTTCGCGCACCATTTGCGAAACGGCGGCGATATTGGCGTCGATATCGTTGGAGAATGCCAGTTGGAGCGCGGCTACGGTAATGTCGGTCATGGCTGCTATGTAAGCGAGCGCGCGCGTCTGGCAAATGGCGGTTGTTACTGACGCGCCTGGGTCCGCGCGGGAATATCTATGGACACCACCGTTTGTGGCATCGGTATGAGTGCCAGGCCCAATCCCAGCATGATCCCGATGGTTCCCCAATAGCGCCGACCGGCCCGGAAATCGGTGATGCCGCGCGCGAAACAATAGAGGGTCACCAGTGCGAGGACCAGCATCGTGAAAACGGTCATTGGAAAACCTCCTTTTGCGGGACGAATGCGGACGGGACGCTTGCCCTAGGCGCGTTTGGCGGCATTGTCTCGGGGCGTGCGTTCGATTCGCGGGCGCCGGGTGCGGAGTGCGATATGGAGCGAGCGTTCGAACGGTTCGCGCAGGCGGTGGCGGCATGGGCGGGACGCCCCTTCGCCTTCGTGGTCGCGTTGGGCGTCATCCTGTTCTGGGGCGTGAGCGGCCCGATATTCCGCTGGTCCGATACCTGGCAGCTGGTGATCAACACCGGGACGACGATTGTCACCTTCCTGATGGTGTTCCTGATCCAGAACGCCCAGAATCGCGATGCCAGCGCGATGCAGGCCAAGCTCGACGAGCTGATCCGCGCGGTCGACGGCGCACGGGATGAATTCATCGGCATCGAGCATTTGACGCAGGCGGAGCTGGAAAAGATACGCCACCTGCTCGAAAATGAATTCGGAAGCGGGAGCGTTCGCACTGCGGCGCTCGCGCGCTTCCTCAGCCGACGCTAGGAATCTGCTGGCTGATGCAATGAAAGCTGCCGCCGCCGGTCAGGATATGCCCGGCTTCCATTCCGACGATCTGACGATCGGGGAAGATCGCTTCGAGCGTCGTCACCGCCGCCACGTCATTGGGCTGGCCGTATAGCGGCACCACCACGGCGGCATTGCCGATATAGAAGTTCATATAGCTTGCCGGGATCACGCCGCCGTCCTCATTCAGCACGCGACCGGGCGAGGGCATGCGGACGACGTCGACACCGAATGCCTGCGCCCGCGAAACCGCATCCTGATAGACGCGCCAATTGGGGTCATTCTCCGCCGGTTCGGGGATCAGCAACCGGTTGGGGCCGACGAAGCGGGCAAGATTGTCGACATGCCCGTCGGTATGATCGTTGGCGAGGCCGTTGCCCAGCCACAGCACGCGATCATAGCCAAGATCGCTCAGCAACCGCGCTTCGACATCGGTCTGTGACAGCGTTGCGTTGCGATTGCGGTTGAGCAGGCATTGCTCGGTCGTCACCACCAGCCCGGTGCCGTCGCCGTCGATCGCGCCGCCTTCGAGGATCCAGTCATGCTCGACCGTGCGCAGGCTGCGTGCCGCGGCCAGCCGTGCACCGACATCATCGTCGCCGGGCAGGTCGTATTTGCCGCCCCAGCCGTTGAATTGAAAATCATGCGCGACGCCGTCGCCATCGAGGATGCAGCCGGTGTCGCGCAACCAGATATCGCCGAACGGTGCGACCACCACTTCGGCGGCATCGCCGGCATGGTCGCGGGCGGCCTGAGCGGATTGTTCGTCGGCGGCGACAAGGATCACGCGCTCGCCCCTGCCGCCGGCATGCACTGCGCGGGCAAAGGCCGTCACTTCGGCGCGCGCCGGATCCAGATCTTCCAGCCACAGTTCGGGATGGCTGGGAAAGCCGATCCATACGGCATCGTGCGGCGCCCATTCGGGGGGAGGCGGGGTCGTCATGGACTGGTATTTAGTATCGCCGCGCGCGAAGGGAAACGGGCGATCTTCATGTGTGCCGATAGCTTGCCCTATCGGCCGTCGCCCCTGCGCAGGCAGGGGCCCATGTCTATTGCGTCAGGGGGATAGGCTGACACAGGCGGCGCGCGTCTGTGTCAGCCATATCTGTGTACCCGGCAGCGACAGGCTCCTGCCTGCGCAGGGGCGACGCTGAGGGCGTGCGTTACTTCGCTTGCGCGCGGCTCCGGTCGCGAATGGCGCGGAATTCGTCGCCTTCGACCCAATTGGGCCATGCGTCCGATTCCGCCAGCGACCGTCCGACGAGATAGTAAAGCTGCTCGTTCTGCAGAATTCCCGACCAGTCCCAATCGTCCGAATATTCGTCCTTGGGGCCATGATAGCGGTTTTCGGTATAATCCTCGGCTGCCGCCTTGCCGGCTTCGGTGCCGCCTTCGACCAGATCCTCGCCGCCTTCGAAATAGATCATCGGCACGCCATGTTTGGCGAAGCTGAAATGATCCGACCGGTAATAAAAGCCCTTTTCGGGCGTCGGTTCGTCCGACGCGACCCGGCCCTGGGTGGTGAGCGCGCGTTCCAGAAATCCGTCGAGTTCCGACTTGCCCTTGCCGACCACGACCACGTTGCGCGACGGGCCGACCGGCTGCAGCGCATCGATGTTCACGCCGCCCACCGTCTGTGCCAGCGGAAAGACCGGATGGTCGCCATAATAGGCCGAACCGAGCAGGCCCGATTCCTCGGCAGTGACGGCAAGGAACACCTGGCTGCGCGGCGCGGGTCCGGCTTCGCTGTTCGCCTTGGCCAGCGCGACGAGCGATGCGACGCCGGTCGCATTGTCCACGGCGCCGTTGCAGATGTCATCGCCATCGGGCGCCGCTTCGCAGTGGCCCAGATGATCCCAATGCGCAGCATAGAGGACATATTCGTCGGGCCGCTCGCTGCCGGGCAGGATGCCGATGACGTTTTTCGAGCTGTGCTTGCGGATGTCATTGTCGAACGACACCGATGCCTGCACCCCGGTCAGCGGTACGGCCTTGAACCCCGGCTGCTTGGCGGCCTGCGCCAGTTCGTCGAAATTCTGTCCCGCGCTGGCGAACAGTTTTTTGGCATATTCCAGCTGGATCCAACCATCGGCGGCGGACTGATCCATATGGCCGTTTTCGGCATCGGCGACCTGTTGCGCACCGGTTCAGCTCGACTGGACGACGTTCCAGCCATAGGCGGCTGGTTCGGTCTGGTGGACGATGATCGCTGCCGCAGCGCCCTGACGCGCGGCTTCTTCATATTTGTAGGTCCAGCGGCCATAATAGGTCATGGCGCGGCCGCCGAATGTGCCATCCAGCCCTTCGGTTTCCCAATCGGGATCGTTGACCAATATGATGACTGTCTTGCCTTTGACGTCGACGCCTTCATAATCGTTCCAGCCGCGCTCGGGCGCGTTGATGCCATAGCCGACGAAGACGACCGGGCTGTCCTTCACTTCGATATGCGGGGTGACGCGATAGGTGCTGACGACCATGTCGGGACCATAAGCGAGCGAGAGGTTTTCGCTGCCGCCGGTAAAGGTCAGCGGCGAGACATTCTTCGCGCTGATTTCGACCAGCGGCACGTCCTGAAACCAGCTGCCGTTATTGCCCGGTTGCAGCCCGGCCGCCTTGAACTGTTCGACGATATAGGCGAGCGATTTTTCCTCGCCCGCACTGCCCGGCGCGCGGCCTTCGAATGCGTCTGAAGACAGCGTTTTGGTGACATCCTTCAGCGTCTGCAGCGAGATTTCGGGTGCCGTGACGGTCTCGGGCTTGTCACCGGTGGTGCAGGCCGCGAGCGGCAACAGCATCAGGGCAGCAATCAACGGGCGCATGCAAATACCTCAGCGAAATTGGGAATTGCCGCGATCATGACAGCGCAGTGCCGCCGCGACAAGGCGCCGCCGGCAATGCCGCAACCATATCGCCCGAGGAACGACTTGCCGCGCTCGATCGCTCTGCCAGTCGGAAACCAACCCGAAGGGCCGCGATGACGAACCGGAAGAGACTGGCACAGGCATGCGGGGTGGTGGCGCTGATCGGCTGTGCGATCGTGGCCGGTGCGGACCTGATCGGAGTCACGCTGGCGCACAATATCGGACCGATTGCCGAGACGATCAGCAATGTCGCGGCAGGTGGCCGCTATGACTGGCTTGAAGACGCCGGCCTTTACAGCTTCGTGGTCGCGGTGCTCGCAGTCGCGGGCGGGATTTCGCTCTGGAAGGTCGCGGGATGGGACTGGGCGATCGGCCGGATATTGCTGGCCGTGCTCGCCGGAGCCGTGGTCGCGATCGCCGCTTATGAAGCCTATAACCGGCCCGGCGGCGGACCCGATCTGCATCTCTATTTCGTCGGCCTGCTCGCCATCTGCTTTCCACTGGAGGTATGGCTGACGTCGCGCGGACTGACGGCGGACCCGCGCGCGAAATGGGCATTGCGCCTGTTCGCAGCAATCTGGGCAGTGGCTGCCCCGCCGCTCTATCTCATGCCGACCGGATGGGATGGCCTTTACGAACGCGCACTGGCGCTGCTGATGCTCGGCTGGTTCGCCCTGGCGGCATTTTCGCTCTGGCGTCGCTCCGACCGGGGGCGCATCGGCGCGAACTGGTCGACCTAAGCGTCCGCCCGTTCCACTTCGCGCCACCCGATATCGCGACGGCAGAAGCCGGTCGGGAAATCGATGGCATCGACGCCGCGATAGGCCGCCTGTTGCGCCGCGCGGATATCGCCGCCCGTGCCGACGACCGTCAGCACGCGGCCGCCATTCGCCTTGAGCGCGCCGTCCTCTGCAACGGTACCCGCATGAAAAACGAGCGCACCGGTCGCTTCGGCAGCGTCGATACCGGAGATGACGCCGCCCTTTTCGGGGGTGCCGGGATAGCCGCGCGCCGCCAGCACGACGCCCAACGCAGTCTCGTCGACAAATTCGGGCGCGGGCTGATCGGCGAGCCGCCCTTCCTCGATTGCGACCATGATCGCCAGCAGATCGTTTTTGAGCCGCGGCATCAGCACCTGGCATTCGGGATCGCCGAACCGGACATTATATTCGATCAGCTTGGGACCATCGGCAGTCAGCATCAGCCCGGCATAGAGCACGCCCGAATAGGGCGACCCTGCCCGCGCCAGCGCTTCCACCGTCGGACGCACGATCGTATCGAGCGCCTGCTGTTCCAGCGCGGGCGTCAGCACCGGCGCGGGGCTGTACGCGCCCATGCCGCCGGTATTGGGGCCGGTATCGCCTTCGCCGACGCATTTATGGTCCTGCGCCGAACCGATCGGCATGATCGTCTTGCCATCGGTCAGGACGAACAGGCTTGCTTCCTCGCCCTCCAGAAATTCCTCGATCACGGCAGTCGCGCCATGGCCGGTAAAGATCGCGGCGATGGCCTGCTCTGCCTCTTCGCGCGTGCGGGCGACCGTGACGCCCTTGCCCGCGGCAAGGCCGTCGGCCTTGACCACCACCGGAATGCCGAATTCGTCGAGCGCGGCGCGCGCGCCATCCTTTGACGTTACGAAGCTGTAGGCGGCGGTCGGGATCTTTTCGCGGCGGCACAGATCCTTGGTGAACCCCTTCGATCCTTCGAGCTGCGCGGCATCGCGGCCCGGCCCGAACACGCCGATCTTCATCGTACGCAGATTGTCGGCAAGCCCGGCGACCAGCGGCGCTTCCGGTCCGACCACGACGAAGTCGATCGAATTGCGCAGACAGAAATCGATGATCGACCGCTGGTCTTCGGCGGCGATATCGGCCAGTTGGGCATGGTTGCCGATGCCGGGATTGCCCGGCGTGGCATAAAGTTTGTCGAGCAGCGGCGATTGCGCCAGCTTCCATGCCAGCGCATGTTCGCGCCCTCCCGACCCGATCAGCAGGACGTTCATGGCCGATTCCCCATTCGATTCAGATTCGCAACGGCTGGTAGCCGAGCAGGCGCCCGGGGACAACGCCGCGCCGTGGAGCGTCGGCGAAATCTCTTCGCGACTCAAGCGCTTGGTCGAGGGAGAGTTCGGCCATGTCCGCGTGCGCGGTGAAATTTCGGGATGGAAAAGAGCAGCTTCGGGCCATTGCTATCTGGCGCTGAAGGATGCCGATGCGGTTATCGACGCGGTGATGTGGCGCGGCACGGCCCAGCGGCTCGCCTTCAATCCGCAGGACGGGATCGAAGTCGTCGTCACCGGCAAGCTGACTACCTATCCCGGCCGGTCGAAATACCAGATGGTGGTCGAGCGGATGGAACTGGCGGGCGAAGGCGCGCTGATGGCGCTGTTCGAAAAGCTCAAGGGCCAGCTGGCGAGCGAAGGCCTGTTCGACGAAAACCGCAAACAGCCGCTGCCGTTCATGCCGCGCACCATCGGCGTCGTCACGTCGCCGACCGGCGCAGTGATCCGCGACATTCTCCACCGGCTTGAGGATCGCTGCCCCAGCCATGTGCTGCTCTGGCCGGTGAAGGTGCAGGGGGAAGGCGCGGCGGCCGAAATCGCCGCCGCGATCCGCGGGTTCGATGCGATGCCCGGCAACGGCCCGGTGACAAAGCCCGATCTGCTGATCGTCGCGCGGGGCGGCGGTTCGATCGAGGATCTCTGGGCGTTCAACGAAGAGCCGGTGGTGCGCGCGATTGCCGATTGCCGCATCCCGATCATTTCGGCGGTGGGGCATGAAACCGACACCAGCCTGTCCGACTATGCCGCCGATCTGCGCGCGCCGACGCCGACGGCAGCGGCGGAAATCGCAGTGCCGGTTCTCGCAGAGCTGGCGAATAACCTGGCGACGCTGGGGCTGCGCAGCGAACGCTGTGCGCGGCGCTATCACGAGCGCGCGGGCGAGCGGCTGGCGGCGCTGGTGCGCGTGTTGCCGAAACGCGACGCGCTGCTCGGGCCGCAGCGGCAGAAGCTGGACGATATCGGTGCGCGGCTCGATCGCGGCCTCGAAAACCGCCTGACGCGCGGGCGCCGCGACCTTGATCGCGCGGCGGGCGCGCTGCGCCCGGCGATGCTGGTCCAGCGGCTCGCCGCTGCGCGCCAGCGGCTCGAGGGCGTGGGACGGCATCTCGATCTCGTCCACCCCAACCGGCCGCTCGAAAAAGGCTATGCGTGGGTCGAGGGGCGCGGGACCGGCAAGGTGCTGCCCAATGCCGATGCGGCGCGCGCCGCCGGCGCGCTGACGCTGCGCTTCATCGACGGAAGTGTCGACGCGCGGGTTGAGCGATCGGGCGGCAGATCCTATCCTGAACCCAAAGCCGAGCAGCCGACGCTGCTCTGATGCGCATGATCCGAAGTCTTTTCAGGAGGTCGCCAGCGATGCTGATGTCCAAGTCCAGCCGTGCCGCGCGGCTTCATTATATGGCCAATGGGTTCCGGGTGCTGACCGCCGGCGACCATGTCGTCTGTGCCGTGTCGGGCGAACATATCGCGCTCGACGAGCTGCGCTATTGGAGCGTGGAAAGGCAGGAGCCCTATGCCTCTGCCGAAATCGCCGGAAAGGCGATGAGGGGCTGACGATGCCGGGGGGAAAGCTGATTGGCGGAGCCGTCGCGCTTGTTGCGCTGACCACCTGCATGAAAATGCCGGCGGGGGAACCTGTGGCGGCGGCGCCACTGTCGGTGCCCGTCGTTGCGCCGGCCGCGCCTGCGCCTGTCGCGCCGCAACAGGCCGCGCCGCATTTCACGCTGCACGGGCCGATGACTCAGGGCGGCGTGGTGCGAGGCACGGCGCCGGAGGGCACGACGTTCCTAACCTTCAACGGCGATTCGGTGCCGGTCGCTGCGGATGGCGAATTCCTGATCGCATTCGATCGGGATGCGGCGGGCAGCGCAACGCTGGTCGCGCGGCTGCGCGACGGGACCGAAGTTCGCGACGATCTGACCGTCAGCCCGCGCGCCTGGCATATCGAGCGAATCGACCGGCTGCCGCCGCGTTCACAGGTGTCCGATGCGTGGCGCCGGCGCCGTGCAGGCGAAATCGAGCAGATCGTCGCCGCGCGTGCGATGCAGACCGGCGCAGACGGGTGGCGCCAGGACTTTCTCTGGCCCGTAACCGGCCGGATTTCGGGTCTATTCGGTTCCCAGCGCATCTATGGCGGCGAACCGGCTTCCTATCATTCGGGAGTCGATATCGCCCGGCCGACTGGCACCACCGTGCTTGCGCCCGCCGACGGCGTCGTGATTCTGGCTGCCGAAACGCCCTTTTCCCTCGAAGGGCATCTCCTGATGCTCGACCATGGCATGGGGCTCAACAGCGCCTTTCTCCACTTGTCGCGAATCGATGTGAAGGTGGGTGAGCATGTTCGCCGTGGCCAGCCGGTCGGCGCGATCGGGATGACCGGATCTGCCACCGGCCCGCATCTCCACTGGAGCATGAAATGGCGCGCGGCGCGGATCGATCCGCTGTTGATCGCCGGGCCGATGCCCGCTGCGCAATAAGGCGGCAGGCTTTTCGCACCTGCACAAAAAATCGGCTGCACTAGGCGCGTTCGGAGACGGCCTGACGACGAAGTTGTGGCATTTTGGCTACACCTGACCCAAAAGGCGGTGCTTCAACCTGAATGTCACCTTTACAGCCGGAAAGCGGACCTTCATCCCTCTGCAACATGTTTCTCAATGCGCTTTCGCGCGCTTTTTTTGAGAGACGGGCAAACTCCGGTCAGGGGCGCTCCTTTGCGGGTCGACCGGAATAGACGAGGGAAAACATCGTGAAGAACACTCTTCATAACACACGCAAGTCGTTGCGCGCGGGGACCGCGCTTCGAGCACTTGCGCTCATCGGCGCGGGTGCTGGTGCAGCCGTCGCGTTCGCGGCTCCGGCTGCGGCGCAGGATTACACGCGCGGTACGCTGAGCGGCACCGTGGTCGACCAAGCCGGCGTGCCGGTTTCGGGAGCGTCCGTTTCGATCACTTCGAACGAACAGGGCTTCACGAACACCGCGATGACCGATGGCTCGGGTGCGTTCCGCATCAACGGCCTTCCGACCGGCACCTATCAGGTGACGATCACGCGCGGTGGTTCGGTTATCGCCAGCGATCCGAGCGTTCGCGTCGTCGCCGGCCAGACCAACCCGTCGCGCTATGTCGCTGTTTCGGACAGCTCGGTTGCCGTGGGTGACGAAATCACAGTCGTCGGTCAGCGCGTCGAAGTTAACGACTTTGCGGCGACCCAGACCGGTGTGACGCTCGACGTCGCCACGCTTGCGGAAACGGTTCCCGTTGGCCGCGACCAGACTTCGCTGATCCTGCTCGCTCCGGGTACGACTGCCGGTGACGCCGGTTTCGGCAACCTAGCTTCGATCGGCGGCGCCACCGTTGCTGAAAATGCCTATTATGTGAACGGCCTGAACATCACGGACTTCCGGAGCTTCCTGGGTTCGTCGATCATTCCGTTCGAATTTTATCGCACCATCGATGTCAAAACCGGCGGCTATCAGGCCGAATATGGTCGCGCGCTCGGTGGTGTGACCTCGGCCGTTACGCGTTCGGGTTCGAATAACCTCGAAGCCGGTGCTGTCCTGATCTACTCGCCAGATGGCCTGCGTAGCGATTCGCCGAACACCTATGTCGACGCAGATAACCTTGCTGCGACGAGCGGTGACGTCATCGGTGCGCTGAACGAAGACGATTACTCGAACCGGGTCGAAGCTAATTTCTACCTGTCGGGTCCGATCATCAAGGATCGCTTGTTCTTCTATGCGCTCTACAACCCGCGCTGGACGAAGACGAAGAGCACGAGCTCGTCGGGCGGGCGCCACACGATCACCGAGAACAACAGCCCGTTCTTTGGCGGCAAGGTCGACTTCGTGATCACCGACGGCCACCGTCTGGAAGGTACCTATTTCCGCGACCGTGCGACTCAGTACACCAATTATTACGAATATGATGCTGCCACCGATTCGATCGGCGCTTCGCAGGGCGGCGTCATTTCCGAATATGGCGGTGACAACTTCATCGGATCGTATACCGGCCAGTTCAGCGATTGGCTGACGCTGTCGGCATCCTATGGTCAGTACAACAATATCGGTACGCAGGTCGCCAACCCCGACCAAGCCTATATCCTGTCGCGCATCGGTGGTCAGTTTGTGGCCGGCGGTACTGTGACCGGCAAGCTTGCCGACAAGGATAAGCGCGAAATCTATCGCGCCGACGCCGACGTCTATGTCAACTTCCTGGGTGAGCATCACTTCCGTGTCGGCTTCGACCTCGAGAAGCTGGCGGCGGAAGAAAACACCACCTACAATGGTACGGGTTATCGCTACGACGTTCGTTCGAACCTCAACATTCGTTATTACTATAACAATGTGGGTTCGTTCAAAACGGATCAGCGCGCCTTCTACATTCAGGACAGCTGGTCAGCGCTCGACGGCCGCCTGAACCTGCAGCTCGGCGTTCGTAACGACCGCTTCCAGAACTACACCGTCAATGGTGACAAATATTATGACTCGGGTGACCTTTGGGCTCCGCGTCTGGGTGCGTCGTTCGACGTGTTCGGTGACGGTCGTACGAAGATCAAGGGCTATTGGGGCCGCTATTACCTGCCGATCGCAACGAATACGAACATTCGTCTCGGCGGTGCGGAAACCTATTATCGCCAGATCGACAACTACGGTACGTCGACCGACGCTGACGGCAACGGTATCCCTGATTTCTACACGCTGGACGCGAACGGCGACATGGTCGGTTTCGTGTCGAACTTTGGCGGCAACATCTGCCCCGCCGGTTCGCCGAATGCGGGTGAAATTTGCTACACCGTCTATGGTGATGGTACCTTGGGTGCGGTCGACACGCTCGTGTCTGCGAGCCTGAAGCCGAGCTATACCGACGAATTCATCATCGGTGCCGAGCACCGCTTCGGTGATTGGCGTGTCGGCATCAACTACATCAACCGTCGCCTGGGCGACACGCTCGAAGACGCTGCCATCGACGCCGCGGTCATTGCATATTGCAATGCCAACGGCATCGCGGGCTGCGCATCGGTGTGGAGCGGTTTCCATCAGTACACGCTGCTCAACCCGGGCAGCGACGTGACGGTGCGTCTGGACGGTGATTGCACGATCGCTGGTCAGTGCGATGTCGTGACGCTGAATGCAGCCGATCTGGGCTATCCGGCGGCTACGCGTAACTATGACGCCATCGAGTTTGAAGTCGAAAAGGCCTTCAACGGCGTTTATGGCTTCACCTTCAACTATACCTTCACGCGTCTGCGCGGCAACTTCGAAGGTGGCGTGAAGTCCGACAACAACCAGACCGATACCGGCCTGACTCAGGACTTCGACCAGCCGGGCTTCCTGGACGGTGCCTATGGCGATCTCGCCAACGGTCGCGAACATTCGTTCAAGTTCTACGGGCACATCATGCCGACCGACTGGCTCGACATCGGCGTGAACGTGGTGGTTGAATCGCCGCGTAAATTCAGCTGCATCGGTAATTACCAGAACGACTCGAGCACGTTCGAATATTCGTACGGCGCCGCATCCTACTATTGCCGTCAGGCTCGTTTCGGGGGCGATGGTCTGGACTCGGGTCCGGCAGACGGCACGGGCACCGGTTCGGTCCTCGTCCCGCGCGGCACGGCGTTCGAATCGGATTGGAACAAGAGTGTGGACCTCGGTTTCACGATCGCTCCGTTCCAGGAAACTATGCCGGGCGTGAAGTTCCGTGTCGACGTGTTCAACGTCTTCAACTGGAAGTCGGTGCTCGATCGCAACGAGTTCGGCGACATCACGCAGGGCGGTGTCAACCCCAACTATGGGTATGTCACCGGCTATCAAGCGCCGCGTTCGGTTCGTCTGACGGCGTTCCTGCGTTTCGGTGGGGACAACTGATCGACACACCGAGACCATATTTCTCGAACTGGAAGGGGCGGCAGGATGCCGCCCCTTTTTTATCTGCTACGGAAGCGCGATGGACATCGAACTGCTCAAAAATGCTGCGGCTCAATTCAAGCAGGCGCTCCAGCGCGACGACCGCACCAATCTCGTTGCCGCTGCGAACATTCTGATCGACCAGAAGGCGCCGCTGAATTCGCAATGGCTGGGCGCGGCCCTGCAATTGTCGCGCTGGGGGGAGCTTACTCTTGCGCTCAAGGCGCTGCATTTCTGGAACGAGCAGGGCGCGCCGGCATTTGCCGCCGACCATGAAAAGGCTGTTTTGCTGGCCCGAAGCGGCAGGAGCGCGGAGGCGCTCGCCTGCCTCAAGGGGATGCCGGATGACCAGCCCAGTATCGTCGCAAATGCCTATTTGCGCGGATCGATTGCCACCAATCTGGGCGACGCTGCCGAAGCGCAGCGCCAGTTCCGTCGCGCTATTGCTGCTGATCACGGCTCGGGCCGCTCATGGCTTGGATTGGCGCAGTCCGGGCCGATTTCCAGAGAGGAAGAAGCGCAACTGCGCAGGATGGCGCAATCTGCTCTTTTCAAGGGCGAGACGGATCAGGCTGCGGTCGAAAACGCGCTGGGGCTCCTCGATCATGGCCGAGGCGATTATGCGGCGGCATTCGCGCATTACCGCCAATCGACCGAAATACTCGGCAAGCTGTTGCGATACAATGCATCCGACAACCGTGCGTCAGCGAATGTGGCGCGCCGATGGGATGCCGGTCTTATCGCCAGATACGCCCGGCCGCAGCCGGAGGCGGAGCGCAGGCCGATTTTCGTTAGCGGGATCCCCCGGAGCGGTACGACGCTGGTCGAACGGATTCTTTCCGCCCATAGCGGCGTCGACGGTGGGGGAGAACTCGGCCTGGCCGTCCAGATCGAAGCAACAGCCAACGGTTTTGCGCCGGAAGATTTCGACCGGTATCTGCGCAGCGGCGGCCACATTGATACGCTGCGCCAGCTCTATCTCCGGCTCGCAACCGAGCGCCTGTCGGGCAGCGGCATGTTTATCGACAAAAGCCTCAACCAGAGCCGTTCGCTCGGGCCGTTTTCGGTTCTCTTCCGCGATGCGCCGGTCATCTGGCTGCGCCGTGACCCGATGGACAATGCCTGGTCGATCTATCGCGCTTGGCTGGCCAATAGCGTCGTTGGCGCATGGGAATTTGGCGACATCGCCGATCATATGCTGATCGAGGATCAGTTGTTCGCGCATTGGCGCAAGCAACTGGGCGGAAGGCTCCTGGAAGTGCCCTATGGGGAACTGGTGGCCGACCCTCCGGCGTGGGTGGAGCGGATCACCCGGCACTGCGGCCTTGAACCCGAGGCGCAGCAGATCGATTTTCATCGCAATGAAAGCGCCGTGACGACCGCCAGCGCGATGCAGGTTCGCCGTCCGGTCAATAGGAGCGGTCTAGGCGTCTCGGAACCCTATCGCCCCTTCATGGCTGCGTTCGAATCGGCCTATTGCGGCGATAGTGCGCTTCCCGCCTTCGGCAGCCAGTCCCACCATTGATGTCGGACGGGTATCTTGATCTTAGAGGATTTTGCAAGAGCGACCTGATATTGTGAGCGACCCTGATCTGACCTTGCTGCGACAGTTTGTTACCGCGCTTCAGTCCCGCAACCGCGCCGCAGTGAACGATGCCGCGCGCACCCTGATCGATCGCGGCGGGCCGCTTGGCGAAAAGTGGCGGGCCGTGGCGAAAGTGATGCAGACCAATGGCGAGCTTGGCGACGCCAACCGCGCCATGGAGCTTCTGGCTGCACAGGGGCGCGGGAGCGCTTCGCTGGTGTTCGAGCAGGCCGCGCTGGCCGCGCAGACCGGCAGGCTCGACGATGCCCGGGCGCTCCTTCAGACGTTGCCGCCGCATATTCCCGATCCTGCCGGCCATGCCTTTCTGCTCGGTACCATCGCACTCAATCTCGGGCGGATAGACGATGCCGAGCGCCATCTACTCACCGCACTCGACGCGAACCCTAAATCGGGTCAGGCAATGCTTGCGCTTTCGGCATGCCGCAAACGCGAGTGGGACGATCCCGTCTCGGCGCGCATTCTCGACGCCGGGCCGAAGCTTGCCACGGCGCATCCGCTGGAGCGCAGCCAATATCACTATGCCGCCGGCGCGCTTTACTTCGATCGCACGGCGGTCGAACCGGCCTTTGGTCATTTTGCCGAGGGCGCTCGCTTGGCGGCTACTCAGCGCCCCTATGATCGGGCGACCGATCGCAAGGACGCGGAGCAAAGCCGTGCCGAATTCGGCCGCGC
This sequence comes from Stakelama portus, assembly GCF_003171655.1. Classification (GTDB taxonomy): domain Bacteria; phylum Pseudomonadota; class Alphaproteobacteria; order Sphingomonadales; family Sphingomonadaceae; genus Sphingomonas; species Sphingomonas portus. The sequence continues at coordinate 55,843 of NZ_QFZL01000006.1, read as the reverse complement.
GGCGATCGATCGCATCGCCGCGACCGTTCGCGCCGACAGCAGTGATGCAATTTTCGTCACCGGCTTGCCCCGGTCGGGCACCACGCTGGTCGAACAGATATTGGCCAGCCATTCGGCGGTAATTGGCGGGGAAGAGCTTGGCCGGATGAACATCGTCGTGCGCGACCTTCCGGAAAATTCGATTGCCGGACTACAGGCATATCTGGCGCGCAGTCCCGCTGATACCCTGAGTAGACTGTATCTTCATCTTTGCCGGGAGCGCTTTTCAGAACGCGGGCGCTTCGTCGACAAGGGACTCAACAGTTCGCGGCACATAGGACTTATCGCCAGCCTGCTGCCGCAATCCCCAGTCATCTGGATACGGCGTGATCCGCTCGATTGCGCATGGTCGGCGTTCCGCACCTATTTTGCCAGCGGTGTGGACTGGAGCTGGAAGCTTGCTGATATCGCTTATTATTTCCAGCTTGAGGACGCGCTCTATGCATATTGGTCACAGCTGTTGCCCGACCGTATTCTGACAGTCGACTATGCGCAGCTTGTAACTGATCCTGAGCATGAGATCGCCCGGATTCTCGACTTTTGCGGCCTGGCACAAGAGGAGGCTCCGTTCGCTCCGCACAAGACCGAGCGGGTTGTCTCGACTGCAAGCGTGATGCAAGTACGCCAGCCGATCAATCGGGCCGGGCTCGGCAATGCCGAGCCCTATCGCAGCCATCTGCAACCCTTTATCGATGCCTATCTCAACGACTGACGTCGAACCCACCGATCATTCGACGCGCAGCACCAGCTGACCATCGCCTTCGCCGACCTGCACGGTCGATCCGTCCTTCACTTCGCCCTTCAGGATCAGATCGGCGAGCGGATCCTGCAGATAGCGTTGTACCGCGCGTTTGAGCGGGCGAGCGCCATAGACCGGGTCGTATCCGACCCGCCCCAGCCATTCGCGCGCAGCATCGCTGAGATCGATCGTGATCTTGCGATCCTTGAGCAGCTTGCGCACCCGCGCGACCTGAATATCGACGATCGGACCCATATGTTCCTGGCCCAGCCGGTGGAACAGGATGATCTCGTCCAGCCGATTGAGGAATTCGGGGCGGAAATGCGCCCGGACGACTTCCATCACCTGGGGTTCGACGCTGTCGACCGACTGGCCCTCGCCCAGATTGGTGAGGAAGTTCGATCCCAGATTCGATGTCATGATGATGATCGTGTTCGAAAAATCGACCGTGCGTCCCTGACCGTCGGTCAGGCGCCCGTCGTCGAGCACTTGCAACAATATGTTGAACACGTCGCCATGCGCCTTCTCGACTTCGTCGAACAGGACGACCTGATAAGGGCGCCGCCGTACCGCTTCGGTCAACACGCCGCCTTCCTCATAGCCGACATAGCCGGGAGGCGCGCCGATCAGCCGCGCAACCGCGTGCTTCTCCATGAATTCGCTCATGTCGATGCGCACCATCGCGTTCGGATCGTCGAACAGGAACTCGGCGAGCGCCTTGGTCAGCTCGGTCTTGCCGACGCCGGTCGGCCCCAGGAACAGGAAGCTGCCCAGCGGTCGGTTCGGGTCCTGAAGCCCCGCGCGGCTCCGGCGGACGGCAGTCGACACCGCCTTCACGGCATCCGCCTGGCCGATCACCCGCGCGCCGAGCGCGCTTTCCATGTTGAGCAGCTTCTCGCGCTCGCCTTCCAGCATCCGGTCGACCGGAATGCCGGTCCAGCGGCTCACCACCGCGGCGATATCGTCGCTGGTCACTTCCTCGCGCAGCATCGCGCCTTCGGTGGCGCCCTGCGCTTCGGCAACCTGCTTTTCCAGCGCCGGGATGGTGCCATAGGAAAGCTCGCCTGCGCGGGCCAGATCGCCCGAACGCTGCGCCTGTTCCAGTTCCAGCCGCGCCGCATCGAGCTGTTCCTTCAGCTTCGCTTCGGACTGGATCTTCACCTTCTCGGCCTGCCAGCGCTCGGTCAGCTGCGCGGATTCGCTTTCCAGCCCGTCGAGCTCGGCTTCGAGCTTTTCCAGCCGATCGCGCGACGCCGCATCGGTTTCCTTCTTCAGCGCCTCGCGCTCGATCTTGAGCTGGATGATCCGCCGGTCGAGCGCTTCGATCTCTTCGGGCTTGCTCTCCACTTCCATGCGGATGCGGCTCGCCGCCTCGTCCATCAGGTCGATCGCCTTGTCGGGCAGGAACCGGTCGGTGATGTAGCGATTGGAAAGCGTCGCCGCCGAAACCAGCGCACCATCGGTGATCCGCACGCCATGGTGCAGCTCATATTTTTCCTTCAGGCCGCGCAGGATCGAAATGGTATCCTCGACCGTGGGTTCACCCACGAATACGGGCTGGAACCGCCGCTGGAGCGCCGCGTCCTTCTCGACATATTTGCGATATTCCTCGAGCGTGGTCGCGCCGATGCAATGCAGCTCGCCGCGTGCGAGGGCGGGCTTCAAAAGGTTGCCGGCATCCATCGCGCCTTCGGTCTTGCCCGCGCCGATCAGCGTGTGCATCTCGTCGATGAACAGGATGATCTGCCCTTCGGCGCCTTTCACTTCGTCGAGCACGCCCTTCAGCCGCTCTTCGAATTCGCCGCGATATTTGGCGCCGGCGATCAGGCTGCCCATGTCGAGCGCCATCAGCTGCCGGTCCTTCAGATTGTCGGGCACATCGCCATTGGCAATGCGCAGCGCCAGCCCTTCGGCGATGGCGGTCTTGCCGACGCCCGGTTCGCCGATCAGCACCGGGTTGTTCTTGGTGCGGCGGGCAAGGATCTGGACGGTGCGGCGAATTTCCTCGTCGCGGCCGATCACCGGATCGAGCTTGCCGTCGCGCGCCGCCTGGGTCAGGTCGCGCGCGAATTTCTTGAGCGCGTCATAGCGGTCCTCGGCGCTCGAGGTGTCGGCAGTCCGGCCGCCGCGCAGTTCGTTGATCGCGGCGTTGAGCGCTTCGGCCTTCACGCCCGCCGCCGCCAGTGCCTTGCCGGCATTGGTCGTGGAAGCGAGCACCAGCGCGAGCAGCAGCCGTTCGACCGTGACATAGGAATCGCCGGCCTTTTGCGCGACCTGTTCGGCCGAATCGAGCACGCGCACGGCATCATTGTCCAGCCCCGGTGTCTGCTGCGCGCCCGACCCCGAAACGGCGGGGATGCGCGCCAGTGCGGCATCGGTTTCCTGTACCGCGCGTGCGGGATTGCCGCCGGCCTTCTGAATCAGCCCCGCGGCCATGCCCTCATTATCTTCGAGCAGCGCCTTGAGCAGATGGTCGGGCGTGATCCGCTGATGGTTCATGCGGATCGCGACGGTCTGCGCCGACTGGAGAAAGCCCTTGGCGCGATCGGTGAATTTTTCGAGATTCATTAGATGTCCCTGCTATCCTATGCGCTCAAGATGGTGTTGTATATTTGCAACACAAGAGGGGTGTGCGATGATTTTTGCGCTGATGCTCGGCCTGTCGACGCTTCAGGACGCACCTGAGCTCGTATCGCTGAAGATAGGGTTTGACGGCACGCAATGCACGGTCGTTTCGGATGGTGAGCCATTCGGCGTCGACGAAGTGATGGCGCGGGCGTCTGGCTGGGCCGCCGATCACCGGGACGTCCGCGTGGTGGATAGCGATGACGCGCCGGAATCATGCGTTACGGCGACGGTGTTCGCATTACAGCAGGCGGGAATCGCAAGGGTTGAACAGGTCCGCGAGCCTGAACCCCTGCGGATCGCGGTGCTGGCGGGGGCGCCTTGCCGGCTCACCGTAAACGATGCCGCGCTGGCGATCGAGGATCTGCCCGCGCTGGCCGCCGCTGCGCAAGCGGGTAAGGTGAAAGTGCAGTTGCATGCCGATCGCGACGCTTCCTACCTCTGCCTTTCCCAGGCGCTGGAGGTGCTTCGCGGTCATGACCTGATCGATCGGGTCGGCCTGGTCATGGCTCCCGCCGCCAACCCCTGAAACGAAACGGCGCGCGTCCCGGGGGACACGCGCCGTTTCGTTTCAGGTATAGTGAAGCGCCTTATTCGGCGGCTTCGGCTGCCGGTTCCTCGGCGGGCGCCGGTGCCTTGGGTGCATCGGGCGCATAACGGTCGCCATATTCGTCGCCTTCATACCACATCGGCGCCGTATCGGCGTTGGCGATTTCGCGGGCGATCAGGAAGTTGATCCGCGCGAACTTGGCGGCGGCTTCCCAGTTGAAGGGAAGGTCAATCTGATCGCTCACCTTGTGATAATCGGTCGCCAGGAAGTGGCGGAACGCTTCCTCGCCGCCATTCTGGAAACCGGTGACGAGGAATACCGACGGGACGCCAGCTTTTACGAAGCTGTAGTGGTCCGAACGGACGAACAGATTTTCCTCCGGCATCGGATCGGGCGACAGGCTGACATCCGCCTTGGCCGTGGCGGCCGCGACGATCGGGCCCAGCGTCGAATGGTCCGCACCGAACGCGACCACATCCTTGAAGTCATAGGTCAGCACCGGCATGTCGAGATTGACGTCGGCGACCATCTTGCCGCCTTCGACGAACCAGTTGTTGGCAAGGAAGGTCGAACCGAGCAGGCCGTCCTCTTCCGCCGTCAGCGACACGAACATGATCGAACGGCGCGGCGCCGTGCCGGTCGACATGAAGGCGCGCGCGGCCTCCAGCATCGTCGCGGTGCCCGACGCATTGTCCATCGCGCCGTTATAGATCTGGTCGCCTTCCAGTCCCGGATCGATGCCGTTGTGATCGAGATGCGCGGTCAGCAGCACATATTCGTTCTTCAGCACGGGATCCGAACCCGGCAACAGGCCGATGACGTTGGGCGACTGGAACCGGCGGACCGACACATTGCGCGACAGCATCACCTGATGCGGCAATTCGACTGCAGTCGTCTCCAGGCTCTTGGCTGCTTCCAGCGCGCCTTCGACGGTCATGTCGGTACCTTCAAACAGCGGCGCCAGCGTTTCGGGGCGGATATAGGCAGACATCTTGATGCCGCCGGGTGCCGCTTCCTGACGCGACGTGCCATCGGCATTGAGCAGCTGCGTGCTCGAACCGGTGACATAATGGCCCAGTTCTTCCCACGGGATGCGCACATCCTCGGGACGCAGCACCATCAGCACGCCGACCGCGCCGTGATCGGCGGCAACCTGAACGCGGTTGACCGAACGCAGCGCGCCGACCTGTTGCGGGGTCAGGTCGGCGGGCGGGCCGACGAAATAGACGACGATCTTGCCGGTCGCGTCGATGCCGGCATAATCGTCGATGCCCAGCTCTTCCGAAACCATGCCATGGCCGACGAAGACCGCGTTGCCGACGACTGACTGTTCGCCGCCATCCAGCGCGCTGCCCGCGCCGATCAGCATGTCCTTGCCCTGTTCCAGCGGCTTGCCGTCGACGGTCATGACCGGCGTGCCTTCCAGCCCGACTTCGGCAAAGGGAACCATCTGATACCAGCTGCCGTCGGGGCCGCCGGGAACAAGGCCCATCGATTCGAAGCGCGTCGCGACGAAGCGCGCGGCAACGTCATAACCGCGGTCGCCGGCATTGCGGCCCTCCAGCTCGTCGCTCGCAAGGAACGTGATGTCGGCCTTTACCCGCTCGGCGGAGAAGGTCGGCTCCTCGGCCGTCTGGGCGACCGCCATCGTCGGCGCAAGCGCCAGCGACACGGCTGTCAGGAATAAGGAAAATCGCATTGGTGCCCCCGGAAATTTGATTGTTGCGCGCGACCCTAATGCTGAATCGCGTCGCCGCAAGGGTGATTTGTGGAAATAATACGGTCACCGCTTGCGGCAATCGTTGCGCGGAGTATGTTCCCCGGCATTCCAAGTACCGGGGACTCGCTTCATGAAAACTTCGCATCTCCTTTGCCGTGCGGCTGCCTGCGCGCTTGTCGCCGCGGCTGTTCCGTTTGCCGTGCCGGTGGCCGTCGCCCAGCAGGCTGACGCTCCCGAACCGGCGTCGGTGGCCGAACTGGTTTCGGCGATCGACATTCCTTATCAGGAATTCACGCTCGACAACGGTCTGCGCGTCATCGTGCACACCGATCGCAAGGCGCCGATCGTCGCGCTCTCGGTCTGGTATGATGTCGGTTCGAAGCATGAGCCGGAGGGCGAAACGGGTTTCGCGCATCTGTTCGAACATCTGATGTTCAATGGATCGGAAAATGCACCGGGCGATTTCTTCGCGCCGCTGCGCGAAGTGGGCGCGACCGACCTGAACGGCACCACCTCGTTCGATCGCACCAATTATTTCGAAACGGTCCCGCGTCCGGCGCTCGAAAAGGCGCTGTATCTGGAAAGCGACCGCATGGGCTATCTGCTCGGCGCAGTGACTCAGGACGTGCTCGATGAACAGCGCGGCGTCGTCCAGAACGAAAAGCGTCAGGGCGACAACAACCCCTATGGCCTTGCCTGGTACAAGATCATGGAAGGGGTGTTCGGCCCCGACAATCCCTATGGCCACAATGTCATCGGTTCGATGGCCGACCTCGATGCCGCCAGCCTGGAAACGGTGAAGAACTGGTTCCGCTCGCATTATGGTCCGAACAATGCGGTGCTGGTACTCGCCGGCGACATCGATGCGGCCGAAGCGCGCCCGCTGGTCGAAAAATATTTCGGTGCGATCCCGCGCGGGCCGAAAAGCGAGCTGCCCGAAGTGACGGCGCGGCCGATGACGCAGACGGTCAAGGAAACGATGACCGATCACGTCGCCGCGACGCGCATCTATCGCATCTGGCAGATTCCCGGCGTCAACGATCCCGATTCGGTGCCGCTTCAGGTCGCCGGCGGCGTGCTGGGTGGACTCTCGTCCTCGCGCCTCGACAATATTCTCGTGCGTCAGGAAAAGCTCGCGGTCAGCGTCCAGGCGGGCGCCGATTCGATGGCGCAGGCGGGCACGTTCGACATCATCATCAATGTTCGCCCCGGCGTCGATCCGGCGCTGGTCGAAAAGCGGCTGGATGAGATCATCGCCGATTATCTCGCCAACGGCCCCACGGCGGACGAAGTGCAGCGCTATGCGACCAGCACCGTGGCGAGCCAGCTCGAAAGCCTTGAATCGGTCGGTGGCTTCGGCGGCAAGGCAGTGACGCTTGCCGAAGGCGCACTCTATTCGAACGATCCGGGCTTCTATGCCAAGCAGCTCGAGGCGCTGGCTGCAACGACGCCGGAAATGGCGCAGGCCGCCGCACAGAAATGGCTGGGACAGCCTTATTATCAGCTGGTCATTTCGCCGGGCGATCGCGAAGCCTATGCTGAGTCCGAACAGGCCGATCGTTCGGCGGAGCCCGATGCCACCGAAACTCCTGCCGCCGAGCAGGAAGCGACGGTCAAGCGCGATCCGATGCCCGATGTCGGCCAGCTTTCCGATCTCGACTTCCCCGATGTCACGCGCACGACGCTGTCGAACGGCGTCGAAGTAATCTACGCGCATCGCGACGCGGTGCCGGTGACACAGATCGCCCTGAGCTTCGATGCGGGCATGGTGGCGGATCCCGCCGATGCGCTCGGCACCCAGTCGCTGATGCTCAGCGTCATGGACGAAGGCACCGACGACATGGATTCGATCCAGCTCGCCGAAGCCAAGGAGCGGCTTGGCGCGAGCATCAGTCTTGGCGCTTCGGCCGATCGTACGACCGCGACATTGTCGACGCCCAGCCCGAACCTCACCGCTTCGGTCGATCTCTTTTCCGATATCGTCCGCAATCCGGCGTTCGCGCCTGAGGAAGTCGAACGGCTGCGCAATCAGCTGCTTGCGTCGATTTCGCAGGAGCTGACCAATCCGCAGGGCATTGCGATGCGTGCATTGCCGCCGCTCGTGTACGGCTCGGCCTCGCCCTATGCGAAGCTGGGCGCAGGGCGCGGCGATCCCGCAGCGGTCGCGGCATTGTCGCGGGACGACCTCGTCGCCTTCCACGATGCCTGGGTGCGCCCGGACAAGGCGAAGGTCTTCGTCGTATCGGACCGGCCGCTTTCCGAAATCGTGTCGGCGCTTGAAGCCGGCTTCGGCAACTGGACCGCGACCGGCGATGCCGGCGTCAAGGATTTCAGCGCCGCCGCCGTTCAGTCGACGCCGCACATCCTGTTGGTGAATCGTCCCGATTCGCCGCAGTCGGTGATTCTGGGCGGACAGCTCACATCGCTTTCCGCGCAGGGCGAATTGCTGCCGGTGCTGACTGCCAACGATGTGCTCGGCGGCGATTTCCTCAGCCGGATCAACATGGACCTGCGTGAGGCAAAACACTGGTCCTATGGCGCCTATGGCATCTTCCGCCGGTACGAAAACAGCGTCCCCTATATGATCGTCGCGCCGGTTCAGGCGGACAAGACCGGGGAATCGATCGCCTCGCTTCAGCAGGACGTCACCAGCTTCCTGTCGACCAAGGGGATCACGCCCGAGGAATTCGATCTGACGATCAAGGGCAATATCCGCGAGCTTTCGGGTGCGTTCGAAACCAGCGACTCGGTGCTTGGCGCGATGCAGAGCAACGACCTGTTCGGCCGTCCGGACGATTATTACGACACGATCGCGCAAAAATATCGCGCGCTGTCGCGTGAGGAGCTCGACGCTGCGGCACGCGAGGCTCTCGACCCCGATAACTTCGTCTGGGTGGTGGTCGGCGACGCCGAAACCGTCCGGCCTCAGCTTGACAGTCTGGGGCTGCCTGTTGAGGTGATTTCCGCAGAAGAGGTCGCGGGCGAAAAACCCGCGGCAGAGTAACACCCCCAACTGGAGTAACGGCAATGGCGAATGTGGACGGAAGCTGGGAAACGGTGGCCAAGACCCCGATGGGCGACCAGAAGGCGACGCTGACCGTGGTCAGCTCGGGCGACACCTTCACCGGCAATTTCAACGGCGGGATGGGTTCGGCCGAAGTCAAGGACGGCAAGGTCAATGGCGATACGCTGACCTGGAAGATGGACATCACTGTCCCGATGCCGCTGACGCTCGATTGCGAAGCGACTGTCGACGGTGATTCGCTCGAGGGCAAGGTAACCGCCGGGGCGTTCGGCAGCTTCCCGCTGACGGGTGTCCGCGCCTGACATCGGCCTGGCCGGTATCGAAACGGAAAAGGCCCGCTCCGGGATGCCGGAGCGGGCCTTTTTTCTGTGCGCTTTCGGTCGGTAACGCGCGGCATCGCCGCCCGGCGCGCGTTCAGCGTTTGACGCGCGTGACATGCCCCATCTTGCGGCCTTCGCGGACTTCATGCTTGCCGTAGAGGTGCAGATGCGCTCCCGGTTCGGCGAGCAGATGCGCGACATTTTCGGGCAGCGCATCCTCGCCGATCAGATTCTCCATGCTGACCTTCTTGCCGGTCAGGCCGGTGGGGCCGAGCGGCAGGCCGCAAATCGCGCGAATATGGTTTTCGAACTGCGACGTAACCGCGCCTTCGATCGTCCAATGGCCGCTATTGTGCACGCGCGGCGCCATTTCGTTGAACACCGGCCCATCGGCGGAAGCGAAGAATTCGAGCGTCAGCACACCGACATAATCGAGTTCCTGCGCGATCCTGCTCGCCAGCCCGGCTGCTTCCGCATGCTGCGCAGCAATTTCGGGTGAGGCGGGAACGGTGGAAAGCGCCAGGATGCCGTTTTTATGCTCGTTCTTCGGCGCGGGCCAGGTGGCGATGCTGCCGTCGGTGCTGCGCGCGAGAAGGATCGAAAATTCGGCTTCGAAGGTGACGAACCCTTCCAGGATCGCGGGGCGGCCGCCGATGGCGTCCCACGCGCCGACCGCGTCCTCGGGCTTCATCAGCCGCGCCTGTCCCTTGCCGTCATAGCCGAAGCGCGTCGTTTTCAGGATTGCGGGATAGCCGATCTCACCCAGCGCGGCTTCCAGCTCGCGCTGATTGCCCACCCGGCGCCACGGCGCGGCGCGGCCGCCCAGCTTCTCGGCAAAGCTTTTTTCCGCGATCCGGTCCTGCGCCACCGCCAATGCTGCGGGGGAGGGGTGAACCGGCACATGTCTGGCCAGCTCCCGGATCGGGTCGGCAGGGATATTCTCGAATTCATAGGTGACGACATCGGCGTGGCTGGCGAACACGCCCAACGCTTCTTCATCGTCATAGGCGCCGCGCGTGAATCCCGCGCTGACATCATTGGCCGGCCCGGTCACCGGGGCGAAGATGTGCGTCTGATAACCCAGTTGCGCGGCGGCGACACTCAACATCCGGCCAAGCTGGCCGCTGCCGATGATACCGATCGTGGTGCCGGGCGGGAGGGGCTTCATTCGGGCGCGTCTGCCACCGATTCGGTCTGCGCCGCGCGCCAGTCCTGCAGCCGTTGCGCCAGATCCGGATCGCCGGTGGCAAGGATCGCCGCGGCGAGAAGGCCCGCATTGGCCGCACCCGCATTGCCGATCGCCAGCGTGCCGACCGGAATACCGGCGGGCATCTGAACGATCGAAAGCAGGCTATCCATACCCTTCAGCGCCTTGGACTGTACCGGCACGCCCAGCACCGGCAGATGCGTCATCGATGCCGCCATGCCGGGCAGATGCGCAGCGCCGCCCGCGCCAGCGATGATGACTTTCAGGCCGCGACCGGCGGCCGCATTGGCATAATCGTACAGCCGCTGGGGCGTGCGATGCGCCGACACGACCTTGCATTCGTGCGGGATGCCGAGCGCCGTCAGCTTTTCGGCGGCATGCGACATCGTCTCCCAATCGGAAGTGCTGCCCATGATGATGCCGACAAGAGGTGCTTGTTCAGTCATTGCCGTCCGCGCTGCGATGAGAAGCCCTGCCTCCTATCGCCGGTGCGGGGGCAGGGCAATGGCTGTGAACGCCGCGGTCAGCGCTCGCTCAGATAATAACGGTCGGTCGCGCCCATCGCATCGTCGAGTTGATAGACGATCGGCTGGCCGGTCGGGATTTCCAGTCCGGTGATTTCATCGTCGGGAATGTTCGACAGATGCTTGACCAGCGCGCGCAGCGAGTTGCCATGGGCGGAAATTACCACACGCTTGCCCGCTTTCAGTTCGGGCACGATGCGGCTTTGCCAATAAGGCAGGACGCGCGCGATCGTATCCTTCAGGCTTTCGGTATCGGGGATGTCGATGCCGTCGTAACGGCGGTCCTTGCGCAGATCGAACGGGCTGCCATCCTCCATCGGCGGCGGCGGCGTGTCGAAGCTGCGGCGCCAGATATGCACCTGTTCATCGCCATGCTTTTCGGCGGTCTCTGCCTTGTTGAGGCCGGTCAGCCCGCCATAATGGCGCTCGTTCAGCCGCCAGTCCTTTTCGACCGGCAGCCACAGCCGGCCCATCGCCTCAAGCGCGATGTTGAGCGTCTTGATCGCGCGCGTCTGATAGCTGGTGAAGCAGAGGTCGAAATCGAACCCCTTTTCGGCGAGCATTTCGCCCGCCGCCTTCGCCTCTGCCACGCCCTTGTCGGTCAGGTCGACGTCCCACCATCCGGTGAAGCGGTTTTCCAGGTTCCAGGCCGACTGGCCATGGCGGATCAGGACGAGCGTGGGCATGATGTCTCCCGGTCTGGTTCAGCCTGCCCGCGACAACGGGCCTTTGGTTCGCCGCCTCTGTAGCGTCTGCTGCGCCAAGGGCAACTTGCGCGGTCATTGCCGGCATGCCAAACCGGATGCGATCATTTGTTATAGATAGCATACAAAAGGAGCGGCTTCATGCGTATCGAACGCGAGACGATCGTTCATGACGGACCCGGCGGTCCGTTCGAAGCACTGGCGGTGTTCGATGCCGATGCGCCGGGGCCGCGTCCGGGGGTGCTGCTGCTCCCCAATGTGCTGGGGCTTAAGGAAGCCGATTTCGTAAAGGCCGAAGCGGTTGCATCGCTGGGCTATACCGTCCTTGCCGCCGATGTGTACGGGCAGGGCAAGCGGACACAGCTCGGCGCGCCCGACAGCGCGAGATATATGAACGAACTCAATGCCGATCGCGGGCTGCTCCGCGATCGGATGGCGTCGTCGCTCGATATGCTCAAATCCCTGCCGCAAACCGACGCGCACAAGCTGGCTGCGATCGGTTTCTGCTTCGGCGGCAAATGCGTGCTCGACATGGCGCGCGCCGGGCTACCCATATTGGGCGGTGTCCTGTTCCATGGCGTCTATGATCGTCCCGATTATGCGACGCAGAGTCCGATCACGGCGAAGCTGCTTGTCTGTCACGGCTGGGACGATCCGATCGCGCCGCCCGACGCGGTCGTCGCGCTGGCGGCCGAACTGACCGAGGCAGGCGCAGACTGGCAGCTCCATGCCTATGGCAATGCCGGGCACGCCTTCACCGATGTCGACCGCAAGGATACGGGCAATCCCGCCGTCGCCTATGAACCGCGCGCCGATCGCCGCAGCTGGGCGGCGATGGCGGCGTTTCTGGAGGCATGTTTCGCCTGAACCGGCGCGGCGTTCAGAGCACGCGCGTCAGGAACAGGCTCTGCGGATCGGGCGAATATTCGCCAAATGCGTCGCCCGGCGTGAAGCCGAACTGGCGATATAGCGCCTGCGCCGCTTCGAACGCCGCCGTAGTGCCGGTTTCCAGGCTGATCCTGCGATAACCGCGCTGGCGTGCGACCCCCAGGATGTGCGCCATCAGACCGGCGCCCGCGCCGCGCCGCAGCTGATCGGGAGCGGTGCGCATCGATTTGATCTCGCCATGGCCCGGCTCGATTTCGCGCAATGCCGCACATCCCAGCAATGCATCGCCGCGCCATGCGCTCCAGAAGGTGATGTCGCCCGCCTTCAGCTGATCCCGGCTGCGCACATGCACGCCTCCGGGCGTCGGATTGCTGCGCACATCCTCAAGATGCGCTGCCAGCAGCGCCATCACCGCGGGCTCGTCCAGCCCGCCTTCACGAATTTCCATTAGTGCGCGAGACCCGTCCGCCGGGCTCCGGCGATCCTGTTTATCATTTTTGCGTCCCCCCGGATCGTTGATTCAGATCAACCTATCGTTGCGATGCGGCAAATGTCGAGAGGCGGAAATCAGATGGATCGTGTCATATAGGTATTGAAATCGGTCGCCTGATAGGCGCCGAACGGGCCGCACGCTTCGAACCCATGGCGGCGATACAATGCATGCGCGGCTTCGAATTCCGGACCGGTGCCGGTTTCCAGGCTCAGCCGGCAGATCCCCCGCTGGCGTGCATCGGTCATGATATGGACGAGCAATGCCGTCGCCACGCCCCGGCGCAACGCAGCGGGCGTCGTCCGCATCGATTTGATCTCGCCATGGTCGGGCGCGAGTTGCTTCATCGCGCCGCAACCGAGCAGCGTCTCGCCATCCCACACGGTCCAGAAACGCACGTCGCGCCCCGCCAGCCCCGACAGGTCGAGGAAATGGCACGTGCCCGGCGGCGAATTGGCGAGCATCGCTTCGAAATGGAGCTGCAGCAATGCGACCACATCGGGATGGTCTAGCCCGCCCTGGCGTATCTCCATCAGATTTCGTCGATCATCCCGGCCAGCGTGTCGAGGCACGCATGCGCCAGCTGCTTGCAACGGTCGGGCGACCAGCCGAATTCCGCATCGGGGCTGGGGTCGTGATCCTTGAACGGCATTTCCAGCGTCATCGCCACGGCGCCGAACCGCTCCGCAACCTGATTGGTCGACATCGACAGATTGGCCTTGCCCGGCGCGGCCTTGTCATAACCCTGTTCGAGCTGGAACAGCGGTGTGTTGGCGGCCAGCCGGCGGCCATATTCGTAGAATTTCCCGCCCAGTTCGTCGGTCCAGCTCGGAATGCCTTCGAAACCGGCGAGGAAATTTGCCGGGATCGCCTCGTCGCCATGGACGTCCATGGCGAAGACGCAGCCGGCCTTATCCATCGCGTTGCGTATGGCGAGCACTTCGGGGCTCCGTTCCGGGGTCGGCGCATGCCATTCTCGGTTGAGGTTCACGCCCGCTGCATTGGTGCGCAGATGGCCGCGGCGCGACCCGTCCGGGTTCATGTTCGGCACGATATGCAGCGTTGCTTTTTCGCGCAGCGCGCTGGCGGTCGCATCACCGGCGTCGGTCAGTTTTTCCAGCGCGCCTTCCATCCACCATTCGGCCATGCTCTCGCCCGGGTGCTGACGTGCATAGAGCCAGACATGTTTGGGGCCGTCGCCGATCGTCAGGCAATCGAGTGGCTGATCGTCGAGCGTGCGGCCGAGTTCGCGATGCGTAACGCCCGGTTGCAGCGCGATGCGGCTAACCAGATCGTGATGCCGCTCCATCGAATAGGGCGCGAAATAAGCGAACCAGGCGATGTCGCTGTCGAAACTGTGGGTAAAGGTCAGCACGCCGTCGGCATAGCTGGTGTCGGTCATCCGCCATGCCCGGCGGTCGGTCGACACGCGGGTGCGATAGCCCGGCCAGCCGAACGCATAGGCCGATCCGCCCGCGTTCAGGATACGGAATGTAACCGTCCGCCCCTTTGCGCCGGCGGCGCGGAAATGGAACCATTGATAGAAATCGGACTGGTGATCGGTGACGATTTCCAGGTCGACCCGATCCCCTTCGATCCCGACGACGCGAATATTGCCGCTATCGAATGCGGCGCAGATCTGAATGCTCATGGCACCGTGATAGTGATGCCTGACTCTCCGGGAAACCCCTTGAACAACGCCGATGCGAGACGTTCTGCGCTGGGCTGGCTTTCGGGGACGCCTTCGAGCGAGTGCGTCTGGGCGCGGCCTTCCCAAACGGTGGTGCCGTCGCCGCGGCGGCGCAGGTGGACCGACAGCTCGGACAGGATGACGCGGCGATCCTTGCCGCCGATCCCGGTGCTGATCCCGCCGCCGATACCCAGGCCGCTGCGCGGCGCCGTTCCGCCGCCGATGCCGATCGTCACCGGCGAGCGCTCGCGATAGGTGCCCGCGTCGGTGCGCCGGAACGACACGCCGGCGATATAGTCCGAATCGCTACCCGCCGGCATCGGCGTGAATCCCTGTGCCTGAAGCTGTGCCGCCACGGCGTCGGCATAGGCCTGATAGCTCATGCTGATCGTATCCGTGCTCGACAGCGGCTCTATCGATACCGTGCCGTGCGGCATCGGGGTGCCCAGATGATAGCGCGAGACGTCGACCGGCTGGAGACGCGCGGCAGTCGAAGTGCATCCGCCGGTTGCCAGCACGGCAAGGGCAACGGCAATGGTGGCGAAGCGAGTCATCGGGCGGCCCTTTCTGTGGCGCATGCGTAACAATGTCCTGGCTTCAACCCGACTCCGCGGGAGTCGGTTCCCTGGTGCGGTTTGCCTTGACTCGGAGCGGACGCGACTATAGGCGGTCGCCTCTTTCCGGCAATTCCAATTTATTCGAGAAGTGAGCTCGGTCATGAAGATCGTGAACAGTCTGAAGTCGCTCAAGGATCGGCATCGCGACAACCGCGTGATCCGTCGTCGTGGGCGCATCTATGTCATCAACAAGACCAACCGTCGTTTCAAGGCCCGCCAGGGCTGATTTGAACGGGTAACCGCTCCGGCCCACTCCCCCACCCGGCCTCCCATTTCAGGGTAGCCGTGCTGGGAGGCCGGGTGGGGGAGTGGGCCGATGCCGAATCAAACGACGAAAATGCCGCACGCCGTCATTTTTGACGTCGGCAATGTCCTGTATCGCTGGGAGCCGCGTGCTCTCTATGAGCGTCTGATCGATAGCGATCAGGCGCTCGATGCGTTTCTGGAAAATGTCTGCACCAAGGAATGGCATTTCCAGCATGATGCCGGGCGCGATTTCGCGGACACCAGCGCGGAACTAAGCGCGCAATATCCGCAGCATGCCGACCTGATCGCGGCATGGGGCCCGCGTTTCAACGAAACACTGCCCGGCCCGGTGCCGGGCATGCCGCAGATCGTCGCCGATCTTGATGCGGCAGGCGTGCCGATTTTCGGCATCACCAATTTCAGCCATGAATTCTGGCCGCCCTTTCGTGCGCGCGAAGCCGCGTTGTTCGCGCCGTTCCGCGACATCGTCGTTTCGGGCGACGAGAAAATGGTGAAGCCCGACCCGGCAATCTATGCGCTCGCGCTCGAACGGTTCGGACTTGCCGGGCCGGACGCCGTGTTCGTCGACGATTCGCCGCCCAATGTGGACGCGGCGCGCGCGGCGGGGATTCACGCCGTGCTGTTTACCGACAGCAGCGATTTCCGCGCCGAACTGGTGCGCCTGGGCCTGCTCACGACCTAGGCCACCGGCGCCCTTGGTTCGGCCTTTCCGCGCGCGCGGCCCTTAGGATTCATCGGTGGAAAATATGCTCCCGTCGTCGGCCGCCACATGCGGCGCCGAATGCAGCTCGGGCGCGGTGGCCGGCCATCGTGCGCCGAGCAACCGATTCCTGGCGATTTTGGCGATGCTGACCTTGTCGGACTGGTTGCCGCCAAGCACATAGAAATCGCCGCCCGGCGTCTGTGCGGCATAGAAGCCGACATGGCCTTTCCAGCCCGAAGCGCTGCCGCGCCAGAAGACCAGGACCGCCCCGACCTGAGGCTGGCATGGCGCACCGAACTTCAGCCAGTTGCGCGCGCCAAGCGGATTGGTGGGCAATGGTTCGTGCGCCATCGTCGCGGCGACGCAATGCGCGACGAACAGCCCGCACCAGGCGATATCGTCCGAGCGATAGGGGATGCCGATATCGCTCGCCCAATCGAGTATCTGCGGATTGCTGCGCGCCGAGGTGTCCTCGCGCACGCCCAGCAGGTGGCGGGCTTCCTGAAACCAGGGAAAGCCCGGATCGTCGACCGGCGCCGGCTGGCTGTCATCCCCGAACAGGACCTTGCGGGTCCTGGGGCCGACGATACCGTCGGCGATCAGTCCGCTTGCGGCCTGAAAGGCGCGGACGGCGGCTTCGGTCCTGCGTCCCCAGACGCCATCGACGGGTCCGGGATCAAAGCCCTTGCGGGCGAGCGTATGTTGAATCTTGACGACTTCGTCGCGCGAATAGCTGGGCATTCTCTCGGCTCCCTGATGCGGGGTTTGGGAAACGCAGATACAATGCGCCCGAGATTCTTTTATTTGCGCCCGAACTATTCGTTACGGCTCTGTACCAGCCTCCCGCAGCTTTCGCCAAGCTGATTCGATATCAATATTGTACGGTTTCAGTCGCGCCCGCGAAGCTCATCGCCCAGCAAGCGGACGACATGCACCACATTGGTCGCGCCCGGCGTGCCGAACGGAACACCGGCACACACGACCATCCGGTCTCCGGCCTCGGCGATATTGTGCCGCAACGCCATGCGCTTGGATTTGGCGACCATTTCCTCGAACGATCCGACGTCCTTGGTATGGACGGCATGGACGCCCCATAGCAGCCCCAGCCGCCGCGCGGTTTCGAGGCTCGGCGTCAGGACCAGGATCGGCACCGCCGGACGCTCGCGCGCGATACGCCGCGCGGTCGATCCCGAACTGGTGAAACACACGATGGCAGTTGCCGAAACGGTTGCCGAAATCGATTTCGCCGCCTCTGCGATCGCGTCTGCGGTGGTCGGGTCGGGCCGAGTGACGGTGAAGTGGACGCGGTCGCCATGCGCGGGATCGCGCTCGACCGAATCGGCGATCGAATTCATCATCGCGACCGATTCGACCGGGAAATCGCCTGCCGCGCTTTCCGCCGACAACATGATCGCATCGGCGCCGTCATAAACGGCGGTCGCGACGTCGGACACTTCGGCGCGGGTCGGCGTCGGCGCAGTGATCATCGATTCGAGCATCTGCGTCGCGACGATCACGGGGCGACCCATGCGGCGCGCGACTTCGACAATGCGCTTCTGCAGCGGCGGCACCGATTCGGGCGGCAGTTCGACGCCCAGATCGCCGCGCGCGACCATTACGCCGTCGCACATTTCGACGATTTCCTCGAGCCGCGCCACTGCGCTCGGCTTTTCGATCTTCGCCAGCAGCGCCGCGCGCCCGCCGATCAGCTTGCGCGCTTCGGCCAGATCCTCCGGGCGCTGGACGAAGGAGAGCGCGATCCAGTCCGCACCCTGATCGATCGCAAAGGCCAGATCGCTGCGATCCTTGTCGGTGAGCGCGGCCATCGGCAGCACCACGTCGGGCACATTGAGGCCCTTCGAATTGGAAAGCTTGCCGCCGACTTCGACGCGCGTCGTGATCCAGTCATGCCCGTGCGACACGACGCGCAGCACCAGCTTGCCGTCGTCGAGCAACAGCCGGGCGCCTTCCTCGATCGCTTCGAAAATCTCACGGTGCGGCAATTCGACGCGGGTCGCATCGCCCGGTTCCGGATTGCGATCCAGCGTGAATTCATGGCCAGCGGCGAGCATCGCCGATCCTTCGGCGAATTTGCCGACGCGCAGCTTGGGTCCCTGCAGGTCGGCCAGAATCGTGGTCGGGCGGCCCAGCCGCTTTTCCAGTCCGCGAATCGCCTTGATGACCGGAATTTTCGAATCCTGATCGCCATGGCTCATATTGATGCGGAACGCATCGGCGCCCGCCTCGAACAGCCGCTCGATCATTTCCGGCGAATTGCTGGCCGGACCCAGCGTCGCCAACACTCTTACTTTACGCGATCGGGGGGTCATCGCCTTGGTCATCTGGCATCCTCGCCTTGTACCTGCCCGCCTCTAATCATAACTCGGAACGGATCAACCACGGAGGCGATAGTGACCGACCTGAATTCGCTCGACGACAAGGTGGCAGCGGCGGCATTCCGTCGCCTTGTCCGGCATTTGCGTCACCGTACCGATGCGCAGAATGTGGACTTGATGGGCCTGTCGGGCTTTTGTCGCAACTGTCTGTCGGACTGGATCGCCGAAGCGAGCGCTGCGCAGGGTACGCCGCTCGACAAGGACGATGCGCGCGCGATCATCTATGGCATGCCCTATAGCCAGTGGAAGGCGGAGCATCAGGGCGAGGCCACGCCCGAGCAGCTTGCGCGGATGCAGGAAAGCGTGGCGAAGAACGCGCATGACGAGGCGCTGCTCGACGAAGCGCTCGACGAAAGTTTCCCGGCAAGCGACCCGCCGGCAATGACCGACCCCACCCGCTGACGGTTTCGGTCAGTCGGCGTCGGCGACCATCGGAATGAACAGGCTCTGCTTGTGCGTGCGCTTGACGAAGCGCGTTTCATAGCGCTGCACGGTGGCGTTGCTCTGGAGCAGGCGATCGGTCAGCGCGTTGAAATCGTTCATGTCGCGTGCCGAAATCTGCAGCGCCAGATCATATTCGCCGCTGATGTCGAGGACGGTCTGCACTTCGGGTGTCGCCGTCAGCAGCGCGCGCAGCGCGGCGATGCCGCGCTCCTCGGCATGTTCGCGGGCCTGCACCAGCACCAGCGCATTGAGCCGCATGTCGGTAAATTCGCGCGCCAGCACCGCAACGTCGGCGCGAATCACGCCGGTTTCGCGCATTCGCCGTACCCGTCGCGTGATCGCCGAAGCCGACAAAGCGACGTGATCGGCCAGCTTTTCCGCCGTCATCAGCGCATCAGCCTGAAGAAGATCGAGCAATTGGAGATCGAAAGCGTCGAGACGGTTGGACGAACGGAATGTGACGGATGTGCTACTCATTTTGAAACTTTATGCCGAATTTAGGCGTGTTGCCTAGATAAAACGCCTGCAGCCTGCAGCAAGATTCGCTACGTTGACCACATTCGTAGTCGAAACGAAGCGTGGGACTGAAAAATGATAGCGTATCGAGTATCGGCACTGATCGCGGCGACATTTGCCTGCACTGCTGCGGCCAATGCGGGCGACGGTTCCCACCGCCACCTCTCCGCGTCGGGATGCGCGGCCAGCGCAACGACAGATACGGCAACAATCAAGGCGCAGGGTCGCGCAGCGAGCCGGGGCGCGCAGGCGCGCGAGCAGCGCAAGCCAGCATGTCGCACGGGAATGATATTGATGGCGGTGGATCCCTGCGGCGGCAAGCCCAGGCTGCCATTGCAATAGCGCGCCGGCCGATCTGCCCGGCGGCTACAGCGCGTTCATTCCCTTGGGCCACAGCTATTTCCCCGGCACCCAGGGCCGGGAAGGGGCCGGTTCCCGATATCGCCGTCGCGCCCGAACAGGCGCTGACCGAGGCGCTGGTGCTTTCGGGCGTCCCTCGCGAACCGGCCGAGGCGCTTTCGGCCAGCCATGTTCCGGGCGAACCGATGGCCCGGCGCGTTCCGCTGGCGCATTGATCGATTCGCGGCGTTGCCCTTCGCACCGCTTGGCCCTAGACGCGCTCGCTCACCATCTGGGAGCATGACATGAGCGAGATCATCGCTGCCGATCAGCTGCGCCTGTTCATCGAGCGCATCGAGCGGCTGGAGGAAGAGAAGAAGGGCATCGCCGACGATATCAAGGACGTCTATAACGAAGCCAAATCGACCGGTTTCGACGTCAAGACGATGCGTGCGATCGTCCGTCTGCGCAAAATGGAAAAACATCACCGCGACGAAGCCGAAGCGCTGCTCGAAACCTATAAGGCGGCGCTGGGTCTCGACTGATTGGGGTCGTCCGGCCTGGATCGTCGCATTGCCGCTCGCTTGATCCGGACGCCTCGCCGCCTAACTTGGTGGGCGAGGCGACCAGATCGGGAGAGACGCTATGATCCTCAGCACGACCAACAGCATCGAAGGCAAGGCTATCACCCGCTATCACGGCATCGTGGCATCGGAAGTGATCCTGGGCGCCAATGTCTTTCGCGACATTTTCGCCGGCATTCGCGATTTCGTCGGCGGGCGTTCGGGCAGTTATGAAAAGCCGCTGCGCAAGGCACGCGAAATGGCGCTCGAGGAAATTTCGGATCAGGCCAAGGATGTCGGCGCCAATGCGATCGTCGGCATCGACATCGATTATGAAGTGATCGGCGAGCAGGGATCGATGCTGATGGTGTCGATTTCGGGTACGGCGGTTACCGTCAGCTGATCCCGGTTTGGCAAGGCGCCGCTTGCGGCGCGTGCTGCCTGCAGGCGCGGCAGAGCCTTGTCGAAGGCCCGGTTTTTCTTCTAGTGCGAGCCGGAAGAAGAGCGGGGCTTCGACAGGCCCGGCCCAAATGGATTTCATGGAACACCAATGGCAGGCCATTCCAAATTCAAGAACATCATGCACCGCAAGGGTGCGCAGGATAAGAAGCGCAGCTCGCTCTTTTCCAAGCTGAGCCGCGAAATCACCGTCGCCGCGAAAATGGGTACGCCCGATCCGGACATGAACCCGCGCCTGCGCGCGGCGGTCAATGCCGCCAAGGCGCAGTCGATGCCCAAGGACAATATCCAGCGCGCGATCGACAAGGCGTCGGGCGGCGACACCGACAATTATGAAGAGATCCGGTACGAAGGCTTCGGCCCGGGCGGGGTTTCGCTGATCGTCGAGGCACTGTCCGACAATCGCAATCGCACCGCGACCAATGTGCGCACGGCGATGAGCAAGAATGGCGGCAATCTGGGCGCGTCGGGATCGGTGACGCATGGGTTCGACCGGCTCGGCCTGATTTCCTATCCCGCCAGCGCGGGCGACGCCGAAAAAATATTCGAGGCGGCGCTGGAAGCCGGCGCAGAAGATGTCGAATCGAGCGAGGACGGCCATGAAATCTGGACCGCCGCCGACGGCCTGCACGAAGTCGCCAGCGCGCTCGAACCGGTGCTCGGCGAACCCGAAGGCGCAAAGCTCGCCTGGCGTCCGCAGACAGTGGTGACGCTCGATGAATCCGACGCGCAGACCTTGTTCAAGCTGATCGACATTCTGGACGATGATGACGACGTCCAGACCGTGTGGGGCAATTACGAAGTTCCCGACGAGGTGATGGAAAAGCTCGGCTGATTTGTCTGGATTGGCCGGGCGGCGTCAGGCCACCCGGTCGTCGGGCGAGTCGAGCCCCAGCATGTCCCGGACACGCCAGCCATCGGCTGCCCAGTTTTTCTCCGGGATCGGCAATGCGTCGATTTCCGGCGCATTTTCGAGCAGCGGAAAAAGATCGCGTTCCTCGCGATCCATGCGCTCGTGCATTTCGGCGGTTCGCAACCGGACGGCGGCAGCATAGGCTGGCCAGTGATCGATCACCGTCTCGGGTGGGAAGCGCTTTGTATGGTTGGCGAACCGCTCATAATCGACGGCAGTCGATTCGCTGAATCGCCTTGCGATTTCGCGCGCCTTCGGGTCGGGGTGCAGTCGCAGCCGAGGATAGACGATGCGTTCCTTCATCGTCAGGGTACGCAGCAGCGTACGGGTGAAGCGCCAGCGCGCATCGTTGAGCTGGGCGATGCTCGGTTGTTCCAATTGTGTCGCCAATGCTTCCATTTCTGCGGTACGTTCACGCAGGTTGCGGTGTTCGGCAAAGAAGATGTCCAGCTTTGACACGTTGAACGACGGGTCCTTGAAATCGGCAGCCTGGAAAGGCCGGCGAGCCATTCCCAGGCGGGGCTGGAGCTGCCCTCCAGAGTCTTTTAGGACGAATTGATGGACAGGACCGGTCTCAAACCGACTTTCAAATCTCTGCTGTTGCGGCTGCGGGCGGATCCATGATCCTGCTCGGTATCGATCCGGGCCTGGGGACGACCGGCTGGGGGCTCATCCGGGCGGAAGGCAATCGCCTTTCGCATATCGGCAATGGGCGGCTCAAAACCGATACGCAGGCCCCGCTTGCGCAGCGCCTGGCGCATCTCGATTCGATGCTCACCGCGCTGATCGCCGATCACGCGCCCGATGGCGCGGCGATCGAGGAAGTGTTCGTCAATTCCAACCCGCAATCGACGCTAAAGCTGGGGCAGGCGCGCGGCGTTGCCCTGTGCGCAGTGGCGCGGACCGGGATCGGCGTTGGCGAATATGCGGCCCGCCTCGTCAAAAAATCGGTGGTGGGCGTCGGGAATGCCGAAAAGGCGCAGGTCCATGCGATGGTCGCGCGATTGCTGCCGGGCGTGAAGATTGACGGGCCGGATGCCGCCGATGCGCTCGCGGTCGCCATCTGTCACGCGCATCACCTGGCGAGCGCGCGTTCGCTGGGCGTTCAGGCGCGTCCGGCGGGAATATCGCGATAGGCAGTGAGCCAGGTGAGTGCTGCCTTGGCAGAGAGAAAGAATTCGCGCTGCGCCTTTTCGGCGGCACGCTTCATCTGCATCTTCACCAGCGACGACGCGACCATCACCGCCACGCGATCCTGTTCCTGATAGAGGCGCGCGGTTTCGCGATCGATCACCGCTACGATCTCATCGGGCATTTCGGTGATGCCGCGCATGTCGATAAGCGCCAGCAATGGCTCGCCGCGTTCGCGGACCGGGCGGATCAGTTCGTGCAGCCGGGCGAAATGCCCGGTCAATTGCATGCGGTTCCAGGCGCCGCTGCCGGTGACCCGGAGCACGCCATCTTCGAACGTCGCGCGGATATCGAGCGCCGTGCTTTCCGCAGTATCGTCCATCGAGACGAATATCGGAAGCCGTGTGCGCTCGCCCTGTGCCGGAATCTCCGCCCTGAACATGCCGTAATCCCCTCGCGTCCTGACGCGCTTGTCGGGGAGCTTCCCCTGACACGTAGGATTATAGCCTGCCGCGCGGCGCTTCTCTGCCCGGATGATCTCCTTAAGTAATCTCCCCGATACGGCTTTTCGCTTTCCCAGGACCCTTCGTTCCGCTTATGTACCGCGCATGATTTCCGGCACTTTCTCTCTCGCCATGTCTTTGCGGGCTCCGGCATGATCGCGCATCTTACCGGCAAACTTGCCTTTTCGGGCGCCGATCATGCGGTGATCGACGTGGGCGGCGTGGGCTATCTGGTCGGGGCGTCGGCCAAGACGCTGGAGAAACTCGGGATCACCGGCGACCATGTGACCGTGCATACCGAGATGCTGGTCAGCGAGGATTCGATCCGGCTGATGGGCTTTGCCAGCGCCGAGGAACGCGACTGGTTCCGCCTGCTCACCAGCGTGCAGGGCGTGGGCGCGAAAGTGGCGCTGGCGATCCTTTCGATCCTTGCCCCCGCCGAAGTACAAGGCGCGATCGCCCGGGCCGACAGCGCGATGATCGCGCGGGCGAACGGCGTCGGCCCGAAACTGGCGCAGCGCATCTGCAACGAGTTGAAGGACAAGGCAGGCGTCGCGCTGGGCGGCGGCGCGGAAGCAGGCGCGGCGGCTCCGGCGGCGGGCGCGGCGCAGGATGCCGTGTCGGCGCTGCTCAACCTCGGCTTCAAACCCGCCGAGGCAAGCGCGGCAGTGAAGGCGGCGGACGACGAACTGGGGATTGGCGCGAGCCTCGACGCGCTGGTGCGGCTGGCGCTGCGAAAGGCGGCGAAGTGAGCGAGCATACAAAGCGGCCCTACCGGTGGCGCACATTCCTGCGTCGGCAAATGCCGTGGTCTTGGATAGGCTTGTTTCCCAAAGGCCGAGACTGCGAAGCGGCTGGCGGAAAACACGAATGGTATAATCACGATGGCAATCGTTCGGCTTGCTATCATTGCCGGGCAATCGTTTCCGACGCTCGCTGGCAAGCGTCGAGCTGATGCTATTCGACTTTCATCGTCATGCTGAACTTGTTTCAGCATCCACCCGGCCTCGGAGAGCGGACCATGGAGAGGCAACCCTGCGTCTACATTCTCGCGAGTGGTCGGGTCGGGACGATCTATATCGGTGTCACATCCGATCTGATCGCGCGGCTGCATCAACACCGCGCCGGGACCGTGCCGTGGTTCACGTCGAAATACAGCGTCGATCGCCTGGTTCGCTTCGAGCTGTTTGGCACAATGGAGCAAGCAATCGCGCGCGAGAAGCGGCTGAAACGCTGGCGGCGCGAATGGAAACTCAATCTGATCGAATCGGACAATCCGGATTGGCTCGATCTGGCGGTGGGGCTTGGGTTCGAAGCGCCGAGGTTGGATGTGCGGAAAAGTGGATGCTGAAACAAGTTCAGCATGACGATTTTTGCCGGGTGAGCTTTTTCGGAGCATCGCTCCGCAGCTTGCGCTTGATGCGCCACGAATGTCACAGGCGGTTTGGCCACGTATGACTGACCCCGACCGCATCCTCACGCCGGCGCGCCGTGCCGACGATGTCGACGCCGCGCTGCGGCCCAAATCGCTCGACGAATTTGTCGGGCAGGCGGCGGCGCGTGATAATTTGCGCGTCTTCATTCAGGCAGCGAAGGGGCGCGACGAGGCGCTCGACCATGTCCTGTTCTTCGGCCCGCCGGGGCTGGGCAAGACGACGCTGGCGCAGATCATGGCGCGTGAAATGGGTGTCGGTTTTCGCGCGACGTCCGGACCGGTGATTGCCAAATCGGGCGATCTCGCCGCGCTGCTCACCAATCTGGAAGACGGCGACGTCCTGTTCATCGACGAGATTCACCGGCTCAATCCGGCGGTCGAGGAAGTGCTCTATCCCGCGATGGAGGACCGTGCGCTCGACCTGATGATCGGCGAGGGGCCGTCAGCGCGATCGGTGCGGATCGATTTGCCGCGCTTCACCCTTGTCGGCGCGACGACGCGGCAGGGGCTGTTGTCGACGCCGCTGCGCGACCGTTTCGGCATTCCGGTGCGGCTCAATTTCTACACGGTCGAGGAACTGGAAAAGGTGGTGACGCGCGCTGCCAATCTGCTCGACCTGCATGTCGCGCCCGATGGTGCGCGGGAGATTGCCAAACGCTCGCGCGGTACGCCGCGCATTTCGGGGCGGCTGCTGCGGCGGGTGCGCGATTTCGCCAATGTAGCGGGTGTCGAAACCGTCGACGCACCGACGGCGGACCGTGCGCTCAACCGGCTGGAAGTCGATGCACTGGGCCTCGATGCGATGGACCGGCGCTATCTGACCATGATTGCCGACATTTATCGCGGCGGGCCGGTCGGCGTGGAAACCCTCGCGGCAGGCCTTTCCGAACCGCGCGACACGATCGAGGAAGTGATCGAGCCCTATCTGATCCAGATCGGCATGATCGCCCGCACGGCGCGCGGCCGCTGTCTCAACCCGGCGGGGTGGAAGCATCTTGGCCTCAACCCGCCCGAAGGCGGTCAGGACGGGCTGTTCGACGCCGGCTGATCAGTCTTCGAGGGAGAAAAGATCCTCGACCGCCACGTCAAAGGCGCGCGCCATCTTGAGCGCGATCACTGTGGACGGCACGAACACGCCGTTTTCAACGGTGTTGACGGTCTTTCGCGACACGCCGACTCGCTCGGCGAGGTCGGCCTGTGTCCATCCACGCGCCTCGCGCGCAGCGCGGATGGCATTTCGCAGCGTTTCAGCCACCGCGATAGGCACGCTGTTCGAGGAGTCCGAAGCGCAGCACCGCCGACAGCAGCCCCATGCTGACCACGAGATGCACGACCAGATTGGCCCGCACCGGTTCGAACAGCGAGACGGCATAGATTGCCAGCGCGGTCAGTATCGCGACACCAAAGCCGAGCGAGAGCGCATCCGCGCGGTTGGCACGGGTGCCCTCATCGTCGATCAGCGCGCGCATCGCGCGGCTGGCGAACCAGGTTCCGCCGGTCCACAATGCCGCCAGCAGCACCAGCGACAGGATCATCCACGCGGCGGTCTTCATCCAATCCCCCGCGCGCAGCATCAGATCGGGGCGATCCGAAGTGAAATAGACCGCCTCTTGCGTGAGCAGGAGGATTGCAAGCACCGTCCATGTCCGCACGCGCTTGCGGCCCAGACGCTCGGCTTTTTCATGGATTGCAGCGGACATGATATTCTCCTCAAAGGGCGTATCCCGGCCCGTTTGACCGGCTCCGCCGGGATTGTTTCAGCCTGCAGATCGGCCCCGTGGCTCAATATGCAGCGCGCAGTTCCAGAACGGCGAAATGCAGCAGCGCCAGCGTCAGCGTCGCGGTGATCGCGGTGGCCAGCGCGGGGATGGCGAGCGACGGGTCGGCGATGGTCGCAAACAGTGCCGCAATCATGCTCACCAGCCCCACCCAGAAGCCGGTCGTCACGGCGATACGGCGGTGCATCTGCACTACTTCATCGTTGAGCAGGCGCCGCAGCCCGGGATTTTTGAAACAGCCGCCGATGCCGGTCAGGTTCATCGCCATGATGCCGACCATGAACGTCCAGGCGCCAAATCGGGCAGGGCGATCGAATTCGTTTATGCTGATGGCAAGGTTGAGCACCAACAGACCGGCCATCGCCAGAAACAGCACCGCGCGGATATTGCCGAGCCGATCGGCCCGTTCGACATTACTCATCGATACGACTCCATGTAACCTTTGCGTTACATGTAACCTTTGGGTGACATCGTCAAGCGGAAGTTTTTACGCGCCGAAACGAGCCTTCTGCGCCATGCCGCCGCCTTCCTTCCGCCTCGCTGGTCGGCTAGTGCGGCCGGTTCATGGCGACCGATGCGAACGAATCTGCACCTGCCGGCCGCTTCGCCGATGGCGAGCACCGCTTTGTCCTGCGTGTCTATTTCGAGGACACCGACCTGACCGGGGTGGTCTATCACGCCAATTATCTGCGCTATTTGGAACGCGCGCGTTCCGATATGCTCGAAATTGTCGGGATCGATCAGCGGGCGACATTCGAGGCGGGGCTGGGCGCCTATGCGATACGCGACCTGTCGATACGATACACGGCGCCGGCCCGGCTCGGCGACGTGCTGACGGTGGTGAGTCGGGTCATGGCACTTCGTTCTGCGGCGGTAGTTATTCATCAGCGAGTCATGCGGGCGGAGACCATATTGGCGGAAGCGGAAGTCGAGGCGGTGTTCGTCGCACCATCCGGTCGCCCGCGCCGCCAGCCGGTCGAATGGATGGCGGTGTTCGAGCCGCTGGTGTGGAAGGGGAACTGAATTTCGATGGACGTCTTCGCCAATCTGAATACCGAAGCGGCGACCCTTTCGCCGGTCGCGCTGTTCCTTCAGGCCGACTGGGTCGTGAAGGGCGTGATGATCGGCCTGTTGCTTGCCAGCATCTGGACCTGGGCGATCATCATCGGCTTTGCGCTGCGCATGGGAAAGACGCGCCGGCGGATCGACCAGTTCGAAGACGAATATCGCGATGCGGACGACATGGACGAGTTTCATCGCCGCGTCGCCGGACGCGATACGCCGATCGCGCGTGTGTTTTCCGCAGGCGTAACCGAATGGCGCCGCTCGACCTCCGGCAAGGGGATCGACCGCGAGGGCACGCGCGAACGGCTGGCGACGGCGATGGGCGCGACTGTGGCCGCCGAAGTCGACAAGCTGGCCGATCGGCTCAACTGGCTGGCGACGATCGGGGCGGTTGCGCCGTTCGTCGGGCTGTTCGGCACGGTCTGGGGCATCATGCGCAGCTTCACCAGCATCGCGGCGGAGCAGAACAGCTCGCTCGCGGTGGTCGCGCCGGGCATTGCCGAGGCGCTGTTCGCGACGGCGATCGGCCTGTTCGCCGCGATTCCCGCCGTCATCGCCTATAACCGGTTCAGCCACCGGGTGAACAAGGTCGAGGCGCGGCTCAATCGTTTTGCCGATGGGTTCCATGCCACGCTCAGCCGACGTCTGGAGAATGAAGGCTGATGGCGATGCAGCTTCCCTCGCAGCGCGGCAAGGGCCGGCGCGCGCCGATGGCGGATATCAACGTCACGCCGCTGGTCGACGTGATGCTGGTGCTGCTGATCATCTTCATGGTGACCGCGCCGCTGCTCACCGCCGGGGTACCGATCGACTTGCCAGAAAGCCGCGCCAAGCCGCTGGAGCAGGATCAGGAGCCGGTGCAGATTTCGATCGACGATACCGGCGCGGTGTTCATCGATCGCGAAGCCGTGCCGCAGGCGGCCCTTGCTGCAAAGCTCGACGCCATCGCGGCGAAGGTCGGCGACAATGGCAAGCCGCCGCAAATCTATCTGCGCGGCGATCAGACGCTGGGCTATGGCAAGGTGATGCAGGTGATGGGCGAGCTTAATCGCGCGGGCCTGAACCGCGTGTCGCTGGTCACCACGTCGCAAACCGGCGGCGAGTAGGGGCGCGGCGATGGACAGCAGCGAGGGCACCGGATTGGGAGTAGCTGTACTCGGCCACGTCCTGCTGTTCGGCGGGCTTTCGCTCGGCTTTCTGGCAACGCCCAATCCGGTCAGTTTCGAACAACAGCCGATCGAGGTATCGCTGACCGACGACGTTGCGCTGGTCAGCGCGTCGCAGGTGCCCGATGCCGAAGTGCCCGCAGCGCGCCTTGCCGAAGAGGAAGGGCCGGTCGAACATGCGGTCCCCGAACCGGTCGAGTCCGAACCGGAGCCTGTGCCGAAACCGCGTACCGAGCAACCGCCTGCCCCGACGCGCGCGCCGACAACGCGCCCGCAGCCGCAACCCACCCAGCCGCCACGCGCGGCCGAAACCACGCGCCGCCAGCCCCAGCAACAGCCGACACGCCGCGACGTGCGGCCGACCGGGCGTCTGGACGGGCTGGATGTGGGGCGTTCGGACACCGCGTCGCAGAGCCGGTCGAACACCGCTCCGGCAGCGACGCTGGGCGATCGCGAAGTAGCTTCGCTGATTGCCGAAATCCGCCGCCAGCTGAAGCCGCACTGGTCGCCGCCGACCGGCGCCGATGCAGATAAGTTGGTGACGTTTCTGCGGGTACGCCTCAATCGCGATGGCACGATTGCTTCACGCCCGGTGGTGATCCGTACTACGGGACAGACGGCCAGCAATCGTGGTCAGGTCTCGCTGCATCAGGAGCGTGCAATTCGCGCAGTCGAGCTGGCTGCTCCCTTCCGGCTCCCAGACCAGTTTTATGACGCCTGGAAAGATTTCGACATTTCTCTCGATCAGCGGCTGGCATTGTGATGCGCGATCGCTTCGGTCATTTTATCCGCGATTTTCTCGAACCGGCAAAAAGGCTCGATCCAATGAAGTTCCTGCTTACCCTTGCTGCTGGCCTGTCGCTGGTTGCTGTCCCTGCGATGGCGCAGGACGTTGATGTACCAAGTCCTGTTCCGACCTCGCCTTCGAGCGGACAGGATGGCGCGACGCAAGGCGGACGTTCACAGGACGGTCGTTTACAGGTCGACGTGACGGCAGATGTCGGCTCCGACCAGCTCGTCATCGCGATCCCCGCGATGCCGACCTCCGCCAATCAGCAGACGGCGGCGGGATCGACTGCCGATCTGGGACGTCAGATCGCTTCGGTGATCGAAGCCGATCTGCGCAATACCGGCCTGTTCCGCACCATCGGCCCCGATCAGACGCCGCAGATTCCCTACGGTCAGGTAACCGCCCCCGATTTCCCCTTCTGGTATTCGGGATCGGCGCAGGCGCTGGTGCAGGGCTATGTCCGCGCGAATGGCGACGGACTGACCGTCGGCTGTTACCTGTATGACGTCGCGTTGCAGAGCGAGCTGGTGCGGCAGGGTTTCGTTGTCGGTGCCGGTGACTGGCGCCGTGCCGCGCATAAATGCGCCGACGCCATCTATACCCGGCTGACCGGCGAAGGCCCCTATTTCGACAGCCGCATCGTCTATGTCTCCGAAACCGGACCCAAGGATCATCGCATCAAGCGGCTGGCGATCATGGATCAGGACGGCGCCAATCATCGCTTCCTGACCAATGGCCAGTCGATCGTGCTGACCCCGCGCTTCGCGCCCAATCAGCAGTCGATCGTATATATGAGCTATCAGAACGATCGCCCGGCGCTGTACATCTATGAACTGGGCAGCGGGCGGCAGCGGCTGCTGGTCAGTGACGTCAGCCTTTCCTTTGCACCGCGTTTCTCGCCCGATGGCCGTTGGGTGTTGTTCACCATGTCGGTCGGCGGCAATGCCGATATCTATCGCGTGTCGTCCTCGGGCGGCACGCCGCAACGGCTGACCAATTCCCCCGGCATCGATACCGGCGGCAGCTATTCGCCCGACGGCAGCCAGATCGTGTTCGAAAGCGATCGCGGCGGTTCGCAGCAAATCTATGTGATGAACTCGGATGGTTCGAACCAGCATCGCATCAGCTTCGGCGGCGGGCGTTATGCAACGCCGGTGTGGAGCCCGCGCGGCGACCTGATCGCCTTTACCAAGATCGCGGGCGGATCGTTCCGGGTGGGCGTGATCAGCCCGCGCGGCGATGGCGAGCGCCTGCTGACCAACAGCTGGGGCGACGAAGGCCCGAGCTGGTCGCCCAACGGGCGCGTATTGATGTTCTTCCGCTCGTCCCAGGGCTCTGGACAGGCGGATTTGTGGTCGGTGGATCTCACCGGCGTGAACGCGCGGCGCATTCCGACGCCGCTAGACGGATCGGACCCGAGCTGGGGGCCGATCCGCGAATAATTGAACCTTTCCAGCTGTAGCGCGTAGCGATCCGCAGGAAACGGGATCGAACAGGGAAACCAAAGAGGAGTTTCATAATGAACAAGCTGACGATTGCGTTGGTCGCCGGTGCTGCGCTTGTCGCCACCGCCGGCTGCACCAAGAAACGTCCCGATGTCGTGCCGCCCGCGCCCGGCCCCGTCACGCCCACCCCGACGCCGGGTCCCGGGCCGGGAACCGGTGTGGTGCCGGGTTCGGCGGAGGATTTCCGTCGCACCGTGGTCAGCGACACGATCCATTTCGCGCTCGACGCCTATGATATCGATCCCGAATCGCGCGCGGTTCTCGATAGCCAGGCCGACTGGCTGCGCCAGTATCCGAACGTCCGGATCACGCTGGAAGGCCATTGCGATGAACGCGGCACGCGCGAATATAATCTCGCGCTCGGCGATCGCCGTGCCAATGCGGCCAAGAACTATCTCGCCGCACGCGGTGTTTCGCCGTCGCGCATCACGACGATCAGCTATGGCAAGGAACGCCCGATCGCGCTCGGTTCGAACGAGGCGGCCTGGGCGCAGAACCGCCGCGCGGTGACGATCGTCATCAACTGATCTCCCGCTGCTCCAGCGGCATGGGAACTGAAAGGGGAGTGCCCGGCCGGGCGCTCCCCTTTTTCGTGCCAAGGGCCATCGCGCTTGCGCGACGACTTCGCTAGGCTGTGGCGATGTCCACCGATGCCGCCGCTCATATCCGTGCGCCAGTCGATCTGGTCAGCGGGACGATTCGCGACTGGATCGACGGCTTTTACATTCAGCTGCCCAACATCATCGCCGGGCTTATTTTCCTGCTGCTCGCCTGGGTTCTGGGCAAGCTGCTCGCACTGGTGGTCCGGCGCGTCGCGATCCGCAGGGGGCGGCCCGACCTGGGCCAGCTGCTGGCTTCGCTGACCTTTGGCAGCGCGATGATCGCGGCGTTGATGGTCGCGGCTGCGATCATCTTTCCCAGTGTCCATCCCGGCGACATCCTTGCCGCGCTCGGCATCGGATCGGTGGCGGTCGGCTTCGCCTTCAAGGACATATTGCAGAATCTGTTCGCGGGCGTCCTGATCCTGTTGCGGCGGCCCTTTCTGCGCGGCGATCAGATCGTGGTGCAGGGGTATGAAGGCACGGTCGAGCATATCGAAAGCCGCGCCACGGTGATGCGCACCTATGACGGCCGCCGCGTCATCATTCCCAATGCCGACATTTATACCTCGCCGGTGATCGTGAACACCGCCTGGCCGACGCGGCGCGACGAATATGATGTCGGAATCGGGTTCGGCGATCATCCGATGGAAGCGGCGCAGGCGTTTCTCGACGTGTTGCGCACAACCGACGGCGTCGTGCCTGAACCCGCGCCGGAAGTGCTGCCCTGGGCGCTCGAAGACAGCGCGGTGGTGCTCAAGCTGCGCTGGTGGACCGATTCGACGCGCACCGATGTCGTCCATGTGCGCTCGCGCGTGGTGCTGGGCGTGTACGAAGCGGCCAAGGCGCATGGGATCGACTTGCCCTTCCCGACGCAGGTGCTGTTGTTCCACGACCAGACCGAGGAAAGCGATGGCGACCGTACCCGCCAGCGCGAAGGCTGGCCGGCGGGCAGGAATCCGCCCAGGCCGCGGCGGACGGCAGCCGTGGAGCGGGACGAGCGCGCGGAATAACCGCCATCGCCCCTGCGCAGGCTGGGGCCTTTCGTCCTTCAACAATCCGATTTCGCTTGCGCAACGCTTTTGAGCGATATAAATATGATATCACTTTAATGGAGGTGGAGATGAATGATTTCTCGGCCTATGCGCTGCGGCACAGCAAGGAACGCGGCGCGCGGACGATAAGCGGGTACGGAATGCTTGCGCTGGCGGCGTTGCTGGCGCTGGGCACCGGTTCGATAACGCTTCAGATCGATGTCTGGCCCAACTGGATGGTTGCGATCGGCATCGGCATCGGCGCGTTTGCCATATTGTTCGTTGCGGCCGGATTTTATCTGCTTCAGCCCAATCAGGCTGCGGCGATCCTGTTGTTCGGCGATTATCAGGGGAGCGACCGCACGACGGGCCTGCGCTGGACCTGGCCATGGCTCACCAAGCAGAAGATTTCGGTGCGGATCCACAACATCACTTCCGAGCGATTGAAAGTGAACGACCTGCGCGGCAATCCGATCGAGATCGCTTCGAACGTCGTGTGGCGCGTCGCCGATACGGCACAGGCCTTGTTCGACGTCGATGATTACAAGGAATTCGTGAACATCCAGATCGAAAGCGCAGTGCGCGCGATTGGTTCGCGCTATCCCTATGACGATTTCGATGATGCCAAGATCACGCTGCGCGGCGACGCGGATATCGTGAGCGACGAGATCAAGCAGGAGCTTCAGGACCGTGTCGCATTGGCGGGCGTGTCGATCGAGGAATGCCGGCTGACGCACCTCGCTTATGCCTCGGAAATCGCGCAGGCGATGCTGCGGCGGCAACAGGCCGAAGCCGTGGTCGCGGCGCGCGCCAAGCTGGTCGAAGGCGCGGTGGGCATGGTCGAAATGGCGCTCGCGCAACTGTCCGAGAAGCAAGTGGTCGAGCTGGACGACGAACGACGCGCCGCGATGGTGTCGAACCTGATGGTCGTATTGTGTTCGGAACGCGACACGCAGCCGGTCATCAACTCGGGTTCGCTCTATCAGTAGGTGTAAGGCGTAGGGCATGGCAGCACCTCCTAAAAAGGCGTTTCCATTGCGGCTCGATCCGGCGCTCTATGCCGCGATCGAGCGCGCTGCGGCCTCCGACCTGCGCAGTGTGAATGCGCAGGTGGAGGTTTTGCTGCGCGAGGCGCTGGCGAAACGTGGCGTCAAGCTGGCGGACCCGGTCGTGCGCAAACGCGGCCGCCCGCCCAGAAGCGAAGGAGAGGGTCAGTGAGCGACGGCGATCCGATGTTCACTCTGTATCGCGGTCCTGGCCAGTATCGGCTGGTGCCGACGAGCCGCAAGGGAATGGCGCTGTTCCTGGGCGTGCTGCTCGGCGGGCTGGTGCCGCTGCCGCTGGTAATGTGGCTGGCGAGCACGGTCAGCTATTGGCTGCTGGCGCTGTATCTGGCTCTCTTCGCGGTCGCGATCTTCTGGATGCTGCGTACCGCGCGGCGCCATGCCGAAGTGATCGACCTGCGCGAAATGGCACGCGACCTTCGCGAATTCAAAGCGTGGCGGGAACAGGAAAACCGCCGCCGCTGAACCAGGGAGAAACGCAATGCTGATGGCTGTTTTCGCAAAGAAATCGCATCGCCCCCTGCTTTTCGCGGCAGCGATATTGCTGCTGATCGGCGGGGTAGTCGCAATGGTGGCGATGCCATGAAGCTGCGCCGCATACGGGAGCATTATGACGTGAAGCCGGGCTATTGGTTTGCGCCGAAAATGTTCGGCTGGGGCGCTACGCCGGTCACCTGGCAGGGGTGGCTCGCTACCTTTGTCTATGCCGCAGTCATGCTGCTAGCCGTCCGGTTCATGCCGGGCAGCTATATCAAGCTGGCGGTGGCGGTTCCGATCACGCTCGGCTTCGTGCTGTTGGTGTGGCGCAAGACCGAGGGCGGATTTCACTGGAGCTGGGGGCCGCGCAAGCGGTGAGGGCGCCGCCCCTGGCTGTGCAGGGGGACGCCCCGGTTCCGCGCTTGCTCAGCTGCCCAGCGCTTCGCCCAACAGGCGCGCGAGGCGCAGGCCGGCGCGCTCGATCTGCAGCTTCGCGACCGGCACCAGCTTGTCGATCGTCTCGTTGCTCAGCATCACGCGTTCGTCATGCGGTTCGCACGGCTTGTCCATCGCACTCGCATAGACGACGTCGCGGGCGACTTCCCAGCTTTCGCGGCTCCAGTCCTCGACAGTGCCCGCTTCAATTTCCGCGGCTTCCGCCGCCGGATAGCGGCGGACGATGGCAGGGGGCGTGGTAATCGCGCGTTCGGCAAGCGGCCCGTCCCAGATGCTGTGCAGATTCAGCCGGTCGGTGACATAGATGCCATATCCCGCGCGCACGCGATTGCCGCCCAGATCATCATGGTCGCCGGCATGCAGCGGCATGTGCAGGTCGCCGACGAAATGGATCAGGAACGCCAGCGCCTGAACCTTTTCGCGCAGCGGCACGCTGTCGTCCTGCAACAATTTCATGTCGCGTTCGATCTGCGCGGAGACGCAATTGCCGTCCTTGCACGCGCTTTTCAGGTCGAACGGTTCGCAGATATTCACGTTCTGATAATGCCAGCTATAGGCATAGCTGAACCGCGGCCCGAGCGTCTTGATGCAGTCGGCCCACACGCTCGCCTGTTCGATCGTCCGCGCCGGACAGCTTGGCGTCTCGAGCAGCGAAGATTGCGCCAGCAACCGATCGACCGCCGCGCGCGTCCGTGCGTCGATGTTGCGATAGGCGATCGCCGCCACCGTTTCATGCCCATATTCCCAATAGGCGGCGGCAGGCGTGGTCACGAAAGCGCCGGCAAGCGCCAGCAGCGGCAGGAAAAAACGACGCAACATGATCCGGAACGACCCTTTCGAACTCATTCGTCTTCGTAAAATTCCACTTCGGGCGCGGTATCGGACGAAACGCGTCCGCGATACATGCCCGGCGTAGTGAAACTCCAGGCCATTTCGCCGCTGGGGCCGGTGACGATCACGCCGCCCTTTCCGCCCAGTTCCTCGGTTTCGCCCAGCACGATATCGGCCGCCTGTTTCAGCGTTTCGCCGGTAAAGCGCACCCGCGCGCAGATTTCGTGGGCGACGCCCTCGCGGATGAAAAACTCGCCCGCGCCGGTGGCGGAGATCGCACAGCCGCGATCATCGGCATAGGTGCCCGCGCCGATGATCGGCGAATCGCCGATCCGGCCCCAGCGCTTGCCGGTAAGGCCCCCGGTCGATGTGCCCGCCGCGACATGGCCCTGGCTGTCGAGCGCGACAGCGCCCACGGTGCCATATTTCAGATCGACGTCGAACCAGTCGGCGCGGCGCGATTTGAATTCCTCCAGCTGGCGCAGACGCTCCGGCGTCGCGAACCAGCTTGGATCGACGATTTCAAGCTCCGCGCCACGGGCGAATTGCTCGGCGCCTTCGCCGCTCAGCAGCACGTGCGGGCTGTCCGTCATCACCGCGCGTGCGGCGCTGATCGGGTGGCGGACGGTGGTCAGCCCCGCGACCGCGCCCGCCGCGCGATTGCTGCCGTCCATGATCGACGCATCGAGTTCGTTGCGTCCGTCCCAGGTGAACACGGCGCCGCGCCCGGCATTGAAACTGGGGTCGTCCTCGAGCACCCGGATCGCCGCCTCGACGGCGTCCATTGCGCTGCCGCCGTTTGCGAGCACGTCCGATCCCGCCTTCAATGCCGCTTCAAGACCGGCCTGTGTCGCTGCCTCGCGTTCGGGCGTCATCCGATCGCGCTGGATGATTCCCGCGCCGCCATGGATCACCAGCGTCCATTTCGGCTTGTCCTGTGCCTGAGCGGCGAGCGGCATCAAAAAGGCTCCGATCCATAGTAGAAAACGCATCATGCTCTCCGGGCCAGAGGGCCGGGGCAGTCCTAGCAGATTGCGTGTCTTTGGCTACCCGCAGCGGGGCGATCGGGGCGCTGCGTCGGACCGGCGATCGGGCTTTGCGTTCAGGCTGTAGAGACGGCCGGATCGCCGGACCGGGTCGGTTTCGCCTTACGCGGGCCGAGCCCGATCAGCGGGCGCAGCGGCCCGATTTCACGGCCGCCGAGATAGAAGATCAGGCATGCCGCAGTGGTGACGGCCGACAGGATCAGGAACTCGAGCGGGGCCGACAGCCCGAGCGGCAGCAGATACCAAGCGGTCAGGATGATCGTGCCGTGATGGATCAGGTAGAAAGGGAATACCGCTTCGCCCAGAGTCTTGCGCAGCGGGTGGTCGTGATTCCACATCCGGTCGGCCAGCCGGAACAGCGCGATCGTCATCGTCCATCCCATCGCCGAACGGGCGGCCCGGTCGAGCGCCATCACAGCGTGCGGCGGCCATATGTCGCCCTGCCAGATCAGCTCCACCGTCACGAGTATCGCTCCCGCCACGGCCGATGCCGCCAGCGCGGGTTTCCACAGCCGTTCCATCGGCCGCCACAATCGGGGATGCCGTGCGAGCAGAAAGCCGAAGAGAAAGGGCGGAACATAGAGCGCATGCCCCGACCAGTCGGTGAACAGCCCCTGTTTTTCGGGAACGATGAACAACAGCCCCAGCTTCATCGTCGCAAGCAGCGCGGCAGGGGCCCAGAGCAGCCGGGACTTGTAGTCGAGCCAATCGGCGAGCGCGTCGCCGGCCCGGTCCATGCGCTCGGGCAGCCATGCCAGCAGCAGCGAGAGCAGAAAGGTATAGGCCGCCAGATAGGCGACGAACCACAGATGCTCCCAGCTGGGGAATTCATACCCCATCCAGTCGCCCCAGCGCCAGTAATCGACCAGCCAGAAATGGAGATAGCTGTGCGCATAGCCATGTTCGAGCACGCGCACCCACATCTCGACCGGCACCAATACGGCCATGCCGAAAGCGAGCGGGATCAGCAGCCGCTTTGCGCGCGACCATGCAAAGGCGCCGACGCTGGGCATACGGGCCAGCAGCATCGCCGACGCAAAACCCGACACTGCGAACAACAGCGTCAGCCGCCAGGGGCTGAGCAGCGTCATCGGCACGATCAGCCAGCTATAGGTGGTCTGGCTCTTGATCACCCAGCTGCCCGGCACGAACACCATGGCGATGTGATAGAAGATCAGCAGCCCGAACGCGGCTATGCGCAGCCAGTCGAGCCCGTAATGGCGCTGGCTTCGAAATGCGGTCCCGATGGTGCCCGTGCTGGCGTCCATCCATTGTCTTTCTCTAAAGGCGCGCTGGCGCCTTTCACGTGCTGCTGCGGGTCGCTATAAGGCACAGATGTAAGCGAAGCGTTAGCGAGCAACTTTTCATGTCAGTCCGTCCCTGGCGCGATATCACGCGCCGAAAAAGCCGCCAGATCATGGTCGGCGACGTTCCCGTCGGCGGCGATGCGCCCGTCAGCGTCCAGACGATGACCAACACGGTCACTGCCGACGCGAAGGCGACGATCGATCAGATTCGCCGGTGCGAGGAAGCGGGCGCCGATATCATCCGCGTTTCGTGCCCCGATGTCGCAAGCACGACCGCGCTCAAGCAGATCGTCCGCGCCGCGCGGGTGCCGATCGTTGCGGACATCCATTTCCATTATAAGCGCGCGCTCGAAGCGGCCGAGGCGGGTGCGGCCTGCCTGCGGATCAATCCGGGAAATATCGGTTCGGCGGCGCGCGTGAAGGAAGTGGTCGACGCGGCCAAGGCCAATGGCTGTTCGATTCGCATCGGCGTCAATGCCGGCAGTCTCGAAAAGGACCTGCTCGAAAAATATGGCGAGCCGTGTCCCGAGGCGCTGGTCGAAAGCGCGCTCGATCATATCAAGCTGCTCCAGGACCATGATTTCCACGAATTCAAGGTCGCGGTGAAGGCGTCGGACGTGTTTCTGGCCGTCGCCGCCTATCAGCAGCTTGCCGAAGCGGTCGATTGCCCGCTGCATCTGGGCATCACCGAAGCCGGCGGGTTCGTCGGCGGCACGGTGAAAAGCGCGATCGGCATCGGCAATCTGCTGTGGTTCGGCATCGGCGACACGCTCCGTGTTTCGCTGTCGGCGGAACCCGAAGAGGAAGTGCGCGTCGGCTTTGAAATCCTCAAGGCGCTCGGCATCCGCAATCGCGGCGTCCGTGTCGTCAGCTGCCCCAGCTGCGCCCGCCAGGGCTTCGACGTGATCCGCACGGTGCAGGCGCTCGAGGAACGGTTGAGCCATATTCGCACGCCGATGTCGCTTTCGGTGCTGGGATGCGTCGTCAACGGGCCCGGCGAGGCGCGCGAAACCGATATCGGGATAACCGGCGGCGGCGCGGGCAAACATATGGTCTATCTGTCCGGCGTCACCGATCATCATGTGCAGGATGCCGACATGATCGAGCATATCGTCAGTCTGGTCGAAGCCAAGGCGGCGGAGATCGATGCGGCCGAAGCGGCAGCGGCGCAGGTGCAGGCCGCCGAATAACATGCCGGCCATGGCGCATGTGACCGCCGCCGGGGATGTACTGGCGACGGCTGCCATCCTTTTGTTGCTGCGCCATTCGCTGATATTCGTGCCCGGCATGCCACGCCGGGTGATCCGCTGGACGGGCCGGATCGCCGCGCTGTTCGCGCTGTTGCCCGGGTTGCGGATGCTAGTGACTTCCCGTGTCGCGGACCCGGCGATGCGATCGGACCTGTTCGTCGCCGGCATGGCGATCCTTGCGGTGGTCGTGCTGCTCGCGTTCGCGGACGCACCGATTGCCGCGTTCTTGCGACGGGCGCGCCGCCAGGTCCTTTCCCGGAACCGCTGAAAGCCATGCGCGCCGCCTCTCCGGCCTTTGCCTTCGTGATCGCATCGCTGGGCATCGGCGTGTTTTCGGCGATGGACGCCGTGATGAAGGGGCTGACCATCGCGCTCGGCGTCTATCTGGCTTTGTTCTGGCGGACGGCGGCGGGTGTGGGCTTTGGCGGCGCCGCATGGTGGATCGCAGGCGCCACCCGGCCCTCGCGCGTGGCGCTGCGGCTGCATCTGGTGCGCAGCGCGGTGTCGACGGTGATGGCGTTGCTTTTCTTCTGGGGGCTGGCGCGGGTTCCGATGGCACAGGCGATCGCGCTGACCTATGTCGCGCCGCTGATTGCCCTGTTTCTTGCCGCGCTGTTGCTGGGCGAGCGGGTGCGCGGGCGGACGATCGCCGCATCGCTGGTCGCCGCAGCCGGAGTCGGCACGATCCTGATCGGACAGGCGCGGGCGGATCTGGGCGACGCGGCGTTCTGGGGAGCGCTGGCGATCCTCGGTTCGGCGATCTGCTATAGCTGGAACATCATATTGATGCGGCAACAGGCACAGGTGGCGGGGCCATTGGAAATCGCCTTTTTCCAAAGCGTCTTCGTAACGCTGTTCCTCGCGCTGGGCATGCCGTTCTGGGGCGGGGTCCCTGCGCCGGAACATTGGCCGGCGATCCTGTTGGGGGCGGGGCTGGCGACCTTGTCGCTGATGCTGCTCAGCTGGGCCTATGCCAGAGCCGAGGCGAGTTATCTTGCGCCCACGGAATTCACTTCCTTTCTGTGGGCGGCCTTCTATGGCTGGATGCTCTTCGGCGAGCAGGTTTCGCTATTCACGCTTGCAGGGGCATTGCTGATCATCGGCGGCTGCATCTGGGGCGCAGGGGGGCGAATACCGCCTCAGGAAGCGGAGGCGATGCCATGATCCATATACGCGAAGCAGTGCCGGAAGATCTTGCGGTCATCGCCGACTTCATCCGCAAGCTCGCGACATATGAGCGGATGGAAGCGGATATCCGGTTCGAGGAAGCGACGCTGGGCGAGCATCTGTTCGGCGAACGTACCTCTGCCGAGGTGCTGATCGCCGAATGGGAGGGAAAACCGGCCGGTTTCGCGCTGTTCTACAAGACCTTTTCCACCTTTGCGGCGCGGCCGGGCGTTTATCTGGAGGATCTGTTCGTCGATCAGGATATGCGCGGCCGCAATATCGGTCTGGCGCTGCTGTCGCGGCTAGCCGAGATCGCCGTCGATCGCGGTGCGGACCGGCTCGACTGGTCGGTGCTCAGCTGGAACGAACCGGCGAAGCAATTCTATCGCAAAATGGGCGCCGCGCAGCAGAGCGACCATTGGGAGCATTGGCGCCTGGGCGGGGATTCGCTCTACCATCTGTCCTATCGTTTCAACAAGTTGATGGAAGAGCAGCTGGTCGATCGGGTGTCGGTACTGGGGGCGCCGCTGGGGACGATCACGAAGCGCTGGCGTTTCGGTCATGCGCTCGATTGCGACGGCGTCCATTTCGCTCTGGTCGATGAAGCGGGACTGTGGTTCGTCGAGGACGATGAAACCGCGCCTGTCTGGGATGCCGCCCGCTGTGATCCCTGGCATGTCCGGTTCAGCGACGGGACCCATGTGAAACTGGGATATCGTGCGGCGCCGGACGAGGCGCTACGGGATGCCGATGCATTTCTGAAATGGGCGCGGCTGGCGTTGGAAGCTGGGATGCGACAGCGTATTTCGGAGGAGCGCGCAGCGATCAAGCCTGCAAAACTCTATCGCATGTCGCAGCGCGGGGAGGCTCCCGGCCAGAGAAGAAATGGCAAAGATGGCAGTCGATGACGCATTGATCGCGTGGATCGGCGAGGCGCTGGAGCCGATGGGGCGTGTTACCATGCGCCGCATGATGGGCGGCGCAACGCTCTATTGCGATGGCACCATCTTCGCGATTCAGTCGAGCGATGGTGGCCTGTGGTTCAAATCGGACGCAGAAAGCGATGCGCTCTGGGATGCCGAGGGCTGCGAGCGCTTTACCGTGGACATGAAGGGCAAGCCGACGTCGATGAATTATCGTCGCGCGCCGGACGATGTCTATGACGATGCCGATGCGATGCGGCGCTGGGCCGCTCTGGGGCTGGAAGCGGGCCTGCGGGCGCCGGTAAAAAAGCGGAAACGCTGAACCGCGCGCTGGCGGAGGGAAAATCCGTTGGTGCGTCGCCAAGCTTAGCACCAACGGACAGATCCGATGTCAGGCCGCCTTGGCTTGCTTCGCGCGCTCGATCGCTTCGATCACGATCTGCTGCGCTTCCTTGGCGCCGCCCCAGGTGCCGACCCGCACCCATTTTTCGGCTTCCAGGTCCTTATAATGGGTGAAGAAATGCTCGATCTGCTTGAACACGATTTCGGGCAGATCCTCCATTTCCTCGACCTTCGTATAATAAGGGAAGGTCGAATCCACCGGCACGCAGACCAGCTTTTCGTCGCCGCCATGCTCGTCTTCGAGGTTGAGCACCGCGATCGGACGCGCGCGCACCACGCAGCCCGGAATGAACGGCGAACGCGCGACGACAAGCGCGTCGAGCGGGTCGCCGTCGGGCGACAGCGTGTGCGGCACGAAGCCGTAATTGGCCGGATAGCGCATCGGCGTGTGCAGAATCCGGTCGACGAACAAAGCGCCTGAGCTCTTGTCGAATTCATATTTCACCGGCTCGCCGCCGATGGGAACTTCGATGATCACATTCAGGCTGTGGGGCGGATTGTCGCCCACCGGCACCATGTCGATTCTCATTGTGTTTTCGGTTCCTATTTGGCTTGCAGAAGCCGATCCAGGCCAGCCTCTCCCGTGGCTGTCTTTTCGAGGCGCGGATAGCGCAGGCCGCCATGATAGTCGATGGTGACTTGGCGGAGGCGTTCTTCGGAGCGGATGACGAGCCGAATCGGCTCTTTGCTGTCCTTTGCGGCGGTCACCGCGTCCTTCAGAACCTGGTTGCTATAGGGGGCCCCGTTTACCGCCACGATCTCGTCGGCGACGTCGATTCCCGCTTCGAATGCGGGGCTTCCCCAGACGACTTCGGCAATGCTGCCGCTGTTGCGCATGACCAGACCCAGCGAGAAGCCGAGATGCGCCCGACCGCTCGAGGATTCGTAATTCTGCATCCAGTGAGTGGGCTTGTCGGTGAAGATCAGGCGATAGCCATTTTCGGTAAAGCCGGCGAGCGGCACTTGCGGGTTCACGTCGAGCACGCGTTCGGTGAGGAATTTGCCCCAGTCCCATGCGACGACGCTGTTCAGCGTCGCGACCACCGTGTCGAAATCATAAGTGACTTCGCCCCAGTCGCCGTCCCGGCCGCTGCCGAAGAAAGCGCGGGCGAAATCGTCCATCGACTTTGTGCCATGGGAGAGCTCGCGTATCTTGGCATCGGCTTCGAGCCAGATCAGCAGCCCTTCGACATAATAATCCTCCGAACGCTGCCAGCTGGTCCAGGGCTTGGGCCGGCGCGCCGCGATGATCGGATCGTTGGTGGTATCGACCAGCGGGCGCCATTCGCGGCCGGGGCGGCCCTCTCCATAGAGCGCGGCATAATAAGCGAGCAGGCCGAGCACATCGTCCTTGGGCAGCATGCCCGAACGTGCCGCCAGCACCACGCCCCAGAATTGGGTCTGGCCTTCATAGACCCACATCAGGCTGTCCCGCATCGGCATGCGGTAATCGGGCGTCCACAGATCCGCGCCGCGGCGATATTTGCCGTTCCAGCTATGCGTGAATTCATGCGGCAACAGATCGCGGTCGCCCAGCGCATTGTCCCAGTTCCGGAAATAGTCGGGATCGACGCCATTTTCCGAGCTGCGGTGATGCTCCAGCCCGATGCCGCCCATTTCGTCGGTCATCGCCAGCAGGAATTCATAATGGTCATATTGCTCGGTGCCGAACAGCTTGACCGCCTGTTCGACCAGGCGGCGATGCGCATCGATCATTTCGGGCTTGGCGGCGTCGAGATCCGCCTGGCTGTCGGCAAAGACATTGAGGTCGACGCGCGGCGTCAGTTCCCATTCGCGGAAATAACGACCGGCAAAGACCGGGGAGTCGACCAGCACCTGATAATTGGTCGGCTGATAGCGATAGACCGAGCCTTGATTGATCGCGGGAAGGCCCGAACGCGCGGTCCAGCCTTCGGGATAGGTGACGGTCGCTTCGATCGGAATCTGTCGCGCGAAATAACCCGCCGGATAGAGGCTGACCGACGGGAATTGCAGGTTCATCATGCTCGGCGCGACGACGACGCGGCCCTGACTGCCCGACACTGCGGACGTGAACTGGAAGGAAAGCTCCAGCTTGTCCGCTCCTTCAGGAACGTCGATGTGAAAGGCGAATACATCGACCGTATCGCGGACCCAGGGAATCGTCTTGCCATTGGCGGTGATGGTCAGGCCGGCCAGCTTCTCGATCTCGCCGCGCGACGCATGTTTGCCGGGCAGCCACGATGGATAGAGCAGCACCATAGGCCCGGCCTGTGCCACCGGAATGGTCTCCTCGACTCGGAAAATCCCCTGTTCGACATCGGTCGCATCGACGTTCAGCGTGATCGTGCCGGGATAGGGAATATCCTTCGCCGCCGGGATCGTGTCGACGATCGGCACCGGCTGCGGAGCGCTGTTCTGAGCGAAGGCGGGCGTGACCGTAGTGAACAGGAGCGCGGCAAGAACGAACGAACGGCGCATGAAGCAATTGCCTTTCGGGGAAGGAGAAGGATGGCGCGCAATTAAGCCGCTGCGCTGCACAAGGTAAAGGGGGCGGCGCCGTTTATCGGTTCACGACCTGGCCTGGCGTCATGAGATTCCGCCTTGCTCTTCGCTTCCTGCGCAGGCGGGCCCCCCATGTCGGGATCGCGTCGCGCATCGACCGACACATCAGCCAATGCTTCTGTGTCAGCCAGTCATGCGAATTGGAAAGTCATGGGCCTGCCTGCGCTGGGGCGACGGCGATCTCGGCCCGTCCCGCGCCCGAAACGGCCTTCACGGCTTGCTTACCATTGGCGAGTACAGCCTTTGCTCATGTATCATGATGCAGCACTGGCAGCCCCGGCCAAGGCCGATCCGCGACCCCGTTCGGCGGTAAGCGGCGCGGTCGGGATCGTCGGCATGGCGGGTATGATCGCCTGGGTGGTGATTGCGCGCACCTATGGGATGGACGGGCCGTTTTCGGCACTGACCAACGTCCTTGCCTGTGCCTTGCCGATGGTGCTCTGGTCGATTTTCGTCGACAAGGTGCATCGCAGCCCTTCGACCGGTATCGACTGGTCGATCAAGCGCCCCTGGCGCGAAACATTCGACATCAGCCTGACCAAGCTGGCCGGGCTCTGGCTCACCTGGGGCGGGATCGGCGTGATCTACGCGACCGGGCGCTTTTATTGGGAAGGCAATTTCGCCTTTGCCATGTGGTGTTTCGAAATGGCCGCGCCCTGGCTGTTCGTGCTGTCGG
Source organism: Stakelama portus (assembly GCF_003171655.1). Taxonomy (GTDB): domain Bacteria; phylum Pseudomonadota; class Alphaproteobacteria; order Sphingomonadales; family Sphingomonadaceae; genus Sphingomonas; species Sphingomonas portus. The sequence goes on along the minus strand of NZ_QFZL01000006.1, from coordinate 10,956 downwards.
TACCCTATGTCCTGTGGCTCGACCGCCGGATGGTGGAGCCGAAGGACGGATGCTGGTCGCTGGGTGCCTGGCTGATGGGGTATCAGCAAGGCGTCGATCGCGCGGCGATCGCCAATCATCTGCGCAGCTGGGCAGTGAAGGGTTTCTTCCTCGCCTTCATGCTTGCGATCGTGCCGCCCAATTTCGGCGATTTCATCCGCTGGGATACCGGCGCCATCTTCGCGCACCCGGTCAGCCTCGCCAACTGGCTGATCAGCTTCATGTTCGTCGTCGACGTCGCCTTTGCGACGGCGGGGTACATTCTTACTTTTCGCCCGCTCGATTCGCATATCCGTTCGGCCAATCCGTTCGCCAGCGGCTGGGCGGCGGCGTTGATCTGCTATCCGCCCTTCATCATGATGGGCGATGGCGGGCCGCTCGATTATCATCAGGGCACCTATGGCCAGGATGGCTGGTTCCAATGGTTCGGCGACAGCATGCCGGCGATGTGGGCGTTCGGCACGGTGCTGGTGGCACTAACCGGCATCTATGCCTGGGCGACGGTGGCGTTCGGCTTCCGTTTTTCGAACCTCACCAATCGCGGCATCCTGACCCATGGTCCCTATGCGCTCAGCCGCCACCCGGCCTATCTGTCAAAGAACCTGTTCTGGTGGGTTGCGACGCTTCCGTTCCTCGCCACGACCGGCAGCCTTGCCGACGCCGTGCGCAACACGTTGCTGATGGGCGTGGTGAGCGGGGTCTATTACTGGCGCGCCAAGACCGAGGAAAAGCATCTGAAGCTCGATCCCGATTATGTCGCCTATGACGCATGGATGAAGCGCAACGGCGTGGTGCCGCTGTTCTTCGCATGGCTGACTGGAAAGAAATCGGAACGGCCCGCCGGCTGAAGCGCGCGTTTGTCCTGCGATCGTCCCGACAATCAGGCGGAGATGGTCGTCAATAGCCACGCCACCCCACCCGAATTCCGCCAGCGGTTGCTGACATTTTTTCAGGACAGTCTGACCGACGCCAACTGATCAGAACTTCGTCTCGCCATAAATGCCACAAGCGTCGCCATCCCAGTCGCGGGCATATTTTTCGAGCAGCACCTGCGCGGGCACCTTGCCGGTGCGCACGATCTCGCGCAGCGGGTCGAGGAAGCCGGTTTCGTTGTCGCCCGAGGCGTTGAGGCGCGCGCGCGCGGTGAGCCCCGCATTGGCGATGTCGAGTACCTCGCCGGCGATATCACGCAATTTGCCACCGCCCGGCAACGGCGCATCGAGCGCGAGCCTGGGCACCGCGTTGCGCAGCGCCTCGCGCTCGTCCATCGACCAGTCCTTGACCAGATCCCAGGCAGCATCGAGCGCGCCCTGATCGTACAGCAAGCCGACCCAGAGCGCGGGCAGTGCGCAGATGCGGTTCCACGGTCCGCCATCGGCGCCGCGCATTTCGAGGAAAGTCTTGAGACGCACCTCGGGGAAGGCGGTCGACAGGTGATCGGCCCAATCGTCGATCGTCGGCAGCTCGCCTTCGAGAACCGGCAGGCGTCCCTTCAGGAAATCGCGGAAACTGAGGCCCGCCGCGTCGATATATTTGCCGTCGCGATAGACGAAGTACATCGGCACATCGAGCGCATAGTCGGCATAGCGTTCGTATCCGAAGCCGTCTTCGAACACGAAGGGCAGCATGCCGGTGCGCGCCGGATCGGTGTCCGACCAGATATGGCTGCGATAGCTCAGAAAGCCGTTGGGCTTGCCTTCGGTGAAGGGCGAGTTGGCGAACAATGCCGTCGCCAGCGGCTGGAGCGCGAGGCCGACACGAAATTTCTTCGCCATGTCGGCTTCGCTCGAATAATCGAGATTCACCTGGATCGTGCAGGTGCGCAGCATCATGTCGAGGCCGAGCGAGCCGACGCGCGGCATATGGTTCAGCATGATGCCGTACCGCCCCTTCGGCATGATCGGCAGGTCTTCGCGCGCCTTGTCCGGCCACATGCCAAGGCCGAGGAAGCCCAGGCCCAGCTTCTCGCCGACTGCCTTCACCTGCTGAAGGTGGCGATCGGCTTCGCCGCAGGTCTGATGGATGGTTTCGAGCGGCGCGCCCGACAGTTCGAGCTGGCCTGCCGGTTCGAGGCTGACCGTGCCGTCCGGGCCGGAAAGCGCAATCACCTTGCCGCCTTCCTCGACCGGTTTCCAGCCGAACTCGGTCAGTGCGTTGAGCAGGTCGCGGATGCCGCCCGGCTCGTCATAGCTGGGCGCGCGCAGGTCCTGGGTGCGATAGACGAATTTCTCATGCTCGGTGCCGATGCGCCAGCGGTCCTTCGGCTTTTCCCCGCTCGCGAAATAGTCGATCAGCTGGGCATGATCCTCGATGACCGGTGCGTTGCTTTCCGAAACCGTTTTCGTGCTCATGGCCGCCCTTTACGGTGAGGCATGCCCCTGCGCCAGCCCCTCTCGGCCCTCAGATGGGGAGGGAGGGGCGCGTTACCAATCCCCCGCGGCCGCCATCCACAGCGAAATCGCAGCGGCGGCGGCAGTGTCGGCACGCAGGATGCGCGGCCCCAGCGCAATGCCGACGGCTTGCGGCAACGCCTTGATCGCGGCGCGTTCCTCATCGTCGAACCCGCCTTCCGGGCCGATCAGGATCGCCGCCGGACCCTTGTACGCGGCCATGGCTTCAAGCGCGTTCACGCCGCCTGCTTCATCCGCGAAAAACAAGGCGCGCTCGCTCGGCCAGTCGCGCAGCAATGCGGGGAGTTTCACCGGTTCGGCAAGGCTGGGCAGCGCGGTGCGCCCGCATTGTTCGGCGGCTTCGATCATATGCGCGGTGAGGCGATCGAGATTGAGCCGGTCGACCACCGCGCGGCGGGTGAACACCGGAACGACGCGATCGACGCCCAGCTCGCATGCCTTTTCGATCAGCCAGTCGATCCGGCCTTTCTTGATCGGCGCAGCGCATAGCCAGAGGTCAGGGACGGGCTCGCGCTCGGTCAGATGTTCGGTGACTTCGAGGGTCAGGTCGCGCTTGCGCACTTCGCGCGCGATACCGATCCACTCGCCGCTGACATTGTCGAACAGGCGCACCGGATCGTTCGGCTTCAGTCGCATGACCGCGATCAGATAATGCGCCTGCGCGGCATCGATGCGTAGCATCTGGCCGGGCGAAATCGGCTCGGTGACGAACAACCGCGGAGTCGAATCGGGCGGCCAGGCGGGGGTTGCGGGCATCCGCTGCCTTTAACGCCGCTGTGCTGTCCGTCGCAACGTATCAGGTGCGTAGCGCGTCCGATGCGGCGCTGCCCTGCCATTCGCGCTCGCGATACCATTTGGTGAGCACATGTTTCACGCCGGCCTCGACCGGGCAGCCCTGATGATGCGCCAATTTGTTGGGCAGGCCCTGCGGCGTGAGATTGAACCAGGTGAGCAAGGTGCCACGGGTCGGCACGCCTTCGATCATCGCATAGGGGAAGCGAGTCTCGCCGCCGGCCTCAGGCTCGTTGAGATAGACCATTGCGGTCCAGGTTCGCTGTCCCCCTTCGGACGCGACCGCTTCGGAATAGATCTGGCCGCCGGCGAAATAGTCGTTGTGCAGCATGAACTGCTGCCCGGGATGATAGCGCTGCCCCTGTACCGTTTCGCCATGGCTCGCGGGAAGGCCAAGCATCGCATTCATTCGCGTTTCGACGTGCGTGACCAGCGGATCGTCACTCGACAAATGACAGGTCTCGCTTGTCCGCGACTTGCGTTTGGCCGCGTTCAGGCTGGTTGAAGGTTTCACGTCCAGATCTATCAGGGCGATCAGCGCATCGCATTCGGCATCGTCCAGAAAACCGGGTATTGCGAACATGGCCAGGCCGTTGACCGGAGCACGGACGGCGTTCGGCATTGCATCGAGCCTGCGTGCGGTCGCCGAACCAATAGCTGCCAGAGCGGAAGGGTCGGATCCCGGCAGCGGGTCGAAAGCGCGTCCGCCATGCTGAAGCACGAACAGAGGACGGAAATATTGCGGTTCAGCCGGTATCGTTACCGGTTCCGCGACAGGAGGCGTATCCAATGCCGGCGCTTGCGAATCCGACGCATCGGCGGAATTGCGTCGCAGCAGTCGGTCGAGCAGAGACATTCCCGCACCATAGCCGCTTGCAGCGACCGGACAAGCGCCGCGCGATGCGGTCTGTGCAAATATCGGGCGGTGGCGCGTCGGGCGGGAGTCCCGGCGTCGCGCCGCCAGCTTTGGGGTTGCGTCGCGTCGCGGCCGGGGCCACCAGCAACGGATGGACCTCGACACGCTTCTTCATCACTATTTCGGTCCCGAAGGGCTCGACGCTGAAAACCCGGCGGCATTGGAGGCCGGCATTTCGCGGTTGCGCACGGACATGGGCGTGGAACAGGAGCCGGGACGGCGTTTCGCGCTCTGGGCGCTGCTGCATGCGCTGGGAGTCGCCCCCGATCCGGATGACGCGTTCGAGAATCCGCAGGAACGCATTGCGGCACGCGATTTCGCCTGGGCCGCCGATCGCGCCGCGGGGCGTGAATCATGAGCGCCGAGACGCTTCCCGATACCCAGCATCGCGGCCTGATCGGGCTGTTGCCCGCCGCCGCCCGGCCCTATGCGTTGTTGGCACGGTTCGACCGGCCGATCGGCTGGTGGCTGCTCTTCTGGCCCGGTGCCTGGGCGATCGCCCTGTCGGGCAATATGCGTGAACGCTGGGACATGCTGTTGTGGTTTCTGCTCGGCAGCATTGCGATGCGCGGGGCAGGGTGCGTTTATAACGACATCGTCGACCGCGACCTGGATCGCCAGGTGGCGCGCACGGCGAGCCGTCCGCTCGCGAGCGGTGCGGTATCGCTGAAAAGCGCGTGGATATGGCTCGGCATGCTCAGCCTTGTGGGGCTCATCGTGCTGGTGCAGCTGCGCCCCGCCGCGGCGCTGGTCGCGCTCGCCAGCCTGGCGCTGGTCGCTGCCTATCCCTTCATGAAGCGCATCACCTGGTGGCCGCAGGCCTGGCTGGGTCTCGTCTTTTCCTGGGCGGCACCGGTCGGGTGGGTGGAGATGGATACCGGCGTGCTCGCGCCGATGCTGTTGCTCTATGCCGGCTGTATCTTCTGGGTGATCGGTTACGACACGATCTATGCGCTGCAGGATGTGGAGGATGACGCGCTGGTCGGCGTGCGTTCTTCGGCACGGGCGATGGGGCGATTCGTTCAGCCCGGCGTGGGGCTTTGCTACCTTGCCGCGATCGGGCTGTGGGCGGGGGCGATCTGGACGATGCGTCCCGATCTGCTTGCGCTGCTCGCACTCGCGCCGATGGCTTGCCACCTTGGCTGGCAGGTGCTGACGCTCGACGCTCGCGATGGCGCCAATCCGCTGGTGCGCTTCCGCTCGAATCGCAATGCGGGGCTGCTGATGTTCGCTGCCTGCGCGGTGGTCGGGCTCTCCTTATAGGCGGACCGCTTTGACGTTGGCCCCGACGCTCCCTAAGTCGCTGGGATGTTGACCATCGATAAGGCGCGCGAGCGCGTTCAGGATGCAGTTGCGCGGGCGGTTCGCGCCGGGGCCGACGCGGCCGATGCGATGCTGGTGCGCAACCGGTCGCTTTCGGTATCGGTGCGCATGGGCGCGCTCGAGGATGTCGGGCGTTCCGAGAGCGAAGAAATGGGCGTGCGCGTTTTTGTCGGCCAGCGTTCCGCGACGATTTCCACCACCGACCTGGTGCCCGACGCGCTCGACGAGGCAGTCGAACGTGCGCTCAAGATGGCGCGCGAGGCGCCGGAGGATCGCTGGGCGGGCCTGGCCCCGCAGGATCGGCTGATGCACGGCGATCCGCCGCTGCTCGACCTGGACGATGGCGCCGAAGTCGAGCCCGACGCGCTGAAGGAACGCGCGTTGATCGCCGAGGAAGCCGCGCGTGCCGTGCCCGGCGTGACCAACAGCGAAGGCGCCGGCGCAGGCGCCAACCGCACGATCATCGCGCTTGCCACCAGCCACGGGTTCGCGGGGGCCTATGCCGTTACCAGCCACGGGCTTTCGGCAAGCGTGCTGGCGGGCAGCGGCAGCGCGATGGAGCGCGATCACGCGCATCATAGCGCGCGGCACGAATCGATGCTCGAATCGCCCGAAACCATCGGCACGCGCGCGGGGCAGCGCGCCGTTGCGCGCCTCAATCCGGCGCGGGTGCCCAGCGGCGCGATGCCGGTTGTGTTCGATCCGCGGGTGTCCGGGAGCATGCTCGGCCATTTGATGGCGGCGATTTCGGGCGGTGCGATCACGCGCAAGACCAGCTTCCTTCAGGACGCGTTGGGAACGCAGGTCTTCGCCAGCGGCATTTCGATCCATGACGACCCGCATATTCCGCGCGGCCTGCGCAGCCGCGCGTTCGATGGCGAGGGGCTGCCGGTGCAGCCGATGGCGATCATTGCCGACGGAATGCTCGAAACCTGGCTGCTCGACAGTGCCGCCGCGCGCCAGCTCGGCCTTGAGCCGACAGGGCATGCCGCGCGCGGGATCGGCGGCAATCCGGGCGCTTCGGCAAGCAATCTCTATATGGCCGCCGGACATGTGCCGCGCGAAACGCTGATCGGAGAGATCGAGCTTGGCATATTGGTGACCGAACTGATCGGACAGGGCGTCAATGGCGTTACCGGCGATTATAGTCGCGGGGCGGCCGGGTTCCTGATCGAGAAGGGGGAGATTACGCGTCCGGTTTCGGAAATCACCATCGCAGGCAACCTGACCGACATGTTCCGCCAGATGACGCCCGCCAGCGATCTCGATTTCCGATATGGGCTCAATGCGCCTTCGCTGCGCGTCGACGGGATGACGATCGCCGGTGACTGACACGCTTGCCGACGCTGTTGCGGCAGTCGCCGCCGATGCCGGCAGACTGGCGATGGCGCGGTTCGGCACCGATTTCCGCCGTTGGGAGAAATCACCCGGGAATCCGGTGTGCGAAGTCGATCTGGAAGTCGACGCGATGCTTCGCGGCCGGCTGAGCGCGTTGCTTCCCGATGCCGGCTGGCTATCCGAAGAGACGGTCGACAATGACGATCGGCTTGCCGCCAGACGGTTATGGGTGGTCGATCCGATCGACGGCACGCGCGATTTCCTGCGCGAGCGCACGGGCTGGGCGGTGTCGGTCGCGTTGATCGAAGATGGCCGTCCGGTGATCGGAATCCTCGATGCGCCTGCCCGAAACGAGCATTGGCGCGCCGAAGCCGGGAAAGGCGCCTATCGCGGCGGCGAGCGCATTCAGGTGGCGACACGCAACCTGCTGTCGGGAGCGCGTGTGCCCGCCGATGCGCTGCCCAAGATCGACCGCGACCTTATCATGGTCGCAAAGCCCAATTCGATCGCGCTGCGTATCGCGATGGTGGCTGCCGCCGAAGCCGATATGGTCGCGACGCTGCGCTGGGGATATGAGTGGGATGTCGCCGCCGCGACGCTGGTGGCACAGGAAGCGGGCGCGACGGTCAGCGACGCGCTTGGCCAGCCGCTCGCCTTCAACACGCCGCAGGCTCAGGCATTCGGGATACTCGCAACCACGCCGGGCATTCATGCCGAAGCAGTCGCGCGGCTCGCCGATCGGGCACAGGCGGCCGCCGCAAGATGATCGAACCGCGCGGCCTGTTCGTCGGTCGCGGCACCGAGTTTCGGCAGGCAGTGCGCGTGATGGTCGGCGCGGTGATCGCCTATCTTGCCTATCGCCTGTTGCACCTCGAACAGGGATTCTGGGCAGTCATCACGGTCGTGCTTGTGTTGCAAAGCTCGGTCGGGGGAACGATGGGCGCGGCCTTTGACCGGCTGATCGGCACGATTGTCGGCGCGATCATCGGCGCAATCGCGGCGATGTTGTTGCCACATACCCTGATCGGGACGGGTGTGGGGCTGGCGCTGGTAACCGCGCTTGCCGCCTATGCTGCGGCGGTTCGGCCGCAATTGCGGATCGCGCCGGTCACTGCGATCATCGCCTTGCTCGGCAATCTGCCGGGGAATTCGCCCGGACAATTTGCGGTCGATCGGATCGCCGAGATCGCCCTGGGCGGCGTGATCGGCGTTGCGATCAGCCTGATCATCTTTCCGGCCCGGTCGCGTGGCGTGCTGGCACAGCGTGTCGGCGACGTGCTCGAACAGTGCGAATCGCTGATGCGGTCTGCCGCCGATGCGATGGAGAGCGGGGCTTCGCCGCCCGGCGTGCCGCAACAGGCGCCGCTTCGCGCGGCGCTGGGTGCAGTGGAAACGGCGATGAAGGATGCCGAGCGCGAGCGTCAGTCGCGGCTTGCCGATCACGGCGTGCCGCGCGCGGTGCCGCGCACATTATGGCGGATCCGGAACGATCTGGTGCATGTCACGCGCGGACTTGAATCGCGGCTGCCGGACGCGGTCGGTGCCTATTTTCACCCCGCCGCAGCTCGTTTGCTCCGCCACGAAGCCGATGTCGCTGCGGCGTGCCGTCAGGCATTTGCCGAACGCAGACGCGTGGTGCCGCTGGACAGCGAGCGCCACTATGCCGAATTCGCCGACGCCATCGCCCAGCTGCGCGCGGCGCAGGTCGCAAAGGGGCTCGATTTTGAAATGATCGGGCGGCTGTTCGGCGAAATCTTCGCGCTCCAGCAATTGCACCGCAACTTTACCGATCTGATCGCCCGTATCGACGAAGCCGCTGCCGAACCCGCACAGCATCGGCTGTTCGGGCGGCGTGGCGATCAGACGATGCCTTCGTCGCCCTGATATTTGATCTGGAGATAGCGGCCCTTGGTCGCCAGCAGATCGAGATCGCCTTCGGCCAGCTGTGCCGACATCTGTGCGATTTCATCATCGATCAGCTTGAGCCCGTCCTCGAGCTGCTGATTGGGCGTGCGGCCGTTGCGTTCCACTGCGCGCAGCGGTTCGGGAACCCGCTGATAGCCCTTTACCAGTTCGGGCAGTTGTTCGCCGACCAGCTTGCGGACTTCGTTCGCCGCCGGGCTTTCTTCGCTGAGTTCGGCAAGCTGCGGCGACAGTGTTTCCAGCTTCACGCCGATCGAATCGGCGAGCGTGCGGGCGGGCGCGGGCAGGGCGGGGCGCTGCGTTTCCAGCCATTGCTCCGTGCGCAGCGGCAGCGCCTTGAGCGGCACCTGAACCAGTTTCTCGGCGCTCGGCGGCTCGACCAGCGGGAATACCGCGAATGCCAGCGTCGCGGCGATCAACAATGCCATCACCACCAGCGCGCCGCCCATGCCGAGCGGCACGAACCAGCCAAAGACCATCGCAGCGATAACGATGACGAAATCGGCGCCCGCGATCCGGCCCAACCGCTTCAATATCTCCGCATCGCGCCGCTTCCTGGCGCGCTTGCTGAGCGACCCATAACGTTCGCGGGTGCGATCCAGAAACTCGCTGCTGCGCGCCAGCTGGCGATCGACGTCGGTGGGCATGGTGGCTTACAGTGCCTCCAGCTTGAAGGTTTCGTCCGGCCCCGCGACTGCATTCTGGTTCGCGCCTTCGGCACGCGCGATATAGCCTTTCGACTTTTCGACTTCGTCCGACAGCACGGTGACCGTGGTTTTCATCGAATCGAGCGCCTTCAGCTTGAACGTGTCGATCGCATCCATCGTGTCATAGATATTCTGGAACGCGCGCTGGAGCGTTTCGACCGGAATGGTCGAGGACGCCGCCTGTTCGTGGATCTCCGCCGACTGGCTCTTGAGCAATTGTCCGGTCGAATCGATCAGGCCCGCAGTGGTCGTGTTCAGCGCAGTGATCTGATCGAGCACAAGGCGTTGGTTGGTCAGCGCCTGCGCGACCGTTACCGCCGTGCGCAGCGCCGAGACGGTGGTGGTCGATGCGCGATCGACGCCCTTGATCAGCTCGACATTGTTCTTCTTGACCAGATCGAGCGCGAGATAGCCCTGCACCGTAACCGCCATCTGCGTCAGCAGGTCCTGGGTGCGCTGGCGGACATAGAAGAGCGCGGTTTCGCGGATCGCCTTGGCCTTGGCGGGATCGGTCGCGTCGAGCTCCTCGGCCTTGGCCGTCAGCTTCTCGTCCATCGCCTTGGACAGATAGATCATCTGTTCCAGCCGCCCCATCGCGTTCCACAGATTCTCGCGCTCGGTGCCGATCGCGGCATTGTCCTGCAACAGCTCGTCCTTGCCGTTGGCCAGGCTCTTGAGGATGCCGTTGATGTGCGTCTGCGAGCTTTGATATTTGCGGAAATAGGTCTTCATCGGCGAACCGAACACGCGGCTGAGGAAACCGCCCTTGCCGCCGATCAGCTTGCCATTCTTGCTGGGATCGAGATCCTCGACCGTCTTGCGCAGCTGCAGGAGGTCGGCGCCGACGCCATCATCCTTGCCCATTGCCTTGACCGGGCGATCGAGAAAACGGTTCGACTGGCCGGCCGCGGCGCGGATTTCCTTTTGCCCCATCGCAGTGATCGCATCGACGCGCTTGCCGAATTCGGGCGAATTCACGTCCTGCGCCACCAGCTGATCGATGAAATCATCGACGCGGGCTTCCAGTTCGGTCTTTTTAGCATCGTCGACGGGCACCAGCCCCGCCGCCTTTTCCGGCTTCACCGCCGGCACCGGATCGGGCGGCGTGAGGTTCAGCGTTTCTTCTTCAGTCGCGGTCGCAGTCGTCGCCATTGTCGCGGACTCCAAATCTGTTCGCCCTTCCATAGTTTGCGCCGGGGTATGCGTTCAACTGTATTATATGGGTAATACGGAGGGTGATGCAATGGGCGCGCCGTTGCGGGGGGTGCGGGGGTGCGGCATGGTGATGGCCGGGGAGAGGCGATGGTCGCGATTCGTAACCACGAAAAACTGCGCGACTGGCTAGACAATAAGCCGGTCGATTGGGCGAGGGCGATGGCGCTGCGATCGGCGCTGCGCGTGCTGCCGTTCGCTGTGCGTTCCGACAGACCTGCGTTGCATATCGCAGTGTTTCGTGCCACGGCGATATCCTGGTCTGCGCGCAAATTTCCAGACCAGGATATCGCCG
>NZ_QFZL01000005.1 GCF_003171655.1 Stakelama portus | reverse complement strand
GCCCGCCTCGGCTTCCTTCAAAATGCCGATGATCTGCTCTTCCGAAAACTGCTTCCGCTTCATCCGTCCGTCCCTTCGTCGGGTCGGACTCTAGCTCCAACTGGAGGAAAAAGCGGGGGTCACGTCAAACGTCGCTTTCAAGATGTGCTTTGAATGCGATTCCGTATGGCGCCCCGGCGAACCGGTTTCGGACGAAGAGGGCAGCAACTTCGAAAGCTACATGCAGGAGATCGGTCGCGCAGCAAACTGGGAGGATGTGGAGAAATTATCGCAAGTAGACTGACTTGTTGCCGGTGGGTGGGCCAGGTCTTGGGGCGGTAGGGAGCGAAAGCAAGATAAAGGCAGTGGCTCCTGGCCACTGCTAAGCCGTTGTCTGCACATCGTTTTTTAGGGAGATAGGTGGCGCCGTGGGGGAGGCTCGTGGTGCCATTATGATGCCGGATCGGCGCTAAGCGCTTGGAACTCTTCCCTCTTTAGCTGCTGTTCGATGGAGACATTGGGGCGTCGGAGGGGGTGTGGAAAAATTTACAGCGAGATAAAAGACGCGCCGTCTGATGGGTTGTTGAGTGTTGAGTTAGCACGGGAAAAAGCGCCGTCGCTGAAAACGCCCTGCCGTCGCCCGAGCAGATTATCCAGCAATATCAATCTACGGGGCGCTGTAACTCGGGCACGCGCGGTCCGTCTTCGAAGGCATTCCAGACGTCGAAGCGGAACGTGCGCGGGGGGCGTTCAGGCCGTATCTCGAAAATCAGGCTTTCCTGTGCCGATGATCCTTGCTGACGCTGTACCCGCACCGTTGCGACATGAACCCCCGGCGCCAGCGTGGCGGGCAGGCGGAAGCGCCAGAGATGCGAGCTGTGATCGGCTGCAGACCCCTGTGGCTGTGGCGCGGCGGGGGGATGGCGGTCCTGCCGCCCCTGGATAAAGCCCTGCGCCTGCGCGTCTCCCGAACGGCTTTCGAACGCAGTTCGCGCGACGCTCAGCTGGCGCTGCAGCGCGAAGGGATCGGCATGGTCGACGCCGATATGGCTTTCCTCGCCTCGCGCCTGTTGTGTGTGTTCCATCGCCACCGGCGCGCCGTCGTCGAGTGCGATCGTTACGCTGGTCCCGCTGTCACCGAGCCAGACATTGGCAGTGATCCAGCTGCCGCGTGCGAGATCATCGGGCGTCAGCAGGCCGACATCGGGCAGGTCCTGCGCACTGAACGGTGGCACCGGATCGCGCGTATCGCGATCGGCCTCTCGCCAGGCGAGCAGCGCCTGAGCCCAGTCGCGAAATGCGGGCATATTGACCGACAGCCACATCGCCTTGTCCTGTGGCTGGCCGGTCGCGCGATAATCGAGCGCATAATCGGTGCCGGTTATGCGCATGTCGAGATAGCCGCGCGGCGATCCGTCGCCCTGTAGGCTCATCGGAATGCCGGCTACGTCGAAATCGCCACCCCACCAGTCGCCCGCCACGGCACCAGCGACGACATGGCGGAACGGGATCGTGTCGACGCCGACCATTTCGCGCCAGCCCGCATAGCTGTCCCCCGGTGCGAGATTTTCGAGCGTGTGGCTGTGCCCCGAAAGGTCGAGCGCCTTGCGGCCCCTGAGCAGTGCATAGAGTTGGGCGGCATTGTCGGTCTGATGCGCCCAGGTTTCGCGATTGTCGAAACCGACCAGCGGGATGTGATGGCCCAGCACGATCAGCTTGTCCGGGTCGGTCGCGGCAATCAGATTGGCCAGGAACGCCATCTGATCGTCGGTGAAGCGGCCATTATAGGTCTTGCGCGGGTCCTCGGCACAAAAGGCGCGGTCGCCGTTGCGATTATCGGTCTCGCCGCACGGATAGACGACATTGTCGAGCCCGATGAACAGCGTGTCGCCGATTTCGAAGGCATAGGTTTCGGGCCCCCATTCGCGCCGCCAGGTGTCGGAACTGTCGGCGTCGCGATCGGCATCCGAATCATAATCGTGATTGCCCTGCACCCACCATTGCGGGACGTGCAGTGCGCCGAGCACCGTTTCAAGGCGGGGCAGCAGGCCAAGATCGTCGCCGACCAGATCGCCGAGCGCGAAGATGCACGCGGGCGCGGGGCCTTCGCGATCGGTCAGTTCGCGGACGATCGAATCGCGCGCATAGCCGATCTCGTCACCCGAATAGACCTGGACATCGCCGAGCACGGCACAGTTGAAATTGCTGCCGATGGCGCTGGGGGCGAGCGGGAAATTGACTGCAGCGGGCAGCGGCCCGGTGTCGGGCAATCCGCCGAAGCGCATCGGCTTGGGCGATCCGCCCGGCTTGTGGACATAGGCGAATTGGGGAACGAAGTTGCGGTCGGTGGGCACGCGCCATCCGCTCGGCTGAATCACGAACAGGTTCATGTCGGCACGTACCGGAAGCAGGTATCGTCCCTCCGCGTCGGTTGTCGCGATCTCGCGCCCGTTGGAAACCCTGACTCCGGCAATGCCCTGTTCGCCGGGGTCGAGCCGCCCGTTGCGATTGGCATCGTCGAACACTGTGCCGGTGGCGCCTTGCGCATCGGCGCGCGCGTCGCGCACGACTTCGATCGAAGCGAACCAGGGCGTGTCGCGCGACGATCCCGCTTGTGCGAGCGCCGATCGCGCCGCCAGCGTGGCGACGATGGTAAGCGTCAGCAGCAAGGCATGCGATAGGCGGCTTTTCATCGGGCATGCGTCCTTTCGTCGGGCAAAGGCTGCAGGTTCGACCTCGCCGTCATAAATCAACATCAAATCCACAGTTGGCTGTCGGCGGCGATGTTGGAGGATTGTGCCCCTCCGAATCGGCCGTTTCGTGACGGAACAGCGTAAATCTGTGCATTATTCGTTTCAGTACACCTTGCTCCGGGTCGAAACAGGGGCGCTGATGACGCGCTGGCGACGACATGTTGCGCGCATATGACAATCCACCGCATTCCTCGAATTTTGGAAATAATGTTGTTTTGGTGACTGAATGTCACAAAAGCTCAACGCGCCATTCCTAGAGGCGCCGCCTAGCCGGAACATGCCGATCCGGCGACTCGGGCTTCGCCGATCCAAGGCGCATTCCAATCTCAGGGGGTTTTATCGTGACGAGTTTCTCGCGAGCCGCGCGGCCTGCCGCGCTGATCCGTGCCATGTTGCTGGGCGCGGCCATTCCGGCCGCTGCGCTGGTCGCTCCGTCGGCGCATGCGCAGGATTATACCAACATCACTGCTTCGGGCCGCGTGACTGCCGAGGATGGCGCGCCGATCGTCGGCGCGACAGTGACGATCACGTCGTCGGATCGCGGCGTCTCGCGCTCGGTCACCACCAACGATGCGGGCAGCTACAGCTTCGCGCAACTCACGCCGGGCGCCTATGATTTTCACGTCACTGCGCCCGGATTCGCCGCCTATCGCGAAATGCGCGTGCAGCTGACCGCCGGCAACGGCGCGGGCAACAGCTTCCGTCTGGTCCGGGGCGCGGCCGGCGCGGAAACTGCCGGCGACGAGATCGTCGTGCGCGGTTCGCGCGTTGCGACCACCGATTTCAACGATACCGCCACCGGATCGGTGATCGACCTGGCCGAGATCGACAAGCGCGTGCCGGTGGCCCGCTCGCTGCTCGACGTCGCGTTGCTGTCGCCGGGCGTGACGCGCGGTTCCTCAGGTGCGAACAGCGGATTCGCCAATCAGATCACGATCAGCGGCGCGGCCTTCACCGAAAACGCCTATTTCGTGAACGGTCTGAACATCACCAATTTCCGTATGGGCCTGACGCCGGTCGAAGTGCCGTATGATTTCTACGAAACCGTCGAAGTGAAGACCGGCGGCATGCCCGCCGAATTCGGCCGGGCGACCGGCGGCGTGATCAATGCGGTCACCAAATCGGGTTCGAACGAATATCATGCGGGGGTGATGGGATCGATCGAGTTCGAAGGGCTGCGCTCGACCTCGCCCGACACGGCGACCGCGAACAACCGCAACGCCACCCAGTCACGCCACGATGTGGTATTCGAAGCGAGCGGCCCGGTCATTCGCGACCATCTGTTCGTCTATGGCCTGTACAATATCCGCGAATATGAAAGCTTCATGCCCGACGCGGATCAGGACAACGGCACCCGCGTTCGCAATTCCAGCCCCTTCTGGGGCGTGAAGGTCGACGGCTATCTTACCGACAGCCAGCATCTCGAATTCACCTATTTCGACAGCAGCAACGACACCCATACGCGCAGCGTGGATTATGACCGGGCGACCGGCGCGATCGGCGCGGAAACCGGCGGCACCAACGGCCGCGCGGGGGGCGAGAATTTCGTCGGTCGCTATACCGGCACCTTCACTCCGTGGCTCACCGTATCGGCGGCCTATGGCAAGAACAGGCTGCGTGACGGCACGCTGCCGCTCGACATCACCAACGAACGCGTGCTCGATTATCGCACCAACGATGCGGGTACGGACATCGGCCTCAACAAAATTACCGACGCCTATGGCCAGACCGATGACGAGCGCGAATTCTATCGCGCCGACGTGGATTTCAATTTCGAGCTGTTCGGCTCGCACCATCTGCGCGTCGGCTATGATCACGAGACGGATCAGTCGAATCAGATTCACGAGACGATCGGCAACGGATTCTACAAGATCTTCGCCGCCTCCGCCTCGGACGTCACCGATCTGGGGATTGCCGAAGGCACCGAATATTACACGACTCGCGTTTACGCCAATAACGGCGAAACCACGGTAAAGAACGAAGCCTATTATATCGAAGATGACTGGTCGCTGATGAACGACCGGCTGACGCTGCAGCTCGGCCTGCGCAACGATCGCTTCAGCAATCAGGGCGTCGACGGCCGGTCCTATTATGAATCGGGCAATCTGTGGGCGCCGCGTCTGGGCGCATCGTTCGATCTGTTCGGCGATCGCAGTACGAAGGTGTATGGCTATTTCGGCAAATATTATCTGCCGATGGCGGGCGACCTCAACCTTGCCGTCGCCGGCGGCGTGGTGACCTATACGCGCTACAATCTGTTCAACGGCACCGACGCGACCAACGGTACCCCGATCGCCGGTGATCCGATCCTGGGCGGCGTCGGATTCAGTGCCTGTCCCGATACCGGCGTCGCCAATTGCGTCGTCAGCCGCGACGGCAGCATTTCGGACTATTCGAGCGCGCTCGACCATGATCTGAAGCCGCAATCGGTGAACGAATTCGTCCTGGGCGGCGAGCGTCAGATCGGCAACGGCATGCGTGTCGGCCTTTATTACACGCATCGCGAACTGCGTAACGCGATCGAGGATATTTCGACCGGTGCGGGCCTTCGCGCCTATTGCGTGCGGCAGGGCTATGCCGAAACCGTGTGCAACAGCCATTTCGGCGGGGCGGGCCTCTGGCCGATCGCCAATCCGGGCCGCGATGTCGTGATCGACATCACCATGCCCGATGGCACGCGCGAAACCGCGACGCTGCTGGCGAAGGATCTCGGCTACCCCAAGCCCCAGCGTAACTATAATGCAGTGACGCTGACCTTCGATCGCGCATTCGACGGCGTGTGGGGGCTTTCGGGCTCCTACACCTGGGCGATGGACAAGGGCAATTATGAGGGGGGTGTCCGGTCCGAGAACGGCCAGCTGTCGGTCAACCGTTCCGCCGATTTCGATTCGCCCGGCTTCACCAACGGCGCCTATGGTTATCTGCCCAACGATCGCCGCCACACGCTCAAGCTCTATGGCAGCTATCGCCCTCTG
This sequence comes from Stakelama portus, assembly GCF_003171655.1. Classification (GTDB taxonomy): domain Bacteria; phylum Pseudomonadota; class Alphaproteobacteria; order Sphingomonadales; family Sphingomonadaceae; genus Sphingomonas; species Sphingomonas portus. Next base: position 232,445 of record NZ_QFZL01000005.1, on the reverse strand, counting down.
GAATTCCTCGATTTCGGCGCCAACCTGCTGATCCAGTCGCCGCAGCATTACAGCTGTATCGGTGTCGTGCCTTCGGCGGTGGACGAAGTCGCGCATGGCTATGGCGGCTACAGCTATTATTGCGGCGGCGAAGTGATCCCGCGTGGCAGCGCCTTTACCGGCGACTGGCTGGCCAAGATCGACGTAAGCGCCACGCTGCGCCTGCCTGCGCGCTGGGGGATCGACGCGTCGGTGCGTTTCGACGTGTTCAACCTGCTCAATGCGAAGGCAGTCACTGCGTATAACGAGTTCGGGGAACAGGGGAACGGATCGCCCAATTCGCTATACCGCACGCCGGTCGCCTATCAGACGCCGCGCTATGCGCGGGTCCAGCTTCGTCTCGGCTTCTGAGGTCTGCAACCATCGGGGTCGGTCGCATGGCCGGCCCCGTTTGTTTGACCGGAAGGGCGATGATTGACCCTTTCCGCAAGCGGCGGCACGCTGATGGCGCGGCGAAAAACCCTGGGGGAGAAGCATCATACTGAAGCGATCGGAGCGCCAGCGCGAAATCGTCGCGCGGCTGCGCGGCGGGCTGGCTCTGTCGGTGACGGGGCTCGCCGCCGAACTCAACGTATCCGACGAAACGATCCGCCGCGAACTGCGCGCGCTGGAGGAGCAGGGCACGATCATTCGCGAACATGGCGGTGCACGGCTGGCCACCTCGACGTTCGAAGGGCCGCTGACACAGCGGATGGAGGAAAATGCCGAGGCCAAGCTGCGGATCGCTCGCGCAGCGGCGGAATACGTCAACGACGGGGCGATCATCTTCATCGATTCGGGCACGACCTCCTGTTATGTCGCGAAACAGCTGGTCGAGCGGCGCGCGCTTACGGTGATCACCAATTCGCTGCAGGTTGCTTCCGATCTTGGCGGGATCAACAACAATCAGCTGTTCCTCGCCGGGGGGCAGATGAGCTATGATTATCGCGCCTTTTCCGATCATGTGGCGCAGGCCTATGTCGCCCAATTCTCACCGCATCTCGCAATTCTATCGGTCGGCGCGATCTGTGCGGAGACCGGGCTGATGGACTATCATCCCGGCGAGGCGGCGATGAGCCGGATCGCCTATGCAACGTCCGAACGGGTGCTGCTCGGCGCCGATTCCTCGAAGTTCGGGCGCTTTGGCCTGATGCGAACGGCGGCGCTAAGCGATGTCGACATATTGGTGACCGACAAGCCGCTCGACGCGGAATTTGCCGAAGGCTTCGCTCATGCGGAAGTGGTGATCGCCTCCTGACGCAGCCGGGCCGGTCGCCCGGGAAGCGCGCGGGCAAGCAAGGCGACTGCGGCTCCGGCGGCGGCGATCGCCGCGTGCATCAGCCAGAAATCGGCGTGCGGCATCGCTTCGTACCAGGCGCCGCTGAAGCCGACCCAGAGATTGGCGAAAAAGCCGTGCAGATAGAAAAGCCCGACCCAGAAGCCGACCAGTCGTGCGGGCGCGGATCGCGTCACCACGCTCAATCCGGCCGGCCAGACCAACACGATCGCAAGGTCGACGCACAGCAGATAGGCGAGCGGATATATCGAAGGGAGCGCTCCGGGCTGCACCCACGCGCCGAACGCGAGCACGAGATTGCCGAGCGCACAGCTGCCGCAACCGAGTGTCATCTGGCCGATATCGTCGATCGCCAATCCCCGTCGCGCCAGCGCCCGCAGCGCAACTTGCACCAGCGGGATCAGCGCCAGCGTGAACAAGCCATCGATCGAGAGAAGCCATGGTAGCGGAATCTGCCACCCGGCAATGCGCAGGTCCACCTGGTCGCGCGTCCAGACGAGGAACATGTTGCCGACCTGCTCATAGGCACCAAAGGCGAGAAACACCGAGAGCAACATGAGGAGCAGCAGCGGCAGGTTTGCGCGATGGCCTGTCGGGCTTCGGGTGCGGGCGAGGGACGTGAATCCGGCAGAATCGCCAGTTGCCGCGCGGAGGCGGGTGGCGGTCAGTGCGCAGGCAAGTCCCGCCGCCACCGCCACCGCCGCCGCCGCGATGCCCCAGCGCCAGCCGCCGAATACCGTGAGCGCGCCGCAGACCAGGGGGCCGCAAATCACTCCGGCATTCAGAAAGCCCAGATAGACGGCAAAGCCGCGCCGCCGCGCGCCATCATCGGTAAACAGCGCGCCGACGACGACCGAAAGATTGCCCTTCAGCGTGCCGGCGCCCAGCGCGAACACCATCAGTCCGGGCAGGAACAACGTGCGCGTGAACATGGCCGTCAGCCCGGCGATCATGGTCAGCGCGCCGAGATGGACGCCATATTGCCGTTTGCCGAGATAGTCGCCGAACAGGCCGCCGAGTGGCACTGCCAGATATAGCAGCGCGTTGGTGATTCCATAGATCTGAGAGGCGAGCCCGGCTGTCGTCAGCGGCCCGAACCAGCCTCCGAGCAGGCGCCCGATTCCCGACAGGCCCAGCACGCTGCCGCGATCGGTTGCCAGAACATCGTCGATGAGTGTGAGGATCAGGAATGATTTTACGCCGGCAAGCGCGAAACGCTCCCAGAATTCGGTGATCGCCAGGGGAAGGAATCCGGGTGGCGCACGCCCTGTTCGCACCTTCGCCGGCTCGTCAGCGCGCACCATGTTTCCCGCTCCATCAGCGGCGCACCATAGCCGGGATTATAACAGGCCGATGACAGGCCCCTGCGCTTGCCATCGGGTGCCGTCCGCCATGACGGACATCGGTACGCGCCTGTCAGGCGATCGTCCGGGGATCGCGCAGCCGGAGCAGCAGCATCAGCGTGACGGACAGCATCACGATCGACCCGATGAACAGCGGATCATAGCCGAAAAGCGCCGCGACCAACCCGCCGAATAGCGGCCCGATCGCCGACACGACGCCATCCAGCGTATTGGTAAGGCCCAGCCGCATCGCGACATCCTCCCGCGCGCCGAATTCGAGCACCATCGTCTGCTGGCTCATGAGATACCCCGAAATCGATGCGCCCAGCCCGCAAAAGGCAAGCGCCATGCCGAAGGCGGAAGGCATCAGCATCAGCACCAGCGTCGATGCGATCCACAGCGCGACCGCCAGCATATAGGTAAGGCGGTATCCGGCTCTGTCGCCTATCCGACCCCAAAGCAGATTGGACACCGTGTCGGCCGCCATGAAGCACAAAGCGAGACTGCCCACCGCATGGCCGTCGAGGCCGATCTTGCTGCCCGCGAACAGGATGTAGAAAGGCGCGGCGGCGCGGGCGAGCGTGCAGGTCGACTGGGCGATCAGAAACGCGCGGAAGTCGCGATCGGCGAGGTGTCGGGGAAAGGTGGCGATATGCGCGAACAGCGGTTGGCGCGGCGCTACTGCCGAGTCGCGCGGTTCGCGCATCACCAGCCCGATCGCGAGCAACCCGGCGCAACTCAGCAGAAAGGTCAGGAGGAAGACGCTGGCATAGCCATTGCCGAGAAAATTGCCTTCGATCAGCCATGCGCCCGCCAGATAGGACATGCCCGCCGCGATCAGCCCGCCGACAAAGTTGCGCCAACCCTGCAGCCGCCCCCGGCGGCGGATCGGGATCACCTTGCTCAACAACAGGTTGAACGCCACGCGCTGGCCGCCGGTGCCAATGCCCAGCAGGAACAGAACGAGGAAGGTTGCCGCGATCGCCGATTGTCCGTCGAGCATCCAGCCGGTCAGCGCGAGCGCAAGGATCATCAGCCGCATGAACAGGCCGACGCGCAGTGCCGCAGGCAGCACCAGACTGCGATGCGAGAGGGCCGCGGCAATCAGCATAGGCGAGAGCATCATCCCCGCCTGGAGCAGCGAACTGCCGACCCCGACCAGCGCCTTCGATCCGGTCAGCAGGAACAGATAGGCCGGGGTGAAGGTGGGCGTGGAGATCAACCGGAAACCGGCAAAGCTCAACATGCCGTCCAGGAAATGCGCCGTGTAATTGCGTTTCAGATTGGCAGTGACGAAATCCTCGGTCGATTCCGGCGCCGCGCCGTGCGTCACGAGACCGCCAGCGGGATGGCTCCGGTCAGTATCGCCCCGAGCGTGAGTACCAGCGAAATCAGCGCGGCATATTTGAGCGCGAAGCGCTGAACATCGGCGACTTCGACGCCCAGCAGGCCGCAGGCGAGATAGACCGGTGCCAGCAGCGGGCTGAGCTGGTGGATCGGTTGTCCCATCATCGACGCGCGACCGATCGCTTCGGGCGGGATGCCGAAATTCGTCGCGGCCTCCGCCAGCACCGGCACGATGCCGAAATAATAGGCGTCGTTGGACATGAGGAAGGTGATCGGCAGGCTGAGTACCGCCGTTACCGGCGCCAGATACGGGCCCATCGCATCGGGGATGCCGCGGACCAGAGCCTGCGCCATCGCATCAAGCATTCCGGTGCCTTCCATGATGCCGGTGAGCGACCCGGCGGCGAAGATCAGCAGCGCGACCATCACCACATTATTGGCGTGCGCGTTGATTCGTTCGCGCTGGACCTGGAGGCTGGGATAGTTGAGCGTCACCGCGATGGCGAAGGCGCCCATCATCAGCACCGGAAGCGAGGCGATGCCGGTGAACATGGCCGCCATCAGTGCAAGCGTGAGCAAGAGATTCGGCCAGAACAGGTGCGGCCGCCGCTCGGGTGGCGTTTCATGCTCGACCGCGGCGCCGTGCTGCATCTGCGCAGGCTGCCAGCCGAGCCGCCGGCGCTCGGTGACCCCGAACCACCAGGCCAGGCCGAAGGCGGCGAGCAGCCCGGCGGCCATAGCCGGCAGCAGCGGGAGGAAGAGATCCGAAAGCAGATCAATCTTCAGTGCGGCGGCGGCTCTTGCTGCCGGACCACCCCAGGGCACGAAGTTCATGATCGCGTTGGTGCTGCCGAGCAGCGTGGCGAGGATCAGCGGGTTCATGCCGATCGATCGATAGACCGGCAGCAGCGCCGTGATGACGATCAGCGCCGTCGTCGTGCCGTCACCGTCAACCGAGACCAGCGCCGACAGCGCAGCCGTGCCGATCGCGATGCGCAGCGGATCATTGCCCACCAGGTGCAGAATGCGCCGGACGAGGGGATCGAACAGTCCCGCGTCCATCATGATGCCGAAGAACAGGATGGCGAACGAAAGGAGCAGCGCTATCGGTGCGACCTGCAAAATGCCCTCGACGATCATGCCGCCAAGATCCGGCCGTCCCGGGACGAGCAGGCCGGCGATGATCGGTATCGCGATCAGTGCGACGATCGCCGACAACCGCTTGGTCATGATGAGAGTGATGAAGGCCGCAATCGTTGCGAAGCCCAGCAGGGCAAGGTTCACGAATCTGCTCTCCCGTTCATTATATCGTTGGAGTTGCGCGTCGGGTGCGCACAATGGATGCAATTGGGGCATTCGCAGCACCGAATTCCGATGCTAACAGCCGACGACCATGGCGATACGCGAAACCACTCACTTCGGCGCAGACGATGCCGGCCAACGGGCCGAGCCCGCGACGCTTACGGTCCTCACGCGCGTGCGCGAACTGATCGTGACCGGAAAAATGCCTGCCGGCACGCGGCTTACGGCCGAGACGATTGCCAAGGAACTGGGCGTTTCGCGAACGCCGGTCCGCAGTGCGCTTGCCGTACTGACCGCCGAGGGGCTGGCCGCCTATCACGTCAATCGCGGCTATGCCGTGCGCGATATCCAGTTGCGCGACGTGCTCGATGCAATTGACGCGCGCGCGGTGCTTGAAGCCAAGGGGTGCGGGCTTTCGGTGGACTATGGCTGGGCGCCCGAGGAATTCGAGCGATTGAGTGCTGCGGTGCGCCAGGGCGCTGCGATCGTTCAGCGCGGCGACTGGTCCGAAGCAATCGAACGCGAATGGTACGAACATAATCGCGACTTTCATTCGCTGATCGTCCGCGTTTCGCGCAACGGTGCGATCCGCAACGCGATCCGCATGACCGTGATCTATCCGGTATTCGGCGACATCGCCCGACTGTGCCCGGCGATTGCGCGCTATGTGCCCCAGCGTTTCCGCGCGATTCCGGAAAGCGTGCCGAATCATATTATCGAGTCGCAAGGCGATCATCAGAAGATACTGGATGCGATCGCGGCGGAGGATGCGGAACAGGCGGAGGCGGCCATGCTAGACCATGTACAGAAGTCGCGGCATCGCCTGATGGCCATAGCCACGCGCCGATAGCTGGGTTTCAGGTTCGTATCCGATCAATAGCATATTGAATCCAATTAGCCGGAAATAATGCGAAACGCCAGACGGGGTGTGGCGTGATTTTCCGTATAGTTTGATGCCCGGACTATCTCCGTCCCTGCGGTTCGGCCACGGCGCGGGCTATCGACGCGGCGCCTGAAACGCCGGAACGGGTCGGATATGGCGAGCGCAGAATGCGTCTGGAACGCCCAAAAATCGCTGAATAGCGCTGATCTCTGCAACATCAATTGATGCGCGATGCGCATGTGCCCGCGATTATGTTCCTTTCGCGGAATCTGTCCCGACTGAACGGGATGCACCTCGTTGACAAATTGCATCCAATTCTATTTTAGAGGCGGCCAGAACAAACAAAAAGCACGGGAGTGGGAATATGAGAGGGAAGGCAAAGGGCTGCATGCTTTCGGGGGTGGCCGTTGTGGGATTGCTGTGGACATGCTCCGCTCAGGCCCAGGAGGTCGATACGGCAGGTGCCGGGCAGACCGCAGAACAGGCCGCCGACGCCGAGCAGTCCGAGCAGCAGGGAAATATGATCGTCGTCACGGCGCAGCGTCGCAGCGAGAATCTGCAGGATGTGCCGGTCACCGTGACGGTGTTCAGCGCCGAGCAAATCGCCCAGGCGCGCATCCAGCAGATCGACGATGTCGCAACCCGGACACCGGGCCTGACATTCGATAATTTCCCGACGTCGCAGCCGCGCCTTTATATCCGCGGTATCGGTTCGTCGGACCGCGGCGCGGCGGGCGATCCCAGTTCGGCCGTGTTCGTCGACGATATCTATATGGGCCGTCCGTCGGCCATTGCCTTTGACGCATTCGATGTCGAGCGCATCGAAGTGCTGAAGGGCCCGCAGGGGACGCTGTTCGGACGGAACGTCGTCGGCGGCGCGATCAACGTCATTACCAAAAAGCCCGATATCGACCGGTTCGATGCTGCGGCGGAATTCACCTATGGCAATTTCGACCGCATCGACGGCGCGGCGATGATCAACGTGCCGTTCGCGCACAATAGCGGCGCGGTTCGGATCAGCGGGGCGTATCGCAGCCATGACGGCTATGAATCGAACCCCTATCTCGGCACGCGGGTCGACGATCAGGACACCTTGACCGGACGCTTCCAGATCTATGGCGAACCGTCGGACAATTTCCGTTTCCTTTTCACGCTCGATGGTACGCGCGACCGCGCACTGGGCCCGGCGAACCATGTCCTCGAGCTGGATACCAGCGATCCGCGGTCGAACTTCTACACGCCGAATTTCAATCCCGACACGACCTATGGCTCGATCCCGGGCTATCAGGATCGCGACACCTTTGGCGTGCGTAGCGAACTGTCCTACGACTTCCCGTTCGCGACGCTGACATTCCTCGGTTCCTACCGGAATCTCGACTATCGCAATTTCTATGACGTCGATGGCGGCAATGCCGATCCGACGTCGCCGGGCTATAACGGGATCAACATCAGCGGCGGCGATTCCGAAAAATCCGAACTGTCCAGCCAGGAACTGCGACTGTCGTCGCTGCCGGACAGCCCGCTGACCTGGGTCGTCGGCTTCTATCATTATTATCAGGACGTAGCGCGGACCAACAGCTTCGTGCTCGACACGCGGCTGGTCGCGCCCATCCCGCTGACCGAACTCTATGATCAGGACGCGCAACTGGACAGCGTCGCCGTGTTCGCCGATGCGACGATCCCGCTGACCGACCAGTTCAAGATATTCGGTGGCGTCCGCTACACCCGCGACGACAAGACGGTGCGCGTAGCCAACACGCGTAGCCAGGCGCCCTTGCGCGGCACCGAATTCTTCGATGTGACCAACGAGGCGAGTTTCGATGCCGTCACCTGGCGCGGCGGCGTCGAGTTCCGGCCCGCCCGCGACCACATGTTCTATGCCTCGGTGTCGAAAGGCTTCAAGAGCGGCGGCTTCCAGGATACGCCGGGCGATGCCGTTGCCGCATCGACGCCGTTCGAGCCGGAGAGTGCGATCCAGTATGAGGTCGGTCAGAAAAGCACCTTCCTCAACGGCCGGCTGATCTGGAACAACACGCTCTACTGGCTGGATTATACCGACCTGCAGACGATCCAGCTGGTCAACGGGCTCCAGATCGCGTCGAACGCCGGCAAGGCGACCATCAAGGGCTATGAGACGCAGCTCGATGCCCGCCTGTTCGACGGGTTCAATCTCTCCGTCGCCTATGCCTATACCGACGCCAAATATGACGATTATATCGAAGCGGGCGACGATTATTCGGGGAACCGCGTAACTCGGGCGCCCAGGCACATGGTCACGGTGTCGCCGTCCTACACCTTCTATCTGCCGGGTGGTCCGGATGTGACGCTGGCGGGCGATTATCGCTACACCAGCTTCATCTACGACGATGCCAGCAACGAGCCGCCGGAGTTCCGCGATCCGACCAATTTCGTCGATGCGCGGATCGTGATCGACAATATCGCCGATCACTTCACTTTCTCGATCTGGGGCAAGAACCTGACCGACGAGCGCACGCGCGTGTTCCAGGGCGTGTTCCTTGGAGCGAACTTCGGCGCGTTCAATCCGCCCCGGACCTACGGCGCGACACTGAGCTGGAATTATTGACGCGCGGTGCCGGATGCGGATCGCAGGCCGCATCCGGCACTCCGACAGTTGTTTTGAATGGGAGTGGAAATGGACAGTCGATTTGCCGACGGCGTAAAGGTTCTGGTGCCGACCGGGTCGCTGGGTGCAGGCGTGCGCGAAGACGAAGTCGCCTATGGCATGGCGCGAGGCGTTGATGCGATCGCGTCCGACGCGGGATCGACCGACAGCGGCGCTGCCTATCTTGCCACCGGCAAGTCCAAGAATAACCGCGGCGCGGTGAAGCGCGATCTGCGCATCCTGATGCAGGCGCAGGCTGAGCACGGCGTTCCGATCATCATCGGCACGGCGGGGCAGGCAGGCGGCGACCTCAATCTCGACTGGACGCGCGACATCGTGCTCGAATTGGCCGGCGAGCTGGGTATCGCGCCGAAGATCGCGCTGCTGCGATGCGAACAGGACAAGGCGGTCCTCAAACGCCTGAACGGTGATGGTCGGGTCAAGCCGCTGCCGCCCCTCGGCCCGCTCGATGACGCCACCATCGACGCCTGCGACCACATCGTCGCGGCGATGGGAGTTGAGCCCTATGTTGCCGCACTGGAGGCTGGCGCCGACATCATTCTGGGCGGCCGTTCGACCGACACGGCCGTGCTGGCGGCCTATCCGATCTGGAAGGGCGCGCCTTGGGGCCCCGCCTGGCACGCGGGCAAGACCGGCGAATGCGGCGCGCAGTGCACCGAGGAGCGCGAAAGCTCGGGCGTGCTGCTGACGGTGAAGGCGGACGGCTTCGAAGTCGAGCCGCTGAGCGAGACCAATTTCTGTACGCCCCACAGCGTTTCTGCGCACATGCTGTACGAAAATACCGACCCGTTCCGCCTGATCGAACCGGGCGGGGTGCTCGACGTCACCAGGGCGCATTACGAGCAGTGCGACCGGCGCACGGTGCGCGTCACCGGCTCCGAATGGGAAAAGCGCCCCTATACGATGAAACTCGAAGGCGCCGGCGGGGGGAAGTATCAGACACTGATGCTGGTCGGCATTCAGGATCCCGACGTCCTGAACGACATCGAAGGATTTCACGACCGGATGCTGAAGGTGCTGAACCAGCGCACGCGCAGCGCCATTCCGGCGGAGGAACTGGGCGAGTTCCACATTTCGCTCCGCATGTATGGCTGGAACGGCGTTACCGGTCAGCCGGTGCCCGCCGGGACTGCGCCGCCGCCCGAGATCTGCATGATGTTTGTCGCGACCGCCGACACGCAGGAAATCGCGAACAGCATCGCGCATGCCTGCAACCCCTATTTCTTTCACTATCCCGCGGTGATGGACAAGGAACTGCCGTCCTACGGCTTCGCCTTCACGCCGGCGGATGTCCCGCGCGGACGCGTGTACGAATTCAAGCTCAACCACGTCGTCGAAGTCGACGACTGGCGCGAACTGATCCGCACCGAATGGATCGACCTATCCGAAACCGAGCAGGGCACGATGCAGGAGGCAGTCAATGGCTAAGGTTCGCGACGTCTGTCGCCACGTCCGCTCGAAAAACGCCGGCCCCTATTGGGTGACGTTCGACTTCTTTTTCGACGGGCCGGAGAATTTCGAGAAATACCATGCCAGCCCTGCGCTCGCGCCCGATCTGTTCGCGCGGCTTTACGGCACCGATCCGGCGCTCGTGAAGCATATCCCGGTCGCGGACCTCGACATGGTCAAGATCTCCTATCCGCGCGCGACGCCGCAGGGCGGCGTAGAGGAGCGCGACATGCATTCGGGCCAGCAATATGTCCGTGTGCTCGACGTAGAACTGGACTGATGGGCGCGGCGCCAACACCGCCGCAGACGCTGAGCGACTTGCTGCAATCGGCGGCGACCCGGTATCCCGACAGCCCGGCGCTCGATTTCATGGGGCGGCGCTGGAGCTATGCCGAAATCGATCGGCTTGCCGCTCGCTGCGCCGCCGGCCTGCTGGCAATGGGCGTCAGGCCGGGCGACCGGATCGGTCTCTGCCTGCCCAACACGCCCTATTTCGTCATTGCCTATTTCGCAGTGTTGCGGATCGGAGGAATCGTCGCGAGCATCAATCCGCTCTATACCGAGCGGGAAATGGCGCATCTCGTGACGGATGCGGGCGCAAAGCTGATCTTCGTTCCCGACCTGCCCGACATCGTCGAAAAGGCCGCGGCGCTCGAAACGCTGCAGAATATCGTCATCTGCCCGATCGACCGCGTGCTGCCGCCGGTCAAGGCGCTCGCATATCGTATTCTCAAGCGCAAGCTGCGCGTCACGCCGCCCTGGCCGCAATCGCGGATGGTCGCGTTCGACGATCTGACGGCGCATGAGGGCAATTCTCCTCCGCATCGCAATCGGCCGGAGGATGTGGCGGTGCTGCAATATACCGGCGGCACCACGGGGCTTCCCAAGGGCGCGATGCTGACTCATGGCAATTTGATCGCCAATTGCCTGCAAACGGCGAAACACGATTCGGAATGCCCGGACCGACGCGAAACCGTGATGGGCGTGCTGCCCATGTTCCACGTGTTCGCGTTGACGACCGTGCTCAATCATTCGGTGCGTGATGCGGCCTGCATCGTGCTGCTGCCGCGCTTTGAAATGAAGCCGTTCCTGGCGGCGATACGGCGCACGCGGCCCGACCGGCTGTTCGTCGTGCCGACGATCACCATCGCCCTGAACGACCTGCCCGATTCTGCGCTGCCGCCGATGGGCCAGCTGCGCATGTGTATATCCGGCGGTGCGCCGCTGCCTCCCGAAGTGCGCGCGCGGTTCGAGGCGCGAACAGGATGCCGGATGGTCGAGGGATATGGCCTGTCCGAAGCCTCGCCGATCGTCACCTGCAACCCGATCAACGGCCTGGTAAAGGACGGCAGCGCCGGGCCGGCCTATCCCGACACCGGTATCGAAATCCGGTCGCTCGAGGACGATAGGCCGATGGAGGCCGGATCGAGCGGCGAGGTCTGCGTGCGCGGCCCTCAGGTGATGAAGGGCTATTGGAACCGGCCGGACGAAACCGCCGAGGTGTTGTCCGACGGCCTGCTGCGTACCGGTGACGTCGGGTATCTCGACGGCGACGGCTATTTGTTCCTCGTCGACCGGATCAAGGACCTGATCCTGTGCGGAGGCTACAACGTCTATCCCCGCGTGATCGAAGACGCCTTGTACGAGCATCCCGATGTTGCGGAAGCAACCGTGATCGGCGTGCCGGACCCGTATCGCGGCGAAGCGCCCAAGGCGTTCGTCAAACTGCGCGAGGGCGCGGAAACCACAGCGGAGAGCCTGCGGGGCTTCCTGAAAGACAGGCTCAGCAAGATCGAAATGCCGCGCGAAATCGAACTGCGCGACGAATTGCCCAAGACGCTGATCGGCAAGCTTTCGAAAAAAGAGCTGCGCGCGGGCTGACATCAACTCGGACCAGGAGAAACATTATGGCCAGCATGCTGCAATCGGCACCGTCGCTTCGCGAGCGGGTATCGGACGCGGAGTGGGCGGTCCGCGAGGATCTTGCCGCCGCCTATCGCCTCGTCGCGCTCTATGGCTGGGATGACCTCATCTTCACGCATTTGTCGGCGCGTATTCCCGGGCCCGAACATCATTTCCTGATCAATCCCTATACGCACATGTTCGAGGAGATCACGGCGTCGAGCCTGGTCAAGATCGATGTCGAGGGCCGCAAGGTCGACGATACGCCCGCCCCGGTGAATGCCGCGGGCTTCACCATTCATTCGGCGGTGCATATGTCGCGCGAGGACGCGATGGCGGTGCTGCATCTGCATACCCCGCATGGACAGGCAGTCTCGGCAATGAAGGAAGGCCTGCTGCCGCACACCCAGTCGGCGATGATCGCGCGTCATGATGTCGCCTATCACGACTATGAAGGTATCGCGACGAACCTTGAGGAGCGCGAGCGGCTGGTCGCCGATCTGGGCACGAAGAACGCGATGTTGTTGCGCAATCACGGCACGCTGACGCTGGGGTCAAGCGTCGCTCAGGGGTTCATGCGCATGTATTTCCTCGAGCGTGCATGCGAAGCGCAGGTGATGATGCTGGCCGCTGGACGCGACGCGCTCAACGAACCGCCGGCGGGAGTCGCGGACGTGGTCCGCGACCAGGTTTCGGGCACTGAAATGGCGATGGCGGTTGAAAAGCTCGCCTGGCCCGCGTTGCGCCGTAAGCTCGACAGGATCGACCCCAGCTACAAGCAATGACGGCAGTTGTCGCGCGCGCCGGTGGCTGCCCGCTGCTCGACTGGGCGCCCGGCGCGCGCGATCCCGCCGCGCCGTTCAACGACGATTGCGAAAATTCGCGCGAGCGGCGCCTGCTCTCGCTTCAGCCTGGCGCCGCTTTACCCGGTGAGCGCGTCGACGATCGCCTTGCCGCATTCGGCGGTGTTCGCGGCGCCGCCCAGGTCCCGCGTGCGATATTCGGGTCGGGCGAGCACCTCCTCGATCGCTCGCACCACGGCGGCGGCGGCGGCGGTTTCGCCGAGATGATCGAGCATCAGCGCCGCCGACCAGATCTGCCCGACCGGATTGGCGATATACTGGCCGGCGATATCGGGCGCGGACCCGTGCACCGGTTCGAACAATGAGGGAAAGCGACGTTCGGGATTGATGTTCCCCGCCGGCGCGATGCCGATCGTGCCGGTACAGGCCGGGCCGAGATCGGAAAGGATGTCGCCGAACAGGTTGGATGCCACCACGACGTCGAACCAGTCGGGATGCTGCACGAAATGCGCGGTCAGGATGTCGATGTGATATTTGTCCCAGCGGATGTCGGGATAATGGTTCGCCATCGCCTCCACTCGCTCGTCCCAATAGGGCATGGTGATCGAAATGCCGTTCGATTTGGTGGCGGAGGTCAGGTGTTTTTTCTCGCGCCGCTGGGCGAGGTCGAAGGCATAGCGCAGCACGCGATCGACGCCGATGCGGGTCATCACCGTTTCCTGCATCACCACTTCGCGATCGGTGTCGGGGAATATCTTGCCGCCGATCGAGCTGTATTCGCCCTCGGTATTTTCGCGCACGACGTAAAAGTCGATTTCGCCGGGCTCGCGATTGGCCAGCGGCGAGGGAACGCCAGGCATCAGCCGGACGGGGCGCAGATTGACATATTGGTCGAATTCGCGCCGGAACTGGATCAGCGATTCCCATAGCGATACGTGATCGGGCACCGTTTCGGGCCAGCCGACGGCGCCGAAGAAGATTGCGTCATGCCCGCCGATCTGCGCCTTCCAGTCATCGGGCATCATCGTGCCATGCTGCTGGTAATAGTCGCACGAGGCGAAATCGAAATGATCGAACGCGAACGCACAATCGAACCGCGAAGCCACCGCTTCCAGCACGCGCAGTCCTTCGGGGACGACTTCCTTGCCGATGCCGTCTCCGGCGATCACGGCGATATGATGGGCGTTGGATCGGCGCATGGTCATTTCCTTTCGTCCGCCGCGGCATCGATCAGGATCGCGCGGAAGTCGTTGACGTTGGTGTGGGTGGGGCCGGTCACGACCAGCGCGTCGGCGGATTCGAAAAAGCCGTATGAGTCGCTTGTTGCGAGCGCGCGGGCGGCGGGGAAACCACGCGCTTGGGCGAGCGCCAGTGTTTCGGGACCGATCACCGCGCCCGCATTTGCTTCGGTGCCGTCAATTCCGTCGGTATCGGCGGCCAGCGCATGGATGCCCGGCGCGCCGTCCAGCGCCTGTGCCAGCGCCAGCAGGAACTCGCCGTTGCGCCCGCCGCGTCCCTCGCCGCGCACCGTGACGCTGGTTTCCCCGCCCGACAACAGGATACAGGGGGCTGCGACCGGCTGATCGTGGCGGCGTATCTGTTGCGCGATGCCGGCATGAACGATCGCGACCTCGCGCGCCTCGCCTTCTATCGCACTGCCCAGGATCAGCGGCGTATAGCCTGCGTTCCGCGCGACCTCCGCGGCGGCATCGAGCGCCATTTGCGCACTGGCGACAAGGCGATAGTCGGTTGCGGGAAGCGCGTCGGGCTTGGGTGTCTCGCTCTCGGGCCGGGCAAGCCAGTCCACGATGGCCGGTGGTGGCGTCAGCCCGAACATATGGATAATCGCCTGCGCATCGTGGCGCGTGGTGGGGTCGGCGACGGTCGGTCCGGAAGCGATGATGGCGGGATCGTCTCCCGGCACGTCGGATATCGCCAGCGTCACCAGCTGCGCCGGCGCAGCGCGTTTGGCGAGCCGGCCCCCGGCGACCAGCGAGAGATGTTTGCGGACGCAGTTCATCTGCGCGATCGTCGCGCCGGATCGGAGCAGCGCGCGATTGGTGTCCTGAAGCATCGCCAGCGTAACGCCCGGCGGGGGTGCAGCGAGCAGCGCCGAACCGCCGCCGGAGATCAGACACAGGACCAGATCATGCTCGGTCAGCCCGTCGAGCAGCGCCAGCATCTCCTGCGTCGCGGCGACCCCTGCTGCATCCGGAACCGGATGTCCGGCCTCGCGCACGGCGATCCGGTCGCATGGGACGCCATGGCCGTGTCGCGTGACAACCAGCCCTTCGACAGGTCCGTTCCAGTGCGTTTCGACTGCGCGTGCCATCGCGGCGGCGGCCTTGCCCGCGCCGATCACGATGGTGCGGCCCTTCGGCCGGGCCGGCAACGCCGCGGGAACACATCGAGCGGGCTGCGCGCTCGCTACTGCCGCGTCGAACATCCGGCGCAGCAGGCCTTCCGGCGCTTCGTTCCCGTCGTCTGGCTCCACAGTCGGCACGGCGCCGATCCTAGCGAGACCGGCCGTCGGCCACGACCGTTTCGGGCGCGGGGTCTTTGCCATCGAGAACCGCTACCACGCTGCGCGCGGCGACCATGTTGGTACGCGCCAGTCCTTCCTGCGTCGACGCGGCGGCATGCGGGGTGGCGATCACGTTGGGAAGGGCCACCAGCTGTTCGGTGACGTCGCGATAGGAGGGGTCGCTTTCGCTGGCATACACGTCGAGGCCCGCGCCCGCGATGGTGCCGTCCCTGAGCGCAGCGAGCAGCGCCCGGTCGTCGACCAGCCCGCCGCGTGCGGCATTGATGAGGAAGCTGCCCGGCTTCATCTGCGCGATCCGGGCGGCGTCGAACAGAAAGCGCGTTTCGGATGTCAGCGGGGCGTGGATCGTGATGTAATCGCTCGTCCGTACCAGCGTATCGAGATCGGTGACTTCGACATTTGCGGGCGTATCCGACGGCAGATCGCCTTGCGTAACCGCCAGAATGCGACAATCAAATCCCTGCAGCCGCCGCGCGACGCTGCGCCCGATCCGGCCCATGCCGATGATGCCGACGGTGCTTTCGAACAGATCCCGCCCCATCAGGATCGAAAAGTCACCATCGATCATCTTCGCCTGGGTTTCGCGAAAACGGTGCCCCACTGCGAGCATCAGGGCGAGCGTGTGATCTGCGACCGACGCGTCGTTGCCGCCCGCGGCGATACACACGACCTTGCCCAGGTCCCGGGCAGCATCGAGGTCGACGCGTTCATAGCCGACACCCCGGCGCGAAATGATCCGCAGATCGGGCAGGGCCTGTTGGAGCTCGCGCGTGACCTTCGCATGGCCGACGATCCATCCTGCGGCCCCCGCCAGCATCCCGACCAGCGTATCGTGGCTCAGCCCGCCATCGGCCTGTCCCGCCGGCAGGTCCGCGATGACGACGTCGCAGCCATGGTCGCGCAAATAGGAAATGGTCGCGTCGTCGAAGAAACGCTGGGTGACCACCACTCGCCGATCGGACACGAAATGCTCTCCCTGTAATTCGTTGCGCCCCGGATAGGGAGCGCCGAGCGGCGAGACCAATGCGGAAATCCAATCAATTGATGCGCGCCCGGCGGTCAGTCGTGGGCTTCGCGCGTGCTGGCCAATATGCGCGACCAGAAGCTTTCGGCGGCCATCGACTGGCGGGCGCGGGGGCGCCAGAGCCGTATCTCGATCTCGACATCCTCTTCCTCGGCGCCGGCGCGAACCAGCCGCCCTTCGTCGAGATCTTCCTGCACCAGGCTCAGGGCCGTCCAGGCGATCCCGCGCCCGTCCCGCGCCATCGCGGTCAGCACGCTTGCGAGATGCGAGGAGAAAGCGGGCTGTGCGGGAGGCTGGCGATGTTCACGCTCCCAGGCGGATGCCAGAATGCGGCCCATCCCCGATTCTGCAGTGAAGGCCAGTTGCGGTGCCTGCCCGACATCGCTCTCGCGCAGGAGCGCGGGGGCTGCCACCGGCAACAGCCGGTCCTGGCCGAGCTGTACCGAGCGGAAGTCCGAACTCAGGCGCGTCGATGCGGCTTCATGATGGTGGCAAAGCAGGAACTGCGCCTTGCCTTCCACCATCAGCCGTTCACAGGCGACCATATGGTCGGCGGTGAGCGCGATCGTGGCTTCGACCGGTTGTTCTGCTTCCAGACGGCGCAGCCAGCGGGGAAAGAATGTCAGCGACAGGACGTGCGTCGACGCGAAACGCAGCGTTTCGTGATCGAATTTCGCCGCCGCGCGCGCGGCTTCGCGGCCAAGCTGCAGGCGACGCAACGTCTCTTCGGCAATCAGCCGGAAACTCTCTCCCGCTGCGGTCAGCGCGATGCGATGCGTGCGCCGGTCGATCAGCGGCGTGCCCACCCAGTCCTCGAGCGATTTGATCCGGCGGCTGAAGCTCGGCTGGCTGACCGACCGGCTTTCGGCGGCGCGCGAAAAGCCGCCATGATCGATCAGCGCCAGAAAGTCCTCGAGCCAGGTCACATCCATCGGCCGGGCAGCCCTTTCGCAAATGCCTTGCCGTTCGCCCGTTAGCGTCGTTGCCCCGGCATGGCCAGCGAGCGCGTGGATGATTTGATGCGCAAAGCGAATTGGATGCACTTCGAGGCGACTGCTAGCCGAGGGGGACAATAATCAGCTGGAGAGGCAGTATGGCCCCGGAATTCGATCCGGTGACTCTGGAAATCCTGTGGAGTCGCCTGATCGCGGTAGCGGATGAATCCGCTACGACCCTGTTGCGGACCGCCTTCACGCCGATCATCCGGGAATCGAACGATTTCGCGACCTGTCTGATGACAGTGGATGGCGAAACCCTGGCCGAATGCAGTGGCGGTATCCCGGCATTTGCCGGGCTGCTCGGCCGCGCGGCGCAGCATGTCCTTCGCAAATTTCCCCATGAGGTCTGGCGCGAAGGCGATTGTGTTTTCACCAACGACCCCTGGATCGCCACCGGGCATTTGCCCGATGTGGCAATGATCGCTCCGATTTTCTTCAAGGGGCGGCTGGTCGGATTCTCCGGCACGGTGGCGCATACGCCGGATATCGGCGGGCGGCAGGGCGCCGACAATCGCGAGCTGTTCGAAGAAGGCGTCTGCATCCCGCCGCTGCACCTGTATCGCGGGGGCGAACGCTGCGAGGAAATGCTCGAGCTTTTCCTGCAGAATGTGCGCCAGCCCGAGCTGTTGCTCGGCGACCTGGAGGCACAGGTGACCGCGAATGCGGTATGCCGACGCCGCGCAACGGCGTTTCTTGAAGAGGCGGCGCTCGACGATTTCGAAGCGCTGGCGCGCGCGATCCACGGCATGTCCGAACGCGCGATGCGATCGGCGATCGCCGCACTGCCCGACGGCGAATATCGCTCCGAAATCGAGCTCGACGGTTTTCCCGATCATCCCACCCGCATTTGCTGCACGATCACCGTCGCGGGCGACGAGATGACGGTCGACTATGCCGGCAGCTCGAAACAGAATGCCCGCGCGACGAACTGCACGCTCAACTACACGCATGCCTACAGCATTTATCCGCTCAAATGCGTGCTCGATCCCGACACGCGCCGGAACGAAGGGTCCTACCGCCCGATCCGGGTGACCGCGCCCGAGGGTACGGTGCTCAACGCGGCGCGTCCCGCCGCCGTCAATGCGCGCCATCTGTCGGGGCACGCCCTGAGTTGCGCGCTGTATCAGGCGCTCGCGGAAATACTGCCCGACCGGGTGCTTGCCGACAGCGGCGGCGCGCCGGCGTTGCGCGCCGGGATCGTCGGGCGATCCGATGCCGGGGACCCCTTCACGATGATCCTGTTCGCCAGCGCGGGCATGGGTGCCTCCGCGCATGGCGACGGGCTCTCCACCACTGCCTTCCCGACCAATTCGGGCGCGGGGAGCCTCGAGGTGCTGGAAGCTTCCGCGCCGGTTCTGTTCAAGCGCAAGCAATTGCGTACCGATTCGGGCGGCGCCGGCAAATATCGCGGCGGACTTGGCCAGGTTTGCGAGATCGAGAATCTCGCGTCGCAAACCGTGCATGTGACGATCATCGGCGAACGCGAGCAGCATCCCGCGCGCGGCGTGCTGGGCGGTTTGCCGGGCGCATACGCATCGGCGTCGGTCGAGGGGCTGGGAACTGTCTCGCTCAAGTCCCGCAGTCCGCTCAAGCCCGGTGCCTCGGTAACCTTCCATTTCGCTGGCGGCGGCGGGTTCGGCGATCCTGCCGAACGCGATCCGGACGCGGTGGCGACCGATCTGCGGCTTGGACTGATATCGGCAGATGACGCCAGGCGCGACTATCCGCAGGCAATGGGAGCGCGCGCATGACGGGGCTGCGGACGGCTCGTATCGGCGTGGATATCGGCGGCACCTTTACCGATCTGGTGCTGCATGATGAAGCGCGCGGCATCACGCACACCGGAAAGCGGCTGACGACGCCCGAAGCGCCCAGTCGCGCGATCATCGAAGGAATTGCGCGGCTGCTCTCAGAGACCGGTACGAGGGCCGATCAGATCGGTGCGATTGTGCATGGCACCACGCTGGTCACCAACACCGTGCTCGAACGTACCGGCGCGCGCGTCGGGCTGATCGCCACCGATGGGCTGACCGATCAGATCGAGATGGGACGCGAAACGCGCTACGACACCGACAATCTGTTTCAGCCCGCGGTGCCCGTGATTGTGCCGCGCGATCTTCGCCGCGGCGTGATCGAGCGCATTCTTGCCGACGGAACCGTCCACACGCCGCTTGATGTCGCGATGCTGGAGGCACAGCTGCGTTCGCTGGTCGATTCAGGTGTCGAGGCGCTCGCGATCGCCTTCATGAATGCCTATCGCAATCCCGAGCATGAGCTGCGTGCAAAGACCATCGTCGAGCGGCTTTTTCCCGATCTGCCCGTCACCCTCTCGTCGGCAGTGGCGCCCGAGATTCGCGAATATGAGCGGACCAACACTGCGTGCGTCAATGCCTATGTCCAGCCGCGCGTGCAGGGGTATCTCGACCGGCTGACGCAAGAGCTTGCGGCGATGGGCTTTTCCGGGGACCTGTCGATCATGCTGTCGAGCGGCGGCGTCACGACGATCGAGGAAGCAAAGGCGTTTCCGGTGCGATTGATCGAATCCGGCCCGGCGGCAGGTGCGATCGCCGCAGCCTATATCGCGCGAAAGATCGGCGAGGATCACCTGATTTCGTTCGATATGGGCGGCACGACGGCCAAGATGTGCCTGATCGAAAACGCCACGCCGCATGTGAAGCATGATTTCGAAGCGGGCAGGCTCGAACGGTTCAAACAGGGATCGGGGCTTCCGCTCAAGGTCGCGGTGGTCGACATGATCGAGATCAGTGGCGGCGGCGGCTCGATTGCTGCGGTCGACAAGCTGGGGCTGATGAAGGTCGGGCCGCGCAGCGCAAGCTCGGTGCCGGGCCCGGTCGCCTATGGTCGTGGCGGGACAGAGCCGACGGTGACCGATGCCGATCTGCTGCTCGGATATCTGAACCCGGAATTCTTCCTGGGCGGCGAAATGGCGCTGCGGCTCGACGATGTGCGCAACGCGATCGCCGGACGGCTGGCAGAGCCGCTCGGCATTCCTGGTGTGGACGCCGCGGCGGGTATTCAGGGGATCGTCAACGAAAGCATGGCCGCGGCGACGCGCATGCATCTGGCGGAGAAGGGCAAGGATCCACGGGATTACACCATGCTCGCCTTTGGTGGGGCCGGGCCCGTCCATGCCTATGGGCTGGCGAGGCTGCTCGGTGTGCGGCGGCTTGTCGTGCCGATGGGCGCGGGCGTGATTTCGGCGTTCGGCTTTCTGGTGGCGGCGCCTGCGGTCAATGATTCGCGGGGCTATTTCGAACGGCTTGAGCGCGTTGACTGGGGCCATGTCTCGGGCCTCTATGGCGAAATGGAAGCGCGCGCGCGCGCGATGTTCGCGGCGATGGGCGCGGGGGCGGACGATGTCCGCATCGAATATGCGGCAGACATGCGATACAGCGGGCAGGGCTTCGAAATCACGGTCCCGCTGCCCGGAGATTGCATTGAGGGTGGTCGCACCGATGCGGTCCGCGAGGCATTTCAGACCCGATATCGGGAACGCTTCAACCGGTCGGTCGACAATATCCCGGTCGAGGCCGTGAACTGGCGGCTTACTGCCTCCTTGCCCGTGCAGGATATCAGCCTGGCCCATAGCGTCAGCAACGAACCTGCCGAACGCGCGGCGCGCGACGTGACGTTCCCCGGTCATGGGCCTGTCCGGGCGCGAGTCTATAATCGCTATGCCTTGCCGCCCGGCACGCGGATCGCGGGGCCGGCGGTGTTCGAAGAGCGCGAATCGAGTTTCATCATCGGCCCCGAAGCGGTGGCCGAGGTCGATGCGCATGCGAACCTTGTCGTCACCATCGATTATGCGGACGCCACCCATGGCGGGTGACGGCAAGGCGGGGCAGAGCGACGTACAAGGTTTTCGGCGGGGCATCGCGCCGCATTGGTGGGCGCTTGCGGTACTCTTCCTCTATTACAGCTTCACTTATGTCGATCGTTCGCTGGCTTCGGTGCTGGTGCCTGAAATCAAGCGCACCATTCATCTGAGCGACACCGCAGTGGGGATGATCCTCGGCGCGATCCCCACTGCAGCATTTGCGATCGCCAGCCTGCCCGCTGGACTTGCGGCTGACCGCTGGCCCCGCAAATGGATCATTGGCGCGGGCGTGGCGCTGTTTTCGGTTGCGACGGTGCTGCTGGGGCTTTCCGATGGCGCGTGGGAAATCATGGCTGCGCGCGCGCTGGGCGCGGTCGGCGAGGCTGCGATCCTGCCCGCAGCCTATTCCTTCCTGGCAGACAGCTTCCCGCGCAAGCGTGTGGGTACGGCGATCGCGTTCTTTTCGATGGGGGCCAAGGCGGGCGTAGCAACGTCGCTGGCGCTTGCCGGCGCGGTGCTGATCTTCGCGCAGGATATCGTCGCGCGCGGCCATGGCTTCGGGCTGTTCGCATGGCAGATCGAGTTTCTGATCTTTGCCGGCCCGATGCTGCTCTGCCTGTTGCTGATCCTGACGCTGAAGGAGCCGCCGCGCCAGCGCATGGCGGTGTTCGGGGAACAGAAGGGCAGCGAGCTGGTCGCGTATCTGAAGAGCCAGCGGCGATTGCTGCTGCTGCTGATGGGCGGATTTGCGGCGGTGTGCTTTTGCGGCTTTTCGCTCGGCAACTGGATACCCGCCTATCTCTCGCGTCGCTTCGCCATGCAGCCGCAGGAATATGGACCGATCCTGGCGTTGCTCAGCGTCGTCTCCGGTTTGACGCTGATGGTCAAGGGGATGCTGATCGACTGGCTGTATATCCGCGGGGTGAAGGATGCCTATGTCCGGCTGTACACCTGGCTTCTCGCCGGATCGCTGCCGATCGTGTGGACCATGTTCCTGATCGACAACAAATGGCTGTTCCTGGTGATGCTGGGACTGGTGCAGGTCGTCACTATTCCGTTCATTTCCTACGCTTCCACAACGTTTCAGGTGATCGCCCCGGGCAATATCCGCGCACGGATCACGTCGGCCGCATTGATCATCTTCGCGATCGCCGGCGGCCTTGGCACGTCGTCGGTCGGGGCGATGAATGACCTGCTGTTCGGGGGCGATGCAGGGCTCGGCGTTTCGCTGGGCTTCGCGGTATCGGTCATGATGCCGACCGCACTGATTCTGCTGCGGCTCGCCTTGAAACCGCTGCACGCCGCGGTCGCACAGGCGGAACGGCTGAACGAAGCGGCCCCCCGGGAAACGGCGCAACCGATGGGAGGGACAAAGGCCGATGCCTGACGAACCGCCGATGGCGGGCTGGATTCCCGGCCAGCCGACCAGCGTCAAATTCTCCGCCGGGACGGCAGCGCCGCAGACCCCGGCGCCGCCCGGCGCCGTCGACTGCCACCATCATATCTTCGACAATCGTTTTCATGTCGAAGGGCAGATCGCGGTGCCCGATGCCACGGTTGCGGAGTATCGCGATTTCCAGCGGCGGCTGGGCCTGTCGCGCTCGGTGTTCGTCGCTTCGTCCAACTATGGCGCCGATGACCGTGTCGTGCTCGATGCCCTCGAACAGGTCGGTACCGATCGGATGCGCGCGGTTGTGATCCTGCACGGCGATGTCGATCCCGCGCGGCTGTTGGCGTTGCATGAGCGCGGAGTGCGCGGCATCCGGGTCTATTTCGCCAAGGGCGAGGTGCCCGATCGTGCCGGCTTCGATCGGCTGACGCGACTGGCGGCCGAACGGGGATGGTCGGTCAATGTCGTCGGCAATCGGAATCGCGAAGTGCTGCTCGACTGGGAAGACGCGATGGCGAACGCGCCGTGCCCGATCATGGTCGACCATATGGGCTGGACACCGCAGCCCGCCGGACCGAACAGCGCCACCGGCGTGATGCTGCGCCGCCTGCTCGCCACCGGCAATGTCTATGTGAAGCTGTCCGGCCCCTATCTGTCCTCGCGCAGCGGCGCGCCGGAGTTCGACGATGTCGACATGCTGGCGCAGACGCTTGCTGCCGATGCGCCGGAACGCGTGGTCTGGGGCAGTGACTGGCCCCATCCGGTTGCCGCGCAACAGCATATTCCGGTTGATGGCGCCCGGCTGTTCGATCAGCTCGCGCGCTGGATCCCCGACACCGAACGGCGTCGGCAGGCACTGGTGGACAATCCCGACCGGCTATACTGGAACGATTGACCGCACCACGCGAAGCTGTCCGGCCACCCATCAGAAATTGGAGCCCTGCGCGATGCTTCCACCCCCGTTTCCGGGGGGGGGGGGCTCCGGCGCGCGAAAGCACGACCTGGTAAAGGCGGATTGCGGGCATCGTCGTGACGGTCGAACGGAGGTTCGCTCCCGCTCAGGCTGTTGCGAGCCTTGGCATCGGTTGCATTTTCGCCGGCTTGCGCAGGTTCTGTTCTGCCCGGGATATACCCGCGCAAGCATGAAGGCGAAGAAAATGAGCGATAAGAAATGACAACACCGACTACCGTCGCTAACGGCGTCCATCGTGCATCGGCTGCGTCGCCTCGTCCTTGCAAATAGGCCCTTCGCCTGCGCGGTCCTGGCGCTCGCGTTGCTGCTGAAGATCGTCATCCCGACGGGCTTCATGCCGACGATGTCAAACGGTCAGATCGTGATCAGCATCTGTTCGGGCATAGGGCCGACGACGATGATCATGACCATCCCCGGCCTCGAGCATGAATCGGAAGGCGATGGTCATGGGAGCAAGGCCGAGCAGCCCTGCGCCTTCGCCGGACTCTCAGCGCCTCCGCTTGCCGCTGCCGATCCGCTGCTGTTGGCAGCCGCGGTCCTGTTCGTGCTGGCGCTGGGTATGCGCCCGCTGGTGCTGCCCGCTTCCAAAGCGCCACCCTATCTCCGCCCGCCTCTAAGAGGGCCGCCTCTCCACTGATCTTCGTGTCGCATGACGGCGGCGGGTGTTGGCGCTTGTGGGCGCCATCGCCCGCGTAGCCGCGCATGTGAATCGGCGTGGCCGCATGCGGCTGCGTGTCGCGCGACGGCAAATTTGCCTGCCCGTGCAATCAGAGATTCAGGGAAGAACCATGAAGACATCCATTATCGCACTCGCCGCCTGTCTGGCCGCGAGCCCCGCCATCGCCCAGGACCATGCGCCAGCGAACACCGATACAGCGCGGCCCGACGATATTATCGTTACCGCCACACCCACCACCCAACAGGCAACCGTCGCGATCGACCGCACGCCCGGCGGGGTCGAAGTCGTCCCCGACACCGCGTTCAAGAACACGCCGGTCCAGCATATCAAGGACATTCTTGGCTATGTCCCCGGCGTCATCACCCAGCCGCGCATGGGCGACGACGCGCGCGTTTCGGTGCGCGGATCGGGGCTCTCGCGGGCTTATGGCGCACGCGGCATTGCCCTGCTTATGGACGGCGTGCCGATGAACACGGCGGATGGCCTGGTCGACTTTTTCGAGGTCGATCCCAGTGCCTATCGCTATGTCGAGGTGTTCAAGGGCGGCAATGCCCTGCGCTATGGTGCCAATGCGCTTGGCGGCGCGGTCAATCTCGTTACGCCGACCGGCCACGATGCCTCGCCGCTCGATGCCCGCGTCGACTTCGGCAGCTTCGGCTATGTGAAGGGTCAGGCCAGCACAGGCGGTGTTTCGGGCGCGCTCGACTATTTCGCGACCGTTTCGGCGCAGCGGATCGACGGCTATCGCGACCATAGCGACGGCAATGCCATGCGCGGCAACATGAATGTGGGATACCGGATCTCGCCCGATGTCGAGACGCGCTTCTACCTGACCGGCGCCTCCACCAATCAGCGCATTCCGGGCGAAGTCTCGAAAGCAAGTGCGCTCGGCAATCCCCGTGCGGCGAACCCTGCCTGGGTGGACCAGGACCAGCAGCGCAACGTCGACTCCATCCGTATTTCGAACAAGACGACGGTCCGGCTCGACCAGACGGTGCTGGAGTTCGGCGCTTTCTACAACTGGCGCCACGTCGATCATCCCATCTACCAGTATCTCGATTACACAGTGGACGATTATGGCGGGTTCCTGCGCGCCGTGGATGATCGCAATCTCGGCGGCCTGCGCAACCGGCTGATCGCCGGCGCCAACCTCCACAACGGCACCATGGATACGCAGCAGTTCGTCAATCTGCCCGGCGCAGTGAAAGGCGCGCTGACCCAGTCGATGGCCGACAAGTCGAAGAATCTCTCCCTCTATGCCGAGGACTCGCTCTATGTGCAGCCCAACCTCGCGCTGATCGCGGGCGTTCAGTATCTGCACGCCACCCGCGATCGGCGGGATCGGATCGGCACGGGGTCCGGCCGCCAGAGCTTCGACCTGTGGAGCCCCAAGGTTGGCGTGCTGTGGGACGTGCAGCCGGACGTCCAGCTTTTCGCCAATGTCTCGCGCAGTGCAGAAGTGCCGAGTTACGACGCAGGCATCTTCTCATCGCCGACGACGAGTATGAAGGCCCAGCGCGCAACCACCTATGAAATCGGCACGCGCGGGCGCAGTGGCGCCATCGGATGGGATGTCTCGCTCTATCGTTCCGAGATCCGCAACGAGTTGCAGTGCCTCACGCTCTTCCCCTGGGCGCCATGCACGACGACCAATGCCGATCGCACCGTGCATCAGGGTCTCGAAGCGGGGCTGGATGCCACAATTCCGCTGTCAGCGTCGGGGGGCAGCCTCGCGCTGACCGCCGCCTACACCTATAGCGACTTCTTCTTCGATGATGACGCGATCTATGGCGACAATCGCATCCCCGGCGTGCCCAAACATTATCTGCGCGCCGAGATGCTCTACAAGCATCCAAGTGGCTTTTATGCCGGTCCCAATGTCGAATGGGCGCCGGGCCATTATTATGCCGACAATGCCAACACGCTGACGGTCGATCCCTATGCGCTGCTGAACCTGAAGGCCGGGTTTGATCTGGGCAAGCGCTGGTCGCTCTATGTCGAGGGGCGCAACCTCACCGACAAGCGCTACATCTCCACCGTGGCGATCGCCGGCACCGCCAGCCCGACATCGGAGATCTTCAATCCGGGCACGGGTCGCGCCGTCTATGGCGGCGTGCGGTTCCGGTGGTGACGGGCATGGCGACCGTCGCATCCTCCAGGGCTTATGGGACGATCTGGCGCTGGCATTTCTATGCCGGCCTGTTCGTTCTCCCGTTCATCATGATCCTTTCCGTCACCGGTGCGATCTATCTTTTCAAACCGCAGATCGACCGCTGGGAGGAGCGCGCGTATCAAGGTCAGCCGATGTCGGGCGCGGTGTCGGCCGATCGGCAGCTGGCCGCCGCGCTCGCCGCCAGCCCGGGAATGCGGTTCAATTATTACCGCCTGCCCGCGCGTCCGGACGACGCTGCGCTGATCCACATGATCGCCCCCGATGGCGCGCAGCGCGACGTCTTCGTTTCGCCGCAGGGCAAGGTGCTGGGCAGCCGCGATCCGACCGCCGGGATTTCCGAGACGATTGCGCGCATCCACGGGTCGCTGCTGATCGGCACCTGGGGCGACTGGCTGGTCGAGCTGGCGGCGAGCTGGACGATCGTCCTGATCCTGACAGGCCTCTATCTCTGGTGGCCGCGGCCGTTCCGGCTCGCCGGCACGCTATGGCCGCGTCTGTCGCTCAGGGGCCGGCCGCTACTCAGGGAGATCCACCGCGTTACCGGCTTCTGGATTGCAGGGCTGGTGCTGGTGATGCTGGCAAGCGGTCTCCCATGGGCCGGTGCCTGGGGCAGCGCGTTCCAATGGGCGCGGACCGAGCTCGGCCTGGTCAAGGGGCCGCAGGACTGGAAGATCGGGGTCGATACCGGCCATGCCGGGCATCATCCGGACATGCCGATGGCGATGCCATCGATGAGCCAGGCGGTCGGGCTGCCCCTGTCGGTGTTCGTTGCAAAGGCACAGCAAGAACACCTCGCTTTTCCTGCACTGGTGCTGCCGCCGCACGCGCCGCAACGCTTCGGTCCGCCGACAGGTGACGTGTGGACCGCCAAGTCCGAGGCGCAGAACCGCTGGCTCGGACGACAGGTCACCTATGATCCCGTCACCGGTGCTGAGACGGGGCGGCGCGGCTTTGCCGACCAGCATGTGATCGACCGGATCGTGAACACGGGTGTCGCCTGGCACGAGGGACAGCTGTTCGGCTGGGTGAACCAGCTTATCGGCGTTCTCACTGCCATCGCTCTGATCACGATCAGCATTCTTGGCGTGACGATGTGGCTCAAGCGGAAGCCGCAAGGTCGCTTCGGTGCGCCGCCGACGGGCGCAGGAGCAGGCAAGCCCTGGATGATCGCAGTGTTGATCTTGCTGGCGCTGCTGCTGCCTTTGTTCGGCGTATCGTTGCTCATCCTGCTGGCCGTTGATCGGTTCGTCGGTCGCGTCGCGCAACGTATCACCGCTCGTCAACGCTGAACGCCGGATGCGGAGCCGCGCGTCACGCGCCGGTGACAGGTCGCATCGCGTATCATCGCGTCGGCCAGTGTCGGCACGCCGTCCCAACGCAATTCCATATTGTAGTTGAGGCCGCCGCGGACGGCGATCGCCTCTGCCTGAGGGTTCGCGCGGTCGAGCGTCGTCACCTTGGCATTCTTCAGGATCAGATCGGTCATCATGCCCTCCGCTTGGCGGTGTGCAGTGCGTCGACGTGTCCCTCTTCCGACGCCGGCCTGAAACGCAGCGATGCGGCGATGCCCAGGAAGACAAACAGCCCCAGCGCGAGAAGCTGAACGGCGGCAAAGGGGGCTTCCGACTGGGTGGGTGCCAATGCATGGAGCACGGGAATCTTCAGAAACGCCTGCACGATCGTGACGAACACCAGCAGGTACAGGCTCGCGACCAGGCCGGCCGCGTAGAGCCATCGCCATGCGCCGATGAGGGCGAACCGGCGACAGGCGAGCTGAACCATTGCCAGGATGGCCAGCGCCACGACGCCGATGATGATGGCAGGCGTGACTCCGTGGAAGGGGAAGACGAACCCGGTCGCGCTGGTCACAGCCGCGAGCGCGATAAATACGCTTTGCGCGCGACCCCGGGATTCCGCCCGAAACAGCTCCCCTACCGCGACGATGCCGATCAGCAGCGCCACGATGCTGAGCGCCGTGTGGAAGATTGTGGTCAGGACGAGATAGGACATGAGCAGGGCTCCACCATTGTTCAGCCGACGGGCTCGTCGGGCGGATTTCCAGAAGGAAGGCGGCCGAGGACATGGTCGGCGCAGCGTGTGCGTACGACCCGCATCACGGCCCGGCCCTCGATGATGCATTTCCCGATTGGCAGGATCTGCTCGCCCAACAGAATGCCGAGCA
The DNA here is from genome assembly GCF_003171655.1 of Stakelama portus. Lineage (GTDB taxonomy): Bacteria > Pseudomonadota > Alphaproteobacteria > Sphingomonadales > Sphingomonadaceae > Sphingomonas > Sphingomonas portus. The sequence continues at coordinate 203,655 of NZ_QFZL01000005.1, read as the reverse complement.
GCCCCAGCAGCGCGATCGTCGGCGGTGCCGGCGATCGCACGCCGATGAGCGAATATATGAGGCCGATAAGCAGGCCGGCGCCGAGCGAGAGGAGATAGGGTTTCACCGCGCGCACCGTGTCGCGGTTCGGGCCGCGAGTTGGACCGGTCTGGATAACGGGCTGGGCGTCGCGATGTGCATGCCGGTATCTGAGCTGCCCGGCGGCCGTCCTTCTTGGACGATCCTGCTGCGTTGGCCGCCGCCTATCCCGAAGCGGAAAGCAGCATCCGCGCGCGCGCGATATCGGCGGTCGAGCCGTCGCGGAATTTGGCCAGAAGCGGCGCCAGCTGAGGCTCGACCGCCCTACGGTCGCCGCGTTCGAGCGCGAGATCGGCAAGGTCGCACGCGATGCGCAATTCCCATCCGGCTGCGTCCTGCGCCTGCGCGATCGCGCGCGCTTCGAGCAGCAATCGCTCACTTGCCGCGACGTCGATCAGGCCGCGCTCGCGCAGGTTGGCGGCGTTCGCGCGCAGCACTTCCGGCGCGCACCATGCGGCGTTCCCGCGCGAAACCCGGTCCACCATCGCGCTGTCGACGAGGCGCCGGTCATAGGTGCAGAAATCGTCGAGCATCAGCGATTCGACGCCGAGGGCGGCGACGGCATCGACGTCTCCGTCCAGGATCGCCATCAGGCGCGATCCCCAGCTGTGCCAATAGTCGAGCCCGGTTGCCTCGGCGACTTCGATCGCGGCCTTGCAATAGCGCGTTGCCGTGGCGTGGTCCCCGCTCCATGCCGAAACGGTCACCGCGCCCATCGCCAGCGCCTGGCAGAGCGTGTTGTTCCCGGTCTTGTCGGCTTGCGCGAGGCAATCGTGGATCACCTCGGTCGCTTCGGCGGGCGAGCCGAGCAGCCACATCGATCGCGCCATCACCACGCGCGAGGAAACGCGCGGGTCGACGCGCGTGTTGATCTCATAGGCGGACGGCATCGGCGCCATCGGGTGGATCACCGGACGCGCACTGGCGACGGCATCGGCGTGCCGGCCGAGATAATGGAACGCCTGGGAGCGCATGCGCAGCCCGTTGGTTGCAAGGTCTCCGGCGCCGGACTCGGTGGCCAGTGCATAATAGGCATCTGCCACCTCGAGCGCGCCGCTCCAGTCCGTGACGCTGAAGCGCAGGCCAAAGTCATAGAAAAGCGCGTTGATGCGATCTTCGACGTCGCGGAATTTGGCGAACAGTTCCGAGTTGCGCCGCGACAATGCACGGAGCTCCTCGGTATCGCCGTCAATGTGCTGGAGCAGGTAGGAGAGCTCGAACGCGACCCGCAACTCCAGCTTTGGATCGGGGGGATCGAGCGCGCGCGTCCTGTCGAGCGCCACCGACACATGGTCCAGATAGCGGCGCAGGCGCGACAATCGCGCGGCGAGCGGCGCCGACATTGCGGCCAGCTCGATGCCCAGGTCGATCGCGCCGGAATCCGCAGTATAGGCCCAATCGACCGCCGCCGAGATATCGTCCATCCAGCGATCATAGGCTGCGACCCATCCGACACCCTCTTCGGTGCCCCACAGCCCGCGCGATCGGCGGACGAGCAACAGGCAATATTCGGCGTGGAGCCGCGCGACGCGCGGAAGATCGCCCATGGCTTCGAGCTTCTCGCGACCATAGACCTTTGTGGTCTCCAACAAGCGATAGAAGTCGCCTTCCTCGGACACCTCGACCGCCACGAGCGACTTGCCGATCAGTTCGAACAGGCTGTCGGTAAGGTCCAGCTCGTCGATCGTGTCGTCACCGGCGATGGTCATCGCGCCTTCGAGCGTGAAACCGTTGCGGAATATCGAGAGCCGGTTGAGCATCGTCCGCTCGCGCGGCGCGAGAAGATCATAGCTCCAGTCGAGGGTGGCGCGGAGTGTTTGCTGGTGCGGTTTTGCCGTGCGCTTTCCCGGCCCGAGAATTTGCAGTCGTTGCGGCAGCAGTTCGGCAAGCGAACGGACATTGAGCTTGTCCACCCGCGCCGCAGCCAGTTCGATGGCGAGCGGGATGCCGTCCAGACTGCGGCAGATTTCGGAAACATGGGCGGCGTCCTCGTCGGACAGGGCGAAGCTGTCCTTGCACGCCGATGCACGCTCGACGAACAATTCGATCGCCGAATAGGCCATAGCTTCCTCGGTGGTCAGCGAGCCCGAAGGCGGCGGCGCGTCGAGCGGGGCGAGACGATGGACCCACTCGTCCTGCACGCGCAGCGGCTCGCGGCTGGTGCAGAGAAGGTGCACCCCCGCCGCCCGCTGGAGGATCGTCTCCGCGAATTTCGCCGACGCCTCGATGACATGCTCGCAATTGTCGAACAGCAGAAGCGCGTTGCGATCGGTAAGCCAGTCGAGCGCCGCCTCGCCATAATCGCCATTTTCGAGCCTCAGGCCCAGTCCCTTGGCCAGGGTGGCGCCCAGGTCCGATCCGTGCTCCGCAGTGATGAGGTCGATGAAGAAGGTGCCGTCGGCGAACATTTCCGCACAGCGTTCGGCAAGCGCGATCGAGATGCTCGTCTTGCCGATGCCGCCGGGTCCGACGACCGTCATCAGGCGGCGGTGCGGCAAATGCACCTGAAGCCGGGCGAGTGCCGTGTCGCGCCCGACGAGATCGGTGAGCCGCATCGGCAGGCTGGGCGCGCGCACCGCAGTGACTTGGGGGTGTTCCGCCTCGGGAAAGTTGGGATCGGGGGCGATGGCGGGCATCGCGCCGCGCGACACCGGAATCGCGAAACTATAGCCGCGGCCGGTGACGTTGACGATCATCCGTCCGGCGGGGCCGTTGTCGCCCAGCGCACGGCGCAGCGAGGCCACCTGCACGCGCAAGTTGGATTCGCTGACCGTCGACGTCGGCCAGACCAGCGCGATCAGCGCATCGTTGCCGATGAATGCGCCGGCATTTTCCAGAAGTGCGACGAGCAGGTCGAACTCGCGCCCGCGTAGCAATATCTCGCTCTGGCCCTTGAACAGCGTCCGGCGCATGGGGAACAGGCAATAGTCTGCAAACGCGAATTGCGTTTCGGTGTCAGCCGTCGAGTCCGTCCGTTGCCCCGACGTTTCCATTGCACCGCTCCGCCCGACGAGTCGCAGCGTAGCAGACCCTGCGGGCATCGCACAGTTCGGACGCACTTTCGCTATCGCCTCAAGCCGAGATTGAGACGCCACCGCGCTGAAGCCGCCGCCAGGCGCCCGGCGGAAGACCCGCCCGGCGGGCAAAGGCGCGAGAGAAATGCGCCTGGTCGGCAAATCCGCAGGCGATTGCGATCTGGGCGATCGGCTCGTCACTCTCCGCAAGCATCGCCATCGCCCGGTCGGTGCGACACTGCACGATGAAGGCATGGGGCGGCATTCCGAACGTGCCGCGAAAAGCACGGAAAAAGTAACTCACGCTGAGACGTGTGTGCTCGGCCAACGTCTCGATCCGGATCGTTTCTTCAAGATGCGCGTCGATGAATTCTCGAACCCGCCGCGCCTGCCAGGGCGCAAGAAGCCGGAGAACGATACTGCTTTCGCAGGGCGATGCTGCCGGCAGTGCGACGAGCAGCGCGGATATCTCCTCGAGCCTTACCAGCGTTGCTGCCGGATCATGCGCCACCAAAGTGGCGGCATCTTTCAGCAGGACTGCGATGCGCGTGGTCCCGCTTCGGTCATATGACATGTGTGGGGTGTGCGAAGTCACCGTTTATACTCCATGCGCTCTGGCGTTGCGGCCGAAAAGTCATGGAGAACCGTCGATCGGGAGCGGTTTTCGGGCAAATCATTACATATCAAATTTTGTTAAACATTGCTGTCGGCAGCCTCCGGCCATTGATGCGGACGAGGCTTTGCGGAAGGATGCTGTCGAGCACGGGCCACCGCCCGGCGGGTTAAGGAATGTCCGATGCCAGTTGCCGGGGCGGCCAGCGCCGCGAACCGAGGGGTTCGCGCGCCGGATGATATGCACGTGCCTTCGGAAAGCTATTTTCTGCTTTGGGCGGCGTGCGTCCTGGGCTTTTTCGTCGACATCGGCGAGGTTTCGATTGCAAGCGCGCTCGGCGCCATATTTGCGGACCGTGGCGGCGCTGCGGGAGGCACTGCCGCAATATCGATCCTGCTTTCGGCGACCTATGTCGGAGCCGCGATCGGCGCGATCGGGTTCGGATCGCTGGCGCGACGCATCTCCACGCAGCGCGCTATTGCGGTGGCGATGGGGCTGCTCGGTGTGGCATCTCTCGCAGGCGCATTCGCGCCGAACATCGAATTGCTGATCGCCGCGCGGGCGGTCAGCGGGCTTGGGATCGGCGCCTATCCCCCCCTCGCAGTCGCATTGCTGGCGACGCATTTGCCCGCTCGCCGACGCGCCTCGCTGATCCTCGCTGCCAGCGCGATCGGTGCGCTTGGCGGGCCGCTGATGGTCTATGCGACGCATCAACTGGCGGAACATCCGGTCGGCGGTCTTGCCGGATGGCGGAGCGCACTGATTGCCGGTGCGGTTGCCGCCGGGGGGGTGAGTCTCTGCTTTGCCCTGCTGCGCGGCATTGACGATGCCCGGGCAGGGAGCGGGGCGGCTTCATCGCAGCCCGCTGCGCGCCCGCTTCCGCCGCCGGGGCATGATCGCACTGCACACATCGTCCTTCCGGCGCTTTATGTGCTGGTGCATTGGGCGGGCGTAGGTTTCCCCCTGTTGAGCGGCCTCATCCTGCTCGGCAAGGGGTTCGAACTCGGCGATGCGTTGCTGTTCGTCGCGGCGATGATGCTCGGTCCGCCCATCGGCACGTTGCTTTCGGGTCTGGTGGTCGATCGGTTCGCACGGCGCGATGCGGTGTTCGTGACGCTGATCGTTGGCGCTGGAGCATTGCTGGCGTTCGGGTTCAGCGACACGGCGTGGCTTCTGGGCATGGCGGCGGTGCTCTTCGGCATGGCGATCGGTCTCTATGTCCCGCTGATGAGCCTTTACGCGGCAGAGTTCTTCCCGCGCGAAACCCGTGCTTCGGCAACCAGCAGGCTGTGGGCGATGAACCGCGTCAGCATGGCCGTCGCGCCGCTCTGCCTGCTGCCGCTGCTGCGCAGCGCCGGGCCGTTGGCGCTGATGCTCTTTCTTGCCGCCATTCTGTTTTTCTGCGCCGCCCTGATCCTGCTCGCGCCTGCCGGACACGCCAATGAGGAGCTTGCCTGATGCGTCCCCTGACTCCCCTTTGGTGCGGCGTCGCACTCGCCATACCCGGCGCTGCCTGGGCGCAAGTCGCACCGGCGCAGCAGGATCCGGAAATCGTCGTCACGGCGCTTAGGCGCGAGACGCGCTTGCAGGACACGCCGCTTGCGGTCACGGTCGTCAGCGGGCGTGCGCTGAGCGCAGCAGGCATACGCGAGCTTACGGGCATACCGCTGGTGCCAGGGCTTGGCTTCGTCGACAGCGGCCCTTCCAATACACGGCTGATCGTTCGCGGCATCCAGACCGTCGGAGAGCCGACCGTAGGGCTGTATTACGACGAAGTGCCGGTCAGCGGTGTCGTCGGACCCGCCAATGATGCGGGCGGCAACGCACCGCGCCTCAAGCTGTTCGACGTCGAGCGTGTCGAGGTGTTGCGCGGGCCGCAGGGCACCTTGTTCGGCTCGGGATCGATGGGCGGCACCGTGCGCGTGCTGTTCCGCAAGCCCGACGATAGCTGGGCCGCGCGCGTGGAGGGCGAGGCGAGCTGGACCGAAGGCGGCGGCTTCAATCATGGCATCAACGCGATGGTCAATATTCCCGTCGCCAGCGGCATCTTCGCGGTGCGCGCGGTGGGTTATGACGATTATCATGCGGGCTATATCGACAATCCGGTCCTTGGCCTGACCAACTTCAACAGCGATCACAGCTATGGCGGGCGATTGCTCGCCCGGTTGACGCCGACCCCAGATCTGACGCTCGACGCGGCGGTGCAATATCAGCATGGCACCGGCGATCGCCCGATCTGGTATGGCGAACAGGGGCCGTATCAGGCAGTCAATCAGGTCCGGCTGCCTTCGCTCGACGAACTGACGATCTACAGCCTAACCGCGCGCTGGGATGGCCCCGGCTTCACCGGCACGGCGACGGGATCGATCGCGCACCGCCGTTACGAAGTGGCGATTTCCGACCCGAGCTACTTCTTCCAGTCGCAGCAGAACAACCCCGCGACCTGCGCGCGGCTGCGCGGGGGCGGCAATCCCTGCACGCCGGCGATGCAGTCCGCGTTCAATGACTATGTCCAGGACTATGTCCACGGCCTGCTTACCGGCCTGCAACGTTCCACCACCCACACCGGCGAGCTTCGCTTCGCCTCGACCGGCGCCGGCTGGCTGCAATGGACGGCGGGCGGGTTCGTCAGCGACCGCCATGCGTTCGACGACAACAACCAGTTCAAGGCCGATCCGGTGACCGGAGAGGTTCTGCAGCCCCTGATCCGTCAGACCGAGCGCGTCATCGACGACTGGCTGACGCAATATGCCGGCTATGGCGAGCTGTCGGCGACGCCGGTCGGCTGGATGACCGCAACGGTGGGGCTGCGCTATTTCGACTATCGCCGGAAAGTCGGCGGCAACACGGTCGTCCCGCTGGATCTGATCAACGCGCGCGCATCAGCATATACGATGGTGTCCTCGAACGATTCCGGCTGGGTGTTCAAGGGCAATATTGCCGTCCGGCCGACCGCCGACCTGATGTTCTATGCGCAGGCGGAACAGGGGTTTCGGCCCGGCGGCGTCAATCAGGTGATTGGGCTTCCCGCTGAACTGGGTCCCTATCGGTCGGACAGTTTGTGGACCTACGAACTGGGCGTGAAATCCAGCTGGCTCGACCATATGGCGACGCTCAACATCGCGCTCTATCGGACCGACTGGCACGACATGCAGGTGGGTGGCTCCACCCCGGCGGGTCCGTTCCAGATCATCTCGAATGCGGGTGCCGCCCGCATCACCGGGGTCGAAGTCGAAGCGACGCTTCGCCCGGCGCGCGGCCTCGAACTGAGTGCCGCCGGCAGCTACACCGATGCGAAGCTTTCCGAGGATCAGCGCAACGCGAACATCATCGCGACCGGGCGGCGCGGGGATCGCATTCCCTATGTGCCGCGCTTCGCCGCCGGCGGTTCAGCGTCCTATTCCTGGCAGGCCGCTCCGGATGTGCAGGCGCATCTGCGGCTCGACGTCACGCATGTCGGCGCTTCCGCCTCGGAATTCCGGCCGGACAATGTCTTCTACCGCCGGCTTCCCGCCTATACGCTCGTCAACCTGACCGCCGATGTCGATCTGAAACAGGGGTGGTCGGTCGGTCTGTTCGCGGCGAACCTGTTCGACGAAGTGGCGATCACTGCGTCAACCGCGAACGGCGTCAGCGCGGGCAGGACACTGAACACCAGCGCCCGCCCGCGCACATTGGGCGTGAGGATCGGCAAGGACTTCTGACACTCACTCCAGATAGTGGGTGTCGCTCGGCCCCATCCCGCTGATGTAAACCGTGGCCCCATCGGCCCCGGTCCTTGCAAAGTGCGCCGCTCCGGCCGGCTCGGTGTAGAAGCTGCCGGGGCCGAGCGCCTTGAACGCAGCATCATCGGCGTGCGCCCCGTACCCGAAATACCAGGTGCCGCGCACGACCACTGCGGTCCGTTCGTCCCGGTGCGTATGCGCTTTGATGCGCGTGTTCGGCGGCACTTCCAGCGCGATCGTATAGGGGCCGGCGCGCTCCGGATCGCCGTACAGCACCACCATCCGGATCGCGGCGATGCCCGAGGTACCGGCACTGGGCTGGACCGCCGGCATTTGCGCGATCTCTTCGGGTGTAAGCCGCAGCTCCGGGCCGGCGGCGATCTGTGCGACAGCGGTCGCGGCGCACAGCAGGGCAAGCCCGCCGGCGCCGACAAGGATGCGGCGGCGCGTCACTTCCGCACCAGAAAGCTGCGGATCATCTGTGTCGTGGCAGCCGGATTTTCCTCCATGATCCAGTGGCCGCTGTCGGGAATCACCCCCTCTTCGACATTGTCCGCAGTTGCGCGCATCGCCGTCGCCATCATCGGCCCGAAGGATTTCTCGCCGCCCAGCGCCAGCACCGGCATGTGAAGCTTGCCGCGTTCGGCGAGCAGCGCGCGATTGTCGATCGCATCCTGATCGAATGCGGCGAATTGCGAAAATCCGGCATGCATCGCGCCGGGGCGGGCATAGAGCATTGCATAATGGCGCCGCGCGCCTTCGTTGAAACGGCTGGGATCGGCGGAGAAGTCGTTCCAGAAGCGATCGAGATAGATACGCTCCCGCCCGGCGACGAGCCGCTCCATGTCCGGCCCGCCGAAGCGGAAATGCCACAGCAGCGGGTTCTTCAGGATCTCGTCCCACGGCCCGATGCCCGGAACCGGCGCGTCGATCACCACCAGCTTGCGCACCCGGTCGGGGTGGAGCATCGCAAAGGCATAGGCGACCATGTTGCCGATATCGTGCGCGACGATATCGACCTTTTCGATACCCAGACGGTCGAGCAGGCCGGCCATGTCTGCCGCCTGATTCTGCTTGGTAAAGCCATCGCTCGCGCGGGCCGACAGCCCCATGCCGCGCAGATCGGGGACGATCACCATGTGATCGCGGGCGAGGTCGGCGGCGAGCGGCGACCACATGTCCCCGCTTTCGCCATAGCCGTGGATCACCAGCACCGCGGGGCCGGTTCCGCCGACCCGAACATGAAGAATGGTGCCGTTCGCCGCCACTTCCTGGGTATGAAAGCTGGCGGGGAAAGGGATGACCTGCGCTGCCGCAGGGGTTGCTGCGAACAGCGCAACCGCGACTGCCGTGGAAAACGGATTCATGCGAAGTCCTTTCTGTGACGAAGGCGTATCGGGACCGGACGCGGCTAGTGGTGCTTGCCCGGTCGGCTTGCGGGTCAGGCGAAGGCCGGTTCGCGTCCGCGCACGAACTGAAGCGTCACTTCGGCGACGCGGCGGCCGAGATGCTCGGCCGTGCGCAGGTCGGCGGCGGGCGGTGCTGTGTCGGCGGGCTCGTCGGCGTTCGACTGGGCGGCGGCGCCCAGAAAGAAGCCGAGCCGGTTGAGATCCTCTTCCGATCCGCTCGACGAATTATTGCCCGGAGGCAGGCCGAGCCCGACCCAGTGCATGCCGTGCTGCGCGGCGAAGATGGCGAGTTGCTGCAACGTGGCAAGCTTGTCGCCCGATCGCGAGGCGGAGTTGGTAAAGCCCGCCGCGATCTTGTCGCGCCAGAGCGATCCCGCCGCGAACACCGTGCTCGAAGTGGCGTCCTGAAACGCTTTGAACTGCGCGGATTGGCCGCCCATATAGGTCGGGCACCCGAAGATGAGCGCGTCGCATTCGGCAAGCGCTTCCCACGGCGCATCGGCCCCTTCAACCGGCACAAGCACCGTTTCTACCCCGGGGATCGCCGCGCCGCGCGCTACCGCGCGCGCCTGCGATGCGGTGTGGCCGTATCCGGAATGATAGACGATGGCGATCTTGGCGTCAGACATGCAAACCTCCTTGATTGGTGCATGTCCTGAATGCCGCAGGGCGTAGCGCAGGCCTTGAACGCGCGTGCGGCGATTGTCTGCAACTCGCTCCGACGTCGAGGAATCGGGCTGGTCTGCGACGCGAGAGCAGGAATCACCAAAAAGCACCGTGACGAACAAGCCGCTGCGGCGCGCGCGGCTATGGTTGCAGGGCCGGTCGCGTCGTTCTGCTCCACTCCGCCCCGAACGCGCCGGCACTGTCCGACCGCTATAGCCAGCTGCCGGGCAAGCGGGCCGCCGAGGCATCGACCCTGCCCCCCCAACGGCGTCTCCGGCGGCCCGCCATTTGAGAGGACGATCATCCAACCCGCCCAGCATTCTTCAAGCCGGCAGGACGCGGCCCGGGCAATCGGACGAGGCAACCAAAGGATCAAGACCCATGACCAAAACCGCAACTGCTACGCCCGGTCCGCTGCTGCTGTCGCCCGGCGATCACGCGCTGCTGATGATCGACCATCAGTCGCAGATGGCGTTCGCCACCAAGTCGATCGACATCACGTTGCTGCGCACCAATGTCGCACTGGTCGCCCAGGCGGCGCGGGGCTTTGCCACCCCCACCATCCTTACCACGGTCGCGGCGAAATCCTTCTCGGGTCCGATCTTTTCGGAACTGACCGACGCGCTTCCCGATGTCGAAATCAGCGATCGCACTTCGATGAACAGCTGGGAAGACGCGGCCGTGATCGCCCGGGTGAATGCGATCGGAAAGGACCGGCTGGTGATCGCCGGGCTGTGGACCTCGGTCTGTATCGTCGGGCCGGTGCTCTCCGCGCTCGATCAGGGCTTTGAAGTCTATGTCATCACCGATGCGTGCGGCGACACGTCCGAAGAAGCGCATGAGCGCGCCGTCACCCGCATGGTGCAGGCCGGCGCGCATCCGATGACCGCGCTCCAGTATCTGCTCGAGCTCCAGCGCGATTGGGCGCGGACCGATACCTATGCGACGACGACCGGAATCGCGGCGGTGCATGGTGGGGCCTATGGTATCGGCATCGCCTATGCGACGGCGATGTTCGGCGGCTCCGAAGCGCACGGCTGAGCGGGGCGACGCGCATGCGCAGCTGGAGCGAGCAGGCGGAAGGTTGCGGCCCCACCGATCGCAGCCTGCCAGGCCCGATGCGGGAACTGCTGGTGGCGAACATCTCGCTTCGCTTCAGCTGCGTCGCTCTGGCGGTGTGGGACCTCGCCGCGATGACTCGCTGGTATGAGACGGTTCTGGGCTTGAATTGCCAGGCGCGCGGCCGTTTCGAGCCGGTGGCAGCGGACTATGTGCTGCTTTCCGGTGGCGGCTGCACCATCGAACTTATCTGCCGACCAAGCGACTTTCCGATCGCGGCAGACCGTACGCCGCCGCCGCATCATCTCGAGCATCTCGGCTGGAAGGCGCTCGTGTTGCAGACAGACGATCTTGACGCCTTTTCGAAGATGCTGGCGCACTCCGCCACCGAGATATTGTGGGACCAGATGCAACTCGCCCGCGGCCTCCATTCGACGATGGTCCGTGATCCCGAAGGCAATCTCGTCCACGTCCTGCAGCACGGCTAGCGCACAGATACATTTCCCGTGAATCCGAAATTTGAGGAATTTGGCATGAAAATAGACTTGTCCGGAAAGACCGCGATCGTGACCGGATCGACCGAAGGCATCGGGTTCGCGATCGCCAGGCAGCTCGCCGTGGCGGGCGCAACGGTGGTCGTGAATGGCCGCAACGAGGCGAAGACCGCTGCCGCCGCGGCCCGCATCCGGGAGGGCGTACCCAATGGACAGGTTCGCGACGTCGCTGCCGATGTGTCGACGACCGAGGGTTGCGCCACACTGGTCGCCGCGGTTCCCGATTGCGATGTGCTGATAAACAATGCCGGCATTTTCGAGCCGGTCGATTTCTTCGAGGCGACAGACGATGTCTGGGACCGGCATTGGCAGGTCAATGTGATGTCCGCAGTCCGCCTTGCGCGCGCCTATCTGCCGGGAATGGAGCGGCGCGACTGGGGGCGGGTGATTTTCCTGGGTTCGGAATCGGCGTTCAACATTCCCGCCGACATGATCCACTATGGTGTCAGCAAGACCGCAGACGTCGCGGTGGCCCGCGGCCTGGCAAAGCGGATGGCGGGGACCGGCGTCACGGTGAATTCGGTGCTGCCGGGGCCGACCCTGTCGGAAGGTGTCGCGCAGATGCTGAAGGACGCGCAGGCGGCAACCGGCCAGTCGCTCGAACAAGCCGCCGCCGAGTTCGTGCGCCGGCAGCGCCCGAGCAACATCCTCCAGCGCGCCGCCTCTGTCGAGGAAGTCGCGAACCTGGTCACCTATCTGGCATCGCCGCTGTCCTCGGCGACCACCGGCGCCGCGATGCGTGTCGATGGCGGAACGATCGACAGCTTGTAGGGAGCATTGCCGCCTTGCGACCTAAAACGGCATGGATCTGCGCGACATCGCAAGGATTGAATGCGTTGAGCAGCGGGACCAGCGCGCCGCTCTCCAGTTCTCTGGCTCACGCCAAACGCACCAACCCGCGTGATACGCACGCCATTGGCCGCAAGTCCTTTCCTGGTGATCGTGCAGGTCGGATGGCCCGCACGCGGTAAATTTCGTTCAGGTTTGTCGCGGGTGGAGTCCGGATCAGGCAGCCGTGGCGGCAGCCCGGCGACGAGCGTCGCCGACCAGCAGCCAAAGACTGGAAACGAGGAAGTAGAAGGCGCCGAATGCCGCATAGGGAGCGATATCGGCAATGCTCACGGGCTTCGTTCCGTTGGCGACCGTCAGCATAAAGCCACCGGCAAGCATCGACTGGGCCCCACTGAGGATCATGGCCCATTGCGCACCAACCGATTTCCAGCGGCGCACAGCGGTAACCAGCTGGAACAGGCCGGCGAAGAATGCCCAGACGCCAAACACGCCAATGACCGCAAACAGGCTGTGGCCAAGCGCTATCGCGACCGCCACTGCTGTCAAAACGCTGAAGACGAAGTTGAGCAATTGGCTCTTATTGTTCGAAAGACCGCCGCTGCGACGCGCGTCGACGAAGTTGGCCGCAGCGTCCCATGCCGGATAGACAATGAGCAGAATGGCGGCGAGCGGCGGGTTTGTTTTTGCCACGGTAAATGCCGCTGCTACCCAAACCGCCGAAAAAGCGAAGCGTGTGAAATAGTAGTTTTTGAGCCACTTCGAGGGGTCTTGAGACAATTTCGGATCCGTGGCGGCGAGGTTCATGTGGTTTCTCCTGTGAAACGATCTGCAGCGGGCGAATTCGCCTGGCCCAACCGTCGCAGGACGACCGTAGAGGCTGCATCTAAGCTGGCGGATGATCTGGTGATCTGCTGCCGTCTGATGGGGTATTCGGTAGGAACGGCGGGTGAGTCACAGGGAACGGCCCGGGCAGGGCAAAAAATTTGGAAATGGCACTTCGGTGGCTGATCTGTGCGAGCCAGACAGACTGACCCGACACTCGAAATTGCGCTGGCTACAGCGGAAAGTTGGATCGAGCGTCGCTATGCGCAGTCGTTGAAGCTGGTGGAGCGAGAAAGCGCATCCCACTGCTCGCGCTCCTTTTTCACGGAATCGAGTTTTTGGTCGACCAAGCCCAGAGCGTCTTCACCGAGGAATAGCCGCGACGGTGGATTTTCCGCTGCCACCAGGCTTAGGAGTGCCTGTGCCGCCTTGGCCGGGTCACCAGGCTGGTTGCCGCTTTTGGCCTGCCGCGCCGCGCGGATCGGATCCATCACCTCATCATAGTCGGCAATGCTGCGCGGTGTGCGATCCATCGAGCGACCGGCCCAATCGGTTCGGAACTGCCCCGGCGCCAGCGCGGTGACATGAATACCGAAGCTGGCCACCTCCTTGCCGAGCGCTTCCGATATGCCCTCGAGCGCGAACTTGCTGCCGCAATAGAAAGTGATCCCCGGCATGGTAATGAAGCCGCCCATCGACGTGACGTTGACGATATGGCCGCGCCGCCGCGCCCGCATGCCGGGCAGAACCGCCTGAATCATCGCAACGGGTCCGAAGACGTTGGCAGCGAACTGGCGCTGGAGATCGTCCATCGACGATTCCTCCAGCACGCCTTCGTGGCCATAGCCTGCATTATTGACCAGCACGTCGATCACCCCGGCCTGTTTCTCGGCCCCGGCCACGGCGCCGGGGATATCCGCATAGTCGGTCACGTCGAGCAGCAGCGGGTGCGCGCGCTCCGGTGCCAGCGCCCGAAAGGCCTCAGCATCTTCCGCGCGCCGCACGGTTCCGATGACGCGATGCCCCGCGTCCAGCGCCCCTTCGGCAAAGGCCCGACCAAGCCCTGAACTGACGCCGGTGATGAGGAAGGTCTTGGAAGCTTGATCGTTCATGGTCGTTCCCGTCATTGTCGGCGTATATTTCTGTATCTATATCATGATATAGAAAGGAAAGTGGAGAAGACAAGATGGGCACACTGGACGGGCAGCGCGGGGAGCCTGTGCGTCGGCGGGTGATCGCGGCGGCGGAACGGCTGCTTCGCCAGAATCGCCCGGATTTCTCGATGCGCGATCTGGCGACAGAGGCCGGTGTCAGCTTTGCCACGCCGTTCAACCAGTTCGGTAGCAAGAGCGGGATCATGCATGCGCTGTCGATGATCCGGATCGATGAGATGGCAGCTCGGTTCGCAGCCTCAGCGCAGGCGGACACGGCGCCGGAGCGGGTCGCGCGCGCGGTCGACATCGCGGTTGCCGTGATGATGGAGGAGCCGGAGGTGAACCGCGCGGTGATGAGCGCCCTTGGCGGCAGCGATCTCGAAGGCGGAACGGTTTTGGCGCGCTCCGCCGCTCTCTGGCGCCAGGCGCTGGGCGAAGGGGAAGGATTCGCGGACGACAGCCGGGCCGAAGTGCTGCAACACCTTCCCGACCAGCTCGCCCTGGCGTTTCGCGGTGCGCTCTCGTTCTGGACTGCCGGTGAACTTGCGGACGATGCCCTCGGCCCCGCCGCGCATGGGGTCGCGCGCGCGCTGTTGGCCGGCCACGGCGTCACCGCTTAGCGCAGCATTGCAAACGCATGCCATAGTGAGAACCGCCATTTGTGGTGGGACGATGGGGCCCTCGCTTTGAAAGGCGCGATGGATGGGGGCGATTGCGAATATCGTCTACGACGCCTCGACCTTGATTTTCGAACTTGTGGAACTGACGGGCCGGTAGTGCCCATCGTCCATCAGGTCACGCAAAGGGGATAGCTATCGGCATCGGGCATCATCGGACGGCATCAAGTCGGTTGGGCAACCTACGTCGCATGATCGCGTCAAAAAACTTTCACACGCGGTGACCGGTTTGGGGTGCCGCCCGAATAACAGATCATGCCGTTGCCATTTGCATCAAAACCGTTGCCCGGGATGAGCGCACACCAGCGCGAAGCGGATCGCTCTGCGGCATCGGGCCGCGACGCGTGGGGCGTCCTGATGGTGGCCGCGCAGAAGAGTCATGGCGGTGCCTATCGACGGCTGCTTGGAGAGCTGTCCGAGTGGCTGAGTCGGTATTTCCGACGGCGCCTGCCCGCCGGAGATGTCGACGATGCGGTGCAGGAGGCATTGATGGCGATCCACCGCAGGCGACATACGTTCGATCCGCGCTATCCGCTTGGCCCCTGGGTGGCGGCGATCGCCAAACACAAATGGGTCGACCAGCTGCGCAGGAGCGCAGGCCGGTCGACGGCGGAGCTGTCCGACGATCTGGCGGTTGGTGACCATGAATCGGCCATCACGAGCGCCACGGTGCTCGCCGGGCTGCTGGAGCAATTACGGCCCGAGCAGGCGCGCGGGATCATGCTGGTCAAGGTCCAGGGCTTCAGCATCCAGGACGCATCGCAGCAGACCGGACTTTCCGAGTCCGCAATCAAAATGAACATCCATCGCGGGCTGGGCTCGCTCACATCCTTTATAGAGAAGTCCGATGACCTCGACTGACGCTTTGATCCACGATCTTTCGGCCAATCTGGCGCCTGTAGAACGGCGGAAGATAGGGCGTGAGGCGCTCGCGGTGCTTGCGCTGGGCGTGGCCGAGCTGGCCCTGATCCTGATGTTGCACGGCCCGCGCGACGACATGGGGCAGGTGATCCTGTCGCCGTTCATGATCTGGAAGATCGGCAGCCTTGCGCTGCTCGCAGCGGTGAGCTGCGTCGCCGCCATGCGTTCGTTCGCACCGCAGCCCTCGTCGCGGCGATGGCTGCTGCCGATGCTGTTCATGGGTGCTGCGGTGATCGTCTCTGGCATATTGGTGACCCCGGCAGCCGATAGCGCCAGGAGCATCCTCGCGCGGCTCGACCCGGCGGAGGGCGTGATCTGCACGATGTGGATCATTATCCTGGCGCTGCCGATGGTAGCGTTGCTGGGCATGTTCATGCGCGAGGCGGCACCGATGCGCCCACGCCAGAGCGCTATCGCAGCAGGGCTTGCGGCGTCGATGTGCGGCGCGCTGGTGTTCACGGCGTGCTGCCGCATGAATGATCCGCTCTACATTATGGTCTGGTATTCGGTTGGCGTCATCGCGGTCACCGCTGCCGCACGCTGGCTGCTGCCCTGGCGCTTCCGACTCTAACCGTGTCGCGGCGCCGTTCGCCGCTCCTCTTCTCGGCCCTTTTTCCGCTCCGGGTGCACAGGCGCGCTTCGCGGCCGTCCACTTCGTGATGAAGGCAATCGACCCGGCGGCAACCGCGGGGGGCGCGGACGTGGCGCCCTATGCCGCTGTCGGCGCGCTGTACTTCGCGATCTCTGCCGGTTGGCAGCGTTCAGGAAGTACTGTTCGAAGCGTCGGGCAATGATGACCAGCTCGATCACAGCGGCTGCCGCGCTCACGCTTCCATCGAGCCATCTCTCGCTTATTTCGCATGCGGATACGGTGGCCAACCTCATCCTGATAGCTGCGAAACGAGGGGACGCGCGAAACGCTAATTGCTGACACAGAGCTAGCCCGCGTGTTCAACCACGCAACAGCTTTGGCAAACATACTACGGACTTGGGCTGCGGGTCTCTATGTAGATAAGAGCATCGGCCGTCTTGCTGCCGTAGTGAGAACACGCTGGGTGACCTGCAGCAGCGTATTTACGCCTGTATGGACTCGACGCGCTATGGAGACCGAAACCACGCTTCCCGATGGGCCGGATATCGCTCCGCGCATCCGCAAGGACCGACATGCACAGAAGGTAAGCGCGCCTAGCGGCCGTTGCGGCGCGGCGGGCCTGAAGCGAAGCGTCGCCCACCCCATCGACGGGGAGAGTCGAACCGCGCCGGCTTTGCAGCCGAGACAGAATTACCTTTGAAATTTCTCAGCCAAGGCGGCGAACTCGCTCAGGCACTTGGGATTGGCCATTGCGGACGGGTCGAGGATTCTTTCGACCGGCGCGCCTTCGAACAGGCGCTTGATCGGCAGTTCGAGCTTCTTCGAAGAAAGCGTGCGCGGCACGGCTGTCACTTCGATAATCCGGTCGGGCGTGAAGCGCGGTGACAGTTCGGCACGGATCGCGCCGCGAATGGCGGCATGGGTGGCTTCGCGATCGGCACCGGGTGCGGGAACGATGAAAAGCAGCAGTTCGCTGTCGCTGTCTTCCCGCCGGACGTCGATAACCAGCGAATCCGCGACGCTGTCCAGCCGTTCGACCGCAGAGTAGATTTCACTCGTTCCCATCCGGTGGCCGCCGCGGTTGATCGTGGCGTCGCTGCGCCCGAAAATCTCGCAGGTGCCGTCCGGTTCGATCTTCAGCCAGTCGCCATGGCGCCAGACGCCGGGATAGAGGTCGAAATAGGAATCGCGATACCGGCTGCCATCGGTATCACCCCACAGATAGAGCGGCATGTTGGGAAGCGGCCGGGTGCAGACCAGTTCGCCAACCGCGTCGATCACCGATCTGCCGTCTTCGTCCCAGGCTTCGACCGCAGCGCCGAGCTGGCGGCACTGCAGCTTGCCCCGTGCCTCGGGCAGTTCGCGGTTGCCGGTGCAAAAGGCGCCGCAGATATCGGTGCCGCCCGAACTATTGAGCCACCAGATATCGCGGCACCCGGCAGCCGCGATTCGTTCGCTGATGTCCGACTGGACCGCGGCGGGGAGCGGCGATGCGGTGCTGCCGAGCGCGCGCAACCGGGAGAGGTCGCCGAGCTGCGAAAAATCGAGCCCCGACTTGGCGCACAGGGTGAAAAATTGTGCGCCGGACCCGAAAAACGTCACCCTGTTGCGCGCGACGAAACGCCAAAGCGTGCCCCAGTCGGGCGTATCGCGCGATCCCATCGGGCTGCCGTCGAAAATGCAGATGGTCGCACCGCTCAGCAGGCCGCCGATCTGCGTGTTCCACATCATCCATCCGGTCGAACTGAACCAGTGGAACCGCTCGCCGGGCGTGCGGTCGCCATAGCTTGCGCCGAGGTCCGAATGGATGCGCCCGGCGGCCGAACCGAGCAGGATGCCGCCATGGCCATGGACCAGCGCCTTGGGTTTGCCCGTAGTGCCGCTCGAATAGACGATCCACAGCGGATGATCGAAGGGAAGCCATTCGGGTTCGAAAGCATCGACCTCCGTACCGGTCGCCGACTGCATCGCGCCGAAATCATGCGCATCGGCGAAGTCGCCCGTCCCCAGTCCGGAGCGGACCAGAACCAGCGCTTCGACGCTGGGCAACGCGTCGCGAAGCTGCTGCACGGTTCCGCTGAGGTCGAGTGCGCGACCGGCATAGAATACACCGTCGGTGGCGATCAGGACCTTTGGTTCGATCTGGCGGAACCGGTCGAGAATGGCCGGCACGCCCATGTCCGGCGCGCAGATCGCCCACACTGCGCCGATCGACGCGCAGGCGAGGAACGCGATCGCCGCTTCAGGCCGGTTGGGCAGATAGGCGGCCACGCGGTCGCCGCGCGCGACACCCAGGTCGCGCAATGCCAGCGCGAAGGCGGAAACCCGGCGCGCCAGCGCGGTCCAGCTGATCGTCTCCACTGGCCCGCGCTCGTCCTCCGCAATGATGGCGGGATGCCCCGAAGCCTCGGCCACGGCGACATGGCGGAACATCTGCCGAGCATAATTGACGCGCACGCCCGGGCACCAGCGCGCGCCGGGCATGGCGTTGGACGCGAGCATTTGTTGGGGCGTGTCGGGCGATTCGATCCCGTCGAAATTCCACACGGCGCGCCAAAAGGCGTCGGGCCGTTCGACCGACCAGCGGTGCAGCGCCTCGAAATCGTCGAAACGGGGATTGCCGGCATCGACCAGGCTCTGCCGGAACCGCGCAATCAGCGGCGAGGGAGTCATGGCAGTCTCCTGCTGAGAAAAAGGGTTCAGCCGGCGGCCGCGGCGGGCTCGCTTTGTCGCGCGGCTTCGACGATCAGATTGGTCGTTCGGCGCAGATGTTCGACCGTGACGTCGACGAGCCGATCTGCCTCGCGCGCCAGCGCCAGCTCGACGATCGCATGATGTTCGTCGGGAACGTTGCGCTCGGCATCGATATGAAGCGAAAGACCGCGATAGCGTTCGGACTGCTCGTACAACTGGTTATGCAGCGCGAGCAGACGGCGGCTGCCGCAAGCGCTGACCAGCGCCTGATGGAACGCAGCGTGGCGGGTAACCCATTCGGGATTGAGCTTGGGTTCCGTGTCGCCGACGATCACCGGCTCACCGCGCAACCGGTGTTCGGCCGCTAATATGCCGGCTTCCCAATCGACATCGCCGTGTTCGACCGAACGGCGCAGCGCCACAGCCTCGATCTCGCAGCGCAGATCGGTGAGATCCTGCAGATCGGCGATGGAAAGCGGCGCCACGGCAAAACCGCGCTGATCGCGCGATACGACCAGCTGTTCGGGAACGAGCCGCGACAGCGCCTCACGCACCGCGCCCGGGCTGACTTCCAGCTCCTCAGCGAGTTCCTGGATCTTGAGCTTCTTTTCGGGAACGTGGCGGCCGTTGAGAATGTCCGACCGGATCACCTCATAGGCCATGGTCGTCTGGCTGCGCGGGCCGTCCCGGTCCAGATCGGGAATATCTCTAATCTGCAGCATAATCCATTTTCACACCGATCACGTTCATTAGGTGGCACAAAGCGAAGCGCCGCGCCATATCCCGCGCGAAGCGGTTCGGCGGTCAGTGCGCCGCGTTCGCCACGACACGATTTTCGATGACGCCGACACCATCGATTTCGCAGCGTACGACATCGCCGGGCTGGAGGAAGCTCGGCGGCGACATCGCGGCGCCCACGCCATTGGGGGTTCCGGTCGCGATCAGGTCGCCCGATTCAAGCGTGAACGCCGTCGAGAGATAGGAAATCTGGTCCCAGATGTCATAGACCAGCTGATCGGTATTGCCGTCCTGCCGCAGCTCGCCGTTGACATAGCAGCGCAGCCGGAGCGTATGCGGATCGGCAATCTCGTCGGCGGTGACGATCCAGGGGCCGATCGGTCCATGCGTGTCGAACGACTTGCCGACGGTGAATGTCGGCGAATGCTGCTGCCAGTCGCGCGCGGAGACATCGTTGCACACCAGATAGCCGAAGACATGGTCTCGCGCTTGGTCCCTGCTCGCCCCCTTGGCGGGTTTGCCTATGACTACGCCCAGTTCGACCTCATAATCGAGCGCGGCCGAAACCCCCGGATCGGTGTCGGCGAAGGGGCCGGTGATGCAGCTCGTCTGCTTGTTGAACCAGAACTGATTCTTCGGCGTGTCGACACCCAGCTTCTTGGCTTCCTCGATATGCTTGCGATAGTTCATGCCGATCGCGAGATATTTTCCGGGCCGCTCGATCGGCGCGAGCAGCGTCGCCTGGTCGAGCGGCAGCGCGTCCGCGCCCGCGTCACGGATCACTGCGATTTCGCGCAGCGCGTCACCGCCGCCCGCGACGATGGAAAGCATCGTGGGATAGCGCGCTTCGAGCGTATCAAGCGGGATGATCTCGCTGTCCCGGACAACGCCCAGTCGTGTCTTTCCGGCATCATCGAAACGCACCAATCGCATCAGCTTCTCCTGTTCTACCTCGGTCGCACGCGGGGATTCGCCCTTGCATCGTTCCCAAGCATAATGACCAAAAAACCGATTTGACTAGAAAAAAAATGTTTTTATGACTTATTGGGCAAGGTCGAGAGCGGGCACAGGGTGCCGTTGCCGGCCTTTCACCGGCGGCAACGCCCCCAAGGCCGACCGCGAGGACACGATAGGAGCAGGCTGACATGACGGATGATTCGGATTGGGCCGCCACGGTCGAAAAGGTGCGTGCCGACCCGCGACTGGCGCGCTGCACTGATCCGGTCGTCCGGGCGGTCGACATCGCGCATGTCCGCTTCAGCCGCACCGACGTGAAGCGCCAAGCCGACTTTCTCGCCGATTTCGGGTTGCACGAGACGGGCCGCGCGCAAGGCTGGACCGCCTTTTCCGCAGTCGGCGGCTACGGGCCATGCTATTTGCTCAGCGAAGGCGATGATGCGTTTCGCGGGCTGGCGCTTGCGGTCGGTTCGCGGAGCGATCTCGAACGTCTGGCCGCGCTGCCGGACGCATCGGCGATCGAACCCGCGCTTTGCTGGCCCGAGGGCGAACAGGTGAAGCTGACCGATCCGGCGGGGAACCGCGTGCATGCGGTCCACGGGCCGCTTGCCCCGGCGGCCGCGCCCCGCGAGTCGCTGTCGCACAATATCGACGGCGAGCTTCGCCGGCTCAACGCCATGCAGCGTCCGCCCGCCCAGCCGGCGACGATCCTGCGGCTGGGGCACGCGGTGCTGGGCGTGGTCGATTTCTTCCGCTGCGTGCGCTGGTACATGGATCATTTCGGACTGATTCCGTCCGACGTCCAGACGATCGGCGAGGGCGATCCCGCGCTGATGTTCATGCGCTGCGACCGGGGCGACACGCCCACCGACCATCACACGCTGGTGATCGCGCAGAATGTGGTCAACGGGTTCAGCCACTGCGCCTTCGAATGCATCGATGTCGATGATATCGCGATGGGGCAGGAATGGCTGCATTCGCGCGGCTGGAAACATGCCTGGGGGATGGGCCGCCACCTGCTGGGCAGTCAGATCTTCAATTACTGGCGCGACCCCGTTGGCGCCAAGCACGAACATTTCATCGACAGCGACAAGTTTACCGCCGCCCGCCCGCCCGATGTCTCGCCGCTATCGAGCGGAGGGCTCTACCAATGGGGGCCACCGGTGCCGGCCGATTTCGAAAAGCCCAAAATGTCGCCCCGGCTTTTATGGCGCGCCTTTCGCAACGTTCGCGCGAGCGAGGAAATGTCCTTCGCCCGCGCCAGGGCGCTGATGCGGGCGATGAAGGACCCGCCGCGCCCCTGGCACTGATCCCGCCTACCACTGCGTCCGCAAAAGACGGGCTTCAATCGAATCAAACCAAGGAGTGACGGATATGCGAACGAAACTGGCGGTTGCGCTGCTGCCCCTCATGCTGGGCGCGGAAACTGCCTCGGCGCCGCCAGCGGCGCCCGCGCAGGACGTCCGTTTCGTCACGCTGGGCACCAATTCGGGCCCGATTCCCAATCCGGAGCGCGCCGAACCTGCCAATCTGCTTAAGGTAGGTGACCGGAATATCCTGATCGACGCCGGCGACGGCGCGGCGTGGCAACTCGCCAAGGCGGGCGTTCACCTGCCCGAAATCCACACCATCTTCATCAGCCACTTGCATTTCGACCATACCGGCGGCCTGTTCGCCCTGATCAGCCAGCGCTATCAGATGCTCGAACCCAGCCCGCTCGCGATTTACGGCCCGCCGGGTACCAAGGCGCTGGTCGACGACCTGGTCGCGGCGATCATGGCGTCGAGCATGGGTGGCAACAATATGCGCGCCTTCATGCCCGGCGATCCCGCCGCCAATCTTCACGTTACCGAATTGACCGACGGGGCCGAGGTCGCGCTCGGCGATGTGAAGGTGAAGGCGGTCCGCAACACGCATTACGTGGCGACCCCGGGTGGCGACGCGCCCGATGCGCTCTCCTTCGCCTATCGTTTCGACACACCGCACAGATCGGTGGTCTTCACCGGCGACACCGGACCTAGCGAGGCGGTCGAGCAACTCGCGAAGGGTGCCGATCTGCTGGTGGCGGAGGTCATGGACCCCGACATCTCGCTCGTCAGCATTTTCGCGGACAATCCGGACACGCCGATGATGATCCGCGACATGATCGCCGACCATTTCCGCCGCGAGCATCTCTCGCCACAGGAGGTCGGCGAAATGGCGCGGCGCGCGGGCGTGAAGCAGTTGGTCCTCACGCATGACGCGATCCCCGACGACGATATCCCCGCTGCGCGCGAGACGATCGCCAAATATTATGCCGGCCCGTTCGCCTTCGCGAATGATCTCGACAGTTTCTGACGCGAGAGGCGCTCGGCGATGCTGCTTCCCGAAAAGGCGATCGATGTCCACGCCCATTTCCTGCCGCCCGCCTATCGCGAAGCGTTGCGTTGCGCCGGGCTGACCCGGCTCGATGGCGGTATTCCAGTGCCCGACTGGTCACCCGAAGCGGCGATCGGTCTCATGGACGAACTGGGAATTGCCGGGGCGCTGCTTTCGGTTTCGTCTCCCTTCGCGGTGGCACTGGCCGACGGCGAGGCCCCGCGTCTGTGCCGGGAAGTGAACAATTATGCCGCCGAACTGAAGACGAACTATCCCACCCGTTTCGGCGCGCTCGCGATGCTGCCCGCACCGATGGTCCCCGAAAGCCTCGCCGAGCTTGAGCATGCGCTCGACACGCTCGGGCTCGACGGTGTCGCGTTGCCGACAAACGCGGCGGGCGCGTATCTGGGCGAGGCCGCGTTCGCGCCCTTGCTCGATGCGCTCGACGAGCGGGGAGCGAATGTCTTCGTCCACCCCACCATGCCCTGCTGCTTCGAAGCCTTCGGGCTGGGACTGCCGGCACCGATGATCGAATTTCCGTTCGATTCGACGCGTGCGATCGCAAGCCTGCTCTATTCGGGCGCCCTCGACCGGCGCTGCAATATCCGTTTCATCTTCAGCCATGGCGGCGGACCGACCTCGTTCCTTGCCTCGCGCCTCACGCTGATCGGCGGCTCGCCGATCGTCGGCGAGCGGGCTTTGCCCGCGGCAGAAGCACGGCAGTGGCTGGCGCGCTGGCAGTATGATCTGACGCTGGTCGGATCGCCCGGCGAGGTCGAACTGCTTCGCGCGATGGCACCGGTTTCGCGCGCAGCTGCGGGTGCCCCGGATGACCAACCAGAATGACGGAGACGATGTGTCGATGAACGAACGGGCCGATATCGTCGTCGCCGGGCTTGGCCCGGTCGGCGCAGTGCTTGCCTGCCTGTTGGGCCAGCAGGGGCTGAACGTGATTGCGCTCGAGCGGTCGCACGAAGTCTATCCATTGCCGCGCGCGGCGCATTTCGATCACGAGATCATGCGCGTGTTCCAGTCGATCGGAATAGCCGACGAGGTCCTGAAGCACGCCGAGCCCGCGGGTCCGTACGAGTTCCGCAATGCCAAGGGCGAACTGCTGATGGACGCCCAGCTTGGCGAGCGCGGCGTTTCGGGTTGGGCGGCTTCCTATATGTTCAACCAGCCGGGCGTGGAGCGGGCGCTGCGCGCGCGGCTCGCCGCGATGGCCAATGTCTCGGTACGGCTGGGGCAGGCATTTACCGGGTTCGCGGAGGCCGGTGACCATGTCGATGTCACCGCGACGGGGGAAGACGGTAGCAGGACGGTAATCGAGGCGCGCTACCTCGTCGGATGCGACGGCGCGCGCAGTGCGGTGCGCGATGCGATGGGCGTGGGCCTCGACGATTATCAGTTCGACGAGCCATGGCTGGTGGTGGACACCATTCCCGACGATCCTGAGAGCGTGCCCAGGGTGAATCTGCAGATCTGCGATCCCGCCCGGCCGACGACCTGCGTGCGGATGGGACCGGGGCGTCATCGCTGGGAATTCATGCTGCTGCCCGGCGAGGACCCTGACCGCGCGCTTGATCCGGATTTTGTCGAAACGCTGCTCGAACCGTGGAACGCCAGGGTCGAGATCGAGCGCCGCGCGGTCTATCGCTTCCATGGGCTGGTGGCGAAACAGTGGCGCGACGGGCGGCTGCTGCTGGCCGGCGATGCCGCGCACCAGACCCCGCCCTTTGCCGGGCAGGGCATGTGCTCGGGCATCCGTGACGCGGTGAACCTGGCCTGGAAACTGGGCGAGATTTTCCGGAACGGCGCCGAGGATGCGCTGCTCGAGACCTATCAGGCTGAGCGCGAGCCGTGTACGCGCAGCTATATCGAGCTCGCCATCCATATGGGTCGCCTCGTATGCTCGCTCGATCCCGAAGTGGCGGCGCAGCGCGATGCGGCGATGCTTGCTGCCGCTGCAGCCGGTACCGAAATCCCGTTGCCGCAGCCCTGCGGACCCGGGCGCGAGCATGGCGTTTTCGTCCCGGGCGATTCGGCTGCGGGAACCATCTTTCCGCAATTCGTGGCCGGTGATTCGGTCCGGCTAGACGATGCGATCGGGCCCGGTACCTGGCTGATCGACCGGAAGGGCGGAGCCGATACGCCCGGACTTCGCCACCTTGCCACGTCGGACAGAGAACTTGCGCCCTTCCGCGAAGCGATCGAGGCATGGCTCGACGAACAGGAGGCGCAGGCCGTGCTGGTACGCCCGGACCGCTATGTCTTCGGCACCGGAACGGCGGGGGAACTGGCCGAGCGATGGCAGGGCATGCTCGGCCTGGCCC
The DNA here is from genome assembly GCF_003171655.1 of Stakelama portus. GTDB lineage: Bacteria > Pseudomonadota > Alphaproteobacteria > Sphingomonadales > Sphingomonadaceae > Sphingomonas > Sphingomonas portus. Next base: position 178,499 of record NZ_QFZL01000005.1, on the reverse strand, counting down.
AGCCCGGCGGCGTGTTTGCGGAATAAAGGGGACCTGTTCGAAACGGGGGCGCAAGACCGTGGTTAGGGCCGACCGCACGGCATCCGGATTCGTCCGTCCTTGACGTCCCCGGCGGGCGGCCCAGTCGGAAAAGTACGAAAAACAAAGAGATTACCGTGGCTTGCATCGCCACGAATTGGAGATTGACTAGTTCTGCAAATAATATATTTTTTCCTATAAAAATAAGATAAGGAGGGGTTTAATATGCAGAAATACAAGTTGTTCCTGTGTTCGGTCGCGGCAGGCGCGCTGCTCGCCACACCGGCATGCGCGCAGGACGCCGGCACCGATTCCAAGGGACCGGACAACACGCAATCCAGTGCCGCACCCGAAATCGTCGTGACCGCGCGCAAGCGCAGCGAGTTGGCGCAGGAAGTGCCCGCCACCGTCGGCCGGATCGATGCGGACACCATCGCCGCGCGCGGCGTTCAGGACTTCACCGATATTTCCTCGGTCGCGCCTGCGATCAACATATCCGATGCACCCTTGCCCAACGCCTTTTCGATCACGATCCGCGGACTGGGGTCGGAGCCGGGCAATCCGTCGTTCGACAGTTCGGTCTCGCTCTTCGTCGACGGCGTCTACACGCCGCGCTCGCGTGAATTTTCGACCTCGCTGTTCGATGTCGGCAGCATCGAAACGGTGAAGGGCACACAGGCGGCGCTGCTCGGCAAGAATACCAGCCTGGGCGCCGTCAACCTGATCACGCGCAAGCCCGGCCAGGACTTCGGCTTCGACATTCGCGCCACGCGCGAGTTCGAGGTTTATAAGAACCGGGTGGAGGGAGGCATCGACCTTCCCGTTACCCAGGACCTGCGCTTTCGCGTGGCCGGCCTGTACAACTATAATCGCGGGGCGATCGAAAATCTGATCGACGGCAGCTACGGGCCTGCCTCGGAAACCACGGCCGGACGTATCGTCGGCGTCTGGACCCCTGATCCGGCGGTTGAAATCACCGCCATGTTCCAGTTGAGCCACGATGTCAGCGACGGCGCCACCGCCGAACTGGTGCGCAGCACGGGCGTTCCGGAAGCACTGGGGGCCGCGGCCGGCTATCCCGGCGCGGTCGACGCGGATCTCGACAACCGCACCGCCATCTATTCGCCCGCGCTGGGCGGCGCCGGGCATGGTGACCTGCACAGCCATCGCGGATCGGTGACGATCGACTGGTCGCTCGGCGAATACACGCTCACCGCGCAGACCGGCTATACCCAGTCCACGTCGGATGCGAACAGCAATGTTGCGTTCGTTCCCGGCGATTATGGGCTGCAATATGTCAGCGACAGTTCGGAGCAATTCTCGCAGGAAGTGCGGCTCGCCTCGCCCGACAGCCGGGCGTTCCGCTTCATCGTCGGCGCGCTCTATCTCGACGGCAGTTATGACAACGACACCACGGGAAGCTTCCATTATCCCGGCGCAACGCCGGTCACCGGCGTGTCGCTCACCAAGTTCCGGCAGGATGATCGCGCGATTTCGACCTTCGGTCAGGTCGATTATGAGGCGGTGCGCGATGTCACCATCTCGCTCGGCCTGCGCTACACCAACGAGAAGAAGTCGGTCGATCTGGCGCGCACGGCGATTGAGCCGGGCATCTACAGCCAGGTTGTTCTGCCGCCCTATGCGCCCTTTTCGATGTCGAAGACGGAGGGCAATGTCGATGCGTCGCTCGGGCTCAGCTATCAGGTGACGCCCGATATTCTCGTCTATGGTTCGGTGGGACAGGGGACCAAGGCTGGCGGCTTCGCCCAGTCCGCCTCCTATCTCGACCAGTCGGAATATGATCCGGAGCGTGCTCGCACCGGCGAAATCGGCTTCAAGAGCCAGTTCCTCGATCGCCGGCTGACCGTGAATGCGGCGGCATTCTTTACCAAGGTCAGGGATTTTCAGCTCGTCACCTTCACCGGGCTGGCGTTCGAGGTCGATAACACCAACCTCGAAACCTATGGCCTGGAATCGGAAATCCGCTGGACCGCGAATCGCGACTTCAGCTTTTTCTGGAACAACACCTACGCCCATGCCCGCGACACCGTTACCGACAGCGACACGACCCATGCTCCGCGCTGGAGCGGCGTAGCCGGTTTCTCGCTGCATCCGCGGATCAGCGGCGATCTGCGCTTCTCGCTCGATGGCGACCTGACCTATCGTTCCAGCGAGGCCGGTCAGCGTAATCAGGCCAATGTCATCCGTATCCCTGGCTCGCAGCGGGTCAATGTGAGCATGGGGCTGGTCAGCGATCAGGGTTGGAGTATCCGGCTGATCGGCAAGAACCTGAACGACGAACGCAATTTCGGCTTCGTTTTCCCCGGCCCGCTGATGCCCGCCGGCAATGTTTTCGCGATCCCGGAATCACCGCGGACCATCGCGCTGCAACTGGGGTTCAAATATTGACGTGCCGGGGCTGGCTCGTTCGGCTGAGGTGGTCCCGGTTTTCTGATCAGGTCACCAAGCTAATCCCGACGTGAGGACGGACGGGAATGAAAACGACGAGGAGGCGCTACGGCCGATGCATTCCGGCGGGCAGGCGCCCGAGGACCCGGCCCGCACGGGAACCAGCGCCGAACGAGACCGTCGGCAGCCTGGCTGTCTCCTCTGGCGACTGCCGAAACTCGGGCTGCCGTTGCCCGGCGATCTCGGCAAGCCGATCCTCGACCATCAGCGTGGGGCGATGCTTGTCGAAGGGCCAGCCACTGTGCCCGCTCCCGATACCACCGAGCGCGATCGCAAGCTCGCCGAGGTGCGCGCCGCGCGCGAATCACCGTTGCTCGCCGTCATCGCTACCCGCTCTTCGCCGACTGCCTTCGGATAGAGAATCGCCGCATGGCGCTTCGTCTTTGGCGTGATCAGCGCACCGCGCAGCACCGAGGTCGGGCCGGCTTCGCAGCGGCCGGTCGCCACCCCGTAGCGAAACTCTCGGCTCGCTAAGGAGCGGCAACGGCGCGCGGTCTCGGGCGTGCCTGCCAAAGTTCGACCCGCTGGGATGCACTTCGATGTATAGTCCGCGCTCGTCGGCGCGCTTGTAAATGCGGTCCTGCGGCTTGAGCGTGCGAATCTCCCGATCCCTCAAAGCCATGGCGAACATTCCCGTTCAAATGGTTCAGCCTGAGCGACCCTTCCCGATCCCCACGAAATGGCTCCTGGGCCATCGAATTTTGGGGTCACCAATTGGCCCCAAACGGTGGCCCCAAATGTGGGGGCGTCCGATGAAATCTGATCGGACGGCTTGATATCCGACACCGTGGAAAATGGCAGATTTCTGCCGTTTTTTCGATGGTTCTGGGATGTTTTTAGGGGGAAATGGTGCCAGAAGAGGCATCACATTCGAGCTAGTTTTTTAAGTCTTATCAGATGGTTAAAAATTCGGCTATCTCCAAAAAGCCCTCAAAAGGCCCTCAAAACCCGTCTAATGCATTGGTTCGATGCCTTTTTCAGGACTCAGCATTAGCGCTAATCCCGCTTTGATATCGTCATTGCAAGTCAGCAAGAACGGTCAGCAAACCACCTTCGCACAGCCATCCGATCACGTGGTTATCCCGCAAATTCACGTTTTCGCAAATTGCGGGATAAATCATCTCGAAGCTTCTATTCGTCCACCGTAACCTCGTCGCGCACCTCCGGGCTGATAGGACGCTCAACCGCCTGTTTGGCTTCCTGCAATAGCTCTGGTGTGAGATCGGTCGTCCGCGCGGGGAGTGGCGTGCCGTCGCCCATCTCACCGTTCCTTTCGATATCTTCGATCAGCAACTTCATCTCTGCAATTTCTTTGACCTGAGCCTCGATGATCGAGTCCGCCAGCTTGCGAACACGCGGATCGGTGATCTCGGCCCGCGCGCTCGTCATGATTGCGATCGAATGGTGAGGGATCATAGCGGACATGTACTCTTCGTCGTTGACGGTCGCCTGGCTGCGGACCAGCCACAGCGCCACCGCAAAGACCAGCGCGCCTACGCCCAGGATGATGAAGTTCTTGGTCTTGTCCTTGTACATGCCCCACATGAAGAGGAGCATGACGATCATCATCATGCCGCCCATAACGAACGTCATCCAAAAGCGCGTCTCGCTCCAGAACACGTGATTAAGCTCGTATGTGTTTAGATACATCAGGCCGAACATGATCGCGGTCGACGTCGCCACCATCGCCATGAAGCGCCAGTAGTGGCTTCCACCACCGTTCTGCTGGTGGTCCGCGCTGTGGTTGTCAGCCATTCAATCCTCCTGTTGGCTCATCGTCTTGTATACGTACTGGGCTGTGCAGCTGATCAGGATGAAACCCGTCAGCGACGCGATGCCCGCAATCACCCTGAGATGATCGGTTGGATAGATGTCGCCCAGGCCCACTGTCGTCACGGTGATCAGGGCGAAGTAATAATAATCCATGGGCAACATGGCCGGTTCCTTGGCGAACCCGCCAAGACCGAGCGAGGCTGCCCATGCGAAACCGGCCGCGAAGACAACGGCTACCATCATGTGGCTGATGAGAACGAGCAATGAGCCGCCCGTTAGTCTCAGACCGGTCGGCGCAAGCCCCGGCGGTGCAAGCTTCTTCGCCAGGCGCAGCATGGCGAGATGCAATGTCAGCGAAGCAAGGAAGAGCGCTATTCCGATAGCCGTTGCCGCGATCATGCCCGACCTTCGCTCAAGGTTGGAAGGCTGAGCCCGCGAAGACGCAGGGCATTGGCGATGACCGACACCGACGAGAGGCTCATGGCCGCGGCGGCGATCATTGGATTGAGAAGAAGGCCAAAGGCGGGAAACAGCACGCCCGCTGCCACCGGGATGCCGAGCGCATTGTATCCGAACGCGAATACGAGGTTTTGGCGAATATTGCGCATGGTGGCGCGCGACAGGACGATCGCCTGGAGAACACCGGTCAGGTCGCCGCGAACCAGCGTGACGCCAGCGCTTTCGATTGCCACGTCGGTGCCGGTTCCCATCGCAATGCCGACATCCGCCGCCGCCAGCGCCGGCGCATCGTTGATGCCGTCCCCTGCCATCGCAACGCGCTTGCCGGCGGCCTTGAGAGCCTCGATCTTGCGATGCTTGTCCTCGGGCGACACATTGGCCTCGACCTCGTCGATACCGAGCTGGCGGGCCACGGCTTCGGCGGTGGCCCGGCTATCGCCGGTCAGCATGACCACTTCGATCCCGCGCTCGTGCAGCGCCCGAATGGCCGCAGCGCTGGTCGGCTTGATCGGATCGGCGACCGCGATCAGCCCTGCCGGTGCGCCATCGATGGCCACGAACATCACGGTCTGGCCCTGGGAGCGTCCGGCTTCTGCGGACGCGAGCCATTCCGCATCATCGATACCGAGCCGCCGCATCAGTTTCTCGTTACCAATGGCGACCTTCCGCGGTCCCACGCGCGCCTCGACACCCTCGCCGGTAGTCGACGACAAATCAGACGCTGCCTCGAACGCCACGCCTCGCGCCTTGGCGCCTTCAACTATTGCATGGGCAAGCGGATGCTCGCTCCCCGATTCGACCGCGGCGACGGCGGAAAGGAACTCGGCCTCGTCCAGGCCCACTCGGGGAGTGACGGCGACGAGATCAGGCTTGCCCATGGTGAGAGTGCCCGTCTTGTCGACCACCAGCGTGTCGATCTTTTCGAGCGTCTCGAGCGCCTCGGCGTTGCGGATGAGGATGCCGTGCTGGGCGCCCTTGCCGGTCCCGGTCATGATCGACATCGGCGTTGCGAGGCCGAGCGCGCATGGGCAGGCAATGATGAGAACGGCGATTGCGTTGACCAGCGCATAGGCAAGCGCGGGGAATGGCCTCCAGATGGCCCAGACGATAAAGGTAACGACCGCGATCACGACCACGGAAGGCACGAACCAGGCCGCGACCTGATCGGCCAGACGCTGGATCGGTGCGCGGCTGCGCTGAGCTTCGGCGACCATTTGGACGATCTTGGACAGCATCGTGTCCTTGCCGACCGCGCCCGCCCGCATAACGAAGCCGCCGGTCTGGTTGACCGTTCCGCCGATCACCTGGTCGCCGGCCTTTTTGGAAACAGGCAGCGGCTCGCCGCTGATCATGGACTCGTCAATGGCGCTCGCGCCCTCGGTCACTTCGCCATCGACCGGCACCTTGTCACCCGGGCGGACGCGGAGCAGGTCACCGCTTGCCAATTGGTCGAGCGACACTTCGCGCTCGTCGCCGCTGCCGAAGATCTTGAGCGCGGTCGGCGGCGCAAGTTCGAGCAGTGCACGCAGCGCGCTCGAGGTTGAGCCCCGCGCCCTGAGTTCGAGCACCTGGCCAAGTAGGACGAGCGTGGTGATGACCGCCGCTGCTTCGTAATATACCCCAACCCGACCCGAATGATCGCGGAAGGGGGGCGGGAATATATCGGGAAGGAGAGTCGCGACGAGGCTAAACAGGAATGCGATCGCAACGCCGAAGCCGATCAGCGTAAACATGTTGAGGTTGCGGGTCCTGAGCGACTGCCATGCGCGCTCGAAGAAAGGCCAGCCGCCCCAAAGTACGACCGGTGTAGCGAGGGCCAGCTGCGCCCATTGCGCACGTGCCGGTTCGATCAGCCGGTCGAAGCTGATCCCGGGCACCATGTCGCTCATCGCGTAGGCGAACAACGGCAGGGTGAAGAGCGCGCTGACCCAGAAGCGGCGGGTCATGTCGACGAGTTCGGGATCGGGGCCATCCTCGAGGCTGACCGTCTCGGGCTCCAGAGCCATTCCGCAGATGGGGCAGCTTCCCGGTCCTACCTGCCGGATCTCGGGATGCATGGGACAGGTGTAGATCGTCCCTTCGGGAACGTCTTCGACCTGCATGGGATGCGCGCCCGACAGATAGTGCTCCGGATCGCTGACGAACTTGTCCTTGCATCGTGCCGAACAGAAGTAATGGGTCGCGCCATCGTGCTCGGCGACATGAGCCGCGCTTTCGATCGTCACGCTCATGCTGCAGACGGGGTCGACGGCGGTAGCTTCACCTTCCGCGTGATTTGCGTGGTGGGTGTCGCAACAGCTCATGGATTGCCTCCTCTGCTTCGCAGGTGCGTATGACTGAAATCAGGGATAGGATGCGAAAACCTCGCGGCGGCCGTTGCCGAACGCTATTACCTGGTACGGTTGGACTTTGCCCCCCGCTTCCATGCCGGGCGATCCGAGCGGCATACCGGCGACCGCGAGCCCTTCGACCCAGTCGGTCCTTTCCGCGAGCAGGCGTTCGACTTCGGCGGCGGGTACGTGGCCCTCGATGACGTAGCGATCCGCGATCAGGGTGTGACACGAACGAAGGTCATCAGGGACGCCGTTCTGCGTCTTTACCGACGCCATGTCGGGGTGATCGACCGTGGCGACTTCGTGCCGGTCGCCCTGCCGCATGTGCGCGGCCCAGGCTTCGCAGCATCCGCAGCTGGGATCGCGATACATGGTGAAGCTGGCTGCCTGCGCCGCGCCCGTACAGGCTGCGAGCAACATCGTGCCAAGTATGGGGAGAAGCGGGCGACGGGTCGGATTTCTGCGTTGGCTCATCAGTTGTGTCCCATTGCTTTCATGTCTTCGTCGGACATGGTGGTCATGTCATGGCCCGCATGCGGATCAGCGGCGGGCGTTGCGGCTGCCGTCGGCGTGGGGGTTGCGACGGGTGCCGGCGCGACCTTGCGAGCGGAAGGCACGGGCGCACTGGTGGTTGCAGGCTGCGGACTCGACGCGGCGACTGGCGCATCAGATCGCGGCTCGGAGACCGGCTCGGTGACCGCCTCGGAAGCAACCGGAGCGGGGGTAGCGACAGCCGCCTCGGCTGCCGGAGTTTCCTCCTCCACCGGAGCGGCGGCATCACTGCATGCATACAGCGGGAGCAGGAGCGCTGGCGCAAGCAACGACTTTCCGGCGCAGGCGAAAGAATTGAAACGCATGGCAGGCTCCTTCAGAGTTTGAGGTGATTGAGACCATGAGCGAGTTCGCCGCCCATGTAGCCCTGAGCGATCAGTAGGACCGCAAGCGGAAAAAGCGTCAGGCGAAGAGCAAGGCGCGATTGCGGATTTCGGTAAGCGATCCAGGCTGCCACCAGGCCAAGGGCGGCGATCAGCATCCCGTTCCAGCGGTGAAGCTGCATGACGGTATCGCCGCCGAACCACAGTCCGGTATGTATCCACCCGAACAGCGCTGCCACGACAGATCCCGCAGCGCCGCCGTAGATCATGATCTTCATGGCCGCTTCGCGTTCTGAAGTACGGCGGGACATTACGAACATCTCGATTAGCGCAGCCATCAGCAAGAGCGCTATCGGGAAGTGGACGGTTGCCGGATGCAGGCTCTTGAGAGCTCCGGTTATGCCTTCACTCTCAACCTGCTCGGCATCATGGCCTTGCGTGGTTTCGTTGGGAACTGCGGCGCTGCCCATCGTTTCCATTTCGTGACCGGGCTGAGCACGGACCTCAGCGGTTACAGCAGGACGCGTGCCCTCCTCCCCATGCTTCTCGTCGCCGTGCGCGAACGCAACCGTTGCCGAGAGAAGAAGAGCCAGGCTGGCCAAAAGGCGTAGAACGGAGTTCACCGCTTGGCCTTCTCGAAAAGGTCGACCAGTTCGCCGAATTTCTGCTTCTGTTCGTCGGCGTCACCGCTGGCGATCGCTTCAGCCACGCAGCAAGCCGCATGGCGCTTCAAGATTTCGCTCTCGGCACGGCCGAGAGCAGCTTTGATCGCCTGGACCTGGTTCAGGACGTCGATGCAGTAACGATCATCCTCGATCATCTGCGCCACGCCGCGCACCTGTCCCTCGATCCTGCGAAGACGATTTACGATGCGGGAACCATCGGTTGCTGCCACGTTTAGCACTCCATCGGCGACGATACCCTCCCGGGTATCTTGCAATACTCCTGGGGGGTATATATGTCAGCGGCCGAAGGAGTTGCAAGACCCATGAGTGAATTGCTGGTTTCGCGTCGACGACTTTTGGGAGCGGGAGCGGTCGGTGCAGGCGCCTTGGCCCTGCCGGCCTGGGCCCGCGGCGCCGACCTTCACGGCGGCGGCCCCATCCGCGCTGGCTTCGATGAAGTCTCGGGTCGGGACATCGCGCTGACCATCGGCGAAGGCCCGCGCGTCGTGCAGGGCCGCCGCGGACACGCAGTCGCCGTGAACGGTAGCGTGCCCGGTCCGCTGGTGCGCCTGCGCGAAGGTCAGCCGGTTCGCCTCGCGGTCACGAACACTCTTGATGAGGACAGCTCGATCCATTGGCATGGCCTGCTGCTGCCGTTCCAGTTCGATGGCGTCCCTGGCGTCAGCTTCCCCGGGATTAAGCCGGGTGAGACCTTCGTCTACGACATCCCTGCGCTTCGCCAGCACGGCACCTACTGGTGGCACAGCCATTCGGGACTGCAGGAACAGGCGGGGCATTACGGGCCGATCGTGGTCGAACCCTCCGGCCCGGACGCGGTGCAGGCAGACCGCGATTACGTGCTGCTGCTGAGCGATTTCACCCCGCTCCACCCGCACACCATCATGGACAAGCTGAAGAAGGGCGAAGGCTACTTCAATTACCAGCAGAACACTTGGACCGACGACTATCCACTCTCTGGCGAAGACCGGCGGATGTGGGCGCGCATGCGCATGATGGCGACCGACATCCTGGACGTGACGGGCTCGACTTACACCTATCTCGCCAACGGACGCGGCCCGGAAGAGGGTCTCGAGTTCCTATTTAATCCCGGCGAGCGGGTGCGGCTGCGCGTCATCAACGGCAGCGCGATGACCTTCTTCAACGTCCGCATTCCCGGGGTGAAGTTCTGGGTGGTTGGCGCCGATGGGCAAAACGTGCGCCCGGTCGAGGTCGAGGAGTTCCAGATCGGCACGGCGGAGACCTACGACATCGTTGTCGAGCCGACCGGTGAGGCGCGGACAATCGTGGCCGAGAGCATGGACCGGTCGGGCATGGCGGTGGCGACCCTCGCCTCGCGTCCCGGCGCGCGGGCTCCTATCCCGCCCTTGCGCGATCCGCCGCTTCTGACGATGGCGGACATGGGTATGAGCCACGGGTCGGGTGGAATGGACCATGGCAGCGGCGACATGGCCGGCATGGATCATACGGCCATGGGCCATGACATGTCATCGCAGGGTGCGACCCCCGATCCGATGTCCGGAATGGATATGAGCGGCATGAACATGCGCGACACGTCCCTGCTGCCGCCCAGTGTGAAGGTCGGCCCCGGTATCGACATGGTGTCGATGAATCCGGTCGATCGCATGGGCGATCCTGGCCTTGGGCTGGACGACGTGCCGCACAAAGTCCTGAACTACAAAGATCTTGTCGCGCTCGAACCGAACGACGATCTGCGCCGCCCGTCACGACAAATGGAGATTCATCTGACCGGCAATATGGAGCGCTACATGTGGTCGTTCGACGGCAAGAAGTTCACCGCCGTGAGCGACGATCCGATCCGCTTCGCCTATAACGAACGCGTGCGGGTCAAACTCGTCAACGACACGATGATGGCGCACCCGATCCACCTGCACGGCCATTTCTTCGAACTGGTCAACGGCGCGCCTGCCGATCGCCAGCCGCAGAAGCACACGGTGATCGTCCAGCCCGGCGGCAGCGCGACCTTCGACCTCACCGCCGACGAACAGGGCGACTGGGCCTTCCACTGCCATCTGCTCTACCACATGCATTCGGGCATGTTTCAGATCGTGACCGTCGCCAAGCCGCCTTCGGCACCCGATGTGAAGCGGGTGGGAGAAGACTGATGCGCCTGGTCGTCGCCATGCTCCTCGCGAGCGCCGCAACTCCCGCTATCGCACAGGACCATTCAGGTCACGCGCTGCCTAGCGCGCAATCGCCAGCCCAGACCGAATGCGAACAGGAAGCCGCACGCCATCGCGCCATGGGCCATCCGGTGCCCGAGGGGGCTTGTGAGCCTGCCACGCCACCGGGGGAACCAGTCTCCGCCGATCGGCACGAGGGCCATTCTGGCATGGATCATTCGCAGATGGACCACGCTCAAATGGAAGGAATGGACCATTCCGCCATGGACCATTCGGCGATGGATCATAGCGAGATGCCGGCGATGGAACATTCCAATATGGAAAGCATGGACCACGCGGCGATGGGCCATGAAGGGATGCAATCGTCCGGCCAAGCGCCGATGGACCATCAGACGATGGACCATGGAGACATGGACCACGGAGCCATGGACCATGGCACGATGGACATGACACCCATCCCACAAGGACCGCCTCCGGCAGCGGCGGGATCGGGACCGCCCCGCGCCGCCGACGCGATCTGGGGCGCCGAAGCGATGCGCGCCTCGCGCGATGCTCTGCGCGCCGAGAACGGCGGGATGAACGTGTTCTGGTTCCAGGGCGATCGGGCTGAGTATCGCGCACGGGAAGGTGGCGATGGTTACTTGTGGGACGTGCAAGGCTATTACGGCGGCGACCTCGACAAATTCTGGTTCAAGAGCGAGGGCGAAGGTACCTTCGGAGAGAAGCCCGAGTCCGCCGAAATCCAAGGCCTTTGGAGCCACGCGATCGGTCCTTGGTGGGACCTGCAGGCTGGTGTTCGACAGGACCTGACCGGTCCCGAACGCACCCATGCCGTCATCGGCGTGCAGGGACTTGCACCTTATATGTTCGAGATCGACGCGGCCGCGTTCCTGTCCACCAAAGGCGATCTGACGGCACGTGTGGAAGCCGAACTAGACCAGCGCATTACCCAGCGCCTGATCCTGCAACCGCGCGCCGAAGTGAACCTGTCAGCGCAGGACATTCCCGAACTGGGTGTCGGAGCAGGTCTCGAATCGGTCGAACTCGGACTGCGGCTGCGCTACGAATTCGCGCGTGAATTCGCGCCCTATGTCGGCGTTGAACAGGAATGGAAGGTGGGCCAAAGCGCCGACTATGCCCGCATTGCGGGCGAGGATCCGAGCGTGACCAACTACGTTGTGGGCGTCCGATTCTGGTTTTGAACACCGCCGCTTAGTGTGGGCGAATGGCGGGCCTTCATTTTTGATGTGTTCAATTTAGGACAGCTAATGAACATCCTATTTGGATGATCACGTAGCTTTTTTGGGACTCAACATTGGTTCTGCGGCTACTGAAGTCAGGGCGGGATCAATGTACGCCTTGCACCTCATTTCGGTCTTCTGAGACTGCATCCAATGACGTCCAAAGCCGACCCTCCGCCAGTCATTGTCAACGCATGGGGCGCGCGAGGCTTTCGAGAATGCGACACTCGCCTACCCTGTCCGAACGGCAGGAATGAAGAAGCTGCCCAAGCTCGCCATGGAGTGACTGCAAATCTAAGATCTTGCGTTCGACATCCTCGAGATGATCCCGCACGATTTGATCAACATCTTCGCAGGGCTTGTCGTCGTGATCGGAAAGCATGAGCAATTCTTTCACTTGCACCATGTTGAATCCCAAGCCTCTAGCCCTACGCACGAAAGTCAGGGTAGCCAAATGGCTGTCGGAATAATCACGGTAGTTACTATCAGTCCTGTCGGCGACGGGCAGAACACCTTCACGCTCATAATAGCGGATGGTTTCCGCCTTGGTGCCGGTGGCTTTGGCGAGTTCTCCGATACGCATCGCTTGACCTTGTAGTTGCTACAAGGTGCATATGTGCTTGCGACTCGAATGTTGCAAGGAGAGCCGCATGGCCAAGTCCTGCTGCCAGACACCGGAACCCGATACCGCTGCGCACAATGAGCCGCGCTGGCGCCGCGCCCTTTGGATCGCGCTCATCGCGAACGCAGCCATGTTCATAGTCGAAATGGTAACGGGTATCGCTGCCGATTCCCGCTCCCTTCAGGCCGACGCGCTCGATTTCTTCGGCGATGCAGCGAACTATGCGATCAGCCTGGGCGTTGCCGGGATGGCGCTCGCATGGCGGGCGAAAGCTGCTCTGATAAAGGCAGCAACCATGCTCGCCTTCGGTATCTGGGTGATCGGCTACGCCATCTATGGCCTCATAGCAGGTGCCGATCCGGAGCCTTCGACGATGGGAATAGTCGGCACGCTGGCGTTGGCGACCAACGTAATCGTCGCACTTATGCTTTTCCGCTTCCGCGAGGGCGATGCGAACATGCGGTCGGTCTGGATTTGCTCGCGCAACGACGCCATCGGGAACATCGCGGTTCTCGGGGCCGCTCTCGGCGTTTTCGGAACGGGTCAGGCATGGCCCGACCTGCTGGTCGCCTCGATCATGGCCGGACTGGCGTTCTGGGGAAGCATCGAGGTATTCGGGCAGGCGCGGCGGGAGCTGGCCCATGAATAGCAATACTATCAGCAGCAGGAATGCATTCCTCGCAGAAGAATACCGACGCGCAGCGAAGGCCGCGAAGGAGCAGAATTTCGAGGAAGCCTGGCACCATCTCGAGCGCGCCCACGTGGTCGCTCAAGACCGTTTCGGACCGCACTGCGTCGCGCATTTGCGCATGCTGCGGCTTGCCTGGAGAGTAGGAGACTGGCGGGAGGTCTGCGGTCAGATGTTCAGGCTTGCGCTCGCTCCCCTGGGTAACGCTACAGGAAAGCTGCCGGTCGGAAACACCGGCCGTTCCAATGTCAGTGCTTTCACCCGGATGGAAATAGAGCCGGAGATCAGACGTGTGCTAGGTCTACCAACAAATCGAAATGATGGGTGAAAAAGAAACGCGCTAGAGAGGACTATCGCTTTGTGATGACATCACATTTCCTCGTTCAAAATAGTTCTTCCGTAGTGGAGTTCGCGCTGGTATCGGACACGCGATGACTCGGCTCTTCGCCCGCTCCTTCTTGCTGCAGCTGATCACGCTGTGCACCGCATTCGGTGTCCTGTGGACTCCGGTGGCGGAAGCGGCCGAATGCGCGGGAGAGACTCCGGTCGCATCTCAGCTTGAGCAGCATGACGAGCCGGGCAATGACGACACGGGTCCGGAGAAGCACGGTACCTGTGCGCATGGCCATTGCCATCACGCGTCGCAGGCCGTGGGCCAATCGTCAAAACCTGCTGTGCTCGGCAAGGTTGTAGCGGTGCTCCGGGCGGCCGACCAACCCTGGTCCGCTTCTGGCCTGGCAGAACTGGCCACACCCCCTCCTCGAGCCTGACGTTCGCCGCGCGTCGGACCAGTGATCCGACGCCGAACTGAACGTCAGCAGAGGAATAGTCATTCATGTCCGCCATATCGTGGCGAGCAGTCCCCGTCTGGGGACTGATACTCGCCCTGTCCACGGGATCTGCCAGCGCGCAGGCCCAGCGTGTCGTCACGCTCGACGACGCCCTCGAGCTCAGCGGGGTTGCCATTGAGACCGATACCCCCGCCACCAACCCTCGCCTCGTGGGACCCCGCGCGGAATCCGAGGCGGCAGCGGCGCTTGTCGATCAGGCCCGTCTCCGGCCTAATCCCGAAGTGTCCTTCGAGGTCGAGAACCTCGCTGGCAGCGGGGCTTTTTCCGGCCTTCAGGCGACCGAGTATACCCTCTCTGTAGGCCAGCGTCTCGAACTCGGCGGCAAACGTTCCGCCCGTGTCGGTGCGGCTGAAGCCCAGGCGGAACTCGCAGCCCTCAGGGCCGATCTGACCACGGTGGAACTCGGACAATTAGTGCGCGAACGATACCTCAGGGCTGCTGCCGCTGCTGCCCGGGTCGAACTTGCGCAGGATGTGGTCGCGCGCAATGACGAACTGGCGCGCATCGCCGGTGTCCTTGTGGAGGTCGGCCGCGAGCCGCCTCTGCGCGCGCTGAGAGCGGATGCAGCCCTCGCCGAAGCGCGCGCGCATCTGGTCGAGGCCGAGGCGGAGAGCCTGTCGGCCCGGATTGCGCTTGCCGCTCTATGGGCGGGCAGTGAAGCGCCCTTCGTTCCGGCGGATTTTCCGGATATCCTCCCGCCCGCTTCCCTCATGGCCGGGGCGGCCGATAGCCTGACCTACAGGGTTGCGCGTGCCGAGAGCACGGCTGCTGCGGCGGAAATCGAGCGGCAGCGAAGTCTGCGTATTCCCGATCCGACAGTCTCCGCGGGCGTGCGGCGCTTCGGGGAAAGCGGCGATAACGCCTTCCTCGTCGGTGTTTCGATCCCGCTTCCCTTTCGGGATCGCAACCAGGGTAACGTTGCGGCTGCCGAGGCTCGGTTGCGGGCAGCGAACGCTCGCGAAGCCGTAGCCCTCGCGGACTACGAGCAGGCGGTTGCCAGCGCCCGAGCGAAGTATCTTGGTGCCGAAGCGCGCGTCGAGACCCTGTCGCAAACATCGCTCCCGCAGGCGGAGGAGGCGCTACGCCTCGTGAGCATCGGATATCGCAACGGACGTTTCCCCCTGATCGAAGTTCTCGCTGCCGCCGAGGCGCGCGACACGATCCGCGAGGCGCTTATCGCAGCCCGCGAGCAGAGGGGCCTGGCCGCAGCCGAACTGATCGGGCTGGCCGCACAATGAAAGATACATCCATGACACGCAAAAAGCTTGCGATCCTCGTCGGAATCGTAATCGCGATCGGCGCGCTGACGCTGATCTTCTGGCCGACCGCCGAAGTCGACGACCATGCGCAGAAAGAAACGGAGGCGGAGACACCCGAGGGGGTAGTCACGCTGAGCAACGAGCAGATCAGCGAGGCCGGGATACAGGTGGCGGCAGTGCGTTCTGGAGCCGCTGTCGAACTCGTCTTCCCGGCAACGGTCGCGGCACGCCCCACCGCTTCGGCGCGGATCGACGCCCGCGCTTCGGGAGTCGTCCGCTCCGTGGGCAAGACGCTCGGCGACTATGTCTCGCGCGGCGAGATCGTAGCGCGCATCGAGAGCGCGGATGCCGCCGCGCTTGCCTCGCAACTCAGCGCGGCACGGGCCCGGGTGACCGAGCTGTCCTCCGCCTACGAACGCGAACGGCGTTTGTTCGAGGAGAATGTCACGGCCCGTCAGGATCTGGAAGCCGCGCAGGCCAATCTCAGCGTAGCGCGTTCGGAATTGCAACGGGCGCAGGCGGCAGTAGCAGCAGCCGGTGTCAGCGGCGACGGGCGTTCGCTGGCAGTCACCTCACCCCTCGCTGGCAGGATCACCGCGGCACCGATTGTGCTGGGGGCCTTCGTGGATGCCGGCGAAGAACTCTACCGCGTGGTCGATCCCAATGGACTCCAGATCGAGGTGGCACTGCCTTCGGCTGAAGCCTCACGCATCCAACCTGGTGACGAGGCGGTGCTGGTCGTCGGCGATGGCCGCGAAATCGGCGCCCGGGTTCGTTCGGTCACGCCTTCTCTCGATCCGGAAAGCCGCAGTGCCACTGCGGTCCTGTCGTTGTCGCGCGGTGTTCCTGGCCTTCAGCCGGGCGCGTTTCTCCAGGCGCGGATCAGACCTTCGGGTGAGATCGACCGCGACCGCATCGCGGTGCCGGAAGACGCCATCCAGGTGGTCGAGGGGCGCGATGTCGTCTTTGTCCGGACGCAGACCGGGTTCCAGGCCCGCGAGGTCCAAGTCGGAACTCGGTCTGCAGGCATGGTGACGATTCTCTCCGGCCTCCAGGAGGGATGGCGGATCGCTGTCGCCAACGCCTTCCTGCTCAAGGCCGAACTCGGGAAGGAGGGCGCCGAACATGGTCACTGAGACAGGGCTCACACCCGACGTGGGAAGTCACGCCGGTTCGGCCAGCCATCGCCACGGTTTGATCGGGGCCATCCTCGACATCGCCGTGCGGTTCCGCTGGGCGGTCATCGTCCTAACCGTCTTGGCCGCGATCTACGGCGCCATGAACCTTTTGCGCCTGCCGATCGATGCGGTGCCGGACATCACCAACACACAGGTGCAGATCAACACCAGCGTTCCCGCGCTCTCCCCCTCGCAGGTAGAGACGCAGGTGACATTTCCCATCGAGACCGGGCTTGCCGGGATCGAGGGGCTCGAGATGACCCGCTCGATCTCGCGCAACGGCTTCAGCCAGGTCACGGCGATCTTCGAAGAAGGCACCGATATCTACTTCGCACGCAGCCAGGTGAACGAACGGCTCGCCCCGATCGGCGCCTCCCTGCCGGAAGGCGCCGAGCCTACGATGGGGCCGATCTCGACGGGCCTGGGCGAAGTGCTCATGTATACGATCGAATACGAGTATCCGGGAGGTCGCGATGCGCCCAAGGGTGGTCGAACCGGCTGGCAGGCGGACGGGAGCTTCATCACCGAACGCGGCGAGCGCCTCGACACCGAAGTCGCCAAGGCAGCCTATCTTCGCACGGTGCAGGACTGGGTGGTGGCTCCGCTCATGCGCTCCATCGACGGGGTGGCGGGCGTGGACTCGATCGGTGGCTACGAGAAGCAGTTCCTGGTCCAGCCCGATCCTGCTCGTCTGACCGGCTACGGTCTGTCGTTCGACTCCCTGATCGATGCTCTGGAAGCGGCGAACCTCGCCGAAGGCGCAAACTTCGTCGATCGTGCAGGAGAGGCTCTGCTCGTCCGCGTCGATGCGCGGCTTGGGGGCACACAGGACATCGAACAGGCAGTGGTCGCGACCCGCGAGGGCGTTCCTATCCGGATCGGAGATGTCGCCTCGGTTCGCATCGGCGGCGACCTCAGAACCGGCGCTGCCTCGCTCAACGGCGAGGAAGCGGTCGTTGGCACGGTCCTGATGCGCAGCGGCGAGAACAGCCGCACCGTGGCTGCCGCCTCGGCCGAGCGACTGGAAGAAGTCCGCGCCTCGCTCCCTGCCGGAGTGGTCGCCGAGATCGTCTACAACCGCTCGTCGCTGGTCGATGCGACCATCGCCACGGTCGAGAAGAACCTCGTCGAGGGCGCGCTTCTGGTGATCGCAGTCCTGTTCCTGATGCTCGGCAATATCCGGGCAGCGATCATCGCCGCATTGGTCATTCCGATATCCATGCTGATGGCCGCGGTGGGAATGAACAGGCTTGGTGTCTCGGGCAACCTGATGAGCCTCGGGGCACTGGACTTCGGCCTAATCGTCGATGGCGCAGTTATCATCGTCGAGAACAGCGTCGCGCGGCTCGCTGCGAGGCAGCACCGCGAAGGTCGATTGCTCAGCCTCGGCGAACGGCTGACGGAGACACGGCTGGCTGCCCAGGAGATGATCAAGCCGACCGTCTACGGCCAGGCGATCATCCTCTTGGTCTATGCGCCGCTGCTCACCTTCACGGGGGTCGAGGGCAAGACGTTCTCGCCCATGGCCATCACGGTCATGCTGGCACTCGCCTCCGCCTTCGTGCTGTCCCTGACCTTCGTGCCGGCGATGATCGCGGTGCTTCTCAATCGCAAGCTGACCGAGAAGGAGGTCAAGCCCGTTCGGATGGCGAAGGAACGCTATGGCCCGGCGGTGCGCCGCGCCATCGCACGTCCCTGGCCGGTGATCGGGGCGGGCGCCGGGCTCTTCGCCGTAGCGGCTTTCGTGTTCACCTTCCTCGGCAGCGAGTTCACACCGCAGCTGGATGAACGCGACATCGCGGTTCAGTCGCTGCGGATACCGTCGACCTCGCTCGAACGCTCGCTCGCCATGCAGAGACAGGTGGAGGACAGGCTCGAGACCTTCCCACAAGTAGAACTGGTTTTCTCGCGCACCGGCACGGCCGAGGTCGCGAGCGATCCGATGCCGCCGAACGCGTCCGATGCCTACGTCATCCTGAAGCCGCGCGAAGAGTGGCCCGATCCCGACCTGTCGAAGGACGAACTCGTCGCCGAGATGGAGGAATCGCTCAGCGGTCTGGTCGGCAACCTCTACGAGTTCAGCCAACCCATCGAACTGCGCTTCAACGAGCTGATCGCGGGTGTTCGCGGCGACGTAGCGGTCAAGCTCTACGGAGACGACCTCACGGCGCTGACCCGGTCAGCCGGAGAAGTGGCCGGGGTGCTTCGCGGCGTCGAGGGTGCTGCCGACGTCAAGGTCCAGCAGGTCACCGGCTTCCCCACGCTCGACATCGCCTTCGATCGACCGACGATTGCCCGCTATGGTCTGACCGTGGAGGAGGTCGCGCAGTCCGTGGCCATCGCGCTGGGCGGCCGCCCCGCCGGGCTGGTGTTCGAGGGTGACCGCCGGTTCGATGTCGTCGTGCGGCTTGCCGATGCGACCCGGGACGATTTCGATCAGCTCGGCGCTCTGCCCATAGTCCTCGAAAGCGGGGTCACGGTCCCGCTTCGCACGCTGGCGGATTTCCAAGTGGTAGATGGTCTCGCCGAGGTTCGCCGGGAGCAGGGTCGCCGATTGGTGATCGTGTCGGCGAACGTGCGCGAACGCGATCTCGGGTCGTTTGTCGAGGAGGCCCGGGCAGGCGTCTCCGAAAGCGTCGAACTGCCGGCTGCCTCCTACATCGAATGGGGCGGGCAATACCAGAACCTCCAGGCCGCGCAGGCAAGGCTCGCCCTCGTCGTTCCGGTCTGCTTCGCGCTGGTGTTGCTGCTCCTGTTCATGGCGCTCGGCGGATGGGTGCCAGCGCTGGCGGTGTTCAGCGCGATCCCGATGGCACTGGCAGGCGGGGTTTTCGCGCTTGCCTTACGGGGGATGCCGTTCTCGGTGTCCGCCGCCGTGGGTTTCATCGCCCTATCGGGTGTCGCGGTATTGAACGGGCTCGTGATGATGACCGCGATACGCCAGCGGCTCGACAAGGGACTGCCTCTCGATGAGGCGATCACCGATGGCGCATTGGCGAGGTTGCGACCGGTGCTGATGACAGCCTTGGTGGCCTCGCTCGGCTTCGTGCCGATGGCCCTTGCGACCGGCACGGGCGCGGAAGTCCAGCGTCCGCTCGCCACTGTCGTGATCGGCGGATTGATCACCGCAACCGCGCTGACACTCTTCGTCCTTCCTGCCATTGCCCGGCTGGTGCTGCGCGCGAACGGCCAAGATGTCGGATGGCGTGAGAATTGGCGAGCGATGCTCCGGCTCAACCTGACTCGCGCCGAACGCCGCGAATATCCCTCTAGGGAGATCTGAATATATGGCTGACAATCACGATCACGCGCATGGGGTTGCCAAGCTTTTCGGCCTCCCCGTAGAACTGGCCTTCGCACTCCTTTCCGGCATCACGCTGGCGGTGGGGTTTGCGGTAGAGAAGCTGGTGCCCACCGCGCCGCACTGGGTGCCTCTGGCAGGGTATGTCGCCGCCTACTTTTTCGGCGGACTATTCACGCTTCGCGAAGCAGTCGAGAATGCGCTGGCACGCCAGTTCAAGATTGATTCGCTCATGCTCGTCGCGGCGGCGGGGGCGGCGATCCTGGGCGAGTTCGCGGAAGGCGCACTGCTGCTGTTCCTGTTCAGCCTGGGTCATGCGCTGGAAAGTTTCGCCATGGGCCGCGCGAAGCGCGCGATCGACGCGCTGGCCGAACTTGCACCCGAACGCGCGACCGTGCTGCGCGACGGATCGCCGGTCGATGTCGCAGTCGAGGAACTTGTCGTCGGCGACGTCGTGCTGGTCCGTCCCAACGAGCGCCTGCCTGCCGATGGTTTCATCATCAAGGGTCAGTCTGCCATCAATCAGGCACCCGTGACCGGCGAGAGCATTCCGGTCGACAAACGTCCGGTTGAGGATCGTGCCGCAGCGCGCACGGCTGCCGGCGCCGTCGATGCCGTCTCGCGCGCCTTTGCCGGGACCATCAATGGCAGCGGCGCGCTGGAAATCGAGGTAACGCGTAAATCGAACGAAAGCACGCTCAGCAAGGTTGCCGCGCTGGTGGCTGCAGCGGAAACCGAACGCTCCCCCACCCAGCGGATGACCGATAAGTTCGAACGCATATTTGTCCCGCTCGTGCTACTGCTGGCCGCGCTGTTGTTCTGTGCGCCGCTGGTGATCGACGAGCCTTTCAGCGAGAGCTTCTATCGTGCCATGGCCGTACTGGTCGCGGCCAGTCCCTGTGCCCTGGCAATCGCCACGCCAAGCGCCGTGTTGTCCGGCGTCGCCCGCGCAGCACGTGGCGGCGTGCTGGTGAAAGGCGGCGCAGCGCTGGAAGATCTCGGCACGCTAAAGGCCATCGCCTTCGACAAAACCGGCACGCTCACCGAAGGTGAGCCGCGGATAACCGATGTGATCCCGGCTCCGGGAATTGATGAAAATGAGCTGCTGCAAGTCGCCGTGGCAGTCGAGGCGCTGAGCGACCATCCGTTGGCGCAAGCGGTCGTTCGGGATGGGAAAGCGCGTCTGGACGCACCAGCGGATCGTAAAGCCGAGGGTCTGGAAAGCCTGACCGGACGCGGTGTGAAAGCCATGCTCGGCGGTGAGACGGCATGGATCGGCAAGGCGGAGATGTTCGGCGCGGATGGGCTCGAACCGCTCGGCACACCGTCAGCCGATGCCATCGGGACGCTGCGCGATAAGGGGCGCACAACCATGGCCGTGCGCTACGGCGGGCGCGATCTCGGCGTAATCGGGATGATGGATACGCCGCGCGACGGCGCGCAAGAGACGCTGCTGGAACTGCGCAAGCTTGGCATTGAACGGATGCTGATGATCTCGGGCGATCACACCAAGGTCGCGGAGGCTATCGCCGCCGAAGTGGGGCTGGACGAGGCGCGCGGCGACCTGATGCCCGAAGACAAAGTCGCGACTATTGAGGCGCTCAGCCGGGAGGCGAAGGTCGCCATGGTCGGCGACGGAGTGAATGATGCGCCCGCCATGGCGCGCGCTACGGTCGGCATCGCTATGGGTGCCGCCGGGTCCGATGTAGCGCTGGAAACGGCGGACGTCGCACTGATGGCAGACGATCTGCGCCGTCTGCCCTTTGCCGTCGGCCTGTCTCGCAAATCGCGCAGTATCATCCGCCAGAACGTCTATGTCAGCCTGGGCGTTGTCGCTCTGCTGGTTCCTGCGACCATATTCGGCCTTGGGATCGGGCCCGCTGTCGTAATGCATGAAGGATCGACGCTCCTCGTCGTGTTCAATGCGTTGCGACTTCTTCGCTACGATCCATAGTTGAGTTTTTTGCGCTCCGGACAGGCCCGCGTCCCCGCAAGCCAGTAGCAAGCAAGCATCGAACTTAAGAAGATTGTGATGTGACCGCGCCTGTTGCGATTTATCCCGCAATTTCCGATTTTTAAGGATTGCAGGATAAATCGCAAAAACCTTGAAAACTGCCAGCAACCAAGCGGTCAGGCCAGGATCCCTTGCTTGGATCGATGCGAACATATGGGTCGGCCTCGATCGGGCTTATCCAGGCCTCGATCCGTTTGCGATGGTCCCGGCGTAAGACCTCAAGCCCCGTACGCTTCTGCCATCCCGAAATTCAGATCCAGATCGCCCGATTGGACTGTTCGCCTTCATTTAAGCCGCGTCGCTATCCAGGCCTGTACCTCGTCTTCCGCCCAGGCGACCGCATAGCCACCCAGTTGAACGGGCTTCGGAAACTTGCCCTCGGCCATCCAACGGTAGATCGTCGAACGGCCAAGCCCGACGCGGTGCTGAACCTCGGGCAAGCGGATGAGCCGCGTCACACGCCGGGTCTCGGTTGCTCCCTTGTCGATCTCCTCACCCACGATGACCTCCTTCTGCACCGGCGAAGACTTCGCCGAGTAGCGCGTCCTTGCGCTCGAGCTCATCGATGTGGTCGGAAAGCAGCCGTGCGACGCGATGCGCGGTGCCCTTGGCCCAGCGCGGCTTCACGTCGTGAACCTGGTTACCCAAGACACGCTCGAGCGCTGAAGGCAGTTCACCGGAAAAGTCCTCGAAGAACTGCGCGAGGTCCGATTGCAGCCACGCAATCGCGTGATCACCGCTACTGACGAGGAAGAGGAGCAGGTGCGCATGAGGAGCGACGCCGCTCGCGGCAAGAATGCGCAAGGCTTCTCCGAGGCTGGCCGAGCGCTCGCCGGCAAGGATGCGGCGCAAAGCGTCCTTATGGATCTGCGTATCGCGCGCGATGTCGCAGCGGGCGCGGCCGCTGGCTTCGACGGCAGCCAAAAGCAGCCGGGCGAGGTCGGCGCGAACCTGTTGTTCGGCAAAGAGCGCCATGTTGGTCATCGACGAATCCTTTTCTCCAGAGGTGGTCGACTCACCGGCTAACCGCGAAGGAAGCCTGTAGGAAAAAGAAAAGAACATCTAGAGAACATGGAGGAAGGAACGAATCAGCTTCCTTCAGTGATTCGCGCAAATTCCGGTCGCGTTCACGCGCATCGCGGCACGCTTCGCGCCAAAGCCGGCACAGTCGGCGCTGATCCGCGATCAACCTGCGCGAATCCCGTCCATCGCACCACCCGATGTCACTTTTCGCTTGGTCGGCAGCCCCAAAATCCAGTTCCCGATTTCCTACAGGCGCATGTTCTTTTTATGTTCTCTTTCGATTCGAATCAATGGAGCACAAGTCGAGATGACCTGCCTCAATCGTCTGACCGCGCTAGCGGTCGCCTGTCTGGGGATGATCGCGACCTCCTCACAGCAAGTTTGCGCCCAGGATTTCACCTTGTTCGAGCACGCGATCGTTCCGCCGAAGACGGACCAGCAGCCGGCAAGGGAATATCTTCCTGCAATCTACCAAGCCGAGCCAGCAAACGTATCCTACCGGGAAGGCTTGTATATGGCGGCGATAGCCGAGGCTGAACGCCGTTACGGGCTTCCGACCAACCTGCTTCGTGCTCTTATCTGGGCTGAGTCCCGCTTCAATCCGATGGCTGTTAGTCCAGCCGGTGCTGCCGGGCTGGCTCAGCTTATGCCGGCCACGGCGAGAGAACTGGGCGTCCGGAACCGCCATGACCCTCTTGCATCGATCGACGGTGGCGCCAGGTACCTTCGCGATATGTTGGACCGGTTCGACGCAGTCCACCTGGCCTTGGCTGCTTACAATGCTGGCCCAGGTGCCGTCTCCCGATCACGCGGCATTCCCAACAATGGTGAAACGCCGCAATATGTCCGGTCTGTGTTGGGACGTTGGCAAGCAATTGGTACGTACAATTGACGAAACTACCTGATTTCCGGCTATCGTCTGAAATCATATGTCGGAATGAAGACGGACAACGCCAGTGAATGAGACCCCCGGTGAGCCGTTCGATTTTCGCAAGGCGTTGAAGGCAAAGAAGCGCCGGAAACCGAGAAAGGAGATCGCGTTGGGTTTGGGAGCATTCGCGATCGTATTTGCTGGAGGGTTGCTGGCACTCAACTGGCCAGTCCATGATGCCAGCCTTGCTAACGACGATCAGCAGCCTCAGGCATTATTCCAGCAAGCAAGCTTCCCACAATTCGACATCTGCGGATCCATCCGGCGCACATGCGTCGTGGATGGAGATACTTTCTGGCTTGATGGCGTGAAGATCCGGATTGCCGACATCGACACTCCCGAGATCAGCGAGCCTCGTTGCGACTATGAATACCAGCTCGGCATGCGCGCGACGCACCGCCTTGTCGAATTGCTGAATGGCGGGCCCTTTGAACTGAGGACCGTCGGTAGCAGAGACGAGGATCAGTACGGTCGCAAATTGCGGGTTGTAACGCGCGGCGGCCGCTCGCTTGGCGATCAGCTGGTCAGCGAAGGCCTGGCGCGAACCTGGACCGGGAGACGTGAACCATGGTGCTGAACCGCGATCAGGAATTGTGGGCCGTCGCACTCTGGGTCGAAAAGAACCATGGCGACGAGGGAACCGCTTATATCGCGCAGCAAATCCAGCGGCTATCCAACGAAGGGGACGAGGCAGGCATTGCAACGTGGAAAACTGTTGCTGAGCGCTTCAATCAGCTTAGCTGCCAAAGCTCCTCGAACTGAGGCTCGGCACGATGAGGAAGTGGCTTCGAAATTGGGCCGTCCGATTCGAATTCGCCTTGCTGGCATCAGTAACTCTGTTGGGGCTGGTACTCGCGGTGCGTACGGTCATCGAGTGGTTGAAAACATGTTGCTCTTTCTAAGGAATTTGCGCTGTATGGCAGCGATGAGGCCGGGGGGCACATGAAGCGCGAATTTGAGATACTAGGCAAGAGCATCACCTTTAGCGACAAACAACTCGAGTTTGTCAGGATACGCAGCCTATTTGAGAAGCTGAAAGAGGATATGCTGATCGACGTTGAACTCGATCTAGAAGCAGCGATTTCAGATTTTTCAGAGCTCCCAACACATCTAGCCAGGGCAGTCGCTGATTGCCTCTCCGAAACCACCGACCTGAGTGTGCAAACGCTTTGCAGCTACGACATTTACGATATCGACGAGGAATCGTTTCAAGATCGATTGATCGAACAAGCAAAGAAGCTCGATCTGTTTGCTCCGATCCAAGCGATTGGAGTTGCTGCTGATGACATCGAAGAGATTGAAGGCGGCGGAGGGATCGGACTGATAGGCGGAGGGTTTGGCGCGGAGGGCGCCCTGCGAGGCATGGCCATAGCTGGTGCCGTAAACCTACTTACAGGTGTACTTTCGAGCGCAGCAGCGGCGGGCCAACGAAGCGCTGCGAGACAATCAGCGGCCGCGGACTTGAGAAAACCCGGCAATCTTGGAAAAATCATCGATGCATTCGAGCAGCTAGTTGACCAAGGTCTATGGCTGACTGCGAGACTTGTCGCGTCTCGCAAATCTGACGCGCTTGAATTCCCCTCAGAAGATGACGTGAGGCAAGCGCGTGCCCTTCTGTCCAATCTTTCCAAGGGGCGCGTCCCGGAAGCCAAGAGAGAAGATGTTATGGCTTCGGCGCTGGAGAAGAACCCGTACGATCCAGCCGGCCACGTGCTCCTACACGGCGCATTTGGTGGCAATGAAATGTGCGAGGAGTTCTCCGATTTTCTCGGGATCGATTATCGGGAACACGCGAGCAAGGACAACGTCAAAGGAGCAATTGGAAATACGGGAAGCTCACTCACATACTGGTTTGACGACTTGCTAGAAGTCTTCGCGCGCTTCTCGACCAAGGATTTACACATCAGCCCACATATCCCCGCAAGGAAGCTTTCAGGGGCGAAAAAGGAATATCTGAAGGAGGGTGTTCCACCTCCCGAGGGACATGCTGAATTCAGGCTTGCAGAAATAGGTGAACCCGTCGCTCTCATCGACACTTCTCTCTTCGGGGGAGGCGGGACAGGCATCTCCTTCACGACCAAAGGATTTGCGTGGAAGGAACAATTCGAGGAAGCGAAGGGAGTATCTTGGTCTGCACTGCGTGCCTTGGAAGGCAACCTAGATCGCACCATATTTGGCGTTCGATTATTCGGGAGCGAAATCCAATTGTCAGGTGTCAGCCTCTCCAAAGCTGACTTCGAAGGGATGGTCGGTGCTCTCGCAAGCGCTTTAGAGAAGAGAGGTTGGGCAACGTAGATTGGCCCTACCCTGTGAGCTGACGTTGAAAATTTGCGTCGTGAGCTTTGTTCGATAGCCGCAGTTCATCAAGGTAATCGCTCCACCATTGAGCCATGCGCACTCGCTCGTCCCAATGTTTGCCGCGATGGTAGATGCCACGCACAACATTGCTGTCGCCGTGTGCCAGGGCTCGCTCGATTGCATCCGGATTCCACAGTCCCGACTCGTTCAGGAATGTCGATGCTGTTGCCCGGAGTCCGTGCGCGGTGACTTCCTCCTTCGAGTATCCCATGCGACGGAATGCGGCATTGAGCGTGTTTTCACTCATGGGACGCTTGGAACTGCGCGCAGATGGGAAAACATATCCTTCGCGGCCGAGCATCTCGGCCAGATCAGTGAGATAACCTCTAACCTGCTTGGAAAGCGGGACGGCATGCGCTCGGCGCGCTTTCATTTTACCGGCGGGGATCTTCCAGACCCCATCGACAAGGTCGATCTCATGCCATTCGGCGTGCCGGAGTTCGCCAGGGCGTACGAACACATGCGGCGCGATCTGCAAAGCTAACTTCGTCACCATGTAACCAGTGAAGTCGTCGATTGCGCGCAGCAGCCCGCCTAGCTCGGTGGGCTCGAGGATTGCTGCATAGTGCTGGGCTCTTGGCGTTACGAGAGCACCTTTCAGCATGCTGGTCGGATCGGATTTGCAACGGGTCGTTGCGACCCCATAGCGGAACACGCGGCCAGCGAACGAGCGACATTTCTTCGCAGTCTCGTGCTTACCAGTGGCTTCAAGTCGTTTGAGGGGAGCCAGGACCTCAAACGGCTCTATCTCGTTGATGGGTCGGTTTCCGATGGCAGGCGCAAGCTTGTCGAGGAAATAGTTGGCCTTGACGATCGTGCCATCGGCGCGGCCATTCTGGACCATCATCTGTTCAATATACTCACGTGCGACTGCCTCGAACGTCTGTGCAGAAAGGAACTCGGCGCGGATTTTCCGCTTCCGCTTCTCAAAGGCCGGGTCGCCTCCAGAAGCGACAGCTCGTCGCGCCTCGTAGGCCACGTCTCGCGCTTGCTTGAGGCTGATGTCTGGATAGCTACCAATGCAGAGCTTCTTTTGCGCACCGCCGATCCGGTATCGGAATCGCCAAAGCTTGCCGCCGGTGGGCGTGACCTCAACATATAGGCCGCGCTCATCGGTTACCTTGTACGGCTTATCCTTGGGCTTGAGAGCGCGGAGGCGAGTATCTGTCAGAGGCATGTGGGGGCCTTTTCATCTGGGCCTTTGCGAAACGGCCTCAAAAGGCCCACAAAAGTGTCTGGAACCCCCGAGAACAGGCGGGACGATCCGGAACGATCCAAGGGCCAAATCCCTAGGATTTCTGCGGGTTTTATAGATTATTTGGGAGAACGTGAGAAGAACAAATGGTGCCCAGAAGAGGACTCGAACCTCCACGGGGTTACCCCCGCCAGCACCTGAAGCTGGTGCGTCTACCAATTCCGCCATCTGGGCACGGGGTAGGGGGCGCGCTCTAGTGGAGGGGTGGGGCGGTTGTCAACAGCGACGATAGTGATCTTCAATGCTTGTCCGTGAAGCTTGCCGTTTGCCGTCGCAGCGGGCATTTGGGAGCGGTTTCAGATAGCGGAATATGCGCAGGGTCAGGCGATGAACAACAAGCTGGTCACATTGTTCGGCGGCGGCGGTTTCGTCGGCCGCTATGTTGCGCAGGAGTTGCTGCGCGCCGGGGCGCGGGTGCGGATTGCGCAGCGGCGTCCGCGCGATGCGTTTTTCCTGAGGCCGCTGGGCGGCGTGGGTCAAACCCAGTTCGTCGCTGCCGACGTCACCAACGCCGACAGCGTGGCGAACGCGGTTGCGGGTGCCGATGCGGTCGTCAATCTGGTCGGCAGCTTCAGCGACTATCACGGCATCCAGGTAAAGGGAGCGCAGACCGTGGCGCAGGCGGCGTCGCGGGCGGGCGCGGGTGCGTTCGTGCAGATATCGGCGATCGGCGCCGATCCCGATTCGCCATCGGAATATGGCCGGTCGAAGGCCGCGGGCGAGCGTGCCGTGCTCGAAGCGTTTCCGGGCGCGACGATCCTGCGCCCCTCGGTGATTTTCGGGCGCGAGGACGCGTTTCTCAATCGCTTTGCGGGAATGATCGCTTCGGCGCCGGTCGTGCCGGTGCTGCGCCCCGCCGCACGGTTTCAGCCGGTTTATGTCGCCGATGTCGCGCAGGCAGTGGCCCGCGTGGTCGCCGATGCGGGCCAGCATGCCGGCCATGTCTATGAACTTGGCGGCCCGGATATCGTTACGATGCTGGAGCTGCATCGCTTCCTTGCCGAGCAGCTTGAGCGGGAGCCTGTATTTTTCGAAGTCCCCGACGCGCTTGGCGGCATGATCGCGGCATTGCCGGGCACGCCGATCACGCGTGACCAGTGGAAAATGCTGATGCAGGACAATGTCGTTTCGCGCGGCGCAGCCGGGATCGATGCTCTGGGGATCGCTGCGACGCCGATGGCGGCGGTGGCGCCGCAATGGCTGGTGCGCTTTCGCAAACATGGCCGCTTCACCGCGGCGGGGGAGCCGGTCTAAAACGCATCGGGACGGGGGCGGTAGCGTACCGCCGCCCTGCGGAGCAACAATTGCATTGGTTCCGAATCGGCCGCAATATAAGATGCCCGCCTTGAAGAAGATCGGCGCGGAACAGGAAATTAAGTTCGATAGGTCAGCATTGCTGACCCAATAGCTGTTTTCGCTCGTGACTCCCTCGCCAAATTGGCGTAAGGGCGCGCCCATGACTGGCAACAAGACACTTCAGTTCGTCGATCGTACCCAGGCCTATCCGCCCAAGCGGCCGGCCGGTGCACGCGCGGGCGACTTCGCCGAAATCTCCGAACGTTATGTCGAGCAGGTGGCCGAGGATCAGGCCGGGCGCTGTTCGCAATGCGGCGTACCGTATTGTTCGGTGCATTGCCCGCTGCACAATCATATCCCCGATTGGCTGCGCCTGACCGCCGAGGGGCGGCTGCGCGAAGCCTATCAGCTGTCGAACCTCACTTCGACCATGCCCGAAATTTGCGGCCGCATCTGTCCGCAGGACCGTTTGTGCGAAGGCAATTGCGTCATCGAATTTTCGGGCCACGGCGCCGTGACCATCGGTTCGGTCGAGAAGTTCATCACCGACACCGCCTGGGAACAGGGATGGGTCGAACCGCTGCAGCCGGGCCCCGATCGCGGCCAGTCGGTCGCAGTGATCGGCGCGGGGCCTGCCGGCCTTACGGCGGCCGAATATCTGCGCGTCGCGGGATATGACGTGCATGTCTATGACCGGCACGATCGTTCGGGCGGGCTGCTGACCTATGGCATTCCCGGCTTCAAGCTGGAGAAGGAAGTCGTCATGCGCCGCGTCGAGCGGCTCGAAGCGGGCGGCATCGTTTTCCACAATAGTTTCGAAGTGGGGCGCGAGGCGACGCTGGAACAGCTTCGCGAGAAGCATGACGCGATTCTGATCGCCACGGGCGTGTACAAGCCGCGCGCGATCAAGATGCCGGGCAGCGATGCTTCGGGTGTGGTCGAGGCGCTCGATTATCTGACCGCATCGAACCGGCGCGGCTTTGGCGACACCTTGTCGCCGGATGCGGCCGGGCTCGATGCGATCGGCAAGCATGTCGTTGTGATCGGCGGCGGCGACACCGCAATGGACTGTGTGCGCACGGCGGTGCGTCAGGGCGCGGCGTCGGTAAAGTGCCTCTATCGCCGCGACCGCGCCAACATGCCCGGATCGCAGCGCGAAGTCGCCAATGCCGAGGAAGAGGGCGTCGAATTCGTCTGGCTGTCGGCGCCCAAGGCAGTCGATGGCGGCGATGTTGCCACCGGCGTGCGCGCGTCGCGCATGCGGCTTGGTGCGCCCGATGCCGGCGGCCGCCGCACCCCCGAAGCCGAACCCGACAGCGATTTCACGCTGCAGGCGGATCTGGTGATCAAGGCGCTGGGTTTCGATGCCGAAGACCTGCCGACCCTGTTCGACGCGCCCGAACTGGGGCTGACGCGCTGGGGCACGGTGCGCACCGACGGGCAGACGATGATGACCAGCCTCGACGGCGTGTTCGCCGCGGGAGACATCGTGCGCGGGGCCAGCCTGGTCGTCTGGGCGATCCGCGATGGCCGCGATGTGGCGGAACATATGCACCAGTGGCTGAAGGCGCGGGTGGATACCGGCGTAAATGCGCAGGTGGCGGCGTGAAGCAGCTGGCGTTCTTCGCGCTTGCTTTCGCGGTGCCCCTGTCTGCGCATGCGCAGACAGCGGAAGTGTCGCAATCCGTTGAAGTGCCTGCAATCGATCCCGCCCGGCTGGCTGCGGCTGACGCGCTGCTCGACGTGATGATGCCGCCGGAGCGCCTGGATGCGCTGGTCGACGGCATGTTGCGCCCGATGATGGCCAACATGCGCGGGGCGATTTCGGAATCGCCCGATTTTCAACGGATGGCCAAGGACAGCCCGGAAATGTCCGCGAAGCTGGATCGCTATCTCAGCGCTCAGTTGGAGCGGACGATCGCGATGACGCGCGAAGCGATGCCGGAGATGATCGAGGCAATGAAACAAGCCTATGCCCGCAACTTTTCCGTGGATGAGCTGAATGAGATGGCGGCGTTCTTCGGGACGCCGACGGGGCAGGCATATATCGAACGCATGCCGCAGGTCATGGCCGATCCAGCCATCCTGGCCGTGCAGCGCAATATGATGCAGCGGGCGATGGCCGAAGCGCAGCAAAGCCTCGGAGAGTTCATGCAAGACCTCTCCGCAGAAGGCGCAAAGACAGCAGAATGAGCGACATAATGACCGAAGACCAACGCATCCGCCTTGCCCGTGAGGGCATGTACCGCCCCGAATTCGAAGGCGACGCCTGTGGCGTCGGCCTGGTCGCGGCGACCGACGGCAAATCGTCGCGGCGGGTGGTGCAGTCGGCGATCGATGCGCTGAAGGCAGTGTGGCATCGCGGCGCAGTCGATGCCGATGGCAAGACCGGCGACGGCGCGGGTCTGCATGTCGACTTGCCGCGCGCGTTCTTTGAGGAAGCCGTCACCGATTCGGGTCATGCGATGCGGTCGGATCGCTTCGCAGTGGGCATGATCTTTCTGCCGCGCACCGATCTGGGCGCACAGGAAAGCTGTCGCACGATCGTCGAAAGCGAAATCATCGAGGCGGGTTATACCATCTATGGCTGGCGCCAGGTGCCGGTCGATGTGTCGGTAATCGGCGACAAGGCAAAGGCGACGCGGCCCGAGATCGAGCAGATCATGATCGCCGGGCCGGATCCGGAAACTACCAGCGCGGCCGAGTTCGAAAAGGAACTCTATCTGGTCCGCCGCCGGATCGAAAAGCGCGTCATCGCGGCGCAGATCAGCGGATTTTACATCTGTTCGCTGTCGTGCCGGTCGATCATCTACAAGGGGCTGTTCCTCGCCGAATCGCTGTCGGAATTCTATCCCGACCTCAAGGATGAGCGATTCATCAGCCGCGTCGCGATTTTTCACCAGCGTTATTCGACCAACACCTTTCCGCAATGGTGGCTGGCCCAGCCATTCCGCACGCTGGCGCATAATGGCGAAATCAACACGATCCGCGGCAACAAGAACTGGATGCTCAGCCACGAGATCAAGATGGCGAGCATCGCGTTCGGCGACCGTAGCGAGGACATCAAGCCAGTAATCCCGGCGGGCGCGAGCGATACCGCCGCGCTCGACGCGGTGTTCGAAGCGATCTGCCGCTCGGGCCGCGATGCGCCGACTGCCAAGCTGATGCTGGTGCCCGAAGCATGGCAGGGGCGCGACGAAATGCCGCCGGCCCATGTCGCCATGTATCAATATCTGGCCAGCGTGATGGAGCCGTGGGACGGCCCGGCCGCGCTGGCGATGACCGACGGCCGCTGGGTAGTTGCGGGCATGGACCGCAATGCGCTTCGTCCGCTGCGCTATACCCGTACTTCGGACGGGCTACTGATCGTCGGATCGGAAACCGGCATGGTGCCGGTCCCCGAAGCGACCGTGGTGGAAAAGGGCCGGCTGGGGCCGGGCCAGATGCTTGCCGTCGATCTGGAAGAAGGCACGGTCTATCACGACCGCGCGATCAAGGATCGCGTCGCGGGCGAAGCCGATTATGCCGCCATGATCGGCGAATTCCTGACGATCGACGATCTTGCTGCGCCCGGCGATGCGGCCACGCCGCACTGGGATCGCGCCGAAATGACCCGGCGTCAGGTCGCCGCCGGTCAGACGCTGGAGGATATGGAGCTGATCCTCGCGCCGATGGTCGAAACGGCCAAGGAAGCGATCGGATCGATGGGCGACGATACGCCGCTCGCGGTGATTTCGGACAAGCCGCGCCTGATCAGCCAGTTCTTCCGCCAGAATTTCAGCCAGGTCACCAACCCGCCGATCGACAGTCTGCGCGAACGCCATGTCATGTCGCTCAAGACGCGGTTCGGCAATCTTGCCAACATTCTCGACACCGGGGGGCAGAAATCGGGCGTATTGGTGCTCGACAGCCCGGTGCTGACCTGTGCCGACTGGGAACGGCTCAAGCATCATTTCGGCAATCAGGCTGCCGAGATCGACTGCACCTTCGATGCGAAGGGCGGGCCGGAAGCGCTGCGCACCGCGATCACCGAAATTCGCGCCCAGGCCGAACAGGCGGTACGCGAAGGCAAGACCGAGCTGTTCCTGACCGACGAGCATATCAGCGCCGATCGCGCGGCAATCGCCAGCGTGCTGGCGGCGGCGGCGGTGCACACGCATCTCGTGCGCAAGGGGCTGCGCTCCTATGCCAGCGTCAATGTCCGTTCTGCCGAATGTCTCGACACGCATTATTATGCCGTGCTGATCGGCGTCGGTGCGACGACGGTGAACGCCTATCTGGCCGAAGCGGCGATTGCCGACCGGCATGGTCGCGGGCTGTTCGGCGATCTTTCCTTCGCCGATTGCCTCGCCCGGCATCGCAAGGCAGTCGATGAAGGGCTGCTCAAGATCCTGTCGAAGATGGGGATCGCAGTGATCTCCAGCTATCGCGGCGGCTATAATTTCGAAGCCGTCGGGCTCAGCCGCGCGCTGGTGAACGATTTCTTCCCCGGCATGCCGGCCAAGATTTCGGGCGAAGGCTATGCCTCGCTCTATCTCAACGCGATGCTGCGGCATGAAGCGGCATGGGACCCGGTGGTCGCCGCGCTGCCGATCGGCGGTTTTTACCGCCAGCGTCATGGTGGCGAGACGCACGCCTATTCGGCGCAGCTGATGCATCTGTTGCAGACGGCGGTTTCGACCGACAGCTATTCGACCTATCTCAATTTCTCGCGCGGCGTGCGTGACTTGCCGCCGGTCTATCTGCGCGACCTGCTCGAATTCAATTTTCCCCAGGAGGGGATTGCGATCGATCAGGTCGAGGCGATCACGGAGATCCGCAAGCGTTTCGTGACGCCGGGGATGAGCCTGGGCGCATTGTCGCCCGAAGCGCATGAAACGCTCGCCATCGCCATGAACCGGATCGGTGCGCGCGCGGTTTCGGGCGAAGGCGGCGAGGACAAGGAGCGCTACACTCCGCGCGAAAATGGCGACAACGCCAATTCGACGATCAAGCAGGTTGCGTCGGGCCGCTTTGGCGTGACGGCGGAATATCTCAACGCCTGTGACGAGATCGAGATCAAGGTCGCGCAGGGCGCCAAGCCCGGCGAGGGCGGGCAGCTGCCCGGATTCAAGGTGACCGAGTTCATCGCCAAGCTGCGCCATGCGACGCCCGGCGTGACGCTGATTTCGCCGCCGCCGCATCACGATATCTATTCGATCGAGGATCTGGCGCAGCTCATTTACGACCTCAAACAGATCAATCCCAAGGCGCGTGTGTGCGTGAAGCTGGTCAGTTCGGCGGGGATCGGCACGGTCGCGGCGGGCGTGGCAAAGGCGCATGCCGATGTCATCCTGGTCGCCGGCCATGTCGGCGGCACCGGTGCCAGCCCGCAGACGTCGGTCAAATATGCCGGAACGCCGTGGGAAATGGGGCTGAGCGAAGTCAATCAGACGCTGACGCTCAATGGCCTGCGCGGGCGCGTCACGCTGCGCACCGATGGCGGGCTCAAGACCGGGCGCGACATCGTCATCGCGGCGATTCTGGGCGCCGAGGAATATGGTATCGGCACGCTCAGCCTGGTCGCCATGGGGTGCATCATGGTGCGCCAGTGCCATTCGAACACCTGTCCGGTCGGCGTGTGCACGCAGGACGAGCGGCTGCGCGCCAAATTCGTCGGCACGCCCGAGAAGGTCATCAACCTGATGACCTTCATCGCCGAGGAAGTGCGCGAAATTCTCGCACGGCTCGGTTGTCGCAGCCTCGACGAAGTGGTCGGCCGCACCGAGCTGTTGAAGCAGGTCAGCCGCGGCGCCGAACATCTCGACGATCTCGACCTCAACCCGATCCTTGCCAAGGTGGATGCGGAGGAGGATCAGCGCCGTTTCTCGCTCAACAGCTTCCGCAACGAAGTGCCCGACAGCCTCGATGCGCAGATGATCAAGGATGCGGCGCCGGTCTTTGCGCGCGGCGAGCGGATGCAGCTCACCTATTCGGTACGCAACACGCATCGTGCGGTCGGTACGCGGTTGTCGAGCGAGATCACGCGTACGATCGGGATGAACAAGCTCGCCGACGGGCATGTCCATGTCCGCCTGCGCGGATCGGCGGGGCAGTCGCTCGGCGCCTTCCTGTGTCGCGGTGTGACGCTCGAAGTGTTCGGCGACGCCAATGACTATGTCGGCAAGGGGCTTTCAGGAGGCCGGATCGTCGTGCGCCCGATGGTCAGTTCGCCGCTCGAAAGCTGGAACAACACGATCATCGGCAACACGGTGCTGTACGGTGCGACGGCGGGCAAGCTGTTCGCGGCGGGGCAGGCGGGCGAACGGTTCGCGGTCCGCAATTCGGGCGCGCAGGTTGTCGTCGAAGGCTGTGGCGCCAATGGCTGCGAATATATGACCGGCGGCGTCGCCGTGGTGCTGGGCACTGTCGGCGACAATTTCGGCGCGGGCATGACCGGTGGCATGGCGTTCGTCTATGACGTCGACGGCAGCTTCGATTCGCTCGCCAATCCCGAAAGCATCACCTGGCAACGGCTCGATTCGGCGCATTGGGAGGGCGTGCTGCGCGACCTGATCGAACAGCATCGCATCGCCACCGACAGCAAATGGTCGGCGGGCATCCTGGAGGACTGGAGCAAGGCGCGGGGCAAATTCTGGCAAGTGGTGCCGCGCGAAATGCTCACGCGCCTGAGCCATCCGCTCAGCGACCGTGCGCCCGAGCGGGAATCCGAAGGCGAGGTTGTCGCGGCGGAATGAAGGCTTCGTCCCCCTCCCTGCGGGGAGGGGGCAGGTCGCCGCAGGCGCATTTTACTTTCGGCGCCCGCTTCCCCGCGACTCCGCGCGGCGCTACAGCGGCATCATGTGGAAGCTGCTGACATTCCCCCTCTGTCCCTTTTCGCGCAAGGTCCGGCTGCTGCTGGGTGAAAAGGGCATCGGCTATGAGCTGGAGCCCGAGGCGCCGTGGCAGCGACGCGACGAATTTCTCGACATGAATCCCGCCGGCCAGACGCCGGTGATGATCGACACCACCCGCTCGGGTCTGCCGCTGATCGATTCGATGGCGATCTGCGAATATTTCGAGGAAACGGTCGAAAAGGCGTCGATGCTCAACGGCACCGCAGTCGAGCGCGCCGAAATCCGCCGTCTCGTCACCTGGTTCGACACCCATTTCTATCGCGACGTCACGGCGCCGCTGCTCCACGAGCGGATGGAGAAGCGCATCGTCCATCGCGCCGCGCCCGATTCGCGCGTGCTGCGCGAAGCGATGAAGGCGGCGGTCGCGCATCTCGACTATATCGATTATCTGCTCGATTACCGCGCCTGGGTGGGCGGTGCGACGATGAGCCTGGCCGATCTGGCCGCCGCGTCGCAGATTTCGATCACCGATTACCTTGGCGGGATCGACTGGAAGGGCAATGAACAGGCCAAACGCTGGTATATCGGCATGAAGAGCCGGCCCAGTTTCCGTCCGCTGCTTGCCGAGCGGATGGAAGGCATCAATCCGCCCGACCATTATGAGAAGCTCGATTTCTGACCGCCGTCGCGCCCGAACCGGCGGGCAACGCATCGCTGCGGTTGCGATTGCGCCAAGAGACGGGCAGAAATTGGCGGCAGGATGCTGGAACATATACCTCGCTGGCTCGGCAGCAGCCTGAAAGGGCTTCGCGCGGGCGCCGACAAGCTGGCGATCGTTCAGCCCGAGCTGGGTAGTTTCGAAAATATTCGGCTTGCCAGTCCCGCATTCGCCAACGGTGCGCGGCTGCCCGAACGCTTCACCGCCGACGGTGCCGGGGTCTCACCGCCGCTTTTCTGGACCGGGGTGCCCGAAAACACTGTGCGGCTGGCGCTGATCGTCGAGGATGCCGACGCGCCGACCCCCAGCCCGCTGGTCCATGCGGTGATCTGGGACCTGCCTCCGCACGTGGACGAACTCAAGGAAGGCGCGATTCGCGCCGATGGCGCAGGCGGCGAGGATGGGCGCGATGTCGGTCGCAACAGCTATTTCGGCGAAGGCTGGCTACCCCCCGATCCGCCGACCGGCCATGGCGTCCATAATTATGCCTTTCAGCTGTTCGCGCTGTCCGACGGGCCGGAAATCGCCAATAATCCGGGGCGAAGCGCGCTGGTAAAGGCGATGGCCGGTCATGTTCTGGCGGCCGGGCTGCTCACCGGCACCTATTCGCGCGGGGAGCGTAAGCCCGGCGGGCTTGTCGGCAAGACGGCGCTCGCCTGAACGATCAGCTGCCGATCACGACGCCGCCATTGGGATGGAGCACCTGTCCCGACATATAGCTCGAATCCTCACAGGCCAGGAACAGAAAGGCGGGCGCGATTTCATTGGGCTGGCCGGGGCGGCCCATCGGCGTGCCTTCGCCGAAATGTTCGAGCTTTTCCTCGCTGGCGCCGCCGCACGGATTGAGCGGCGTCCAGACCGGGCCGGGCGCGACCGCGTTGACGCGAATGCCCTCGCCGACCAGATTTTCCGAAAGGCTGCGGGTAAAGGCCGTGATCGCGCCCTTGGTCGCGCTGTAATCGAGCAGCTCGCTCGCGCCCTTGTACATCGTCACCGACGTGCAATTGACGATCGCGGCGCCGTTTTTCAGATGCGGACGCGCCGCCTGGACCATGTGGAACATCGCGAAGATATTGGTCTGGAACGTGCGGCGCAGCTGTTCCTCGCTAATGTCGGTAATATCCTGATCGGGATGCTGTTCGCCCGCATTGTTGACCAGCACGTCGATGCGTCCGAATTTGGCGATCACGGCGTCGATGGCCTGTTGGGCAGTCGCCCGATCACCAAGATCGCCGGCAAAGGTCATTGCGGTACGCCCTTCGGCGCGGACGATTTCGGCGGTCTTTTCCGCATCGTCCTGTTCGCACAGATAGAGGATCGCGACGTCGGCGCCTTCGCGCGCGAACAAAGCCGCAGTGGCGCGGCCGATCCCGCTGTCGGCGCCGGTGATTACCGCCACCTTGTCGCGCAGCCGCCCCGATCCGGGGTAGCGCGGCTGCCATTCGGGCTTGGGATCTAGACCGCTTTCATGGCCGGGCAGCGAATCTTCGTGAATCATTTCGACAGTGTCGGTCACGGCTATCCTCCTGTGTACGCAGAACTTTCTGTTCGAACTCGGCAATGCCGGACAGGGTTCCGAAGGAGGAGGGGGTGCGTTCGCTGCGCGGCCTTTGCGGGTGTTGCCGGGGTTCGGCCGGCTGGCCGGAGCGGCACCGGATTCAGGCGATCAGGCCCGTTTCCGATGCGCTCGCGGCGATCAGCACGACAGTGAACGACAAGGCGGTCGCGCTGACAATCATCTTGCGAAACATGGGGTTTCTCCAGTCGATCGAACGTACGATCAGGCGATCGGCAGAACCGAACCCGAAGTGGCGATCATCACGAAGGTGATCAGCGCGGCGCCGAACAGAGCGACCGAGTGGGGAACCGAAGCGAGACGTGCAGACATGATATACTCCCTGAAATCTGGCTTGCCGGACCATCCGGCCGCCGATGCTCAGGGAATTGCAGCTTGCGTGCCAATTTTATAAGTCGTTGATAAATATGGATTGTGCTATTTTTACAAGGTGAATTATCCCGTTTGTGTTGGCAATTTTCACCAACTGATGGGAAATCCTATTTGTCGTAGCATATCCGATTTCGCCCGGCCGACTTCGCGTCGTAGAGCAGGGCATCGGCACGCTGATACACGGTCGCATAATCTTCGCGGGTGCCGGCCAGAGTAACGCCGCCGGAAATGGTGATGGCGCCCAGCGGCTCGTCGCTGTCGCGCAGCCGATAGCGTTTGGCGGCAACGATCGAACGCGCATGATCGAGCGTTGCCCGGGCGGCTCCGCGCGAAATGCCGGTAAAGAGAATCGCGAATTCCTCGCCGCCATAGCGCGCGACGAGATGGCCCTGGCACGATTGTGTCAGCGCCTCGGCGATTGCCTTCAACACCCGGTCGCCCACGGCATGGCCGAAGCGGTCATTGACCGATTTGAAGTGATCGACATCGCAGATCGCGACGCAGATCAGCTCGCCCGATGCCGTCTGCGCGGCAAAGGCTTCTTCGAAAGCGCGACGGTTGGGCAAGTCGGTCAGCGGGTCGCGCCGCGCATTGTCGCGCGCTTCTTCAAGCTTGGTGCGCAGCTCGGCTGCCTCGCGCGTTGCCGCGTCGAGCCGGGTTTCGGCGACGCGGACGCGTTCGAGCATGCCGGCGGTGATCCGTGCGACATTATCGAGCATCGGCGCACCGCCGATTCCGGCATCCGACCGCGACCGGTCGATCGCGGCGGCGCTTTCGGCGAGGTCGCGACCGAAGCCCTGTGCTTCGACTCGCATCGCCTGAACCATGTCCTCAAACCCTTCGACCTGCATCTGGGTCTGCGCGACCAGCCCTTCGGTCTTGCGTTGGACGATGGCAGGGCCGGCGGACTTTTCGTCCGACTGTGTGCCGCCCAGCGATTCGATGTCGCGCCGGGTAAGCCGCACGCCGCCGTCGGTCAGTTCGGCGACAGCGCGCGCCAGAGGTCCCTCGGGCGCGGCGATAAGATGATAGGCAAAGGCATAGTTGCCGGGATCGGGATCGAGCCGATGGGCATGGAGGAACTCGCCGATCCGATCGAAAAGACAGGCGGCGGAATAGGCCGCGTCATTTCCGGATACGGCCTTGAGTCCGGCCATGGTTGCTTCTTCCCCTACATTTTTCATGTCTTGCCGCCGCGTCTACTCGCGCGCGATCGCAGCCGATATGTGTGTCTAATTGCCAACTGCTAAAAATCGGTGAGCAAATCGCGGACGCCTTCGTTGGTCTGGTATCGATACTCAATATGTAGAGGGAAAATGCGATGTTCGTCGCGGTATATTGGTGGCGTGTCGCGCCGGGGAAGGAAACGCAGTTCCGCAACGCCTGGCGCCGGGGCACGGAATTGATCCGCGAACGCTATGGCAGCATGGGCTCGCGGCTCCATCAGGAGCGCGACGGGCGCTTCGTCGGCTATGCCGAATGGCCCGACGAAGCGACCTGGCAAAAGGCGTTCGATGCCAGGATGGTCTATGACGATCCGGAAACGCGGGCGGCCTTTGTCGACGCGATCGTCGAAACGCCGCCCGGCAATGCACCCGCCTTTACCATGACGGTGACCGACGACCTGCTCGATCGGGCGACCTAGTTGCCGAGCGCGCGGACTGCGGCGAGCGTTCCGGCGACATGGCGCGCCGGGTTCGAATCGGTCAGCGCATATTTGATCTTGCCGTCGCGCCCGATGACATAGCTGGTGCGGCTGGTGATCGAACGGCCCTGATATTGGCGGTCGCTCGCCACGGCATAGCCGCGCATGATCGCCGGGGTCGCGCTCGCCACCGGAAACTTGCTCGAACAATGCTGGACCGAAAAGGGCTTGAGCTGTTCGACGCCATCGGCGGACATGCCGATCACGCTGGCGCCCGCGGCCTTGAAATCATCGACGGCGGCGGCAAAGGCGGCGGCTTCGGCGTTGCAGCCGGGCGTGAAGGCGGCGGGGAAGAAATAGAGCACGACCGGGCCCTGACGCAGCCTGGCGGCGAGATGCAGCGTGAATTCCTCTCCGCCCAGCGCGCCCTGCGTCGTGAAATCGGGCGCTGCAGCGCCCGGAGCGAGCTGTGCGGCAGCGGGGGCGGCAACCATCAGCGCCGGAGCGACCAGCATCGGCAATAGGGGCAGGTGGCGCATCATCTTCTCTCCTTGAGGTCGGTCAGCGCGTAAAGGCGATGCCGAACCGGACTTGCGTATCGTTCACGTCATAGCTGTCGATCCATTCGCCATAGCCGGTAAAGCCCTGAACGAATGCATAGCCGCCCAGCCGCGAATCGATCCGCGACAGCGGCCAGGAAAGAAACGCTTCTACCGCGCCCTTGCCCGTATCGAAATTGCCGCGCCCGGTGAGCGCGAGCTTGACCCCGTCGACCTGACTGATCGCCGCGGTCAGCGAGGTATAGCCGCGATACGCTTCGATATCCTGTGCCGTTCCCTGATCGGCGAAATAAAACCATGCCATGGGCGCCAGATCGAGCCGCCACCCCTCGCCGATGTCGATCCGCTGTTCGACGCGGGCGAAGATGCGATTGACGTCCTTGCTGCCCTTGTCGCGGCCGTTGCTGTCGTGCCGATAGCCAAAGGCGAGCTGAGTCGTGTCCCCGGCCGGAATCTCGAAATAGAGTTCGGGACTGTAATCGGTCGAGCGGATCGGGCCCGAAGGGGCGGCGATCGCCCAATACATGCTTTGCGTATAGGCAAAGCGCAGGTGGCGCAGCGGGCTTTCGCCCGCGAACGGTTTGAAGGCAAAGCTGAACTGCAATTTGATGCCCGTCTCGTCCGGCCCCCAGGCAGCATAATTGGGCTCGTGCAGCGCAAACCGGTCGAGGAACGTCGCGGACGAGCCGGTGCTGCTCGCGACGACGGTCTCGCCTTCGCTCGCCGCAGGTGCGGGTTGCCAGGCGGCGGCGGGCGGTACGGCGGTGCCGGCATGCGCGACAGGCACATAGCGGAGCCTGACAAAGCCGCCCGGCGGAATCGTGCGGTCGGGCGCGGGCACGCGTTCGAGGATCAGCCGCGTGCCGTCGGCGGCGGTGACTTCGATCTGGCGCGGGGCCTCTGCGGGCTGCGTGTCGGTGCCTTCGTTGATCAGATAGACATCGACGCCGCGCAGCGTGGCGGCCTCGTCTGCCGGCTGGACCGGAACCGTGCGCAGCTGCGCGGCGGCGGGGGTGGCGACGAGCAGGCTCGCAATCAGGATCGGCAGGCGGCGCATCGCGGCATGGCTTGGCATTGGACAGAATGAATCGCCAGTAAAAATCCGCTGCCGGGCTGGCGAGGAGAGGGCCGGTTGCGGTAACGGCATGATATGCCGATTACTTCCGCCGATATCGAACTTGCCGGGCGCCTTGCCGATGCCGCCGGCGCCGCGATCCGCCCCTATTTCCGCGCCGAGCATGGGCTGGAGCGCAAGGGCGACGATTCGCCGGTGACTCACGCCGACAAGGCTGCCGAGGCCGCGATGCGCCGCCTGATCGTCGCCGAACGCCCGATGGACGGGATCGTCGGCGAGGAAGAGGGCGTACGCGAAGGCACTAGCGGCCGCGTCTGGGTGCTCGATCCGATCGACGGCACGCGCGCCTTTATCTCGGGTCGCCCGATCTTCGGAACGCTGATCGCGCTGCTCGACGATGGCTGGCCGGTGCTGGGTATTATCGACCAGCCGATCCTGGGCGAACGCTGGGCCGGTGTCGCGGGCCGCCCGACATTGTTCAACGGCAAGCCTGCCAGTACGCGCGCCTGCCGGTCGCTCGACAAGGCGCTGCTCGCGACCACGTCGCCTGCCTTGTTTGAAGATGACCAGCTGCATGCGTTCGAACATCTCGATGCCCAAGTGATGAGCACCGTGCTGGGCGGCGATTGTTACAATTATGCCTGTCTGGCGTCGGGCCATCTCGATATCGTCGTCGAGGCGGGGCTGAAGCTGTATGACTTTGCCGCGCTGGTTCCCGTGGTCGAAGGGGCTGGCGGTCGCATGTGCGACTGGAACGGCGATCCGCTCCATGCCGGCAGCAACGGCGAAGTCGTGGCAGCGGGCGATTCGGCGCGGATCGACGACATATTGGAAGCGCTTGCCTGTCGCGGGCATTGAGGCGCTTCCCGTGGCGGGGAAGCGCCCCGGCGCGGGTCACATCCCGCGCACCTTGCGGATGAACGCGTTCACCTGATCGAATGTATCGTCGAACCGGCCTTCGGCTTCGGCATTGCGCAGGAGCTTCACGCGCTCGACCAGTATCTCGCGCGGGGTCGGCGTCTGGGCGAACAGGGCCATGACCTCATCGATGAATTCGTCGAGCGGTTGATAGCCTTCCAGTTCGGCCTGCCCGGGCGTCAGATCGGTCTGGACCGCAGGCGGTGCCAGTTCGATCACTTCCACCTTGCCCTTCAGCTGTTCGCGCTGCGCGAGCGTGTAGCTGTGGATCGCCGCCTTGGTGGCGTTATAGGTCGGGGTGTCGATCAGCGGTACGAAAGCGAGCCCCGACGTCACATTGACGATCGCGGCGTCTTCCTGCGCGACCAGATGATCGACCAGCGCATTGGTAAGCCGGATCGGGCCGAGCAGATTGGTCGCTACCGTCGCTTCGGCATCGGCGAGGTCCGATCGCGTATCGATCGATTCGAAGCGCATGATCCCGGCATTGTTCACAAGCACATTGAGCGAAGGATGTTCGGCGATCAGCTTTTCGGCAAAGGCGGCGATCGCCTGGGGGCTTTCGATATCGAGTTCGATGCCGTGCATATTGGCGCGGCCTGCACAGGCCTTTTCGAGCGCTTCGCGACGGCGGCCGGCGATGATGACAATGTTGCCCGCATCGTGAAAACGGTGCGCCAGCGCCTCGCCGATGCCCGATCCGCCGCCGGTGATCAGCATCGTGTTTCCGGACATTTTCATGGGACAGCTCCTTGGAATTGGGATGCTGGTCGATCTAGAAGGTCGCTGCCGATTCGAAAGAAGGCACCCGAAAGATTTATACGCACCAAAAGGAGAGTATCGTGGTTTCGCGTGCCTTTGACGACGAAGTGGTCGCCCGGGCTCGGGCGATTGCCGAAACGACGCCGCCCGATACGGTCGATCCCAAGGTCGAGGCGCTGGTGACTCAGCTGATCGGGCGCGTGGCCGACAAATGGACGATGCTGATCCTCGAACTGCTGGAAGAGCAGGGCGAATTGCGGTTCACTCAGATTTTTCGCGGGATCGACGGGATCAGCCAGAAGATGCTGACTCAGACGCTGCGCCAGATGGAGCGCGACGGGCTGGTAACGCGTACCGTCCACGCCGTCGTGCCGCCGCGTGTCGATTATCGGCTGACGCATCTGGGAAACAGTCTGGGCGCGGCGTTCTGTGGCGTATGGCTCTGGGCCGAGGAGCATCTGAACGAAGTGGAGGCGGCGCGGACCGCATTCGACACGCGCGGATGATCGCACCCGTTGCATTGCCGGGGTGTTTCGGCTAAGCGCCCCGCTTTCCGCGATCCAAAGGAATGGGCCGGCCGAAATGGGCTGCCGAGTTCGTTCGCAAGTCGTCGCGTAACCAAGGAGACGAAAATGCCCAAGCTCAAGACGAAGAGCGGCGTCAAAAAGCGCTTCAAATTCACTG
This sequence comes from Stakelama portus, assembly GCF_003171655.1. Classification (GTDB taxonomy): domain Bacteria; phylum Pseudomonadota; class Alphaproteobacteria; order Sphingomonadales; family Sphingomonadaceae; genus Sphingomonas; species Sphingomonas portus. Next base: position 134,582 of record NZ_QFZL01000005.1, on the reverse strand, counting down.
CCACCGGCAAGGTGAAGCACGGCGTCGCCGGCAAGCGCCACCGCCTGATTTCGCACAATTCGAAATATATCCGCCAGAACCGCGGCACCTCCGTGCTCGCCAAGGCCGACGTCGATCACGTCAAGGCCTGGGCGCCCTACGGCCTGAAGTAAGGAGACCGCGACATGGCACGAGTAAAGCGTGGTACGACCACCAAGGCGAAGCATAAGCGCATTTTGGATCAGGCGAAGGGCTATCGCGGCCGTCGCAAGAACACGATCCGCGTTGCGCGCCAGGCCGTCGAAAAGGCCGGCCAATACGCCTATCGCGACCGCAAGGTTAAGAAGCGCACGTTCCGCGCGCTGTGGATTCAGCGCATCAATGCGGGCGTCCGCGCCGAAGGCATCACCTATTCGCAGTTCATGCACGGGCTGAAGCTCGCCGGCGTCGATCTGGACCGCAAGGTGCTGGCCGACATCGCGATGCATGAAGGCGATGCGTTCAAGGCGATCGTCGCGCAGGCGAAGGCAGCACTGCCCGCAGCGGCCTGAACTCCGGTTCGCCGAACGGAATGAAAAGGGGGCCGTGGGCGCAAGCCTGCGGCCCCTTTTTCGTGCCGCTATTCAGGCGAACAGATCGCCCTGGCGCGACACGAGCGGCCAGCGGCCCAGCTCGCGATATTCGCGGCCCACGACGCTGTGAATCAGCACGAAATCGGCGCTGTCCCACCCGATCGGCGCGATGCCGCGGGTGAAGGGCGTTTGTTTGCGATAGCCCAGCGTGACGTGCGGCGAAAATTGCCAGTCGGCCCGCATCAGATGGCACCGCGCCAGCGGCTCGCCCAGCGCGCGGGCGAGAGCATGCAACGGCGTGGATCGGCGGCGCGGTTGCAGGGCCAGGCTGTGTTCGGTTCCGGCCAGCCGCTCCAGCCTCAGGCTGATCGGAGACGAATCGACGCGTTCGGCCAGCGCCAGCATCGTTTCGGCCGCCGCTTCCGGAAAACGGGACGAATCGCATCCCATGGCGAGCGTGAGATGCAGCCTGTCATCGGCGACGCGATGATCGAGCGCGCCCAGACCGTCGCTGACCGCACCGATGCGCGTGCGCAGCCTCTGCGAGGGCCACAGGGCGAAAAACAGGCGATGGACAGTGGACATGGCTGCGACGCGGCGATAATTGTTCTTAATATGTTCTAACGCCGCGCGGCGTGGATGGCAACGTCGCACGCCGCCTTTCAGCGAGGAGTTTCGATATGGGCAAGCCGGATAGCGCAAACCAATTGCAGGGCAGTTGCCTGTGCGGGGCGGTCACCATCGAAATCGCACCGGCCGACCGGCATATCGATGCCTGTCATTGCGCCATGTGCCGTCGCTGGGGCGGTGGCGCCTTTCTGTCGACTCCGGCGGTGCGCGACATTGTCATCGGCGGCGCGGAGAGGGTGGTGCGCTATCGCTCGTCCGATTGGGCCGAACGCGGATTTTGCGGCAGTTGCGGCACGCATCTATTTTATCATCTGCTGCCCGAAGACAGCTATAGCTGCCCCGCAGGGCTGTTTGCGGGGGCCGATGATTTCCCGATGACCAGCGAAATATTCATCGACGAGAAGCCCGGAGCCTATGATTTCGCCGGGGAGCGTGAACGCCTGACCGGGGCGGAGGTCTTTGCCCGATTCGCCACCTAGGTCACGACCTGGATCGCATCTGCGCTGCCCCTTGCCGGGACGCGCTTTCGGCTTGCTGACGTCATGACCGCCCCTTAGCGTCGCCGCACTGGGGGGAGCTTGCTGGTGTTCACATTGCGTCTGGCGCTGGTGCTGATCGCGCTCGCCGCGCTGACGATCCCGATAAATCGCGGAGAGCCGACAGGCGGCGTCGCTGCGCCCGATGTGCTGGCGCGCTGGGCGGCGGCAAATGGCGTGAAATTGCCGATCGGCGCAGGCTTCACCACCGACCGGGGTGCGCGCGTGACGCCGCTTGAGGGCGAGTCGGGTATCGCGATTGCGCCTGCCGCCGGAAAGGGGTCGGTGCTTCGCCGCTATCTGGTGCGCGCCGATCGGGTCCAGTCTGGGCTGGGCGCCGCCATTCGCGCAGCGATGTTTCCGGGCGGATCGGCGCGGCTGGCCCCGACGAGCGGTGGCGACACCGCCTTGCTGGGCGAAGCCGAGATCGAGGATATCTATCTCGCGCTCACTTCGGTCGAAGCGAGCGCGCGGTGCCGCGATCCCGATCGGTTGTGCGAAGCGGTGCAGGACATTGCCGTCCTTGCCAAGCTGCGCGGCGTGCCGCTGGTCGGGCCGTCCGCGCGGGCAGTGGCGGTGCCGCTCGGGCCGCTGGTCGATCCGCTTGCCTTTGCCGAAACCGAGAGCGACCCGCAGCAATTGTGCGGATTCGATCCCGGTGCGGCGCGCGTGCCGCATCATATTGCCGGCGGATGCACCGCGACGATCCTGATGCGGTTTGCCGGCGCGCGCGACTTCGCACTCGACGGACATCAGCGACGGATCGTCCCGCTAACCCAGACGGCGCTTGCCCGCTATCTTCGCGAAGCGATCCGCCAGGGGCTGGTGCGCGGCGGTGTGTTGCGCGGCGGTTGGGTCGCCGGGATCGAGGCGTCATGATGCGGCGCCTCGTCCTTTTGCTGCCGTTGCTCGCGCTTGGCGCCTGCGATTTGCGGTTCGACGCCGATGATGCGGCGATGGTCGACCGGCGGATGGATCGCATCGTCCTGCCCGCCGCGCTGATCGCCGATGCGCCGGGCGATATCGATCCGGCGGGATTGCGGACGGCCTATGTCCATCCCCGGCTGGGGCTGGCGCTGTTCTTCACGCGCGAAGATGCGGGCTATCGGGTCCATTTCATCGACCAGAAGGGGCTGATCGACCTGACCGCGCTGATGGCTAGCGACGCGCTGACGCGGCTCGACGCCGCATCGGCACAGGCGCTTGCCGCCGATCGCCGCGCGAACATGCCGCTGCGCGTTACCGGACTGCCCGATGTGCCGTTTCGCGTGTTGCCGGCGCAGGGCGGGTTTCTGATCGAGGCGCATTATGGCGCATTATGGTTCCTGTCCTATGGCGCGATTTCGCCCGAGGGGCTGAAGCTGGGCAATGCGATCGATGCCGATGCGCTGAGCGCGCTGGCGGAAAAGGCACGGCTGGCGCGGCCGATGCGGCAACTTCCCCGATTGGGGTTCGGCGCAGCGGGCGCGGCGCCCGGATCGCTCGTTGCCTTCGTATCGGTCGAGCCGGGATTGAAACAATTGTTCGTCGATCATGCAGCCGAGATTTTCGCGCCGGTGACGGTGGGTGAGGATCGCTGGGCAGTGTCGCCGCTTCCCGCGCCGACAAGCCTTGCCGACACGCAAGCGATCGAGGCGCTGCGCGCCAGCCTGTTTGCGGCAATACCCTGAATCAGAAGGCCGGGCGCCAATCGCCCATTGCGCCACCCGCGCCCATTTGCTTTGGAGGCGCCGACATGACGACCGATATCGATCAGCTTCGCCAGGACCTGCTTGCATCCGTGGATGCCGCGATGAGCCTTGATGCGCTGGAGTCGCTGCGCGTCCATGCGCTCGGCAAACAGGGCGCGGTGACGGCGCTGCTCAAGACGCTGGGCAAGATGAGCCCCGAGGAACGCCAGAGCGAAGGCCCGCGTATCCATGGCCTGCGCGAAGCGGTGACCGAAGCGATCGCCGCGCGCAAGGCGGCACTCGAAGGCGCAGCGCTGGAAGCGCGGCTCGCGGCCGAAGTGAAGGACATGACGCTGCCGGTCGATGCGACGCCACAGGGCAGCGTCCATCCGGTGAGCCAGGTGATGGACGAACTGGCCGAAATCTTCGCCGATCTGGGCTTCTCGGTCGCCACCGGTCCGGAGATTGAGGACGACTGGCATAATTTCACTGCGCTCAACATTCCGGACACGCATCCGGCGCGGGCGATGCACGACACCTTCTATTTCCCGGAAGGCGAGGACGGCGCGCAGAAGATGCTGCTGCGCACGCATACCAGCCCGGTGCAGATCCGCACCATGGTGCAGCAAAAGCCGCCGATCCGCATCATCGCGCCGGGCCGTACCTATCGCAGCGACAGCGATGCCACGCACACGCCGATGTTCCATCAGATCGAAGGGCTGGTGATCGACAAGGGGATCACGCTCGGCCACCTGAAATGGACGCTCGAAACCTTCCTCAAGGCGTTTTTCGAGCGCGACGATATCGTGCTGCGCCTGCGCCCCAGCTATTTCCCCTTCACCGAGCCGAGCGCCGAAGTCGATGTCGGCTTTTCGATCGAAAAGGGCAAACGCGTCATCGGCGGATCCGAAGGCTGGATGGAAGTGCTGGGCAGCGGCATGGTCCATCCCAAGGTGATCGCCGCCTGCGGGCTCGACCCCGAGGAATGGCAGGGATTCGCATTCGGATGCGGGATCGATCGCCTCGCAATGCTCAAATATGGGATGGATGATTTGCGCGCCTTCTTCGACGGCGATCTGCGCTGGTTGCGCCATTACGGTTTCTCGGCGCTCGACGTACCCACGCTTTCGGGGGGAGTCGGCGCATGAAGTTCACTTTGGGCTGGCTCAAGGAGCATCTCGAAACCGACGCCGATATCGACGCGATCACCGAAGCGCTGACGCGGATCGGCCTCGAAGTCGAAGGGGTCGAAAATCCCGGTGAGAAGCTGGCGGGATTCCGTGTCGCCAAAGTGCTGACCGCGGCGCCGCATCCCGATGCCGACAAGCTGCAGGTGCTGACGGTCGATGCCGGTGAGGGCGATCCGCTGCAGGTCGTGTGCGGCGCGCCCAATGCGCGTGCGGGAATGGTCGGCGTGCTCGGATTGCCGGGCGCGGTCGTGCCGTCGAACGGCATGGAGCTGAAGGTTTCGGCGATTCGCGGCGTCACCTCGAACGGCATGATGTGTTCGACGCGCGAGCTGGAACTGGGCGAGGATCATGACGGCATCATCGAATTGCCCGACGATGCTCCCGTGGGCGTGGCCTTTGCCGATTATGCGGGAATGAACGACCCGGTGATCGATGTGTCGATCACCCCCAACAAGCAGGATTGCATGGGCGTGCGCGGTATCGCGCGCGACCTGGCGGCGGCGGGCATGGGGAGTTTGCGTCCGCTCGATGACATCATCGGTTCGCTGCCGAAGATCGCAGCGAGCGGCGCCGGCCCCGATGTGCGGACCGAAGACAGCGAAGGCTGTCCCGCCTTTTTTGCGCAGAGCGTGCACGGCGTCACCAATGGTGCCTCGCCCGCATGGTTGCAGCGGCGGCTGGCAGCGATCGGGCAAAAGCCGATTTCGGCGCTGGTCGACATCACCAATTTCGTGTCGGTGGGGCTTGGCCGCCCGCTCCATGTCTATGACATGGCAAAGCTGACCGGCGGGCTGGTCGCGCGCAAGGCGAAGCCCGGCGAGCAGCTGCTGGCGCTCAACGGCAAGACCTATAGCCTCGACGAGACGATGACGGTCATCGCCGACGACGCGGCGGTGCACGATATCGGCGGCATCATGGGCGGCGAGGAATCGGGTGCTTCGGAAACCACCACCGATGTGCTGATCGAATGCGCCTATTTCGATCCCGATCATATCGCGCGTACCGGCCAGAAGCTGATGCTGACCTCGGACGCGCGCCAGCGGTTCGAACGCGGCGTCGATCCGGCGTTCCTCGACGACGGGCTGGCGATCGCCACGCGGCTGGTACTGGCGCTGTGCGGCGGCACGCCGAGCGCCGTCACGCGCGCCGGAGAGGCGCCGTCGCAACCGCATATCATCGGCTATGACCCCAATCGCGCGCAAACGCTGGGCGGGCTGGCGATTGCGCCGGAACGGCAGAAGGACATCCTCGAAAACCTGGGTTTCCGCGTCGAACCGCTCGACGCCAATGGCGATCCGGTCGATATCACCGGTCGTTTCGAGGATTTGCGCGTTACCGTTCCCAGCTGGCGCCGCGATGTCGAGGGTTCGGCCGATCTGGTCGAGGAAGTGATCCGGATCGAAGGCATCGACAAGGTGCCTGCCACGCCGCTCGCCCGCATTCCCGGCGTGGCAAAGCCGACTGCGACGCCCGAACAGAAGCTGGAGCGCAAACTGCGCCGCACGGCGGCTGCGCGCGGCATCAACGAAGCGGTTACCTGGAGCTTCATTTCCGAAGGCGAAGCCGCGCCGTTCGGCGGCGGGGCATGGACGCTCGCCAATCCGATCAGCGAGGAAATGAAAGTGATGCGCCCCTCGCTGCTGCCGGGGCTGCTGGCGGCGGCGGAGCGCAATCTCAAGCGCGGCGCGGACAGCGTGCGCCTGTTCGAACTGGGGCGCCGGTATCTGGCGGATGCCGCCGGTAAGCTCGACGAACGCGCGACACTCACTGCCGTGCTGGCAGGGGACAAGACACCGCGCGGGTGGAAGCATGGAAAGGCGCAGCCCTTTGACGGGTTCGATGCCAAGGGCGAAGCGCTGGCATTGCTCGAAGCCGCCGGGGCGCCGGTCGCCAATCTGCTCGTCATGGGCGATGCCGGCGATGTGTGGCATCCGGGCCAGTCGGGCACGTTGCGGCTGGGCCCCAAAAACGTGCTTGCCGCATTCGGCATGGTGCATCCGCGCGTGACGGCCGCGTTCGACCTGGATGAAGCCGTGGCGGCGGTGGAAGTCTATCTCGACGCGATCCCGGGCAAGCGTGCGACCGGTTTCATGCGCCCGGCCTATACGCCGCCCGCGCTGCAGCCGGTGACACGCGATTTTGCGTTCCTGGTCGATGTCGATGTCGCCGCCGGCGACCTGGTTCGTGCAGTAAAGGGTGCGGACAAGGCGAATATTGTCGATGCGCGACTGTTCGACGTCTTCACCGGTACCGGGGTTCCCGAAGGCAAGAAGAGTCTCGCCGTCGAAGTAACGCTGCAACCGGCCGAAAAAAGCTTCACCGATGCCGAATTGAAGGCAATAGCAGACAAAATCGTTACGGTGGCGAGCAAGATGGGCGCTGAATTACGCGGCTGATCGACTCCGGTTCGATAGTATAAAAAGCCGGCGCGAGCCGACTCGACTCCGCGCACGCCTCTATAATCTGGAAGATATTCCAGACGGCCGGGGCGTGCTCATGTTGCAGAAAATGAAGCTTTTCCACCGCATTTTGCTTGTCGGTATCGTGCCGATGATTGCTGTCGCCTATTTCGCATTCGTCGATGTGGTGCGGCTTAACGATCAGCGTGTGCAGAGCGATGTTGTGCTCGAACTGGTCGAGGTGTCCGAACATATGGGCGCGCTGATGCACGAAATACAGCGCGAGCGCGGACTTTCGGCAGGTTTCATCAGCAGCCGTGGTGGAAAATTCGCCAGGGAGCTGCGCGAACAGCGCCAGCGGACCGACAAGGCGCGCGAAGCACTGCGCAGCTCCTCCGGTGAGCATTCCTACGTGGTCATGAACAGCCCGCTCGGCGAACCGATTCAGCGGTTTCGCGCCGAATATGACAAGATCCCCGCCACCCGGCAGCAAGTCGACCAGTTTGCGATTCCGGTGCCCGAGGCGGCGGCGCGCTATACCGGCGTGATCGACCTGATGCTCGAAACGCTCAACGAACTGTCTTCGATCGGGCGCAGCGGCGAGGCTTCGCGCGAGCGCAGCGCCTATCTGTTGCTGTTGCATGCCAAGGAGCGCGCGGGGCTGGAACGCGCCATGGGCGCCACGGGATTTGGGGCAGGCATTTTTCACGATCCGATCCTGCGGAAATTCGCGGCCTATGACGCGCTGAGCCGCAGCAACCTTTCCACCTTCCGCGAATTCGCTTCGGCCGAGGACATTGACAGGCTGGATGCCATCGAAAACGGCGCGGCGGCAAAGGAAGCCACTGCCCTGCGCGATGCCGCGCACCGCAGCATCGAACCCGATGTGCCGCTGGTCGGCAGCGCCGATCGCTGGTGGGCGGCGACGACCGCGCGGATCGACGAGATGCATGCGCTGGAAAATTACGTCGCGACCGAGATCGTCGAAGGCGCGGAGGCCGATTTGCGCCAGGCAACCAATGCGCTGACCTGGGCAATCGGCCTGTTCGTCGCTCTCGTGCTGGCACTGTCGGCGATCATCTGGTTCGTCGCGCGCTCGATCATGAATCCGGTCTCGCAGGTGATCCGGACGATGGACGACATGAGCGCCGGACGCCTGACCGGCGAACCCGTGCTGCCAGAGGGCGGCAATGAACTGGGCAAGCTGGGCGATACGGTGCGCGCGTTCCGGGTGAAGCTTGCCGAGGCGGAAGCTGCCCGCGACGCGCAGGAACGCGAGCGCGAGATCCAGACCCAGCTTATCGCCGGAAGCATCGGCAGCGGGCTCTCCGCGCTTGCCGAGGGCAATCTTACCTATCGCGTCAATGCGACGCTGGATGGTCCGCTTGCGTCGCTGAAGACCGATTTCAACCGTTCGGTCGAAAGCCTGGAGCAACTGATCGGCAAGTCGCTGCGCAGCATCGAGGAAATCAGCGCGAGCAGCCGCGAAATTTCGAAGGCGTCGGAAGATCTGGCGCGCCGCACCGAAAGCAACGCGGCTTCGCTGGAAGAGACGACGGCGGCGGTCGCCAATCTGGAGACGCAGATTCGCGAAACCGCGCGGTCGGCCTCGGCAACGTCGCAGACGACACAGACCGCCGATGCGGCCGTGCGCGAAGGCCGCTCCGTTGCCGCCGAAGCCGCCCAGTCGATGCAAGGCGTTTCGGAAAGCGCCAAGGGCATCGACGCGGTGATCGAGGGGCTCGACAAGATCGCGTTCCAGACGCGCGTTCTGGCGATGAACGCAGCGGTGGAGGCCGGCCGGGCAGGCGAGGCAGGGCGCGGCTTTGCGGTCGTCGCCGATCTGGTCGCGGCGCTGGCGATGCGTGCTGAGGAAGAGGCGGGCAATGCGCGCGAACAGCTGACCACCACGCAGGAGGAGATCGGTCGCGCCGTGGTGGCGGTGGACAAGGTTGACGGCGCGCTCGACCGGATCAACGGCAATATGGACCAGGTGCAAGGGCTGGTCGAAGCGATGGCGCGCGCCAACGCCGCGCAGGCGAATACCATCGCCGAAATCAACACCGCGATGGGCCAGATGGATCAGGCCACGCAGCAAAATGCCGCGATGGTCGAGGAAACATCGGCGGCTGCGCGCACGCTGATGACCGAAGCGGTCTCGCTGCGTCAGGAAACCGATCATTTCACGGTGAGCGGGCGGCAGGGCGCGATGCCCGCGCCGCGACCGGGCAGCGGGACCGGGATGCATATGGCGGCCTGAAACCCGCTCGACGGCGATCGCATGGCACGCTTATGCTGGGGCCATGGCCGATGACTGGATCAGGATCGCCAGCGACACGCTGAGCGCCGAAATCAACCCGTTCGGGGCAGAGCTTTCCAGCCTGTGCGACGCGGCGGGGCGCGAGTTGATGACCGATGCCGATCCGGCATTCTGGACCGGGCGGGCGCCGTTATTGTTTCCGATTGTCGGCGCGCTCAGCGGCGGCGCCTATCGGGTGAACGGGCGCGCATATCCTCTGCCCAAACATGGCTTTGCCCGCACGCTCCCCTTCGACCCGATCGTGCGGGAGGCCGATCGCGCCGTGTTCCGGCTGGTCGATGGCCCGGCGACGCGGCCGGCCTATCCCTTCGCATTCCGTCTCGACGTCGCGTTTCAGGTGACGGGCGGTGATCGGCCTTCGCTCATGATCACGGCGACAGTGACCAATTGCGGTGCGGAAGACATGCCCGCCAGTTTCGGCTTTCATCCCGCCTTTGCCTGGCCGTTGCCCTATGGCGGGCAACGCGCCGATCACAGGATTGCGTTCGGGCAGGGCGATCGCGGCATCCCGATTCGGCGTGTCGGCGCGGACGGGCTGATCGCGCCCGATCCGCAGCCCAGCCCGCTGGTCGGCGATCCGCCAAGCTTGGCGCTGCGCGACGCGCTGTTCGTCGATGACGCGTTGATCTGGCCCGAAATCGCCAGCAGCAGCCTGTGCTATGGCGATGGCGAACATGACCTGACCGTCGATTTTCCCGACACGCCGATGCTGGGCATCTGGACCAAGCCGGGCGCGCGCTATGTCTGCATCGAACCCTGGCATGGCATTGCCGACCCGGAAGGCTTTACTGGCGAAATCTGGGACAAGCCCGGGATATTGCGCTTTGCGCCGGGACAAGCGCGCAGCTTTGTAATGGGCGTGACGCTGGGCATCTGAGGCGCTAAAGCGCCGCGATGAACAAGGCTCCCGATCGCCGCACCTTCGCGATCATTTCCCACCCCGACGCCGGCAAGACCACGCTTACCGAAAAGCTGTTGCTGTTCGGCGGCGCGATCCACCTTGCCGGCGAAGTGAAGGCGCGCGGCGCGGCGCGGCGTGCACGGTCGGACTGGATGAAGATCGAACAGCAGCGCGGCATTTCCGTGACCAGTTCGGTGATGACGTTCGAACGCGACGGCATCACTTTCAACCTGCTCGATACGCCGGGGCACGAGGATTTTTCCGAAGACACCTATCGCACGCTGACCGCCGTCGATTCGGCCGTGATGGTGATCGACGTGGCGAAGGGTATCGAAAGCCAGACGCGCAAGCTGTTCGAAGTGTGCCGGTTGCGCAACGTGCCGATCATCACTTTCGTCAACAAATGCGACCGGGAAGGGCGCGCGGTGTTCGAAACGCTCGATGAAGTCGCCGAACTTCTCCAGCTCGACGTCACGCCGATGACCTGGCCGGTCGGGATGGGCGGGCAGTTCGAAGGCATATTCGACCTGCGCACCAACAAGCTGTTGCTGCCCGAAGGCCCCAGCCGCGAATTTCACGGCAAGGTGGTTCAGACCAGCGGGCTCGATGATCCGCAGCTCGATGCCCTCATCTCGCCCGAAAATCTCGCCAAACTGCGCGAAGATGCCGAACTGGCGCTGGCGGGCTATGCCGAATTCGACGGGGAATCCTATCGCAACGGCGATCTGACGCCGGTATTCTTCGGATCGGCGCTCAAGGAATTCGGCGTCGATGCGCTGATCGGCGCGCTTGCCGAACACGCCCCGCCGCCGCGCCCGCAGCCTGCCGAGCCCGCCCCGGTTCAGCCCGACAATGACGAAGTCACTGGCTTCATCTTCAAGGTCCAGGCGAATATGGACCCGAACCATCGCGACCGCATCGCCTTCATGCGGCTCTGTTCGGGGACGTTCAAGCGCGGCATGAAGCTGACGCCGACCGGCCATGGCAAGCCGATCGCCATCCACTCGCCGATCCTGTTCTTCGCGCAGCAGCGCGAGCTGGCGGACGAGGCATTTCCGGGCGACATCATCGGCATCCCGAATCACGGCACGCTGCGCGTCGGCGATACCATGTCGGAAAAGGGCGGCATCCGGTTCACCGGCCTGCCCAATTTCGCGCCCGAAATTCTGCGCCGCGTCGCGCTCAAGGACCCGACCAAGACCAAGCAGCTGCGCAAGGCCCTCGACGATATGGCCGAGGAAGGCGTGACTCAGGTCTTCTATCCCGAAATCGGGTCGAACTGGATCATCGGCGTGGTCGGGCAGCTCCAGCTCGAAGTGCTGCTTTCGCGGCTGGACGCGGAATATAAGGTTGCGGCGGCGCTCGAACCTTCGCCGTATGACACGGCGCGCTGGGTTTCCGGCGATCCGGCGGCGCTCAAGAACTTCACCGACATCAATCGCGGGGCGATGGCCAAGGATCGCGACGGCAATCCGGTGTTCCTCGCCAAATCGGCGTGGGAAGTCGGCTATATCGCCGAACGCTACCCGGATGTGAAATTCGCCGCGACGCGCGAACGCTGACGGCTAAGGGGCCGGACGATGCGGGGGGGCAATCGTCCGGCCCGGCGACCCGGAAGGCTTGTTCGCTCTCGGATTTGCGGCATTTTTGCCGCAGAATTCGCCGGGCGGGGAGTCGGGAATAGTCCGACTCGGTGTTGTACGTAGCGGCGGATCACTCTGGACCCGCCGCCCGTGCAATCAGATCGTCGATTCGACCCATCCGCGCTTGAGCGGGCGGATCGCGGCGAGAACCAGCACCGCGGCGACGAGATAGAGCGCCACGCAGATAATCGCGGCATAGCGGATCGAATCGTCGCCATAGCTGCCCTTCATCGCGTCCGAAATCGCGCCCATCAGCCAGGGACCGACGCCCAGGCCGAGCAGGTTGTTGACCATCAGGAACGTGCCCGACGTGCCCGCGCGCATCCGTTCGGGCGCGAGGTGCTGGGCGGCGGTGATGATCGGTCCCAGCCACAGCGTGTTGAGCGCATTGGCGACGATCAGGAAGCACCAGGCCAGCACCGGCGACGGCGTCAGCATCCCCAGCATGAACATCGGCGCCGCGATCAGCCATGCGATCGACGGGATGCGGGCGTACCAGGCGCGATTGATCCGGGCGAGCCGGTCGGCCAGCACGCCGCCGAGGAAAATCCCGGCGGTGCCGCCGATCAGCAGCAGCGATGCCATGAACTGGCCGACCTTCACCAGATCCTCCGGCGCGGTCCAGCCGAACTGGACGCCGACGATCTTGGGAACCCACAGCGCGAGGCCATAGCCCGCCATCGAGCTGCACCCCGCGCCGACCGAGAGCAGCCAGAATGCAGGCTTTCTGGTCAGGATCGGAAGGACCGAAAGAACCGGCTCGCGCGTCGCCGCAGCGACCGGCATGGGGCGATCGCGCACGACCAGCAGGAAGATCGGTGCGAGGATAATGCCGGCAATGCCGACAGTGATGAACGCTGCCTGCCAGTTCACATTCGCGGCGATATAGGCACCGAGCAGTACGCCCGAGCCCAGACCGATCGGAATGCCGGTCGAATAGATGGCAAGCGCACGTGCGCGCCGGTTGACCGGGAAATAATCGGCGATCAGCGCATAGGAAGGCGCCACGCCGCCCGCTTCGCCGACCCCGACGCCCAGGCGATAGAGGAACAGCGACCAGAAGCCGGTCGCGGTGCCGCACAGCGCGGTAAAGCCGCTCCATACCGTAAGCGATCCGGCGATCACGCGCGTCTTGCCGATCTTGTCCGCCAGCAGCGCAAGAGGAACGCCGAGAACCGAATAGAGGATGGCGAAGGCAGTGCCGCCGATCATCCCGAACTGTGCATCGGAAAGGTGCAGGCTTGCCTGAATCGGGCCCGCCAGAATGCCCAGTATCTGCCGGTCGAGAAAGTTGAAGGTATAGACGAGCAGCAGCATCGCCAGCACTACTCTGCTATACCGCAGGTCCACGGCCGCGCCGGATGCGTTCATGGCGTTTCTCTCCAAAAAATTGGGCCGGTTCGCGGGTGCTGCGACCGGCCCATACCGGGCATTCTAATCAGCCCGTTGGAAAAGTGAAAGCTGGCAGATCAATAGCGGAACTGGATCGTGCCGGTCACGGTCCGCGGCGGGCCGTAATAGCCGATGATCGAATTGCCGTAGAGCGCGCCCGGGAAATAGTATCCGCCGACGCGGTAGCGTTCGTCGGTCAGGTTGCGCGCGGCGACGCCGATCCGATAGCGATCGTCCGCCGAGGTCCAGTTGAGGCTGGCATCGACGAGGAAGTAGCCGTCCTGATCGAGCGGCGAAACATACTCGAACATCGAAATGTCGCTGCGCATCGATATGGCCGGGGTGAAGGCGAGTGTGCCGCCCGCGACATCTTCCGACCAGGTGGCCGAGGCGTTCACGGTCCAGCGCGGCGTGTTCTGGAACACGCGCTGATCCGACACATCGACCGGGGTCGTGCCGCCGGCGATGTAGGTGAAGAACTCCTTATATTCGGCATGGGTGTAGCCGACGACGAGGTTCGCAGTGAAGTGACGCGACGGGACCATGCGCGCTTCGGCTTCGAAACCATAGATTTCGGCCTTGCCGGCATTGTCGACGAAGCTCGCGATGCCGCCACCGGCAGCCGGCGACTGGATCGTGACCTGCTGGTCCTTATAGTTGGAATAGAAGCCGGCGAGATTGAAGAACAGCGTGCGATCGAGGAACGCGCCCTTCATGCCGACTTCATAGGAGTCGATCGTTTCCGGCTCATACCCGTTGACCGTGGTCGGCGTCAGGATCGCGTCGCCGCGCATGTCGAAGCCGCCCGATTTGAAGCCCTTGCCCCAGCTGGCGTAGAAATTCAGGTCCTGGCGCGGGTGATAGCTGAGCGATACGCGCGGCGTGAACTGATCGAAGCTGCGGTCATTGGTGTAATCGGTACGCAGCAGGCCCGGCACCGCCGCAGCATTGCCGAAACGCGGGCTGCGCAGGCCGGTGAAGTTCTGACGATAGACCGATCCGGTCTTGTCGTCCTTGGTATAGCGACCGCCCACCGACAGCGAGAACTGGTCGGTGAGATCGTAGCTCAGATCGCCGAACGCGGCATAGCTTTTGGTATCGACCGTGCCCGAGGTGAGAATGGTGAGCCCCAGCAGGCCGACCACCGTGTCGAACGCACCCGATGCGCGCGAATTGAGGTAATAGACGCCGAACACGCCCTGCAGCCGATCGCCGGTATAGAGGAGCTGCAGTTCCTGGGTGAACTGGCGGTCCTGATAATAGGCCGGGATGTCGAGCGTCGGATCGGGCGTATTGTCGAAATCGATGATCGTATCGGTGTTGCCGTTGCGCCAGGCCGAAATCGATTTGAAGGTGAGCTCGTCGGACAGGCCGATTTCGGCGGTTGCCGACAGGCCCTGGCTCATCACCCGGTTATAATCGCCCGCTCCGGCGCGCGTGTCATAAACGCTGTCGGTGGGTTCATAGGCGGGCAGGCCGCCATTGCCTTCGAGCCGGGTGCCGTGGCGCGGGTGCGACTTGTCGAGCGTGCGGTCGCCCGCAACGCGCACGAAGATATTGTCGGTCGGCGCCCATTCGGCCGAAACGCGGGCCGCGAGCACGTCCTTGTCATATTGATCGACGCCGGTGGTCAGGTTCTCGCCATAACCATCGCGAGTGTAGCGCGCGACCGAGCCGCCGATCGACAGCGACTGGGTGAGCGGAATCGTCAGCGTGCCGACCAGATCGAGCTGATCATAGCTGCCATAGGAAGCGCGGCCCGACGCGTGGAATTCATTGCCCAGCTTCTTGGTGACATATTTGATCGCGCCGCCGATCGTGTTGCGGCCATAGAGCGTGCCCTGCGGGCCGCGCAGCACTTCGACGCGCTCGACGTCGAAAATGTCGAGAATCGCGTTCTGCGGACGCGCGACATAGACATCGTCGATGTACAGCGCGACGCCGGGTTCGAAGCCCCAGAGCGGGTCCTGCTGGCCGACGCCGCGGCTGAACGCGATCATCGTCGAGTTCGAACCGCGCGCGATCTGAAGCGTCAGGTTCGGCGTGCGATCCTGCAGCGCAGTGATATCGGGCGCGCCCTGTTCGGTGAGCGTATCGCCCGAAATCACCGACAGCGAAATCGGAACATCGATCAGGCTTTCCTCGCGGCGGCGCGCCGTGACGACGATTTCGTCGCCCGACTGTGCTTCGAGCGCGGCGTCGGTCGTCTGGCCGGCGTCCTGAGCGAATGCGGGCGCAGAGCCCAGTGCGGCAAAAGCGGCGCCTGCACAGAGAATCGTGCGGGCAGACGGAATCATGCGTGACATATGGTCTTCCTCCCCAGTCAAAACCCCGGCTTCGATGGCGCGGGTTGTATGAAGTTGGCGGAGGCTATACTGAAACCTGAACCGGGTTTCAACTTGGTACGAACAGGAGAGGCAAAATATGGCGACCAGGCGTGGCACGGAGGCCACATCGGCAAGCGATGGCGCTGGTGTCGCACCCGATGACGCGGCCAGTGCGGGCAAATCGCCGCGCACGGCACGCGGGCGCCGCACGCTGCGCGCGATTCTGGACGCGGCGGCGGTCGAGTTCGGCGAAAAGGGATTTCACGACGGGTCGATCAGCGGGATCACCCGCCGCGCGGGCGTCGCGCTGGGAAGTTTCTACACCTATTTCGATTCGAAGGACGAAGTGTTCCGCGCGCTGGTGCGCGACATGTCGGCTCAGGTCCGCGACAATGTCGCTCCGGCGCTTCGCGCAGCCGAACATCAGATCGATGCCGAACGGGCGGGTCTGGAAGCGTTCATTGCGTTCGTGCGGCGGCACAAGGAAATTTATCGCATCATCGACGAGGCCGAATTCGTCGATCCGGAGAGCTTCCGCCTCCACTATCAAAGCACTGCCGACCGCATCCGGTCGCGACTGGAAGCTGCGACCGAGCGCGGCGAAATTCGCGACGGCGTGGGCGAAGTCCACGCCTGGGCGATCATGGGGATGAATGTGTTTCTCGGTCTGCGCTATGGCGTATGGGCAGAGGAAGGGACGCCCGACGAAATCGCCGACATCGTCGCCGCGATGCTGGCCCGCGGGATCGGTCGGGGCGAGGCATAAAGTCAGGCCGGGCAGCCGGGCCCTATTTGCCCGACAGCTTGTCTTTCAACGCCGCCGCCAGTGCGCCGACCGGCCCGGCTTCCTCTTCGCTCAATATGCCGGCTTCCTTGAGCGCGGCCTGGGCGCCTTCGCTGCGCGGATAGGGATCGAGCGCGAGCGCCATCGTCTCCGCCGCGGCTTCGCCCAGATCGATCGCGCCGCCGGTAAAGAACATCGTGTCGCATTCGCTTTCCGAAAGCTCGATCTCGGCATCGGGTTCGCCATCGGCGGTTTCGGGCAGGAATCGCAGTTCGAACGCTTCGTCGATCCTTGCGGGTACGGGATCGCCGGTCACGACGCAGGGCTGTGTCGCCGTGGCACGCAATTGCCCGTTCGCGGCGACTCCTTCCCCCTCCCGACGCAGGCGGAATTCCGCTTCGAGCCGATCGAGCGCGATCAGTCCGAATCGCCGCGCGAGCGCCGCGCGTTCCTCGGGGGTCGCCTCCACGGTCTGGACCGATTCGCCCGCGCCGATCCGGTCGAGGCGGCAGGGCCGCGAAAATTCCGGCGCGCTCATCGCGGCAGGCCTCCGGCAGCGAGCGTTTCGAGCGATGCGGCTTCCAGCCCGGCATGCAGCGCCATCAGCGTGTCGCGCACATGCGCCAGCGCCTCGGGCGCCACTTGCTGTCCGCGATAGAGGTTGCGTTGCAACGCGCCGTCGATATCGCCCGCCGCCAGCCCGTCGCGATAGGCGCCCAGCCGCCCGCCGAGCATGCTCATCATCCGCCCGATATGCTTGCCGACCACCAGATCGCCGATGCCGATCTGGCGCAATTGCGGGTCCATATCGTCGACGAATCGTTCGGCCAGAGCGGTGTTGAGTTTGGCCGCTTCGGGTTGTTGCTCCAGCCGCAGCAGCACCAGCGACAGGATCGCGGCGATCATGTCGAACCGCCCGTCGAGCGTGTCGGGAACCGCGCCCTCGACATACCAGTGCGGTTCGCGTCCGCGCGCGATGATGGCGGTATAGAGTTCGGCCGCTTCGCTGCGATCGCGGCGCAGCAGCCGTTTCAGCAATGTCATTTCGCGTCGGTTCCAACTATGCGGTTGACGGTGGCGGGACAGGGCCGCGACCGATCGATCCGACCGCACCTTGTTTGGCGCGGCGATGCCGCATATTGAGGCCTTTGCGCCGCGATGCAATTGTGCGGAGCCCAGAATGTTCCTGTACCCGGAGAATCGAATGTCGGTGTCCTTCCCACGCATCCCTGCCCTGGCGCTGGCAGTGGCCGTGCTCGTTTCGGCCTGCACGCCGCTCAAGGGGCATCAGGGCTATGTGATCGACCCCGATCTGGTGAATGCGATTCAGCCCGGCATCGATAATCGCGATTCGGTGCTGCAGACGCTGGGCCATCCGACGCTGAGCGGCGAATTCACCAACGACACCTGGTATTATATCTCGCGCAACACGCGCAATCTGGGTTTCAACAATCCCAAGCCGTCGCAACAGGCGACGATCATCGTGCGCTTTCAGCCCGATGGCACGGTGAAGTCGGTCGACCGCACCGACGAATCGCTGATCGCCTCGGTCGAACCCTATGGCAAGACGACGCCGACGCTCGGCCGAAAGGACGGGTTCTTCCAGGATCTGTTCGGCAATATCGGCACGGTGGGTGCGCCGGGCACGACGGGCGGCACTGGCGGTCAATAGGACGCGGCCTCACATTAACCTTGCTGTCTGAGCGATGAAGCGCGCGTTCCCAGCGCGTTCAGCCGGCATCCTCCATTACGCAATCGTCGGCGGCCAACTCCCTCCAGGGATGCAATGCCGACCATTGCTGAGGAGGACATGATGAGGAAGTTTCTTGCCACGGCGCTGATCGCCGCTGTCGCCATCCCCGCCGTTTCGTTGCCCGCGACGGCCAATGCCCAGTCGCGCCACGCCTATGACCGGCACGACGATCGTCATGACCGGCGCGATCACCGCTATGATCGCCGGGACGACCGCCGCGACAGCCGTTGGGACCGTCGTGACGATCGCCGCGATCGCGCCCATGCCTGGCGCGATGACGACTGGCGCCATTATCGCAGGGCCAATCGCACCTATTTCGCGCGCGGCCATTGGTCGGCTCCGTTCCGCCGCACTTCGTTCCGCGCCGGCGTTCGGATCGCTCCGGCCTATTTCGGTCCGCGCTATGTGATTGCGGATCCGTGGCGCTATCACCTGCCGGCGTTGCGCGGAAACCTGCGCTATGTCCGTCACTATGACGATCTGCTGGTGGTCAATGTCCGCCGCGGCACCGTCGTCCGGGTGTACAACAACTTCTATTGGTAAGCGCGGTTCGTCGCGCCGGGCGGCGGCGTCGCACCACCCCCCTGGGTGCGGCGCCGTCGCCTTGTCGCGACGATCGCATTGCGGCGATTATTCGCGCGGCGTCAGGCGCATCAGCGTGCCATCGGCGCCGCGTCCGCCATCCTCAAGCAGCCAGATCGCGCCGTCCGGCCCCTGTTCGACTTCGCGGATTCGCGTGCCCATGTCCCATTGATCGCCCTTGCGCGCCTGCGTGCCTTCGACATCGACGCGGACCAGCGACTTGCTCGACAGGCCGCCGATGAACAGATCGCCGCGCCATTGCGGGAACATGTCGCCCGAATAGACGATCAGCCCGCCCGGAGAGATTACCGGGTTCCAGCTGACTTTCGGCGCTTCCAGATCCGGTCGCGTGCTGTGATCGGGGATCGGCCGTCCGTCATAATGATCGCCGTTCGATACCAGCGGATAGCCATAGTTGCGGCCCGGCAGGATCAGATTCACTTCATCCCCGCCCTTCGGCCCCATTTCCTGCTCCCACAAATTGCCTTCGGCATCGAAGGCGATGCCCAGCAGATTGCGATGGCCATAGGACCAGATGGCGGGATGAAAGCCCTGCGCCGCCAGCGGATTGCCCGGCGCCGGTTCGCCGTCTTCGGTCAGGCGAAGCACCTTGCCGAGCGTTGCCGACTTGTCCTGCGCAGGATCGAATTTCTGCCGCTCGCCATTGGTGAAGAACAGGTGGCCGTCGGGCGAAAAGGCGATGCGGCCCGAATAATGGCCGTTGCCGGACACATAGGGCGTGGCTTCGAACAGCCGCTCGACATCGGCAAGGCGCGGCGCATCGCCGCTTTCGTCGAGCCGACCGCGCATCAGCACCACGCCCTTGTCGCCGCTTTCGATCGCTTCGGAATAGCTGAAATAGACGAGCTTGTTGTTCGCGAAATCGGGATGGAGGACGACGTCCATCAACCCGCCCTGTCCTTCGCTGTCGACGGTGGGAATGCCTGCGACTTCCTGTCGTGTCGCGCCGTCGGGCGACAACAGCCAGAGCGTCCCTGCCTTTTCGGTGACCAGCATCCGATTGTCGGGGAGGAACGTCATTGCCCAGGGCGAATCGAAATCCGCCACTTCAGTCACGACGAAGGGATTGCCCGACTGGTCGGGCGCCGAAGCGCGCTGCGGATCGGGCGTGGAGCAGGCTGCCGAAGTGAGCAGGGCAGTGATTGCCAGCAGGGGCAGTCGGGTCATGGTGTTTCTCCTCGTCCTTCGATTCTCGGGTCGGTCGGTGGCAGAATAGCCGGCTTTGGGCGGTCCGACACCATGCCGACAGCTCTATGTCGGGCGCCTTTCAGTATCTCCTGACGACGGGCCAGGTTCCATCGCCACGGGCTTTATCCGGCATGGCCATCGCCGCTCTTGCCCGATGTGCGACAACGGCATATATAGCGCGTGCTTTCTCGACATTGGTGACTTTGCCGAGGTCGGGGCCCAGCGGGGCTCCGGCTACGAAGCCGCATATGTATTTCAGGAGATCGGATGGCCGATATCGCCGCATTGACCGACATCATCGAACCCGAAGCGAAAGCGCTCGGGTTTGCGCTGGTGCGCGTCAAGATGTTCGGCGGGCAAAGCGATCCGACGCTGCAGATAATGGCCGAGCGCCCCGATACGCGCCAGCTGACGATCGACGATTGCGCCGATCTGTCGCGCCGTATCTCGGAAAAGCTCGACGCGCTCGAGGAAGCGGGCAAGGACCCGATCGACTATGCCTATCGGCTCGAAGTCAGTTCGCCGGGGATCGATCGGCCGCTGACGCGGCTTCAGGATTTCGCCGACTGGGCGGGACATGAAGCGCGGATCGCGCTGGCCGAAAAGAATGAAGACGGACGCAAGGTGTTCAAGGGCGATCTGGTTGGTGTGTCCGGCCGGAACGTACTGATCTACATCGACGGCGCGGAATATGAGCTGCCGTTCGCCAGGATCGGGGACGCAAAGCTTGTCATGACCGACCGGCTGATCGCCGCCACCGTGCCGATTTCGGCCGAGGGCGCCGAAGAATTTGAAGATAGCGAAGATGCGTCGGACGACGCACAGGTAGAAGGGTAAGAGACGATGGCCACTGCCATTTCCGCCAACAAGGCCGAGCTGCTCGCGATTGCCGATTCGGTCGCGAAGGAGAAGCTGATCGATCGCGCGATCGTGATCGAGGCGATGGAAGACGCCATTCAGCGCGCCGCCAAGAACCGCTATGGCGTCGAAAACGACATCCGCGCCAAGCTCGACCCCAATTCGGGCGACTTGCGCCTGTGGCGCGTCGTCGAAGTGGTCGAGGCAGTCGACGATTATTTCAAGCAGGTCGACCTGAAGGGTGCGCAAAAGCTCCAGAAGGACGCCAAGATCGGCGACTATATCGTCGATCCGCTGCCCCCGATCGAATTCGGTCGCATTCAGGCGCAGGCTTCGAAGCAGATCATTTTCCAGAAGGTGCGCGACGCAGAACGCGAGCGCCAGTTCGAGGAATTCAAGGATCGCGTCGGTGAAATCATCACCGGCGTCGTCAAGCGCGTCGAATTTGGCCATGTCGTCGTCGATCTGGGCCGCGCCGAAGGCGTGATCCGCCGCGACCAGCAGATCCCGCGCGAAGTGGTTCGCGTCGGCGATCGCGTCCGTTCGATCATCCTCAACGTCCGTCGCGAAAATCGCGGACCGCAGATTTTCCTCAGCCGCGCGCATCCCGACTTCATGAAGAAGCTGTTCGCGCAGGAAGTGCCCGAAATCTACGACGGCATCATCGAGATCAAGGCCGCTGCCCGCGACCCGGGTTCGCGCGCCAAGATCGGCGTCATCAGCCATGACGGCTCGATCGATCCGGTCGGCGCCTGTGTCGGCATGAAGGGCAGCCGCGTTCAGGCGGTCGTTCAGGAAATGCAGGGCGAAAAGATCGACATCATCCCCTGGTCGCCCGACACCGCGACCTTCGTCGTCAACGCGCTGCAGCCGGCCAATGTCGCCCGCGTCGTGATCGACGAAGAGGATGACCGTATCGAAGTGGTCGTTCCCGACGATCAGCTGTCGCTCGCCATCGGCCGTCGTGGCCAGAATGTCCGCCTCGCCAGCCAGCTGACCGGCAAGGCGATCGACATCCTGACCGAAGCCGATGCCAGCGAAAAGCGGCAGAAGGAATTCGTCGAACGTTCGGAAATGTTCCAGAACGAACTCGACGTCGACGAAACGCTGGCCCAGCTGCTGGTCGCCGAAGGCTTCGGCGCGCTGGAAGAAGTCGCTTATGTCGAACTCGACGAACTGGCGACGATCGAAGGCTTTGACGAGGAGCTGGCACAGGAGCTTCAGAGCCGCGCCGCAGAAGCGCTCGAACGCCGCGAGGAAGCCAATCGCGAGGAACGTCGCGCGTTGGGTGTCGAGGACGATCTGGCGACGATGCCGTATCTGACCGAAGCGATGCTGGTCACGCTCGGCAAGGCGGGGATCAAGACGCTCGACGATCTGGCCGATCTGGCAACCGACGAACTCGTCCAGAAGAAGCGCGCAGAACCGCGCCGCCGTGGCAATGACAGCAGCCCCAACCGTTCGGAACGTGCCGAAGACAAGGGCGGCGTGCTCGGCGAATATGGTCTGAGCGACGAACAGGGCAACGAGATCATCATGGCCGCCCGCGCGCATTGGTTCGCGGACGAAGAGGAACCTGCTGCGGCGGAAGCCCCGGCGGGTGAGGAGGACGCTGTTGCGGACTCCGAGCAATGAGCGCCCCGGCCTAACCGACAGTAATGGCACTGCACCCCTTCCGCCCGCGCGGAAGGGGCACAGGGGCAAGCGCCCTGCGCCCGCCGGCAAGCGTCCGGCAGGCGACGGCCCTGTGCGCACCTGTATCCTTTCGCGCGACGAATCGCCGCGCGAAGGGCTGATCCGGCTTGCGCTTTCGCCCGATGGCGAAGTGCTGCCCGATGTCCGGGCCAAGGCGCCGGGCCGCGGAGCATGGATCGGGGTGACGCGCAGCGAGCTTGAAACCGCGCAGGCGAAGGGCAAGCTAAAAGGGGCATTGGCGCGCGCGTTCAAAGGCGCCGCCATGACGATCCCGGAGGATCTGGGTGCCCGGATCGCGGCTGCGCTGGAGCGTAGCGCGCTCGACCGGCTGGGGCTCGAATCGCGCGCCGGGCATTTGCTTACCGGATCGGAGCGGATCGAAACCGCTGCGCGCCAGGGCAAGCTGCGCGCGCTCTATCACGCCGCCGACGCCGGTTCGGACGGGTCCGGAAAGCTGGCTCAGGCATGGCGTGTCGGGTCGGAACGCGAAGGATCGGGGCTCAGGGGATTGGCTTTGCCGGTCTCACGCACCATATTGTCCTTGGCCCTTGGCCGCGAAAATGTGGTACATGCCGGGCTGACCGACGCTCAGGCGGCGAGGCGAGTGAGCGAAGCGCTCGATCGCTGGCTGCATTTTATCGGACCCGATCGCGTATCGGCGCCTTGCGAAAAGCAATCGCAGGGCGCATCGGCGTTGGAAGCGTCCGACGCCGCAGAAGACGAGAAGAACGAAGGAAATAAGTAGCCGCATGGACGACACGACGGACAAGGAAAAGCCGAAACTGGGTGCGCGCGCGCCGCTGGGTCTGAAGCGCACGGTCGAGACGGGTAAGGTGAAGCAGAGCTTCAGCCATGGCCGGTCGAACACCGTGGTCGTGGAAGTGAAGCGCCGCCGCGTCCTCGGCCGTCCGGGCGAGGAGCAGGGACAGCGCGACGAAAGTGCTGCGCCCGAGGCTGCGCCTGCGCCTGCGCCTGCTGCAAAGGCGCCCGCGCCCAAGCCGACTCCCACGCCGCGCCCGGCGGGCGACAGCCTGCTTTCGCGTCAGGAGATGCAGGCCAAGTTGCTGCGCGAGGCCGAAGAGGCACGCATGACCTCGCTTGAGGAAGCGCGTCGTCGCGAGGAGCGCGAGAAGCAGGAGGCATCCGAAGAGGAGCGCCGCCGCGCCGAGGAAAACCGCAAGGCCGAAGAAGAGGCTGCCGCAAAGGCTGCCGAGGAAGCCAGGCAGCCTGCCAAGGCGGAGCCCGCGCCGAAGGCGGAAGCCGAAGTGGAAGCGAAGGCTGCTCCCGCTCCGGCGCCGAGCTCGCCCGAACAGCCGGCGGCACCCGCCGCACCGCAGGCGGTTGCGCTCGATCCGAGCCTGCCCGCACCGCGCCGGTTCACGCCGGTGCAGCGCCCGGAAATTCCCAAGCCCAAGCCCAAGGTCGAACCGCGCAGTGCGCCCGATCTGTCCGGCAACAATGCCGGCGGTGGCGGTGGTGCAGGCCGTGGCCCCGCGCCCAAGCGCAACGATTCGGCCCCGGCCAAGCCGTCGCGCAACGACCGCAGCCGCGACGATCGTCGCCAGTCGGGCAAGCTGACCGTCAACCGCGCGCTCGGCGGCGATGACGGCGCGCGCGCCCGCAGCCTTGCCGCGCTCAAGCGTGCCCGCGAAAAGGAAAAGCGTTCGCATTCCGGCCCGCGCGAACCGCAGGCCAAGCAGGTCCGCGACGTCAAGGTGCCCGAAGCGATCACGGTGCAGGAACTCGCCAACCGCATGGCCGAAAAGGGTGCGGACTTGGTGAAGGCGCTGTTCAAGATGGGCATGCCGGTCACGGTCAACCAGACGATCGACCAGGATACGGCCGAACTGCTCGTCACCGAATTCGGGCACAATATCGTGCGCGTTTCGGACAGCGACATCGACCTTCAGCTCGACACGACCGAGGATTCGGAAGAGTCGATGAAGCCGCGTCCGCCGGTGGTGACGATCATGGGCCATGTCGATCACGGCAAGACCAGCCTGCTCGACGCGCTGCGCGGCACCGACGTCACGTCGGGCGAAGCGGGCGGCATTACCCAGCATATCGGCGCCTATCAGGTAACGCTGAAGGACAAGTCGAAGATCACTTTCCTCGACACGCCGGGCCATGAAGCCTTCACCGAAATGCGCGCGCGCGGTGCCAATGTCACCGATATCGTCGTGCTGGTGGTGGCGGCCGATGACGGGCTGATGCCGCAGACGATCGAGGCGATCAATCATACGAAGGCCGCTGGCGTTCCGATGATCGTGGCGATCAACAAGGTCGACAAGCATGAAGCCAACCCCCAGCGCATTCGCGAACGCCTGCTCGAACATGACGTGCAGGTCGAATATATGGGCGGTGAAGTGCAGGACGTCGAAGTCTCTGCGCTCAAGAAGACGGGTCTCGACGATCTGATCGACAAGATCCAGCTTCAGGCCGAACTGCTTGAGCTCAAGGCCAATCCCGATCGCGATGCCGAAGGCACCGTGATCGAGGCCAAGCTGGACAAGGGCCGTGGCCCGGTTGCCTCGGTGCTCGTCACGCGCGGCACGCTGAAGGTCGGTGACGTATTCGTCATCGGTGCCGAAAGCGGCAAGGTGCGTGCGCTGATCGACGACAAGGGTCGCCAGATCAAGCAGGCGGGCCCGTCGATGCCGGTCGAGATTCTGGGTATTTCGGGCGTGCCGATGTCGGGCGATCCGCTCCAGGTGGTCGAAAGCGAAGCGCGTGCGCGCGAAGTCGCCGAATATCGCCAGGGCGTCATCCAGCAGAAGCGCACGACCCAGGCTCCGGCCAGCCTCGAAAGCATGTTCTCGGCGCTGCAGGCAAAGCAGGCGATCGAATATCCGCTGGTGGTCAAGGGCGATACCCAGGGCACGGTGGAGGCGATCATCGGCAGCCTCAACAAGATCTCGACCGACGAGATCAAGGTGCGGATCCTGCATTCGGGCGTCGGCGGCATTACCGAAAGCGACGTGACGCTGGCGGGTGCCAGCGGCGCGCCGATCATCGGCTTCAATGTCCGTCCCAATGCCAAGGCGCGCGAAATCGCCGAACGGAACAAGGTGGCGCTCAAATATTATGACGTCATCTATGATCTGACCGACGAAATCCGTGCGGGCATGGCCGGCGAGCTGGGCCCCGAAGCGTTCGAAACGGTCGTTGGCCGTGCGGAGATCAAGGAAGTCTTCTCGGCGGGCAAGCACGGCAAGGCAGCCGGTCTGCTGGTTACCGAAGGCGCGATCCGCAAGGCGCTCAAGGCACGCATCACGCGCGACGACGTCATTATCTACAATGGCGAAATCGCGTCGCTGCGGCGCTTCAAGGACGATGTTCCGGAAGTCCGCGCGGGCCTCGAATGCGGTGTGACGTTTACGCAGAACTTCACCGACATCAAGCCGGGCGATTATCTCGAAACCTTCGAAGTCGAGATGCGCGAACGGACGCTGTAACCAAATGGGCTTGTTGTGGCGCCCCGCTTCACAACAAGGTCAATTGGTATCCATCGATGATTTGCCGCTACACCTCCTCTCGGCCGCAACTGCGGTCGAAAGGAGGTGAAGGCTGATGGACACAAATGCTGTAGTAATGGCGCTGGGTGGCGCGACATTCGTTGTCGCGTTGCTTGGTCTGGTGGTGAAGCTCATTGAGCTGAGGCACAAGTAAGCGTCTGCGGGGCTTTGGCGTTGCAGCGTCAAAGCCCCAAAACGCATTGAGCCCGGGCGTTGCAGCACCCGGGCTCAGAAGGTGGAAGCGTGGACATTTCCGCTGTAGTGCTAACTCTATAAGCAAAAGTCGCGAAAAATTCAATATGCGCCACAATGACAGCAACGAAGATCGTTCCGTCCGCGTCCTGCGCGTGGGCGAACAGGTGCGCCATATCCTCAGCGAGATCCTGCAGCGCGGCGATGTGCATGACGATGTGCTGGCAAAGCATATGGTCAGCATCACCGAAGTGCGCATGTCGCCCGACCTGCGCCACGCGACGGTGTTCGTAAAGCCGCTGCTGGGCAAGGACGAGGAAGCGGTGATCAAGGCGCTGCGTACCAACACCGCCTATCTGCAGCGCGAAGTCGCGCACCGCGTGAAGATGAAATATGCCGCGAAGCTCAAATTCCTCGCCGACGAAAGCTTCGAGGAAGCGAGCCATATCGACCAGCTGCTGCGCGCGCCCGGTGTCGCGCGCGATCTGGGCGAGGATGCGGCGGACGAAGCGGAAAGCTGATCGCCTTCGCCGCCGAGCTTGTTAAAGAAGCGACATGGCCAAGCTCTATTTCTACTATGCCTCGATGAACGCGGGAAAATCGACCACGCTGTTGCAGGCCGATTTCAATTATCGCGAGCGGGGCATGCGCACGATGCTGTTTACCGCCGCGATCGACGACCGGTCGGGGGCGGGGACGATCGGATCGCGGATCGGGCTGGAGGCAGGGGCGATTCCGTTCGGCGCCGACACTGATATTCTGGGGATCGTGACCGATACGCCGGGCGACGGGAAAGTCGCCTGCGTGTTCGTTGACGAGGCGCAGTTCCTTACCGAGCGTCAGGTCGATCAGCTCGCGGAATTGTGCGACGAACATGATGTACCCGTCCTCGCCTATGGCCTGCGCACCGATTTTCAGGGCGCGCTGTTCCCCGGATCGTCGCGGCTGCTGGCGATCGCCGACGCGCTGGTCGAAATCAAATCGGTCTGCGATTGCGGGCGCAAGGCGACGATGAACCTGCGCGTCGATGCTGCGGGCAATCCGATCCGCGAAGGCGAACAGACCGAAATCGGCGGCAATGAACGCTATGTCGCGATGTGCCGCCGGCACTTTGCACGCGCATTGAAAGGCGAAGCCTGCTCAGCCTAGGTTCAGGTGGTTCATGCTAGGTAATCGACCATGAGACAGATTCTTTTCATGGCACCTGCCCTGTTGGCGCTGACCGTCGCGGCCCCCGCCATGGCGCAGGACAAATCCGCCCGCGAACTGGGTGTCGAAACGACAATTCCGTTCGCTGATTCCAATGGCATTCGAAACTGGGAAGTCGGCCCGGTGGGTTCGAACGATCTGTACGTTCAGGACTCGCGTCGGGACTGGTACCGGGTTCAGATTGCCGGACCGTGCATGACCAACCCGTCCTCGTTCCAGCTGGTCTACAAGACCGGCCCGATGGGGAGTTTCGACACGCAGACCAAGGTCGCGTCGTCGGACTTTCCGGGGCAATGGTGCAGCGTGATCAGTGTGCAGACCAGCGCACCCCCGCCGGGCCATCGTGATCGCAACGGCGCACAGCCGGAAACGCAGAAAGAGTCGGATAGCGAATGATGCGAACCCCTATTCTGATCGGTGCAACGCTGGCGGCCGCCATTGCGATGCCGGTTTCCGCGCAGTCGCTTTCCGGCGTCAGCGACACCGAAACGACGATCCCCTACGCGAGCGACGGCGGCATCCGTCAGATCGTGAAGGGCAATGGGGACGTGTTGTTCATGCGTGACCGGACCGACCATTGGTATCGCGTGCAGACCAATCAGGGTTGCCTTCGCCATTATGACCAATCGATGACGGTGCTCGTCGATACCAAAAACAGCTCCCGGTTCGACCGGTTTTCGACTCTGCGCGTGCCGCAACTCGCTATCATGTGCGGCGTCGCCAGTATTCGCGCCAGCGAGGCGCCGCCTCAGGTCGATTCCAAATCGGTCGTGACGCTCGACTGACGTCGCTTGGCCCGGCGGGCCGCGTCGTTTAGACGCGCCCGCCATGCATGGCTGGATCATCCTCGATAAACCGCTCGGGCTCGGCTCGACCCAGGGCGTAAGCGCCGTCAAGCGCGCGCTGCGCGACGGGAAATATGGCAAGTACAAGGTCGGCCATGGCGGGACACTGGATCCGCTGGCGACCGGTGTGCTGCCGGTCGCGATCGGCGAAGCGACCAAGCTGGCCGGGCGAATGCTCGACAGCGACAAGGTCTATGACTTCACCATCTGCTTCGGAGTGGAAACCGATACGCTGGATGCTGAGGGGAAGGAGACTGCCCGGTCCGACACCTCTGTCGATCATGCCGATGTCGAAGACGTGCTGGTCGATTTCATCGGACCGATTCAGCAAGTGCCGCCGGCCTATTCCGCGCTGAAGGTCGATGGCGAGCGCGCCTATGATCTGGCGCGCGCTGGCGAAACGGTGGAACTCAAAAAGCGCGACGTCACGATTCACGATCTGCGCTTTCAGGAGTGGTGGAACGAGGATGGGCTGCAATATGCCACGCTCACTGCCCATGTCTCCAAGGGGACGTATATCCGCAGCCTTGCACGGGACATCGCACATGCGGTTGGATCGGTGGGGCACGTCACCTATCTACGCCGTATCAAGGCGGGTCCGTTCACGCTCGAACACGCGATTTCGCTGGACAAATTGACCGATGCCGCTAAGGAGCGGCGCCTTGAAGAACTGATCCTGCCGTTGAGGGCGGGGCTGGACGACATCCCGGCTCTATCCCTCACTCCCGATCAGGCGGGACTGCTCCGTTCGGGGCAGCAAGTGATCGGGGCCGCAGCAGACGATGGACTGGTTTTTGCGATGCTGGACGATGTTCCGGTCGCACTGGCCGAAGTTCAATCCGGCATTGTCCGGGTCGTCCGTGGTTTCAATCTGTAAGCCATGATGTCGAAGGAAAAGACATGTCGATCACGCAGGAGCGCAAGGACGCGCTCGTCAAGGAACATGGCCGTGGCAACGGCGACACCGGCAGCCCCGAAGTGCAGATCGCGATCCTCACCGAGCGTATTGCGAACCTGACCGAACACTTCAAGACGCACGCGAAGGACAATCACTCGCGTCGCGGCCTGCTGATGCTCGTCAACAAGCGTCGCAGCCTGCTCGACTATCTGAAGAAGAAAGATCACGCGCGTTACGCTGAGATCATCGCGAAGCTCGGCATTCGCAAGTAACAAGGGACGGCCCCGCTTGCGGGGCCGTTTCGTTTATCGGGACAGGTGCAATCCGGCACTCGGCCCGAACCAAACCCTCTCCCGTTGCCCTGAGCTTGTCGAAGGGCTGCACTTCTTCGGAAGCAGAAAGAAGAACGGGGCTTCGACAGGCTCAGCCCGAACGGGTTGGGAGGGAATCGAAAGAGCCGCGAACGGCTCGATCAGATGCCCCGGACGCATAGGGCGCCCGGTGAAAAGGAAATATCATGTTCAACACGAAGAAAGTGGAAATCGAGTGGGGCGGTCAGACCCTCACGCTCGAAACGGGCAAGGTTGCCCGTCAGGCCGACGGCGCGGTGATCGCGACGCTCGGCGAAACCGTGGTGCTGTGCGCCGTTACGGCCGCCAAGAAGGTGAAGGAAGGGCAGGACTTCTTCCCGCTCACCGTGCACTATCAGGAAAAGTTCAGCTCGGCCGGCCGTATCCCCGGCGGCTTTTTCAAGCGTGAACGCGGCGCGACCGAAAAGGAAACGCTGGTTTCGCGCCTGATCGATCGTCCGATCCGCCCGCTGTTCCCCGAAGGTTTCTACAACGAAATCAACTGCATCTGTCAGGTGCTGTCCTATGACGGCGAAAATGAGCCCGACATTCTGGCGATGATCGCCGCTTCGGCCGCGATGACGCTGTCGGGCGTTCCCTTCATGGGCCCGATCGGCGCGGCGCGCGTTGGGTACAAGGACGGCGAATATCAGCTCAACCCGACCGACGAGATGGTTGCCGAAGGCGATCTCGACCTGGTCGTCGCCGCCACCCACAATGCGGTGATGATGGTCGAATCAGAAGCCAAGGAGCTTTCCGAAGACGTCATGCTCGGCGCCGTGATGTTCGCGCACAAGGCGTCGCAGGACATCATCAAGGCGATCATCAAGCTGGCCGAACAGGCCGCCAAGGAGCCGTGGGAACTTGCCGGCAATGACGGCAAGGACGCGCTCAAGGCCGAGCTCAAGAAGCTGGTCGGCAAGGATATCGAAGCCGCTTACAAGCTGACCGACAAGCAGCAGCGTCAGGTCGCGCTGGGCGATGCGCGCGCCAAGGCCAAGGAAGCCATGGCCGACAAGGAGCCGCAGGAGCAGCTCGTCGCGTCGAAGCTGGTCAAGAAGCTCGAAGCCGATATCGTCCGTACTGCGATCCTCAAGGAAGGCCGCCGCATCGACGGACGCAAGACCGATCAGGTCCGCCCGATCGAAGCCGAAGTGCATTTCCTGCCGCGCGCCCATGGTTCGGCGCTGTTCACCCGTGGTGAAACCCAGACGATCGCGACGACGACGCTGGGCACCAAGGACAGCGAGCAGATGATCGATGGCCTGGGTGGCCTCAGCTATCAGCATTTCATGCTGCACTATAACTTCCCGCCCTATTCGGTCGGCGAAGTCGGTCGCTTCGGCGCGCCGGGCCGTCGCGAAGTCGGTCATGGCAAGCTGGCATGGCGCGCGCTGCACCCGGTGCTGCCGAGCCATGACGAATTCCCGTACACGATCCGCGTCACCAGCGACATCACCGAGTCGAACGGCTCGTCGTCGATGGCGACGGTGTGCGGCGGTTCGCTGTCGATGATGGACGCGGGCGTTCCGCTCAAGCGTCCGGTCAGCGGCATCGCGATGGGCCTGATCCTCGAAGGCGAAGACTTCGCGGTTCTGTCGGACATTCTGGGTGACGAAGATCACCTGGGCGACATGGACTTCAAGGTTGCGGGCACCAGCGAAGGCATCACCAGCCTTCAGATGGACATCAAGATCGCCGGTATCACCGAAGAGATCATGAAGGTCGCGCTGAACCAGGCACATGCCGGCCGTGCGCACATCCTGGGCGAAATGGCCAAGGCGCTGGGCGAAACCCGCACCGAGCTGTCGGCGCATGCTCCGCGCATCGAAACGATGCAGATCGACAAGACCAAGATCCGTGACGTCATCGGCACGGGCGGCAAGGTGATCCGCGAGATCGTCGCGACCACCGGCGCCAAGGTGGATATCGACGACGAAGGCGTGATCAAGATCTCGTCCTCCGACCTCAGCCAGATCGAAGCCGCGCGCAAGTGGATCGAAGGCATTGTCGAGGAAGCCGAAGTCGGCAAGATCTACACCGGCAAGGTGGTCAACCTCGTCGATTTCGGTGCGTTCGTGAACTTCATGGGCGGCAAGGACGGCCTGGTGCACGTCTCCGAAATCAAGAACGAGCGCGTCGAGAAGGTGTCCGACGTCCTGTCCGAAGGGCAGGAAGTGAAGGTCAAGGTTCTCGAAATCGACCAGCGCGGCAAGGTCCGTCTGTCGATGCGCGTCGTCGATCAGGAAACTGGCGAAGAGCTGGAAGACACGCGCCCGGCACGCGAACCGCGTGAAAAGGGTGAGCGCAGCGATCGTGGTGACCGTGGCGACCGTCGTCGTGACGGTGGTCGCGATGGTGGCCGTGGCGGCCGCGGCGGCGACCGTGGTGGCCGTGGCGGCGATCGCGGTCCGCGCCGCGAGCGCAGCGAATCCAAGAGCGACGACGAAGGCGGCGAGGACATCGGTCTGCCGTCCTTCATCACCGAGAATTGATCGTTACAGCGATCTGATTGAACGCGAGAGAGGGCCGGGTTTCCGGCCCTCTTTTCGTTGGAATCACAGTCCGCTATAGCTATGCCGGTATCAGGTCGGCCCGCGTATCGCGAAGTCCCTGAATGCCGGGAAGAGGGGACGTGGGGCAGAACAAGCCGACCGCACCGGGCCGATGGCTTGAGCGCCTGCCGATTGCGCGCGACCGGCCCGCGCTGGCGGTTGTCGCGATGCTGGCCATTTGCGCGGTCGCGCTGGCGGCGCGTTTCCTTGCCGATCCCTGGCTGCCGTCCGGTTTTCCCTATGTGACGTTCTTTCCCGCAGTCATTATCTCGTCCTTCCTGTTCGGCGTGCGGATCGGCGGGGCGGCGGGCGTGATCTGCGGCGTGCTCAGCTGGTATTTCTTCATCGGCGAGCGGGAGGCGTTCACGGTCAATCTCGGCGCGATGATCGCGCTCTGCTTCTACATTCTGGTGGTCGGCACCGATATCGTCATCATCCACTGGCTGCAGCGTGCGAACGGCCATCTCGCCACCGAGCGCGAAGTCAGCCGCACGCTGGCGAAGACGCGCGAATTGCTGTTCCGCGAATTGCAGCATCGCGTATCGAACAATCTTCAGGTCGCGGCGGGGCTGCTCACGGTGCAGAAGCGCCGCGTGCGCGACGAAGCAGCCCGCGCTGCGCTGGACGAATCCGCGCGACGACTGGGGCTGATCGGGCGGATCAGCCGCCAGCTCTACGATGCCGAAGGCGCCACCCGTTCGATGGCCGAATTTCTGGAGCCGCTATGCGCCGATGTGGTGGAAGCCAGCGGCCGGCGCAACGTGCGCTGCAGCGTCAGCGCCGCGCATGACGCATTGCTCGCTCCCGACGCCGCGATCCCGCTGGCGCTGATCGTCGCCGAAGCCGTCGCCAATGCGATCGAGCACGGCTTTGCCGGACGCGAAGACGGCACGATCGAAGTGGAACTGGTGCGCGACGGTGAAGAGATGCTGCGCGTCGAAGTCCGCGATGACGGTCACGGGCTGCCCGAAGGCTTCGATATCGAAGCGAGCGACAATCTGGGCCTGCGCATCGCCGCGATGCTGGCGCAGCAACTGCGCGGCCGGTTCGAACTGGTCGGCGGCAAGGGCGCGACGGCGCGGCTGATGCTACCGGCCTGACCGGCAATCTGGTATGTCGGGCGTTCGTTGCACGCGGGGTTTACTGAGTCGAACGATGCCTGACCGTCAGCATTCCAGATATCTGATCGAACATGCGATGATCGATCGCTGTGCCAAAGATCTGGCACGCCTGGCCGACCAGGGGGCGCCGCCGCGACGGCTGGCCGATGCGCTCGCGTTATTGGCACGCACGGTGGCGGATCATCTGAAGCGTGAGGACGCGCTGATCTATGAACTCGCGATGCGCGCGCGGCCGGGTATCGCGAGCGGCAGCATCGATCGGGTGAAACGCGATTTCGAAACGCTGAAGGACAATTGGGTCAGCTATATCGACCGCTGGAGCGAGGGCGCCATCGCCGCCGATCGCGACAGCTTTGCAGTCGAGACGCAGGCGATGCTGCCGCGATTGCATGAGCGGGTGAAGCTGGAAAGCGATCTGCTGGTGGCTATGAGCCTGCAGGAAGGTGGCGAGTCCGCCGCAGTAAATCGCGCCTGAACGCGCTTGCGACGATCAATCATATCGGGGAAAGTGGGAGGCTTCTGTTGCCCGGTGCCTCCCGTACCGCTGGAATCCACTTCTGTTGCCCGGTGTGGCCCGACCGCGCATTTCAGAATAACCTTAGGCCGTTAGGCCGTGGGGTTACGCCGCAATAGCGAGTGCTTCGTTATCGTTGGCACTTGTGTGTATGGGCCGTCGCGGTGGTCCCATTCCGAGCGAAAACGGCGCTTTTCAACACACGTCGATCCTGGTTCGGCCCCGTCAGAAACGGTGTCCAGATACACCACCGGTTATGGTGGAGCCGCCGGGTACTGCCCCCGGGTCCGCTGCGCCTATTGCACGCCACAGTTTATCGCCATAGTCGGCCGAAACCGACGCCTTCCAATATAGGGGCGGTTCACTAAATGAAAAGTGATTCCGCGCCATGACGGCGCCACATTAATCTGGCATGAGACTGGCATGTTAACGCAGCGTTCCCGTTACGCCCTTCGCGCAATGTTGTTTCTGGCACAGCAGCCCGCCGGTGGCCGCCCGGTACCGATGACGCGCATCGCCGCCGAAGCCAATGTTCCGCGCAAGTTTCTCGAACTGATTCTCGCCGATCTGCGCGAGGCCGGCCTGCTCCACAGCCATCGCGGCAAAATGGGCGGATATTGCCTGTCGCGCGCGACGCATCTGGTGTCGCTGGGGGAGATTATCCGGGTGATCGAAGGGCCGCTCGCGCTGGTCCCCTGCGTCAGCCGTACTGCCTACCGCCCGTGCAAGGATTGCAAGGACGAAGCGAGCTGCGCGATCCGCATCGCGATGGCGCGGGTGCGCGACGAAACCGCGCGGATCCTCGACGGCACCAGCCTGGCCGATGCCAATGCCGAGGAACTGGCGGCCGCGTAATGCGGGCTACCGCCCCTCGGGCGAGAAATGGCCGGCGCTAAAACGCTAATTCCATTTCGCACCGGTCGAGCGTTTCGGTGCCGATCGTCACCTGCTCGCGCTGCGTAACCGTGAACCCGCACGCGGCGAAGGCCGGTTCGGCCATCAGGCTGGCATGTACCCACAGGCGCGAAATGCCCTGCCTTACGGCCTCCTCTGCGATGGCGGCGAACAGGCGTCGAAACAGCCCGGTGCCGCGCGCTGGGGGCAGGATATAGGCAAAGTCGATATAGCCGCCTTCGGCCAGCGACATGAATCCAGCCGGCTTTCCCGCCGCATCTTCGGCCATAATCACATATTGCGAGCCGATCCGCGCGTCCCAATCCGCACCCCGGCGCGGTTCGGGCACCCAGGCGGCGCGCTGCGCGTCGCTATAGGGGCTCTCGCCGGAACGGACCGCATCGAACATCAACGCGCCCAGCGCATCATGATCGTCCGGTCCGCCCCGGCGCAGGCGGAATGGCTCAGCCTTCACCGGCACCACGACCCGCGCGCAATTCGTCGCGGATCTGGCGCAGCAACACGACATCGGTCGGCTCTGCGGCGGCGACTTCGGGTTTATCTTCCTCGAACGCTTCCATCATCCGGTTCACCGCGCGGACGAACAGAAAGATGATGAAGGCAAGGATCAGGAAATTGATCATCACGGTGATGAATTCGCCATAGCCGAGCAACGGCACGCCGGCTTCCTTGAGCGCGGCATAGTTGCTGGTCGAGCCGGTATAGCCTTCCGGGATCGCGCCCAGCCGGATGAAATAGCTCGAAAAATCGAACCCGCCGAAAATCCAGCCGACCACCGGCATGATGATGTCGTCGGTCAGCGACTTGGTGATGGTGGCGAACGCGCCGCCGATGATGACGCCGACGGCAAGATCCATCACATTGCCGCGCATCACGAATTTGCGGAATTCCTTGAGCATCGAATGTCCCCTCTCTCTGCTGCCCCTTTCACGCCTGCCTGCCGTGTCCTATATCGACCACACACAACCGGAGGGATCGATGAAGATACGTGCAGCGCTGGTGATGGTTTCCGCTTTGCTGCTTTCGGCGTGCGGGCTCAATAGCGTTCCGACCGCGGAGGAAGCTGCCAAAGCGCAATGGGCCAATGTGCAGGTGGCGCTGCAGCGGCGTGCGGACCTGATCCCCAATCTGGTCGAAACGGTGAAGGCTTCTGCGGCATCCGAGGAGCAGATTCTGACCGAAGTGACGCAGGCGCGCGCGCAGGCAAGCTCGGTTCAGCTTTCCGCCGATGACCTGACCGACCCGGCCAAGATGGAAGCATTCCAGAATGCACAGGGCCAGCTGAGCGGTGCGCTGAGCCGGTTGCTCGTCACCGTCGAGCGCTATCCCGAGCTCAAGAGCCAGGCGAATTTCCAGACGCTGATGGACCAGCTTGAAGGCACCGAAAACCGGATCGCGATCGAACGCCGCGATTATAACGAGGCGGTGCGGCAATATAACACGACGATCCGCACCTTCCCGTCGGCGATCGGTGCGAAGATTTTTTACGGCGCAAAGCCGCTATCGCCGTTTGAAGCGGCGGAAGGTGCCGACGTCGCGCCGACGGTGAATTTCGGCAACAGCAACTGATCCGCGGCATCGTCTGCGGCGGGAAACCGAAATGCCTGTCCTACAGGAACCGGTTTGTGCAAGGGATGCGGGCATGACGCACGCATCCCTTCCCCCGCAGTCGCTCGATGACACTGCGCGAGAGGGGAAGGCAGGGGGGACGCGGTGTCTCCTTCGTCTGCTTTCGCCGGTCGTGCTTGCGATCGCGCTCGCCGGATGTGGTGCCGCTGCTGATTCGCTGTCGGCAAACGACACGGCGCCGATCACCAACAACAGTTCGGTCGATTATGCCTTCCCCGAACTGACAGGCCGGGTCGTCGATCAGGCGGATTTGCTCGATCCCGATCAGGAAGCCGCGCTTTCGGCCCGCTCGGAAATGCTCGAGCGTACAACGGGACATCAACTGGTGATCGTCACGCTGGCCAGCCTCGGTGATCACAGCATCAACGATTACGGCCTCGCGCTTGGCAATCATTGGGGCATCGGGCGCAAGGAAAGTAATGATGGCGTGCTGCTGATCGTCGCGCCGAACGAGCGCAAGGTGCGGATAGAAGTGGGCTATGGCCTTGAAGCGCAACTGACCGATGCCGAAGCGGCGGACATTATCGATACGGCCATCTTGCCCGCCTTTCGCGACGGCGATTTTCCGCGCGGAATCGCCGCCGGGACCGACGGCATCATCGCCGAAATCGGAGAGACCGAGTGAACCGCCTGAAGCCAATGCTGGCCGCCTTGTTGATGCTCCTGCTGGGCACTCAGGCGGCGCTGGCGCAGAATTTCCCGAAACTGACCGGCCGGGTGGTCGATGCGGCGCATATTCTCGACCCGCAGACCGTGGCGCAGCTGACGCAATTGTCGGCGGAGGTCGAACAGGCAAGCTCGCGCCAGCTGGTGGTCGCGACGATCCCCGATCTGCAAGGCTATCCGATCGAGGATTATGGCTATCGGCTCGGTCGCGCCTGGGGAATCGGACAAAAGGACGCGAATAACGGCATATTGCTGATCGTCGCGCCCAACGAACGCAAGGTGCGGATAGAGGTCGGCTATGGCCTGGAACCGATCATGACCGACGCGCTGTCGGGCCGGATCATTCGCGACGATATTCTGCCGCGCTTTCGCGACGGCGATATGCCCGGCGGGATCGTCGCCGGGGCCAATGCCATTGCCGAACAGATGAAGCTGCCGCTCGAGGCGGCCGAAAAACGCGCACTCGAGGCGCAGGAAGCCAAGAAGAGCGACGACGGCAATCCGGTTGCGGCGCTGTTCGTCGCCTTCTGGATTCTGGTCATCCTGTTCATCATCTTCGCTGCGATCGGCGGCGGACGCGGTGGCGGCGGGGGGGGCGGCGGCGGTCGCCGCAGGCGCTATCGCGGCGGCATGGGGCCGGTGATCATCTGGGGCCCCGGCTGGGGCAGCGGCGGCCATCATGGCTCTGGCTGGGGCGGTGGCTCGTCGGGCGGCTTTGGTGGCGGCGGATTTGGCGGGTTCGGCGGCGGCGGCGGGTCGTTCGGCGGCGGCGGCGCATCGGGGAGCTGGTAATGGCAGGCTGGAAACTCGACGCGGCGGATCATGCCCGTGTTACCGCTGCGGTGGCGGAGGCCGAGCGCGGCACCAATGGCGAAATCGTCACGATCCTGTCCGATCAGTCGGACAGCTATCGCGACGTCGCACTCCATTATGCAGTCGCGGCGATGCTGCTGGTCGGCGGGCTATGCGCGCTGTTCCCGGCGGTGCCCGAATGGCTGGTGACGCTCGGCCATGGCGGCTGGATCGACGCCGTCGCGCCGGGGCTGCTGATCTTCTTCACGATGCTGATTCAGGTCGTTGCGTTTCTGATCGTACGCTATGGCCTCGAATATCGGCCGCTGCGCATGGCGCTGACGCCGACAGCGACCAAGGCGCGCCGGGTTCAGCGGCGCGCGCTCGCCCTGTTCCGGGCCAGCGCGGAAAAGCGGACGGCGGCGCGCGAGGGCATTTTGCTCTATCTCTCGCTTGCCGAACATCGCGCCGAAATTATCGCCGACGAAGCGATACACCAGGCAGTGCCGATGGAACGCTGGGGCGACGCGATGGCTGCGCTGATCGACAAGGTGCGCGCGGGCGATCCGGCGGGCGGCATGGCCGATGCGGTGGCACAGATCGGCGCAATCCTGTCCGAGCATCTGCCCAAGACCGACGATGACGAGAATGAACTGCCCGACCGGCTGATCCAGCTGTGACTGTGCCCGATTTCGATGCCCCCGTCGAAACCATGTGGGAGGGCAAATGGATCGTCGCCCGGCGGCAGGGCCGTTGGGAATATGTTGCGCGCACGCGCGGCATTCAGGCGGCGGTGATATTGGCGATCGATGCCGAGCAGCATGTCCTGCTGGTCGAGCAATATCGCGTGCCGCTGGGCCAGCGCTGCCTCGAACTGCCCGCGGGCCTGATCGGCGACGAACATGATGGCGACACACCGCACGCCGCCGCGATCCGCGAGCTGGAAGAGGAAACCGGCTATCAGGCCGACCGGATCGAGGAACTGGGCAGGTTCTTTTCTTCCCCCGGCATGGTCAGCGAAGGCTTCACATTGCTGCGCGCGCATGGCCTGACCCGAATCGGCGATGGCGGCGGCGTGGCGGGCGAGGACATCCTTGTCCACCGCGTCCCGCTCAGCGAAATCGGTGATTTCGTCGCCGCCAAGCGGGCGGCAGGCGTGGCGATGGACGTCAAACTATTGTTGCTGCTCGCGCAGGATTGGTTGCGCTGAGGCTTTGAGCTAGCGACGCGGCTCGCAGGCGATCCCGTCATTGTCGCGATCCAGCGCCTGTCGGTAGCCGGGCTGACCCCGGCGAATCGGCGCTGCTCCTGCCGCCCGAGCCGCCGCGCAATTGGGATAATAGACAGTCGAGCGAGACGCACCGCGCGGCGTGGCTGTGGGCGAGGGGCTCGGTGCCGGGCGTCTCGGCACGTCCTGGGCCGCGACAGGCAACGGTATCAGCAACAGCGCGGTGAGCAGTCCGATCACCGGAAATTGTCGGCGTATGCCTGAAGTTTCAATTTGCGGGTCGGCGCGGGGACGACGTGGAAGGGGATGCCTTCGCGTTCGGCATATTCCCTGGCCGCGTCGAGCGTCGGGAAATTGAGGCGCAGCTGGTTGCGGGTGTCGCCCGATCCCGGCCATCCGGTCAGCGGGTCGGGACGCTGCGGTTCGATCGGATCATATTCCAGCACCCATTGATCGGTCCGGAAACGGCCGGACTGCATGGCGTTTTTGGGTCGCTGATAGATACGTGCGCTGTTCACTGCTGCCTCCATTGCCGCTTCTTTATCGCGGGCCGCCGCCTCTTGCATCGGCTTTTTTCGTGCGCAGCGTCGCATTGGCGCTGGCGGGATCTTCGGGCCAGGGGTGTTTGGGATAGCGCCCGCGCATTTCCTTGGCCACCGCCGCCCAGCTTCCCGCCCAGAATCCGGGCAAGTCGCGCGTCGTCTGGATCGGGCGACCGGCGGGCGAAGTGAGGCTGAGCACCAGCGGGATGCGGTTGGTGCCGATCGCGGGATGTTCGGACAGGCCGAACAGCGATTGCACGCGCAATTCGACGCGCGGACCGCCTTCGGCGCCATAGTCGATCGCGTGACTCGATCCGGCGGGGGTTTCGAACCGGGCGGGGGCGAGGCGATCGATCGTCTGCATGCCATCCCAACCGAGCAGGCCCTGCAAAGCGCCATGAAGCGCATCGGCGCCGATCGCGTCGAGGCGTCGCTTGCCCGACAGCAGCGGTGGCAGCCATTCGTCGAGACGTTCGATCAGCGCGCTTTCGCTGATCGGATCGGCATCCGCGCCAAAGGCAAAGGCGGCGCGGGTGCGCAGGGCCAGCGCTGCGTCGCGCCAGGGAAGGAGCGAAAGGCCGCCGCCGCGCACGCCTTCGAGAAGCGCGGCTTCGATCTCTTCGGTGCTGGCTGCCGAATCGGGGCCGCTCGACAGGCGAATCGCGCCCAGCCGCCGCTCGCGCAGCGTTTCGACGGCGCCGGTGGCGGCATCGAACCGGACGCTGCGGCGCGTTTCGATACGGTCGGCGAACAGCGTTTCGACTGTCGCGAAGTCGATGGCGGCGGCGGAAAGAATGCGCGCGCCCGATGCCATGCCCTGGGTTTCGGCGACGGCAAGCCATTCGTGGCTGGCAAGCGATGCGGTGGGATCGAGCCGGAATCCGCGCCCGCCCACCGATGCCCAGTTTTCGCCGGTGGGATCGCGGCGCCGGGCAATGCGATCGGGGAAGGCAAGCGCGATGCAGATGGCCAGGCCGTTCGTGTCGAGCGCAGTCGAGACACGATGCCCGGCGCCTCCGGCGCGTCCCTCGACTTCGCTCGGGTCGAGCGGGGTTTTTGCTCCGAGCTTCGCCCAGCGTTCGGCGAGCTTGCGGGCGCCCTCGGCGCGCTTGCCGCGCTCATTGCCCCATCGCCGCAAGCGCAGCTCCAGATCAGGGTCGTTGCCGCCAAGTCCCCGCTCGCCGAGCAGCGTGGCGACTTGCGCGGCCATCCGTGCGAGCCCCATTTCGCTCGCGCGGACCAGCATATGGCCGAGCCGGGGCGGCAGCGGCAGGCGGGCGATCGCGCGCCCATGATCGGTGGGGCGGCCGTCGCTGTCGAGCGCATCGAGCGTTGCCAGCCGCGACCGCGCCTCGGCAATCGCGGCGGCGGGCGGGGGATCGAGCCATTGCAGGTCGCGCGGATCGGACACGCCCCAGATCGCGCAATCGAGCGTCAGCGCCGACAAATCCGCCTCGAGGATTTCGGGCGTGTCGAAGCGTGGCAGCCCGGCAGTCGCCGCTTCCTCCCACAGGCGATAGGCAGTGCCGGGCCCCTGTCGCGCGGCGCGGCCTGCGCGCTGCGTTACCGATGCCTGGCTGGCGCGTTCGGTAACGAGCCGCGTCATCCCGGCGGCGCGATCATAGCGCGGGCGGCGGGCAAGGCCGCTGTCGACGACGACGCGGATCCCGTCGAGCGTCAGCGAGGTTTCGGCGATGCTGGTTGCCAGCACGATCTTGCGCCGCCCCTGCGGATCGGGCGCGATCGCCGCGCGCTGGGCTGCGGGGTCAAGGCTGCCGTGAAGTTTGTGGAGCACCATCTCTGCGCCGGGATCGAGCCGTTCGGCGGTCCGTTCGATTTCGGCAACGCCGGGCAGGAAGGCAAGGATACCGCCATCTTGCTCGCGCAGTGCCAGACGGATCGCGGCGGCGACCGAATCCTCGATCCGTGCCTCGGCATTGCGGCCGATATGGTGGAGGGTCAGCACATGGCTGCGCCCCTCGCTTTCGATCACCGGAGCGTTGTGCATCAGCGCCGAAAAGCGCGCGCCGTCGAGCGTAGCCGACATCGGCACG
The DNA here is from genome assembly GCF_003171655.1 of Stakelama portus. GTDB lineage: Bacteria > Pseudomonadota > Alphaproteobacteria > Sphingomonadales > Sphingomonadaceae > Sphingomonas > Sphingomonas portus. Next base: position 93,117 of record NZ_QFZL01000005.1, on the reverse strand, counting down.
ATCCGCAGGTCCGGGCGCAGCCCCGATTGCGCATCCAGCGCGAGCGCGAGGCCGAAATCGCTGTCAAGGCTGCGCTCATGAACTTCGTCGAACAGCACCGCCGAAACGCCCGCCAGCTCGGGATCGGCCTGAATGCGATTGACGAAAATCCCCTCGGTCAGGACGGTGACGCGCGTCGCCGCCGAGCGTTTCGTATCCATCCGCGTGGCATAGCCGAACGTCCTGCCGACCGGCTCGCCCGCGAGTGCGGCCATGCGTTCGGCGGCTGCGCGCGCGGCGAGGCGGCGTGGCGAGAGCAGCAGGATTTCGCCCGCACACCAGTCTTCGTCGAGCAATGCCGGCGCGACGGCGGTGGTTTTGCCTGCGCCGGGCGGTGCGACCAGCACGGCATTGCTCCCCCGGCGCAGCGAATCGAGCAGCGCGGGAAGTACGGCGTGAATCGGCAGATCACCCATGCGATCGCGCGCGGAAGTTTACGAAGTTCACGGTACGTCCCCCATGATCTGCCCTTCGCGCAGAGCCGCGCGGAGCAGTGGCAGAGGAAAGGGGAAAGGAGCACGACATCGCGATTCCTGCACGCCATGACACAGAAACCGCCCTGTAGGACAGCATCGCGATGATTTTTTCACGGCACCAGCCGCGATGTGGTGCGTTGCGGGGCGGAAGGCTGAAAAGAGGAGTAGAGGATGGCCAAGCTGCTTGCCCATTTTTCCATCTCGCGCACGGGCGAGGATTATGTGCTGATGCTGGAAGACGAGGACGGCGACACGTCCGAATTCGTCGCGAGTTTCGATCAGCTCGACCTGATCACCGATGCGATTGCCGAGGAGCTGGAGCGCGACGATGACGATCTGCTGATGGCGGATGAGGATGATGACGGCGACGAGGATGACGAGTGATCGCCGGAAGGTAATTCGACAACTCTTTCCCTTGGGCAGAGCTGCGAAGGCTTGGCGCCTGGCGCCTAGCCGCAGTTGAGAGGGGTTTATACACGAGGCGTTTCGGTTTGTGGCCGCCCCTCTCAAGCGTCGCCAGATGGCTTCGCCGTCAAGCTTTGCTGTCTCTCCCCCAAGCGGAGAGATCTGGGTGTGCTCAATAGGCTCGGGCTACTGCGAATTCGACGGCCTGAACCATCGCGTCGCGTGCGTCGCCTGCCGGGAAGATGCCGAGCGCGTCGATCGCGCGCTGGCCGAAATGGCGCGCGCGGGCGAGCGTGTCGTCGAGCGCGCGGGTGCGGCGCACCAGTTCGACGGCATGCGCGAAATCGGCGTCGCTGATCTTGCGTCCGGCAATCGCCTCGCGCCAGAAATCGCGATCCTCGCCTTCGGCGCGGGCATACGCCAGGATGACGGGAAGCGTCATCTTGCCTTCGCGGAAATCGTCTCCCGCATCCTTGCCCATCGTGCCCGCGTCCGACACATAATCGATTGCGTCATCGACCAGCTGAAACGCGATGCCGAGATTGCGGCCATAGGCGTCGAGCGCCATTTCCTCGGTCTCGCTGCGTTCGGCCACCACGGCGGCGATGCGGCAGGCGGCGGCGAACAGCGCGGCGGTCTTGGCGCCGATAATGTCGAGATAGCGTTCTTCGCTAAGGTCCAGCCGACGTACCGAGGTGAGCTGATTGACTTCGCCCTCGGCAATCACTGCGCTGGCGTTGGACAGAATTTTCAGCACTTTCAGGCTGCCGTCCTCGACCATCAGTTCGAAGCTGCGGCTGAACAGAAAGTCGCCGACCAGCACGCTGGCCGGATTGCCCCAGATGATGTTCGCGGTGCGCTTGCCGCGGCGCAGGTCCGATCCGTCGACGACATCGTCATGGAGCAGCGTGGCAGTGTGGATGAATTCGACCACGGCGGCGAGCCGGTGGTGGCGTTTCCCCGGATAATCGAGCAGCCGCGCGCTGGCGAGCGTCAGCATCGGGCGCATCCGCTTGCCGCCACCGGCGATCAGATGCCCCGCAAGTTCGGGGATAAGCGGCACGTCCGACTGCATCCGATCCAGAATGACGCTGTTGACCAGATTCATGTCGGCGGCGACCAGCGCGATCATCGGCTCCAGCGAAGGTTCCGAGCGCGCGCCGATGCGATGGATGGTAGCGGACATTGCCCCGTCCTCTGACGATTAACCGAGCGGAAGGCAAGGGTTCTGATGCCCGATGAAACCGTTTCCGACATGTGGGAAGCCCCTTGCGGGCTTGCGTCGCCACGCCGCTCGGGCGAAAGGGCGTTCCCCTGCGCTGCGGAGAGCCGAACAGATGAGCGACGACACGCTGAACCGCTATCGCCAGAGCATCGACAATATCGATGCGGCTCTGGTCTATCTGCTCGCCGAACGGTTCAAGGTGACTCAGGCCGTGGGCCGCCACAAGGCCGAATCGGGGCTGCCGCCGGCCGATCCCGGACGCGAGGGGCGGCAGATCGAACGGCTGCGCAAGCTGGCCGAGGATGCCGATCTCGACCCCGAATTTTCCGAAAAATTCCTGCGTTTCATCATCGATGAAGTGATTCGGCATCACGAAAAGCTGCGCGAGGAATAAACGCGTCGGAGCAGGAGCCAGTCGATGGGTGACAATGATTATCTGATCTTTCGCCCGGACGATGTCGATCTGACACGCTCGCCGCTGCGCAATGGCATCGATGTGCCGACTTATGTGCTCGGTGCGTTCAATCCCGGGCTGGCGCGGTTGCCGGGCGGCAATTTGCTGATGATGGTGCGCGTCGCCGAAGCGCTGACCGATCCGGTCGTCGACGGGCATGCGCTGGCGATCCGGTGGGAGGCGGGCCGTTATCGGATCGACCGGCATCCGGTGGCGGGGATCGAAATGAACGACCCGCGCCAGTTCGCGCTGCGCGGGCGGCATCCGCCGCAGCTGGGGCTGACGTCGCTTTCCTGGCTGTTGCCGGTCGAATTGTCGCGCGACGCCCGACAGGTGGTGAAGGTCCATTACGACAAGGCAGTCGCGCCAGGCGCGTCGTATATGGAATATGGCATCGAGGATGCGCGGATCAGCCTGGTCGGCGGATGCTGGTGGATGACGGTGTGCGCGGTATCGTCCGAACGGCACTGTACCGCGATGTACCGCTCGGTAAACGGTCTCGATTACGAGCCGATGGGCGTGGTGCTCGATCATCAGAACAAGGACATGGTGCTGTTCGAGGGCAAGCCGGGTGGCAAGTTCATGGCGCTGACCCGGCCGCTTGGCGAATGCTATTTCGCGCCGCCGCCCGACAGCATTTTTGCGGGCGGGCCAGCGATCCACTTCGCATCGTCGCCCGACGGGCTGCACTGGAAGCCCGCCGATGCTCCGGGGCTGCGCGCGCGAAAGGATTCGACGTCGGCGCTGCGGGTCGGCGGGGGTTCGCAGCCGGTGCTGACTCCCGCGGGATGGCTGATGCTCTATCACGGCGTCGAAAAGCGCGATTCGGTGGGCATCTATCGCACCTTCTGGGCGCTGCTCGACCGCGACGATCCGACTCGCATCGTGCGGCAGGAGGACGCCACGCCGCTGATCGAAGCCGATCCGGCGCTGACCCAGAGCATCGCGCATCAGATGTACCTGCCGACCCCGGTGGTGTTCACCACCGGCCTGGCGGATGCGGGCGATCATTATATCGTCGCGTCGGGCGAAGCGGACCTGGCGTGTCGCGTGACGCATATCGCCAAGGAACGATTTGGCCAGGTCGTGAACCCATAAAGGGCGCCGCCGAGGTTTGAGGCAAAATGGCTCAGCGCAAGGAGGCAGGGCGCAGGAATATGGCGATATTTCAAGCTCTGCCGACGCAGCGCCGGGCCATTTTGGTCAAATCCTTGCGGACGCCGGAATGGCTTCCATCTCGACCCAAAGCGGCCTTGGAAGGGCGCCCAGCCCTCCCGGCGGCCACTTTGGCCCGATATGTTTGCCATTCCGGCGCCTCGTCGGTGCCGTTTATGGGTTCACGACCTAGACGCGGGATTCCTTCCGATGCACGCCCGCGCTATGCTGCGGGTGCGAAGGGAGACGTGCGATGACCGAACCGGCCTGGTGGCAACGCGGCGTGATCTATCAAATCTATCCGCGCAGTTTCCAGGATTCGAACGGCGACGGGATCGGCGACCTTCGCGGAATCGCCACGCGGCTCGACGATCTGGTGGCGCTGGGCATCGATGCGATCTGGATTTCGCCGATCTTTCCTTCGCCGATGGCGGATTTCGGATATGACGTCGCCGATTATTGCGATGTCGATGCGCGGTTCGGCACGCTCGACGATCTCGATGCGCTGATTGCGGCGTGCCACGCGCGCGGCCTCAAGATCCTGCTCGATTTCGTGCCCAATCACACTTCGGATCAGCATCGCTGGTTCCTCGAAAGCCGGTCGAGCCGCGATAATCCCAGGCGCGACTGGTATCTCTGGCGCGATCCGGTGATCGATGCCGAGGGCAATCGCCACCCGCCCAACAACTGGATCAGCGATTTCGGCGGATCGGCATGGGAATGGGACGCGGCGACCGGCCAATATTATTACCACGCGTTCCTGAAGGCGCAGCCCGACCTCAACTGGCGCAATCCGCAAGTGGTCGAAGCGATGCTCGACGTGCTGCGCTTCTGGCTCGACCGGGGGATCGACGGTTTCCGCATCGACGTGCTCTGGCACATGGTCAAGCACGCCGATTTTCCCGACAATCCTGCCAATCCCGACTGGACCCCGGCGATGGGCGAGATGCTGCGCGTGTTCCAGCTCCATTCGACCGACCAGCCCGAAGTGCATGGGATCGCGGCGGCGATGCGCAGGCTGGCGGAGCGTTATACCCCGGCGCGCGTGCTGATCGGCGAAATCTATCTGCCGGTCGAAAAGCTGATGGACTATTATGGGCGCGGCGAACCCGAAGTGCATCTGCCGTTCAATTTTCAGCTGATCGAGGCGCCCTGGGATGCTCCGGCGCTCGCGCGGCTGATCGCCGAATATGAAGCGGCGCTGCCCGCGGGCGGCTGGCCCAACTGGGTGCTGGGCAATCACGATCGGCCGCGCGCCGCGACGCGTGTCGGACCGGCGCAGGCGCGGGTTGCGGCGATGTTGTTGCTGACGCTGCGCGGCACGCCGACGATTTATTATGGCGACGAGATCGGGATGGCCGATGTCGCCATTCCGGCGGAACGTATCCACGACCCGCGCGAGCTCAACGAGCCGGGCAAGGGGCTGGGGCGCGATCCGGTGCGGACGCCGATGGCATGGGACGGCGCGCCCAATGGCGGGTTCAGCGACGGTGACCCCTGGCTGCCGATGCATGGCGACTGGCAGACGCGCAATGTTGCCGCGCAGCGCCGCGAGACGCGGTCGATGTGGCGGCTGCATCACGACCTGCTGGCGCTGCGGCGGCGGCATCCCGCGCTGTCGGTGGGCGACTGGTTGCCCGTGGCCGGCAATGATGCCGTACTTGCCTATGAACGGCGCGACGGCGACGACCGGCTGCTGGTGCTGCTCAACCTTACCGACGCGCCGCAGCGTTTCGAACTGCCCGAATGGGCGCGGGGGTTGCGCGTCCTGCTGTCGACGCATGGCGATGGCGAGCCGCCGCAGCTGCGCCGCAACGAGGGAGTGATTTTGGGATGAGGATCGCAATGATCGCGCCCGTCGCATGGCGCACGCCGCCGCGCCATTACGGCCCGTGGGAACTGGTGACGAGCATTCTGACCGAGGCGCTGGTGGCCGAGGGCGTCGACGTCACGCTGTTCGCGACGCGGGATTCGGAAACCTCCGGCGCGCTCGATGGCGTGGTGCCGCGCGGATATGAAGAGGATCGCAGCCTTGACGCCAAGGTGTGGGAATATCGCCATCTGAGCCATGTCTTTTCGCGCGCGGGCGAATTCGACCTGATTCACAATCAGGCCGATTTTCCGGCGCATGCCTTTGCGCCGCTGGTCGATACGCCGATGGTGACGACGATCCACGGCTTTTCCAGCCCCCGCATCCTGCCGATGTACAAGCCGTTCGAGGATCGCGTCCATTATGTCGCGATCAGCGCGGCCGACCGGCACAAGGATCTTCGCTATGCCGCCACGATTCATCACGGCATCCGGATCGAGGATTTTGCCTTCGATGCCCGGGGCAGCGACGACCTGTTGTTCTTTGGGCGTATCCATCCCGACAAGGGGGCGGCAGAAGCGATCGCGGTGGCGAAGGCCGCCGGCCTGCGCCTCCATCTCTACGGGATCGTGCAGGACAAGGGCTATTTTGAGCGCGAAGTCGAGCCGCATGTCGATGGCGAGCAGATCGTCTGGCATGGCCCGGTTGGTGGCGAGGCGCGGATAAAGGCGCTGGGCAATGCGCGGGCGATGCTGCACCTGATCGATTTCGACGAGCCGTTCGGCCTGAGCGTGGTCGAGGCGATGGCGTGCGGGACCCCGGTGATCGCGATCAATCGCGGCAGCATGCCCGAACTGATCACCGATGGCGTGACCGGATTTCTGGTCCATGACAGAGGCGAGGCCGTCGAGGCGCTGGAACAGATCGGCGAAATCAGCCGCCGGGCGTGCCGCAACTCGGTCGAGGAACGTTTCACTGCCCAGGCGATGGCGCGCAAATATCTCGCGCTGTACCGGACCATTCTGGAGCGCTGAACGCCGCCAGGGCGCGGGACCGGCGAACCGGGCCCGGCCTTGGCGGAGGCAGAGTTCAGGCGGCCAGTGCCGTGTCGATCGCCGCCAGCAGCGCCGGATCATTGGGCGGCGTATCGGGCGAGAAGCGCGCGGCGACTTCGCCGTCGCGCCCGATCACGAACTTTTCGAAATTCCACAGAACTTCGGGCTTGGGATGGATCGGGATGTCCTTGCTTGCCAGCCGCTCGCGCATCGCGTCGCCATTGGGGCCCTGTGCGTCGGGCTCGGCAGCGACCAGCGCCGCGTAGAGCGCGTGGCGATCCGCGCCCGCGACGCTGATCTTCGAAAACATCGGGAAGGTGACGTCATATTGCGTCGAGCAGAAGGTGGCGATTTCCGCTTCGGTGCCCGGTTCCTGCGCAAGGAAGTTGTTCGCCGGGAAGCCCAGCACGACAAGTCCGGCGTCCTTCTTGTCGCGATAGAGCGCTTCGAGCCCTTCATATTGCGGGGTCAGGCCGCATTTCGATGCGACATTGACGACGAGCAGCACCTTGCCGGCATAATCGCCAAGGCTCGCATCCTTGCCGTCGATGGTGCGGACCGGGATGGACTGGATTTCGGTTGTCATAGGCTTGCGGTTCCTTTGGTGCAGGGCGGCTCAGTAGGTGATGCCCTTTGCGGCCAGACGTTCGTGCAGCGCCGGTTCGACCGCATCTTCATGCGCCTTGCGCAGCTGAATGATCGAGGCCAGCGGGCATTCGACATAGTGAATCGCACGCCATGCGCCAGCCTTGCGCCGCAACACCATCGAAATGCGCACCGGCCCGCCGAACGGTTTGGGATAGAGCCGGTTGCCGGGGATATAGGTGCTCCAATTGGCATGGAAAAAGGCGATGGCGACATCCTCGCCCGCCTGAGTCGCGTGCAGGCTGTGCCAGCTGACCAGCCGTTCGGACCGGGAACGATCGACACCCCAATAGCCCAGGATCGCGTCCCAGCCATGATGCGGCTCGCATTCCTCGGCAAGATAGGTGACGTCCGGCTCTTCCTCGTCCCACAGCGCGCGCATATCGGCCACGTCATAGCGGTTCCACGCTTCGAAATAGGCGTCGAGAAACTGAGTCAGTTCTTCGTGCAGGCTTGCCATGGGTTCAGGCTCCCAGCTTGGGCAGAGTGAGCGGGCGGCGGGGAATGCTGACCGTCTTTTGCCGGGTGTAGAAGGATTCGGCGGCGCGGCCGCCCTCGGCGCCGACGCCCGATTCGCGATAGCCGCCGAACGGCGCGTGGAGATCGCGGATCATCGGCGTGTTGCACCATACGGTGCCAGCAAAGATGCGCTCCTGCCCCTCCATGATCTTCGCGATGTCGCGCGACCAGATATAGCTGACCAGACCGAAGCGCGATTCATTGGCGATGGTCCAGGCCTCTTCGGCGGTGTCGAACGGCATGATCGCCGCGAACGGGCCGAAGATTTCCTCCTGGCACAGGCGATGGCTGTTCGAATCGACTTCCACGATGGTCGGCTGGAAATAATAGCCGCGATCGAAGCCCGGCGCGCGGTCGCCGCCCGCCAGGATGCGCGCACCGGCATCTTCGGCGGCGGGGATGAAGCTCATCACATGATCGTAATGCGCGCGCGTCATCAGCGGGCCGACTTCGGTATCCGCATCGCGCGGATGGCCGACGCGCACCTTTTTCGCGCGGGCGACGAAGGCTTCGACAAACCGGTCATAGATGCCGCGCTGGACGAGGATGCGCGATCCGGCGAGGCATTGCTGGCCGTTATTGGTGAAGATGCCGATCAGCGCGCCGTCGAGCGCCTGGTCGAAATCGGCGTCGTCGAAGATGATGTTCGCCGATTTGCCGCCCAGTTCCATGATCGACGGCTTCAGCATCGCGCCGGCCGCTTCCATGATGATCTTGCCGGTGCGGGTGCCGCCGGTGAAGGAGACTCCGTCGATCAGCGGGTGGCGGACCAGCGCATCGCCGCTTTCCGCGCCAAGCCCGTTGAGCAGATTGACGACACCCGGCGGCAGCCCGGCATCCTGAATCACCTGAGTCATCAGCGTCAGGCCGAGCGGCGCCTGTTCGGCGGGCTTGATCACGCAGCTGTTGCCGAAGGCAATGGCGGAGGCGATCTTCATCGACCCCAATGCCAGCGGCGAATTCCAGGGCGAGATCAGCGCCGCGACACCCATCGGCTCGCGCCGGACATACGTGAGGTAATTGGCTTCCTGTTCGTACAGTTCCGCCGTCATCTGGCCGATATAATCGGCGAAAAAGCGGAAATTGTCCGCCGCGCGCCCGACCTGACGCCCGCGAACCTGGCTGTAGGGAAGCCCGGTATTGGCGCATTCGATATCGGCGATTGCGTCGGCTGCGGCATCGATCGCATCGGCGCTGTCGCGCAGCACCTTCTGCTTGTCGGCGACCGGCAGCAGCCGCCAGTCGCCCTTGTCGAACGCGGCGCGGGCGGAGGTTACCGCGCGATCGACCAGTGCGCTCTCTGCTCCCGGGATGGTGGCAATGACTTCTTCGGTCGCGGGATCGACGACGTCGAACGGCGTGCCGTTGCCGGTGACTGGCTGTGCGTCGATGATGGCGGTCGGCGTATCGGTCATCGGCTGGAGTCCTTTTGCGAAGTGGCTTCGGCAAGCCGCGCGGTCCATTGCGCGCGATCGAGATCGGGAAGCCCGGCGACGCGGCAAAGCTGCGCGGCGAGGCAATAGTTGGAGGAGATCATCGCGGGTGCGTCGCGCGCTTCGGCGAGCAGCGCGAGCGAGGGCATGCCGGTGCCGCTGAGCAGCACTGCATCGACGTCGAGCGTTGCCAGTTCTTCGGCAATCGGGCGGGCGTCGGCGCTGCCCAGCGTATAGATGCCGCGCGTATCGGCGATGCCGGTTTCGATCCGGCGCACCGTGGCGACATCGAATCCGGCGGCGCGCCAGAATTCCGCAGCGGCATCCGAAAGCGTGCCCGGATAGGGCGAGGCGAGCGCGATCCGCTTTGCGCCCCGCGAGTCGAGCTCGGCAGCGATGGCGTCGGTTGCCGTGACGATCGGATAGCCGAACCGCTGTTGCAGCCGGTCGAGCAGCAGCGCCTGATCATTGGCGCTGACCAGATAGGAAGAGCCGGTACAGGCAAAGCCGAACGCCGCCGGGCGCAATGTGTCGTACCGCTCGAGCGTCGCCTCCAGCCCGAGCAGATAGTCGCGCAGCCGATCGTTCGATGCTTCCGCGCCGCTGGTCAGCCGCACCGTCTGTGTCAGCACGGCCGGGTCGAACAGGATGCGCATTTCCGCCTCGACCGTCGGATTGGCCTGCGGCGTGCCGATGCCGATGATCCCGGCACGGCCATAATCATAACGCCCGCTCATGCGATTTCGCTCGCGCGGCGCAGGCCGGTGATCATCGACGTGCGCAGCAGATGGTCGCGCGCCCGGTCGGGATCGGCGGCGATCGCCTGAAGCTCGGTCAGCATTTCGCGGCGGCGCGCGGGATCGCGCTCCTGCATCCGCGAACGATTGCGGTCGGCCTGTTTCAGGATTTCGGCCTCGGCGATCGGGCGACGGCGGCGGCCATAGCGATCGAGCAGATCGGGCGATGCGCCGTCGATCACCTGCTCCAGCGTATTCACCAGTTCGAACGCGTCATGGATGCCGCCGTTCATCCCCATGCCGCCCGATGGCGAATTGAGGTGCGCGGCATCGCCCGCCAGCAGGATGCGGCCGTTGCGATACCGGTCCACGATCCGCATGTGGATGCGATAGGGGCGGATTTCGTCGACGACATGCGGCGTATCGCTCGGCGCGATTTCCTGAAGTTTGCGCGCGATGCTGGCCGGTTGCACGGCGTCGTCGATCGTTTCGTCGCCATCGGGATAGAGGCTGCAGCGCCACAGGCCGGGCAGGCGCAACAGGCTGAAGGTTCCGGCGTCCTTCCAGACATAGTTGACGTTGGAAAGATCGGGCAGATGTTCCTCGAACGGAAAGCGCGTCGTCGCGAGGATCGTCGTTTCGGGATAGGTCTTGCCTTCGAAACTGGTCGCCACTGCGCCGCGCACGACCGAGCGCGCACCGTCGGCACCGATCAGCCAGCCGCCCTCAAAGACTTCGGTGCTGCCGTCGGGGCGCGTGGCTGTGACGCGAACGCCGGCATCGTCCTGTTCGACAGCGGTAACCGCCGTGCCCATGCGCACATCGCCGCCGCGTTGGCGCACCTGTGCCAGCAGGATGCGGCAGAGAGTCGATTGTGTGCACTGAAGCCGATAGGGATGGGCAGTGTCGCCGGCGATGGCGGCGAGATCGAACAATGCTTTTTCGCCGCTGGGGTGCATGCGAATCTGCCAGGTGCGGCCGATCAGCCCCTCGGCGATCAGCGGTGCGCCGGCGCCGAGCGTGTCGAGCATTTCGAGCGTGGGGGGATGGAAGGTGGAGGCGCGAAGATCGTCGGCAAGTTCGGCCTGTGATTCGATGACGACAAAGGGGATGCCCTTTTCCTGCATGAGCCGCGCGGCGCTAAGCCCTACCGGCCCCGCCCCCACGATCAATGTCCGCCGCTTATCCGCGTCCATGGCGTCCCCCTTGTGTTTTCATTTGTACTAGATATAAGACTATTCAATCGGCGTAAACGCCCCTGTGCGGTATAAGGTCAAGCGAAAATTTGCTCCCTTCTGCGCGGGACGGACGCTATAGATGGAGGTACGCCATGGCAGTGGGTACGACGCTGGACCGCCAGAATTCCGCCATTCCTGACATTGAGACGATCGCCACGCCGACGCTGGACGAGCGCGGGCGGCAGCGTTTCTGCAGCGCGTTGCGACGCTATGCCATCCAGGACATGCCCGAAGTGGTGCATGAAGATTTCGAATCGCGGGTACGACCCGCGGCCGAAGCGCACGGCACGGTTTTCGATAGCGCACGGGCGATCGACGCGGCGATGGAAAGCCGGCCCAGCTATCAGCTCTACAGCGCGCTGCGATACAATGCGCAGGAGATGTGCTTTCTGTCGGTACAGGATGAAGTCGAGCGCGCGCTGCCCGAAATGATCGAAGTTGCGCGCGACGCCGCCGAACGCAATCCGGCGGGCGGATCGCTCCGGCTCGATCCCGACCTGGAAATCCCGCGCTATGTCACGGCGCTCGACGTGCACCTCACCCCCGGCTGTTTCCATTCCGAATGGATCGACGACGATGTCGCGCAGGGCGCGGTCGTCAGCCTGGGCGCGCGGGTGTTCTCTGCGAGCATGAATTTCCGCAGCTGGGGCGGCGTTGCCCGCGTCATCAGTCGCTGGATCAAGCATAAGCGTCCCGATTTCCGGCCGCTGCGCATCCTCGATCTCGGCACCTCGTCGGGGAAGAATCTGATCCCCTATGCCGAAACCTTCCCCGATGCCGAAATCCATGGCGTCGATGTCGGCGCGCCGCTGCTCCGCTGGGGCCATGCGGTGGCGGAGCACCTGAATGTGCCGATCCATTTCAGCCAGCAAAATGCCGAAAATCTCGATTTTCCCGATCAGCATTTCGACCTGATCGTATCGAGCTTCTTCTTCCACGAGATTTCGGTGAAGGCGACGCGCAATGTGCTCAAGGAATGCCGGCGCCTGCTGCGTCCCGGCGGCCTGATGGTGCATCAGGAACTGCCGGCGACCAATCTGGTCGATCCCTGGGAAGATTATTTCTGGAACTGGGATACCCAGCACAATAACGAACCGCACTATACCGCTTTCCGCGCCCAGGATCCGATTGCCTTGTGCGCGGAAGCCGGGTTCGACGCGGATCGCAGCTTCGCCCACATCCTGCCTGATGCGAATACCTATCCCGATCGTGCCGCCGAATTCGCGTGGGACGAACCGGGGCGTCCGCGTCACGGCAAGGGCGGCTGGTACATATTCGGCAGCAGCCTTTCCGAATGACGATCGCCGTTGGCGGATTTTGACGAGAGATCGGCCGTTATGGCCGGCATGAGCAGGGGAATCATGTGACGACCGAACCCAAGAGCACGGTGTATCGCTGGTATGTCGTCGTCCTTCTCCTCGCGGTGTTCATCCTGTCCTATTTCGACAGGTTCATTCTTTCGCTGGTCGTCGGGCCGATCAAGGAGTCGCTGGGGCTTACCGATTTCCAGATCGGGCTGCTGCTCGGCCCGGCATTTTCGCTGTTCAACGTCGCGGTAACGGTGCCGCTGGGCGTGATGGCCGACCGGACGAGCCGCAAATGGATGCTGATCGTCGGCATCTTCATCTGGTGCACGATGACGACGATGAGCGGCTTTGCCATGTCGTTCCTGCCGCTGCTGCTGCTGCGCCTGGGCCTTGGCATCGGCGAAGCGGTGGTCAGCCCCTGTTCGGTGTCGATCATCAGCGACTATTTCAAGCGCGACGGCCGGGCAAAGGCGATCAGCCTCTATATGGCCGGCCCCTATCTTGGCGCGGGGCTCGCCTTTCTGGTCGGCGGGATGCTGGTCGCGGCGCTGCACGATGTCGGCCATGTCACCATCCTCGGGCGCCAGTTCGCGCCGTGGCAGACGACCTTCCTGCTCGTCGGCATTCCCGGTTTCATCTTCATGCTGCTGATGCTGACCGTGAAGGAACCGGCCAAGCGCGACACGATCAGCGCGAGCGCAGCCGAAGGCGCGAAGATGAGCGCAGTGCGCTATATGCTCGATCGGTGGAAGGGCTTCGGCGTCCTGATCGTCGGGTCGACCTGCAATTTCGCGATGAGCACGCTTACATTCTGGAACGTGCCGCTGTTCGAACGCGTCTGGGGCTGGGATGTCGCGGCGATCGGCGCGGTGACCGGGCTGTTCTATTTCACTGCCGGGCCGCTCGGCACTGCGCTCGCGCTCTGGGCGGGCAAGTTTCTTGGCAAGAACGCCGATCTGGTCGGCATGCGCACGCTGATGCTCGGCCTGTGCATCACCGTGCCGATGAGCGCGCTTTATCCGATCATGCCGTCTCCCGAACTGGCGGTCTGCGCAATGTTCCTTGCCTTTATCGGCAAGTCGGCGGCGACTGCGGGCGGCCCTGCCGCATTGCAGATGATCACGCCGGGTGAAATGCGCAGCCGCTCGGTCGCGATCTTCAACGCCGTCATCACGCTGATCGGCCCGCTGCTCGGCCCGCCGCTGATCGGGGCGGCGACCGACTGGTCGGGCAATCCGGCATCGATCGGCGTCGTGCTGTGCGGGTTCGTCCTGTTGATCGGTATTCCGTCGATCCTGGTCGTGTTCCTCGGCTTCCGCCATTATCGCAAGCTTGCCGAAGATATGGCGGCAACCACGGCGAATGCGCCCGAAGACACGATCGACCCGACCAAGATGCCGGGCGCGGCGCGCACTATCGCGTAACGGGCAGGCGCCCCGGCGGGTCAGTTGCCCGTCGGCGCGCTTCCATCTGCAACCTCGCCGACGAATGTGCCCGCAAGGCGGGCCCAGCGCGCGGGGTCGATCATCATCGCATGCGCGCCGCCATCGGAAAATTGCGTGTAGCGGAACCAGGGCCGCAGCGCGGCGGCGCGGCGGTCATTCGCGTGCAGCGAATCCTTCGCATCCGAAAAGATCATTGTCGGCGCGGTTACCGTCGCCAGATCGGCGCCGAGGTCATTTTCGAACACCGCCTCATGCGCAACGTCGGCGACGCCCGACAGCCACCAGGTGATGGTCGACCAGTTGGCGGTGATTTCGGTACGCGGGTTCGCGCCGGCATAGTTGCGGATATAGGCGTAATATTCCGACAAATGGCTGCCATCGGCGCTGAGATCGCGGGTCCGGTGCGCGGCGGCACGTCGTGTCGCGCGTTCCTCGTCCGTGTAGAGCGGGGTGCCGTGCATCAACAGCCCCGCGGTGCGATCGGGATGGCGCGCCGCGAACGACGCCGCGATCGCTGCGCCGGTATGATGCCCCGCGACAATGACTCGCTCGAGCCCGAGCTTGTCGAGCAGCGGGACCAGATTGTCGGCATATTGTGCGATCGTCGGATGCCCCTCCGGCATGTCCGACATGCCATAGCCGGGCGTATCGATCGCCAGCGATCGCACGCCGCGTTGGGCAAGACATGCCTGTACCTCGGCATATTGCACCATCGACCAGGGCGTCTGGTGCAGCAGCACGATCACCGGCCCATCGCCTGCGCCCGCCAGCCGGTAATGGACCTGACCCATCGGCGTATCGACATAGCCCTTGCCGCCATGAAGCTGGCTGAGGCCGATCCATTCGGTGCTCTGCGTGGCTTCGGGCGGGCAGGCGGGCCGGGCGATCGCAACCGGAATGGAGAAGAGCGCAAGAGCGGCGGCGGAGCATGTCAGCCCCCGTCGTTTCGGATGTTGGGACATCGAATTACCCTTCTTGTCTAAAATGGATCGGGAACGCGCTTGATTTCATCGGCAATGCCTGATTTGATATAAAAATAGAACATTTGACGCGAATTGGTGCAAGATGTTTCGAGCAGCGATATGACCCCCGGCGGATCGACCGCCCCCGACCTGTCCGGGCACTGGGATCTTGCCATTGTCGGCGGGGGATCGGCCGGACTGCCTGCGGCGATCTTTGCCGCGCGGCGCGGTGCCCGCGTGCTCGTGCTCGACCATGCCGATCAGCTTGGCGGATCGCTCTGGGTCGCGACCGGGCAGATGAGCGCGGCGGGCACCCGGCTGCAGCGTGAACGCGGTATCGAGGACAGCCCCGAACAGCATTATGAGGACGTGATGCGGATCAGCCGCGGCACGGCCAATCCGGGGCTCGTCCGGCTGGCAGTGGATCATGCCGCCGACACGTTCGACTGGCTGATGGACGAAGGGTTCGAGCCGCTGCCCGAACATCCGGTCAAGGGATTCGGCCACGAACCCTATCTTCAGCCGCGCTATTATTGGGGTGCCGAAGGCGGCATCAGCGTCAAGGACGTGCTGCTGCCGATCGTTGAGAAACTGGTGGCCGAAGGGCGCATGACGGTTGCGCTGCGCCACGAAGTCACCGAGCTGACGACCGACGATAGCGGCGCGGTCACCGGCCTGATCGCGCGCCGCGCGGACGGCGTGTCGCAACGGATCGATGCCGGGGCGGTGCTGCTGACCTGCGGCGGATATGCCGCCAATCCGGAAATGTTCGAGCGGCTGAACGGATATCCGCAATATAATGCCGGGCCATATCGATGGTCGCGCGGGGCCGGGCTGATGCTTGGCGAAGCGGTCGGCGGCTATGCCCGCGGTGCGGAAAATATCTTCGTCAATTTCGGCACGCTGTTCGACACCGACGATTTTCCCGCGCGGATGGCGGGCCGGATCGAGCATTTCCCCGAGCGGCGCAAGCCGTGGGAAATCTATGTCAACAACAAGGGGTGCCGGTTCGTCCGCGAGGATGTGGAAAGCGTCGACGCACGCGAAATGGCGCTGCTGTTCCAGCCGCATTATCGATATTGGGTCGTGTTCGACGATGCGATTTTCAACGCCGCCCCACCGATCGTCGTCGGCTGGACGCATGCGGAGATGGTCGCGGCCTTCGATCGTGGCGGCCCCGCCTTCATCCGCGCGGACAGCGTGGAAGCGCTGGCAGAGCAAGCCGGGATCGATGCGGCGGGTCTCGAAACCTCGATCGCCGGGTTCAACTATGGCGTGCTGACCGGCAATGATTTTTTCGGGCGCAAACATGCGCCGCTGGCGATCGCCAGACCGCCTTATTATGCGATCCGCATGCAGGCGAGCGCGATTTCCAGCGCGGTGGGCCTTGCGGTCGACGACATGCTGCGCGTGATCCGCCGCGACGGCACGCCGATCTCCAATCTCTATGCCGCCGGTGAAGTGCTCGGATCGAGCCAGACCATGGGCAAGGCCGCGTGCGGCGGCATGATGGTGACGCCGGCAATGACGTTCGGCCGCCTGCTGGGCGCACATATGATACCCCTGAAGGAAGCCGTATGACGCTGCCGATCCTTACTGCCTTGCCGGGCGAACGCCGCGGTTATGTCGACGGGCCGGACGGCCAGCTTCATTATCGCAGCATGGGCGAAGGGCCGGCGGTGGTGCTGGTGCATCAGGCGCCCTGGTCGTCGATCCAGTTCCGCCATGCCATGCCGCTGATCGCGCAGGCCGGCTATCGCGCGGTGGCGATCGACCTGCCGGGGCACGGCATGTCCGATCCGCCCGCCGCTCCGTCGATCGAGGCCTATGCGGCGGCGACCGGTGCGCTGATCGATGCGCTCGGGCTGGCGCCAGCAGTGGTGCTCGGCCATCGTGGCGGCGGGCTTGCCGCCGGGCGGCTGGCCGCCGATCGCCCCGATCTGGTGCGTGCGCTGATCCTCGACAACGCGCCGTTCATGTCGGCCGAAGACCGTGCCGCACGGATCGGCCGCTTTCCCGACAATCAGGAAATCGCCCCCGACGGCAGCCATATCGCCGAGCGCTGGAACTGGGTTCGCCGCGTCGGCGACAAGGACTGGAGCGACGAGACCGTCCATATTTCGGTGATCACCTATTTCCTCCACGGTCCGTGGAAGGAACATGGCCATTCGGTCATTCCGCTGTTCGATTTCCAAGCCGATGTGCCGCGTATTTCGGTGCCGACTCTGATCATCGGCAGCCGCACCGACGCAGTGTTTCCTTCCGCCGCGCGGCTGCGCGAAGCACGGCCCGACTGGGCCTATGCCGAACTGCCCGGCGGACCGGGAATGGTGCTCGACCGAATCGCCGAATGGTGGGTGCCGGTCGAGAGGTTTTTGGATGGTGTGGCCAAAACGGCACACTCTGCGACCATTGCCGATAGTGAATCGTAAGGCGCTGTTTTCGAATGGGAATAAATTTCCCTTCAAAGTCGACGCGGCCGCAAAAGACTATGGACAGCGGCCGATAATGATATAAACATATAACAAATAAATGACAGCGAACCCCCGGGTCGTACGCGGGGAAAACCGTTGCACATTCCGCAGGAAACTGAACTCCAGAGAAAGGGGGAGCAACATGATCCAGCGTAAATCCCAGTTAGCCTTTTTCGTGGGTGCCGTGCTCCTTTCGAGCGCCTCGGCCCACGCACAGACTGCCCGTGACACTTCGCAGTCGCAGGACACGACCGCTTCGGGCGAAATCGTCGTCACTGCGCAGCGGCGCGAAGAGCGGCTGCAGGATGTTCCGATCGCGGTTTCCGCGTTCAGCGCCGAAGATCTTGCCGAGCGGCAGATCAGCAACACGCTGGATCTGGTGAACTATGTTCCCAACCTGATCGGCCACAACAACACGTCGGTCGGCACCGCCAACGCCTATTCGATGCGCGGCCTGTCGAACACCGAATCGATCGCGACCTTCGATCCGCCGATCGGCACCTATGTCGACGACGTCTATATCGCGCGTCAGGGTGCGAATAACTTCTCGTTCTTCGACGTCGAGCGTATCGAAGTGCTGCGCGGCCCGCAGGGTACGTTGTTCGGCAAGAACACGACCGGCGGCGCGATCAACGTCGTGATGCGCAAGCCCCGCGATGAAGTCGGCGGCTTTGTCGAGGGCGGCTATGGCCGGTACAACCGCGTGCAGCTGCGCGGCTCGGTCGATCTGCCGGTCAGCTCGAGCCTGCTGACCAAATTCTCGGCCTATTATGTTTCGGCCGACGGCTATGTCGACGATCTGACGACCGGCCAAAAGCTGAATGGCGAGGAAAGCTATGGCTTCCGTGGCGATATCCGCGCCTATCTCAGCCCGGACGTGACCTGGGATCTCACCGGCGAATATGTCAATTCGTCGGCGAACAACCTGCCCAATTTCTACGACGCCGAAAATGATCGCCGCATCAGCTTCACGCCGCTGCGCACCGATACCCCGATCGGTTCGGACATGGTCAACCCGCAGCTCGCCGACAACATGCTCGGCAACACTGCGGAATCCTATGCCGTGACGTCGAATTTCACGGTCGGTCTGGGCGACAATGCCACGATCAACTTCATCACCGGCTATCGTCACCTGTATCAGGAATATCTGACGGACAGCTTTGCTGGTGTCAGCAGTTCGTCGCTGGTGCTCGACGGCATCGATTACGTCTCGTCGTCGCGCGGTTTCTCGACGCCGCTCGCCAATGACAGCTGGCACAAGCAGTTCAGCCAGGAAATCAAGGTGTCGGGTTCGGCGTTCGGCGGCTTCGTCGATTATGTCGCGGGCGTTTATTATTTCCGCGAAACCAACGAATCGAACTTCGCCAATACCGTGCTGCCGCTTTCGGGTGTGGCCAATGCCACGCGCAGCGCCGATCGCACGGTCTATAACGACATCGAAGACTATGCCGGTTACGCGCAGGGCGATTTCCACCTGACGCCGGAACTGACCTTCACCGCCGGTATCCGCTATACCGACGAAACCAAGGACATCCGGTTCAAGCCGAACGACAGCCCGCTTCCCGCCGGCAATGCGCTCTATGTGCCGTTCAGCACCCAGGACCTGATCGACGCCGGTATCCCGGTCGAGCTCAAGTCCAAGGAATGGACGCCGCGTTTCGCGCTTCAGTACAAGATCACGCCCGACATCAACGTCTATGCCTCGGCAACCCGCGGGTTCAAGGCTGGCGGCTGGAACGCGCGTGCCTATTACGCCACCGGTGCTCAGGCGTTCACGCAGGAAACCATCTGGTCCTATGAAGCAGGCCTGCGTTCGGAATGGTTCGATCGCGCGCTGCGGGTCAATCTGACCGGCTTCTACTTCATGGATTATGATCAGCAGCTTCCGGGCGGCGGTCTCGATCCGACGACGGGCACGATCACCTATCTGACGCGCAACGTCGCCGATCTTGAAAACTATGGTCTGGAAATCGAAGTCTCGGCATCGCCGATCCGCAATCTGAACCTGTACTGGTCGGCTGGTCTCCAGCATGCGACGTACAAGAACATCAATGCCGGTACGATCGACCAGCAGGAAGATTGCCTGAACGGCGTGGCTGCCCGCTGTAACAACAGCATCGTCACGCCCGACGGCCGGATCGCGGAGCCGACGCGTGCGCCCGACTTCACGTCGACTCTGGGCGGCAACTACACTGCCGAAATGGGCGGCGGATATACGCTCACTCCGTCGGTGGCGTGGCGCTACACGTCGGACACCTGGGTTTCGACCTCGAACGATCCGCGTGGTTTCCAGGAAGGCTACAGCATCTTCAACGCCGGTCTGACGCTGAAGATGCCGTCGAACGTGTCGCTGACGCTCGAATGCAGCAACTGTTTCGACGAAGTATATCGTACATCGTACCTGATCTATCCGTACCTCAATGCTCCGGGCACCTGGATGCTGCGTGGACGGTTCGACTTCTGATGATGTAATCCGAATGGGGCGGAGTGTCTTCGGATGCTCCGCCCCATTTTATTGCGACTTGCAGGAAAACAGGGTTCGGCAATGACGGAATCGAAAGACACAGTGAAACTGCCGCGTGCGGCCAAGGGCAAGCGATCGCAGTTTTACGAAGATCCCGCCGTCGACCAGATGATGACGTTCCTGCTCGAACTGATGGCCGAAACGGCGGCACTGCGCGAGCGTGTCGATACGATCGAGCGGCTGCTCGACGAAAAGGGCAGCGTCAGCCGCGACGAGATCGAGGCGTACAAGCCCGGCGCATCGACCGAGGCCGAGCGTTCCGAATGGACCCAGCAATTCATTCGCCGGGTGCTGCGCGCGCACGAACCGCATTAAGTGTGACTGCCTATCCGAATCTTTTCTCCCCGGTGCGTGTTGGGGGGCTGACGCTCCCCAACCGCATTGTCCATGCGTCGACATCGACGCATTATGCCGACAAGGGCCGGGTCACCGACCGGCTGATTTCCTATTATGCCAATCGCGCGCGCGGCGGCGCGTCTTTGCTGGTCAGCGAGCCGATGGGGATGCTGCACTGGCAGAATATCCCGACACGACCTGCCGTGCTTTCGGGGATCAATGCCGACATGCTGCCGCGCTGGGCGGAGGCGGTTCGCAGCGAGGGCGGGCATATGCTCGGCCAGATCCAGGACAATGGCCGCGGTTTTCGTGCGGGGTTCCGCAATCTCGATGCGCGCGGCGCCAGCGCGCTTGCCGACGATCTGAGCTGGACGGTCCCGCACGCGCTCGAAACGGACGCCGTGAAGCGGATGATCGACGAATTCGTCCGCTCGTGCGGCCTGCTTGCCGCCGGCGGATTTTCCGGTGTCGAGATTTCGGCGGGGCACGGCCATATCTTCCACCAGTTCCTGTCGCGCCGGTCGAACCATCGCGACGACGCCTATGGCGGCGACCTGAACGGGCGCACGCGGCTGCTGCGCGAGCTGATGGCGGGCATTCGCGCCGAATGCGGCAAGGAATTCCTGATCGGGCTGAAGCTGCCCGCCGAAGACGGCATGCCCGACGGGATCGACCTGACCGAAGCCGAGGCGATTACCGGGGCGCTGCACGCGACCGGCGATATGGATTATCTCACCTATTGCTGGGGCAGCCATTCGGACACGCTCTACAGGCACCTGCCCGACAATCACGGGCCGCGCCTGCCCTATGTCGACACGATCGAAGCACTCGGGCGCGCAGGCGCACCGGGTGTGCCGCTCGGCGCGCTGGGGCTGATCACCGATCCCAATGAAGGCGAGCGGCTGATCCGTGAGCGCAAGGCCGATCTGATCATGCTCGCCCGCCCGCTGGTCACCGATCCCGCCTGGCCGAACAAGGCGCGCGAGGGGCGCGAGGCGGAGATACGCTATTGCGTGTCGTGCAACAGCTGCTGGAGCATGATCACGTCGGGCCGGGGTCTGCTCTGCGACAATAATCCGCGCGTGGGTGCGCCCGACGAGGCCGACTGGACGCCGCCGCCCGCTTCGGTGCGCAAGCGCGTGGTGGTGGTCGGCGCGGGCATTGCCGGAATGGAAGCGGCCTGGGTCGCCGCCGCGCGCGGGCATGATGTCCATATCTTCGGCGCATCGGACGAAGCGGGCGGCAAGACGCGTGTCCATGCCGATCTGCCCGGTGGCGAAGGGCTGAGCAGCATATATGACTATCAGGCGCTTGCTGCCGCGCGCCACGGCGTGACGCTGCATCTGGGGCAGCGGGCCGAGGTGGACGACATCATCGCGCTGGCGCCCGACCAGGTCATTCTCGCCACCGGATCGACTCCGTCCTGGCCGGATTTCCTGCCGAAGGAATGGCGCGAGGAAGGGCTGGTGCCCGATATTCGCGCGGCGGCAGTGATGCTGCGCCCCTATGCGACGCAGATGGAAGGCATGGCGGTGATCTGGGACGAGGATCACAGCGCCTTCACTTATGACGCCGCCGAGTTTCTGATGACCCGGTTCGAGCAGGTAACGATCCTGACCCCGCGCGAACGCATCGCCAGCGACGAATCGCTGATCGTGCGGCAGGGCGTGTACCAGCGGCTCTACAGCAAGGGCGCGCGCATCCTCACCTCGGTACGCCCGCTGCCCGCGCCCCGGATCGAGGACGGCGAGATCGCCTATGCCAATATCTTCAGCGGTGCCCAGGAAACGCTGACCGGCGTGTCTTTCCTCACTTTTGCCACGCCGCGCATTCCCGACGATGGCCTTGCCGCACCGTTGCGCGCGGCAGGAATCGACGTGCGGCTGGTCGGCGATTGCAAGGCACCGCGCATCACTTTGTCGGCGACGAGCGAAGGCTATCGCGCGGCGATGGACATTTAAGGAGCTACACCATGTATCCCGATCTGGAAGGCAAGGTCGCCATCGTCACCGGCGCGGGCCGCCGCAAGGGGCTGGGCGAAGCGATTGCGCGCAAGCTGGCGGAGGATGGCGTGAAGCTCGTCCTCCATGATCTGGGGGAGACCAAGGGCGATATGGCGCCCGCGCATGGCGTCGGCGCGAGCGAGGAAATGGCGGCGGTTGCCGAGGAATTGCGCGCGATCAACCCGCATGTCTCGACCTTTCAGGCCGATATGCGCGAAGAGGCGCAGGTGGCGGCGATGGTCGCGCACGCCGTCGAAACCTATGGCAAGCTCGACATCCTCGTGAACAATGCCGGAGTCGGCTATCTGTTCGGGCCGCTGGTCGATGCGACGCAGGAAATGTGGGACACGGTGCTCAACGTGAATCTGCGCGGCGCATTTTTCGCGATGAAGCATTCGGTCCGCCAGATGCTGAAGCAGGAAATTCAGGAAGGATGGGGCCGTGGCCGCATCGTTTCGATCGGCAGCCGCGGGTCGAAATCGGGTTCGGCGCTGACATCCTCCTATATCGCATCGAAGCACGGCATTGTCGGCCTGACCCGCTCCGCCGCGATCGAATTGGGGCCCGAGCAGATCACCGTCAACGCGGTGTGCCCCAACCATGTCACCACCGGTCTGGGCAGCTGGCAGAATGAATATATGGCCAAGGCGCGCGGCCAGACGGTCGAGGAATATCTCGCCGCGATGCGCAGCCGCATCCCGCTGGGCCGCGTTGGCGAGCCGTCCGACACTGCCAATGCCTGCGCGTTCCTGTGTTCGGGGCAGGCGCGCTACATCACCGGCGAGGCAATGAATGTCTCGGGCGGCGAGGAGATGCACTGATCGCGACACGGGCTTTCGCACTGTTGCCCGAACCGCTGCGCCATGCGCGGTTCCGCGCGATGTGGGCGGCGACGATCGTGTCGCAATTCGGCACCTTCATTCAGGTCGTCGCGACCAGCTGGGCGATGGTGCAGCTCAACGGATCGGCGACGATGGTGTCGCTGGTCCAGACCGCCGCCAACCTGCCGGTGATGCTGTTCGCCGTGTCGGCGGGCGCGCTTGCCGATATCTTCAGCCGGCGCAGCGTGATGCTGGGCGCGCAGTTCGTCATGCTGCTGCTTTCGGTGGTGCTGGCGGCGCTCGCCGCGATCGGCGCGCTGACGCCGATGCTGCTGCTGGCGCTTACCTTTCTGATCGGATGCGGCACGGCGGTGCACTGGCCCGCCTGGCAGGCATCGGTGGGCGAACTGGTGCCGCGCGCGCAAATCCCGTCGGCGGTGGCTGCCAATATCGTCGGCAATAATGTCGCGCGCAGCCTGGGTCCGGCGATCGGCGGCGCGATCGTGCTGGTTGCCGGAGCGACGCTCGCCTTCATCGTCAATGCGCTGTCCTATCTGGGCATCATCGCGGTGCTGTGGCGCTGGCGCCCGGAGCGGACCGAACAGGCGCGGCGCGGCTATTGGGCGGTGCTGGCCGAGGGGTTCCGCTATGGCATGACGCATCTGCGCACGCGCGGGCTGTTGATCCGCGCCGGGATGTTCAGCCTCAGCGCGGCGGCGATCTGGGGGCTGATGCCGGTGGTTGCGGTGCGGCTTGATGGCGGGCCGGACCTGCTCGGCATGTTGTTCGGCTGTTTCGGCGTGGGGGCGATGGGCGGCGCGGTGGCGTCGGTGATGCTGCGCGGGCGTTACGGGTCGGAATTCGTGCTGCGCGCCGGGATCGGCGTGTTCCTGGCCGCAGTGGCGGCGATCGGCCTGACGCGATCGGTCCCGATCGCGATCGTCGCGCATCTGCTCGCGGGCGCGGGCTGGGTATCGACGCTGTCCACCTTCAACGTGACGCTGCAACTGGCGACGCCGCGCGACCTGGTCGGGCGCACCATCGCCTTGTACCAGACGACGACGTTCGGCGGTCTGGCGATCGGATCGGCGCTCTGGGGCATCATTGCCGACCGGGTGGGCGTCGGTACGGCGCTGACGATTTCAGCCGCCTGCCTGCTCGCCGGAGTGGTTGCCGGTCTGCGCCTGCCATTGCCCCAGCACCGGAACGAATGATTCGCCGATCGCGCGTCAGAGCGCGGCGATTCCCGCTTCCGCCACCGATTCGTCCTGTTCGGGCGTGCCGCCCGATACGCCGATCGCGCCGACCACCGTGCCATCGACACGAATCGGAACGCCGCCCGCCATCGGCAGATAGTCGGTGAGCGCGAGCAGCGCGGGATCTTCCTTGACGCGGTTCTGCAACACGGCGCTCGGCGCGCGCAGCAGCGCAGCCGTGCGCGCCTTTTCCAGCGAAACCTTGCCGGTCATCAGCCCGGCACCGGCCATACGCTGCATCGCCAGCGGGTATCCGCCGTCATCGGCAATGGCGATGCTCATCGCATATCCGGCAGCATCCGCCGCCTCGATCGCAGCGTCGAGCAGGCGGCGGGCGTCGGTCGGTGCAAGAACGGGTTTCGTCAGCATGAATACATCCCTATGGAAATTGATTCAGGTAAGTTAATCCTCTCGGGCAGCAGCCACGAACAATATCAAGTAGATGGGGGTGCCGGTTGTTGACCATGGAAAGCGATGAGCCGGTCGGCGTCGATCGGATGCAGGCGGTACCGCTCTATCATCAGATATTCCTTCAGCTGCGCGAAGAGATCACCAGCGGCGAGCGTGCGTTCGGATCGCGTCTTCCCACCGAGCAGGAGCTTTCGGCCCAGTTCGGCGTGTCGCGGATTACCGCGCGCCGGGCGCTCGACGAACTGGCCGACAACCATCTGGTCGAACGCAAGCGGCGCGTGGGCACGACGGTCATCTTTCGTTCGCCGGCCAAGCCGTTTCAGGGGAATATCGAACAGGCGCTCGAATCGCTGCTGAGCTTCGGCAGGACGACGCGGGTGAAGCTGCTCGAAGTCGATCCGGTCCCGGCGCGACCGCCGATCGACGAAGCGCTGCATATCGAAGCGGGCACCGAAGTGCTGCGGATCAGCCGTGTCCGCTGGCTCGAAGACAGCCCGATCGGCCATTATATCACCTATCTGCCGATGGATATCGGCGCGGGGATGACGCGGGCCAAGCTCAATTCGACGCCGATCCTGACTCTGATCGCCGAAGCGGGCGTGCAGATCGGTGCCGCGCGTCAGACGATTTCGGCGACGCTTGCCGACGCCGGACTGTCGGCGATCCTCCAGGTCGATATCGGGTCGCCGATCCTGCGCGTCAGCCGTACGGTCGAGGATGTGCACGGGCGCCCCGTCCAGCATATCCTGGCGCAATTCCGCCCCGACAAATATCAGATCACGCTCGATCTCAATTCCCCCAGCGGCGACGTGCGGCTGTTGTGAACCCGTCACCGTCAGGTGACGATTTGCTATAGATATATAACAATAGCAAGCGTACATCTTCGCCGAGCGCCATAGCGGCAACCGAGCGGAGGGCATGTGAACGACTGGACCACAGACACGCAGCCTGGGCTGTTGCGGATCGTTGCCGCAACCACGGCGACGCCCGACATCGATGCGTCCGAACGGGTATGGTGCGACTATCTGGGCCACCGCGTGGTCGAGCGCGGCACCGTTCCCGCCGCGCTCGCCGCCAGTTGGGAAGCGCCGGCAAGCGCGGGTGCGCCGATGGTGACGCTGGTGCCCGAAGGCGAAAGCGATGTGTTCGTGCGGCTGGTGCAGACGCCTGCGCCGCGCGGCTATCGTCCGCTGACGACCTTCGGATGGAATGCGTTCGAAATCATCGTCGACGATGTCCATGCGCTTGCCGAACGGCTTGCCGATTCGCCGTTCGAGATCATCGGTCCACCAAAGCCGCTGCAGTTCATGCCCTCGATCGTCGCGATGCAGGTGCGCGGCCCGGCGAACGAATGCCTTTATTTCACGATGGAAAGCGGCGATCGCGAAACGTCGATCCTGCCGCCGCCCGCCGGTTTTGTCGGGCGCACTTTCATCGTCGTGACGGCGGGGTGGGACTTCAACGCGCTGCTGCGCTGGTATGTCGACAAGTTCGAACTGCGCGAGCGCCCGGTCCGCCAGAGCAAGGTTGCGGTGATTCAGGCGGCACAGCGGCTCGATCCGGAACAGACGATCGAACTGAGCGCGATCGGCATGCGCCAGCGCGGCAATCTGATCGAGCTCGACGCCTATCCCACCGGACCGCGTTTCCCCGCCGCGCCGCGCCCGGTGATCGCCGGGCACCTGCCGCCGGGCAATGCGATCGCGACGTTCGAAGTCGAATCGCTCGCGCCGTTCGCGGGCGAGGCGATCTGGCCGCCCGCCCGCCGTGACGAGGCGGTCTATGGCGGGCGCCAGGCATGCGTGCTGCGCGGCCCGGCGGGCGAACTGGTCGAACTGATCGAAGCGCGGTAATTGTTCTATATCTAGAACAAAATAGTTGCATCAAACCGCTGATTATGGTCTCATCCTGCTACAAAGCATGGGGTTGGTGATGAAGGTTCGCGACGTCCAGCACGCGGTATTGCCGCAAGCCACCGCCGAAGAGCGCAGCCGTCAGGAAGCGGTGGTGATGCTGCGAAAGCTGCTCAACGCCAAAGTCCGCTCGAAGAATGTCGAGCGTTATGGCGAGGAAGCGCGACCGGCATTCGTCGCCGCGCATGGCCGCCTGCCGCAATCGCCCGCCGAAGTGCAGGAAGCGTTCCTGATGTCGCCCAGCTATCGCCGCTGGAGCGCCGCCAATCGCGCCGCGCAGGAAATGATCTGGGTTTCGGTCGGCGAACCGATCTATCGCGACCTTGATCGCATGACGCGGGCGACTGCGAATCTGATCGATTCGCCCGACAAGCTGGGCAGCCTTGCGCTCGACCCATCCTATGATCCTTCGCCCGAAGTCGCCGATGTCGACATTCATCTTCAGCCCGGCGGCTATGCCATGGACAAGGGCGCATATGATGTCGTTGCCGGCGCACTGTACGAATGCGGCGGCAATGTCTTTTCCTTCGGCCAGGGCATTGGCCGGGGGGACAGCAAGGCAGGGGTGATATTGAAACTGCTCGAAGAACATTTCGGCGGTTTCGTTCCTAGGAAGATGCTCGATATCGGGTGCTCGGCGGGCGCGGCTTCGGCTGCCTATGCCGCGCACTGGCCGCAATCCGAAGTGCATGCGCTCGATCTGGGTGCAGGCATGCTCCGCTACGCGCATGCGCGTGCGGAGTCCCTCGGAGTCGCCGTCCATTTTCACCAAATGGACGCGTCGGAGCTCAAGTTCGAAAAGGACAGCTTCGACCTCGTGGTCTCGCACAATCTGATGCACGAAATCGGAGAGGAGAAGCGTCGCAAGATGATCGCCGAATCCTTCCGCGTCGTTCGTCCGGGCGGAATTGTCATCCATCAGGATGTCGCGATCCGGAACCAGCCGACGATAGTGCATCAGGTTGAGCGGGACTGGGACACCCATTTCAACGGCGAAGTGCATTGGAACACCTATGCCACCGCCGATCTGCGCGCCGACATGATCGCCGCGGGCTTTCCCGCCGATACGGTGATCGAACACGATCTTGCCGCGCTCCAGGGCTTTGCCAATAATCGCTGGTACGCCATCAGCGGACGGAAGCCTGCCTGACCATGACCAGCAAGACCGAGGCGCTTTCGGCGCTGATCGCATCTGCACGCGGGCCGCGCCCGATCAGCCTTCAAAGCCGCGAGGCAGAGGAAGTGCTCAATATCGCGCTGGCGCTGACCGTCGAGCTGGCGGTTTCCAACGATCGGATCGACCGGCTCGAGCGGCTGGTTGCCGAACTGCGCGGCGAGCCGGTCGAGGATCTGCGCGACATCCGTTATGATGGCGACATTGCGCAGGAACGCTATGACGCGACCGAAGCGCTGCTGACGCGCGCGCTGCGCGTGATCCTCGATCCGCGCGGACATGAGGGCGCGGCGGATACTGACACCTAGGTCGCTGTTCAGGGCCGAGCGGTTTGAACGCCGGCCCTCCCCTATCGACATGGCATGAAAGAGAAGGGCAGGGCTTCGACAAAGCGCAGCCCGACCGGGGGATGTCTGGCCGCAGCCTGTGCCCCAAAAGGGGCCGTTTGGGCTGAGCCGGTCGAAGCCCTGCTCTTCTTTCTGCAACGTGGCGCAAGAGCAGGGCTGCGCTTCGACAGGCTCAGCGCAAACGGTGTTGAGGGTCGAGGCCCTTACCCAGCCTGCGGCTTCCATGCGTCGACCAGCTCGCCCGCGGTGGCGAACCACGTCGCATCGTCCTTCGCCAGTCCGCCGAGCAGCGCCTCGAACGCATCCATGCGATAGGGCAGGCCGGTGATATAAGGCGTCAGCGTGAAGGGCAGCACGCGCCCCGCGCCATATTGCGCCGCTTCGCGCTTCAGCCAGTCGAGCGCATCCTCGATCTGCTGCGCGACGCTGTCCATCGAATGCTGCTGCACCGCGATCATCTGGCGGTCGGACAATTCGTGGTTGAACGGCACTGACACGATCGTGCCGGCCTCGGTCGTCGCGAGATAGGGCAGGTCGTCATTCACCCAGTCGCACATATAGTCGAAGCCCGCTTCGACCAGCAGCCGGGGGGTGTCGAAGCTTTGCGACCGCGCAATCGATTGCCAGCCGCGCGGCGGCTTGCCCATCGCCTGCGCCAGCGTGTCGCGCGCCTGCGCGATGATCGCGCGCTCGGCATCTTCGCCCATGCCCGACGCGATGGTCGCGTTCATATCGGTGGCATGGGCAATGATCTCATGCCCCGCGTTCAGAATATCGGCGATGATGCTGGGATAGCGTTCGGCAATCGCCGAATTGACTGCGATCGTTGCCGTCGCTCCCGCTTTGGCGAATGCGTCGAGCAGGCGATAGAAGCCGACCCGCGTGCCATATTCGCGCGCGGTATAATGGCGGAAATCGGGATAGGGCGTGACCATATGCCCCGGTGCGCGGAACGGCTTGTCCTCCGGCGTGATCGGAAACCATTCCAGATTGACCAGCAGCGTAACTGCAACCGGCTTGCCTCCCGGCCACGCAACCGGTTTGCGGCTCGGCATCGGCGAAGGCGTGTAGAGGTCATGGTCCATGCCCTCGCGCCGCTTGGGATATTCGAGATAGGCGGGATCGAGGCTCATGCGTCACCCTTTGCATAACGGGCTGCGTCGGCGGCGACGGCGTCATAGCCGCCATGCGACAGGAAATGATCGGCGATGTCACCCGATCGGGTGATCCACGCGCGGCCATCGGCAGCGATGTGGCGCAGCACATCCTCGAACGGGCCGATCCGGTGCGGCTGGGCGATCAGATAGCTGTGCAGCGGAATGCACATCACCGTGCCGCCCGGCCCGTCGCTCGCTTCGGCTTCGGCGGCCAGCCGGTCATATTGGCGCTTCAGCGTATCGGCATATTCGCGCGGGCTCATGTTATAGACGAAGAAGCCATAATGGTCGTTCACTTCGATGCTGTAGGGCATCGAGACGAGCTTGCCCGACTTCACATGCACCGGCGCCGGCTGATCGTCGTGATAGAGATCGCAGGTATAGGTCATGCCATATTCGGCGATCAGATCGAGCGTGCGCGGCGTGTGGGTAAGCGCGGGCGCGAGCCAGCCCTTGATCGTCTGGCCGGTGGCGTCGCGGACCGTCCGAATCGAATCCTCGATGATCGCGCGTTCCTGCGCTTCATCCATGCCATAGCTGTAGCGCGTGTTGTAAATGCCGTGGCTGAAGAATTCCCAGCCCAGATCATTGGCATTCGCCACTACGTCCGGGTGGTGCTGGCAAAGCGCCACCGAGAGCGACACCGATCCCTTGAAACCGTGTTTTTCCATGACTTCGGCCATGCGCCAATGGCCGATGCGGTTGGCGTAATCGCGATGGCCATAACCGACCACATCGGGATGCGGCTTGGGCCAGCTTTTGCGATGCGGATTGGCGGGCGGGTCGATCTCGTAAAATTCGAGATTGGGCGACACCCAGACGGCGACTTTCTTGCCATCGGGCCATTCGAGCCTGGTCCGGTCGCGATACGGCCGGAAATCATAGAGGCCCGGATCCTTTTCGCCTTCGCGCATCAGCGTGCCTCCAGCCAGTCGATCACGGTCTGCACCGGTTCGACATCGGCATATTTGAGCTGAAGATCGGTCAGATTGGCGAAGTGATAGCTTTCATGCTTGTCGGCGCAGGTTTCGATCGGGACGATCGTGCGATAGCCGCGGCTGAGGCTGTCGACCGCAGTCGCGCGGATGCAGCCCGAGGTCGATCCGCCGGTAATCACCAGCGTGTCGACCTTGTGCCACACCAGCAGGCTTTGCAGCGGCGTTTCGAAAAAGGCCGAGGGCATCCGCTTGGTATAGATCGCGTCCTTGTCGGGATCGATTTCGCAGCGATCGTCGAACGCATGGCGGCGCGAGCCATATTTGATGTTCTGCAGGCTGTCGGGCGTGTCGGTGCGCGTGCCCCAGACGCCGGCATCGCTGGCATCGTCCATATAGGCGACATGCGTCCAGATCACCGGCATGCCACGCTCGCGCGCCAGCCGCGAAATGGTGTTGGCATATTCGATCTGGCGCGGATCGGTTTCATAGGCGGTCTTGAATTCGTCGATCCGCGTATAGGCGTTCTGGAAATCGACATTCACGATGGCGAGCTTTTCGCCAAAGCCGAATTTGGTGCGCGCCGGATTGGCCATCACATCTTCGAAAATCTGGCGCGCGGTGCGGTCGTCGCGCACCATCTTCGTACCAATCGTCATTCGGCGGCCTCCAGCTTGGCGGGGTTCGGTTCGGGCGTGAAGCCGAGCGGCAGCCCGGCATCGGGGGTGAATCCATAAAGCGGCTCGCCGGGCAACGCATCGGCGACGATCTTGCGCACCTCGAGCAGCCGGGGCAGGTCGATCCCGGTCTTCAGTCCCATCGCCTGGAGCATGAAGACCAGATCCTCGGTCACGATATTGCCGCTCGCGCCGGGCGCAAACGGGCAACCGCCGATTCCGCCCAGCGACGAATCAACCGTTTCGAGCCCCGCATCGAGCGCCGCGAGCACATTGGCGAGGCCCAAACCGCGCGTGTTGTGCAAGTGAATGCCGGTTACCGCGGCATCGCCGACCACGCCGCGGACCGCGCGAATCATGTTCTTCACGGCAGTCGGATCGGCATAGCCGGTGGTGTCGGAAAGGCCGACTTCGTCGCAACCCGCCGCCATCAGCTGTTCCGCAAGGCCAAGTATCTGCGGCAGCGGAATCGCGCCTTCGATAGTGCAACCGAACACCGTCGACAGGCTTCCTTCGAAATGCGGGCGTTCGCCTTCGGGAAGTTCGGCAATGGCGGTAGCTATCGCTGCCGCTTCGTCTATCACCTGTGCATGGGTACGGCGCAGATTCGCCATGCTGTGCGATTCGGAAACCGAAAGGGGCAGCGTGATCTTGTGGGCACCGGCGGCGATGGCGGCTTGTGCACCACGCAAATTCGGCACCAATACTGCGACGGTAAGATCGGGAATGGTGCGGGCGAACGCGACGATTTCCGCGGTATCGGCAAGCTGCGGCAACAGCTTTGCAGGTACGAAACTTCCGACTTCGATTTCGCGCACTCCGGCGGCGGCTTCCGCCGCGATCCACGCCTTTTTCGCGTCGGTCGGCATGATTGCCTTGATGCTCTGCAGCCCGTCGCGCGGACCCACTTCGCTTACCAAAATGTCGCTGGCCATCAAAACCTCTGCTTGCTTTATTGTCCTATCTCTATATCAAATGACCAGCCGTTGTCGAGGCACGGCTTGGGGCAGCAACGCGTTGGGGAAATATGGAATCGCTTCCTCTTGAAGGTCTGAAGGTCGTTGAATTCAGCCATATGGTGATGGGGCCGTCGGTCGGGCTCATCCTTGGCGATCTCGGAGCCGATGTCATCAAGATCGAGCCGGAAGGCGGCGATCATACGCGCAGGCTGCTCGGTTCGGGTGCGGGATATTTCCCGATGTTCAACCGTAACAAGCGCAGCGTGTGTCTGGATCTCAAGTCGCCAGAAGGGCTTGCCGATGCGCTGCGCCTGATCGACGACGCGGATGTCGTGATCGAGAATTTCCGCCCCGGCGCGCTCGCCAAGCTGGGTCTGGGCGCAGAGGATCTGCGCAAGCGCAATCCGCGCCTTATCTATTGCTCGGCCAAGGGGTTTCTGACCGGTCCCTATGAAAATCGCACTGCGCTCGACGAAGTCGCGCAGATGATGGGCGGGCTTGCCTATATGACCGGCCCGCCGGGACGGCCGCTGCGCGCGGGTGCTTCGGTTATCGACATTGCCGGGTCGATGTTCGGCGTGATCGGCATCCTCGCCGCGCTCGAACGTCGCCATCGCGATGGTCAGGGCGCCGACGTCAAATGTTCGCTGTTCGAAACCACGGCATTCTTTGTGGGGCAGCATATTGCGCAATATGCCGTCACCGGTCAGCCCGCCAATCCGATGCCGGCGCGGATTTCGGCCTGGGCCGTCTATGACGTGTTCGAAACCCGCAATCCCGACGAGCAATTGTTCGTCGGCGTGGTCAGCGACGGGCAGTGGAAGGAATTCTGCGCCGAGCTGGGCCTGGACGATTTCGCCGCCGATGCCGATCTGGCGCTCAACAATAATCGCGTGCTGCAGCGCGACCGTATCCTGCCGGTGCTGCGTGCGTTGTTCGCGGAGATGACGCGTGACGAACTGGTCGCGCGGCTGGGCAAGATCGGCTTGCCCTTTGCCCCGATCGTGCGTCCGCAGGATTTGCTCGACGATCCGCATCTTCAGGCCGAAGGCGGTCTGGTCGAAGTGACTCTGGAGGACGGAAGCAAGGCCCGGCTGCCCGCGCTTCCGATCGAGATCGACGGCGCGCGGATGGGCCTGCGCCACGATCTGCCCAAAGCCGGCGAAGACGGTGCCGATGTGCTGCCCAAGACCGAAGGTGGAGCGGCGGGCCGTTGAAACGCACGATTTTCGACAAGATCTGGGATTCGCATCGCATAGAAACGCTGGATAACGGCGCCGATCTGATCCTGATCGACCGTATCCTGTTGCATGAGCGTACCGGTGGCACAGCGATCCGCCGCCTGCTCGATCGCGGTCATGAGGTGATGGCACCCGAACAGGCGTTCGCGGTGATGGATCATATTGTCGACACCATTCCGGGCCGCAGCGACGATACGCGCATGCCCACCGGAAAGGCATTCATCACCACCACGCGCGATGCCGCGCGCGCCGCCGGCATTCGCCTGTTCGATCTGAACGATCCGCTGCAGGGCATCGTCCATGTCATGTCGCCGGAGCTTGGCATTGTGCTGCCCGGTGCGACGCTGATCTGTCCGGACAGTCACACCTGTTCGCAAGGTGCACTGGGTGCGCTGGCATGGGGGATCGGCACGACGCAGGCGGAACATGCACTGGCGACGTCGACGCTGGCGGTGCGTCGCCCGCCGCAGATGCGGATCACCATCGACGGCGAGCTTGCCCCCGGCGTTACTGCCAAGGATCTGGCGCTCGCGCTGCTCGGCAAATTCGGCGTCGGCGGCGGATCGGGCCATGTCGTCGAATATGCCGGAAGCGCGGTTTCGGGTCTGGATATCGAGGCGCGACTGACATTGTGCAACATGGGTACCGAATTCGGCGCCTTCACTGCCATCATCGCGCCCGACGACAAGACGATCGACTATATCAGGGGCCGCCGTTTCGCGCCCGAGGGCGCCGACTGGGACGCGGCCGTCGCCCGGTGGCGCGAGCTGAACAGCGACGAAGACGCCGAATATGACACCGAATTGCGGTTCGACGCATCCGAGCTGGTGCCACTGGTAAGCTGGGGTACCAGCCCGCAGCAGGTCGTGCCGGTCGACGGTGCCGTACCCGACCCCGCCGCCACCCCGGAACAGGGCAATGCCGAAAGCCAGTCGCGCGCCCATGCCTATATGGGTCTGGAGCCGGGCCGGCGACTGACCGATTTGCCGATCGACGCGGCCTTTATCGGTTCGTGCACCAACAGCCGGATCAGCGATCTGCGCCGCGCGGCGAAGCTGCTCGAAGGGCGCCATGTCGCGCCGGGGGTCAAGGCGATCTGCGTCCCCGGATCGAGCAGCGTCAAGCGTGCTGCCGAAGCCGAAGGGCTCGACCGGATCTTTCGCGAGGCCGGGTTCGAATGGCGCGAATCGGGCTGTTCGATGTGCTTTTTCGCGGGCGGCGAGAGCTTCGGCCCACAGGAGCGGGTCGTGTCCTCCACCAACCGCAATTTCGAAAGCCGTCAGGGGCCGGGGACGCGCACGCATATCGCTTCGCCCGAAACGGTAGCGGCGTCGGCAATTGCCGGGCGTATCGCCGATCCGCGGAAGGTGGCGCACTGATGGAGCCGTTCACCACCCTCACTGCGGTTGCTGCGCCGTTGCTGCGCGACAATATCGACACCGACGCGATCATCCCCTCGCGCGAAATGCGCGACCCGCTGGGGCGCGGGCTTGCCGAGGGGCTGTTCGCCGGATGGCGCTATACCGCGATCGGATCGCGCGAACCCGATTCCGATTTCGTCCTCAATCAACCGCGCTATGCCGATGCGAAGATACTTGTCACCGGCGCCAATGTCGGTTGCGGGTCGAGCCGAGAACATGCCGCATGGGCGCTTTCCCAATATGGCTTCCGCGCCGTCATCGCGTCGTCGTTCAACGCGATCTTTCGCGGCAATTGCATCGCCAACGGTATCGTGCCCGCGGCGATGTGCGATGTCGCGATCGAGCAGATTGGCGCGTTGCTGGAAACCGGAGCCGAACCGATCCTGACCGTCGATCTGGAAAGCCGCACGGTTACTGCCCCGTCCGGACAGGCATGGCGTTTCGACATCAGCGACGAAGCGCGCGAGGCGCTGTTGCTTGGCCTCGATCCGATCGGTCAAACGCTGCTGCTGCGCGATCGCATCGAAGCGTTCCGCGCTGCCGACCGCGAACGACGCGGCTGGGCATATTCACCGATACTGAAAGCGTAAGCCGCACCCCGCTGGCCGACAGTCATCGGTCGGTGTCGGGTGGGACACGTCCCTGAGCCCGTGGTCGAACCATGCCCGGGCCGATCGGCGATTCGCGCCTTCGCGCCAGCCATGTGTCCCGATCGAGAGGCTGGCGCGGCGCGGGTTCCGAATATGGGCCAGAGTTTGTGCACTGCAGCGCTTCGCGCTGGACATGCCGTGCGATGGTGCGCCAGCCTTGCCGCCGGGTCATCCCGATCGCAGGCAGCTTCATGGCGCCGAGAGAGCGCTGACCGCTGCGATCGGGCAATGCAAAAAGGGGAAGCGAATGAAGACGAGATGGCTGGCGCATATCGCCGCCCTGGCATTGTCGAGTTACGTGCCGCAGCTTGCCGCGCAGACGCAGTCTCCTGCGGCGCAGGGCACTACTCCTATCTCGTCGGCCAACGATCTGGGCATCACGGCGCCCGTGGATGCCTTTCCCCAGGAACCTGGCAGCGATTATTATCTCGCCAACTATTCCGCCTATGAAGCCTATCTGAAGACGCTTGCGGCGCAATCGGACCGGATACGGCTGGTCGATATCGGCAAGACCGCCGAAGGGCGGACGCAATGGATGGCGATCGTTTCGTCGCCCGAAAATCTGGCCAATCTCGATCACTATCGCGACATTGCCCGCCGCCTGGCGCGGGCCGACGGACTGACCGACGAAGACGCGCAGGCGCTGGCGCGGCAGGGCAAGGCCGTGGTGTGGATCGATGCCGGCCTGCACGCCACCGAAACCGTGACGTCGCAATCGCAGATCCACGTCCTCTATCGCATGCTCAGCCAGTCGGACTCGGAAACGCTGCGCATTCTGGACAATGTCATCCTGTTGTTCGCGCAGGATAATCCCGACGGCATGGAACTGGTGTCGGACTGGTATATGCGCCATTCCGATCCGGCGGACCGCGAGTTCGGTTCGATCCCCCGGCTTTATCAGAAATATATCGGCCACGATAACAACCGCGACTTCTTCATGTCGCAGATGCCGGAGACGACGAACATCAACCGGGTGTTGTTCCGGCAATGGTATCCGCAGATCATCTATAACCAGCACCAGACCGGGCCGACCGGCGAAGTGGTGTTCGTTCCGCCGTTCCGCGATCCGTTCAATTACAATTACGACCCGCTGGTGATGACCGAGCTGGGCGAAGTCGGCGCGGCGATGCACAGTCGGTTGATTTCGGAGAACAAGGCCGGATCGGGGATGCGCGGCGAGGCCAGCTATTCGACCTGGCACAACGGCATGCTCCGCTCGGTCGCCTATTTCCACAATTCGGTCGGGCTGCTGACCGAGATTATCGGCGGGCCGACACCCGAACGCATTCCGCTGGTTCCGGAGGCACAGCTGCCGCGCGGCGATGCGCCGCTGCCGATCTCGCCGCGCATGTGGCATTTGCGCGATACGCTCGAATATCAATGGTCGCTCAATCGCGCCGTGATGGATTATGCGGCGCGCAATCGTGAGCGATTGTTGTTCAACATCTATCGCATGGGGGCGAACAATATCGCACGCGGCGATCGCGACAGCTGGACGATCACGCCGCAGCGAATCGATGCGCTGAAGGAAGCGGCCGGAAACGGCCCGCCGCCCGCCGAACGCGGACTGACGTCGCGCGCGTTCAACGACAGCGATCGCGTGGCGAGCGACCTGTATGCGCAGGTGCTGAACGATCCGGCACTGCGCGATCCGCGCGGCTATATCATTCCGGCGGGGCAGGCGGACATGCCCACCGTCGTCGCCTTCGTGAACGCGCTGCTCAAGACCGGAGTGGATGTGATGCAGGCGGATGCACCTTTCACGGTCGACGGCAAGCGCTATCCGGCGGGCAGCTATGTCGTGAAGACGGCGCAGGCCTATCGCCCGCATGTGCTCGACATGTTCGAGCCGCAGGATCACCCGCATAATCTCCAATATCCCGGCGGCCCGCCGATCCCGCCCTATGACATTACCGGCTATACCCTTGCCTATCAGATGGGGGTTTCCTTCGATCGGGTGATGGAAGGCTTTGAAGGGCCGTTCCGCAGGATCGACGATCTGGCACAGGCAGATGCGGGCCGCGTGATCGGCAGCGGGCGCGCCGGCTGGCTGATCGCGCATGAGGCGAACAACAGCTTCACCCTGACCAACCGCCTGCTCGCCGCTGGAAGCCAGGTTGCGTGGGTGCGCGATGCGATGCGCGTCGACGGCCGCAGCTTCGGCCCCGGTACGATCTGGGTCCCCTATTCCCCCGAAGCGCAATCGGTGATCGCCGATTCGACGCGCGAACTCGGCATCGATGCCTATGCACGCGGTTCGGCGCCCTCCGCCGGGGGGCTGTTGCAGCTTCGTCGGACGCGAATCGGGCTGGTCGACAAATATGGGGGCGTGATGCCCTCAGGCTGGACCCGCTGGCTGCTCGAACAATATGAATTTCCGTTCGAGCTGGTCTTTCCCGAAGATATCGATTCGGGCGATCTGGCGTCGCGCTATGACGTGCTGATCTTTGCCGACGGCACCGGCCCCGCCGATCCCAGCGGCGTGTATGGTGGGCGCGGCGACGGCGATCAGCCGAACCCGGCCGACATTCCGGAGGAATATCGCGACCGGCTGGGCAATATCACTGCGCAGCGATCGGCGGTCGAGCTGCTGGAGTTCGTCCATGGCGGCGGCACGGTGATTACGGTCGGCAACGCCAATTATCTTGCCGAGCTGCTTGGCGTGAATGCGGATGCCGCGCTGGTGGACCAAAGCGACAGCGGGCCCAGGCGGCTGTCGCGGCGCGATTTCTACATTCCCGGATCGCTGGTCGAAGCGTCGGTCGATCCGACTCAGCCGCTTGCGTACGGGATGCCGGACAAGGTCAGCATGTTCTTTGCCAACAGCCAGTCCTTTGTCGCGACCGGCGAGGGCGTGACGCGCGTCGCCTGGTATGACAGCGATACGCCGCTGCAAAGCGGCTGGGCCGTGGGACAGGACAAGCTGGAGGATACCGTCGCGGTGTTCGACGCCGATGTGGGGCGCGGCAAGGTGTTCATGATGGGCCCCGAAGTCACGCAGCGCGCGCAGCCCTATGCAACGTTCAAGCTGTTGTTCAACGGGCTGCTCTATGGGCCTGCGGTTTCGCGGGAGTGAGGGTTGGTGGCGGCGCGCCGCGTATCAGTTGCGCCGCAGCCCCTGCACGCCGCCGCCGGGCCGATGGTCGGCCTGATAGGTCGATGGCGGCACGCCGAGCGTGCGCTTGAACATCGTCGCAAAGGCGCTGGGGCTGTTATAGCCCGCTTCCAGCGCCACTTCGGTGATCGACGCGCCCGAACTCAGCCGACAGACGGCGGCGTTCAACCGTGCGCTCTGGCACCAGCTGCTGAAGCTGACTCCCATTTCGCGCCGGAATGCGCGGGTGAAGGTGCGGCGTCCCATGCCCGCCGCCTTCGACGCTTCGTCGATGGACCATGTTCGTTCGAGTTCGCGGAGAATCTCGCGACATACGCGCAACAGGCGCGGGTCCCTGGGCACCGGCGTCTGGCGCATCCGGGCGGCCGGCTGGCGATTCAGCCATGCCAGTTCCTCCGTGATCAACTCCATGATGTGCGCATCGCGGCCGTGGAGCCGATATTCGGCAGGCAGTTCGACCGCAGCCTGTATCAGCTCGCGCAACAGGCCGGATACGGGAAGTTCGCGACAGTGTCCGCCGAACGTCTCTTCGGTCGCGATATAGAGCGTGAAAACCGACGCGTCGCTCAGCATCCGCATTTCGTGCACCGTGCCGGGCGGGATCAGGATCGCGTTTTGCGACGGAATGGTGAAAAGCCGGTCATGCGCCGTGACCGTGAGCGTACCCGAACCGACATAGACGAATTCGGCGCGCCGGTGCGAATGCGGCGGGATGTGCAGGCGCGACGGGCACCCCGCTGCGCTGACCATGACCGGGCGAAGTGCGCTGTCGCAATCGACTGGAACTGCGACCCTTTCGATCATAATGTTGTTCCATTAACGCCTGACTATGAGCGATTGTTTCGCATGAAAATGGGATGGCTTGTCAATCCAAAAGGATGACTTTGCGGACAAATTAGGCGTTGGCCGCATAGCGGTCGAGCCCGGGCAGCGTCTTGAAATTAGATATATTCGTACATATTACAATTAGTTAGAAAAAGTGTTGCGCTTTGGTGCCACTCGCCCTGCAAAGCGCACTGGCCCGCTCTCAAGGCTCAAGACGGCCCGATGGCAAAGGGAAATGATCCGATCGCACAAGCGTGGGGATCGAATCCGTTTCATATTTGTGTCGCAAAAGGGGGGCGACGGCAGCAACGCGGTCCGATCAGCCCGGCGAAAACAATAGGGCGACACGGCGGTGCGACGGGGCACCGACCGGGCGCGGACTGGTGAGGCGATCCTGAATGGCAGGCCGCGGCGCAATGCGCCGACGGCAATAGCCGACGTGAAAAAGGGGGTCGCCAAATGAAGAAAATACTTCTCAGCACGGTTGCGATGGTCGGATTGTTTTCCGGCGCGCATGCCTATGCGCAGCAAGCCGAGGATCCGCAGGTTCAGGACGAGGATCAGTTCGAAACGATCGTCGTCACCGGATCGCGCGTCGCGCGCCTGGGTTTCGAAAATCCGACGCCCACCACGGTGGTCGATGAGGAGCAGATCGAGCGTTCGGGCATGAACGACATTGGCGACGTGCTGCAGCAACAGCCGCAGATCAGCGTCGGCCTGGGTTCGAGCAACGATACGTTCCAGCGCGACATCGGCGCGACGTTCATCAACCTGCGCGGCCTGGGCACCAACCGTACGCTGGTCCTGGTCAATGGCCGTCGCCGCGTTTCCGGTTCGCGTGACGGGTCGCAGGTCGACGTTTCCTCGATCCCGGCCTCGATGGTCAAAAGCGTCGAAGTCATCACCGGCGGCGCTTCGGCGGTGTACGGCGCGGACGCGGTTTCCGGCGTGGTCAACATCATCCTCAAGGATGATTTCGACGGCTTCAACGTTTCGGGCCGCACCGGCATTTCGGGCGAAGGCGATGCCGCCACCTATATGCTGTCGGTCGCCGGCGGCGGTGCATTCGCGGACGATCGCGGCCATGCGCGCCTGGGCATGTCGTATCAGAAGAGCGATCGCGTCGGCTATCCTGATCGCGACTATAGCTATGGCGCCGGCGCGCTGAGCTTTGTGGCCAATCCGGCAAATACCGGCCCGGCCGACGGCATCCCCGACCGGATCATCGTCAATTCGCCGCACACGATCGGCTATTCCTATCAGCCGACCTTCATCATCGGCGGCCAGCGCTACATCTATGACAACGGCCTGGTCACCTACACCAATCCCAACTGCTATGGCTCGGTCTGCAGCGGCGGCAATTATGGCTATGACAGCCGCGAGCGCGCGCTGCGCAACCCGCGCGAGACCTTTTCGGCGATGGGCGGTGTCGATTATGAAATCGCGCCGAGCGTAACCGCCTATGCCGACTTCGAATTCTCCTATGCGAGCACGAAGACCAACGGCCAGAGCTTCTTCGACGCCAGCCTCACGCTGCAGCGCGACAATCCCTTCCTGCCTTCCGAAGTCACCACGCTGATGGATGCCAATGGCATGTCCAGCATCAAGATCGGCTATGAAGGCGAAGCGATTTTCGGCAACAAGCAATATAGCAATTCGCGCTATACCTATACCGCTTCGGGCGGCGTGCGTGGCGATCTGGGCCCGTTCAAATGGGACGCCTTCTATCAATATGGTCGCCGCGACCAGACGTTCCGCACCGGCAATACGCGTATCGAAAGCAATTTCTATCAGGCGGTCGACGCGGTTCTGGATCCGGTATCGGGCGACCCGGTCTGCCGCAGCACCAGCGCGCAGGCCGCCGGGTGCACGCCGATCGATCTGTTCAGCGGGGCGCTGAGCGACGCCGACAAGGCCTATTTCGGTTATACCTTCCAGCGCAGCGTGACCAATGAGCAGATCCTGGCCGGCGCGCAGCTGACCGGACCGATCTTCCATCTGCCCGCCGGCGCGGTTCAGGTCGCTGTGGGCGGCGAATATCGCAAGGACAAGCTCCAGACGCTCGATGACGGCCTGGGCGCCAAGGGCCTGCTCTATCGCACCGACAATGGCGGTCCGCCGGTCGATGCCAGCACCAATGTGGCCGAAGCGTTCGCCGAAATCGTCGTGCCGGTGCTGCGCAACAGCTTCCTTGCCAACTCGCTCGATATCGAAGGTGCCGTGCGCTATTCGCACTATGACACGATCGGCAGCACCGTGGCCTGGAAGCTGGGTGCCGACTATGCCCCGATCGATGGCATCCGCCTGCGCGTCACGCGGTCGCGCAGCGTCCGTGCGCCGAGCATCGTCGAACTGTACAGCCCCGACACGCTCGGCACGCTCAACATTGGTGCCGATCCCTGCGACGTGTCCGTGATCAACCTGACTCCCAATCGCGAGGCGAATTGCCGCGCGCTGGGCATTCCCGTCGGCTGGGTCGATCCGGCTGCGGCACTGGCGCTCAGCACGGCGCTGGGCGGCAATGCGGATCTGACCGAGGAAACGTCGAACAGCTGGACCGCGGGTGTGGTGGTCAGGCCGTTCCGCGGCCTCAACATCTCGGTCGATTACTGGTCGATCAAGATCGACGACGCGATCCAGACGCTCGACGGCAACTCGATCGTCGACAAGTGCGTCGATTCGGACTCGCTCGACAACGCCTTCTGCCCGCTGGTCACGCGCGGCAATTTCGTGGGGCTGAGCGATCCTTATGTCATCTCGAAGATCGACCTTCGCCAGATCAACATCGGCAAGCTGACCGCAGAGGGCATCGATTTCGCGATCAGCTATCGCTCGCATCTTGAGGATCTGGGCATCGGCCTGCCGGGATCGCTCGGGATTTCGGCGAACGTCACCTATCTCGCCAAGCTCGAGGAACTGGTCGATCGCGAGGATCCGGGCAGCCTGCTGATTTCGGACGGCGAATATGGCGATCCGACGTGGCGCGGCAATCTGAACATCAACTATGTGTCGGGCAGCTTCTCGGCCAACTGGCAGGTCCGCTATATCGGATCGGCGCAGATCGATGTGCAGCAGAGCTCCGAATATAATGCCGGTGTCCGCGTCGACGAACGTTTCTACAACGATGTGTTCCTCAGCTACGGCATGCCGCAGGACGTGAAGCTCAGCCTGGGCGTCAACAACCTGTTCGACGAACATCCGCCGCGTACGCCCTATACCTATTCGGGCACGTTCGACGGTTCGCTCTACGACAATATCGGCCGCTATTTCTTCGTGGCCTTCTCGAAGGACTTCTAAGCCAGCATCCTGGGGCGGGTCGGACATCGTGTCCGGCCCGCTTCAGTTTCCTCTCCCTGCTTGCCGCGAAATCCGGTGAGCCCATTCCGAGGACACAGCATGAAACCATTATTCGCAATTGCGATCGCTGCGGTGGCGGCCGCGGGAGTATCCCTCCCGCAGGCCGCTTTTGCGCAGGACGAATATCGCACGCCGCCCCAGCAGGTCGTCGACATTCTGGACATCGCGCCTGCCCCCGCCGCCAGCGTCAGCCCCGACGGCAAGTGGATGGTGGTCACCTCGCTTCAGGGCATGCCGACGATCGTCGATCGCGCCGCGCCGTTCCGCCGGCTGGGCGGGGTGCGCGTCAATGTTGCGACCAACGGCCCCTATGACCTTGATCCCTATGACATGCATTCCTCCTATACCGGACAGGGTATCGGCTATCGCCTGATCAACCTGGAAACCCGCGAAGCGCGCGACCTTTCGGTGCCCGATGCCAAGCTGGGCGTGCCGATGTGGTCGCCCGACAGCAGCCGCTTCGCGTTTCTGCACACCACCGATACCGGTATCGAACTGTGGATCACCGATGTCGCCAGCGGCCAGTCGCATGCGCTTTCGGGGCCGTCGATCAACGCCGCGCGCAGCATCGATTATCAGTCGGACGGCCCGTGCAACTGGATGAACGACAGCGTTCGCCTGCTGTGCCATTTCATTCCCGAAGGGCGC
The DNA here is from genome assembly GCF_003171655.1 of Stakelama portus. GTDB lineage: Bacteria > Pseudomonadota > Alphaproteobacteria > Sphingomonadales > Sphingomonadaceae > Sphingomonas > Sphingomonas portus. Next base: position 49,968 of record NZ_QFZL01000005.1, on the reverse strand, counting down.
GGTCCGGCGCCGGTGGAAGGCGTGCCGACCGGCCCGTCGATCCAGGAAAGCGACGGGCAGAAAGCGCCGGTCTGGACCTTCACCAACCTGCTCACCAGCAAGTTCGATGAGAAGCTGTACGATTATTACATGACGTCGCAGCCGATGCTGGTCGATGTCGTCAGCGGCACCAAAACCGCAGTCGGTGCGCCGGCAATCTATCAACAGCTGACGCCGTCTCCGGAAGGGCAATATCTGCTCGCGGTGAAGATCGTCGAACCCTATTCCTACACCATTCCCGCCAGCCGCTTCCCCAAGGAAGTCGAAGTGCTTTCGGCCGATGGAACGCTGGTCCACCATGTCGCCAGCGTCCCGGCGAATAATGGCGGTCCCGAATCGCTCGGCTGGGCGCCCGATGCGCTGCGCGGCTTTGCCTGGCGTCCCTCGGCGGAACCGGCGCTGCTTTATGTCGAGCCGCTCGACCACGGCAATCCCAAGCAGGATGCGGACTATCGCGATCGGGTGATGCTGCTCGACGCGCCGTTCACCGGCGAAGCGAAGGAATTGCTGCGCACCACCAGCCGCGTCGTTTCGAACGGCCCCAGCTGGTATTCGCAATCGCTGTTCGCCTTCACCGAAGACGGCGGTCAGGCAATGGTGAAGCAATTCACCTGGGGCACGCGCGAAACCAAAATGTGGCTGGTCGATGCAGCCGGAGCCGGCGCCGCAGCAAAGACGCTGTGGGAGCATAATGACGATGACTGGTATGGCGATCCCGGCACGGTCGTGACGCGGGCCGAAGGCAGTGTCCTGCGCCAGAATGGCGACTGGATCTATCTGACCGGTGAAGGCGGTTCGCCCGATGGCGACCATCCGTTCCTTTCGCGCTACAATCTTGCAACCGGCGTGACCGAGCGTCTGTTCGAAACCAGCGGCGCCAATTACGAACAGGTCGTCGACGTGCTCGATGACGGTGCAAGCAAGATCGTCACGCGCTACGAAACCAGCCTCGATCCGGCGAATTACATCCTGCACGATCTTTCGGCGGATACGCGTACTGCGCTGACCAGCATCCCGCGCCCGGAAAACGCACTCACCTATTCGAGCAAGGAACTGGTCCATTATACCCGCGCGGACGGCATTCCGCTCAGCGGCACGCTCTATCTGCCGCCGAACTACAAGCCGGGCGACAAGGTGCCGACGGTCGTATGGGCCTATCCGCGCGAGTTTGCCGATGCCCAGGGCGCCGGTCAGGTGCGGGGGACGTCCTATGCCTTTTCGGGCACGTCGCCCCGGGCTCCCACCGATTATATGCTGTTCCTGACGCAGGGCTATGCCGTGCTGGCGGACGCATCGATGCCGATCGTCGGCGGTCTGGAAGCCAACGACACCTATGTCGATCAGCTGGTCGCCAATGCTCAGGCGGCGGTCGACATGCTGGTGGAAAAGGGCGTCACCGATCGCGATCGGATCGGCGTTGCGGGGCTCAGCTATGGCGCGTTCATGACCGCCAATCTGTTGACCCACAGCGATCTGTTCGCGGCGGGCTATGCCCTGAACGGCGCCTATAACCGCACGCTTACGCCGTTCGGTTTCCAGCGCGAACGCCGCACTTTCTGGGAAGCCCCGGAAATCTATTACGCCATGTCGCCGTTCATGCACGCGACCGAGATCAATGAGCCGTTCCTGATGTTCCACGGCGAAATCGACAGCAACACCGGCACCTATCCGATCCAGTCGCAGCGTCTGTTCCAGGCGATCAAGGGACTGGGCGGCAAGGCGCGGCTCGTGATGCTGCCGTTCGAAGATCACATCTATGCCGCGCGCGAAACGCGTCTCGACGTGCTTGCCGAGGCATTCGACTGGTTCGACAAATATGTGAAGAAATCGGACCAGTAACGCTGCGGATCTGACTTCCCGGGTGCCGTGAAAGCGGCGCTCGGGAAGCCGGGTTCACGACCTAACTGCAGCGGCCATAGTGATAATCGGAGTCGCCCAGTTCGACATCGAGGCACAGCAGCCGCTTGAGCAGCCAGCCGATCTCGACCTCCTGGGTCATGCCCATACCGCCGAACAGCTGCACCGCCTGGCGACCGATCCATTGGCCGGCATGGCTGCACTGGATACGCGCCAGTGAAATCCGGCGCGCCCGATCGTCCGGCTTTGCGTCCAGCGCGGCGGCGGCATTCATGGCTGCCGAAGCCGCCAGCTCATATTCCAGCGTCATATCGACGATCCTGTGCTGGATCGCCTGAAAGCCGGCGATCGGCGCGTCGAATTGTTTGCGGGTGACCAGATACTCGCGCGTCTGACGTATCATACGATCCATCACGCCGACCATTTCCGCGCACAAAGCCGCAGATCCGAAATCGAGCGCGTCCGCGAGCGCGCGCTCTGCAAGCGTGCCGCGCGCCAGCATGGCATTGGCCGACAACACGGCATCGGCGAAATTGATATGCATCGCAGATGATCCGTCGGTGGCGACGAACGGTTCGGCGGTGACACCCGTTGCGTTCAGATCGACCAGCAGGATGGCCAGCGCATCGCCATCGATCCGCACCGGCAGCAACACCGCATCGCTGTCCGCGCCAACAGGAACGAAGCATTTGGCGCCGTTCAGCACCAGTCCCGCATCATCCATCCGGACATGGCTGAGTGGTGCGTCGGGCGTAAAGCGTACGCCATGTTCGTGCAGCGCGACGACGAATCGCCGGTCGCCGCTCACAAGCTGTCGCAGCAATTCGGTTTGCGTGCCGCCAGTGCCGGTGCTCTGGATCAGCCGCCCTGCCACCAGCGCGCCCATGCGAAACGGAGACAAAACCCGTTCGGCGCCGAGCGCCCTGCAGAACAGCATCGTCGCAACTGCGTCCATGGCCATGCCGCCGGCATCCTCTGGCAGCGCCATGCCCAGCCACCCGCCTTCGGCAAGCGCGCGCCAGCTTTCGGCTTCGCGCTCGGGCGGGCAGGCGAGCGGCCCGATCTGTCCGGCGATCGCCTCCGCGCTGGCGCGGATCAAAGATTGCTCTTCGGTCAGCTCCAGATTCATGCGCGTTCCCCGGCTTCGGCAAACAGGGCGCGGGCAATCACATTGCGCTGAATTTCGCTGGTGCCGCCGTAAATGGTCGCAGCCCGGCGATAGAAAAAGCGGCCTGCCAGCGCCGCCGTGCCCGGCAATCCCGGTTCGGCCGGGTTGCCGCCGGGGCGCACGCTTTCGGGCGCAACGCCGCCGATGCCGGGGCCGAGGATACGGATGGCGAAATCGTCGATCTGCTGCTGGACTTCGGTGCCCGCGACTTTCAGCATGGATGCAAAGTGCAGGCCCTGCATTTCCGGGTCGAGCGCCGTGCGAGCCTCGAGCATGTTCAGCGCCTCGAGCCGCGCCTCCAGCCGCGTCGCTTCGCGGGCATGCCAGTCGCAATCGGCCAGCGGGCCAAAGTCGCCGCTGCGCGCAAATGCCTGCAACGCCCGAAACTCGCGCTGTGCTTCGGGAATGCCTGCGATGGTGGTGCGTTCATGGCCCAGCAGGAACTTGGCCTGCGTCCAGCCGTCGCCGGGCTGCCCGACCAGATTGTCGGCAGGCACCCGCACATCCTCGAAAAACACTTCGTTCAGATGATGCTGGCCATCGATGCTGACGATCGGGCGGACGGTGACCCCGGGCGATTTCATGTCGATCAGGAGGATCGACAGATTTTGCTGCGGCTTTGGATTGGTTTCGGTACGCGCCAGCAGGAATATCCAATCGGATATATGCGCATAGCTGGTCCAGATCTTCTGACCGTTGACGATCAGGTCGTCGCCATCGCGCACCGCGCTGGTGCGCAGCGACACCAGATCGGATCCAGCGCCGGGCTCCGAAAATCCCTGACAGAATAATATCGATCCGTCGCGCAGCGGGGCGCAGAAACGCTGTTTCATCGCATCGCTGCCGAACGCGCAGATCACCGGCCCGATCATCGCGATGTTGAACGGATAGACCCAGGGTGCCGGTAGTGCGCCCAGCTCGCGCCCGAAGATCAGCCGCTGGGTCGGCGTCCAGTCGCGCCCGCCATAGGCCGTCGGCCAGTTCGGTGCCGCCAGCCCGTGCGCGTCGAGCGCGGCAAGCCAGCGCCGGAAATCGTCGGCAGAAAACAGCGCGCTGCGTTCGGCGCGGGCGCGGATATCGGGTGGCAGGCACGCGGCCAGCGTCGCTCGTATCTCTTGCTGGAACCGCAGTTCCGCTTCGCTTGGCTGGAAATCCATTGTCCTGCTTTCGGTCACCGACCCGGTCGTCTGAGCCGGGTTTTGGGGAGCCGGGCGAGCGAATGTAAAGCCGCGAGCGGCCTGGGCGCGGGCTGGTGCGGCCTATTCCACGCATGAGGAATATGACCGCTGGCCGGCCAGCCGCATCAATCGTCGGCAGCCAGTCCGTGCAGCAGCAGATCGATGATCGCATCGGCAACGGCGCCCACGTCGAAGTCGCCGCGCCCGTGCAGATAATCCCATGTGTGATGCTCGATACATCCGAAGATCAGATCGCGGACCAGCGGCATCGGCAGGCTGGCGCGAAACGCGCCGCTCTCCATCCCTTCGCGCACCACGTCCTGTGTGCGGCGAACATAGCGGCGGTTGAGTTCGGCGCTCGAACTGTCGGCATAGCCGGGGCTCGATCGCACTTCGCGAAACATCGCGTTGCACAGCATCGGATCGTCATGAATCGTCGTCAGGTGGCGCCGGATCATGAAGTGCAGGCGATCCTGCGCGCCCGGAATGCCCGCCAGCTGTGCATCGAAATCGGCGATCATGCCTTCGTACCAGCGCTCCAGCACCGCGATCAGCAAGTCATGCTTGTTCGCAAAGAAGCGATAGACGCTGCCTTCGACAATGTCGGCGCGGCGCGCGATTTCGGCGAGCGTGGCGTCCTGCCATCCCTTTTCGCGCAATACCGACAGCGCGGCGGCCATGATCTCGCTGCGGCGCTGTTCGGCGGGAAGGCGGGATACCTGGCGATCGCGCCATCGCCGCGCGGGCGTCGTGACGGGTTCGTCGAGTGCGTCCGACTGCGCCGAGGCGCGCGCTTTGGTCACGCCTGCGCTGCCATCAGCTCGCCCTCGTGAGGCACTATCGCGTCGGTTGGTATCGACACAGATGCCGGACGATTGCTCGCCGCCATCTGCACGATCACGGCATCGGCAATCTGCTGCAACGCATCCGTCATGCTCGCGCGATCCGATCCGGGCAGCGCGGCGCTATTGCCGATCCCGATCACCAGCCATTGGCCGTTGGTGGCCTGAATATTGGTGGCGGCGATGGCAAAGCCGCTGTGAATGCTGTCCGTCGAATAATAGAGCCCGGCATCGCGGATCGAACGGACTTCGGTGAGCAATCTGGCGCCGTCGATCAGCGCCTCTGTGGACCGGCTGGCGTTGAACAGGCGTACCAGTCGGTCGATCGCGCGGTCATCGTCCAGTGCGAGCAGCGTGCGCCCCATCGGCGTGTCGACCAGCCGCTGCACGCTGCCCGCCGGCGTGCCATAATCGACGCGACCGGCGGACGGATCGAAACGCTGGACATATTGGATGTCGTTGCCGTTGCGGACGCCCACCGCGACCGCCATGCCCAGCTTGTCCGAAAATTCGGCGAGCCTTTCGGTGGCGGCGGCAACCCTGGCGCCCCAATGGCCGGTGGGGCACCCCAGCAATCCCATGCGGATCGACGCGCGATAGGTGCGCTGGTGCCGATCGAACAGCAGATATCCGAGCGCCAACAGGCTCTTCAACAGCGCCGCCGTGCTGGAAATCGGATAGCCGAGCGCCTGAGCGACGTCCGTGGTGGACAGTGCCCGGTCTTCATGGCGGAACAGTTCGAGTATCTGCAGCACCCGGCGTGCCGATTTGATCGTACCGGATTCCTCACCGGCTTCGCAGCGATTGGCAGTCATTCGCCCCTCCAGACAAGGTGGGCGCTCATGCGCCCGTTCCGACGGCGAGCTGTGCTCGCTCTCTCACGGCATTGTATTTCCTTGATGAAGCGTACTCATTAACGGCGCCGAATGCCAAGAGGCTTTATTGTTCCGCGATTGAAACGACTTGTTCGGATAGCCCGGCACGAAACAGGATTCGTTCGGCCTGCACCAGATGCGGGCGGTCGAGCATCTGACCATCGAGTCCGATCGTTCCGACCTGATCCCCGGAGGCGAACAGCGCGCAGATTTTCCGCGCATGTTCGATTTCTTCCGCGCTTGGCGCCAGCGCCTCGTGGATGGCGGCGATCTGATCGGGGTGGATGGCGATGAGCCCGGTGAAGCCGTCGGCGGCAGCGGCGCGGGCGAAATTGCGGACGACAGGGATATCGCGAAATTCCATCGGCGCGGTTTCGATTGGGGCGACGCCTGCTGCGACCGCGCCGATCAGGCATAAAGAGCGCGCCAGTTCATAGGGCGGCTTCAACGTCCCGTCCGGATGGCGATTGCCGCTTGCGCCCAGTGCCGTCGCAAGATCCCAGGGACCCCAGCTCATCGCGCATAATCGCGCCATCCCCTTCGGATAATCGACACAGCGCAATACCCCGCGCGGCGATTCTCCGGCGACGAGAAACAGCTTCGTGCGCCCCTCAATGTCGCCGCGCGCGCGCTCCAGCTTCGCGATCATCGCGCTCAGCGCTTCGACCTGCTCGGTGCCTTCCGCCTTTGGCAACATGATGCCGTCCAGCCCCGCGCCGATCACCGCTTCAAGATCGCTGGCCATGTCTTCACCGTCGAACGGATTGACCCGCGCCCAGCGCTCGGGGCCCCCGGCAACGCGCGGTTCCGCCAGAAATTCGCGCACCATGTCGCGGGCGCGCGGCTTGGCCGATGCCTCTACGGCATCTTCAAGGTCGAGAATCACAGCATCGGCACCGCTTGCGAATGCTTTGGCCATCTTGCGTTCGCTGTCGCCCGGCGCGAACAGAAAGGATCGGCACATCGACGCGGTCATCGATCAGCGCCCCTGCCAGACGGGGGCACGCTTTTCGGCAAAGGCGCGCGGCCCTTCCTTGGCGTCGTCGCTGGTATAGACGGGGTGCCACAAATGCCGCGCCGCCCGCAGTGCCGCCGACTGCCCCATTTCGGTCGCCAGCCGCACGGTTTCCTTCGCCGCCCGGACCGAAAGCGGCGCGTTGGCGGCGATCTCCTTCGCCAGTTCCAGCGCCGCCCGGATCAACTGGTCGGGCTCGACGACCCGGTTGACCAGCCCGACTTCATAGGCCCGCTGCGCACTCAGCGCACGGCCGGTCATCAGCACTTCCATCATGATCCGTTGCGGGATCATCGTGATCAGCGGCACCGCCCAGGGCGATCCGCGCCCCACCTTGGCTTCGGTGACCGCAAATTGCGCATTGTGGCTCGCCACGCACAGGTCGCATCCCTGCGCCATCAGCCAGCCGCCCGCAAAGGCAACGCCGTTGACCGCCGCGATCGTCGGCTTGGTCACTTCGATGCTTTGGCCAAGGATGGGAAACATGTCGAGCGGCGGCACTTCGAGCACCGTTTCGGCCATTTCCTTTAGGTCGCCGCCCGCGCAAAACGCCTTGTCGCCGGCACCGGTCAGGATCGCCACCTGCAACGCCGGGTCGCGTTCGAACCGCTCCCATGCGGCGAACAGCCCTTCGCGAACCTCCTTGCCCAGCGAATTGCGCCGTTCGGGCCGATTGATAGTGATCAGGGCGACGCCCTCGGCGGGCGTTTCGAACAAGATGGCGTCCATTTGGGTCGGGTGCTCCTGTGGCATATCAGCTGGATTCAATAGCCGCGCCGGATCAGCGCGTGCGCGGCGCGGTCGAGCGTTTCGCGGAAATCGGGATGGGCAATTTCGACCAGTCGGCGCGCGCGCTCGCCGATCGAACGACCCTTTAGTTCGGCGGCGCCATATTCGGTGATGACGACATCGACTTCACTGCGCGCGGTGGTCACCGGCCCGTTCAGTGTCGGCACGATCCGGCTTTTGTCGCCTGCCGATGATGGTAGCACGATCAGCGATCGCCCGCCCGGCGAACGGGCGCCCGCGCGCACATAATCGACCTGACCCCCGGTGCCGCCGATATAGGATTCGCCGATCTGTTCCGCATTCACCTGTCCGCTCAGATCGACTTCGACTGCCGAATTGACCGATACCAGACCGGGCAAAGCGCTCAGCACGGCGTCGCTGTGCGTATAAGAGGACGGACATAGCAACAGCGCCGGATTGGCGTCGGCAAAGCGATACAACCGCTCCGAACCGATCAGCGCCCCGGTGATCGAAACCCCGCGATCATTGGGTTTGGTGGCGTTGGTCAGCGCCCCGCATTCATAGAGGTCGACCAGCGAGTCGCCGACCATGCCCGAATGGATGCCCAGATCGCGTCGATCGGCGATCAGTTGCATCAGCGCTTCGGGAACGGCGCCGATCCCGACCTGCAGGATGCTGTTGTCGCCAATATAATCCGCCGCATGGCGAGCGATGCTGCGGTCGATATCGCTGATCGTGCCGCGCGCGAGTTCGATCAGCGGGCGGTCGGTTTCGACCAGATAGTCGATCTGATCCTCCGGCAATATTTGCATCGAATGCGTGCGCGGGACGCGGTGACTGAGCTCGGCGATGACGACGCGCGCCTTGGCGACTGCAGCGGGTACGAAGTCGCCGATCAGGCCATAGCTGTACCCCGCGCCCGCAGGGTTGGGTGCGACCTGCACCAGCGCTACGTCGCACGGGATCGTGCCGTCGGCGATCATCCCGCCAATCTGGCCGACATGGCAGGGGATCACGGACAGCTTCTGCGCCCTGGCGATGCTGCGCAGCGATCCGATTGCGCCCATGCTCGACAGCGCGACATCGGCGCTGGTGTCGGCGCTCAGCAGCCGCGAGAAGCTGCTCGCCGCAAAGGCGCGCAGGCCGCCGATCGATCCGGCCTGTGCCAGCACGCTTTCGATCAGCGTTGCCGGTTCGCCGCAGGCATGGCCCCACACAATCGCATCGCCACGCCCGAGGATGCCCGACAGGTCGGGCAAGCTTCCGTGCGCCTCCAATGCCAGTCTGGTGCTTGCCATCGATTAATTCCTCGCCCCATGGTCCAGTGTCGCGAGGCGCAATCCCCCGCGCTGCCACTCGCCGCGATCAGCCTTCGGTGTTGAAATATTCGGGTTTGGGGATCGTCCAGGTCTCGCCCCACAGCTGCCCGCCGCCATCTACGGTCAGCACCTCGCCGGTCACATAATTGCCGCTGGGCGCCGCCAGATAGGCGCAGGCTTCGGCCACATCCCAAGCGTCGCCGGGGCGCATCATCGGGTTGGATCGGGCGTAGCGCGCGCGAACCTCGGGAGAATAGACGCGCCAGCCATCGGTTTCGATAAGCCCGGGCGCGATGCAATTGACGCGAATGCCAAGCGGCGCCCATTCGACCGCGACGCTGCGCGACAGGCCGATCACGCCGGCGCGCGCGGCCACCGAATGGGCAACGCCGTAGAGCCCGTGGCTGGTGACGACGACGATGTTGGTGATGCTGCCCGGGCGCCCGGCGTCGCGCCAGTGGCGTGCCATCGCCTGCATCATGAACCAGCTGCCGTTCAGATTGACGTCGATCACCCGCTGCCAGCCCTTGACGCTGAAATCGATCGCCGCCTGCGGAAACTGGCCGCCGGCGCTGTTGATCAGCGCGTCGATCGGCCCATGATCCCGCCAGATCTGCGCCAGCGTCGTTTCCACCGCTTCGGGATCGCGAATGTCCAGAGGATGGGAAGCGCAGCGATGCCCGGCGTCGGTCAGCGCCCCGGCAACGGCGCTCAGCTTTTCCGCATCGCGACCGGTGATCACGATCCGCGCCCCGAGGCGGGCGAACAGCCACGCCGTCGCCTGCCCGATCCCGCCGCTGCCGCCCGATATCAGCACCGTCTGACCGGCCAGCGCGTCGGCGGCATAGACGGTCTTGCGGTCGGCATAGGGTTGGCCGGACCCCATCAGCGGTTCTTCAGCAATTCGCCGGCGATGATCAGCTTGCGCACTTCGGTGGTGCCTGCACCGATTTCGAGCAGCTTGGTCGAGCGGAACAACCGGTTGATTTCCGATTCCCAGATATAACCGGTGCCGCCATGGACCTGCACCGCCTTGTCGAGGACGCGGTTCACCGCCTGGGCGCAGAACATCACCGATGCCGCAGTACGCTTGTGGATCTCGCCGCGCCCGCCTTCACCTTCGGCTATCCTCGACGCCTCCGCAAGCACGCTGAAGTTGAAGGTGCGCATCACTTCGACTTCGGTATACATCTCGGCGAGCATCGACTGGACCATCTGGAACGACCCGATCGTCTTGCCGAACTGGGTGCGGGTTGCGGCATAGTCGACCGCCAGTTCGAGCGCGCGTTCGGCGATCCCGACGCAGATCGGCGAGATCATCGCGCGCTCCAGATCGAGCCCGCTCATCACGATGCCGACGCCGCGATTTTCCTCGCCGAGCAGGTTTTCGGCCGGAACCCGGCAATCCTCGAACAGCAATTCGGCGGTCTGGCTGCCGCGATAGCCCATCTTGATGAGCTTTTGCGCGACCTTGAACCCCGGCATGTTCGATTCGACGATGAACGCCGAAATGCCGTGCGCGCCCTTTTCCCGGTCGGTCTTGGCATAGACCAGCAGGACATCGGCGACCGGGCCGTTGGTGATATAGATCTTGCGCCCGTTCAGGACATAATGGTCGCCGTCGCGCCGCGCCGTGGTCTGCATCGAGCCCAGCGCGTCGGAGCCGGCGCCGGGCTCGGTCAGGCCCAGTGCGCCGATCGATCTGCCGGAACACAGGCCAGGCAGATATTTGCGACGCTGCGCTTCATTGCCGTGGCGATAGAGGTTGTTGAGGCAAAGATTGTCGTGCGCGACCCATGCCAGCGCCAGCGCATGGTTCCAGCGCGCGAAGCCCTGCAGCACCAGTCCGGCGGACAACAGGTCTAGCCCGGCGCCGCCATATTCCTCGGGCACAGTGATGCCCAGCAGCCCGTTTTGCCCCATGGTCGGAAAGATCTGATCCGGCCACCATTCCTCGTCATCCATCCGCTGCGCGAGCGGATAGAGTTCGTTGCGACCGAACCGGTCGGCATTGTCGAATATCAGCTGCTGCTCATGGTTGAGTTCGAACTGATTGGCTTCGTTATCTGATGACATGTCCGCGCCTTTGATCCTCTTGCCGGGCCTGGGCGCGAAGCGCGCTGCCCCCATCGAATGCGTGTCCATCGATGCGCCTCCTGACCGATCAGGCAAGGGCGGCGGCGAGAATCCATATCCTTGTAAACTCACGGCGCTTTCGGCGGATCGGTAGCCAAGGGCAGGCGCAGCGGCCAAACGCCACGATGCAGGGAGCGATGCGCCGAAGAAGGCTCGCCGCTGCATTTGGGCATGCATTTGGGAGAGCCGATGACCGACCCGTTGTTTCGCCGCATCCTGATCGCCAATCGCGGCGAAATCGCGTGCCGCGTTATGCGCACCCTGCGCGCGATGGGGATTGAATCGATTGCGGTCTATCATGCCGCCGATGCCGTTTCGGCGCATGTCGCGATGGCCGATCACAGCGTCGAGATCACCGGCGATACACCCGTTTCGGCGCATCTCGATGCTGCGCAGATCATTGCCGTGGCAAAGGCGGCAGGCGCCGATGCCGTGCATCCCGGCTATGGCTTCCTTTCGGAAAATGCCGAATTCGCACGAGCGGTCGAAGCAGCAGGGCTGACCTTTATCGGGCCGGATGCGCGCGCGATCGCGTTAATGGGGGACAAGATTTCCTCGCGCGAATTCGCGGCCGCAAACGGTGTAGCGGTCGCGCCATCGGTGACCGCAACCGACGATTTCGACGCGTTCGTGGAGCAGGCTGCCGGAATCGGGTTCCCGCTGCTGATCAAGGCATCGGCGGGTGGCGGCGGCAAGGGGATGAGTATCGTCCGCAGCGCCGATCAGCTGGAACCGGCGGCGCGCATCGCGACCAGCGAGGCGCTGCGCTATTTCGGCGACGGGCGCATCTATGCCGAAACCTATCTCGAACGACCGCGCCATATCGAGGTTCAGGTACTGGGCGACGGCAATGGCGGCGTGATCCACTTGTTCGAGCGCGAATGCTCGATCCAGCGGCGGTTTCAGAAGATCATCGAAGAAGCGCCGGCCGCCCGGCTTGCCCCGCAACTGCGCGAAGCGATCTGCGCGGCTGCAGTGCGACTGGCCGAGGTCGCGCACTATCGCAATGCCGGGACGGTGGAGTTCATATTGGGGGCGGACGGCCGCTTCTTCTTCCTCGAAATGAATACCCGGCTGCAGGTCGAACATCCCGTGACCGAGATGATTACCGGGATCGATCTGGTGCAGGCGCAGATTCAAATCGCCGCGGGCAAGGGCCTGCCGTGCGCGCAGGCGGATGTCGCGGTGCACGGCCATGCCATCGAATGCCGGATCTGCGCCGAAGATCCCGAGCGCGATTTCCTGCCCGAAACCGGCGCCATTTCCGTGCTCGATGTTCCGCACGCGACTTGGCTCCGTTTCGAAAGTGCGCTGAACGCCGGACAGAAAGTCACCGCCGATTTCGATCCGATGCTGGCGAAGCTGGTCGCACATGGCGCCGACCGGGCGGAGGCGATCGACCGCTCCATCGCGGCGCTGGAGGCGCTCGACCTGCTCGGGGTGAAGACCAACATCGACTATCTGGCGCGCAGCATCGACCATCCTGCCTTTCGTGACGGGCAACTGCACACCGGCTTTGTCGGCGAACATGCCGAGGCGCTCGCCCCGGCGCCCCCCGATCCGACGCAACGCGCGATCCTGCTTGCGGCAGCGGCGCTGGGGCTCAAGCCGCTGCACGATGCAGTTACCGGAACGCCCGAGCCCTATGCCGAAATGGGCGGGTGGAGGAATTGAGATGACCATCCATCTGGAATTTGATGGCGAAATCCACAACATTGTTGCGCAGCAATTGAAGCCGCAGCTGACGCTGGTGATCGACGGCGTGGCGCATCGCATCGCCTCGCTGCCGCCGCTTGGCGATGGCAGGCATCGGATGGTTTTCGATGGCCGTGAGATCACCTTTGCGCGCAGCGAAGACGGCAAGGGCGTCACGGTACGGCTCGACGGGCGCAGCTTTGTCATCGGCCAAGTCGACCCATTTGCCGCCGATGCCGATGGTGCCGCCGCGCGTGACAGCGTCGTCGCACCGATGCCCGGCGTCGTCGTGTCGATCGACTGCGCGCCGGGCGACACTGTGGCCAAGGGGCAGGCGCTGATCACGATAGAAAGCATGAAGCTGCAACAGGCGCTGGCCGCCCCGCGCGACGGCATTGTTGCCCAGATCCCCGGTGCGGCAGGCAGCACGTTCGAAAAAGACGCAGTCCTTGTTCAGCTCGAACCGGTGGAAGGCGCATAGACGATGCGACGTATCCAATCGAATATCGCCACCGGCTCCGCCGAATTCCGCAAAAATGCTGCGCACAATCGGCGGCTGGTCAGCGAATTTCACGCACGGCAGGATGCGGCCCGTCACGCCCGGCCCCAGCGCAGCCTCGACCGGCTGACCAGTCAGGGCAAGATGCTGCCGCGCGACCGGATTGCTGCGCTGCTCGATCCCGGCACGCCTTTCCTCGAACTGTCGTCGCTCGCCGCCAACATGGCCTATGGCGGTGCTTCGCCATCGGCCAGTTCGATCGTCGGCATCGGCATCGTATCAGGGCGCGAAGTGATGATCCGCGCCGATGATTCCACGGTAAAGGGCGGCGCCTGGTATCCGCTCACCGTCACCAAGATCGTCCGCGCGCTCGATATCGCGATCGAGAACCGGCTTCCGGTCATTCATCTGTGCGATTCCGCCGGCGGGCAGCTGCAGCTGCAATCCGAAGTCTTTCCCGGCGGGCGGATGGCCGGACGGATATTCCGCAACCAGACGATCCTGTCGAAAATGGGCGTGCCCCAATTATCGTTGGTGTTCGGCCATTGCACGGCCGGTGGCGCCTATGTGCCCGCGCTGTCCGATTACAATGTGATCGTGCGTGGGACCGGTGCCGTATTTCTGGGCGGGCCGCCGCTGGTGCGCGCCGCGACCGGCGAGGATGTGTCGGCGGAGGAACTGGGGGGTGCGGCGATGCACACCTCGGTGTCGGGGACGTGCGACTATCCCGCCGCAAACGAAGCGCAGGCGATTGCCATCGGCCGCGAAATCGTCAGCCAGTGGCGCCGTGGCCCGAAATGGCAGTGCCAGCGCGAAACCCCCGAACCGCCTGCGTTCGATCCCGCCGAACTTTATGGAATCATCCCGGACGACATCAAAAAGGCGTTCGACATGCGCGAAGTAATCGCGCGTATCGTCGATGGCAGCCGTTTCCATGAATATCAGCCCGATTTCGGCACGACGCTGATCTGTGGCTACGCCAATATCTGGGGGTATAAGGTCGGCGTCCTCGGCAATAACGGCGTGTTGTTCAACGATTCCTCGCTGAAGGCGGCGCATTTCATCGAATTGTGCAACCAGAACGAAACGCCTTTGCTGTTCCTGCAAAACATCACCGGATTCATGGTCGGCCGCGAATATGAACGGCGCGGGATCACCAAGGACGGCGCGAAGATGCTGATGGCGCAGGGTGGATCGCGCGTTCCCAAATTCACAGTGATGGTCAACGGGTCGTTCGGTGCGGGCAATTACGGCATGTGCGGCCGCGCATGGGATCCGCGCTTTCTGTTTACCTGGCCCAATCACCAGATTGGCGTGATGGGCGGCGAGCAGGCCGCGAACACGCTGGCCGAGGTCAAGGCGAACCAGATGCGCCGCGACGGCCTGGAGGTCGACGCAGCGCTGTTGGAACAACAGCGTGCCGAAACGCTGGCCGCCTATCAGGAACAGATTTCCGCTTATTATTCGACGTCGCAGCTGTGGGACGATGGCATCATCGATCCGGTCGATACCCGCAACGCGCTGGGGATCGCGATCGCCGCTTCGCGCAACACGCCGCTGGGAGACCCCGGCTACGGCGTGTTCCGCCTGTGATCATGCAGAGGAAATTCCCATGAAACATGCCGACAGGGTCATCATTACCTGTGCTGTGACGGGCAGCATTCATACGCCGACCATGTCGCCGCATTTGCCGATCACCCCGGACGAGATTGCCGAGCAGGCGCTTGGCGCGGCGGAGGCGGGTGCCGCAATGCTGCATCTCCACGCGCGCGATCCGCACACCGGCGCGCCAGATCAGTCGCCCGACCTGTTCCGCCAGTTCCTGCCGCGGATCAAACAGGGATGCGACGCGATCCTGAATATTACGACAGGCGGCGGGCTGGGCATGCCGATCGATCAGCGGCTTGCGCCGGCCGTCAGCCTGCAGCCCGAAGTGGCGTCGATGAACATGGGTTCGCTCAATTTCAATATTTCGGGCGCGGCAGCCAAATATGATCGCTTCCAGCACGACTGGGAGCGCCCCTATCTCGAAGGGACGCGCGACTTCATCCTGTCGAACACCTTCGCCCAGATCGAATATGGGCTGGCGCAGATGAGCGCCAACGGCACCCGTTTCGAATTCGAATGCTATGACGTTGGCCATCTCTACAATCTCGCGCATTTCGCCGAGCGCGGGCTGGTGAAGCCGCCTTTCTTCATCCAGTGTATCTTCGGCATCTTGGGCGGGATCGGCGCCGATCACGAAAATCTGATCCACATGCGCACCATCGCCGACCGGTTATTCGGTGACGATTATTATCTGTCGGTACTTGCGGCGGGGCGGCACCAGCTGCCCTTCGTGACGATGAGTGCGATCCTGGGCGGCAATGTTCGCGTCGGTCTGGAGGACAGCCTCTACATCGGACGCGGCGAACTGGCGCGATCCAATGCCGAGCAGGTGGCGAAGATTCGCCGCATCCTGGAAGATATCGGCCTTACCATCGCGACGCCTGCCGAAGCCCGCGCGATGCTGGATACCAAGGGAAGCGACGCGGTCGGCTTTTAGGGCTGGTTGCTGTCGGCGGTTGCGCGAGCTGCCAGATATTCCTCGCGCAGCGCGCGTTTCAGGATCTTGCCCAGCCCGATGATCGGAAACGGCTCGGTCCGAAACGCGATCGATCGCGGGCATTTGAACGCCGCGATCTGGCCGCGGACATGCGCCACCAGATCGCTCTCGCTGGCAGTTGCGCCTGCGCGCAGCATCACTTCGGCGTGCACCGCTTCGCCCCAGCGTGCATCGGGGATGCCGAATACCGCGCATTGCGCCACCGCCGGATGACTCGCGAGGGCGTTTTCGACTTCGGAGGAAAATACATTCTCACCGCCGGTGACGATCATGTCCTTGATGCGGTCGACCAGATAGAGGAAGCCGTCGGCATCCATGTAACCGCCATCGCCGGTATGGACCCAGCCGGCGCGGATCGTCGCGGCGGTCTCTTCGGGCTTGCGCCAGTATCCGGTCATCATATTGGGCCCGCGCACCAGCACCTGGCCGACTGTGTCGCGCGGAACCTCGTTGCCATCATCGTCAGCAATGATGACTTCGACGCTGTATCCCGCGCGCCCGACCGAGCGCAGGCGGCCCGCCGTGGCGCCATCCAGATCGACCATCCCCGGCTGCATACAGGCGATGTACGGCCCGAACTCGGTCTGTCCGTAAGCCTGCGACACGACGATGTGCGGCAATAATCGCTGCGCCTCGCGGACCGGTTCTTCGGGCAGCGGCGCGCCGCCGGAAATGATCGTTCTGAGCGACGAGAGATCATGGCCGCCTTTCGCGACTTCATCGAGCACCATGGTCAGCAGGGTGGGCACCAGCATGCTGTGCGTCGCGCGCTCGCGCTCCAGCGTGTCCAGAAATCCGGCGGGCGTGAATTCGGGCAGGAAGATATGCGTGCCGCCGACGATCGTCGTCGCAAACAAGCCGCTCGCGCCGCCGGTGTGGAACAGCGGCATGCAATGGAGGAAGGTCGTGCCGTCGCCGAGCATGCCGTGGAAATCGATCGACTGCGCTACGGTCGATGCCCAGATCGCGGCATGGGACAGCATCACGCCCTTCGCCATGCCGGTCGTGCCGCTGGTATAGGACAGGCACGCGAGCCAATCATTGGGTCCCGTAACCGGTTCGACCCGGTCGCCGTTCGCGATCATCAGATCCTGAATGGCCATGTTGGCGCGTTCGTCCCCGCCATCTGCCAGCACCACCTGCCGGATGCTCGCACAGCTCGCGCGCAACGTTTCGAGTAGCGGCAGGAATTGTTCGCCGATGAACAGCGTTTCGGGTTCGGAATCGTTGAGGGTGTAGATCAATTCGGCGGGAGACAGGCGCCAGTTGAGCGGAACTGCGACCGCGCCGATCCAGAACACCGCATAATAGAATTCCGCGAAGCGGGCGGAATTGCCGGCAAGGATCGCCACCCGGTCGCCGGGCCCGACGCCCATTTTTCGGAGTGCACCGGCCAGCCGGGCGACTCTGTCTTCGAACTCGCGCCAGGTGCGGCGAAGCTCCCCTTCGATGATCGCGGTGCGATCCGGGTAGGACCGCGCGATGCGGCGCAACGCCTGGCTCATCAGCATCGTCAACTACCCTCCGCCAGTGGTCCTCTCGTGTCGGCGGATCCTTTGCTGCCGCCGATCGGATGCCGGTCAGGATGTACCCAACCCGATGTCAGGCCAAGCGCGCAGCCGCCTTCGGCGCGGTTTCGCGGCATCGTTCCACATATCTGGACAATTGCGTTCGCACCCCGCGATCGATTGCACGATCCCCATTCTCAGGCGCTGAGTGAGGTGCACCAGACTTTGAGGAGAGACGTGTGAAGCGGATCAAATTCGGTATCGCCGGGCGTATCGCGCGCATCCGGCTGGACGATGCCGAACGGATGAACCGGCTCGACATCCATCTGTGCG
The DNA here is from genome assembly GCF_003171655.1 of Stakelama portus. Classification (GTDB taxonomy): domain Bacteria; phylum Pseudomonadota; class Alphaproteobacteria; order Sphingomonadales; family Sphingomonadaceae; genus Sphingomonas; species Sphingomonas portus. Next base: position 32,149 of record NZ_QFZL01000005.1, on the reverse strand, counting down.
ACGAGTTGATCGAGGCGTTCGACAGGATCGCCGCCGATGGGCGTGTGGCGGCGGTGATCTTGACCGCCGATGGCGCGAATTTCACGGCGGGCGGCGACATCGCTATCTTTCGCGGCGCGGCGGAGGAAGTGCGCGAGGGGGTGTGGAACACGGTCGGGCGCGCGACGCAGGTCGTGCAGCGGATGCGGTCGCTCGATGCCGTGATCGTCGCCGGGTTGCAGGGATATGTTGCCGGTGGCGGGCTGGGCATCGCGCTGGCCAGCGACATCGTCATCGCTGCGGACGATGCACAGCTGCTTCCGGCGCATGTCACGCTGGGCGCGCCTGCCGATGGCGGGCTCAGCTGGTTCGCCACCCGGTTGATGGGAAGCCGTCAGGCGCTGGACTGGATGCTGTCCAATCGCGCGATGCATGCCGACGAAGCACTGGTGAAGGGGCTGGTGACGCGGGTCGTGCCGCGCGATAAGCTTGACGATGTCGTGGCTGGAACCGCGGCCCGGCTGGCAAGGGGACCGCGTACGGCCCAGTCGCTGATCAAGCAGCTCGTCTATGGCGCGGAAACCGCGCCGCTTGCGGGGCATCTCGATGCCGAGCGCGCGGCGTTCATGGCAGTCGCGGGCGGGGCCGAGTTTGCCGAAGGCGTTGACGCATTCGTTGCCAAACGCTCCGCCCGTTTCAGCGAGGAGTGAGGGCGACCGTTGCGGCCGCGCGAATTCCAGCAGCAATACGCATATGTAGAATTGCGGCCACCGCGCCCGATGCCGCTTCCCCCCGTGAGCGCAATCGGCGACCTCCCCCGCTGACGCAGCGAAGGGAAGGCGCAGCAATGACGATTGACTATTCGGGCCGGGTGGCTGTGGTAACCGGCGCTGGTGCGGGGCTGGGCCGGGCGCATGCCCTGCTGCTGGCGCGGCGAGGGGCGAAAGTCGTCGTCAACGATCTGGGCGGCTCGGTTGACGGCAATGCCGCGTCCAGCGCTGCCGCCGATGCGGTGGTGTGCGAAATCCGCGACGCAGGGGGCGAAGCGGTCGCCAGTTATGACAGCGTCGCCACACAGGCGGGTGGCCAGGCGATCATAGCGACCGCCATCGACGCGTTCGGCAGGATCGATATGCTGGTGAACAATGCCGGCAATCTGCGCGACAAATCCTTCATCAAGATGGGCATGGCGGATTTCAGTGCGGTCATCGACACCCATTTGTTCGGCACCGCTTATTGCATCGCCGCCGCATGGCCCCGCATGATCGAACAGCAATATGGCCGCATTGTCGTGACGACGTCGGCGTCGGGCCTGTACGGCAATTTCGGCCAGTCCAACTATGCCGCGGCAAAGGCTGCGGTGGTCGGCATGATGCTGTCGCTGAAGGATGAAGGCGCGAAATATGATGTGCGGGTGAACGCCATCGCTCCGGTTGCCGCAACGCGAATGACTGCCGACATTTTGCCGGAGGGCACGCCCGAGCTGTTCCGCCCCGAACTGGTCAGCCCGGCGGTCGGGTGGCTCTGTGCCGAGGAATGCACCGAAAGCGGCGCGGTGATCGAAGCCGGTGGCGGCTATTTCGCGCGGGTGCAGACGTTCGAATCCGAAGGCGTGGTCCTGGGGCGCGACTGCGGTGTCGCGCCGGAGGATATCCGCGATAACTGGGCTAAGATATCCGACATGACACAGGCACGCCCCTTCGCCAACAGCATGGGCGTGATCGCGAAGGTGCTTCAGAACATAACCGCCTGAGCGCGAATCTTCATGGCCTAGCAGCGCGGAAAATTGGGCTCGCAAAGCGAGTCGCCGTCATCGAGCGTTATCGGTTCGCGGAGCATTGCGCGAACGCTGTCCTTGTCCATGAATGTCCCGGGTCGCGCATCCCAGCGCGCATCGTCACCCAGATAGCGGATCGCAATCGCGCGCCGCCGCGTGTCGCGCGACAGATTTCCCGCGGAGAAATGAAAGGTCAGCGGGTGATGCACGATGATGTCGCCCGGTTGGGTCTCGAACGAAATGACGTCGTAGCGCTCCCGCAGAGCGGCTTCATCGGGCGCCGGGTCGAGGCCCATTCGCGCATAGACTTCCGCGAAGCCCGACGTCGCCGAAAATGCGCGCGGGGCATAAAGCTTGCCTTCGAGATGCGATCCGCGCGCATATTGCACCGCGCCGCTTTCGATCGTGACCGGGTCGAGCCCGACCCAGATCGACAGGATCTGCTCGCCACGCACCGGCCAATAGGGCAGGTCCTGATGCCAGGGCGTATGTTCCTCGGTCCCCGGCTCCTTGACGAGCAACTGGTCATAGAAGAGGCGGCTCTCGTCCGACTCCATGACTGCCCGGGCGAGCGCGGGAAGCTGCGAATCCAGCATGAGCGCGGCAAAGTCCGCGTCGCGCATCCAGACGAAGAAGTCGCCGATATAGCGGCCCTGCCGACCCTGGGGCGTATATTCCACCGATGCGTCCGAAGGCGCGGCAATGGCGCGTTCGACCGCAACCCGCATGCGATCGATCCATGCAGAGTCGAGTATGCCGCGCAGCACCGTTGCGCCGTCGCGGCGATACGCGGCCCGTGCCGCTTCGATGGCGTTCTGATCCATTGGTCCTCTCCCGGCAGTTCAGCCTTGTTGTTCGGATTGGCGGCGGTGCATCACGCCGGCGGCAAGGAAGCCGCCATCGACACCGAGCACATGGCCGGTGACGTAGGACGCGGCTTCGCTTGCAAGGAACAGCGCGGCCTCGGCGACTTCCTCGGGCGTACCGTAACGGTCCATCGGAATGCCGGCGCGATAGACGGTTCGCGTTTCATCGGAATGCATGCGCGCGACCAGTTCGGTTTCGATCGCGCCGGGGGCGAGGCAATTGGCCGTGATGCCATAGGGCGCGAGTTCGACCGCCATGACCCGGGTCAGGCCGATCACGCCGGCTTTGGCCGCGCCATAGGCGGCGCGCCCGGTGCCGCCCAATATTCCCGCGGTCGACGAAATGGTGACGATCCGGCCATAGCGCTGATCGCGCATCGCGCGGGCAGCACTCTGGCACATCAGGAAGGTGCCGGTAAGATCGATGTCGAGCACGCGGCGCCATTGCGCGAGTTCGGTGTCGAGAAACGCCTGTTCGATGCCGACCCCCGCGCTGTGCAGCAGGATATCGAGCCGGCCGAAGCGCGAGAGCGTGACCGCGACGGCCGAATCGACCGCTTGCGGATCGGTAACGTCGGTGGCGAGCGCGAAGGCGTCATGCCCGGCATCGCGCAGCGCCTGCGCGGTGGCGGTCGCGGCCGCTTCATTGGCGTCGGCAATGCACAGCCGCGCGCCCTGCTGCGCGAAACGCCGGGCGGCGGCGCGGCCGATCCCGCTGCCGCCGCCGGTGACGATCGCGGTTCTGCCGTGCAGCATCATGCCGGAATGACTCCCAGTTCGTGGCCGACCTGGATGAAGGCGGCGATGGCGCGGTCGACATCGGCGTCGCTGAGCGCGCTCGACATCTGGGTGCGGATGCGCGCCTGACCCGGCGGGACGACCGGCGCGGAAAAGGCGACGGCGTAGATACCGGCCCGATAGAGTTTTTCCGCAAATTGTCCGGCAACAGGCGCGTCGCCGATCATCACCGGAATGATCGGATGCCCCGATCCGGCCAGCGTGAAGCCCGCTTTGGTCAGCGCCGCGCGGAACCGCGCCGCATGACTGCCCAATCGCGCACGCCGTTCGGGTTCCTGCGCCACGATATCCAGCGCGCACAGCGCCGTCGCCGCCAGCGCCGGCGGCAGCGCGTTGGAAAACAGATAGGGCCGCGCCTTTTGCCGCAGCCACGCGATGACGGAGGCCGACCCGGCAATATAGCCGCCCGCCGCACCGCCCAGCGCCTTGCCGAGCGTGCCCGAAACCATGTCGACCGGCACCCCGCCGTGATGCGCGGCAGTGCCGCTGCCATCGGGGCCGAGCACGCCGGTGGCGTGTGAATCATCGACCATCAGCAGCGCTCCGTGACGATCGCACATCGCCCGGATCGCCGGCAGATCGGCGATGACGCCGTCCATCGAGAAGACGCCGTCGGTGACGACCAGCTTGCGCCGCGCGTCCTTCGCCTCTGCAAGCGCAGCGTCGAGCGCCGCAATGTCGCCATTGGGGTAGCGATGGCGCTGCGCCTTGCACAGGCGGATGCCGTCGATGATGCTGGCATGGTTGAGCGCGTCGCTGAACACCGCATCCTCGGGCCCGAGCAACGCTTCGAAAATCCCGGCATTGGCATCGAAGCACGAGGGGAAGAGGATCGCATCCTGCTGTCCGGTCAGCGCCGCGAGCCGTGTTTCGAGTCGGCGGTGCAGTTCGTGCGTGCCGCAGATGAAGCGCACCGACGCCATGCCCAGGCCGTGGCGATCGAGTGCGTTCCGCGCCGCTTCGATCAGCCGCGGGTCGTCGGCAAGGCCGAGATAATTATTGGCGCACAGGTTGAGCAGCTGACGATTCCCGCACGGTTCGGCGATGGTGACATGACCCGATTGCGGTGAAACCAGCGGGTGCTCTTCCTTGAACAAGCCGGCTTCGCGCAGCGTGTCGAGCGCGGCGGCAAGCGCATGGTCGAGCGATTGCGATTGGGGCGATGGCGTCGTCATGCGGTCATCCTGACCCACATTGCACTTTGCCTGCAAGCATTTTATGACACTGACGTCAGTTTTGGTTCGGGCAGTTCGTCTGTTGCGACGATGCCCCGGGGAAGGGAAGCACAGCAATGACAATCGGAATACGCCACCATGCCGCATTTCTGGCGTTGCTCGCCTGCAGCGCATCGGCCTGCGCGCAGACCGCCCGGTCGGTTGTCGTCGAACCGGGCGCCAATGCATCAGGCACTGTCGAATCGCTTGCGGTGCGTGCCGATGCGGCAATCCGGCAGGCGATGGCAGACGGACCGTTCCCCGGCATATCGGTGGCGGTCGCGCGGGACGGGCGGATAGTCTATGCGCGCGGCATGGGAGTCGCCGACCGCGATAGCGGCACGCCGGTGACGCCGCAGACGCGTTTTCCGATCGGTTCGATCACCAAGCCGGTGACATGCCTCTCGACGCTGCAACTCGTCGCCCAGGGCAAGATTGCGCTCGACGCACCGGTCGGGACCTATCTGCCCGATCTTCCCGCGCCGAGCCGCGACGTCACGATCCGGCAGCTCGCCGAACATACGTCGGGCATTCCCAATTATCTCGAAAACCGCGAATTTCCGTACAGCAACCCAGTCGATCTGACGCGGGAGAAGATGCTCGGCTATTTCGCCGACAAGCCGCTGATGTTCGCGCCCGGAGCCCGGTTCAACTATTCCAACTCCGACACTTTCCTGCTTGGACTGGTGATCGAAGCGGTGACGGGTCAAAGCTATGATCATTATGTCGCCGACCATGTCTTTGCGCCGTTCGGAATGGCCCAGGCCGATTTCGGCGCCGATCCCGATCATGCGCGCGGCTATCTGGCCCGCGCAGGCGAATTTGCTCCTGCCCCCGCCTATGACTGGCTCGCGCCGTTTTCCGCCGGAGCGATCGTTTCCACTGCGGAAGATCTGGTGCGTTTTTCCGACGGGCTGTTCGGCGATGCGACGCCCGAAGCGGTACGTGCGCTGGCGCTGTCGGGCGATACGCTGACCGATGGGGCTGCGAACACCTATCTCAAGGGCTGTCTGATCGAAGGCGATCTCGATGGGCGGCGCAAAGTTTCGCACCCCGGCTCGATCTACGGCTTTTCGAGCCATTTCGCTTATTATCCCGATGATCGCCTCACCGTGGTCGTGCTGACCAACAGCCAGGGGCGCAATTTCCCGGCGCTGACGCTCGAGCACCGCATCGCGCGCATCTTCCTGGGGATGGCCGAACCCGATCTGTCGGGAATCGCGTTCGATCCGGCCGAGGCAGCATGGATCGCGGGGAATTACGACGTCACCACCCATCGGCTCGGCTTCGACCGGCTTGGCTTCGTCGCGAAAGAGGATGGGCTCTATCTGAGCTTTGGCGGCGTCGACAGCGGCGCTCCGCCGATCGCACTGATACGGTTGGGCGAAGGGCGCTATGCATCGCGCGTCGATACCGAACAGCGCTTCACTTTCTCCCGGCGTCCCGACGGGTCGGTGACGCTCAGCATGCGCTATTATGACGGCGACTTCCCGATGGTGAAGGCCGCACAATAGCATACCGCGATAAAAATTGGGGCGGCGCGGGGAATTCCCGCGCCGCCCCTTTTTGTTGCGACCCGAAGGATGGGGTTAGAAGTCGAACGTCGCTTCGACGCCATAGGTGCGCGGCGCGCCCAGCGTCTGGATCGCCTGTCCGGGCACGATCGCGCCGCTCGATCGCTGGATCGCATAGTCGCGATTGCCGATATTGCGGCCCCAGAGATAGACGCCCCAGCCGCTCTTTTCGTCATGAATGCCGAAACGCGCGTTGAACAGCGCAACGCCGCCCTGGCTGTAGGCATTGTCGGCGCCGAAATAGACGCGGCTGTGCAGAGTCGCTTCCCCGCGAACGAACAGTTCAAGCGAGCCGGCGAGCGGCGTCACATATTGCGCGGCAATGCTGCCGCTATGTTCGGGTGCGCGAGGCAGCCGGTTGCCGGTATAGTCGGCGCCGCCGCTGGTCGCGTTGCGATAGTCGACGAAATTCGCGTCGAGATAGGTGTAGGTGGCGGTCAGATCGAAGCCGCGTGCCGGACGCAGCACCAGTTCCGCCTCCAGCCCCCGCGTCCGCGCCGATGCCGCATTCGACGTCATGAAACGCGGCACGCCGCCGACATTGATCAGCTGATTCACCTGCAGGTTGGAATAATCCATGCGGAAGACATCAATCGCGATACGCCCGCGGCCGCCCAGTATCGCTGCCTTGGCGCCGATTTCATAGCTGTCGACATGTTCCGGGGCATAGCGCGCATCGTCGGTCGGCGAGACGCCGAAGACGTTGAAGCCGCCCGATTTGAAGCCACGCGAATAGCTGGCATAGAGCAGCACATCCTCGCCCGGCTTGTAGTTGAGGCTCGCCGAAGGGGAGAAATTATCCTCCGACCGGTCGAGCGTCCGCTGCGGGATATTGGGAAGCAATAGCTGCAACGGGTCGCCCTGCTGCGCATGCACCAGCTTCTTCTTTTCATAGGTGTAGCGCAGCCCGGCGGTCAGGCTCAGCCGGTCCGAAAAGGCATAGTCGCCGTGCAGGAACGCGGCATAGCTGTCGCTCGTCACGTCGCCCTTCACGATCGCGTCGACCGGGTTGGGATAGATGCCCAGATCGACGCCGACCGTCGAGATCGAGTTGGTGTCGAGTTGCTGATGGAAATAGTAGAGCCCGGCGACATAGGTCAGCGCGCCGGCTTCGCCCGCATAGCGGATTTCCTGCGAAACCTGTTGCTGGTCCTCGTCGATGCCCGATGCGAGCATGTCGAGCACGGTATAGTCGTTGTCGGCGAAATTGTGCCAGGTGAAGCCGCGCCACGCAGTGAGCGAGGTCAGCGTCCCGGCGCCGAGCGTCCAGTCGATTTCCGCCGAAACGCCCCAGGTGTCGCGATCCTGCACCGGATCGCGATTCTGCGTGACGGTGCGGTCGTTCGGATCGGCATCGGCCAGCGGCGTCCCGGCAAAGGCACCATTGTTCAGCACATCCGAACTGCCCGCATTGGTGCGGTCGCGGCCGATATCGCCGCGCAGGATGATATCGATGTCGGCGCTCGGTTGAATGCGCAACGTGCCGCGCAGCGCCAGTGCGTCGAGATTGTCCTGATCGGTGCCGGTGGCCGTGTTGTGGACGAAGCCGCTGCGCTGATCGATTGCACCGGCCAGCCCGAGCGATATGCCGTTGCTCAGCGGCCCGCTCGCCGAAGCGCGGAGCTGCCAGGCATCGTAATTGCCATATCCCGCTTCGATTCTGCCTTCGAGTGTATCGCCCGGCAGGCGCGTGATATAGTTGATCGCGCCGGCAATGGTGTTCTTGCCATAGAGCGCGCCTTGCGGCCCGCGCAGAACCTCGATCCGTTGCAGGTCGAACAGGCTGGCGTTGCCCGGGGTCGCGCGGCCCATATAGACGCCGTCGACATAGATGCCGACGCTTTGATCGAGTCCGGGATTGTTGAGATCGGCCGAAAGCCCGCGAATGGCGATCGACTGTGTGCGCAGGCTGCGGTCGGCGATGAAAACGCCCGGAATCTGCCCCGCCAGATCCTCGATCCGCGAGACATTGGCATCTTCCAGATCGGCGGCGGTGAATGCCGTCAGCGCGATTGGCGTGTCGAGCAGCCGCGTTTCGCGACGTTCGGCGGTGACGACGATCTCGGGGACCGCATCGTCTTGTGCGGTCGGGCTGCTCTGCGGCGCCCGCTGTGCCTGTGCCTGTGCGATGCCGGCGAATGCGACGCCGGTGCAAAGACTCCACTTCACGATCTTGCGAATATGACTTGTCACAACGACCCTCCCTGATTCCCAAAAGTGATTATGACATCAGTTTTACAAATGTCTAATCCGTTTTGTGACGAGTCAGGCGGGTTGGGCGCGAGATTTTCCTTCATTTCCGACAGGCATGCCCATGGTCCGGACATGGCTTCATGTCCGCCAACGGTCTGCGCAGGAACGATTTCGGTGCCCGGTTCAGCCGGGCGCGTGTTCGCGGGCTTCGCGGCGCAATGCCACCTTGTCGACCTTGCCGATCGGCAGCAGCGGCAGCGCGCTGCGCAGTTCGATGCGCTTGGGCAGCTTGTAGTTGGCCAGCCGCGTGCGACAATGTGCGAGGATATCGGCCTGGGTCACGTTCGCATCGGCGATGATGAAGGCGACGCCGACTTCATCCCATAGCGGATCGGGGACGCCGATAACGGCACAGCCATGGACGCCCGGATGCTCCTCGATCACCGCTTCGACTTCGAGCGGATAGACATTGTAGCCGCCCGACTTGTACATTTCCTTGATCCGCCCGGCGATCGCGTAGCTGCCGTCAGCCAGGCGTCGTCCGATATCGCCAGTGTGCAGCCAGCCATCGGCGTCGATCGCTTCGGCGGTGGCGTCGGGCCGGTTCCAATAGCCGAGCGTTGCCAGTGGCGAGCGCAGCTGGATTTCGCCTTCCTCACCGACATTGCCCGACGCGTCGACCAGTCGCACTTCGGCATAGGCGAAAGGATGGCCGACCGATCGGGCGAGCAGCGCCGGATCGTCGCACGGCGGCGTCGCCAGGATCGCGCTTGTCGCTTCGGTCATGCCATAGTTGGTCGCCAGCTGCGGAAGGATCGCGTGCAGCCGCCGGATCAGCGGCTCGGCCATCGGCGCGCCTTCCCAGACGATCAGCTGCACCGCCGACAGGTCGAACCGGTCGAAATCGGGCAAGTCGAGCTGCATCTGGAAAACGCTCGGCACGCTTGCCCAGAGCGTGACGCCTTCGCGTTGCATCAGCTCGAGCGATGCGGCCGGATCGAATTTCTCCATCAGCACCACCGTGCCGCCCGCGACCAGCGCGGGCAGGCTGATGTCGACCACGCTGCCGATATGGTTGATCGGGAAATAGTTGAGCACGCGCAGCGGAGCGATCGGCCAGAGCCGGTTCTGCGCCTCGGCAAAGGCATGGATCGCCGCCTGCGACAACAGCGCGCCCTTGGGGCGGCCGGTCGAGCCCGAAGTGTAGACGATCATGCTCGCCTCGCGTCCGTCCGGTCGGTTCGCGGCGATATCCTTGGCGGGAAGCGCTTTGGCTTCGGCGAGGAATTGGGGCAGGTCCCGATCGACGACGATGCGCATCCCCGGGCATTCCGCGGCAAGCGCCGCCAGTTCTTCGCCATAGTCGCGCCCGTCGATCTCGCCGCGCGCGATCAATAGCCGGGGGGTGCTGTCGCCGACGATGAAGCGCAGCTCTTCGAGCTTGTAGCGCGGGTTGAGCCCGATCCAGATTGCCCCGATCGCATTGGCCGCGATCAGGCTCGTCACGAATATCGGTTCGGGTGGGGCGAGGCAGGCGACCCGATCGCCCGGCGCCACACCGCTGGCAAGCATCGCCAGTGCCAGCCGGTCGATTTCACGCTCAAGCTCGGCATAGGAGATGCGCCGCGCGCCATGGATCAGCGCCTCGGCCTGGGGTGTATCCCGTGCCCAGCGCCGAATGGCGTCGATCAGCAGCGTATCGGGCAGATCGGTCATTTGCGGTTCCCAAGAACGAGCAGGGCGAGGCTGAGCACCATACAGGCAAGCGGCCCTGCCGCGATCAGCCAGCGCAGCGTTTCGACGGCTTCGGTGCTTTGCGTCGGTGCGGCGGAGATGAATCCGCCCAGTTGCAGCCCCAGCCCCGACAGTGCGGCACCCAGAGCGAGGCCGCTCTTTTCGCCTGCGGTCCAGATACCGGTGAACAACCCCTCGCGATCGTCCGGAATGGCATGGATGGCATGCGCCACCAGCGCGAACGCCGCGACCTGGATTCCCGCGAAGGGCACGCCGAGCGCGACATAGATCGGCAGCATGGGCACGCGGTCCGGCATCGACAGCAGCAGCGCGGCGCCGCCGAACATCGCCGCTGCCGCAATCAGCGCCCGGTTCGCTCCCCAGCGCGCGATGCCACGCATCCACAGGGGCACGGTGACGATCGTCGCGAGGAACATCGCACCGAGCGCGGTGCCGGTCTCTCCGGCGGAATGCCCGGCGAGCTGCACCATCCAATAGGGTGTGAGCGCCGTAACCGCGCCGATTCCGATCAGCTGAAGGATATAGACGGCGGTGAGCATCCAGAACCTGCCCGCGCCCCGGATCAGGGCGCCGGCCCGGAATCGCGCGCGCGCCGGAGCAACGTCGCCAGAAGGCGGAGCGACGAAATGCGACGGCGTGGCAAAGAAGGTGCTGGTGAGCGCGAACAGACACATTGCCGCGATGACGATCGACATCACCACATAGCCGCCACGTCCGCCACCGACCTGTTCGGCGATGAAGGGGCCGGCCGCCGCGCCGAAGAAGACCCCGATCATCGCAAAGCCGATCCGCCATCCCGTGATCCTCTCGCGCACTACCGGATCGGGGCTTGCCTCGGCGGGCACCGCGACGAACGGCACGGCGAACAGCGAATAGGCGCTGGTCATCAACAGATAGAAGAGCATCACCGGCAAAAACGCCGCGTCGCCCTGCGGATAAGGCCAGGAAAAGAGCAGGATGAAGAAGAGCGGCACGCCGATCGTACCGGCGAGGATAAAGGGCCGCCGTCGACCCATCCGGCTGCGCGTATTGTCAGACCAGCCGCCGACGATCGGATCCCAGAGGATCGCCGACAGCTTGGGCAACAGCACCGCCAGCGCCGCCAGTCCCGGCGATATCGCCAGTATCTCGGTACAGAAATAAAGAAGCAGGGCGGCCGGGACGGTGTTGATCACGCCCGTCCCGAATCCGCCCAGCGCCCAGAAACCGAGCCTGGGTCCGGTCAGCGCGGCGCGCTCGGTCACGGCTGAGCGTCGCGGCTGGGCGGCACCCAGATCGCCAGCCAGGTGCCGGCAAGCGCGGGGCGTTCCTCGCCCTCAATTTCGATCTCGACGCCGATCGTAAGCCGTGCGCGCCCCGATTCGTCGAGCGTGCGATCGTCGAGCCGGAACTTGCCACGGATGCGCGATCCGACCGGGACCGGCGCAACCAGCCGCATCTTGTCGAATCCGTAATTGAGGAAATAGCCGGTCCGCTCCGGCTCGCGCGCCGGGCCCTCACCCAATGTCTCGTGGAGCATATGGGTGAGCAGCGCCATCGTCATGAAGCCATAGGCGACGGTCTTGCCGAATGGCCCCTTGTTCGCCGCCCATTCCGGATCGGCATGCATCGGATCATCGTCCAGCGTCGCGATCCCGAAATGGTCGATCATCGCCTGAGTCACGGTAAGCCATTGCGATTCGCCCAGCGCCGTGCCCGGAGTTGCCGCCACGATTGCTCTTTTGTCCTGAACGTCCATACTGTCCCCTGAAGAATAGAAACCTGATATCAGCATCAGTTTTAGGACGCAAGGTAGAGCCGATGGCGCGGACAGCGAGCAGTGCAAGAAAACAGAAAACCCGGGAAGTTCCTCTGCGCGAGGTCAATTCCTTTGCGCGATATGCCGATTATCTGGCGCATGTGATCGACGCAGCGCCCAAGCGCACCAAGGGTGAGCGCACGCGCGACATGCTGAAATTCGGCGCGATCAAGGTGCTCGACGATGTCGGCTATCACGCGATGCGCGTGTCCGACATATGCGAGGCGGCAGGCGTCGCGGCGGCGACCTTCTATCTCTATTTCGACAATAAGGAGCAGGTGACGCACGTCGTCCTTGCCGAATATCTCGAAGCGGCGATGGAAATGATGGCGGTGCGGCCGGAAGGCAAGGGGCCGTTCGAGGCGATTCGTGCCTCGCACCTTAAATGGCTCGAAGTGATGCAGGCCAATGCCGGACTGATGCGCTGCATCCTGCAACTCGGCGACGAAGTCGAGGATTTCCGCGATCTCGCCCATGGCGCCAACCAGCAATGGTATGAACGGATTGCCCAGTCGCTGCTGCGCGATCATCCCCAGACGGCAGTTCCCTATGACGTGGCGCTGCTTTCCGCCTATGCGCTCGGCGCGATGATGGACGAGCTGGCGCGCAAGCTGCTGATCCATCCCGATCCCGCCCTGCTCGCGCTCAAGGAGCGCGCCGTGCCGAAGAATGAGGATCTCGCCGATTTCCTCGCCGTGCTCTGGTACCAGGCGCTGTACGGTCCGATCCCCCAGGGCGCGCGAATCGGCGATTCGGCACAGGCACTGACTCGGATGCTCGGCGACAGCAACGGCTGAAATCGTCTGATTACTGCCATTTAGAGGCACTCCGCTATCGGGTTGACAGAAGCATCGATAAAAATGACACTGACGTCACATTTATTTTATTGGGGGTGACGGCATGAAGACGGGAATCGCTCGCTGGCTCGGATCGGCTTCGCTGCTGGTGGCGCTGGCATTGCCGGGACAGGCGCTGGCGCAGTCGGCGACATCGGACGACAGCACGCAACAGGAAGCCGCCGCGTCGGACGAAATCGTCGTCACCGCCCAGTATCGCGCCCAGTCGGTGCAGGATGTGCCGCTCAGCATCACCGCCTTGTCGGGCGAAAAGCTCGAGGCACAGGGCATCACCGATTTCCGTGACTATGCGGCGCAGATCCCCAATATCGCCTATGGCTATACGCAGAGCCTTGGCGGCACCGCCCAGACAGTGACCTTGCGCGGCGTGTTCGGTCAAAACACGACCGGTTTCTATCTCGACGACTCACCGCTGCCGGGGAGTATCGATCCGCGCGTGCTCGATCTCGACCGGATCGAAGTGCTGCGCGGGCCGCAGGGCACGCTCTATGGCGCCCGTTCGATGGGCGGCACGGTGCGCCTGATCACCCGCAAGCCCGATGCCGACGAATTTTCCGGGTCGCTGCTCGGCCGCGTTTCCACCACGACGCATGGCGGCGAAAACGGCTCGATCGACGGCGCTATCAACGTTCCGCTGGTACGCGACCAGCTTGCGCTGCGCGTGTCGGGCTATTGGGAGGCCCAATCGGGCGTCTATGATCGCACCGCTTCCCCCGCCGCGCCGGTCGATTTCGGCACGATACGCGATGTCGACAGCTCGGAGCGTTTCGGCGGCACCATCACGCTCGCCGCAAAGATGGGCGCGCTCACCTTCACGCCGCGCTACATGTTCCAGCGCGGCACGACCGATGGCCGCTCGCTCGCCGACGTCAAGGCGGGCAATTATGTCCAGGAGCGACTGTTCAACATCGCCGAACCGGGCAGCGACGACTGGGACCTCGGCACGCTGACGCTGGAATATGACGCGGGCTTTGGCAAGATCACCTCGGCGACGACCTTCTTCGATCGCCGTGTCGATGCGAGCGAGGATTATTCCGAAGTCGCGATGCTGTTGTTCGGCACCCCCGCCATCCCGGCGGTGATGACGGCTTCGAGCGATTATGACAGCACCGCGCAGGAGTTGCGCTTCACGTCCGACTTCGACGGCCCGGTGAATCTCACTGCAGGTCTCTTCTATCAGGACGCGAGCAATCGTCTCGTCTTCCCGCCCTCGCCGCTGCCGGGCGTCGTGTCGAACGTCTATGATCAGGACTTCCTGACCAAGACCGAGGAATATGCCGCGTTCGGCGAAGTCACCGTCACACCGGTCGAAGGGGTCCGCGTGATCGCCGGCGCGCGTGTATTCGACGCGCGTGTGACCTTTACCGGCAGCCAGGGGGGCGTCGCCGTCACGCCGGCAAGCTTTACCGGACGGCAGAAGGAGAGCGGCGTCGATCCGCGTTTCGCAGTGCAGGTCGATGTCGCGCCCGATGCGATGGTCTATATCAGCGCCGCCAAGGGATACCGGCTTGGCGGGGTCAACGCCTTTTCGGCCTCGCTCTGTTCGGGATCGCTCGCCGCGGTCGGGCTGACGCCCGACGATGTGCGTTCCTATGATTCCGATTCGCTGTGGAGCTATGAAATCGGCGCCAAGACGCGCTGGTTCGGACGCCGCCTGACGCTCAACGGATCGCTCTACCGGATCGACTGGTCCGATGTGCAGCAGGGCATGTCGCTTTCCTGCGGGTTCGGCGTGCTCGTCAATGGCGGCGAAGCGCGCAGCCAGGGCGGCGAGATCGAAGGCAATTTCGCAGCGACCGATTGGCTCAGCTTCAATTTCGGCGCGGGCTATACCGATGCGCATATCACCAATGGCGGGGGCAATCCGGCCTTTCCCAACGGCGCGCGGATCCAGCAGGTGCCCGAATGGACCTATAATGGCGGGGTCGATGCCGATGTGGATGTCGGCTTTCCGCTGACGCTGCACGCCGATTATTCGCATGTCGACATGAGCTACAGCCGCTCGAACGTACCCGCCACGCGGCGCGTCCGTCCGGCCTATGACATGGTCAATCTGCGCGCGACGGCGCATCTTGCCGGTGTGGACATCAGCCTGTTTGCCCAGAATCTGTTCGATGAAGCGGCGAATCTGTCGGACCTGCCGTCGCTGGCGATCGAACTTCCCGGTCGGCCGCGCATCGTCGCCAGCCGGCCCCGCACGGTCGGGCTCGAAGCCCGGATGCGCTTCTGAGCCCGGGGGTGGAGCCGAACCAATGAAGGGATATGCCGTGAAGTCCGATCTGATCGCCGCATTCACGCTCGGCCTTGCCGCGCTGTTCCTCGCGGCGGCGCCCGCCGCGGCGCAGGACCGCGCGCGCGATCTGGGCGTGCCGTTTGACGGTACGCCGGGCGAATATAATGCGATCACCGACGTCCCCGGCGTCGAAGTCGGCCAGACCACGGTGATCCGTGGCGACGGACCGTTGCGGGTCGGGCAAGGCCCCGCCCGCACGGGCGTCACCATCATCCATCCGCTCGGCAAGAACAGCGTCGATGGTGTCGCTGCCGGGCGCGCGGTGATCAACGGTACCGGCGAATGGACCGGGATGCATCTGGTCGACGAAACCGGACTGTTCTTCGGGCCGGTCGCGCTCACCGGATCGGGCAATGTCGGGCTGGTGATTCAGAGCATGATGGACTGGTCGCTCGAACATGTGCCCGCGCCGCTGCTCGTCACGCGCGTGCTGCCGGTGGTCGGCGAAACGCTCGACAGCCGCCTGAACGACGTGTTCGGCCACCCGCTGTCGCGCGAGGATGTGTTCGCCGCGCTCGACAATGCCGCGAGCGGTCCGGTCGCCGAAGGGAATGTCGGCGGCGGCACGGGGATGATCGCCTATACTTTCAAGGGCGGGATCGGCACGTCGTCGCGAATCATCGAAGTCGGCGGCAAACGCTATACGGTCGGTGTGCTGGTCCAGGCCAATCACGGCAACCGCGACGACCTGCGCATCGCCGGCATTCCGGTCGGCCGCGAAATCGAGCAGAACTGGCCGGAGGTGAACGGCATCGCCGCGATCGGCCCCAATGCAGGCGAACCGCAGGACAAGAATTCGCTGCTGATCGTCATCGCCACCGATGCGCCGCTGATGCCGCATCAGCTCCAGCGCATGGCGCGCCGCGCCGCGATGGGCGTCGGGCGCAACGGCAGCACCGCAAGCAATCTGTCGGGCGAAATGGTGCTGGCATTCTCCACCACCAACGTCTCCACGCCCGGCGGCGAAGTGCATATGGACGGAATGATCGCCGACACCGACAGCGACACGATGAACGCGCTGTTCGCGGCTGTGGTGCAGGCGACCGAAGAGGCGCTGGTCAACCAGCTTGTCGCTTCGGAGACGATGACCGGCGCCAACGGCGTGAAGGTCTATGCGCTGCCCAGGGACCAGCTGGTGGAAATCCTGGCGCGTCACAATCGACTGGTTCCCCGGGACTGACTCGCATCGTCATTCCCCCGAATGCGGGAAACGCAGGTTGGGCGAGGCCAAGCCAGCTGCTTCCTAGCTGAAGCGGCTGGCGGCCGTCGCGGCGGTGTGTCGGCGATTTCGGGAACGGCGCTTACCGCGCAGGCGTCAGCGTCATGTCACCCACTGCCGTCTTGCGCAGCGTTTCGCGATCACCGGTCAGCATGACATATTCGCCCCGGCTCCACGGCTTTGCGAAGCTGCCGAACCAGTGCGACAGCGGATTGCCCGAAACACCGGGCGCGATCATGAACAGGCTCTTTTCCGGCGCTGCGAGATCGATCACCTGTCGATAGCGCGGGCCATAAATATCCGACCAGGGATCGGCGCCCCATAAATCGGTCTGCCCGGCATTGATGGTGTGGGCGTCGCCGCCCGCGGGCACGCGGATCGTCACCAGCCCGCCGATCAGCGGAACATAGGAAAGGATGTCGTGGCGGAACGTGGCGCGATGGAGCTTACCCCAGCGCCAGCGCGTGATGTCGCCACCCTGTGTTTCGGCAAGTGTCGCGACCGCGTCATCGAGTGCCTTTGCCGCGAGCGCGGGACAATCGGCGCACCAACCGTTTTTCGCCCATAGCAGCCGGTCGAGCCGGGGGCGGTTTTCCTTGAGCCAGCTGTCGGCGAGCGCGCCGAGCCTGGGCCGCAGCAGCGCCAGCCCCGCCGCGCGTTGCCATGCGGCCCAGATCAGCGGCTCGGGCCGGTCGGGCGCCATGTCGCCGTCCCATGCGAGCAGCATCGCCAATGCCGCCTTGCCCCGCTCGGTCTGTGGCTGCGCTTCGTGCAGAACGGGTTTGAGCGCCGCGACTTCGAGTGAGACCGTGTCGCGTTGCAGCGCCGTCATCCGATCGATGCCGATGCCCTGTGCGGGTGCGAGTACCGCCTCGATCCGTTCCGCGCGCCAACCGGGTTCGAACGCCGCGCTGTCGAGCGGTCCGCCGCTCCCCGCGACCAGCCGGTTGTTGCCGTTGGCGAGGAACCCTGCCTCCGGATCGCGCTGCGCGGGCAATTGGTCGGCTGGCAGATACCCGGTCCAGTCGAACCGTGTTTCCCAGCCGGGAACGGGCAGGAAACCGTCGCCCTTGCGCAACGGAATACGCCCCGCCGAAATCATGCCGACGGTTCCGTCGCGCGCGGCGAAGGCGAGGTTATGCTGCAATCCGAATGCGCGGGCGGCGACCTCGAACTGCTGCCAGTCGCGTGCCTCGGCCATGCCGAGAAACGCCTGCACCAGTGGATTGCCCTCCGAATTGTCGAGCCCGGAAACCGCGAGGACATAGCCCGGACCGATCTGGTCCTTCACCAATTGCGCGGCGTCATCGTCGATATCCGAAATAACGATGCCGTGCCGGGTGTAGCGCAACGTAACCTGCTGGGGTTCGGCGCCCTTTACGGGAATCGAAACGCGGCGCGTGCGGAACGGCGCCGATCCGTCGGGCGTCAGATAGCGCCCAGGATCAGCCGGGTCGATGCGCTCGACGAAAATGTCGGACTGGTCCGCCATCATGTCGGTGATGCCCCAGGCGATAAAGCCGTTGCGCCCCGATGCCACCGCCGGCGATCCGGGACGCGAGGCGCCGACGATTTCGAACCCGGGCCAGCGCATACGCACGGGATAATAGTCCGCCGGTGCGCCCAGCGGTCCGTGCGGATCATTGGCGAGCATCGGCTTGCCGCTGGCCGTGCGGCTGCCGGACACCGTCCAGCTGTTCGACGCGGGCTGCGATCGGCCAAAGGGCAGCGACGGCAGCTTCGCGGCCGACTCTCCGCGCCAGGATATCGCGCCGCAGCTATCGGCCGTTTCGCGCGATTGCGCGGGCAGCGCGGGATAGGTGACCGGCCGCTCGTCGGGGCGCGCATAAAGGTCGTGCAGATGTGCGCAATCGAGCTTCGTTGCCAGCCGCGCGCGCAGCATTTCCTCGCGCCAGTCGCCCATCCCCAGCGCAGCGAGCCCGCCCAGCCGATCGACATCGGCGTCGGTCCAATGGCCCGGCTTCACGCCCAGCAGTATGAATTCGGGCGGCAGCGCGCCCTTGCGCGTATCGATGCCGGCATTGATGCCAAGCACATAGGCATGGATCGCCGATCGCGTTTCCGGGCTGTTGCGCGCATGCGTCGCGGCGGCGACGCGGTCGAGATCCAGCGCCGCGACCAGCTTGTCGGTCGCAAGGCCGGAGGTGCCCACCGCCGCGGCAATCCGGCCCTGTCCGGCGAGCCGCGCCATCTCTAGCTGCCACAGCCGGTCCTGCGCATGAACATAGCCCAGCGCGAAATAGGCGTCCTCGCGCGATTGCGCGAAGATATGCGGTACCGCATGGGAGTCGCGGATGATCTCGATTCCCGCACGCGGTCCCGCAACGGTTTGGCTGGCCGAATAGTCGGGCAGCGAGCTGCGCAGCCACAGATAGCCGCCGCCGGTTGCCGCGGCGGCCAGCCCGGCAAGGCCCACGCCGGTGAACAGGGCGATCCGCCCGAGCCGCTTCATCGAGATCATTGCTGTCGCTCCAGTGGAAGGTCGTCGATCGCCATCGCCGCCACCGCACCGTCGGGGCCGGTGCGGAACGTCACGAAGGCGAGGCGCTGCGCACGCGGATCGTCCAACCCGAGCATTTCGAACCGGTCGCCGTTCCAGTGGTGCAGTGCAAAGCTGCCGTCGCCGACGCGCAGGACGAGGGAGCCGTCCTGCCGCGTTACCTCCACCGCGCCGATCGGTCCGCCATCGTCATAGCGCCCGACATAGGCGGCGAGCGGCAAAGGCGGGCGGGGGCTCGCCTGCGCGGCCGCACGCAATGCAGCCTCGCGCGCAGCGATACGCGCGATGATCGCGTCCTGCCGGGCGAGAAAATCGCGTCCCCACTGGCCCGGTTCGCGCCCGTCGATCCGGTCCATCAGATCGAGGAACAGCGCACGCGGGAGCGCGGCATTGGGGCTGTTCTCCAGCGCGGCAAAGCCCAGCCCCTGGTCGGGCACGATCGCGGCAAAACAGCGAAACCCGTCCTGGCTGCCATGGTGATAGAATATTCTGGTGCCATGATAGCGCATCATGAACCAGCCGAGGCCATAGGCTTCGTCGGTGACGCCGGGCACGTCGTGGAACGGTGAATCATAATAGGGCCCGCGCAAGGGAATCTGCGCCTCGCGCGTCGCCGCGAGGCTCGCCTGCGTCAGTTCCGGCCCCTCCGCCTCGCCAAGCTGGAAGGCGAGCCATTTCGAAAGGTCGCGTACGCTGCTGTTGATGCCGACCGCAGGCAGGCCGACCTGATCGTCATAACGCCATGCGATCGGGACCATCCTGCCGTCGATCAGGTCGTGCGGCGTGGCAGAGTCGGGATCGGCGCGCGCGATGCGATAATCGGCATCGGTTCGCGTCATGCCAAGCGGCAGCCAGAAATTGTCCCGTGCGAAATCGCGCCAGGACATCCCGGTTTGCGACGCGACGACTTCGCCCGACAGCGCGAACATGTCCGAGGCATAGGCATAGTTGGCGCGGAACGGGTGAATCGGCTCCGAAGCCGCGACGCCTTCCAGAAACGCCCGGCGGCTCGGCGCGACCGCGCGGATCGACTGGCTGCGCAGACCCGACCGATTGGACAATATGTCGCGGATCGTGAGCGCGCGCGTCACCCAGGGATCGCGCGCGCGGAACCAGGGCAGGGTGTCGGTCACCGGATCGTCCCAGCCGAGCTTGCCGCGCTGAACCAGCAGGGCAATCGCTGCGGCGGCGAACGGCTTGCTGCACGAACTGAGCGCGAACAGCGTGTCGGGATCGACCTGTTCGTCGCTGCGTATGTCGCGCACGCCATAGCCGCGCAACCATGCCGGCTGCCCCCTGCGCACGACGGCGAGGGCCAGGCCCGGTTGATGCCAGCGCGTCATTTCCGCCCGCACTTGCCGGTCGAACGCTGCCATATCGACACGGTGTTGCGCCGCCGCCGGAGCGATCTGCGCGAGCGTGAGGGCAAGCATCGCGGCGAGCCCGCCCAGCCGGCGTTGCACGTTCGAAATCATGGGATAGCCCCCTCGGGGCGCGACATGCGCGCGACGGTTTCAGCAGAGCAGAGCGGCACCGGATCCGCGCCGACCATCAGCGTTTCGACGCGCGCGACCAGTGGCGCGAGGTCGCTTTCGCCGTTGGTGAGAATTGCCACCGCCAATCCGCGCTCGGGAAAGCTGGCGAGATAGGCGCGATAGCCCGCGATCACGCCATAGTGGCTGACATGCGCGACTCCGTTCGGTGCGTCGACATAGACGCCGAGGCCATATTGGGCGACGCGGCACCCCTCTGGCCCGCGCCGCGCAAGGCTGCCGTCGGAAAGCCGTGTCGGCATCAGCATCCGCGCACGCATTTCCGCAGACAGCACCGCGCCATGGAGCAGCGCGTCCTGCCAGCGGAGCAGGTCGGGCACGTTCGATCGCATCGCGCCTGCGCCGCCCGGAACGGTCATCGACACCCAGGCGGCATGGACGAACCCGCCCGGTGCCTCCGGATCGGTCGCATAGCCGATGGCGCGGTCGGGCACGATGTCGCGTTCGTCGTCGAGTGCGGTTCGATTCATTCCGAGCGGGACGAACAAGGCGCTGTGCAGATAGCTGCCAAGCGGCATCCCGCTCGCACGCGCGATCGCGGTGCCGACCAGATAATAGCCGCTGTTGCTGTAATCCCAGCCGGCTCCGGCCGCGAAACGCCGCGGCGGCGACAGGCCGGCGATCATCGCCAGCATTTCGGCTTCGCTGCGGCGACGTGACCAGCCTTGGGCCGGGGCGACATTACTGTCGGTGAAGGAGGGGACGCCGCCGATATGGCCGAGCAGTTGATACAGGGTCGCCGGGCCGGGCAGCATGTCGGGCGTCAGCTGCCCCGCTTCGGCAAGCCGCAGTGCGGCGGCGGCAGTGAATTGCTTGGTCACCGATCCGATGCGGAACACCGTGTCGGGCGTTACCGGCACATCATGTTCGAGGTCGGCAAGGCCATAGCCGCGCGCGAGCACGATCCGATGCCCCGCCATTACCCCAATAGCGATACCCGGTGCCTTGCCCTCGGCTACCCAGTCATGTGCTTGCCTGGCAATCGCCTCGACAGGAAGCGCCTGCGCCTGCGCCTCCGGCGCCCAGGCGAGCAACGCTACGAAGACGAGGGAGAGGCGCCGCCTCACTCGGGCTGCTGCCGCCGCACGAACCCGCCCGGCGTCGCGCCGGTCGCCGCGCCGTCCTGATAGACGACGACGCCGTTGACCAGCACCGTGCCGATTCCCGCAGAGGGGCGTGAGGGATGGAGATAATCGGCGCGCGCATCGACTGTCGCGGGATCGAAGATGACGATATCGGCGGCCTTGCCCACGGCAATCCTCCCGCGATCGTAAAAGCCCAGATGATCGGCGGGGAGCGAGGTCATCTTGCGAATTGCCTCTTCGAGCGGGAACAGGCCCAGGTCGCGGCTGTAATGGCCGAGCACGCGCGTGAAGCTGCCCCAGGAACGCGGATGCGCCTTGCCCAGCCTGCGGACCGTATCGTCGACATAAAAGCCGTCGCTCGAAATCATCACCCAGGGCCGGACGATCAGTTTTCGGATGTCCGCCTCGTCGATGCTGCCGAGCGTCAGCCGCACGTCGTGATGCTGCGTCACCAGCCGGATCAGCGCCTCGAACGGCGGCACGCCCCAATCCTCGGCGAGCAGTTGCAGGTTGCGGTCGATCAGGTCGGGCGCATCCGGCGCGTCGACGATGCGCATCGATCCATATCCGCCGACGGCCTTGATCCAGGAAAAGCCGCCATCGACGCCCTGCTCGGTCGCCTCGCGCAGGGCCGCGCGCCGCGCGGGATCGGCGAGCATCGCGGTCAGCGCATCGGCGTCGGGCACTTTGCCGTCGGGGCCGAGCAGAAGTTCGCGCGCAAAGCGCAGGGTTGCGCCGTCATAGGGATATTGATCGGCGACTACCGATACGCCTTCGGCGCGGGCGGCTTCGACCATCGCGATCACGTCGCCGATCCGGCCGCGATTAGCGAGGCCCACGGCCTTCAGATGCGCGATCTTAACCGGCACACCGGTCGCGCGGCCCAGCCGCACGACTTCGCGATCCGATTCGAGCAGATGCGCGCCGGGATCGCGGACGTGCGAATCATAGCTGCCGTGAAAGGGGAGCACTTCGCGCGCGAGCGCCTGGACCTCCGCCTCATCGGCATACATGCCCGGATCATACATCAGCCCGGTCGACAGGCCGACGCAGCCCATTTCCATCCCCGCGCGCACCTGTACCGCCATTGCCGCAATTTCCTGCGGCGTCGCGGTGCGGTGTTCGCCCGGCATCACCTCGCGGCGAATACCGTTATGGCCAACATAACAGCCGTAATTGGGGCCCGAGCCACGCCGCGCGAGTTCGTCGCGCAACCTGCCCATCTGCCGCACCGAAAGCTCGCCATCGGGGCTCGCCATGATCGTCGTCACGCCTTGCGAGAGATCCTGAATGTCCAGCATCGCTCCGGGCATTTCGGGGACCGATTCGGGCACATGGCTGTGCGGATCGATGAAGCCGGGGGCAACCGCCAGGCCGGTGGCGTCGATATGGCGGCGCGCACGCAGCCGCGTATCGGGCGCGGCAACGCGGGCAATCCTGCCATCCTTCACCGCTATGCTCGCCTCACGCGGCGGGGCCCCGGTGCCGTCGTACAGCGTTCCCCCCGCGATCACGATGTCATAGTTCGGCCCGAACGCGCAGCCCGACGCCAGTGCCGCGCAGGCGAGGGCGACCGGGATCCGAAAAAAAGATGACACTGACATCAGGTTTATATACAGAACGGTCCAAAGACGCGCAAGGGAGGCGAGGAGATGGGCGAATTCGACTTTCTGATCATCGGCGCAGGGATTGCCGGGCTCGCCGCCGCCGCCGAGCTGGCACCGGCCGGGAAGGTCGCGCTCGTCGAACAGGAAGCGCATCCCTGCCACCATTCCAGCGGGCGTTCCGCCGCGATCTTCGTGCGCAGTTACGGAAATGACGTGGTCCAGGCGATCACCGCGCGCGCCGCCATCCTGTTCGCCCAGGCCGAATCCGACGGGCTTTTTTCCGCATTCGCGCCGCCGCGCGGGGTGATGGTGGTGACGCCCAGCGGTTCGACCAATTCGGGTGAGGCACCGTTCCGCGAATATCTGACCGCGCGTGAGGCGGTGCGGCTGATGCCGTGCCTCGACGCCGACCGGATCGATCATGGCTGGTGGGAACCGGGGGCGTGCGATATCGACGTCCATGCGATGCAGACCGGCTATCTGCGCGTCCTGCGGGCGCATGGCGGCGAACTGATCGCCGAGGCACCGGTACGATTGGCCGAATATCGTGGCGACCGCTGGCACGTCGAAGCCGGTGGGCAGCGCTTGTCGGCGCCGGTCGTGGTCAACGCCGCGGGCGGCTGGGTGGACCGGGTCGCGATGCTGTTCGGCGCGTCACCACGCGGCGTCACGCCGATGCGGCGCAGTGCGGTGCTGATCGACCCGCCGGGCGACATCGAGATTGCCGGGCTGCCGATGGTCGTCGACGTCGACGAGACGGTCTATTTCAAGCCCGATGCCGGCCGGCTGATGCTCTCCCCTGCGGACGCCACACCAGTCGAACCGCATGATTGCTGGCCCGAGGATCTCGATCTCGCCATCGCCGTCGATCGTTATGAAAGGCTCACCGGCAACAAGGTGAGCCATGTCCATGGCAGCTGGGCGGGCCTGCGCAGCTTCGTGCCCGACGAAAGCCCCCTGGTGGGTCCCGATCCGAACGTGCCGGGACTGCACTGGCTGGGCGCGCTCGGCGGCTTTGGCGTCCAGAGCGCACCCGCACTCGCGCGACTGCTTGCCGATCAGATTCTGGGCCGGTCGCGAGAGGCCGATATCGACCTGATCACCGCGATACAGCCAGGGCGGATATCCGCTCAGTCGAGCGCGGAGGCGGTGTCGACATAGCCCTCCCATCGCAATAGCGTGGGAGACTGTGGGAGCGTTCGTACGTAGTTCGAACTCGGAGCCACGCGCTCAAGCAGCCGAAGGCGGTAGCGCACAAAGAGCGCCGGAGCGGGAGCGAGATTCTTCGAACCCGTCACGGTTCGCAAGGCCGAACGGCCGCCCGAGCTTATGCGAGGAAAGCCAAGGCGACGGATGTCGCCACCGGCGCTTGAGGCGCAAACAAAAACTGGCGGAGCGGGAGTCCTCAAATCAGGCGGCCGCGTCAGACCGCTGACGTTCGAGATCGTTCGGTTTTTTTCGACTTTTAGCGATACAGTTGCCCGCATTGGCTCCTCGACGGTTCATATTTGTTCGCGTTTGTCCGGGCCCATCCCCTCAAAATTGAGCATAGTGGCCACATCGCCAGCGCCAGAGAACGTGCCCGTCATCCCGTCGATGGCCTGCCGTTTCCACGCCGCGATCATCGTGTGATCCACGCCGTGCTTGGCTGCCAGCTCCGCCAGCGTCAGGTCGCCCCGGATCGCCTCCAGCGCCACCTTGGCCTTGAAATCCGCGCTGTAGCGCTTCCTGGTCGTCTTCATTCCCGTACCAATCCATCAGGTCGGGATTAGCTTAACACCCTGTCCAGGTTTCCAGCACCACCTCACAGGTCACTCCAGCTCGACAACTCCGGCCTTGGAACGCCGCTGTCTGCGGAAGCGCTTCACCGCCAGAGCAGGTTCGCACGCTGGCTCGGGCTCGATCATGGCGGGTACGAATGCCGTTGGCGGTGACGATGCAACTGGGAAGGTCAGGCCGCGATCTTCCAGTTGCTTGCGAAACTCGCCCCGCCCCTTGAACAACTGCGGCGGGCTCATCCCATGCCGGCGCGCCACCGCACTCACCGTCTCCGCTTCGGAATAGCTCTCGGCGACGATCAACGCCTTCGTCTCGGGTCCCCGTCCCTCCGTCGTCCCCGTCTGGTGAAAACTTCGAACTGCTGGACCTCGCTCGTGCCAACATCATCACATGGCATCGTCATAGCACCAGCGCCTCGCGCCCAGATCAAGGCGAGAAAAATTAGCGCTGCGCTTCAACAACACAATGTGGGACTGGGGCAGCGCTAAAAAACAGTCCTTATCAGATTTGTTCAGCCGCGAGCATCACCGATATATACTTCTGAGCTTCGCGAGTTTTCCCAGACCAAATTGCCTTTAGCACCTTATCCGCCAAAAGATTGGAAAACATCGCTGCAGCTACGCGAATGGCCGCGCTGGAAGCGCCGTTCAGAACATGCTGCTCTGCGATCCGGTCGGCACCTCTGGGTGATCCGAACGCCAGCGAACGCAGCGCGGCGCGCTGGATCACGCGTTGAACATCGGGCGCTTCCTTTGGGAGCACCGCGAATACGTCGCCGCTTTCACGTAGTGTATTGAGTGCAGTATCGGCCGAAATCTCGCCGGTGGCGATCTTCTTGCCCAAGACATAGAAGGCCGATTGCTGCGCAAGGCTCGCCGGATTGTACGAAATACCCTGCTGCTGGATGCAGCGGATGTAGAGAATCTCGGGCACAGTGTGAAACTGGCCTTCATGGATCATCCGCAGCCAAAGGTCATTGTCTTGCGAGAAGCGAAATTCTGGCCTATATCCACCGGCCCTAAGATATGCGTCCCGGCGGAACATAACTTCACCATGGGTGAAGGTGGGATCGCTTAGCAGTACTGCGAGATCTGCGCCATCGGCGCAGGGCTTCCGAGTTCGTGCGATCCCTATCTCCTCAATGTAATTGATATAGTGTGAGCCCGTAACGACGATATCGCAATGCGCGGCCAGAAAGTCGGCCTGATGCGAAAGCCGGTTGGGCATCGAAAAATCACCCGCGTCATGTATCGCTATGAATGCGGAATCGGTCGCCTCAATTGAAGCGATTAAACCGCGCGTAAGCCCCATATTCTCCACATGCCGACGAAAGCGGAAGCGCGCATCGCCGAGCCGCGCAAGCTCGGCTGCGATCACCTCGGCGGTATCGTCCGACGAGCCATCGTCGAATAATAAAAACTCAACGTCTTGAAGGGTCTGGGCGGCGAGACCGGCAATGGTCCGCTTAACTAGATGGGACCGGTTGTAGAATCCGCAGACAAGGGTTGTTTTTGGCAATCGATCATTCTCCTCAGATGCAAACTCAACGAGCCTATCCGTTCCGGCAGAGCATGCCGACTAGAAAGCCAATGTAGATGCTAACTGGAAAGGTCTCGACCGACGTGATCGAGAGTCCGGAAAAGGCTAAAACGAACATCGCAAGCCGAGCGATCTCGCGTGGAAACTGTTTTTCCTCGTAATAGGCGGGGCGTCGGAGCACCATTGCGCCGACCGTCAGAAATAGCGCCAGCGCGAGCGGCAGGCCAAATTCGAAGATATACTTGGTGAAGATGTTGTGCGGCTCGATCCACGGAGCGCCGTAGGGGTGGTAGAGGTCACCCAGCGTACTTCCAGCAGTACCCGGTCCGAATCCAGTCAGCAGTCCACCCGGCGATTGCTCTAAGTAAGATACAAACGCATCATAGCTATCGCCGCGGCCCGTAAAACGGTCGTCGTTGACCAGCGCGGAATACACATCGTCGACGACGTCGAAGTTGAGCATCAGCAGCGCCGTGAGCACGAGCAAGGCGCTAGTGATAACGACGTACATTCGGCTAGCGCTGCGTGCGGTGAAGCGCAGGATGATTGCCGCTCCAGCAAGGATGAGGAACGTGCGCGTGAACGACGCGTAGATCGCGAACAAGGAGACGCCGATTAGCAGAACGCGTACGATTAAGGACATCTTCCGTGTGCTGAGTGCGAAGCAGATCAACAAACAGCCCGCGATGCCTACGTGGAACCCTGATGAGAGGATCGACGTTGCGCGCGTATATTGCCCGATTTTGTTAGCATAGACAGATGCTGATTGGGCGTCGAGCAAGTTTCTGTCAAAATCGGACGTTATGAAGAACTGCTTGACCGCATAGAGGCAGACCAAGAATAGCACGGCGATCATCGCTCGCGACAGCGGCCGGATCGACCTCTGCGGAAGCGCGAGGCCGACGCCGATGGCGAACAGCCACAGCATCGATTTGCGAAGACCTTGGTAGGAAATACTAAAGGACGGGAAATCGCTCCCAACCACCATGAACAGCGACGCATAGACCAGCAAAAATACGACCAACCAACTGAACCAGCGATTCCGCGAGTAACGCAGGGATAGGACGAACAGCGCAATCAGCATCGCGTCAGTCATCGCGAGGAGTGTCCGACCAATCTCATCCGAAAAACCGCGCGCAGCCGAAGCAATCGGCATAGCGAAGATCAGCACACCACTGCCCCAGGCAAGCAGCCGGGGCACGACGATATCAAGAACGCTCGCGCGACGTGCGGCCATTCTTATATCAGCGCGGGCTTCGGCTTCGAAAACAGGAGCAGGTGTGATAACCATACGCAGGCTACTCTTTCGTATTGCGCGAGCATCCAGCGAGGCCTAGGCTCTCGGACGCTGTCTCAAATGATGAGTTAATACTACCAGTTCTTTGCGTAACGCGTACGCCAAAGCCACTGCCATCACCACCGACACTAGCGCGCCCTTGAAGAAGAAACCAGTCCAAATCGGGGCGTCGGGCAGCAGCGCGGCGGCGCCGATCGCGGTCGCGGTTCCCAAACCTAAAGCAGCAAACTCGCGCCCTACTGCCGGTAAAGTAAGCTTGTCGCGCAGAGCTAGATAAGAAAGCACTGATCCGGCTGCAGTACCGATGATCGCGCCCCAGCCGATCGCGTGATAGCCCGAAACGCCTGCCGCATCCAGCAGAACCGCCACAGCAATGCACAGCAGCAGGGTGACTGTAGGCCCGACTGGCGCGAAGCGGGTCGCACCCGACATCACGAATAGTGGATCGAGCGCGTACATGCGAATTGCAATGATTGTCGATGCCGCAGCCGCATAATGCACCGCCGTTAGATAGGACGGTAAGAACGCGTGCGGGATCAGTAGCGGCGCGAGAGCACCCTGAACTGCGGTGAAGCCGGTTGCGGAAAGCAGTATGAACGC
The DNA here is from genome assembly GCF_003171655.1 of Stakelama portus. Lineage (GTDB taxonomy): Bacteria > Pseudomonadota > Alphaproteobacteria > Sphingomonadales > Sphingomonadaceae > Sphingomonas > Sphingomonas portus. Next base: position 3,845 of record NZ_QFZL01000005.1, on the reverse strand, counting down.
TGGCGGCACGAGCATCTGCCGCCGGATCTGCTTAAGTTGCTGATCGGCGGTGCCGAATTCAGCGGCGCGGAACGATTGCTGAGCGACAATGATATTAACCGCGAGTCCGGAGAGTCCCACGATCTTCTGAAGATAGTCGAACGCTAGCGCGAGACCACCGGCTTGATCGTCCGGAAGCATCAGCACACCCAGCGAACGCACGACCGCAGGGAACAGCAGGCCGAGCGCGTTTGCGCTCGCCATAAACAGCCCGAAATGCAGCAGATGCCCCAGGGTGGCGCGATCCACGTTGTGCCGTTCGTGGATCGACCGCGCAATCGAGCCGCGCCAAAACAGGATAACCTGGTAGCTCAACGCGATCGCCAGGACCGTCTGTGTGCCCGAGCCGGTGAGATATGCAGCAACGAGCGCGAAGATCAGGCCGAGAATGCTGCGTGTCGACCACGCCAGCACGAACGGCCCATGGAGCCCGAGCGCGCGATTGCGTGCCTGCCCGAAATCAAACATTCCCTGGCAGCGCGCGTAGAACAGCAGCACCGATAGAAGCACAGGTATACCGGCCAGCACATTTAGCCCGTAGGCGATCAGGCTGAGTGCGAGGAGTGCCAGCGAGATACCGGTCGCGCTGACAAGCATCGACGCGCGCCGCATCCGCGTCTGATCCGCATCGGCGCCCTCCCAGAAACGGAGCGCCGAAAGCCGCAACCATTCGAACAGCGCGGCCGCGACGAACTGTCCATAGGCCCATGCTGTAGAAAAGCCGAGATATTCGTCGGGAACGAGCAGATGCGGAACCAACACCTGCGTGAGTACACTCAGCAGATTCGAGAAGATGAGAACCACCGGCAACAACGTTACCGCATTTGCGCGATTTGCCTGTGCAGACTGCCGGTCGTTCACGCGGTGCGCTCCTGCAGCGGACGGGTCTCCTTGCCGGTGACGCTCATCCCCGGGTCGACGTCCTGGTGGATGACAACATTGGCACCGATGATGCTGTCCGAACCGACCGTCGCCGATCCGATCACAGCGCTGCCGGCATAAAGGATCACATTGTCCCCGATCACCGGATAGAGCGTTCCTCCCTTGCGATTGGTGCCCAGCGTGACGTGCTGGTAGATCGTCGCGCGCGCGCCGACTTGAACGCCTTCGCCGATGACGATGCCCGTCGGATGCGGGAGCGCAAGACCCGGACCGATGCGTGAGCGCCAGTGGATATGGCACGCGGTCTTGCGTACGCCCGCACGCCAGATCCAGCGGCCGAGCAAACTGCCTAGCGGTCCGCGGCGGCTGATGGAGGCGACCAGACGATGGCGCAAGATGGTGGAAAAGCCTGGATTGAAAAGCGTTGCGGTTACGAAGCCTCCGAGACCTTTGCGGTAACTATTCGCGGCAAGATCGGCGCGGATCAGGCTGATGGTTGAAAGCCGCGACAGCGACCCAGGTGAGGAAGAGTATTGCGTCACTTGAGGTTCTGTTCACTCGCAACAACGTGATCACATGTTCGCCATTTCGCTGCGCGAGCCGGTAAGGCCTCACGGAACGTTGCGGCGGTCTCTTCCGGCTGCGCTGCAATATCGGATCGCCGGCGCACCCGCAAGCGGCACAACACCTAAACGTTACGCTTCATGCTAGGGCCTGTGGGGATTCACGAGGGTCGGCGGATGTGATCCGCGCTTCGGGTGGACCGAGATGTTTTGACAGACGCCCAATGGGTGAAGATCGAGCGGCAATGTCTGGGTAAGCCGAGCGATCCCGGACGCAGCAGGAGGGACAACCGGCTGTTCATGGAGGCAGTGTATGGATACGGGCAGTCCGTGGCGCAGCCTGCCGGAGCGCTTCGGCAACTGGAGCACAGCGTTCCGGCGTTTCCGAAAGTGGCGCGATGCCGATGTCTTCAAACGGATATTCGACGCGCTGTCGGCCGAGCCGGACATGTAATACGCCATGATCGATAGACAGTCGCGATCGCGAATCCCGACAGCATGAAGAAGAAAATGACTGCCAGCCCCTTTCCAGGGACGCGATTGCTTTCGCGACCCAGAAACATGGCGCCGGCGTGGCCGAGCAGCGCCAGCCCTGCGGAGAGGCCGCGCAGCATGTCCAGGATCGCGCAACGCGTTTGGCGTTCCACCGTCTGCTCCGACTGTCTCGCTGCTGACGCAATAGGCGGCGCGAATGATACTCATGTCAGTGCCGGGGCAAATACTTGCGTGGCTGCGGGCTTTGCACGCAAGGCATGCTTGGAATGGGGGGCGAAACTGATATTGCCTCATCGAGGGAAGGAATTGCGGTTTCTGTGAGTAGAGATGCCGGCACAGTACACATGTCGCTTAAATTTGCTCGCCGGGATCGTCAGGCAATGCGCAGCGCAGGGCTCTGGAATGCAGATCACGATGCTTAACCGTCGAGAATCATTGAGGCTCGCCGGTCGGACGGCGCTTCTGCTAGCGACGTCCGGCAGCAAGAACGGTGCGGCTGCGCGGCGCGGCGCTCCGCAGATTGCGATGCCGCCGCTCGATCGGCCGGACGGATCAGTGGGGCGGCGAATCACTCGCACCAGCTTTGGTATGCACCTGGTGGGTGTGACCGGATGGAGCCAGCCCGGCGGCGCGCGGACGCCCCCGGTCAATTTCGGCTGCGGATCGGTGCGCGTGTGGGACACCGGCGCGACCTGGCGGATGCTCAATCCCGCGCGTAATCGCTATGACTGGCGGACGCTCGACGCAGAGATGGCGCAATGGAGAAAGGCGTATCGTGACGTGCTCTTTTGTCTTGGCCAAGCGCCCGACTGGGCGACCCGGCCGAAAAGTAGCCGCGGCACTTATAGTCCACACGTGCCCAATGATCCGGCCTATGGCGCCGAATTCGTTACCGAACTGCTGAATCGCTATCCGCAGATCAAGGCCGTCGAAATCTGGAACGAGCCCAATTTCGAACGCTATTTCGACGGCACGATTGAACAGCTTGTCGCGATCACCAAGGCCCAGGCGACCGCCGCGCGCGCGGCGCGGCGCGACATCATCGTAGTTTCCGCCGCGCCCCAGCCCTTTTCGGATGGGGGCGCCTATTTTGGACGCTATCTCACTCATTTGCAGCGCGCGAATGCGGGCTCGCTGATTGATGCGCTGGGCTGCCACACGTATGTCCAGCCGCGCGAGCCCGAGATTATAGGACCGCTGGTCGAGCGGTTGCGTAAGCTTGCCGACGATCGCGGCTTTCATCAACCGCTATGGTCCACCGAATTCGGCTGGGGCGAATATCGCAGAGAGGAGGCATCGGCGATTGAGCGCACGCATTCTATGGCTGAGCAACAGGCGATCGGCTATCTGCTCCGAGGCTTCGCGGTTTCGCTCGGCTACGGCCTTGAGCGCCAATATTATTATGCGGCGGACAAGGATTTCAGCCTGATCCACCTATTCGCCGATCGGCCGCGTTTGCGCATCGCCGCGCCCGGTCACGCGCTGGCGGTGCTTGCTGACATGCTCGACGGCGCAATTCTTTTCCGTCCGTTCGAGGAAGGCGGTGTTCTGTCGCAGAAGTTCCGCGACTCAGCCGGACGTTTTGGCAACATCGTGTGGACACGGAGCGGTGCACCTCTGATGGTAAGGCCGCCGCCGGGTGCACACGCATACAATTGTTTCGGCACCATGATTAGCGTGGATTCGCCGATCCAGCTATCCGGTACGCCGATTTATCTTCGTGCGCCACAGGTTTGAACCTAGGTTGTGAACCCATAAACGGGGCGTCGGTCCTAAGCGTCATTTCAAGATTGTGCATCACCATACCAGCGCGACCGGTCCGCCACTCGAGACAGCTGTTTGACAGGCTTCACACAGGTCCTCTGC
>NZ_QFZL01000004.1 GCF_003171655.1 Stakelama portus | reverse complement strand
GGCATTCGCCGCCGAACTCGAAAAGCAACGGGCGGGGTTAACCCCGCCCGTTGCTTCACCCGCGCTCTTGCGCGACAACAACAGTCGGTCTCTGGTTGCCACTGGATGAAAGCCGGGGGTCACGTCACACCTCGCGAGCGATGATCTGGCTCGTTTCATTGTTCACCGCGCGCTCGTCATCGACTCACTCGCCAAAATGCCGCGCGAGTCTGCCGAGGACGTTCTGCACGCCGCTATTCTGCGCAAGCACAGCGACGGCAACGATATACGCGAGAACAATGTGTGGCTCGTGGACGACGAGTTCCTGTCCTACAGCAACATCTATAGCGACGAGACGCTGGCGCGAATCGTTCGCGAGGTCGGCACGGAAACGGAGACAAAGCAGCAACGCAAGTCAGATATCGCCGCGTTCTTCTCTAAAGACAATGAAGGTCGCCCGAACAAGCTCGTCATCATCGAGTTCAAGAAGCCTGGTGCGGACATCTTCGAGAACAACAAGGCTCTGGTCCAATGTCGTCTCTATGCGAGCGAGCTGGTCGATCGCATTCCAACGGTACGAGAAGTGTTCGCCTTCTCGATCGTCGAGATCGACAACAAATTCTACAGAGACATGAAGCAGACCGGTTTCAAAGATGTGTTCTCGCTCAGTGAGCGGGTCGTTTATAACGACTTTGTCATTGGTTCCTCAGACGAGGTTCCGCTTCACCTCTATGTGATGCTGGCCGCCTCGCTCATTATCGATGCGAGGGCACGTAACCGAGTATTTGAAGAGGTCCTGCGCTTCAACATGGACAAGGATCTTCCGGAAGGTGACGAGGCTCTGCCAGCGTAGCGCAATCAAAACGCCCTTAGCATCGTCCCGCCGAAAGCCGTCATTCAAGCGGCGAGCCGAGAATGACGGCTTCGTCCCAAACTCAACCATCCACCTACTACGTGAACGAACGGCAGCGTTCGGGATCGTCATGAGGGGCTCGGAATAACCGAGATTTGGGCGTATTCCAGACGCTGTCTGAGTACGGTGCGAATTTGAAGCGCAAACATCCAGATCTATTGAACACCGTTAAAAATAGCGGCAGTTTCGATGTATGGCGCGCCGATCCGATCACACCCGGGATGAACTTCGAACCATGATCGTTCATGAGGGGCATCGTCAGATGTCTCAGGTTGGGTTTGCCCGATTTTCAGCGCGGGAGGTGGCGAAGCGGATCGGTTACTCGATTGGCACGATCTATAATGTGTTCGGCAGCTACGACATGCTGATCCTCGCGATTAATGCGCAAACGCTGACGCAGTGGCAGGCGCATGTACAAGCCCGGCTGGCGGATGCTCGGACCGACCGGCTGCGCGTGCTGGTGGAGGCCTATTTCGAATTCGCAGTCCTGCACCATCATGCCTGGACCGCATTATACGATCATCGCTTGCCCGACGATGTCGCAGCGCCCGAATATTATCAGGATCATATTCGTTCGCTGACCGGGATTGCCCGTGACGAGATCGCAGCCGCGCTCCCGCCCGAACGACGGGCCGAAGCGGATGGGCTGACCCGATCTCTACTGGCCACCGTCCACGGACATTGCTTTTTCACGCTCAACGGCACGTTCAAACTGCTTGGCGAAACCCGGCCGCTGGACACCGTCTACGCGCGCGTCCGCGAAGCGATCGGGACCAGCTTTACAAGTAACTAAACAGTGTTCAATATATTGCCATGATCCCGAATCGCGGCATCGGATTTCGCCTTGCAGGAAGCGGCGCGGCGCTGCCGGGAACCGCTATCCGGTCGGTCGAACTCGATGCTCTCATGTCACGCGCCCCCGGATGGACCGAGCGGCATTTCGCAATCGCGAACCGCTATTGGGCGCATGGCGACGAAACCAGCTCCGCGCTGGGCGCGGTGGCCGGATCTTCGGCGCTTGCCGATGCAAATTGGCATGCCGACGATATCGATGTCCTGATCTCCGCTTGCGGGGTCATGGAGCAGCCGATCCCGGGCAACGCCCCGCTCATTCAGAGCCGGCTAGGCATCGGCGCCAGCGGGATCGCCGCATTCGACGTCAATGCGACCTGCCTGTCATTTATCGTTGCCCTCGATACGCTCTTGACTGGAATGGCTGTCGGCAAATGGCGCCGGGGGTTGATTGTCTCGGTGGATATTGCCTCGGCTGCGCTTGACTTCGACCAGCCCGAGGCATCGGTCATTTTCGGAGACGGTGCCGCCGCAGTCGCGATCGAAGCGGACGGCCCCAGTCGGCTGCTGGGCTGCCGTCTCGCGACCTATGGGGACGGGTCCGACTTGTGCCAACTTGAGTCTGGTGGCACGCGGATGCGGCCTGACCACGATCTGGACGGGTTTCTCGAAGCAGCGAAATTCAGAATGGATGGCCCCGGCCTATTCGCGGCGACGGCCAAGCGCTTCCCGCGTTTCCTGCGCGACCTCCTCGCAGATAGCGGACTGGGAATCGAAGCGATCGATACGATCGTGCCGCACCAGGCGAGCGCTCCGGCGCTTGAGCATCTCAAGCGGTCGGTGCCTGGCGGCCATGCCCGGACGCTCGACATCTTTCGCGACCACGGCAATCAGATTGCGGCGGGAATGCCGCACGCGCTGCATGTGGCGCGTCAGCGCGGTCTCACCCCGGCGGACAGCCACACGCTGTTGATCGGCACGTCGGCCGGCGTTTCGCTGGGCGGCGCGGTGATTCGCTGGTGAGCCGCAGCGCACTCGTGACCGGTGCGACCGGGGGGCTGGGACGCGAATTGGTGGGCCAGTTGCTCGCCGCAGGCTATCGGGTGCGGGCATCCGGTCGTGATCGAACGATCGGCGCGCAACTGCAGACGGAATTCGTCGCGGCCGACCTGACCCGTGATCCGCTGCTGCCTCTCGTGGACGGAGTCGATGTCGTGTTTCACCTCGCCGCCCTGTCCTCGCCCTGGGGGGCGAGGGCGGAGTTCCAGGCGATCAATGTGACGGCCACGGAGCGACTGCTCGACGCGGCCCGCGGCGCGGGCTGTGGCAGCCTGATCTATGCCTCCACCCCGTCGATCTATGCCGAGCCGCGAGACCGCATCGACCTGACCGAGGATTGCGCGGTCGCGTCGCGATTCGCCAATGATTATGCTGCGACCAAATATGCCGCCGAGCGCTTGGTCCTATCCGCTGATGCGCGAGGATTCCGAACCGTCGCGCTTCGTCCGCGCGCGATCGTCGGGCCTCATGACACTGTCCTGCTGCCGCGGGTTCTACGTGCCGCGCGGCGTGGGCGCTTCCCGTTGCCGGGGGGTGGATACGCGCTGATTGAACCGACCGATGTGCGCGACGCCGCTGCCGCGTTTTTCGCCGCCGACGGGCAGTGCGCAGCCGCGGGTGGCCAGGCGATCAACATATCGGGTGGAGACCCGCGACCAGTGCGTGAGTTAATGCGCGCGCTGTTCAACCGCATCGGACAATCCCCGCGCTTCGTGCCGGTACCTGCGTCGCTTGCTATGGCGGTAGCAGGCGCGATGGAGCGCGTGGCGGCGTTACTGCCGGGCCATCCCGAACCGCCGGTAACACGCTACAGCGTAATGACGTTCAGCTTTAGCCAGACCATGCGGCTCGATCGCGCGCGCGACCTCCTCGGCTGGGTTCCGCAGCACTCCGTCGACGCAATGATCGCCCATGCGCTGCCAGGAGAATGCAATGCGTGAGGTTGCGGTCAGCTTGTTTCGTGCCGGTCACTGCGTTCACCCGCAACGTGCGACAATTCGCGGCGGCAGCGTGCGGCCGGTTATCTTCCCCGCCCTGTCGGCCCTGATCATGCATCCGGTTGAGGGACCGATCGTCTTCGATACCGGCTATGATCCTGCATTTTTCGCTGCGACCCAGCCCTTTCCCGAACGTTTTTATCGCTGGTTGACCCCCGCGACGCTACCGGAGGGCGCAGACGTCGCGAGCCAGTTGCGCCGCGCCGGGATCGCCGCCGGCGATGTCCGCCATCTGATCCTATCCCATTTTCACGCCGACCATATCGCGGGTACCCATGCATTTCCGAACGCCGCGATCCATTGCGCGCGCGAAGGGCTTCGCGCCGCATGCTCGAGTGGCCGGATCAAGGCGTTGCTCGGTGGCATACTCCCCGCGTTGTTGCCCCCGGACATTGCGACGCGCGCGCGCTTCTTTGAAGAAGCTGCACGCGTCCCGCTACTCGACGCTCTGCAACCCTTCACCGACGCCGCCGACATCCTGGGGGACGGTAGCTTGCTCGCGGTCGAGTTGCCTGGTCATTGTCCAGGCCATTGGGGCCTGGTGGTCACCGATGCCAGGCACGGCGAACATTTTCTGGTCGCGGACGCCGCCTGGTCGAGTGACGCGATCCGCCGCAATGTGCCGCCGCCGCGGCTGACTAGCGGGCTTCTCGGCCATGCCCGGCGGGTCGAGCAAACGCTGGCGGCATTGCACGCATTGTGGCGGCGCAACCCAACGATCCGGCTGACTCCAGCGCATTGCCCTGAATGCGCAGCCGAAATCGAGATGTGAGCACCGTCCTTATCACCGGAGCACGCGCGCCGGTTGCGGTCGATCTTGCCCGATCGTTCGCCGCAGCGGGCTATGCAGTCCACCTCGCCGATAGCGTGACGGGCTGGGCCGCACGACTTTCGTCCGCCGTGACCGCGACGCATCGCTTGCCCCCGCCGCGCACAGATTTTCAAGGGTTTGCGGCTGCCCTGCGTGCGCTTGTCGCGGCGCTCGACCCGGTCGCGATCATTCCGACATGCGAGGAAGTTTTCTATGTTGCTGCGGCCGGTCTGGACGACCGCGCACTCGTCCCACCGCCGGGCGTTCTGGGCACGTTGCACTCGAAAATTGCGTTTGCCGCCCATGCACGTGCAATCGGGGTCACCACCCCCGAGACATGGCGGATCACCAGCCGTGCCGAGCTCGATGCGGCGCCTGTCGAGCCTGATGATCTCGTTCTCAAGCCAGAGTTCTCGCGCTTCGCCACGCATAGCTTGATCCGGCCGACCCGCGCGCAGGTCGATGCGATCGACTTCGTCCCGACGATCCCCTGGGCCGCGCAACGGTTCGTTGCGGGGGAGGAATTGTGCCTATGGTCGTTCGCCCGCAGCGGGCGGCTGGTTGCATCGGTGGTCTATCGCCCGATCTGGCGTCACGGCCGTGCTGCGGCCTATGCCTTCGAACGAGTCGCGTGTCCGGCTGCGATCGAGATCGCGCGCGCCATGGCCGCTGCTGATCACCTGACCGGGCACCTCTCGTTCGACCTGATCGTCACGCCAGACGGTACGCCGGTGCCGATCGAGTGCAATCCGCGCGCGGTGAGCGGGCTGCATCTATTCGACGCCCAGCCCGATCTTGCCCGCGCAATGCTTGGCGATGGAGACGCACATGCGTGCGACGGCCTTCGGTATCTGGGCCCGGCGATGTTGCTGCTTGGCCTGCCCGCAGCGATCGCAGCCAAGCGAATGGGCGATCTGGCGCGAGACATTGGACGCGGGCGGGATGTGATTGGCCGTTCGGGGGACCGCTTTCCGATCCTTGGCGCAATGCTCGATGCAACCGGCTTTGCGGCGCACGCGCTGATGGCGCGGCAGGCCGCAGCGGGAGCGACAACCGCCGACATCGAATGGAATGGCGAGGCGATCGGATGATATTGTTCGATCCACTCGAGCCGCCCCCTGACGCCTGGCCGATCGGGTGCGATTGCCGCACCTACATTGAAGGGATCGCTCGCGCCGGCGCAACCGCGATGATCCCGAACGTCGCGACCCGCTGGCTGGCGCTTCGGTCGGACGAACGCGTCTATCCCGTCACGGTCAATGATGGGGATTATGGTGGCAGCTATGTCTGCCTGCCGCATAGCGCCTATATTCTCTATGCGCGCGCGGAGCTCGACATAGTCGATACCGGGTGGATGCGGCCCCTGCTGCGCGCACTGATAACAGGGGCTGATCGTCTGTTGCGCTGGGGTGACGTCAACCGCATCGTCCATGTCGACAACTGGATGTTGTCGACCAATTTGCACGGCGACTGGCAGGGGGAGGATCTCGCCGCGATCGGCGCTTTTCTGACCGAGCGCTTCCCCGACCACGCAATCGCCATCCGATCGGTGGATGGGTGGTCCTCTCCGGCTTTGCTCGAGGCTGCACGGCGACATGGCTGGCAGTTGCTGGCCAGCCGCCAAATCTGGGTGACCGGCGATCTGGAAAAGGAGTGGCGACCCCGACGCAATACGTATCATGACCTCAGGCGTCTTCGCCGCAGCGGCCTGATGATTGACGATTTCGCGGTCATGAGCGAGGCCGATGCGGAGCGCATCGCCGAACTCTATCACCTTCTCTATGTCGGCAAATACTCGCCGCTCAACCCGGTCTTCTCGCCGGCTTATGTGCTGATGACCTGGCGCACCGGAACGCTCCGCTACCGTGGTGCACGCGATGCGGAGGGGAATTTGCTGGCTGTGGCAGGCGTACTGGTGCGCGGCAACGTGCTGACACCGCCGGTCGTCGGCTACGACACCGCGCGACCGCAGTCCGAGGGCTTGTACAGGATCGCCACGTTGCTGTTCACCACCATGGCGGCAGAGCGGGGGTTACGCGTGAACGGGTCCGCTGGAGCCGCGCAGTTCAAGCGCAACCGCGGCGCGACTGGCGTAATCGAGTATATGGCGGTCGCGGCGCGACACCTGTCTTGGCGACGACGCGCCGTGCTGCGCTTCATGCAAATCCTGCTCGACCGTATCGCGGTCCCGATAATGAAGAGGAAGGGTCTATGAGCGAGACGTGGCCGATCGCAATCCGGGACGGGTGGCATCCGCTGGCGGCGCTCGACGAACTTCACGGTAAGCCGATCGGGCGGCGCCTGCTCGGTACGCCAATCGTATTGTTCAGAAGCGAGGGCAAGCCCGTCGCAATGCTCGACCGCTGCCCGCATCGTGCGCTCAAGCTGTCGGACGGACGCGTCCGGGCGGACACGATCGCCTGTCCTTACCATGGCTGGCGGTTCGGCGCGGATGGGCGATGCGTGGAGGTGCCCGGATCCGACGCGGTACCTGCAGTCGCCGTGCGCGTGTTGCCGATCGAGGTGCGCGGCGGGTTGATATGGGCGTGCCTCGCTGAAACGCCACCACCGTTCCCGCGCCTGCCGACGCTGCTTGACGACCCGACGCTCGATCATTTTCAGTGGCTCGTCGCGCCTAGCCAGATGCGGTTGCTGGACGCGATCGAGAATATGTTGGACGCGTCGCACCCCCATTACGTCCACCCATGGTTCCTGCGCGGGACCAAGAAACGCAAGGCGATGCGCGTCGAACTCTCACTCGGCCCTGACGGCGCCGAGGCGATCTATCACGAGAATGCGCGTGCCGACGGAATCATGCCGCGCCTGTTGGAAGGCGAGCGGACAGTGTCGATCGGACGCTACTTCCCCCCGACAATCGGGCAGCTTGAATTCCGGACCGCGCGCGGCTTGAGCGTCTCGCTGACCGCGATCTTTGCGCCCGAGGATAACGACCTGGTCCGGCCGTATGCGCTGTTCTCCACCCGCAAAGGCATCGCCCCCGCCTGGCTCAAACGGTGGGTGCTCAAGGCGTTCAATCTGCCCTTGCTGCGTCAGGACCAGCGGGTACTGGCCGATCAGGTCGAAGCGCTCAAGGATTGGGGCGCAGTCGATTTCGCGATCGGACCGGCCGACCTGATCGGGCCGACCGTTTGGCGGCTTGCCAATAGCAAACCGCAGGCAGTGGAGCAGCGGGTTACGACGCTTTACCTGTGAGGCCATTCCCGGCGAATGCGGCGTAGCTTGCGGCCGAAATCGACCTCCAACACGCGTGACACCGCGATGTCAGGCCGAACGACACCGATGCGATCAAAGGTTGATCCGAGCCCCATGATCACGCGCCCGACGCTATCTTCCGACAGGGAAGGGTCCAGCGATACCACAATCCGGTCTTGCGCCGTCTGTACGATGCGGAAGTCGTTGATCGCACGGTCAGCGTCGACGACCGCATTTCGCAGCACGTCCGGGGTGATCATCCGCGATCGGCCATTGGCGTCGCACAATTCGAATACATCGTCCTGCCGCCCCTCAATGCGCTTCACCGCCTGTAACGGAGATCCGCAAGGGCAAGGCGCGTCCGAAAGTGCAAGCAGGTCATTCATCCGGTACCGAGCCATGATCTGAACGCGGCGAGTGAAGTCCGTGATGAGCGGTGTCACAAGGCCGGTATCGCCTGAAGGCTGCCATTCAAACCGCACCGCATCCTCCGCGAGGTGCAGCGTGCCATATGGGCAGGCGACACCAAACAGACCCTCGGTAGCCATGTAAATCTCACGCACCCGCGCACCGGACGCATCCTCGATCACCGCGCGATCTAGTGGATCGAGCACTTCGGCGCCGCTGAAGATGTTCCGTGCCGTCAAACGCCCATTTTCGGCCAGCCACCGAAGCACCTTTGGTGGAGCCACAATTGTGTCGGGTGCGAATGCCACAAGGTCTTCCGCCCAAGCTTCGACGCCGAGTCCGAGATCGAAGAAGCGTAGTTTGATCCTCCGACCGCGCTCGGCAGAGCGATAGAGTGTGGAGAAACCGGGCAAGGCCAACGCGACACGGTGCCGACGCCACAGGATGTCGGGCAAGGCTTTGGCGAGGATCGTTCCCAGCCACACAAATCGCTCGGCGTCACTGATCACATAGTAGCCGCGGTTGCCGCTGGTCCCGGTACTCTGCCCGATCGGATAGCCGCGGACGCGATCTTCACCGGCATCGATCGCCGCGTGCACCTCCGCTGCGGTGATACCAGGCCGATTATAGGCCGCGAAATCGGCCATGAGATCCGCTTTTTCGGTCGGTGGCACGTCCGCCAGTCGAGCAGGCCCAAGCTGGGCGAACGCACGGACACGTGGCAGGTCGGTAACCAACCATTTTACAACGCGTCGCGCCTGCCACGCGCGCACACTGTCTGGCGTTCGAATCCTGGCGGCAAGCCAGCGGGTCCGCAGAAATGCCGACAAGGCGCTCGTTACGTCAGGCATAGACCCACCGTGATGCTCATGTCATGCCATGCGTAGCAGATGCGCTTGATCGGCCAATCGCCGTTTTCGAGTCTCCGTTGCGCTAGCTCTGCATCTGGAGCTTGGGCGCTTAGCTACCGTGAGCTTCCGCATTCTCACGAGACGTGGCAATCATCCGCTCCCCCGCCGCTCGCTGATCCAGCCCGATTGTGCGAGCCGCCATCCACTCGGGTACATTCCAGCTGGCCGGCAATGATCGAGCGACCGCACCTGGCAGGATTGCCATCAGCAACATGCCACCGAGTGCGTCCCCAACACCGACCCAGATCACTCGCCGCAGCTGGCGATCCGCCGCCTGCCCACGCTCCACGATGCCATCGATGCGGCCGATGGACCGGATCAACCCATCCCGCGTCTCCCACAATAGCGCGCGATCCTCGCCGACATTCAGCTCTTCGTAGGCCAATTGCTCATCTACCCCGCTCGGCTAGGACTATGCGCATCGCTAGCCCTTAACGGGAAGGCCAAATCGAACCTGTCGTGTGGCCGGGTGTCTGAGTGCGGAATAGTGCTAGCCCTTCGCTCCGGCTGTCGATTACAGTCGAGACCAAGGGGGATCGTCGATGCGGCGCTTGTTCAGTGTGATTTTTGGCGCTGGGCCATTGGCCGCATTCAGCGATGCGCGGCTGGAGAAGCACTTTGCGGTGCTTGATCGGGCAAGTCCGGGCCTGATGCGCAAAACCGTGACGTTCGTCGGCATTGGCGATGGTGGATCGGTCCTGTCCACGCTCGGAACCCCTGCAGTTGTATCAGCCTGGAAGAACAGGCCGGGCAGATATGGCGGCGGTCCCTCCCCAGTAGTGCACATGCTGGCTGACGGCGGTGTGGAACTCGATGTCCTCGTTCGCTTTGGTCAGGCGATGGCTGCGCTCGACCCGTTGCCTCAGGGCGGGCATTGGGGAACGTTCGGCACCAAGAACGCGCCTGACTGGTTCCGTCACGCGATATCGAGAGATGCCGGCAACAATCGCACCAAGGCGCTCTGCTCCGTGGGCCGACTTGCTTCTCTGGCGGTGGCGGGAGATGCCGATGCCTCCGCCGTCCTGGATGTGCTTTTCCATCCGGGGCCGGGCGTATCCTATGGGACCACGCACAGCACCGAGATGTTCGGTGGCGTCGCCAATTGGCTGGGCTCGCACGTCGCTTTGGTAACCGAGCATCAATCGAAGCTCGATGCGCCGGGCCGCGCCGAACTGGCGCATGCGATCGGCCGTTTTGATCTGGCTTCACACTACCTCGATCTTCTGGTCGAGTATGGAACATCGGCCGCCAAAACGGTGAGAGCCGCGGCGATGAAGGCGCTCACCGCAGCGCCGCGCGATGCCCTGACTACCGCGCTTGACGAGAGATATTCGAAGTCGAGTCCCGGCATCCGGGTCGAGCTCATAACCTTGGCACTGGGCGCCTTGGGAACCAATTCCTCCGCCTTGCTCAAAGGCTGGAACAAGGTGGAAGCGGAAAAGCGCCCAAAGGATGCCCTAAATCGCGCCTTGGCCAATGTGGAGCTTGGCGAAGGCCCGAAACCAGCGGTCGGCCCCTGGGAACGTGGCTATGTCGCGCTCGATGGGTCGACGGTTTCGCTCCCCCCACGCGCGCCGCTACCGGAGCTTGGGCGCATCACGGACGACGCATTTGTCCACCTGCAGTCGGCTATTCGCAGTTACAACGCCGCAACACTCGCGTTGCGCGAAGCACATCGTCATGAACCCAACCACTGGAGCCGTCATCGCATCGTCGTCAGCGATCGTGATGTGGCGGATTTTCGCGGCTGGATCGAAAAGTCCGGCAAGGTGACGAGCAATCATCCGCGCATCGGGGTGAGCGGGCTCCTGTGGACCCACCAGTTCGTGAAGTGGGATCGCAGCGGGATCGATGCCTTCTTCGCGCACCCATCGGTGACAATCCGGCATCTGATCGCGAGCCTGCGGCATGACGCCGGCTGGACGTTCCTCCCTATGCTCGGCGGCGGCTTTGGGCACGCCGCAGCGCAGGAACTGCAACGGCGGATCAAGACCAGCTCGGATTTCCAGATCGCCGCCGATTTGTGGGTCGAGATGGGTGGTAACCCTCCCGTAATCGAACATCTCCAAGTCGCGTGGCAGGCCTCCCTCGCAAATATCGATCGGGAATTGCTATGGCCTCAGGTTGCCGAGGCCTTTGACGGGATCGATGAAGCGCTTGGCCTCGCGCCGCAGAAACACCAGCCGGTATTGCAGGCCTCGAATGCGCTCGACCTGCTTGAAACGCTGCCCAAGGTGCCGCATCGCTACATGATCCCGCTGATGACGATCGCCACGGGATCGCAGAAGACGTTGCGATTGCAGGCGCGAAACCTGCTTAGCGGCGCGCCGAATATTGATGCCGCGATCATCGACCTGCTCGGCGACGGCAAGCAGGAAGCTCGTGCGGGCGCGGCCGATTGGCTTGCCGCGCGGGGCACGACTTCCGGCATCCCGGCGCTACGTAAGGCGCTGAAAAAGGAAAAGAGCGAGATCGCGCGCGCCGCGATCATCACCGCGCTGCAAAAGCTGGGTGATGACGTTTCCGACTGCTTCGATCCTAAAGGGCTGCTGAAGGATGCCGAAGCCGGGCTCGCTAAGGCTTCAACCAAGGGCCTCGAATGGTTTCCGTTCGATCTGTTGCCGCGCCTGCATTGGCAGGATGGAAAGGCTGTCGATCCAAAGATCGTGCGGTGGTGGGTGGTGCTGGCGCACAAGCTGAAACAGCCCGGGAGCAATGCGTTGCTCGATCTCTGGCTGGACCGTTTGGTGAAGGAGGATGCGCGCCGATTTAGCTTGTTCGTGCTGCGCAGCTGGATCGAGCACGATACGCGGCGGCCCACTGAGGATGAGGGCAATGCCTATGCCGCCGCCAATGTAGCATCGGTGCTGAGCCAGAACCAACAGGCAGTGCGGCAAAACCCGCGATATGCGGAATATTATGTGACGGACCGTGACAAACTGTTCGCGATGCTGAAGCGCACCAAGATGGGCGAGTATTTCGGCAGCGCGAACGATAGCAAGGGCGTGCTCGCGCTGGCTACGCAGGCCGAGGGTGCGGATGCGGCCGCGGCGGTGCGGAGCTTCCTGAAGGATCATGGCGCCCGCATCTCGCAGGACAAGGCGCTGCTCGAAGTCCTGGCCGCAAGCTCGGCGCCGGCGGCGATCCAGGTCGTGCTTTCCACCGCGAACCGCTTCAAGGCGCGGACGGTGCAGGAGCATGCCGCGGCGCTGATCGAACGCATTGCCGAACGGCGGGGCTGGACGCCGGAGGAACTGGCCGATCGCACGATCCCGACGGCCGGGCTCGACGAGCGGGGCGTATGCGAGCTGGATTGCGGCGAAGGTCGAACGTTCCAGCTGGTGCTCGATGCGCAGGATGCGCTGGTGCTTCTCAATCCCTCCGGGCAACCCGCCAAGGCGCTCCCCAGTCCGCGCAACGAAAACGAAAAGCCGCTGATCGCCGAGGCGAAGAAGCAGGTCGCGACTGCGCGGAAAGAGCTCAAACAGGCCGTCATCGCACAGACAGAACGGCTATATGAGGCGATGTGCCTCGAACGGCGCTGGTCGATCGACGATTGGGAGCGGTATTTGCTACGTCACCCGATTGTCGGGCGGTTGGTGCGTCGGCTGGTCTGGATCGGGATCGATGGCGACGGAAAGTCATGCGCGTTGTTTCGCCCCCTCGATGACGGCACGCTGAGCGACGTGAACGATAGCGAAATCGCGATCGACTCCATGGCGCAGGTGCAACTCGCGCATTCGAGCCTAGTCACCGCGAGCGAGGCGGCGGCATGGCGCGCGCATCTCTCCGACTATGAAGTCACCTCTCCGTTCGCACAATTCGAAGAGGACCTGCCCAAGCTTGCCGAGGAGGACGGCGACAAGACCTCGATCGACGATCGCTTGGGCTGGATGATCGAGACCTTCAAGCTGCGCGGAACCGCCAACAAGGCGGGGTTTGTCCGCGGCGCTGCCGCGGATGGCGGGGTCTTCATGACCTATGAGCGCCGCTATGAATCCGCAAAGATCGTCGCACAGATCGAGTTTACCGGCAGTCCATTGCCCGAGGAGAATATCCCCGCAGCGCTCCAGCAATTGCGTTTCGTGAAGCTGCGGCGCGGAGGATGGCACGGGAATGGCGTGCCGCTGAAGGACGTTCCGCCGGTGCTGGTCACCGAAAGTTGGAAGGCATTGCATCGTATCGCGGCGGCCGGAACCGGTTTTGATCCGGCATGGGAGAAGAAGGCGGGATGGTGACCGAAACCGCACTGCGCGCGCCGGCGGAAGAACGCTACTCCGACGAACTGGCGAAGCTGGCGCAAGCCGACGATTCGCCGCGCCCTCGGGGTTGGGTCTTGTCGGCCCGGGCGGTGCGGCGGTTCATTCTGGGCGACCCCAAGCTGGGCGTCGTCCGCAAATTCTATGGCGACGATCCGCTGGTAGATCGCGCGATCGTCAGCCTGATGAGCAATCAGGGGCTGATGCTGGTCGGGGAACCCGGCACAGCAAAATCGATGCTGTCGGAACTGCTGGCGGCGGCGATCAGCAACGATTCAGCGCTGGTCGTGCAGGGTTCGGCCGGCACTACTGAGGATCATCTGCGCTACGGCTGGAATTACGCGCTGCTGCTGGCTGAAGGGCCGAGCGAGAAGGCACTGGTCCCATCGCCCGTGCTTACAGCGATGCGCACGGGCAAGATCGTGCGGTTCGAAGAGATTACGCGGTGCCCACCCGAGGTCCAGGATGCACTGATCTCGATCCTGTCGGAAAAGGCGCTCGCGGTTCCCGAGCTTGGCGCCGAGCAGGCGGTGCGCGCCGTTCCCGGATTCAACGTCATCGGCACCGCCAATTTGCGTGATCGCGGCGTGCACGAGATGTCGAGCGCGCTCAAGCGGCGGCTCAATTTCGAGACGGTCCATCCGATTGCCGACCCGGCGCACGAGCTCGAACTGGTGCTCAAGCAATTGGGCGAGCGGCTCGGCCCCGCCGGCGTGAAGGTCGATGTGGGTGCCGATGTCGCGGACATCCTCGTGCAGACCTTCCAGGATCTGCGCAGCGGCCGCACGAAGGAGGGTGCGAGCCTTACCCGGCCCGAAGCGGTGATGTCGACCGCGGAGGCAGTAAATGTGCTTCATGCGGCGGCGCTGGAGGCGGCGTTCCTGGACAATGGCAAGCTCACCGGCGCGCATCTGGCGCGGCAAATCCAGGGAGTGATCATCAAGGACGAGCCCGAGGACGGCAAGCGCTTCAAGGCTTATCTCGATCATGTCGTGAAGGAACGTTCGGCGCGGAGCGGGCCGTGGCGGGACTTCTATCAGGCGGCGCGCGCGCTGCGCCTGACCTGAGCTGCGCCCCGAACTCCTATATGCCCGAGGATGCGGCAATCCTGCTGTCAGACCTGGAGTGCGACGTCCACATCGCGCCGATCCGGCACCATAGCCCGGCCTGTGCCTGGCATCTGAAGGCCATGATCGCGGAAATCGGTCCGGCCGCCATCTTGATCGAGGGGCCCGACGATTATGACCCGCTGATTCCATTGCTGACGCATGCGGAGACGCGGCCCCCGGTCGCGATTGTGTCGATCCTCGAAGGGCCTGTTCGCGGCGCGAGCTATTTCCCATTCTGTGCGCATAGCCCTGAATATGTCGCGCTCCAGGAAGGCGCAGCACGCGGCGTGCCGGTCCGCTTCATCGACCTGCCGGCGACCGACAAGGCAATGCGTGAGGACGATTCGAATCCACTCGACCCCATCCAGCCACTCGCGCTCGACGAGTGGGCGTTCGACAGCAGCGATTATGTGCGGGCGCTGGCCGATCGCCTGGGTTGCCGTGATGGCAACGAGGTCTGGGACCAGTTGTTTGAGGCGAGGATCGGAGAGGCGGACTGGCGCCGATTCTTCGGCGATGTCGGGCGTTATTGCAGCCATATGCGCGAAAGCACTGCCACGACGACGATGGAAGCGGACGGCACAGTCGTCCGCGAGACGCGGATGGTCGCGCATCTCGCCCAGGCGCGGCGCGAGATCAAAGGGCCGATACTCACTGTGGTCGGCGGCTTTCACGCGCCGGCACTGGCCGAGGCACTACCGAGACTGGAAAACGTCGCGGCTCCCTCACGCGGCAAGGCGGAGCGGTCACCCTATCTGATCCGCTATGGCTATCGGCAGCTTAACGCGCTGACCGGCTATGGGGCGGGCCTTCCGCTTCCGGCCTATTACGAAGGCCTGTGGCAGACCGTGGCGGCAGGAGAAGCTGCCCCTTTCGACAAGCTCGCGCACCGGTTGATCACCGATTTCGCTGCCCATCTGCGCACCGCGCTGCTCGGCGCCTGGACGGCGGTGCCGATATTGGTCGCGACGCTGGAGAACGCGCATCGGCTGGCGGAGCTTCGCGGACGCCCGGGGCCGTTGCGCGATGACCTGATCGACGCCTGCCACTCGACCTTCCTGAAGGGCGAGGAAGCCGGCGACGCCAGTCCGGTGATGGCCGAACTGGTGGCCTTCCTCACCGGCTCGGCAATCGGCGACGTCCCGGCTTCTGCGGGTTCGCCGCCGCTGGTCGAAGCGGTCCGGCAGCGCGCACGCGCGCTTGGCTTTCGCGTCGATGATGGCGAACGGCGCAATCGCGAACTCGATATCTACCGCAAACCGCGCCACCGTGCTGCGAGCCGCTTTCTACATGCTACGGTGTTCCTCGAGACAGGGTTCGCGCAGCGCACCGGCGGCCC
This sequence comes from Stakelama portus, assembly GCF_003171655.1. Lineage (GTDB taxonomy): Bacteria > Pseudomonadota > Alphaproteobacteria > Sphingomonadales > Sphingomonadaceae > Sphingomonas > Sphingomonas portus. The sequence continues at coordinate 526,108 of NZ_QFZL01000004.1, read as the reverse complement.
CGATTTTCGCTCGGGCGTCGATCTCGACCGGTTGATCGAGCATTGGTCGATCATGTGGTCGCCACTGTTCGAGGCCCGGCTGATCGAACGTGCGGCGGACGGTGACACGATCGAAGAAGCGCTTGCCGCCGAACTCAACCGCCGCCTCGCCGCACTCGAAGCGCAGGGAATGGGCGGCAACGCCAGCGCCGCCATCGATCTGTTCGCTGCCGCCTGCCAGGCCGGCATAGCCGCATATGCGGAGCGCGTGTTGCCCGTGATCGAAGCCGATATCGTGCGAGACGCCGACCTCGCTTCGGTCGCCGCGGCACTGCGCGACCTGATTGGATTATGGCGCGGCCGCGCTGCGTTGGGGTTCGACAATAGCGCGGAGATCGAGAGCCTGGTCGGCACGACGTGGCGGCGTGCGCTCTACCTTCTGCCCGATCTCGCCAACGCGGGAGAGGATCGTATCGCGGCGACCCTCGATGCGCTGGTGGTGCTTCGCGAAGCGACCGGGCTTGCCGACGAGTCCTTGCGCGCGCTCGATCCGGTCCTGTTCGACGAGGCGATAGCCGCGTTGCTCGACACCGAACTCGATCCGGCGCTGGCGGGCGCGGTCGCGGCACTGGCGTTGCTTGCGGGCAGGATAGACGACGCGGAATTCGCTGCGCGGCTGTCGGGCGAGTTGCGGGCCGCTTATCCCGAGATGGCGCGCCGGATTGCCTGGTTACGCGGCGTGATCGCAATCTCGCGCGAATTGCTGTGGCGTGTGCCCGAACTCATCGAGACAGCGGATCAGGTCCTGTCGGCACTCGACGATGGCGGCTTTGTCGAATTGCTGCCGCACCTGCGCATGGCGTTCGCCGCGCTCGATCCGCGCGAGATCGACCGGCTGGCGCATGCCATTGCGGCGCGGCATGGCGAGGATGCGGCGGCGCTGATCGTCCGCCACGATCTGCCTGAAGCCGAAGTGGCTGCGAATCTTCGCGCCGATGCGCGCGTCCGCGAAATGCTCGAAGCGGATGGCTTGCTGTGAGCGGCGATGCGCCTCAACTCAAGCGCTGGCGGATGGTGCTGGGGCGCTATGCCGATCCCGCTCTCAACGGTCCGGCGCTGGATGGTTCCGAACGGCGCATGGATCGTGCGCTCGACTATCTCTACGCCCGCGAACTTACCCAGCGCGGCCTGAAGCAGCACAAGCCCGCGTTCGGCAGCCTCGACCCCAGCCGTCTATCGGCCCTCGACTGGATCGGTGAGGTGCGGGAGCTGTTCCCGCGCTCGGTGCTCGAAATGCTCCAGAGCCACGCGGTCGATCGGCTCGGCCTGACCGAACTCCTGAGCGATCCCAAGACGCTGGATTCGCTCGAACCAAATCGCGATCTGCTGAAGGCGCTGGTCGCCTTCAAGGGACGGGCAAGCCCGGCGGTGCAGGACAAGATTCGCGAAGTCGCGCGCAAGGTGGTCGAGGACACGATCCGGCGGCTCAAGCCATCGATCGACCGCGCCTTTTCCGGCCGCCGCAATCGCTTCCGCCGCAGCCAAACCAAGCGGCTTCAAGATTTCGACTGGCGCGCGACGATCCGCGACAATCTCAAAAACTATGACCCCGATCGCAAACGAATCATTGCCGATCGGCTCCGCTTCACCGGGCGCTCGCGCCGCCAGCTTCCCTGGACGATCATCCTGTGCGTCGATCAATCGGGGTCGATGCTGGGTTCGGTGATCTATGCCGCCGTGATGGCCGCGATCCTTTCCGCTTTGCCGTCGGTCGAGGTGCGGCTGGTCGTGTTCGACACGTCAGTGGTGGACCTGACCAGCGAAGTCGCCGATCCGGTTTCGGTGCTGATGTCGGTCCAGCTCGGCGGCGGCACCGATATCGGCCGCGCGGTCCAATATTGCGAACAGCAGATCAAGCAACCGAGCCGGACCATCTTCGTGCTGCTGAGCGATTTCTGCGAGGGCGGCCCCGTTGCACCGATGGTCGCGGCGGTGCGGCGGATGGCGTCGGCGCGGGTGACCCTGATCGGGCTAGCCGCACTCGATGATCAGGCCGTGCCCGATTACGACCGCGCGACGGCACAGCTTCTCGCCAATGCCGGCATGAAGATCGCCGCGCTGACACCGGACCGTTTCGCCGAATGGATCGCGAGCATCATCGAATGACCCTCGCGGCGATCCTGATGGCGTTCGACGAAGCCGCGCTCGCCGCACTGGCCAACAAAGGCATTGTTCGCCGGGCTGCGCGCGATGTCGAAGAAGGAAAGGCATCGATCAGCGGCTGGGAAGGCGAGACCGCCATCGTCTCCGCGGACGGAGAAACGGTTCGCATCGATGCGCGTGGTCCCGCGAAAGCGAGTTGCACCTGCCCGGCTCCCGGCACTTGCCGTCACCGGATCGCCGCGGTCCTCCTGCTCCAGCAGCAGAAGGAAGAGGTGCCGGAAGAGGATGCCGTACCGAACCTGACCGCCGAAATTGCGGCACTGCCGGAAGACGTGATGATCCGCTTCGCCGGTCGCGCGGCATGGCGGGCCGCGCAGGAGATCGCAGCAAATGGCGGCGAAGTCTCCGATGCGGGAGCCACATTGGTCATCACGCTTCACGGAGAAGACGTAGAGATCCGGTATCTTCGCGGACTCGGCATCGAAGGGATGGTGTCCAAAGCGTCATCTGCGCGGCGCAAGGCACTTCACGCCGCCGCGCTGATCCTGGCGCGCCAGGCCGCAGGCGTGGCGGTAAGCGAACTTTCCGCCGAAGCCGAAAAAACACCGGCAAGCATCGACGAGGCCTTCCTGGGCGAAGTGCGGGATGCGCTGGCCGATGCGTGCCGCAATGGCCTCACTCTGGCACCGCTGACGCTGGAAGAGCGGCTGTTCACTCTGTCTGTATCCTCGCGGGCGGACTCGTTGCCGCGCTTGAGCGCGATGTTGCGGGGCATTGCGCGTATGCTGCGCGAGCGCCGGACGAGAGATTTTCGCTTCGATCCCGATGCGTGCCTCGGCGCCATTGCCGCCGCGGACGCCCTCGCTCGCGCGCTGCCGGCCGTCAGTGATCCCGAGCGCCGTGCCGGGCTCATCGGAACGGTTCGTCAGACCTATGACGAGGTCGGGCCCCTCCACCTCTACGGCGCCGGTGGCGAAACCTGGCGTGCGGAGGGCGGCGCGCGGGGCGCGGTCGCCTACTTCTACGATCCTGCATGCGACCGCTGGTTCACTGCATCAATGGCGCGCGGTGCGGGCCAGGATCCGTTTTTCGATCCCCGACATGCCTTCGCCTCGGAAGCGATCTGGGGCGGGCAGACGCTCGCCGGCGTGTCGCGAGCCGAATTCCGGTTCGATAGCGTCGCGGGATCACCTGGGGGCCGTCTCTCGACCAGCGCGGCAAGCTCGCCGGAAATATCGGGCGCCACCATGCTGTCCCCCGACTGGGCTTGCGCATTCGATCGCTGGGATATGCTCGCCGAACGCCTGCGAACCCGGTTGGTCGGGAGCTTGGCGGCGCCTGCTGCCGCGCAGGAGCCGGTAGTCCTTTGGCCAAGGCGCACTGGGAGGCCTTGGTTCGACGATCTTGCCCAGCAACTGCACTGGCCTCTAGAGGATCGCGGCGGGCAATGGCTTGCCGTGTCGCTAGGCAACGACCCGGATCGCCCCGCGCATCTCGATCACTTGGCATCTGCAGTGTTCCGCCCGGGCTTCAGCGGTGCCGTTATTGCCATAGCGTCCGTCGCCGGCGCAGCGTTCGAACTCCGCCCGATGGCGCTCTTCGACGAGGATGGTGTGCGCTCGCTCGATTTCCAGGAACCCAGCACCCCGAAGCGCAGCTTCTCGGATTTCCTCCAAATATATTCAAGGCGTAACCGCAGCGCACCCGTTCCTTACGCCAAGCCGGCAGGCATCTCGTTTGTGGAGAACGCGGCAACCGAATTGACGGGAATCGCTGAAACAGGCTGTCGCGCGATCAGCCGTTCCGGTAGCCAGCGCCTTGCCGAAATCGGCGCCCAGGCGGAGCGTATCGGCTTGAGGACTGTCGCAGAAACGCTGGCGCTAGTTGCAGTTGCCAGCGGCTCGTTAGCGAGCCAAGTTCTGATTAGCCGCTACATCGTCGATCAAACGCGACTGCGGCTCGCGGTGCTGCCGATGCTGCGGCTCTGAAATTGATGGTATTTGTGCTGGTACGAACTTGATTAGTTCGTAGTTATTCATTTATTTTCAGTTGCTTAGTGCCTTTCACCTGTTCCCGTAGGGGTCACCAATAATTTCAATGGGTTAGCTGATAGGGCGGCCCGCGTGTCAAATATTCATCAAATATCTTTATATGGATGTCTGCACGCTCACGCGGACATCTCGTGAGTTTTCTTCTGGCTTACTCACGGCCTTGGCTTCGCGATTCGTGGCCGCGAGCGGAAGATCCGATCCGAAGTGTTTGCTACCTGATCCATGCTGCTTGTTGATCTGCTCGATCGCGCCCGCATCGGCAAGAACAGCGGCGTCGCTGGCGGAGGGGCCAAGGCGGACCTTAGGCTTTGGGGACGGCGCTTTGAAAGCTGTCGTTGACGAGGTGAAGCATCTCGGCGCGTGTCTGGTGCGCGCGGCATCAGCTCAAGTCGCACATGAATCGCTCACAGAATTCCGTGACAGCGCGGGCACTCGTGTAAGCGGCATATGCCTGCCAGCGGTCATCCTTCTTATCGTCTGCCAAATCGCACACGGCCTTGCAGCTAAAAGCAAGCGGTCGTGGTGAAGAGGCCGTGAGCGCTGCGAGGAGTAGCCCATAGGATTCCATCTCCAGCCCGACGAGCGATCCGTGCTGCTTCTTGATTTGCTCGACCACGCTCGCGTCGGCGAGAACCGCGGCGCCGCTGACCGAGGGTCCAAGGCGGACCTTAAGCTCGGTATCCGGCGGGCTCGGCCATTCAGCTCGTAGTTTACTCCACCACTCACGATCGCCACGGAGTTGCTCCCAACGAGCGCGCAACTGTTGTGCAAGCGGCACTTGCTCTGGACGCATCTCGAAGTCTTGCTCGCCATCCTTCACGACATGCTTGCCGCTTTGCCAATTCCAGCAAGGATCCGCGATAATTGGATCGCCAAAATTGGCGCGGTTCCTGATGCCTGCGCATATTCCCGCCATCACGATAAGACGCGGCGCGGTTAACTGGATCAGCTTCGAAGCAATGAGTGCCGCCGGCACCATCCCCATCTTCGGCGAATGCGCCGACACGGCTTGAAAAGTTTGATCGCGGGACGTGAAACTTCCCCGGCGGACAAAGGTTGTGTCGTCGACCGGCTCCGCGGAGCACCAGTCCCAGCCGTTGCGCAGAACCGCCTCATATTCCGGTGCCTGCAGTGCGGTCACGATGCATACGTCGGTTTCATAGCCTCGAGGAGCATTGACGCGAGTAGCTTCGCGTATCCAGCTGATCGCGGCCCGCAATTGCCCCGCCCAATCGCCCGCATCTTCGGCGTAGCGCGCGATTGTCCATGTCTGCTGTGAGAAAATTGGCTGCAGAGCCTCGACCCCTGCCTCGAAAGCGGTAAGCCCGACGATGTGCTTTGGCTTGTGCAAGGAGTCGCGATCTCTCAATTCCGTGAGCAGCGCGACCGCGCTGTCCGGCCTGGGCCGGTCGCCGGCTCTGAACGGCATGACGAAGTCGAGTATCATCATGTCGTAAACTGTATCGCGCAGCATCCGCCTAGCGTCGAATACCGTAAATGCGATATCAAAGTCGTCTCGGTCAACGCCATCGATGCCTACGAGGGCTGCCAAGATTTTCTCGACCTTTGCGTTATTGTCATCAACGATCAGAATTTTCATCGCGGAGCAGCCCTTCGATGCCGACGCGCAATTCTTCGCGCCATTCGCTAAACATAGAGTTGTAAAAGACGATGCCCTTGAAGATCGTCGGATGCTGGTCGCGCAACTGGTCCGTGAGAGACTTCAGATCGATTTCGAGATTGCCTTCGGAAAAGGCGGGGTATGCGGTCACCACAATCACCGCTGAGCGAAGCTTGAAGCGGTCCATGTAGCGCAAAACCTCGACCCCGCCAAAGCCCTGCGGTCGCCCCCCGCTTTCGCCGACCGCAATGTCGAACGTAGGCAGCGACATATCGAGTATCACCAGATCGAAGCTAGACGTGCGCAAGGCTCTAATCGCACTACCGACCGACCGCGCTTCTGAGACCAACGCGATTAATCCCATCTGCTCGAGGAGTGATCTGATATTGTCACGCTTCGGCGCTTCGTCCTCGATGAGTAAGATATTCATTGGGCGGGCTCATTGACTGGGAGCGTCATCGCGCCGTGGACGATATAGACCGGAATCTCGATCGCAGTGGTGAAGCAAGGTGCGCTTTCATCCAGCGCGAATTCAAGCGTTCCTGCGATCTCGCGGACAAGCGAGGCCACTTTCAGCAAGCCGGACCCCCGGTCAGCAGAGGCACCTTTGATGATGTCGCCCGCCGCGATTTGCTCGCGTTTCGACGCGAGCTTCGCGTTGATTAGTATGGCGTCGACGTCGCGCCCGACCGGATTTTTGATTACAATTCGCAGTCGCCTAGCCACCGGGTCTAGATGACAGGACAACTTCAGCCTTGGCGTCAGACCGACGCGTGCTCTACGATGAACATTGTCAAATACAACAAAGACAAATTCCCAAAGGAGGAGCAGCAACGATTGCGTCGTATCCATTTCTTCCGGTATTTCAAACTCTATTTCCGGGCGAAACGGCGTAAGTGACTTGAGCGTAGATTGGATTGCAATCTCGATGGCATGCCGCAAGCTAAAACGGTAGGACTGGCCACCCTCGACGCGTTCGAACCAACTTCCTACCGTGTCAAGCTCTCTCTGGACCTCAGTACTTGCTTGCTGGATTGCCATTGATGCCAGTCGGATTTGATCGGAATTGTTTGTTGCCTCGTCCAACTTTTGTTGCAGTTGGCCGAACAACCTGACGACTTCCTCGCGCACGGTCGATGTCAGGAACTCGCGCGCGTTTGCAAGCGACGGCGTCAAAAGCACCCAAAACGTTTGAAGACATACGCTCAGAAAGTGATCAAAATCTACCTTTGGTGTCGCCACTGCTTTCATAATATGAAATTGCGGCGCTGTAACAACTACATTAAATAATCCATCCGCATGCGAAGTGCTATGGACGTGTAAATATTTATCGCGGACGTCGCTGATTAGTTTATCATATTCTTCTGAGAAGGTCGAAAAGGTATCTATAACACGCTGACGCTGCGCCACATCCGCGGTCGTAATACGCTGGATCCAGAATACGTTTTCTCCGTAGGGTGATGTAAGCGTACGCCGTTCGGTTATCAGGTGCGCAGCTTCGACGGGGCCCCGCATGTGACCCGCGATCGTACCGTGCCTTATTCGCTTGCCGAGAAAATATTCAAGTCCGTACTGCGGATCTGAAAGAAACTGATCCTTAATTCCCAAGATTATTTCCAGAAGCAAGGTGTCAGCTTCATTCGTCGGCACCGAGAACAGGTCGCTACTCATATCGGTAGCAGCCCGGAGTTGATCGACAATGTCTTCGAATTTAGCATCGGAACCGATACCGGCCGCGCTCAAAGCTTGATAGCGCGCGTAGCTGCCGCGGTATTTGCGTTCGGCCCATCGGCCGATTGCATTAGCATCGACAGTGACGCGATTACTGTCAACAAATTCCAAACCACTCTTTATGAGCTTAGCAGCTTGGATGCCGTCTATTTCCTCTTGGAATGTTTCCACTTGATCGGGCAACGCGGCCTTCAGCTTCTCTAAAATACTGACACGCTCGTCTAGTAATTCTGTTGTTGAAGCAAAGAATCCTGATGTATCCATAAGAAGCGGAACGCATACAAATTTTAGAAAAAAGGCCACCCTGTTGTCCGCGCGGATGTCATCTACTATAATATCAGACGGTATACTGAGGCATTGTGCAAATAGGACCTCCTCAAATGCGAAGCGTACGTACGTAGCATGGATGCTTTCATCGGTCTGTTTCCAGTATGTATACAGCGATAGCGCGAGATCTAACTTATCATCGACGGTAGCAAGGCTCTCCCACGACCGATCTGCAAATACCTGACGAACCGGCAAGACCGGGATTGAGTTTGAGTTGGAGGCCACTTGATATGCAATTGCGCGAACCGCGCCTTTCCACTCCCCGGTCTGCAGCAAGAGTTCTAATTCCAAGTTCGCCCGAATGGTCCTTTGCGGGCCGTTAAGTGATGCAACAGGCACACTTTCGATAAGATCTGCCGAAGCCATTTCGTTGGTCGTGCGCAGATCAAGAATGTGCAGCAGCCATGGGAGCGGCGCTAGGCTAGGTACGAGCGATGGTCGGACATCGCCGCGCCACTTTTCGAGCTCTGTCGGACCCACGCGATTGCGCCAGTAGGTCATCTGATCGTCCGAAGCGTCGCGGCGAAGCGCAAATATGTCGGCTACTGAGATGTTGTGATCGTTCAGCGAGGCGACCAGAGCCGAACCCTTCGACGTGCTCACACCCGAGGTGATGAAGGATGTGATGGTCCCGAGCGATCTGACGCCTGCCAGAAATCCGAAATTGAGTGCGAATTTTGCAAGGCGCCACCACGCTTCCTCGAAATCGGCCGAGCGCTCGACCACCGTTCGAAACACATCGGTGACTAGAGTTTCCTTTCGAGAGCGTGATGCCGCGCGGACCTCGTCAAACGTTATCTTACCGTCGACCAATCTCCAGAATGCCGATGCCGGCGCTCGCCCAACCGCATCGAAGGAAGCAGTCGGCATATCTTCTTCGGTACGGAGAACTGGGATGGTGTTGCCGTAGACAGCCAGCAACTTGTCGACGCGCCAGTCCTCGCATGGCAGCATTGATTCGAGGAGTGAAACTGCGGCCGCTCGCCAATGGGGTAATGACGATTGTCCGGCTGACCGCTGCAGGAGATCGATAACCGTCTCGTAGACATCAAATACTGAATTCTGCTGTTCAAAACCGACTATTGCGGAAATTGCCTCGTCCGAATTGGACGACGTTCCGAGAATCTTGTAATTAAGGTATGTCTTGAGGGCCTGGTCGCGGTCGTATGACGCCATGCGCTCAGTAAAATCATCCAAGAAGGAGCGGTAGGTTGATCGCTCTTCGTTTCGGCGGCTGATGTAGAACGCGAGAAAGACCGGAAGTCCGCCGGGATATTGCGCGCGGATACGACGAAGGATCTTCTTTTGAGCTTCAAGGCCATGGGAATCTTGCTCGATTGCTAGTTCGGCCGCGAGTAGCCACATCGAATCTCCCCAGCGATTGCGAATCTCGGCAACAATTGTCCGAAGCTCCTCGTGCCGCTCCTCCCAAAAGGCGATATCGAGCGATGTAACCTTTTCACGAAACGAGCGAATGTCGTCGACATATGGCCGCAGGCGATATCCAACCCACTCGAGTTCGCTTTCCACACTCAGCGTTTGAGTCTTGGCGGAACCAGCTGTCACCCCTAGCCCGAGTGAGTCGCGAAACTCGGTGCCAAGCCCGTTCGCCAGCTTTTCAAGCCAAGCGAAGTAGTCCTCGCGGTGGTGCCGAGGCATGCGCTCCCGCGCTTTGAGAAGTGCGACGCGGACGCGCGCGCGTGACTGAATAACACGCCATTTGTCGTCCTTGCTGCGACGCTGCTGGTCGTTGATGGCTCCACGCAGTAAGTTCTGGAACCTTTCGAGTGCGGTGTCGTCGGACGTACTCAAAATCCCGCTAAACCTCCTTGGATCTGAGTATGGGTAATTGTAAAATTGATGCCTGCAAGCCGATAATTGCTAATCCACTCGTCCCGTTATCTCGATACCTGCCTCATAGACCGCGGCGACTAGACATTCGACCAGAGCATCCTCGGCTTTTGCACGCCGGTCCGCATTGGACGACGCGAGATCCCGCTTGCCCTCGTCCGGCACCTTCGCCAGCGCCGCGGTGAGGATGGCATTCGCCACAAACGGGTGCATCACAGCGCGAAGGCGGTCACTGAATGCCCCCTCGCCCATTGCTGACCGGCCACGCTCCAGCAGCGCCTGGATGCTCGTCATCGGCACGAGCGTGATGGCGCCAACCTTGATCACGTCGATCTCACCGGCCTTGATCAGCTCGTAGAACTTCGACCGGCCGATGCCGGTGATGCGGCACGCGTCCGCAATCCTCAACGTGATGGGCGACAGGCTGGCTGTCTGGCGGCTCGGCGTGTGACTCATGATGGACTCCTTCATTTGTCTACCCTCATTCCTTGGTATTGACGTGGGTGAGCCGGGCGTTCGGGTCGCCGCGCGCGAGCATGCGGCCGACGACCTTCATGAACTCCTCGTATCGGAGGCGACCGAGCCGGTTGGTCTCGGTATCGAACGCGGGCTGATGCGCGGTGAGGGTAAGCTGGTGGCGGATGAACAGGCCGAGCGCCTCGGTCAGATAGTCGAGCTTCTGCTCGGTCCGGTCGGCGATGCGGTTCTGGCGGTCGAGCCGCGTGCCAAACCGCTGGTCCAGCTCATGCCCGGCGCGACGTTCGAACCAGGCCGTCAGCGCATCGGTGAGGATCGCGGTCTTGGATGAGCCAGGCTGCGCGGCCATCGCTTCGAGCTTCGCTGACAGCTCGTCAGGCAAATAGAATTGGTGGCGGGTCTTGCGGGTCTGCATGGGTGCAGACTCTGACAATCCCATTGCAACGAACAGCTACGCGCTGGTGCACCGAGGTACGCTATCGCGGAATCTCAGAACCCGCCGATCTCCGGACCCGAGCGCTGGCGTCCGAATGTCCAGCTGATCGATCCGCCCCGATCGATGCCGGAGACATAGCGCCCGATCTGCTTCTCCAACACCGGGCGCCACGGCACCAGCGTGAACTCCTTCGACTTCTCGATGACGGCATATTTGGTAGCGCCGACTTGCACCGCCTTGCGATAGGTACCCTCGACACTGCCGCCGGCGTGCTCGGCATAGTCGAGGCGCATCTCCTTCGAGAGTTGCCCGGCCACCTGCCGAAGCTCGCGCTGGCGAAGCTGCGCGATCATGTCGCCGCGGAAGTGGATGTTCTCGCCCTCCCGCCAGGCGAGTCCCTGCTCGATCAGCCATTGCCGGCGAAGTGCCAGTGCGCGGCGCACCTCCGCCCCGAACCCACGCTCGAGCTTCTCGGGCTCCTTCGCAACCCGCTGCTCGTCGAGCCAGGTGACACCGTCGTGGCGGGTCATCTCGTCGAGCGGCTTGTCGGACAGCGCCTCGAGCGCGACCGGCCGCCGCTCAGCTGCGCGGCGCTCATAGTCGAACACGCGGTCGAGATGGTCGGGCGCGATTCTCCAGCTGCCATCGGGCATGCGCTCCACGCCGCCCCCGCCGCGGCGGATCGCTTCGAGCCTGCGGACATGCGCTTCGGCGAAGCGCTGGGTAGAGGTTGGATCATGGCGAAGATGCCGGTCGATGCTGTAGGCGCCGTCATTGGAAGAGGCGATGTCGGCGACGGTGCGATCGACATCGCGGACGCTCGGGACGAGCGGGTTCACCCGCACGATTTCCGGGGAGTCGAGGAACTCGCCAAATGACTGGCTGCCGATGTCGACATAATGGCTGCGCCCATCCGTCGCCGCGACGATCATGTAATGGCGATCGGTGTGTTCATCGGCGAGCCCGCGCGCAATCACGCGACCAACCAGCGGCTCGCCTTCGGCCGGATTATAGATCGCATAGTCTTGCGGCGGCACCTGGGGTGCGCGCTCCTTCATCTGCGCGTGCATCATTGCGATGATGTCTCCGCGCCGGCCGATGGCTCGCAGCGACTCCTCCAGGTCGTCGACTAGGCGATAGCGCCCCTTCTCCTCTTCGGTCGCGAGTCCCATGCGCGAAAGCGTGCCGAGGCGCGCGGCGCGCAGGCTCTGCTCAATGCCGTCGCGGTGCCAGGACGAGACCAGCCCATCGTCCTCGCGCGCGAGGAGCAGCTTGCGGTCGATGCCCGTGAACCGCTCCTGGCTAACCTCGCGCTGGCGGCTTTCGAAGATCTCACGGTCGGTGCGCGGCCCGAGGTCGAGGTTGACCAGCTCGGCGACGCGCTCGGCGAGACCGCGGCTGATATATTCCCGGGCGATGATCAGATCCTTGCCGCGATCGTCTTTCCCGCGCACCAGAACATGGGCATGTGGATGGCCGGTGTTGAAGTGGTCTACCGCCACCCAGTCGAGCCTGGTTCCGAGGTCCTGCTCGACCTGGTTCATCCAGCGCCGCACCAGCGGCTTCAGGTCGTCATATTGCGCGCCATCCTCGGGCGCGACGATGAAGCGGAACTGGTGGCGGTCGCCCTGCCCGCGTTCGAGGAATTCGCGGCCATCGGCGACGTCGCGGTCGGGCCCGTACAACGTGCCGCGCTCGCCCTCGCGCGTCGTGCCGTCGCGTTGCAGGTAACGCAGGTGCGCGACCGCTGCCTTCGCGCCCGTTCCGGCAAGCTTCACGAAGCGCGCCTTCACGATCACGCGGCGTGCGCGAAATCCTGCGAACCGATCGGACGATGCAAGCACCCGCCCGACCCCGGAACCGCGACCAATCCGGCTGCCGTCGAAGCGCCGCGCGCGGGCGCCTGACGATCGCCGCGCCCCGCCCGCCAGATTGGCGGCCTTGCGCAGCTGATGCGCGAACGGCCGGTCGCTGCCGACCCGGCCCAGCCAGAGCTCGAAATCATCCTCGGCCATGACGCATTCTCCTGTCGAATGCGTCAGATGAGGGAGCGCCGGGCAAGCCCTTCAAGGGCCTCCCTATATGCTCCCTCGTAACCCGCAGAAACGCTGGCATCGCGAGCAATCCGTCTCTCGACCGGAGGCATGGCCCCGAACCTGCCTCCATAGAAAACGACGTGCAGACGCCACTTCCGGGGCCTCTTGGAGGCACCGCTTTTAACTTGCCATCCTCCCCTACCCCCTTCCCGGCGCTCACCCCGGCCCAATGTTCGTGCTATGTTCTTTGTCGTCCACCTGCGCTACGGACGTGCGAAAGACGCGCGCAATCCACCGCCGCAGTTGGTCGCAATCGTGTTTTCGAGTAGGAATTGACCAGCTATCGCTGGTCCTCTTTGGGGGCAAAGATGAATGTTTTGGACCGCGTTCGACGCCTCGTCGAACGGCTTTCGCCGGAGCCGGCGTGCGCGGAATGCCTCGCCGAACGGCTCGATCTGAGCGACGATGAAAGCGCCGAGCCATATCTGTACGAGCTCGCCGGTTGCCAAGGATTCGAGGTCAGGATCGATGCCTGCGCACTGTGCGGAAAGGCGCGGAAAGTGATCGGGAAAGGTGCTGCGAAAGCCGCCTAGGCGGCGGTCGCGAGCGTCTCGATGCGGCGCTCGCATGCCTCGCGGACGAGGGTCTGAAGGACCGTCACACGCTCGGAAATCCAATCCAGTTCTTCGGCGGTGATGCGATAGGATCGCGAATATCGCGCCTTCACATAGGCGTCGCGGAGCAGCGAATAGCATCGCTTCTGCGCGCGCGTATCGCGCGGCCAGACCTGCTTGAGCGACGGCTCCAGCTGCTCAGCCATGTCGCGCAACCGGTTCAGATTGTGGGTCTTGGGGCTGTAGAGCGTGCGCACCAAAAAGAGGCAGTGATAGAAGCGTTCCGTGGCCTGATGCAGCAGGAATGCGGCTTCCTTATTCCACCCGCGCGCTGCATTGTCGCGCGCGTTGATGAAGAAGCGCTCCGCGCTCTCGAACCACTCTTCGTAATAGTCGCGCGTCTCCTGCAACGCTTGTTCGGGCGATAGCGGCTGCGACTCGACGAACGCGAACCCTGGCTCCTCGAACAGCACGATGCCCTCGCGCAATATGTCCATGAAGAAGTAGCGGCCGAGCCGCAGCTTTTCGTTCACGTCGTCGAGGTCGTGGTAGATCAGGCTGACCGGCGTGCGCAGAACCTGCCCGGCTGACAGCTCCTCGAGCAGCTGGGCCTCGGCCTTTTCCCAATATTCCGCGATGTCCGTAAATTCCTCGCGGTTCACCACGACGAGCAGATCATAGTCCGAGAAATAGCGCCCTACGGGATCCTCGACCCAGTCGCCTCGCGCGTAGCTGCCGAACAGGATGATCTTGAGAATCTGACCGCCGCGCGTGCGCACCTGGGTGCGCCGCGCGGTCGCGAACGCAAAGCGGTCGCGCAGCACCTCGACCACATGCGCCAGTTCGCGGCGCTTGCCTTCCGGCAGATGGTCGAGGCTCGTCTTCATCGGTCCAAACTCGCGCTTCGCTCGCCAAATGCCAAGCGGATAAGTGAAAAAAGCGACGCGCCTAAAGCCCGTCGAACCCCTTGGTGCACTTCATGATGTGCAGCATCGCGGCTGCGAAATGTCGTTCGACTTGGCTTGTGGTGAGCCCAAGTTCCTCGGCGATCTGGTGGTAGTTGAGGTCCCGGTAGCGGGCCCGTTCGAACACGGCGAGCGGCAGTTCGTCCATCGTCTCCAACGCATGTTCGAGCAGGCGCAGAACCTCGTGAACCGGAAGGTCTTCGGCCATAACATGGCTCCTTTTCTGGAAGGACCGGCGGCGATCAGCGCCGCCGCCGGTGCTGAGCGGGTGGGTCACGCGGCCTCGCGGACCGGTTCGATGTGAGGCTCGCGGGCAATCAGGCTCGCGACCGAGGCGGAGCGATCGGCGGCCCCAACACCGCCACGCGGCGTGTAGCTGCTCGCCGGAAAGCGCATCCAACGCGGCACCCAGCCTTCGACCTTGGCCCGCCCGTTGCGGCCTTCGATACAGTCGCGAACGATGCCCTTGAGCGTCTTGCCAGTTTCCTTGGCGTTGGCCTCGGCGACCGGCTTGCCAGCGACTTCCTCAGCAATCGCGAGCAGCACTTCGCGGTCGCGGATAAGGTCGAACAGCGCATCGTCCGCCTGCCAGACCGGGGCCATGTCCACGGCGAGATGGATGCCCAGCGCATCGACAATGTCGCTGCGGGCATGGAGTGTTTCGGCCATGACGATTGCAAGGATGCCGAGCACCTGTGCGTCGTCCAGCCGCACAAGCTTGGCGAACAGCGCCGCCAGCCCCTCGCCTTCGCCACCGCTGATGGTGGGCGTGTCGGCATCGAACCCGAGGAGCGCCATCGTCTCGCGGCGGGTCTTGTCGAACGCGGTTTCCGAGGCGCAGGTCTCGACGCTCTCGGTTACAGCATCGCTGCCGCTGCGCTGCTGCTCGACCTTCACCGACCAGAGCGGCGAGCCCGCGATCATGTGCGCGACCGCGACGCGCAGCGCCACGCCCGGCTCGGTCGCCAGCCTCGCACGCACTGCGGCATGGCGATGCAGATCGACATAGTCGTTGGCGGTGGCGGTGATTTCGGGACGGACGGGCTTTTCCACCGCCTCGCCTTTCGCCAGCTTCCGCGCTTCTTTCAGGCTGATATAGCCCTCGTGGAAGGTGACCTCGCCGCGATAGCCGGTGGCGATAAAGACCTTGCCGCCCTTCTTCTTGGCGCGACGCTCATGCTCCCATGTCTGGAACGGCTGGGCGGAATCGAGGATGACGACCTCGCTCCACCCGGCCTCGCGGTAGGCCTCCGCGCGCTCCTCGATGGCGGCATTCTGCGCAGTCCAGAATGCCTCGACGCTCGCGAAATAGCTGTCCTCGCCGAAGAGGTCCGCGACCACCTCGCCGCCAAACGCCGACAGGTCGAACAGCGCTACCTTCGTGCAGATCGACGCCCCGCCGAACAGCCACGATTTAAGCTGATGCCCGACCGGCGCGCGGGCTTCCGGATCATCCGCCAGCGCCAACCACTCGCGCTGCTGCGCTTTCGATGCGAGGGTCAGGTGTCGCACCGTCACAGCGTCGATCTTTTCGTCGCGATAGAGGTTGCGGATGCGCGGGAGCAGGTTGCCGAGCGCCAGCGTGCGCTTTACCTGAACCTCGGTCAGCCCAAAGGTGATTGCAATCGTCTCGGGGCTGCGACCTTCGCGGACCAGCCGGGTGAAGGTTTCCCAGCGGGTCACCTCGTCGGGATCGAGCCGGGCGATGTTCTCGATCAGCGACGCCTCCAGCGCCGCCGCGTCGTCACCCGCTTCCATGATCGCGCACGGCAGTTCCTCGATTCCGCCGCCTTCCTCGGCGACTGCCAGCGCCGCATGGTAGCGTCGCTTGCCCGCCACGATCTCGTAGGTGTCGGGGCTGCCGTTGGCCCGCACGATCAGCGGTACCAGCACGCCCCGCGCCCGGACGGACGGCAGGATGTTGGTCAGGTCGGGCGTCTTCTTCACGCCGCGCATGTTGACGGGCGAGACGCTGAGATTGGCGATGTCGATATGCTTGAGTTCCATGGTTCCACTCCTTCTTCGAACACCGCACCGGCCCCGGAAAAGGGGGGTGAGCGGCAAGGAGCGGACCGGCAGTCCCGCCGATCGAAGGCGGGCTGCACCCCCCGGGGTCCCCGTTGCGCTTGCGCAATGGGGTGGGCTCGTTGGGCCGTAATGCAATGAAGGACCCGCGTAGCGGGTTGCAGCTCGCCGCGGCGGGACTAGAGGAGAGCGACGCTCACCCCCCTTGGCCGCGGCCGGCAGACCACGCCAGCGCGCTAGCGCTGTCCGCAGATCCCCCGGCAGCGACGCTGCTCCGGCTCCGCCAGGAGCCCAGCAAAGAAGTACTCTCGAATCCGGACGGCCGGCGCGGTGGCGTGCGCGCGCCTTCCGTGCGCCAGCCGCCGCCGTGCCCTCCGGCCGGATCGAGTGTGCCACACGGACCAACCAAAGAGCGGCGACCTCTGGCGGTTCGAAGAAGCCGCCAGTGCGCGCTCACCTGAAATCCGTGTTCCGCTGGCCGGCGATCAGCCGGCACTCGCGTTATGTGATCGTCGCCGCGTCAGCGGCCGAGACCCGCAAGGGGCTCGGTGGAGCGAAGCGGAATAGAGCACGGTCGCGCTAAAGGCTCGAAACGCCACTGCCAAACTGACCGCTTTGCGCCCCATATCCGTCATCCGCCCTTGCCCGGGCCACGCTCAAAAGCAGACGTTGCCGTCGAATGGACGGAGTGGCCGCCTCTGGGACTTAACTGCAGGCGCTGCACGGTTATGAGATTGGTGCCAGCAGGTAACCCGCCTCCGTCGAATTCCACCACCACGTCTTTCTAGTCCGCCGGGTCAGGCAGCCCTGGACGCCATAGCTTCAAGATTGTCCGGCGTCGTAAGCATCTTGCCAAGCGTGTTCGCCGTGACCGGCCGACTGAACAGATAGCCTTGCAGATGGGTACAGCCGCTGGCGACCAGAAGATGTCTCTGCTCCTCCGTCTCGATACCTTCCGCGACGACGCCCATGTCGAGCGCAGCGCCCAAACCAACCACGGCCTCGACAATCGCCTTTGCCGCACGCGAAGTGCCGATCTCATCGACGAATGACTTGTCAATCTTGACCTTGTCGAATGGGAAGCGCTGGAAGTAGCTCAGCGAGGAATATCCCACGCCAAAATCATCGATTAGCACTTGGATGCCGAGTGCGCGCAGTTGCTCCAGCTGCTGGAAGGTGCCTTCGACGTCGCGTATGACGAGCCCCTCGGTGACTTCGAGCTGGACGCGGTCGGCCCGAATGCCGGAATCGTCAAGCGCCTGCTGAACTGTCTCGATGAGCTTTCCCGACAGGAATTGCAGAGGAGAGAGGTTGACCGCAACACGCACATGATCGGGCCACCCCTGTGCGTCACGGCACGCACGGCGCAGCAGCTGCTCGCCCAGTCGGTCAATCAGACCGCATTCTTCGGCGAGGGAAATAAAGATGTCCGGCCGGATCGGCCCTCGGTCCGGATGGGTCCAGCGGGCCAGCGCCTCGGCACTGGTTATCTGACCCGTCTTGGCGGAGAGCACAGGCTGGTAGGCCAGGTCGATCCCGTCGTTCTCGATGACCTCGCGAAGTTCCGTTTCGAGCGTGCGCCGGTCTTGCGCTGCTGCGTCCATCTCGGCGTCGAAGAAACAGGCCTTGCCCTTCCCCATCTGCTTGGCCCGATACAGCGCCAAGTCTGCGTTTTCACGAAGCTGACCAGTTGTGCGGCCATCCTCTGGCAGGAGCACGATGCCGATGGACGCGCCGAGATGGGCTAACACGCGGCCCGTCGTGAATGGTTCGGAGATACTGGTCAGGATGGCGGTGGCGACTTCATCGGCACGCTCGCGCAGCCGCCCGCCGGTAAGCACCGCTACGAACTCATCGCCACCGATGCGTGCCACCCAATCCCGCGATTGAACAGCAGCGCGCAGCCGGTCGCCGACTTGCGCCAGGACCGCGTCACCAGCAGAATGGCCAAATTGGTCGTTTACTGCCTTAAACCGATCAAGATCGATGCTCAGCATTGCGAACGGCTCGGCGTTGCGAACAAGGCCATGCAGCCGATCGGTGAAGCTGGCGCGGTTGAGCAGGCCGGTCAATGCATCGAAATGCGCCAGACGAAGCACTTCGGCCTCGGCCAGCCGGGTCTCGGTCACGTTTTCCGAGATGCCCAGAACATACTGTCCCGGTCGATCCGGACCATCGATCAGCGTACGTGTAGTACGCAGATGGACAGACTGACCATCATCGCGCACGAACTCACTCTCGAACATCGTGGCTGACGGTGACGCAATTGCCTCGCTGTCGCGCTCCTCGTAACCGTCGCCGTAATCGGGAAAAAGATCGCGATCGGTCTGACCGACAATCTCGCTCGCCGGGCGACCGATTGCGTCCTCGCCGGCGCGATTGACCAGCACATATTCCCGCGTCTGCGCGTCCTTGACGAACAGCATGGCGGGCAAATTGGTGACGACCGTGTCCAGGAAGGCCTGGGCCTGCTCGCGTTCGCGCTCCAACGCCTTGCGCGCAGTGATGTCGCGGATGATAGCTGCGAAACCGCCATCGGGCGGCCCCGCACCCCATCGGGCAAGCGAAAGCTCGATCGGGAATTCGCTGCCATCTGCTCGCCCGCCGACGAGTTCAACGGTAGTTCCGACGAGTCGGGTGGCGCCGCCGGCGGCCGCGCGCGCGAAAATCTCGCGATGGCCTTTGGCGAGACGCGGTGGGATGACGATCTCGACATTTTGGCCGATGGCTTCGTTCCGCGCATAGCCGAACATCCGTTCGGCTGCGGGATTCCAATAGACAATCGTGCCATCTCGGTCGGTCGCCAGCACTGCGTCCGAGGTGGTGTCGGCCACGCGCGCGGCGATCTCTCCCATCTTGCGAAATCGCCGCGTCTCGATCAGGTCTGTGGTGAGCCTCGCAAGATCTTGAAGCACGGCCTCCTGGGCCTCGGTAAGGCCGTCCCGAACGATCGGGTCGAATACGCATAATGTGCCGAGACAATATCCTGAGCTGATGATGAGCGGTATGCCAGCATAGAAGCGTATCCCGCCTTCCTGCGTGACGAGTGGGTTCTCGCTAAACCGATCGTCTCGTGTGGCGTCGGGAACGACAAGGATATCCCGCGAGGCGACCGCATGCGTGCAGAAAGAGATATCGCGCGGTGTTTCCGGAAAGGGAATTCCGTGCCGCGATTTGAACCATTGTCGTTTCTCATCGATTAGGCTGACTGCGGCGCTCGCGACACCCAGCGCAGTCGCGGCTAGCCGGGTGATATCGTCGAAATCGCGCTCGGTAGGCGTGTCGAGAATATCCAGGTCAAGGAGAGCAGACAGGCGGTCGACTTCGATGGACGTAAAGGAGGGCATGTTGGAGAGGTCCATCGGATCGGTATGACATGCGCTCATTTACAGAGTGGTAAACAACCATGCTGAGGTGGCCGCCGCTCCGCTCAGTTTTTAGCGAGAGCCGCCGTTAGAACTGCGTTAGCGAGTGTCGGTACTTGGTCGTCAGCCGTGTTAGCAACGCCGCCGCGACGAAGGGCAGCTATCTGCGATTCGCTGCCCAGAACCTGACAGTCGGCAGACGGCCCAGTTTTTGCCATAGCGCTCCTTGCATCAGTCAAGCACGACGAAAAACCGGTGTAAGAACCTTCGCCCCATCGCGAAGTTGCTCCAGGTGGTCGGACCACCACTGCATCATCCGCACCCTCTCTGCCCAATGCGCGCCGCGATGATAGGCGGCTCGTACCTGGTCGGGGTCCTTGTGCGCGAGTGAGCGCTCGATCGCATCTGGATGCCACAAGCCAGATTCATTTAGCAGGGTGCTGGCTACAGCGCGAAAGCCGTGGGACGTCATCTCGTCGCCTCCATACCCGAGCCGGCGCAATGCAGAATTGAGCGTGTTCTCGGACATGCAGCGCCGCGACGTATGAAAGGCCGGGAATAGGTACGAGCCAGCGTTGGAAAGGCCGCGAAGCTGACGCAACAGCTCGACAACCTGGGTCGAAAGCGGCACCGCGTGCGGCTGAGCCATCTTCATCTTCTGCGCCGGAATACGCCACACCGCCCCGTCCAGATCGAACTCATGCCATTCGGCCTGACGCAACTCGCCTGGCCGCACGAACACATGTGGGGCCATCTTAAGCGCGATCAACGTTTCCGGTTTCCCGGTATAGCCCTCGATGGCGCGCAGCAGCTCGCCGACGAGCTCGGGCTCTAGAATGGCGGCATGGTGCGTAACCTGTGGCGCCGTGAGCGCACCGCGGAGCAGGTCGGCGGGGTTGTCCTTCGCTCTCATCGTTACGATCGCATAGCGAAATACGCGGCCGGCAAAGGCACGAAGCCGCTGCGCTGTTTCGTGATGTCCCTTCCGCTCCACCTTGCGAAGCGCGTTCAGAAGCTCGTGGGGTGTGATCTCCGAAACGGGCCGATGTCCGATGTCGTGGTCGAGCAAATCCCGGAACCAGCGAGACTTCTTTATGGTGACCGCCTTCTTCCCTTCGCGTTCCATCTTCTCGATGAATTCGTCCGCTACGAGTTTGAAGGTTGTCGCCGCACCTATCGTCGCCTCAATGATCGCCTGACGCTTCGCCGCAGCTGGATCGACACCGCTTGCCAGCAGACGCCGTGCTTCGTCGCGCTTCGCGCGAGCATCCTTCAGCGACACATCCGGGTATTTCCCGAGCGCGAGCTTCTTCTCGACACCTCGAAATCGAAACTTCAATCGCCACAATTTTGCACCCGAGGGTTGGATTTGAAGGTACAAACCGTGCTCATCAGCCACTTTATACGATGAATCTTTCGGCTGTAGCCTACTGATCTCCAATGCTTTTATTGCCATTTGGGGGCCTCGACTCTGACCATTTGCTCGGCGCCCCCACCGAGGCCCCCAAATCGACCGGAAAGGGACGGATTGGGGCGCACGCGAGCGGAAGGCCGTTGGCCAATTTTACCAGCATTTCTGCGGGTTTACGAGGTTTTTTGGACGTTTCAGGAAGGGGAGATGGTGCCGCTTACAGGACTCGAACCTGTGACCCCCGCATTACGAATGCGATGCTCTACCAGCTGAGCTAAAGCGGCCCGGGGCTCTCCGGCGGATTCGCCGGGTGAGGCGGCGGCGCTTACCAGCAGTGTGGCGGCCTGACAAGCGCCACGACGATGTTCGACTGCGTATCCGCAACTTTACGCGTCGTTTACCACACAGGGTGCACAAGGCCGATACCGGATTATGGGCATATTGCCCGAGTGGAGCATGCGCATGGATATGGCCCCCCGCGGACTCAGCGATCGCAACGACCGCCGGCGCGAGGATGAAGACGACGCCGCGATGACCGATCGACCGCTCGATATCGGCACCGACGAGCGTCGGATGCACGTGCGCGCCTATAACCATTGGGTGTCGTTGCTGCGCAGTCGTGCCTATCCCTCGATCGAAGATCTCGATCCGGGTAATATCGCCGATTTCGGTCCGCACAGCGTGCTTCTCGATTTCAGCGACGGTGTCGAAAATCCAGCGATTCGCTATCTCGGCGCCGCGTTGCGCGACGAATGCGGCGTCGACGGTTCGATCCGGCGAATCGCCGAAGTGCCCAGCCGGTCGCTGCTGTCGCGACTGACCGATCATTATCTTCAGATCATCGCGAATCGCGCGCCGATCGGATTCGAAGCCGAGTTCGTAAGCCAGCGCGGGCACAACACGCTGTATCGCGGCATCCTGATGCCCTTTTCGTCCGATGAAGACACGATCGACTTCATCTATGGCGTGATCAACTGGAAAGAGATGGTCGACGCGGAAACGCAGGCCAAACTTAATGCAGAGGTTGCGCAATCGCGCCGCACGGCGCCGCGCCCGATGCCCGCCGCGCCGGTCTGGGCCGACGGCCCCAGCGCCGGCATTGCCAATGACGACGCGATCGAAATGCCGGCGCCGGCATCGCTGCCCGCCAGCCTTTCCGATCGCCTGATGCTCGCGCGCGAATCGGCGGCGGCGGCGCGCGCGTCGGATACGCGCAGCCGATCGGCGCTCTATCGCGCACTCGGCCGGGCCCATGATTTCGTCTGCGCGATCGATGCGGATGCGGCGGGATATGCCGCGATGCTGAAAAAGGCCGGGCTCAAGATGCAGGAGCGTGCGCCGATGACGCCGGCGGTGAAGCTGGTCTTCGGCGTGGATTACGACAAGACGCGCGTTACCGAATTCGCCGCGGTGCTTGCGCATGCGCGCCGCAACGATGTGCCCGAAGGCGGCCTCGACGCATTTCTCGATTCGGCCGATGGCGGCATCAAGGGAATCGTGAAGGCCGAACGCGCGCTGCGCCGCCCGGCAAAAAAGCCCGGTGGCTTTGCCCGGGCCGCCGAAGAACTGCGCAAGCGTCCGGTGCTGGCGCATGTGCCGATCGCGACCGAGGGGGGCGATGAATTCGTCGTGCTGCTCGCGCGCAATGACGGCAAGGGCGCGCTCGACATTCTGGCATCGATGGGCGCCGACAAGGCCCCGGTCGAGCGTCTGATGATGCGCGCGATCCGCTGAAGTTTTTCGCGCGTAAATCCCTGCCTACGCACATTCTCTGACCCTCTAGCGGGTTGAGAAGTAAGGTCGGCGGGCGCATAGCGCGTGCATGAAAGTAACAAGAGACTCGCTGGCAAAAGCGATCGAGGAGAAGCTCACCGACGGCGCACTGCCCGGTGAGCTGGAGGGATTTGATGAGGCGGCCCGGGCTGAAGCGTCCGGCTTCGTCGCCGAAGTAGCTGCGAAGCGTCCGCCCGGTGAGGCAGGCGTCGCCATGCGCAGCTATCGATCCGGCGACAGGCGGATGCTGCAGCTTGCCGTCGTCAATGACGACATGCCGTTTCTGGTTGCGACGATCGCATCGGCGATCGTGTGGCGCGACCTGCTGGTCCACCGCATTCTCCACCCCGTCATCCATGTAACGCGCAACGACGACGGCGAAGTCACCGACATCGGTGAGGGCGAGCC
Source organism: Stakelama portus (assembly GCF_003171655.1). Lineage (GTDB taxonomy): Bacteria > Pseudomonadota > Alphaproteobacteria > Sphingomonadales > Sphingomonadaceae > Sphingomonas > Sphingomonas portus. The sequence continues at coordinate 502,875 of NZ_QFZL01000004.1, read as the reverse complement.
CGAATCGATGATCTATATCGAGATGGAGCGTGCCGACGCGCGCGTGCGCCAGGCCATCGTCGCCGATATCACCGATTCGCTGCACCATGTGGCCAGCGCCGTTGGCGACTGGCGCAAGATGCAGGCGGCGATGCTCGACGATGCCGACAAGCTGGGCAATGGCGAAGGCGCGACGCTGATGCGCTGGTTCGCGCAGGGCTATATGACGCTGCTCGGCCATGAAATCTGGTTCGCCGATGGACGCACCGACGATCAGATGGGCATTGCACGGCACAAGATGGCCGCGCCGATTCTGGCCGAACGTTCGCGCCAATTGGCGATCGAATGGTTCGAAAGCTGTGGCGCTGCCCCGCTGCTGCTAAAATCCAATTGCATTTCCACGGTGCATCGCCGGGTTCCGCTCGATCTGGTCGTCACGCCGATCAACAAGGGGGATAAGGTCATCGGCCTTTCGCTCTATGCCGGACTGTGGACCAGCGGCGGGCTGCACATGCCGACCGATCAGGTGCCGGTGCTGCGCGAGCGGCTGGCCAATCTGGAGGCTGCGTTCGGCTTCGATCCGCGCGGCCATACCGGCAAGGCGCTGGTCCATGCGCTCAACACGCTGCCCAATGATCTGACGACGGCATTCCCGTCGGATTCGCTTGAGGAGCTGGCGCTGATCGCCATGTCGATCGCCGACCGTCCCCGGCCCAAGCTGGCGCTGATCGAAAGCGCGCTCAGCCGCCACTTGTTCGCCTTTGTCTGGTTGCCGCGCGACGATGTTTCGACCGCGCGGCGCGAAGCGATCGGCGACATGCTCGCCGATGCGGCAAACGCCGATCTGCTCAGCTGGTCGATCGCGCTTGAGGACGGCGCGGTGGCGCTGGTCCGCTATATGCTCGACCTGCGGCATGGCGGGCGCAAGCCCGACACCCAGGCGCTCGATGCCGAAATCGAAAAGATGGTGCGCGGCTGGGCTCCTGCCGTCGAAGCGGCGCTGGCCGATATCGTCGGCGAAGGCGCAACGCGGCTGGCGCTGCGATATGCGACGTCGTTCCCGGCGGGCTATCGCGCCACGCACGCGCCGGAGGAAGCGGCGCAGGACATTGCCCGGCTGGCCGATCTCAATTCCGATGCGGATCGTTCGGTGCGGATCACGCCGGTTTCGGGCTCGCGCAATGTCTTCCGGCTCAAGCTCTACCGCCTCGGCGGGTCGCTGCCGCTTTCCGACGCCGTACCCACGCTCGAGCATTTCGGCTTCCGCGTATTGGAAGAGGTCCCCACCCGGCTGGGCGACATCACCGATGCGTTCATCCATGATTTCGAAGTGTCGCTACCCGCCGAAAGCGCGGAACGCCTGATGGCGGATTCCGGCCCGGTGGAAGCCGCGATCGCAGCGGTACTGGGCGGTCAGGCCGAAAACGACGCCTTCAACCGGCTGACCGTCGATCTGGGGCTCAAGCCGCTGGCGGTTACCATGTGCCGCGCCTGGTTCCGCTATCTGCGCCAGACCGGAAGCAGCTATGGCCTGCTGACCGTCGTCGACGCGCTTCGCCGCGCGCCCAAGGTGACGGCGGCATTGATCGACCGGTTCGAACTGGCGCACGACCCCGCCCGCCAGCCGGCAACCGAAGAAGCGATCGCACAGGCCGACGATCGCATCATCCATGGGCTGGATGAGGTTTCGGCGATCGACGACGACCGGATCCTGCGGTCGTTCCGCGGCGTGATCGCGGCGACGCTGCGCACCAACGCCTTTTCGCCCGCCTGTGCCGAGGCATTGGCGTTCAAGCTCGATAGTGCGCAGGTTCCCGGCCTGCCCAAGCCGCTGCCGTGGCGCGAAATCTTCGTGTATTCGCCCCGCGTCGAAGGCATCCATCTGCGCGCCGGCCCGGTTGCGCGCGGCGGCCTGCGCTGGTCCGACCGGCGCGACGATTTCCGTACCGAAATCCTGGGCCTGATGAAGGCGCAGCGCGTCAAGAACGCAGTTATCGTGCCGACCGGCGCAAAGGGCGGTTTCTATCCCAAGCAATTGCCAGACCCGCGTAAGGACCGCGATGCCTGGTTCGAAGAAGGCAGAGAAAGCTATCGCGTCTTCATCCGCGCGCTGCTGTCGATCACCGACAATATCGTGAAGGGCGATGTCGTCCACCCCGAGAGCGTGACGATCCTCGACGGCGAAGATCCCTATTTCGTCGTCGCGGCGGACAAGGGCACCGCCACCTTCTCCGACGTCGCCAATGCGATCGCGATCGATCACGGCTTCTGGCTGGGCGATGCCTTCGCCAGCGGCGGCAGCCATGGTTATGACCATAAGGCGATGGGAATCACCGCGCGCGGTGCCTGGGTCTCGGTCCAGCGCCATTTCCTCGAAATGGGCGTCGATGTGCAGACCGATCCGGTGCGCGTCGCCGGATGCGGCGACATGTCGGGCGACGTGTTCGGCAACGGCATGCTGCTTTCGAAATCGATCAAGCTGTGCGCGGCATTCGATCACCGCCATATCTTCCTCGACCCCGATCCCGATCCGGCGAAAAGCTGGGACGAGCGCAAGCGGATGTTCGAACTGCCGCGTTCGAGCTGGGACGATTATGATCGCGACCTGATTTCGAAGGGCGGCGGCATTTTCGCGCGCACCGAAAAATCGATCCGGCTGACGCCCGAAGTTCAGGCGATGCTCGATATCGAGGAAAGCGAAATGGAGCCGGCTGCGCTCATTTCCGCGATCCTGCGCGCGCCGGTCGACCTGCTCTGGTTCGGCGGCATCGGCACCTACATCAAATCCTCGCATGAAAATAATGTCGAGGTGGGCGATCCGGCCAATGACCGGCTGCGGATCAATGCCGATCAGTTGCGTACCAAGGTGATCGGCGAAGGCGCCAACCTGTCCACCACTCAGGCCGGCCGCATCGAATTTGCGGCTGCCGGCGGGCGGATCAACACCGATTTCATCGACAATTCGGCGGGCGTCGATTGTTCGGATAACGAGGTCAACATCAAGATCGCGCTCAACCGCGAGATGAATGAAGGCGACCTGCAGTTCGACGATCGCAACGACCTGCTCGCGCAAATGACCGATGATGTCGCGGCGCTGGTGCTTGAGGATAATCGCCTGCAAACGCTCGCGCTGTCCTTCATGGAAAATGACGGTTCGGTCGCCCTGCCCTCCTATGTCCGGGTGATCGAGATCCTCGAAGCGTCGGGCAGGCTCGATCGCGCAGTCGAGGGGCTGGCGGCGAATGACGAACTGCTCCGCCGGGTGCAGGAAGGTCGCGGCCTGACGCGGCCCGAACTCGCGGTGCTGCTCGCCACTGCCAAGCTGGCGCTGCAGGACGCAGTCGAAGCCACCGATCTGGGCAGCGAGCCGCTGCTCGAACCCGATCTGTTCGCTTCCTTCCCCGAAGCGATGCGCGAACGATTCTCGGACGCAATCGAGCAGCATCGGCTGCGCGGCGAAATCATCGCGACCAAGATCGCCAATCGCGTCGTCAATCGGCTGGGCGTGCTCCACCCGTTCGAATTGGCCGAGGAAGAAGGCGCTGCGATGGGCGACATCGCAAAGATGTTCATCGCCGCCGAACGGCTGTTCGGGCTCGAGGAAGTCTGGCAGGCGATCGAAACGACTGCGATGTCGGAAGAGGCGCGTATCGCGCTGCTCGACGAAGTCGCAGTGGGCGCGCGCAGCCAGATCGCGGACCTGCTGCGCACTGCCCGTTCCGACGAAAAACTGTCCGACGTCATCCGGCGGCTCGAAAAGGGCATCGCCAATCTCGATCGTCAGGCAAAGGCATTGCTGCTTGAGGAAGTGCGCGCACATAGCGGCCGGATTTCCGAAAAGCTGGAGGCTGCCGGGGCGCCGCCCGAACTCGCCGCCCGCGTGGTCCGCCTGTTCGAACTCGACGGCGCGGTCGGCCTTGCAGATCTGGGCGAACGCCAGGGCATCGACGAAACCGTGCTGACGCGCGCCTTCACGCATCTGGGTCAGGTGCTCGGGCTCGACTGGGCCCAGGCCAATGCCGCCCGCATCAACACCGGGGATCCCTGGGAGCGTCTGCTGATCGCAAGCCTGGCGCGCGATTTCCAGCAGCTCCGGCTCGATTTCCTGGCGCGGCGCGACGGCACCGATCCCGAAGCGGCAGTCGACGCATGGCTGGAGGAGAACGCTCCCCGCGTCGAACAGTTCGTGCAGGTGGTACAGCGCGCCAAGCTTTCCGCCACGCCCAATGCGGCGATGCTGGCGCAGATTGCCGGGCAAGCGCGGGTGCTGCTGGGACGCTGACCTGACCGAAACACGCTTTGCCTGAGCCTGTCGCATCATTCGACAGGCTCAGGCAAAGGCAGGCGATTCGCGACTCGGTAAGCTTCGCGCGCTAGGCTGGGCGCCATGCTGCGCATCCTGACGCTTTCCACGCTGTTCCCCGACGTTTCGCGCCCCAATTTCGGCGTGTTCGTCGAACAGCAGACGCGCGCCATCGCCGCCCGCGACGATCTCGACATACGCGTGGTCGCGCCGGTCGGGCTGCCGCCCTGGCCGCTGGCGCGGCATCGCCGCTATCGCCCGCTACAGGCGCTGCCCCGGCGTGAGGCATGGCACGGACTGGACGTTTTCCGCCCGCGCTTCGTCAATATCCCCGGCACCGGTGGCCGGTTTCACCCGACGATGCTCGTCCGCGCGCTTCGCCCGCTGGTGCGGAACATCCGACGCGACTTCCCCTTTGACCTGATCGCTGCCGAATTCTTCTATCCCGACGGTCCCGCCGCGATTGCGCTGGGCCGCGAATTCGGCGTGCCGGTATCGATCAAGGCGCGCGGCGCCGATATCCACCATTGGGGCACGGCGCCTGCGACGCGCGACATGGTCCTCGCCGCGGGACGCGCTGCATCGGGCTGTCTCGCCGTATCCAACGCGATGCGCGACGACATGATCGCGCTGGGCATGGACGGCAACCGGATCGAGCGCAGCCTGACCGGAGTCGATGCAGCGCGCTTTCACCCGCGCGACCGGGCCGGCGCCAAGGCGGCGCTGGGCATATCCGGCCCGCTGGTGCTGTCCACCGGGGCGCTGATTGCGCGCAAGGGCCATGACATCGTCATCGACGCAGTCGCACGCCTTCCCGGCGTCGCGCTGCGGATCGCCGGCGAAGGTCCGGCGCGCGCGCAATTGCAGGCACAGATCGACGCGCTGGGCGTCAACGGCCGGATACAGCTGCTGGGCAGCGTGGCGCATGACGTCATGCCGCAATGGCTCGCCGCCGCGGACGTGATGGCGCTGGCTTCCGCATCGGAAGGGCTTGCCAATGCCTGGGTCGAAGCACTTGCCTGCGGCACGCCGATCGTCATCCCCGACATCGGCGGCGCGCGCGAAGTGATGGTGCCGGGCGCAGGTGCGCTGGTCGAGCGAACCGCCGATGCCTTCGCTGTCGGCATTACCGACATAGTCGACAATCCGCCCGCAACTGCAGCGATATGCGCCGCCGCCCAGCCGTTCAGCTGGCAGGCCAATGCCGCGCATCTTTCGGACTTTTACCACCGACTTGTCGCCGCCGGCTGAGCTTGTGCGTGTCATGGCCTTGTAACACAGTGCGAAAAGGCCGATCTTGCAGGCGAAGGAGCTGACCATGGCCAAGAAGAAATCGAAGAAGGACAAGGGCCCCAAGCCGATCCTCCCCAAGGAGATTGCGGGGATCAAGGTGCCCAAAAAGCTGCGCAAGCAGAGCGGCAAGATCGCCGAAATCGCACGCAACCCCGTCGTCGCCGAACTGGTGGCAGTCGGCCTTGCGGCATTTGCGGCGGGGATGCGCGATCACAAGGCCAGGCCTGCCAATGCCCCGGAAGCACCGCAGCCGCCCGAAGCACCCAAGGCTCCCAAGGCTCCCAACGCTCCCAAGGCGGCGCCCAAAGCGCCCCGCGCTCCACGCACGCCCCGGAAGCCGGGAACAGCTGCCTAAGCCCCCTCCCCTTCAGGGGAGAGATATGAAGGCTTGCCAGCCGAAGTTGAGAGGGGCCGCGCCGCAACGCAGCGGCTTCAATCGAGCGGGTAGAGCGCCCCGGCGATCCAGCGCTGTTCGGCGCGCAGCATGCCCCAGGCACGCGCCGCCGCGCGGCTGTCCATCACTTCAACGCCGATGCCGCGCGCCGTCAGTGCCTGGGTAAAGGCAGCCGGCGGCCGGACGAGCGAAGCCCCGGTGCCGAGCAGCAGGAATTCCGGTTGCGGATCGAGCGCCAGCAGCGGCGCGACATCGCCCTCGCCCAGTGCATCGATCGACGGCGGTGTCCAGCTATCCGCGCGCACAGGCGTCAGCACCAGCGCGCGATACGCGCCGCCATCGACCACGAAACCGCCGCCGGAAAAGCCGGAAATCACCGGCCCTTCCGCGCCCATGCGGTCCATCCGCATCAGGGAAGCTCTTTGGCCTTCACCCGTTCGGCACCGGCAGGAGCGCTGTCCTTCGGCACGAAGCTGTGCGGTCCGACCTTTGCCCAGATCAGGATCGGGTTGGCGATATAGATCGACGAATAGGTACCGATAACGATGCCGAGCAGCATCGCGATCGAGAAGCCGAAGATCACTTCGGGGCCCACCAGCACCAATGTCGCCAGCGCGATGATCAGCGTCAACGACGTGACGATGGTGCGCGACAGCGTTTCGTTGGTCGACAGGTTGAGCAGCGGAATGATTTCCATCTTGCGATATTTGCGCAGATTTTCGCGGACACGGTCATACACGACGATGGTGTCGTTCAGCGAATAGCCGATGATCGTCAGGATCGCCGCGACGATGTTCAGATTGAACTCAAGCTGGGTGATCGCAAAGAAGCCAAAGGTGATCGCCACGTCGTGCGCCAGCGAAAAGAGCGCGCCGATGCCGAATTGCCATTCGAACCGGATCCAGATGTAGACCGCGATCGCCGCCATTGCGAGGCCAAGCGCGAGCGCGCCCTTCTGGAACAATTCCTGCGAAACCTTGCCAGACACGGTATCGACCGATCCGATCGTCGCCCCCGGCCAGGTCGTGGTGATGAATTCGCGCAGGCGGTTGCCTTGCTGATCGGTGGCTTCTGCGCCGCCCTTGGGAAGCGGCAGGCGAATCGCGACGTCGCGGTCGCTGCCGAACTGCTGGATCGCGCTTTCGCCCAGACCCAGCCCGTCGATCTTTTCACGCACCTGCGACACCGGCACCGACTGGGCAAAGGTGACGCGCACCATCTGGCCGCCGGCGAAATCGACGCCGAAATTGAGGCCGCGAATGGCAACCAGTGCGATCGAGCCGACGATCAGCAACACCGAAAGCGCCATGAACACCGTGCGCAGGCGCAGGAAATCGATGTTCGTATTTTCGGGTACGAGTTTCAGCGGACGCATATCAGAGCACCAGTTCCTTGGGCCGCTTCTTCAGCCAGCCAGACACCATCAGGCGCGTAAAGGTCACGGCCGTGAACACCGACGTCACGATGCCGATCGTCAGCACCACCGCAAAGCCGCGGATCGGGCCGGAGCCGAAGATGAACATGATCGCCGCCGCGATGACATTGGTGATGTTGGCGTCGAAAATCGCGCGGCTGGCTTCCTTATAGCCGAATTCGATCGACTGAAGCACGTTGCGCCCGCGCCGTTGTTCCTCGCGGATACGTTCGTTGATCAGCACATTGGCATCGACCGCCGCACCGATCGTCAGCACGAAGCCGGCGATACCCGGCAAGGTGAGCGTGGCGTTGAACAGCCCCATCACCCCGATGATCATCAGGATGTTCACGATCAGCGCGATCGTCGCATAGACGCCGAAGCGGAAATAGGTGATCAGCATGAACGCGATCACCAGCGCGGTGGCGAGAATTGACGCGAGCGCGCCCTTGTTGATCGAATCGGCGCCCAGTTCCGGGCTGACCGTCGACTGATCCATCACCTGCAGCTTGATCGGCAGCTTGCCCGATCGCAGCGCAATGGCGAGCTGATTGGCGCTTTCGACCGTGAAGCCGCCCGAAATACGCGCCTGACCGCCGATGATCGGCTCATCGATGCGCGGCGCGGAAATCACGACATCGTCGACGATGATCGCGAACGGCTCGCCGGTATGTTCGGTGGTGACGCGTGCAAAACGGCGCGTGCCCGCGCCATTGAGCGTCAGTTGCACCGTCGGCGCGCCGGTCTGTTGATCATAGGCCTGATTGGCCTTGGTCAGCATATCGCCGGTGATGATCGCCTGACGCTCGACAACGATCGGCGACCCGTCTTCATATTTCAGAACCTCGCTGCCGATCGGCGCGATACCCTGCAATGCCTGCGCCGGATCCGCCTTGGTATTCACCAGCTTGAATTCCAGCTGCGCAGTCTTGCCGAGCAGTTCCTTGAGCTGTGTCGGATCGTCCAGACCCGGCACCTGCACGACGATACGGTCGCTGCCCTGACGGATGATCGTCGGTTCGCGCGTGCCGAGTTCGTCAATACGACGGCGGACCACTTCGGTCGCGTCGCCCATCGCCTGATCGATCGCGCTGGCCACGCCCGCGCTCGTCTGAGTCAGCACGACCAGCGTGTCGTCGCGAACCTGAAAGTCCCAGGCGCGCTGACCCTTGTCGTTGCTCAGCAGCGGCAGGAGCCGTTCGCGCACGACATCGACCTTGGTCGCGTCGCGCACCATGAAGCTCAGTTCGCCGCCGCGCATCGAAATCTCGCCGATATCGATTCGCGGATCGCGCTTCAGTTCGGTGCTCACCACGCCGCGCATCGTTTCAAGGCGCTTGGTCTGGAAATTCGCCGTGTCGCCTTCGAGCAGCAGATAGCTGCCCCCGGCAAGGTCGAGACCCAGATTGACCGTCGGCAGCGGCGTCGTGCCGAACACCGAATTGCGCACCGATCCGGGCAACAGGCTCGGCACGGACAGCAAAACGAAGACGATGATCGCCGTCCAGGTCAGCGTCACCTTCCAGCGCGGGAAATCCAGCATCAGTCGTTCGCAGGCTTGCCGCCGAGCGGCTGGACTTCGGCGAGCGTCGCCTTGACGACCTTCACCTTCATGCCCGGCGCCACTTCGACTTCGACATATTGATCGTCGGTCTTGGTCACTTTGCCGACCAGACCGCCCGCGGTGATGACGGTGTCACCCTTCTTCACCGACGCAATCGCGTTCTGAAGCGTCTTCATCCGCTTCTGCTGCGGCCGAATCATCAGGAAATAAAATGCGACGAAGATGAGGATGAGCGGGAGCATGCTGACGATGCCCGCCATGGTGCCTCCCTGCTGGCCTGCAGCACCGGCCGCCTGCGCATATGCTGGTGAAATGAACATGGGTTCCCGATTGCCTGGGTTCGAAAGGGCAAAATGCCCCGTTTCAAGCGGCGCGCGCTATCACGGGTAGCGCGCGGGCGCAACTATGGACCGTGTGCCGCACGCGGCGGACCGTAGCCGCAGGTCAGGCCGGCGCTCCGAAATCATGGCAGCGGAACCGCGCATTTCGCCCGGACAAGGGGATTCGCCGAATCCGGCAACGCCACCCATTCTCTAAGGCTTGCATCCGCGCGGACTCCCGCCTAGATGCCTGCGCCTCGGTCGGGGCGTAGCGCAGCCTGGTAGCGCATCACACTGGGGGTGTGGGGGTCGCAGGTTCGAATCCTGTCGCCCCGACCATTTCAGATCGGCATGTTCCGCGCGTATTCAGACGCGACTTTGCGGACCGCCGACCAAGACCCGCAATCACCCGATCCTCTCTCGCCCCGGCGGACGCAGCGCATAGTGTCGTCCGCCCGGCGCCTTGTGCGTGACTTAGGACCCGGGAAACCCGACCGCAGCGGCGTATCGAACTTTACAGGGAACGCTTCGGACCCGTACCGGTTAGCGCAAGGGCGACAGAAAGGGGCGTTTTGCATGGTGGTGCGTGGATTGTTTGCGGACAAGGGTCTGGAGCGGAATCTCGGTTTCTGGATCCCGTTGCTTCTGGTCATACTGATCGCGGCTCTGGGGCACTGGGTTGCAAAGGCCTTTTTCTGGGCACTCATCGTCGTCGTGCCGCTGCTGGCCATTGCCATCTGGGACCTGTTTCAGGACCGGCATTCGCTGCGGCGCAATTATCCGCTGACGGCACGCTTTCGCTGGCTGTTCGAGGATCTTCGGCCCTTCCTGCGCAGCTATATCGTCGAAGGTCCGCTGGAAGGCCGGCCCTATGACCATGTCTCGCGCGCGCTCGTCTATGCGCGAGCGAAGAAGCAGGAGGATGCGCACCCGTTCGGTACCGAGCTCGACGTCTATTCCGAAGAATATGAAGCGCTCTGCCATTCGATCAATCCCAACCCCAGGGCACCCAAGCGGACGCGCGTGAAGGTCGGCACCGATCAGTGCAGCAAGCCTTATGAAGCGGCCCGGCTCAATATCAGCGCGATGAGTTTCGGCGCGCTGGGCAACCATGCGATCGAGGCGCTGAATATGGGCGCGAAGATCGGCGATTTTTATCATGACACCGGCGAAGGCGGCCTGTCGCCCTATCACCTCAAACATGGTGGCGACGTCGTCTGGGAAATCGGCTCGGGCTATTTCGGCGCGCGCGACAAGGACGGCAATTTCGATCCCGGCGCCTTTGGCGAGAAATCGCAGCACGATCAGGTCAAGATGACCGAGATCAAGCTGAGCCAGGGTGCCAAGCCCGGCCATGGCGGCCTGCTTCCGGCAGCCAAGGTGACCGAAGAGATCGCCAGCACCCGCCAGGTCCCGGCGCATCAGGATTGCCTGTCGCCGCCCGGTCATTCGGCCTTTTCAACGCCGCGCGAAATGCTCGAATTCGCCGCGAAAATGCGCGAGCTTTCGGGCGGCAAGCCGGTCGGCATCAAATTGTGCGTCGGCATGCCGCATGAGGTTTTCGCGATCTGCAAGGCGATGCTCGACAGCGGGATCACGCTCGACTTCATCGTCGTCGACGGTGGCGGTGGGGGCACGGGCGCCGCGCCGCTCGAATTGTCGGACCATGTCGGCCTGCCGCTGCGGATCGGCCTTTACTACGTCAACAATGCGCTGATCGGCACGGGATTGAAGGACAAGATCAAGCTGGCGGCATCGGAAAAGGTCTTCTCCGGTTCGGCGATCGCGATGAATGCCGCGCTGGGCGCCAACTGGTGCAACGCCGCGCGCGCGTTCATGTTCTCGCTCGGCTGCGTCCAGTCACTGCGCTGCCATACCGGCACCTGCCCGACCGGAGTCGCGACCAGCTCCCCTGCCCGCCAGCGCGGCCTCGTCATCCCCGAAAAGGCGCAGCGTGTGGCCAATTTCCAGTCGAAGACGCTCGACAGCCTGCACGACATCGTCGTCGCCTGCGGTCTGGATTCGCCCGACGATTTCACTCCGCGCCACCTGCGCCAATGGAAGAATAATGCCGAGATGATCCCCTGGTCGCAGATCGTCCATGAGGTGGCGCCCGGCAAGCTGCTGCACGAACCCGACGATACGCCTTTTGCCGAATATTGGCGGATGGCCGATCCCGATACGTTCAAGCCGACGCTATGATCGCATCCCTGCTGAACGCCAAAGCGGGGTCGGTTCCGGCAGCGTCGCCGTCACCCGGCGCACCGGATTCGCCCAGGCTATTGGCGGATCTGACGCATTTTCTCGATCCCAATCATTTCTGGGGCGCGATGGCGCTCGGCGCCCTGTTCCTGGCCTTTGGGCTGGCGCTGACCAAATTGCTGCGCCGCGCGCTCAAGACGCTGATCGATCATGATCCCAAGGAACATATCGACCGGATGACGCTCAGCTTCATTTCGAACCTGTCGACCTTCATCATGTGGATCGTGCTGGCGCTGCTGTTCTGCCACGCGGTCCCCGCGCTCAACAAGCTGACGACCTCGCTGCTCGCGGGGGTCAGCATCGTGTCGGTGGTCATCGGCTTTGCCGCGCAATCGACGCTGGGCAATCTGGTGTCCGGCATCAGCCTGGTGATCTACAAGCCCTTCCGCCGCGGCGACCGGTTGCAATTGACGACGCCGACGGGACTGGAAACCGGCATCGTCGAGAATCTGTCGCTCGGCTACACCGTGCTGCGAACCTTCGACAACCGCCGCATCGTCCTGTCCAACGGGACCATCGCCAATCAGATCATGATCAACCTGTCGTCGATCGATCCACGGGTCATCATGTCGCCGACGATTTCGATCGGATATGATTCCGATATCGACAAGGCGCGCGCGATCGTGCTGGAACTGGCGCAGGCGCATGCCGATGTGATCGAAGTGGTCGGCTGTCCGGTGATATCGCTCGGCGCGTCGAGTGTGGATTTGTCGCTGCGCGCATGGTGCCGCGATTCCGCCACCGCCAAGGCCGTCGAGTATCAATTGCTCGAAGATATCAAGAAGCGGTTCGACGAAGCGGGTATCGAGATTCCCTATGCGTATCAGAATGTGGTGCTGAGCGGCGCGATCGCCGGCGACGCGGTGCAGCCGGGCGGTTCGTCCGCCAGCGGGGCGAAGGGCGATTGATTCGCGCGCCGCGAAATGGCTGGAGCAATAGCTTGAAAGACGGAAGGCCGACGCATGTGTGAATTATTTGCGATGAGTGCGTCGGTGCCGCACACGGTCCGCTACGAACTCGATCTCTTTGCCGCCGAAGGGGGTGAAAAGCATCGCAATCGCGACGGCTGGGGCATCCTGTTTGCGCAGGATCGCGATGCCTATCTGTTCCGCGAACCCGATCCGGCCGCGACCAGCGAATTGTCGCGGATGGTGGTTCGCAACGAGCATCCGTGTAAGCATCTGATCGCGCATGTGCGCAGAGCCTCTAGGGGCAAGCCGGCACTGGCGAACACCCATCCGTTCGACCGCGTCGTCAACGGCCGGCGCCATGCCTTTGCGCATAATGGCGTCCTGCCGGGGATCGAAGATCGCGAAGACGCGCGCGCATTCATCGCGCAGCGGATTGGCGATACGGATTCCGAACTCGCCTTCCTGATGCTGCTCGCCCGGCTGAGCCGTGCGGACGCGACGGATGTTAAGGCGCGGCTCGACGTGTTTGCGCGCTTTTCCGCCGAGATGCGCGAGCTGGGCAGCTCCAACTTCCTGTTCTTCGATGGCGAATACCTGTTCGTCCACGCCGACCGGCGGCGTTTCGAAACCGAAGACGGGTTGACCGAGCCGCGCGAGCCGGGGCTCAATATCCGCAGCTTCGACGACAGCCATCGCGGCTCCCGGTGGGAGACATCGGGTGCCAGCATCAAGGAAATTTCCGGCCCGCTGCATCTTTTCGCCTCGGTGCCGCTCGACCCCGAAGGGTGGGAGCCGCTGGCTCGCGGCACCTGCGTATTGCTGAAGGACGGCGCAATCCACGCCCGCCGCCACGGCTAGAATGGGCAAGGTGTTGAAACTCGGCACGAAAGATCGGGCATGAACAAGACGGGTAAAGTCACACTCTCGCTGGTCGAGGTGACCTCGCTGGGCGTGGGGACGATGATCGGGGCGGGGATTTTTGCCCTGTTCGGTCAGATCTCCACTCTGGCGGGCGGCTATGCCTGGGCCGCGTTCATCCTGTCGGGGATCGTCTCTGCACTGGCGGGCTATGCCTATTACGACCTGTCCAAGATATCGAACACCAATGGCGGCGTGGCCGAGTATCTGACGCGCGGCTGGAACGGCAGTCTGATCGGCAGCACGATCTCGTTCTGCTATTTCCTCTCCATCGCGATCGTCCTCGGCCTCGTGGCCGAGAGTTTCGGGCATTACTCCGCCAAGGTCCTCTCGATCGGCTCGGGCTGGGTCGACTATTTCGCGATCGGGGTGATGCTGGCATTCCTGCTGATCAACGCCACGGGTATCAAGCTGATGGGCGTGGCGGAAAAGATCCTCGTGATTGCCAAGCTGGTCGTGCTGGTCGGCTTCACGATCCTGGTCTTTACCCATTTCGATCCCGCGACTTACGCGGCCAATGACAGCGCGGTCAGCTTCAGCTTCGGCAATTTCGTCAACGCCGTGGCGCTGGCGAACCTGTCCTTCGCCGGGTTCGCGGTCATCGCGAATGCGGGTGGCAGCGTGAAGAACAAGGCGGTTATCGCGAAGGCGATCTTCATCGCCATTCTGGTGGTCGGCGCGGTTTACGTTGCGCTGGATGTGGCAGTTTTCGGCGCGATCGACCTGTCCAAGATCGAGAGCGCGAAGGATTACGCGCTGGCCGCTGCGGCGCGGCCCGATCTGGGCACGACGGGTTTCGTGATCATCGGCATCACCGCGATGGTTTCGACGATGACCAATATCAACGCGAACATCTTCTCCGGCTCCAACACGATCGGATTCATGGCTCGCCATAACGAGGTGAGCCCGGTGCTGGCCAAGCCGCTGTTCCTGCGACAGGGCAATATCGCGATGGTCGCGACGGTCTGCATCGTGATCGTCATGATCATGCTGCTCGACCTGTCGCAGATCGGCGATGTCGCCAGCGCCACCTTCCTGCTGGTGCACACCTTCATCCCGCTGGGCGCGGCGCTCAGGAGTCAGGAGGGGAAGGGTGGTCGCCTCGCGCTGCTGTGGCTGGCGACGCTGGCGAATGGCGCGTTGTTGCTGTTTTTCCTTTGGCACCTGTCAGGCAAGCACGATCTGGAAATTTATGTCTTTGCCGGGATCGTGGTGTTCGCAGTGCTGTTTACAGGCATCAGCAGGAAGATTCTTGGCGAGGTTTCGATCGAGCCTGCCCCCGATGACGCGGAGCCGTCGGGTGGCAGCGCATCGGCCAGGGGCTGAATGCTTCGTGTGGCGGGGCGCAACACCTGCCTGCCTCGCAAAAAACCGCCATGTCGACCCTGTTCGATACGGCAATTTTGGTCTGACTTTACCGCCTGATCCGTGGCGATAGGGCGCAATGGCGAAAGGAATAGAATGTCGAAGAAAGTGGCGGATATCGTCGTTGATGCCCTGCAAAAGGCAGGGGCGAAACGCGTTTACGGAATTCCCGGCGATACCATCAATCATTTCACCAACGCCGTCGCCAAGAGCGACCTGCGCTGGATCACCGTCCGCCATGAAGAGGCCGGCGCTTTCGCGGCTGGCGGCGAATCCTACATGACCGGCGAATTGTCGGTCTGCGCCGGGACATGCGGCCCAGGTTCACTGCACTTCGTCAACGGCATTTACGAAAGCCACCGCAACGGTGCCCCGGTGCTGCTGATCGCGTCCGACGTGGCGCGCACCGAAGCCGGCTTCGACTTCCCGCAGGAAGTCGATCAGAAGAAGATTTACGAGCAGCACTCGCACTTCTGCGAATATATCTCGCATCCCTCGCAGGCGCGCCGCATCGTCACCAAGGCCGCGCAGGCCGCGCTGAACAAGAAGGGCGTCGCGGTCGTGATCGTGAACGGCGACATGTTCACCGAGAGCGACGAGGATGCGATGGACTGGGAAGTCTATCGCCCGCAGCCGGTCAGCCGTCCGAACGATGCCGAGATGGCGGAGCTGGCCAAGATGGTCGACGCCGCAGGCAAGGTATCGGTCTATGCCGGGATCGGTGCACGCGATGCGCGGGAGGAGATCATGGCCTTCTGCGAGAAGGTGAAGGCACCGATGGTGCACACGACCCGCGCGAAAGAGTTCCTCGAACCCAACAACCCCTACAACGTCGGGGTAAACGGCATTCTCGGCAACAAGGCGGGCGTGGAAGCGCTGGAGGATGCCGATCTGGTCATCACGCTGGGCTGCGACTTTGCCTACACCCAGTTCTATCCCGAGGCGAAGAAGATCGTGCAGATCGACGTCGATCCGACGCATCTGGGCCGCCGGTCGGCGATCAACCTCGGCCTTGTCGGCGATGCCAAGACGACCCTTGCCGCGCTAACCCCGCTGGTCGCACCGAAATCTCACGACAGCCACCTCCAGACGCATCTCAAGCAGTGGGCCGAAGACCTCAAGGGGTATGAGCATGAGGGCGAGGAGCACGATCCGAGCCTGATCCACCCTCAATTCGTTGCCAACATGCTCGACAAGAAGGCGGCGGACGACGCCATCTTCGTGTCCGATGTGGGCACTTCGATGGTGTGGATGCTGCGGCACCTCAAGGCCAACGGCAAGCGGCGCTTCCTCAACAGCCTGCTGCACGGGACCATGGCGAATGGCTTTCCGCAAGCGATGGGCGCGAAGGTTGCCTATCCCGATCGCCAGGTCATCGCCATGTGCGGCGATGGCGGCATGACCATGCTGATGGGCGACCTGCTGACGCTGGTGCAGGAGGATATCCATCTCAAGCTGGTGGTGTTCCACAACAACACGCTCGGCTTCGTGGAGATGGAGCAGCGCGTCGAAGGGCTGGTCGATCACTTTACCGGGTTGCACAATCCCGACTTCGCCAAGCTGGCGGAAGCCTGCGGCTTTGCCGGATGGCATGTCGAGAATGCCAATGAACTGGAGCCTGCGATGGATGCCTGGCTGCGCCACGAAGGCCCTGCCCTGCTCGATGTCCACGTCAACCAGATGGAACTCGTCATGCCCCCCAAGGTGGAGGTGTCGCAGGTTGCGGCGACCGCCCTGTTCGGAGTGAAAGCAGTGCTCGATGGCCGGACCAAAGAGGTCGTCGAGCTGTTGCGGAACAATTTCTTGCGATGACCTGCGTTGCAGCTACCCTAGCCGGCAAGGTGCAATGCGCGTCGCCGCGCAAGCCAGGAGAACCAATATGATCCTTAAGTTCAAATACCCGATGCTTGCTCTGCCGCTGGCGCTCGCAGTTTCGGCCTGCGGCAGCCCGCAGGCAACGAACGAAGAACAGACTGCGACGGTCACAGCCGATCAGCCGGGTTTCGAAAACAATTCCGCCACGCCGTCCGAAGCGCGATCGCAGGCGACGACGCTTGCCGATCGCCTTGCTTCGGGCAATTTGAACCGCGACGAAGCCACCGCCGCGCTCGAACAGCTTGATGGCCTGATCAACGACAATATGGCTGAATTTCCAGAGGATATGCGAACGGCTCTGGCCGGGGACATTCAGTCTGCACGCGATGCCCTCGCGACCGGAGACATGGGCGGCCTGCAGGAAGCGGCCACCCAGATTCAGAACACGCTGTCCGGTGCGGTTGCTGCCCCTGACGCCGGTTGAATGACCGACAGCGCCAATCGGTTCAATGCCGCGACGGAGCGCCCGGATTGGGGGCGTTCCGTCGCGCGATCTTTCTGGGTCATGGGGTGAGGCCGGGTTTGATGTCCTGGGCTAAAATCGGGGCGGGCTGCGTGCTGGCATGGCTGGCCACGGATGCCGCCATGGCATCGGCGACGCTCCAGCAGAGCTTTCTCCAGCCGATGGGTCCCGTCGCAGCGGAACAATTCACGCATCTGCTGCGGGTCGTCGGCATCACCATGGTCGTGATCCTGCCCGTGCTCGTCGGCGTGCCGTTCATCCTCTGGCGCTATCGCTATGCCAGGCCGCGCGGCGATTATACGCCCCAATGGGAATTTTCGAAGCCGCTCGAATATGCCCTGTGGGGCGTGCCGGTGCTGGTCGTCATCGTGCTGGCAAGCTGGCTTTGGTACTCCACGCAGAAGCTCGATCCCTACAAGCCGGTCGGGCCCGAATCGTTGCGGGTACAGGCGATCGGGCTCGATTGGAAATGGGTGTTTATCTACCCCGAAGAAGGCATTGCGACGGTGGACGAACTGGCAGTGCCGGTCGGGCGGCCGGTGGAGATCACGCTGACGACTGACACGGTGATGCAGAGCCTGCTGATCGCCCCGCTGACCGGACAGATCTATGCGATGCCGGGGATGACGACGAAGCTCAATTTTTCCGCCACCCGGCCCGGCGAGGCCGAGGGCGAGAATACCCAGTTCAATGGCAGCGGTTTCGGTCGCCAGAAATTCACGGTGCGCGCGCTCGCGCCGGCGGACTATGCGTCCTGGGTCGCGCGCGGCAGAAGCGGCCTTGTGCTCGATGAAAACAGCTATGCCATGTTGCGGCGCCAGACGGTTCTGGCCGATGCGCGTGGTGATCTGGGGCTCGACAAGCGCGCCGAACCGATCGTCATGACGCTCGGCCAGCGCGACATTTTCCGGCAGATCGTCGCGAAATATCACCAGCCCGGCGGCGCATCCGCGGGCGGGCGCTGGGGCGGCACCGGGCTGCCGCAAACCGGCACGACGGGGGCGAGCGAATGAGCGGGGGGACCAGCCCGATCTTCGGCAATCTCGACTGGAACGTAACGCCCTATACCGATCTGCTGCGGGACGTGAACAGCAGCACGATTGTCGGCGCTGGTGCGGCGAGCGTGCTGGTTCTGGGCGGCATCGCCACGCTGCTATTGTTCAGCTGGATGCGCTGGTGGGGGCCGCTCTATCGCAATTGGCTGACGTCGCCCGACGCGAAGAAGATCGGCATCATGTATATCGCGCTGGCGCTGGTCATGCTGGCGCGCGGCATCATCGAAGGCTTTGTGATGCGCGCGCATCAGGCGACTGCGCTCGGCACTTTGGCGCAGCCGGAGGGCGGGCTCGTCGCGCCCGATCATTTCGCCCAGCTGTTCAGCACGCACGGCACGATCATGATCTTCTTCGTCGCGATGCCGCTGCTGATCGGCCTGATAAACTTCGTCCTGCCGCAACAGCTTGGCGCGCGCGACATGGCCTTTCCGGTGCTCAATCAGGTCAGCCTGGGCCTGACCGCAGCGGGCGCCGGGCTTATCATGATTTCGCTGCTGGTGGGCCAGTTCGGCACTGGCGGGTGGACCATGTACCCGCCCTATACCGGCAAGATTTTCAGCCCCGGCGAGGGAGTCGATTACTGGCTCTGGGCGATCCTGATATCGGGCATGGGATCGACGCTGACGGGGATGAATTTCGCGGTCACGATCTTCAAGGAACGCGCGCCGGGCATGCATTTCATGCGCATGCCGCTGTTCTGCTGGACCTCGCTCTGCGTCGCGATCATGCTGATCTACGCGATGCCCGCGCTGACCGTGTCGAGCGCGATGCTGGCGCTGGATCGCTATGCCGATTTCCACTTCTTCACCAATGACGCCGGCGGCAACATGATGAATTACGCCAACATCTTCTGGATGTTCGGCCACCCGGAGGTCTACATCCTGATCCTCCCCGCGTTCGGGGTATTCTCCGAAATCAGCTCCACCTTCTCGGGCAAGCGGCTCTATGGTTACACCTCGCTGGTGATCGCGAGCATGAGCATCGCGGTGATCAGCTTCACCGTCTGGCTGCACCATTTCTTCACCATGGGGCAGAGCGCGGGTGTGAACATCGCCTTTGGCATCGCGACCATGATCATCGGCATTCCGACCGGCGTGAAGATCTATGACTGGATGGCGACGATGTGGCGCGGCCGCGTGCGGATCACCACGCCGATCGTCTACCTGACCGGCTTCTTCCTGCTGTTCGTCATCGGGGGATTGTCGGGCATCATCCTCGCCAATCCGTCGATCGACTATCAGGTCCATAATTCGACCTTCCTCGTCGCGCATTTCCACAATGTGATCATTCCCGGCGTGCTCTACGGCATGCTCGCGGGCATCCATTACTGGTTCCCCAAGGCCTTTGGCTTCCGGCTGAGCGAGACATGGGGCCGGCGCACGGCCTACCTGTTCGTCGGCGGGTTCGTCTTCACTTTCATGCCGCTCTATGTGCTCGGCCTGATGGGCATGCCGCGCCGTTCACCCACCTTCCAGAACCCGGATTTCATGCCGTGGATGTATATTGCGGCGTTCGGCGGGGTGTTGATGCTATGCGCGCTCGCCAGCCTGACCTGGACCTTCTGGACCAGCTATCGCAACCGCGCGGCCTTGGCGGTGCCCGGCGGCGATCCGTGGAACGGTTCGACGCTCGAATGGTCGACCCCTGCACCGGTGCCCGAATGGACCTTCCCCTGCATCCCGCAAGTCACGGCACGCAATGAATGGGGTGAGCGCAAACGCGCGGGCGACCCGTGGCAGGCACCCGCCGAATATACCGACATCGAAATGCCCGCCAATACCGCGCACGGGCTGCTGATCGCGATTGCGGCCTTCGCGCTCGGCTTTGCCATGGTGTGGCATATCTGGTGGCTTGCGATCCTTAGCTTGCTTGCTATTCCCGGCATGGTCGCCTTGCGCGGAATGCGCGTGATCGAGCCCACGATCATTCCGGCCGCCGAAGTGGAGCAAGCCGATCGCCGGTTCCGGCAACAAATTGCGAGCCTGACGCCCGTTACCCGCGCCGACGAAGAGACCGAGCGCAATCGCGGCGTCCCCGATATTTCGGAGTTCGCAGGATGAGCGAGAGCAACCTTTATCCCGGACTGAACCTCGGCGACACGCATGGCGAGGCACATGATCAGGCCGAAACCACGGTGTTCGGTTTCTGGGTGTTCCTGATGAGCGACCTCATCATCTTCGGCATCCTGTTCGCCGCCTATGCCGCATATCTCAATCCGATGGGGCTGGCGGGCGGACCCGGGCCGAACGACCTGTTCGACATCAAGAGCGTCGCGATCCAGACGGCCTTCCTGCTTGTCGGCGGCGTCGCCTATGCCGGCGTCTCGCTGGGCGTCAAATATAAGAAAGGCCGCGCAAAACTGGTCGCCTGGCTGTTCCTGTGCGCGATGCTGGGCACAGGATTCCTGTTCTTCGAAGTGAAGGATTTCCTCTCCCAGGCGAGCGAGGGTGGCACGCCACAGGCAAGCGGCTGGCTGAGTGCCTATTGGGCGCTGGTGGGCCTGCACGGCGTGCACGTCTTTTCCGGGATAATGTGGATTCTCGCCATGATCGGCCAGATCGCGACGCGCGGCATCGATGACGTGGTGAAGGTCCGCCTGTCGATGCTCGGCGTGTTCTGGCATTTCCTCGACCTGATCTGGGTCGGGATCTTCTCCTTCGTTTTCCTGGTGCCGCTCGCATGACCAAACCGAACACCGGAGCGCTCGATCCGCAGCAAAGCGCGAACAGCGAAATCAAAAGCTATGCCACAGGCTTCGTCGTCAGTCTGGCGCTGACGGTCGGTGCCTTCGCTGCGCTGCTGTCCGACCTGCCAGCGACATGGAAGGTCGCGCTGATCTGCGTCGCCGCGCTGCTGCAGATCGTCGCGCACCTGCGCAACTTCCTCCATCTCAGCTTTTCCGGCCGGCAGTCGCGCGAGGATCTGTTGCTGGTGCTGTTCTCGGTCAGCCTGCTCGCGATCATGGCGGGCGGCACCTGGTACATCATGTCCGACCTTTCCGGGCGTATGCATCAGGCGAGCGACAGCAATGCCGCGACGCATGATGTTCCGACGCGCTGACGGGCCTGTCGGGGAAGTTTACAACACCCCCTGCGCGGCGGCCGCAATTAACCATTGAAACGTCTGGAATTTGGTCGCCGCCAGCAGTTGGCACGCCCCCTGCAACGTCGTTGTCGCACCGAGCGTTTCCACGCTTCAGCAGGGCGGGTCGGCCAGCTTTCCGGTCTCGCGTCGACCCGCCCGCACCCGGTGTTTCCATAGGAACGATACGCATCCCCGGCGGCGTTGGCGGGCGAACAGCAAAACGCCCGCGTCACGGGGACACGGGCGTTTACATTTGCAACGGTCAGCCGTCGGCTGCGCTCAGGAAACGAGGCCCTTGGCCTGCATCATTTCGGCCAGTTCGCCCGATTCGTACATTTCCATCATGATGTCCGAACCGCCGACAAACTCACCCTTCACATAAAGCTGGGGGATGGTCGGCCAGTCGGAAAAGCTCTTGATGCCCTGGCGCACCGCCTGATCCTGCAGCACATCGACGCTTTCGAATTCGACGCCGAGATGATTGAGAATCGCGACCGCACGGCTCGAAAATCCGCACTGGGGAAACAGCGGGCTGCCCTTCATGAAAAGCAGTACCGGGCTGGCATCGACCAGTTCCCGAATGCGCTGCTGGGTATCCTCGCTCATATTCTACTCCTCTACCGGCGCTGCGGTAACAAGTTGCAACGCGTGCAATTCGCCGCCCATGCGTCCGCCAAGCGCGGCATAAACGGCGCGCTGTTGCTGCACGCGCGATTTGCCGCGAAAGCTCGCGCTTACGACACGCGCCGAATAATGATCGCCGTCTCCGGCCAGATCGGTAATCTCGACCTGCGCGTCGGGAATCCCTTCGCGGATCAGCGCTTCGATCTCGGCAGCGGGCATCGGCATCGGATTATTTCGATTCCATCAGCTGGCGGCGCGCCTCGACGGCCTTTTCCTCGATCGCCAGCCGGATCGCGGCTTCATCGGTGGTAACGCCAGCCGCAGTCAGGTCACCGACCAGCTTGCGCACCACGTCTTCGTCGCCGGCTTCCTCGAAATCGGCCTGGACCACCGCCTTGGCATAGGCGTCGGTTTCCTCGGGCGTCAGCTTCATCTGTGCCGCCGCCCATTCGCCGAGCAGCCGGTTGCGCCGCGCGGTCACGCGAAACGCGATTTCCTCGTCGCGAGCGTATTTCGCTTCAAATGCCTTCTCGCGATCGTCGAAACTGGTCATGCGCCTGAGCCCTTACAAAATAGCCTGCTTTGCGCCCGAGATAGGAGAGTGGCCCGACGATGACAACGGGGTGCATGGCGCAAAACCGCCTGCCGCCCCGTCACCCGGCACGGTTATTCGGCAACGCGGACCACCAGCTTGCCGACAGCCTGCCGCGCCGCCATCTTCGCGATCGCCTTGCCGCCATCGGCAAAGGGGAAGATGTCGGTGACCCTGGGCGCAATGCTTCCCTCGCTCCACAAGCGGAACAGATGCTCGACATGCGCGGCATTGGCGCCGGGATCGCGTGCCGCGAATGCGCCCCAAAATACGCCGCGGACATCGCAGCTTTTGAGCAGCGTGAGATTGAGCGGAAGCTTGGGAATGCCGGCGGGGAAACCGATCACCAGATAGCGGCCTTCCCACGCGATCGCACGCAGCGCGGGCTCGGCATAATCGCCGCCGACCGGATCATAGATCACATCGGCGCCGTTCGGGCCGACGGCTTGCTTGAACAGATTGGCGACTTCGCGCGACTGTTCCTTGTCGAACGGCGCGCGCGGATAGATGATGGCCCTGTCCGCACCGGCCTCTTTCGCCGCCTGTGCCTTTTCCTCGCTCGACACGGCAGCGACCACGGTCGCGCCGAATGCCTTGCCCAGTTCGATCGCGGCCAGCCCGACGCCACCCGCCGCGCCCAGTACGAGCAGCGTCTCGCCGGCTTTCAGCTTGCCGCGGTCGAGCAGGGCATGGATCGTGGTGGCATAGGTGAGCAGCAATGCCGCACCATCTTCGAAACTGCGCCCTTCGGGCAGGGCATAGAGCTTGTCGGCCGGCGCCGCGATCTTTTCGGCCAGGCCGCCATGGCCGAGCACCCCGATCACGCGATCGCCGGGAGCGAACTGAGTGACGCCCTCCCCCACCGATTCGACGATGCCGGCAATTTCACCGCCCGGCGCAAAGGGGCGCGGCGGCTTGAACTGATATTTGTCCTCGATGATCAGGACGTCGGGGAAGTTGATCGAGCAGGCCTTGACCGCCACCACCACTTCGCCCTTGCCCGCAGCGGGATCGGGCAGCTCTTCGATCTTTAGAGTTTCAGGTCCGCCCGGCGCCGTGGACAAAAGTGCTTTCATTGCCTGCTCCTACCTTGATCCAGGGCCGCGCACTGGCAACACCGGATTCGTATTTCGAAATCGCGGTATCTTTTGACAGGGTCAGTCCGACTTCGTCCAGTCCCTCCAGCAGGCATTGACGGCGAAACGGGTCGAGGTCGAAGGTGAAACGGTCCTGGAAGGGCGTGGTGACGGTCATGGTTTCCAGATCAACGGTAATCTCATTGCTTTCGGCAACTTCGATCAGGCGATCGACGGCTTCCTGCGGCAACACCACCGGCACGATCCCGTTCTTGAAGGCATTGCTGGAAAAAATGTCGGAAAAGCTTGGCGCGATCACGGCGGCAACGCCCATATCGGCCAGCGCCCAGGCGGCGTGTTCACGGCTCGACCCGCACCCGAAATTCTCGCCCGCGATCAGGATCGGCGAACCGGCATAGCGCGGATCGTCGAACACATTGCCCGGTTCCGCGCGCACGGTTTCGAACGCACCTTTCGCAAGGCCCGAACGCAGCACCGTCTTCAGCCAGTGCGCGGGGATGATCACGTCGGTGTCGACGTTCTTGGCGCCCCAGGGATAGGCGGTACCGGCAACTTGACGGACAGGCTTCATGGCTAGCGATTCCAGGTTATGGGAAGGGGTTCGCCCCTAGCGTGGCCGGGGCGTTGCGATCAACCTGCGCGAACGCGGGATGTCAGTTGCGCGCGGCGATCTGGCTGCCGGCTTCGACGGCGATGGGACTGGCGGTCAAGCCGATGGTCGCGGCGGGATCGTCCATGGTGTGGGTGGTGGTGGCATAGGCGGCCGCGATCCCGCTAAGAATCGTTCCCGCGATCAAAACTACCAATGCACCCTTCATGATCGATCCCCCGATTTCGATCCTAAGCCCATCAAATCCCGGCCATCAATTCCCGGCCATGAGATCCCGAACGTCGGCAAGTCGACCCGTCACTGCCGCAGCGGCCGCCATTGCAGGCGAAACCAGATGCGTCCGAGCCCCAGGACCTTGTCTTCCTACAAAATTTCGATTCGAAGTGGAAGCACAACGTTCTCCGGCCGGGACTTTATCCGGGTTCATGGCGAGACACATCGAACAGCCCGGCTCGCGCCATTCGAAACCGGCTTCGATGAAGATGCGGTCGAGCCCTTCGGCTTCTGCCTGGCGCTTGACCAGGCCCGAACCCGGAACGATCAGCGCCTGACGGATGCGATCGGCAACCTTGCGCCCCTTCACCACGGCGGCGGCTGCGCGCAGATCCTCGATCCGGCTGTTGGTGCACGATCCGATAAAGACATGCTCGACCGGGATGTCCTGCATCGCCATGCCGGGAGTCAGACCCATATAGTCCAGCGACTTGCGCGCCGCCTTGCGCTTGGACGGATCGGCGAAGCTGTCCGGATCGGGCACGCGATCGGTGATCGCCACGACATCCTCGGGACTGGTGCCCCAGGTGAGCGACGGCGCGATCGCACTGGCATCGATGCGAACGCTGCGGTCATATTGTGCACCCGGGTCGCTCGGCAGAGTCCGCCAATAGGCAAGCGCGCGTTCCCACGCCTCGCCAGCCGGTGCCATCGGCCGGCCCTTCAGATAGGCAAAGGTCTTGTCGTCGGGCGCGATCAGCCCGGCTCGCGCACCGCCTTCGATCGACATATTGGCGACGGTCAGCCGCCCCTCGATCGACATGTCACATATTGTGTCACCCGTATATTCGATGACATAGCCGGTGCCGCCCGACGCGCCGATCCTGCCGATGATCGCCAGAATGACGTCCTTGGGAGTCACTGCGAAGCCCAGACTGCCTTCGACGCGGACCTCCATCGTCTTCGACTGGCTGAGCAGCAGCGTTTGCGTGGCGAGCACATGCTCGACTTCGCTGGTGCCGATGCCGAACGCGAGCGCACCCAGCGCGCCATGCGCCGCAGTGTGGCTGTCGCCACAGACAAGCGTCGTGCCGGGCAGCGTAAAGCCCTGTTCGGGTCCGACGACATGGACGATGCCCTGTTCGGGCGCGATGGCGTCGATATAGTCGATGCCGAAATCGCTCGTGTTCTGGCGCAATGCCTGAAGCTGTTCGGCGCTTTGCGGATCGGCGATCGGCAATGCCCGCCCCGCCGCATCGACGCGCGGCGTGGTCGGCACATTGTGATCGGGCACGGCCAGCGTCAGGTCCGGGCGGCGCACCGGACGCCCGGCGACGCGCAGCGCTTCGAATGCCTGCGGGCTCGTCACTTCATGAACAAGGTGGCGATCGATATAGATAAGGCAGGTGCCGTCGTCGCGGCGCTCCACCACATGATCGGCCCAGATCTTTTCGTACAGCGTAAGAGGTTTGCTAGCCATGATGCGGGGCGTCTAATCCAATACTGCGCGAAGGCAAGCGTTCAGGACAGAAAATTACCGGCAACCCGCCGCCTCAGCACTGCGCCACCTGCTCCTTGGGCGAGGTATAATCGGCGTCATGCACCAGCGGCAGCGGCGCGCCCGACGCCATCGCATTCAGGATCGCGCGGAAATCGGTGGCGGCGCGAAACCCCATTTTCCGCTCGGCAAGGCCGGGATCATATACCCGCCCGATCGTCGTCGGCAGCGCCCAGCCGCGCGCAGCATAAAGCTCGGCAGCGTCCGGAAAATATCGCCCGATAACGGCGGCGGCGTCGCGTTTCAGTTCCCTGACGTCGTCGCGGACAAAGGGCGGCGGTGCGGAAACGATGAACGTGCCGAATCCGATTTCCGGCGCCGTTTCCAGCGCAGCGATATGCGCCCGCGCAGCGTCCTCGACGGTCAGGCGCCGATGCAGAAACTCGTTCGCCTTCATATTCTCGCCCGACAGCGTCCGATGGGTATCATCCTCTTCGGGGAAAAAGCGGCTGGTGCGCAGGACGATCGCGTTCAGCCCATGCTCGCCATGCGCCAGGCGGCAGAGATTCTCCGCAGCGTGCTTGGTGACGCCATAAATGTTGCGCGGTTCGATCGGGCCGCTCGTTTCGTCCAGCCACACCGCATGGTCGGCGCGTTCGTCGCGGATCGCCTGGCTGATCATCAGCGATGTGGTCGATGTGAAGACGAACCGGTCATGCCCCGCCGCCACTGCTGCTTCGATCAGGTTCAGCGTGCCGGTGACATTGACGTCGACAAAAGCCTGTTGCGGGTACCGAACGATGTCGGGCTTGTGCAGCGCACCGCCATGAATGACCGCTTCGATGCCATGCTCGCCAAAGGTGCGGTCGATCAGATCGCGATCGGCAACCGATCCCAGCACCTGCGTATCCCGCCCCGGCGCCACGTCCAGTCCGACGACTTCATGCCCCGCGCCGCGCAACATCGGCGCAAGATAGCGCCCGAGCCACCCCGACGATCCGGTCAGCAATATACGCATGTTCGACTCCGCTGGTTCGCTGCGCCGGGCTCAGTGCCCAATCACGCCCAGCGACTCAAACGGCTTGTCATGCTCGCCATATTTTTCGACCAGCGTCGCGCTCGCCTTGTTGAGTCCCAGCACATCGACCTGCTTGCCTTCGCCGCGCAGGCGCAGGACGACCTTGTCGAGCACGCCGGTGGCGGAAATGTCCCAGAAATGCGCCTCGCTCAAGTCGATGACGATGCGCTCGACGCCTTCCTCGCGAAACCGCACCGTCTCCATGATCCGGTCGGTCGATGCGAAGAATATCTGGCCGGCGATGATATAGCGCCGTTCCTTGCCGTCGGGAGTGCGCAGCGTTTCGATCGTGACCAGCCGCCGCACCTTGCCCGCAAAGAAAATGCCCGAAAGCAGCACGCCAACCAGCACGCCCTTGGACAAGTCATGCGTCCACACCACCGTGACCACCGTCGCGATCATCACGATGCTCGACGGCATCGGGTGGTGCGTGATCTCGGCAAAGCTCGACCAGCGGAACGTGCTGATCGACACAAAGATCATCACCGCGACCAGCGCCGGCATCGGCACCTGGCTGACCAGCGGGTTGAGCGCGACCATCAGCACCAGCAGCATGATCCCGGCGACGAAGGTCGACAGGCGACGGCGCCCGCCCGACTTCACATTGATCACCGACTGGCCGATCATCGCGCAACCGCCCATGCCGCCGATGAAGCCGGTGAAGAAATTCGCGACTCCCTGGCCCAGGCATTCGCGCTGCTTGTCCGACCGGGTTTCGGTCATGTCGTCGACGATTTCCGCCGTCAGCAGCGATTCGAGCAGCCCGACTGCGGCCATGCCGAGCGCGGTCGGTGCAACGATCCGCAAGGTTTCGAACGTCAACGGCACCTGCGGCAGATGGAACATCGGCAACGTGCTGGGCAGCGTGCCCATTTCGCCCACCGTGTTGACGTCGGTTCCGGTCGCGATGGTGAAGATCGACAACAGCACGATCGCGACCAGCGGCGACGGCACCGCATTGGTCAGCCGCGGCAACAGATAGATGACCGCCAGCCCCGCCGCGACCAGCGCATAGGTTTCCCAGCCGACATGGGTGAGCTGCGGCAGCTGCGCCATGAAGATCAGGATCGCGAGCGAATTGACGAAGCCGGTGATCACCGACCGCGAAACGAAGCGCATCAGCAAATTGAGCCGGAGCAGCGACGCAATCCCCTGAAACACGCCCATCAGAATCGTCGCGGCGAACAGATATTCGACGCCATGTTCGCGCACCAGCGGCCCGACCAGCACCGCGACCGCCGCCGTCGCCGCCGAAATCATCCCCGGCCGCCCGCCGGTGATCGAAATGATCACTGCGATCGAGAAACTGGCATAGAGCCCCACCGACGGATCGACGCCGGCGATCAGCGAAAAGCCGATCGCTTCGGGAATCAGCGCCAGCGCGACCACCAGTCCCGACAGGAACTCGCGACCCGGATTGGTCAGCCAGTCGCGACGAATGTCGGAGGCGAAAGAGATATGGGCGTCGGCCATGGCATGTCCTTTGGAGGCGAGGTGCTGAACCGGTCGCCGCAGGATGAGCAGATTGTCGCTTGCTGCGCCGCAACATAAGCGCGGCGGGCGCCCCTTAGGTCAAGCCGGAGCGCAGATCAACCCGCTCAGGCAGCCAGCGCCGGTCCGGGCCGCGACAGCCATTCGCCGGTTTCGCCCGCATCGGCCCAGTCGCTCCGACGGCGGAGCCGGGGATTTACGAACAGCAGCGGCAGTTTCAGGAACAGCAGCTCCGAATGGATGAAGCTGTCGATCGCGCGTTCCCACCATTTGGGGTTGCGCTTGCCATGCGCCTTCAACCAGCCGTCATAGGGCGCCCAATGGCTCGGCTCGTCCTTTTCAATGATCCGGAAGATGCGCATCAGCACCTTGTCCGGCTTCACCAGCGGATGTTCCAGCAGGACATGAACCTGTTTGTGCCCGCGCTGTTCGGTCAGCGAAATGACGCGGCACAGCTTCTCGAACTGATCGTCCTCGGCAATCACGCGCTGCGTATCGAGATCGTCGATCGTGCGGCGGAACATGATTTCGACGAACCGGTCGATATGGCCGCAGGCGCGATCGACCCTGAGCGGCATCTTGCCCTGCAATTCGAACCAGCGCTTGAACATCAGATAATGTTTGCGCTCGTCGTCGCGATGCTTTTCGATCGCCGCGATCAGCGCGTGATCGTCGGGATCGCGCGCACGCACGGCTTCGAGCACTCGCTCGATGCTCGTATAGCCGCGATGCTCGTTATAGATGTAGATCGATCCGAGCAGGTCCAGATAGCGGCGTCGGATGGCTTCGATCATCTACCGACGCTAGGCCTCGCGCATAGAGGCGTCAAACAAATGCTGGCGGCACGGCTCAGGCCGCTTCGTAGAGCATCTGCGCTTCGACGCGAATATCCTCGACCAGCGCATCGACGCGCGCGGGATCGGTGTCCCATGCGAACATGAACCGCGCGCCGCCGCCGATGAACGTGTAAAAGCGCCAGCCGCGCTGCCTCAACCCTTCGAGTATGGCGTCGGGCGCGGACAGGAACACCGCATTGGATTGCACCGGAAACATCGGTTCGACACCGGGAAGATACGCAATCCCCTCCGCCAGGCGCCGCGCGCAGCGATTGCCATGTTCGGCGTTGCGCAGCCATGCGCCGCTTTCGAGCATCCCGACCCAGGGCGCAGCGAGAAAACGCATTTTTGAAGCGAGCTGCCCGGCCTGTTTGCAGCGGTAATCGAACTCGGCGGCGAGCGCGTGGTCGAAGAACAGCACCGCTTCGCCAACCGCCATGCCGTTCTTGGTCCCGCCAAAGCACAGCACATCGACACCCGCTTTCCAGGTCAGTTCCGCCGGGCTGCAATCGAGCGACGCACAGGCATGGGCGAAGCGCGCGCCGTCCATGTGCAGCTTGAGCCCCAATTCGCGGCACAGTGCCGAAATCGCGCGAATCTCTTCTATCGAATAGACGCAGCCGGTCTCGGTCGGCTGAGTGATGGTGACGACGCGCGGCTTGGGGAAGTGGATGTCGCTGCGGCCGGTGGCAAGCGCGCGGATCGCGTCGGGCGTCAGCTTGCCGTCCTCGCTCTGCGCGACCAGCAGTTTCGATCCGTTCGAAAAGAACTCCGGCGCGCCGCATTCGTCGGTTTCGACATGCGCCGCGGCCGAACAGATGACGCTGTGATAGCTTTGGCAGAGCGCGGCGAGCGCCAGCGAATTGGCCGCCGTACCGTTGAACACGAAAAAGGATTCGCAATCGGCCTCGAACAGCGTGCGCAGCGCATCGGCGGCGCGCAATGTCCAGCCATCCTCGCCATAGGCGCGGGCGTGCCCCGCATTGGCCAATGCCATCGCCTCCCATGCCTCGGGGCAGATTCCGGCATAATTGTCGCTGGCGAATTGTTGCGGTTCGATCGTCAAAACGGCCTCCTGATACGCGGATCAGAAATCGAATCGACGCTGGTGTGACAGACCCGTTTGGTTGCCGGTCCGGCCACATCCTCCCATCCGCAGTTGCGAAGGGGAGCACCACCTTGCCCGGGAGGCAGGTTGGTGCCGGGCGCCGGCCCGACTCTTGATGCTTGGCGGCGCAGCTACTGCGCTGCGCCGCATCCTGCAAGCCGACGCGAAACAAAATTACGCGGTGGCGAGTGCCACTTCATAGCTGGCGGTCGTCTTTTCGGCGACTTCCGCTTCGGTGACGCCCGGCGCCAGCTCGATCAGGCGGAACGGGCTGTCATGATCGGGCCGCTGGAACACCGCCAGGTCGGTGATGATCATGTCGACGACATTCTTGCCGGTCAGCGGCAATGTGCATTCGGGGATGAACTTCGGATCGCCCGCCTTCGAATTATGCTCCATCACGACGATGATCTTCTTGACGCCGGCGACCAGATCCATGGCGCCGCCCATCCCCTTGATCATCTTGCCGGGGATCATCCAATTGGCGATGTCGCCCTTTTCGCTGACTTCCATCGCGCCGAGCACGGTCAGGTCGATATGCCCGCCGCGAATCATCGCAAAGCTCTGATCCGATCCGAAATAGACCGACTGGGGCAGTTCGCTGATCGTCTGTTTCCCTGCGTTGATCAGATCGGGATCGACTTCGTCGTCATAGGGAAACGGCCCGATGCCGAGCATGCCGTTTTCGGACTGCAGCGTCACTTCGACGCCATCGGGAATATGATTGGCCACCAGCGTGGGAATGCCGATCCCCAGATTGACGTAAAATCCGTCCTGCAGTTCCTTTGCGGCGCGTGCCGCCATCTGATCGCGGGTCCAGGGCATCGATTACTCCTCGGCTTGCGGGGCGCCGCCATCGGGGGGCGACATCAGGTCGACCTCCGCGCCGGCGGGCATGAGAATGGACGGAACGAGGAACCATCCCCGCCCCCACATCGGGGCGAGCATGCTCGCCGCCGCGCTGTTGCGTTGCGCCGTGGCACCGGACTGAGCGGCAAACAGCCCGCTGAAATCGGGCAAGCGATCACCCGCCAGCGCAACGATACAATGGTTGCTGGAAATCCTGCGGCGGACGGCATCGGGCGTCGCGCCATCCGCAGTCAGCCACAATGTCTTGCCGCGTTCGCCCGGATCGATCCCGACTCGCTCCAGTGCGCTTCGCAGCGCCGGGACATCCGCTTCGGGAAGGTCGGCCAGATAAAAGAGCGCTATGCCGACGCGTCGCGCCGAATCGAGCGTCTCGACCGCTCCGGGTGCCGCGACAAGCCGCTGAGCACCCCCGGTTGCTGCAATGGCTTTGCCGTCGATCGCGACGATCATGCCCGGCGGCAATCCCTCGCATGGCATGAAAGCCGGTGCGGAAGCGGTTGCTCCCTCCGCCAGCACCACGGAAAAATTGCCCGCCCGGCTGGCGGCGCGCTCGGCGAGCCAGCCATAAAGCGTCTGAAAGGCCTGAATGCTGCGCGCCGCGCCTTCCGGGCTGGCGGTATCCCCGGCCGCGCCCGATGCGGCACCCGCCGGAGCCGGCAGTTCGCCTTCCCCCAGCAATTCCCAATTTCCTTCCGGCTCCTCGCCCGCGCCGGCGGCGACGCGCGCCATGTTCTGCGTCGACGCGGCGCGATCGGCCGGTTCGGGCGGGGGCAGGCTGCGCAGAGACGTCATTTCCACGCGCTGATCGGTCTGCGGCGCCTGAGCGGTCGGCGCAGCAGCAACCGGCGGCGCTTCGGATCGCGGCTGGCTGTCGCTCGCCACGTTACGCGCCATCAGCCCGCCGGCCGCGATCGGCACCGCCACCGCGACACATGCCGGAAGCAACAGCAACGGCGACAGCGCGACCGTCAGCCGCAATGTCCTGCATATGCGCAAGCGGCCCATGGCGCCTGAAGAACGCGCCAGCGCCATCACTCGCCAGCCGCGTCCGGGGTCCAGCGATATGCGGGGGGAAACACGCTGTCGAAATCGCCCTTGAGCGACGCGCCATAGACCGGGTTGGGCAGGACGAACCAGCCATTGCCCCACAGCTGCTGTGCAGGCGCGCCCGATCCGGCCAGCGCGCGGCGCGCACCGGGGGTCAGGTTCGAATCGTTGAACCGATCCGAAAAGTCGCCAAGATTGTCGCCGCCCATCGCCACCACGCAATAGCGCGCGGCGATGGTCGCGCGGCGTCCGTCCTTGGCCGAACCCATCGCATCGTCGCCGGCAAGGAACAAGGTTTCGCCATGCACCGCCGAACCAAGCCCCGCATACGCGATCGCCGCTGCGGTTTCCGCTGCGTTCGCGGACTGGCGGTTGGTGTTGAACACCACCACGATCCCCGCCGCACGCATATGCTGCAGTGCCGTCACCGCCCCCGGAACAGGCGCCACGGCCTGCGCGCCGGTGCGTTCCCATGCGTCCCACGCCGCGCTGTCAAAGCCGCTGCCGGTCGCCGCCTGCCAATATTCATAGCCCAGATTGAGCAGCACGGTTTCGTCGACATCGAATACCACTGCGCGCGGCTTGTCGCCGCATGTCGTGAAGCTGGGCGCATCGGGCGTGGCGCCGGGCGCCAGGATCACGCTGCGCGCGTCGCTGCCCTTATGCGCGATCGCGAATTCGGCGATGTTGCGGAAGGTCTGGATCGAAAGCGCCGCCGCCTCGCCCGAACCATAGAGCCAGCGCATCGTTTCGGGGGGCAGCGCGGGCGCCGCCGCCGCGCTTTCCGATGCCATGCTCGCCACGCCGGCATTTCCGCCCGCAGCGGCACATCCCGCCAGCGCAAGCGAACAGCCGAATGCGGCGAGCAGGCGCATCATGCCGCTTCGCGCTCGCGCACCGTGCGGAATTCGATTTTCTTGTCGTACGGCGCGCCGACGATCATCCGCTTCACATAAATGCCGGGGATATGGACGCAGTCGGGATCGAGGCTGCCGACCGGCACCACTTCCTCCACTTCGGCGACGCAGATGTTGCTCGCAGTCGCCATCGGCTGGTTGAAATTGCGCGCGGTCTTGCGGAAAATCAGGTTCCCCGCCGCATCGGCCTTCCAGCCCTTGACGATCGACAGGTCGGCGCGGATGCCGCGCTCCAATATATATTCCTGGCCGTCAAAGACCTTCACTTCCTTGCCCTCGGCGACTTTCGTGCCGACGCCGGTTTTGGTGTAGAAGCCCGGAATGCCGGCGCCACCCGCGCGACAGCGTTCGGCCAGCGTGCCCTGCGGACAGAATTCGACCTCAAGCTCGCCCGAAAGATATTGCCGCTCGAACTCCTTGTTCTCGCCGACATAGGAAGAGATCATCTTCTTGACCTGGCGGCTGCGCAACAGCTTGCCCAGACCTTCATTGTCGATTCCGGCATTGTTCGACGCGATGGTGAGATCCTTCACCCCCGATGCCTGAATGGCGTCGATCAGTCGTTCGGGAATACCGCAAAGGCCGAAACCCCCTGCGCAAATGGTCATGCCGTCGAACAACAGACCATCAAGGGCCGCTTCGGCGTTCGGATAGAGCTTCTTCATGCGCGATTCTCTCCCTGGCTGGCTGCCGGATAATCGCGGGAATGCCGACCGGTCAAGCGAACCCGAATCGGGTTTCAACTTTACCGGTCCGACCGCCCCGTCTCCGCGATGCCTTTCAGCATGATGCTGGCGCGCGGCTCGGCCTGCGCCCAGCTCCGCACCGACAGATTGGCGCCAAGCGCCTCGAGCACGGCACGGCGCTCGGCAAAGGGCGTTGTGACGATCGCCTGTTCGAACGCGATGGTTCGGGCGAATTCGGGCACGGCCCAGATGCGCTGGATCCAGGCGGCAGTGCGCGGCCAGCGCTGCGGGTCCGTCGTCCAGCCGGCGAGCAGCGCGTTGCGGAAGAAAGCGCCATAGGCAATGTCCGCAGTGCAGAGAAGGCCGAACAGAAACTGCTGCGCCGGGGCATGCGCCTCGATCCAGTCGAGCGCTTCGGGCAAATCGGACTCGATCACCCGCGCGATCGCCGCCTCATCGGGCTGACGCCCGAAAACGCGCGGCGCCACCGATCGCGGATAGAAGAGCCGCCAGATCATCAGGTCGCCCAGGCGGCTGTCGGCATATTCCTCAAGCCAGCGCGCGCGGGCGCGATCGGCGGGCGATTGGGGCATCAATGGCGGATCGGGCCGGATTTCGTCGAGATATTCGCAGATCACCGTCGAATCGTTGAGCACCAGATCGCCGTCGATCAGCACCGGAATACGCCGCAACGGGCTCAGCCGCGTGAATTCGTCATTGCCGTAAAAGGGCGTGATCGGATCGACTTCATGCGCGATCCCCTTGATCGCCAGCGCGACGATCGCCTTGCGCGCATAGGGCGAAACATAGCTGCCGATGACGATCATGATCGCTGTGCCTTTCCTCAAACGCCGATGCAGAGTAGCGAGCGGCAGGAGCAGGAGGAAGCGTTGAAAACAATGCGCAATGGTGGCCGCGTCCTTGTCGACAATCTGATCGCACAGGGGTGCGACCGGATCTTTCAGGTGCCGGGCGAGAGCTTTCTCGCCGTACTCGACGCGCTGCACGACAGCCCCGAAATCGATGTCGTCACCTGTCGTCAGGAAGGCGGCGCGGCGTTCATGGCATGCGCCGACGGCGCGCTGACCGGCAGGCCGGGCGTGTGTTTCGTGACGCGCGGACCGGGCGCGACCAATGGCTGTATCGGCGTACATGTCGCGATGCAGGATTCGATCCCGATGCTGTTCTTCATCGGCGACGTCGATCGCGGCATGCGCGACCGCGAAGGCTTTCAGGAAGTCGATTTCGTCGCGATGTTCACGCCCCTTGCCAAGCTGGCGCTGCGGATCGACGATGCCGCGCGCATCCCCGAATATATCGCGCGGGCATGGAACGTCGCGACCAGCGGCCGCCCCGGCCCGGTAGTGATTTCGCTGCCCGAAGACATGCTGTGCGATGTGGTCGAGGCGGTGGACCGGCCGAAGCTGGAACGGCCGGTTCAGGACAGCGATATCGTCGCGGATCTGCACGTACAGGATCTCATCGCAAATGCCCGCAATCCGATCGCCATCGTTGGCGGGTCGCAATGGGATGGCGATACCGGCGCCGAAGTAGCCGCATTCGCGGAAGGGTTCGGCCTTCCTTTGGCGACGGCCTTTCGTCGCCAGGACGCAATTCCATCTGATTGCCCGGTATATGCGGGGAATCTTGGCTATGGCCCGAACCCGGCACTCGTCGCGCGTGTGCGGGACGCCGATCTGATCCTCGCGCTGGGCGCACGGCTCGGTGAGGCGACAACGGACGGGTACACGCTGATTACGCCCGATCATCCGGGACAGACGCTCGTCCACGTCCACCCCGACCCCAACGAACTCAATCGCGTATATCGGACCGATGTCGCCATCTGCGCCGAGCCGGTCAACTTCGCCAGAGGAATGACTCTTCCTGTTTCGGAAGCCTCCCCCGCCGGGGCGGGCGCCGAAGCCCATGAAGAATGGCTCGCATGGTCCACGCCCCAGCCGCGCGAAGGCGTGACGCTCGACCTAGGCCAATGCGTGCTGGCGATGCGCGAGCGGATGAATGCGGCGAGCACCATCATCTGCAACGGCGCGGGCAATTTCTCGGCCTGGTGGCATCGCTACTGGCGCTATGGCGGCTATGGCACGCAACTCGCGCCGACTGCGGGTGCGATGGGCTATGGCGTTCCCGCCGCCGTCGCCGCCGCGCTGCGTTGCCCCGACAAGACCGCGGTCGCGGTCGCGGGCGATGGCGACTTTCTGATGAACGGA
This sequence comes from Stakelama portus, assembly GCF_003171655.1. Taxonomy (GTDB): domain Bacteria; phylum Pseudomonadota; class Alphaproteobacteria; order Sphingomonadales; family Sphingomonadaceae; genus Sphingomonas; species Sphingomonas portus. Next base: position 466,780 of record NZ_QFZL01000004.1, on the reverse strand, counting down.
CAGGAACTGGCGACTGCGGTTCAGCATGGCGCCGATCTGCTCGTCATCCTGGTCGATAATGGCGGATTCGGCACGATCCGCATGCATCAGGAACGCGAATATCCCACGCGACTGAGCGGTACGAACCTCGCCAATCCCGATTTCGCCGCGCTGGCCCGCGCCTATGGCGGCTGGGCGGAAACGGTCGAGACTACCGAGCAATTCGCGCCCGCGCTCGATCGCGCACTGGCCGAAAAGGGCGTGCGGCTGCTGCACCTGCGGACCGATATCGAAATCATCAATCCTGCCACGACGATTTCGGCGATCCGCAACCGCTGATCCCCTGCCGCCTTCTATAATGGAAGAGCGATGGCAGGGAGTAAGGGCGCGTGACAGGCTGGAGGGACGTCCATATCGGACGCGAAGGCGACCGATGCGTCATCGAAGGCGTCGAAGTGTGGAAGCACGAATGGCGGTGGATCAACGGCCAGACGATCAGCCTTCCGCATCCGTTCGACAGCAGTCAGCGCTTCAGCTTCTCGATCTGCGAAATCCGCACCAGGCAACGCCCGATCCGTTTTGCCGCAACCAAGCTCCCTGAAGGGCTATGGGCGTTTTACGTGCCCGCCTGAAACAAAAAGCCGCAGCCCTTTCGGGCCACGGCTCCTGATTCCATCAACGGGGAATGAACGCGATCAGATATCGTCGCCCAGGGCACCTTTGACCTTGCCGATCGTCTGCTGGGCCTTGCCCTTCACTTCCTGCTCGGCGCCTTCCTGGCGCGTTTCGGGATCGTCGCTGTGCTGCTTCATCTTGCCGGCAGCTTCATTGATGTTTCCCTTGATCTTGTCTTTCAGCTCACCCATGGCATCTTCACTCCTGCGTACTGGCCGCGCATCCCATATGCCCGGCAATTTCCGTTTAAGAACAAACGCATAAATATAAGCAGGAGTTCCGAGGGGATGTGGGGTCAACGCAATAAAGGCGACAGGATCGCGGCGCATTTCGAAAAGCACGCGCATCGGATCGACAAGGCGCGGTCGGAACGGTTCGACGAACGCGGGTGGCTGGATCGCTTCCTGCTCGCCTTGCCGCGTCAGGCGCATATTCTCGATCTGGGCTGTGGCGGCGGCGAGCCGATCGACCGCTATCTGATCGATGCCGGCCATCGCGTCACCGGCGTCGATCTGGCAGAGCGGATGATCGCGCTCGCCCGAACGCGTTTTCCCACCAATCGCTGGCTCCAGGCCGATATGCGGAAAACAGCGATGGACCGCGCCTTTGACGGGGTGATCGCGTGGGACAGCCTCTATCATCTCCAACCGGAGGATCAGCGCGATATGCTCACCCGCGCGGCGGGATGGCTCGAACCGGATGGCACGATCCTGTTCACCACATCGCCGCCGCGCGACGAGGAACGAATCGACGGCGTCCACCATCCGGGGCTCGATCCGGCGAGCGCACGCGCGTTGTTCGCCGAACTGAAGCTGACCGAAATCGCACATGCGCCCGACGATGACGCCACCGGAGGCCGCGCAATCTGGCTGGCGCGCAAGCTGGTTTAGGTCGCGACCTAGATCAGCCCGGCGAGCGGGCTCGAAGGATCGGCATATTTGCGCTGCCCCATCCGCCCGGCACGATAGGCAATGCGCCCGCCCTCGACCGCCAGCTTCATCGCCCGCGCCATCGCGATCGGGTCCTTGGCTTCAGCGATGGCCGTGTTCATCAGCACGCCGTCGCAGCCCAGCTCCATCGCCACTGCCGCATCGCTCGCGGTGCCGACCCCGGCATCGACCAGCACCGGCACGCCGGCACCTTCGACAATCAGGCGGATCGTCACGCGGTTCTGGATGCCAAGCCCCGAACCGATCGGCGCACCGAGCGGCATGATCGCGACCGCGCCTGCATCCTCCAGCCGCTTCGCCGCGATCGGATCGTCGACGCAATAGACCATCGGCTTGAACCCTTCCCTGGCCAGCACTTCCGTCGCGCGCAGCGTTTCGACCATGTCGGGATAGAGCGTCCGCGCCTCACCCAGCACTTCCAGCTTCACCAGATCCCAGCCGCCCGCCTCGCGCGCCAGCCGCAGCGTGCGGATCGCGCTTTCGGCATCGAAGCATCCGGCGGTGTTGGGAAGATAGGTGATCTTTTTCGGATCGATATAATCGGTCAGCATCGGCGCCTTGGGATCGCTGACATTCACCCGGCGTACCGCGACCGTGACGATTTCCGCGCCCGATGCTTCGACCGCAGCGGCGTTCTGCTCGAAATCCTTGTATTTGCCGGTGCCGACGATCAGCCGCGAGCGGAAGGTCTGGCCCGCGACGGTCCAGCTGTCGTCCGCAGCCGCATGATCGCCGCCGCCGACGAAATGGACGATTTCCAGCTCGTCGCCATCCTCGACCGTCACTTCGTGCAGAGTCGAACGCGGGACGACTTCCAGATTGCGTTCCACTGCGATCTTGTCCGACGCCAGACCGATTTCCTGCGCGAGTTCGGCAAGGGTAAGGCCCGCGCGGACGCGCTTATGCTCGCCATTCACCCGGATGCTGACGGTACCGTCGCTGTGCAAATCTTCTCTCCGTTCGTCCCGATCGCGCTGAGGGACCCTTGCCATGTGAAACGTGTCTCGACTTCGCTCGACACGAACGGGTAGAAACCCGGAACCGCGATATAGGCCCAACCGGCCACCCCGCAACCAAGAGGCACCATGGCCGACAGCATCTATGTCCTCAACGGGCCCAACCTGAACCTGCTCGGGCTGCGCGAGCCCGAAATTTACGGCAGCGATACGCTGGACGATATCGCCGGCATGCTCGAAGATCGCGCCCGCGACCTCGATCTGACGATCGACATGCGGCAATCGAATCATGAAGGGCATCTGGTCGACTGGCTGCACGAAGCGCAGGCGCGTGAGGCGAAGGCGGTGCTGCTCAACGCCGGCGCGTTCACGCACACGTCGCTCGCCCTGTACGATGCGATTCGCGCGATCCGCACTCCGGTGATAGAAGTGCATCTTTCCAATCCGCTGACACGCGAGGAATTCCGCCACGAAAGCTATGTCGGTCGTGCCGCACGCGGAACTATCGCGGGCTTCGGAGCGCTTTCCTATCTGCTTGCGCTTGAAGCGGCCGCCCGCTTCTGACAACAGGCGCGTTTTCTTTGTTAAGAAACGAAGGGTCGAATGACCAAGGAACATGAAAATCACGGCATGCGAGTCGATATCGAACTCGTGCGCCAGCTCGCGGCGGTTCTCGATGAAACGCATCTGAGCGAAGTCGAAGTCGAAGACGGCGATCGTCGGGTTCGGGTCGCGCGGACGATGACCGCTGCCGCACCCGTCGCCTATGCCGCGCCTGCGGCCCCCGCGCCTGCCGCTGCTCCGGCTGCGGCACCGGTCGAAGCGCCCGCGGCGCCCAGCCACGCCAATGCGGTCAAGTCGCCGATGGTCGGCACGGTCTATATGGCGCCCGAACCCGGGGCCAAGGACTTCGTGACCATTGGCCAGAAGGTTACCGCCGGCGACACGCTGCTGATCGTCGAGGCGATGAAGGTGATGAACCCCATCTCCGCTCCGGCATCGGGCACGGTCACGGCGATACTGGTGGAAAATGGCCAGCCGGTCGAATTCGACCAGCCGCTGGTCGTCGTCGAGTAAGGCGATGCCCGAGATCAAGAAGCTTCTGATCGCCAATCGCGGTGAGATCGCGCTGCGCATCCATCGCGCCTGCCATGAAATGGGTATCAAGACCGTCGCGGTGCACTCCACTGCCGACGCCGATGCCATGCATGTGCGGCTCGCCGACGAAGCGATCTGCATCGGACCGCCGCCCGCCGGCGAAAGCTATCTCAACATCGCCAACATCATTTCGGCCGCCGAAATCTCCGGCGCCGATGCGATTCACCCGGGCTATGGCTTCCTGTCCGAAAATGCCCGCTTCGCCGAAATCGTCGAAGCGCATGGCATCATCTTCGTCGGTCCCAAGCCCGAACATATCCGCATCATGGGCGACAAGGTCGAGGCGAAGCGTACCGCAGGCGCACTCGGACTGCCGCTGGTCCCGGGTTCGGACGGCGCGATCAGCGATGTCGAGGAAGCCAAGAAGCTCGCCGAGCAGATCGGCTATCCGGTGATCATCAAGGCTGCGTCGGGCGGCGGCGGTCGCGGCATGAAAGTGTGCAATTCGCCCGACCAGTTCGAATCGCTGATGCAACAGGCGGGCAGCGAGGCGAAGGCGGCGTTCGGCGACGCCACCGTCTATCTCGAAAAATATCTGGGCAACCCGCGCCACATCGAATTTCAGGTGTTCGGCGACGGCAACGGCGCCGCGATCCATCTGGGCGAGCGCGACTGCTCGCTCCAGCGCCGCCACCAGAAGGTGCTTGAGGAAGCCCCCTCCCCCGTCATCACCGCCGAAGAACGCGCGCACATGGGCGGCATCGTGTCCAGGGCGATGGCCGATATGGGCTATCGCGGCGCGGGAACGATCGAGTTTCTGTGGGAAAATGGCGAATTCTATTTCATCGAAATGAATACGCGCCTGCAGGTCGAACATCCGGTGACCGAAATGATCACCGGCGTCGATCTGGTCCGCGAACAGATCCGCGTTGCCGAAGGTGCACCGCTTTCGGTCAAGCAGGACGAGCTGGAATTTCGCGGCCACGCGATCGAATGCCGCATCAATGCCGAGGACCCGCGCAATTTCACGCCCTCGCCCGGCACGATCACCTATTTCCACGCGCCCGGCGGCATGCATGTCCGCGTCGATAGCGGCATTTACGGCGGCTATCGCATCCCGCCCTATTACGACAGCATGATCGCCAAGCTGATCGTCTATGGCCGTTCGCGCGAAGGCTGCATCATGCGGCTGCGGCGCGCGCTGGAGGAATTTGTGGTGGAAGGCGTCAAGACGACGATCCCGCTGCATCAGCAACTGATCAACGACCCCGAGTTTCAAAAGGGCGAATATACGATCAAGTGGCTGGAGGAATGGCTGGCAAAGGAAGAGAGCGGCGAATGAAGGCCACGATCTGGCACAATCCGCGCTGCTCCAAATCGCGTGAAACGCTGGCGATTCTCAATGACACGCCGGATGTCGATGTCGAAGTGATCGAATATCTGAAAACGCCACCCAGCGCGCAAACGCTGGCCGCGCTCTATGACAAAGCCGGGATGACCCCGGCCGAAGGGCTGCGCAAGGCAGAGGACGGGGCAAAGGCGCTCAAGGATGCGAGCGACGCCGAAATCCTCGACGCGATGGCAGCCGACCCGATCCTGATCGAGCGACCGCTGGTCGAGACGGCAAAGGGCGTTCGCCTGGGCCGTCCGCCGGAAAAGGTCCGCGAGATCCTGTAATCCGGTGAGCGAGCAGAACGCCTCTCACGATTTGCAGGAAGGCCGAAACTGCTGGCGGATGAGCCATGCGGACCAGGCGACGGTGATCATCGACGCCGATCGTTATTTCCGCGCGGCGCGGTCGGCGATGCTTCAGGCAAAGCGCCAGTTGCTGCTGGTCGGATGGGATTTCGACGCCCGCATCCCGCTGACCTATGACGAGACCGACCATCCCGGCATTCCGCGCAAGGTGGGCCCGTTCCTTTCGTGGCTGGTGCGCAACCGGCCCGAACTCGATGTGCATATCCTGCGCTGGGACACCGGCGCGATCGGATCGCTGTTCCATGCCGCGACGCTGGCCACCACGATCAAATGGCATTTCGACAAGCGCATTCATGTGAAGCTCGACAGCTTTCACCCGATCGGCGGCTCGCATCATCAAAAGATCGTCGTGATCGACGATTGCCTCGCTTTTTGCGGCGGCATCGACATGACTCACAATCGCTGGGACACACGCCATCATCGCGATGACGAACCCCGCCGACGCCATCCGGGACGCGATCATGGCCCCTGGCATGACGCGACCACGGCGCTGCGCGGCAAGGTGGCAAAGGATCTTGGCGATTTGTGCCGCAACCGCTGGGAACGCGCCGGCGGCGATCCGATCACGCCACCCGACGTGCAAAGCGATTGCTGGCCCGAGGGGCTCGAAGTCGGGTTTACCGACGCTACGGTCGCAATTTCGCGCTCGCGCCCCGAAATGCCCGATTGCCCGCCGGTGCACGAGATCGAGCAGCTTTATCTCGACCTGATCGCGCGCGCCAAAAAGCGGATCTATGCCGAAAGCCAGTATTTCGCCTCACGCAAGGTGGCGGAGGCGATTGCCCGGCGATTGCAGGAGCCCGACGGCCCCGAAATCGTCATCGTCAATCCGATCAGTGCCGATGGCTGGCTGGAGCCGATCGCGATGGACACTGCCCGCGCGCGATTGATGCAGCGCCTGAAGGAAGTGGACACCCATGACCGCCTGCGCCTCTATCACGCCCGCACCCGTGGCGGAAAACCGATCTATATCCATTCGAAAGTGACGGTGATCGACGATTGCGTGCTGCGGGTCGGATCATCGAACTTCAACAACCGGTCGATGCGGCTCGACACCGAATGCGACATCACGATCGACGCGACACTGCCCGGCAACGCCGATGAGGAAGCGACGATTGCGGGCATTCGCGACGGTCTGCTCGGCGAACATCTCGACGTGCCGCCAGAGCGCGTGACGGCACGGCTCAAGGAAACGGACTCGCTGATCCGGACAATCGAATCGCTGTGCGGCCAGGGAAAGAGCCTGTTCCCCTATGAACTGCCTGACCTGCCCGAGGCAGGCAAATGGCTGGCGGACAACGAAATCCTCGATCCCGAAGGGCCCGAGGAGATTTTCGAACCGCTGAAGAAACGCAGCCTTTTCAAGCGCCTGCGTCACCCGGCAGGCTGAGCCGCTATCCGGCGCGCGGCATCGCACGGCGCGCCGCAAATCCGGGCGCAGGTGCCGTCGCTTCGGGCGCCAGCACCGGGTTGCGTGAAGTGCGGCGGCGAATCCATTCGGCGAGCATGTTGCGGTCCTGCACAAGCACGCCGTCGGGCGTTCGCAGCACCAGCCGCTCGCGCTCGAGCCGTCCCAGCGCCTGCGTGACCGCGACCGACGAAGCGCCCAGCATCACAGCCAGTTCCTCGGGCCCGACCGCGATCGCGGATTCCACTTCATGAATGCCCGAAACCGTCAGCAGCGCCTTGGCAACCTGCACATTGAACGGCTGGGTGCGTAAATCGTCGACAAATTCCAGCAACAGCTGAAACCGCTGCGCCATGATGCGCGTCACTGCCTCGGCAATGGCGGGAAATTCGGCGACGACGCCGCGATATTCGGATTCGTCGATATAGGCGACCGCCACTGCCGTAACCGCGCGTGCCGAAAAGGTGCGCGGCAGGCCCGACAGCATCGCACCCTCGCCGAAACAATGGCCCGGCCCCATGCGCGATGTCGGAAGAAACTGCCCGCTCAGATCGAAATTGCCGACTTCGACTTCGCCTTCTTCGATCACGACCATCGCACCATTCTGATCGCCGCGCTCGTAAAGCACGGTTCCGGCTGCGTGGCGCTCCTGTCGACCCGCCTTGCGCAGCGCGGCGCAGGTCGCTTCATCCAATAGCGCATGGAGCGGCGGCGCTCCGACATAAAACAGCTTCGACACTATGCTTTCCCCCGTCTTAAGCGTTTCATGCTTCAGACCGGAGATCAAGTCAGCGAGTGCGCGTTTCCGTTACGAAATGTGCCATTCTGCAGTGATATCCTGCTTGGTTCCATAGAGATGCGTGACGCGCCCGCCGCGGCACACTACGTCCGCCGACAGCCGCATCCAGCGCAATGCGCCATCGGCTCGGCGAATTTGCGCTTCCATGGTGAAGGCGGCGCGATTGGCAATCGCGGCGGCGCGCAACCGTTCCATCAACGCGCGGGAATCATCGATATACATGCGCGCGACTTCGCGCCGGTCGAGACGCGTGCCTCGCTTCACGCCGAACAGGTCGAAGACACCGGGCGACCATTGCAGGGAATTGTCGGAAAGATCGCATTGCCAGGTGGCGGGAAGCGCAGGAGCCGCATGCGCCACCCCGTCGTCGCTCGAAATGGCAGCATCCAGCGCAGGCGCACGCGACCGGAACAGTACAGGAAACGCAAAAGCCATGCCGGTGTGATATCGGCGGTTCGCCTTAATGTTGGGTTACGCCGGCACCACAATCGCGCAATCGCCCTAGCGCAGGGGACAAGGCGGCGCTAATGCCCGCGCCATGACCGAGACGACGCCGCAGATCACCCCAGAGATCGTTGCCGAACACGGCCTTTCCCCCGAGGAATATGAGCGCGTCCTCGCCGCGCTCGGCCGCGAACCCAATCTGACCGAATTGGGCATCTTTTCGGTGATGTGGTCGGAGCATTGCAGCTATAAATCGAGCCGCATCCACCTGAAGAAACTGCCGACCGAGGCGCCCTGGGTGATTTGCGGTCCCGGCGAAAATGCCGGCGTGATCGATATCGGCGACGGCGATGCGGCGATCTTCAAGATGGAGAGCCACAACCACCCCTCCTACATCGAACCCTATCAGGGTGCGGCGACCGGCGTCGGCGGCATTTTGCGCGACGTTTTCACCATGGGCGCGCGGCCGATCGCCAATATGAACGCGCTGCGTTTCGGCAGCCCGACCCACCCGAAAATGAAGCACCTCATTTCGGGCGTGGTCCATGGTATCGGCGGCTACGGCAATTGCGTCGGCGTGCCGACCGTGGGCGGCGAAACCAATTTCCACCCCGCCTATGACGGCAATATCCTGGTCAATGCGATGACCGTCGGCGTCGCCAGGACCGACAAGATTTTCTATTCGGCCGCCGCCGGCATCGGCAATCCGGTCGTCTATGTCGGATCGAAGACCGGGCGCGACGGCATTCACGGCGCAACCATGGCCTCGGCCGATTTCGGCGAGGACAGCGAGGAAAAGCGCCCGACCGTTCAGGTCGGCGACCCCTTCACCGAAAAATTGCTGATCGAAGCCTGCCTCGAACTGATGGAATCGGACGCGATCGTCGCGATTCAGGATATGGGCGCGGCGGGCCTGACGTCTTCCTCGGTTGAAATGGCGTCGAAGGGCGGCGTCGGCATCGAACTGGTGATGGACGATGTCCCCCAGCGCGAAACCGGCATGACACCCTATGAAATGATGCTGTCCGAATCGCAGGAGCGGATGCTGATGGTGCTCAAGCCCGGCCGCGAGGCCGAGGCAGAGGCGATCTTCCGCAAATGGGAACTCGATTTCGCGGTCATCGGCACCGTCACCGATACCGGCCGGATGGTGCTGAAATGGCAGGGCGAGACGGTTGCGGACATCCCGCTTGGGCCGCTTGCCGACGATGCCCCGCAATATGACCGCCCGTCGGTGCCGACCCAGCCGCCCGCGGAAATCGAAAACCCGCCCGAATCGCTCCACATCGTCATGGATCTGGTGCGGCTGCTCGGCTCGCCCGATCTCGCCAGCCGCCGCTGGATCTGGGAGCAGTACGACCATATGGTCGGCGCCGATACGGTGCAGCGCCCCGGCGGCGACGCCGCAGTCGTCCGCGTCCATGGCACGCAAAAGGGGCTGGCGATCACCACCGATTGCACGCCGCGCTATTGCTTCGCCGATCCGGTCGAAGGCGGCAAACAGGCCATCGCAGAAGCATGGCGCAACCTGACTGCGGTCGGCGCCAGGCCGCTCGCCGTCACCAACTGCCTCAACTTCGCCAATCCGCAGCGGCCCGAGATCATGGGCCAGTTCGTCGGATGCCTCAACGGGATGGGCGATGCCTGCCGCGCGCTCGATTTCCCGATCGTGTCGGGCAATGTCAGCCTGTATAATGAATCAAAGGCGACCGGCGGTGGCTCGGCGATCCTGCCGACCCCCGCGATCGGCGGCGTCGGCCTGCTTGCCGACTGGTCGAAATCGGTCACGATCGGGTTCAAGGGCTTTGGCGACGCGATCCTGATCGTCGGCGAACGTATGGGCCATATCGGCCAGTCGCTTTGGCTGCGCGAAATCTATGGTCGCGAAGGCAAGGATGCGGGCCCGCCGCCGCCTGTCGACCTGAAGGCCGAAAAGCGCACCGGCGATTTCATCCGATCGGCGATCGAAAAGGACCAGATCACCGCGTGCCACGATGTTTCCGATGGCGGCGTCGCTGTGGCGCTCGCGGAAATGGCACTGGCATCGGGTATCGGCGCGCATATCAACGAAGCCCAGCCCTTCGGCGTTGCCGGTTCCTTTTTCGGCGAGGATCAGGGTCTCTACATCGTCACCGTCAATGACGGCGCGCTCGCCGATTTCATGGCGGCGGCGGACGTGGCGGACGTTCCTGTCGACCTGCTCGGTCGCACGATCAAGAACCGGATCATCTTCGAACTGGAAGAAGGCGACTGGGTGGTCGGGGTCGAAGACCTGCGCGTTGCGCATGAGGGCTTTTTCCCCGGGCTGATGCAGAGCGAAGTGACGGCCTGAGCCCGACAAGGGGCGAAGCGGTTGATTCAATTGCTTTGAATCAAGGACGCGCGCCGCATTTCAATGTCTGCTATGCCGTGCACGTAAACCAGTCCGGTTTGCTCCGCTTTCAGGGGTACCGACGATGACGACAGCCGGTTTGAACACGCCGCTCGCCCAGCAACTCGGCCTGTCGCGGGGCATGCGCAGCTGGTTTTGCCATATGCCCGATCATCTGCGCGATGCGATCACGCCCGAAGCGATCGGCATCGAGGAACAATCGACGGCGTCCGATGGCATGCAGGCGGCGATCATTTTCGTCACCGATCGCGCCGATCTGACGCGCAAGCTTACGGCGCTGCGGCCCTTGCTTCAGCCAAAGGGGTTTATCTGGGCGGTCTGGCCCGAACATGGCGACATCGAAACCGACATTACTGCGGACGCGGTGCGCGAGTCGGCGGAGCCCGCAGGCCTTCTCCATGATGCGCAACTCGATCTGGATAATATCTGGTCGGGACTGAAGCTGGTGCTGCACCCGGCGCACCGATGACGGTTCGGCGAGGCGCCTGGAAATGAACATGACGGAATTCGAAGCCACGCTTCCCTGGCACCCCTATCCCGATCTGACGGATGCGGAACGCATTGCCCGCGCTCACGCATTTTACGAAACGATGCGCACGCGCCACAGCTGCCGCGCATTCAGCGACCAGCCGGTGCCGCGCGAAGTAATCGAGCAGGCGATTCTCGCCGCAGGCACAGCGCCCAACGGCGCCAACCACCAGCCCTGGCATTTCGCCGTGATCGGTTCCCCCGAAGCCAAGGCCACGATTCGCGTCGCCGCCGAAGAGGAAGAGCGCCGTTTCTATGCCGGCCGGGCCGGGCCGCAATGGTTGAACGCGGTGCTCCCTTTGGGCACCGATGCCGACAAACCCTATCTCGAAATCGCCCCCTGGCTGATTGTCGTGTTCGCGCAACGCCGCGGCGGTCCCGACCCCGAAGACGATATGCAGAATTATTATGTCACCGAAAGCGTCGGCATTGCGTGCGGCCTGTTGCTCGCGACATTGCATGCCGCCGGCGTCGCGACGCTGACCCACACGCCCAATCCGATGCGGTTCCTCAATCGCGTATGCAGGCGGCCCGAACAGGAAAAGCCGCTGATGATCGTCGTCGCGGGACATCCGGCGGCGGACGCGACCATCCCCGGCCATGCGGCGCATAAAAAGTCGCTCGATCAGATTTCCAGCTGGATCTAGGAAGACTCGCTCCCGCCTCGCCGCCGGCCTATCATCCGGCTGCTACAGGGGGGACAGGATGGCGACCATGGCGCTGGCGGGGCAACGCCATTTGACGCTCGACACGGTTCGGGGCGTCGCGGTGATGGGCATATTGCTGCTCAACATCGTCGCGTTTTCGATGCCCGAAGCGGCGTATATGAATCCGCGCGCCTATGGCGGCGCGACCGGCGCGGATCTGATCGTCTATCTGGTCAATTATGTGCTGTTCGACGGCAAGATGCGCGGGCTGTTTTCGGTCCTGTTCGGCGCGTCTACCCTGTTGGTGATCGAACGTGCAGAGGCAGCGGGGAAGCGCCCGGCCCGGATCCATTATGCGCGGATGTTCTGGTTGCTCGTTTTCGGATACGCGCACCTGCTGCTGATCTGGTGGGGCGATATCCTGATCCATTATGCGATGATCGGGATGATCCTGTGGTTCTTCCGCAAGATGGCGATCCATCGGCTGGTGATTGTCGCGCTTCTGCTGCTGACGCTGGAATTGCTGATCCTGGGCGGTTTGCCCCATCTGGCATGGACGCTCGAATATGGGCACGCCGCCACGCCCGAGGACGCCGCGAGGCAGCTGACCGCGCTGCAAGGCATGGTCGGCATTCCCGACAAGGCGAAGCTGGCAGCCGATCTGGCCCTGTATCGCGGCGATTATGCCGCCATCCTGTCGCATCGCGTGGAAAAACAGGCGCTGATGCCGATCCCGATGTTCTTCTATGTCGGCGCCGAAACGCTCGCCTATATGCTGATCGGCATGGCCGGACTGCGCAGCGGCATGCTGACCGGCGCATGGCCCCGCGCCCGCTATGTCAAATGGATGATGGTCTGTTTCGGCATTGCGATCCCCGCCTATGTCGCCGGTGCGGCATATCTGGTGGATCGGGATTTCAGCATGTTCGCGGTGGCGCTGTGCGTGCTGGCGGCGCCGGTGATTTTCCGGCCGCTGATGATCCTGGGCTGGGCCTGCGCGATCATCCTGTTGATGCGGCCCGGCGGAGCGTTGACCGCGCGCATCGCCGCGGCGGGGCGGATGGCGTTCACCAACTATCTGATGACGTCGCTGCTCTGCACGCTGTTCTTCTATGGCTATGGCCTTGGCTGGTACGGCTATCTGTCGCGCTTTCAGATTTACGGAGTGGTCGCGGTGATCTGGGCGCTGATGCTGCTCTGGTCGAAACCCTGGCTGAGCCGGTTCCGTTATGGCCCGCTCGAATGGCTGTGGCGCAGCCTGTCGCGGGGGAGCCTGCAACCGATTCGCGGCGGCGCGATCGGCTCCCGGTGAGGATGCACCACAGGGCGACGCAAATCTTTTATTGAGAACTGCGCGCAATAGCATTGCGAATCAATCTCATTAGCCCTAGATTGGCTTTCAAGGATGAGAGGGCGCGATGGTCGTTTGCGTTTGTAATGCAATTCGGGAGCAGGAAGTGCGCGAGGCCGCACGCAGCGGTGCGCAGAGCGCCTGCCAGGCCTATCGCGCGCTCGGACGCCAGGCCAAATGCGGTCAATGCGTACCATTCGCACGTCAGATCATCGCGCAAGAGCGTGATGCTGCATAGCATTCGCATCTAGAAAAAACCGCAGAAATCCGCCATTTTTGACTGGCCATGCCGGCTGCGCCCGCGTAGGATTCGCGCCGACACGCAGACAATAGGGACATGGCGATGAAGGGCGACACCAAAGTAATCGAGTATCTCAACGAGGCGCTCAAGAACGAGCTCACCGCCGTAAATCAATATTGGCTGCACTATCGCATGCTCGACAATTGGGGCGTGAAGAAGCTCGCCGAGTTCGAACGCCACGAATCGATCGACGAGATGAAACATGCCGACCAGTTGTCGGAACGCATCCTGTTTCTCGACGGCCTGCCCAATTTTCAGCTGCTCGGCCGCCTGCGCATCGGCGAGAATGTCGAAGAGGTTCTGAAGGCTGATCTCGCGCTCGAAATGGAAGCGATCGCGCTGTTGCGCGATGCCATCCAGCATTGCGAGGAAGTGCGCGATTTCGTCAGCCGCGAACTGTTCGTCAGCATCCTCGAAAGCGAGGAAGACCATGTCGACACGCTGGAACGTCAGTTCGACATGATCGCCCGCATGGGGCTGGAAAATTATATCCAGCTCAACAGCAAGGCCGAAGAAGGCGACAGCTGAGCCGCGCCCGGGAAGCGTGAGAGGCGCCTAGCGCTCGTACCCCAATGCGGGGCGCTTCCCGAACGCCGTGCGGCGCGCGACCAGCGGATTGCTTTCGCGCTCGAGCAGTTCGAGCGTCGCTTCGAACAAGGGCCGCAGCTGCACGACAGGCTCCAGCGCGTCGCTGGGCGTGTCGCGGCGCTCCACACAATTACGACCGATCACTTCGATTTCCTCGGCCAGATCGGCAAGCGGTTCGGCGCCGAACTGGCGCGATTCGCCCTTCAGCATATGCGCGGGATTGACCAGGGCGGCTGCGCTCTGTGCGCGCATCGCCGCTTCGATCTGTTCGACCGACTTGATCCCGTCTTCGCGGAAATATCCCAGGATACGCGCAAAATTGGCGCCGAGTTCGGCTCTGAACCGACCCAATTCCACCATGTTTACGAGCGCCGCCGCGTCGGACATGTCGATACCCTGATTACGCCTACTATTAAGGCTATTAAACCGGCCCGGTAAATATCGGGTTATTCCGGTGCCATCCGGACGACGAATTTCGCGAAATCCGAACGAACAAAAGCCGCCCCGGCCTGCAAGGCCGCACGTTCCAGTTCGCGCGGAGCCGCCGGATCATCGGCGAGTATTTCGATTTCCGATCCGGGACCGGCATCGCGCAACGCACGCGCCAGGCGAATTGCCGGCCAGGGACAGCGCATGCCGCGCGCATCGATCCGCGTCGTCATTCCTTGTCGCGGTCGAACGGGTTTCGCGGCGCGCGCATTGTCAGCCGCACCGGCACCGCGCCGAACCCGAATTCCTTGCGAATGCCATTGACCAGATAGCGACGATAGCTTTCGGGCAACAAGTCGACGCGCGTGCCGAACAGGATGAAGCTGGGCGGACGGGTCTTGGCCTGCGTCACATAACGCGGCTTGATCCGCTTGCCGCCGGGTGCGGGCGGCGGATTGGTTTCGATCGCACGTTCGAACCAGCGATTGAGCTGACCGGTGGAAACGCGCCGCGACCAGGCATCGCGCGTTTCGAACGCGACCTTGATCATCGTATCGACCCCCTTGCCGGTGATCGCGGAAACCGTGAGCAGCGGCACGCCGCGCACCTGTGCCAGCCCTTCGTCGAGCGCGCCCTTGACGCCGTTGAACAATTTGCTGGCGTCTTCGGCGACGTCCCATTTGTTCATCACGACGATCAGCGCGCGCCCTTCCTGAATCACTGCGTCGGCGATCTTCAGATCCTGAACCTCCAGCCCCTTGGTCGCATCGAGCAGCAGCACCACGACTTCGGCGAAATCGACTGCGCGCAGGGCGTCGGCAACCGACAGCTTCTCCAGCTTGTCCTGCACGCGCGCACGCTTGCGCATCCCCGCCGTGTCGATCAGGCGCACCCGGCGCACATCGCCGCCTTCGGGCGGTGTCCATTCCCAATCGATCGCAATCGAATCGCGCGTGATCCCCGCCTCTGGCCCGGTAATCAGCCGGTCCTGCCCGAGTATCTTGTTGATCAGCGTCGACTTGCCGGCATTCGGCCTGCCGACGATCGCCAGCTTGAGCGGCGCATCGGGCGCGTCGGGATCTTCCTCAGGCTCGTCCTCGGCCTTGTCGATCCATGGCAGCAACGCTTCGAACAGGTCGCCCATACCCTCGCCATGTTCGGCCGAAAGCAGCACCGGATCGCCAAAGCCGAGCGCCATCGCTTCGATCGCACCCGCTTCGCCTGCCCTGCCCTCTGCCTTGTTCGCGGCAATCACGACCGGCGCGTCGGCGCTGCGCAGCCAGCGGGCGATTTCCTCGTCGAGCGGCGTTATCCCCGCACGCGCATCGACCACGAACAGCGCGACATCGGCCTCGCGCACGGCGGCCTCGGTCTGCACGCGCATGCGGCCGGGCAGGCTCTGGGGGTCCTCATCCTCGAAACCGGCGGTATCGATGATCCGGAAATCGAGCCCGATCAGCGTCGCGTCGCCCTCACGACGGTCGCGAGTCACGCCGGGCCGGTCATCGACCAGCGCGAGCCGCTTTCCGACAAGGCGATTGAACAGCGTCGATTTGCCCAC
The DNA here is from genome assembly GCF_003171655.1 of Stakelama portus. GTDB lineage: Bacteria > Pseudomonadota > Alphaproteobacteria > Sphingomonadales > Sphingomonadaceae > Sphingomonas > Sphingomonas portus. The sequence goes on along the minus strand of NZ_QFZL01000004.1, from coordinate 450,916 downwards.
ATTGGGGCGGCCGATGATGGCGACGGTGGGAAGCGGCACGTTACGGGTTCCCCTGGTGGCGCGGCCATCGGCTGTGGTCGGCGGCCGGGGCGCGGATCGCCCCGGCCCGCCGGCATCAGCGGAAGGCCGTCAGCTTTCCTGCATCGTCAAGGACGTACAGGCTGTTGTTGGCGACGACGAGCGGCAACGATACCGATCCGTCGACTTCGGCGACCTGTTCGAAACTGCCGTCGCTGGGCGAGGCGGAAAAAATCTCTCCGCGGCTGTTGGCAGCCCACAGCTTGCCCCCGGCCAGCACCGGCCCGACCCAGGTGATCAGCCCCTTCTGGTCCTTTTCGTCGCGCCAGCGGCGCAGCTGCGAAATCCAGCGGATGCGCCCGCTGCCGCGCTGGATGCAGATCAGCTTGGCCTGTTCGGTGACGACGAAAATCCATTCGCCCGCCACCCAGGGCGTCGAAATGGAGGCGAAATTTTCTTCCCACAGGCGCCGGCCCGACGCGAGGTCGAGCGCGACCATGCGACCGCCCTGCCCGACGGCATAGACGCGGCCCTGATCGATCACCGGATCGGCATCGATATCCGAAAGCGAGGAAACCGACGTCGACATGCTGGTGCGCGACAGGACATCGGCCCAGAGCTGGCGTCCATTCTCGTACCGATAGGCATTGAGTTCGCCCGAAGAGAAGCCGGCCACGACCGTGCTCTGCGCAACCGCAGGTGCGGCGACGCCGAACACGCCCTGTGTTTCGACGGCACCCGCCGAGGTCCAGACCACCGAACCGTCATTCTGATCGAGCGCGAAGAACTGATTGTCCTGCGTCAGGACATAGACATGGCCGTTGGCGATGGTCGGGGCACCACGCAGCGGGCCGCCCGGACGCACTTTCCAGATTTCGTCGCCGGTCGCGGCGTTCATTGCGACCACGTCGCCCAGGCCATTGGTCGCGTACAGCTTGTCCGAATCGAAGCTCACTCCACCGCCGAACAGCGCCGCGCTGTTTTCGCGATTGGCCGAGGTCGGCTTTGCCCACAGCCTGGCGCCGCTATTCGCATCGAATGCGAGCACCTGTCCGTCGATATCGACGACATAGAGCTTTCCGTTGGCGATGACCGGCGCGGCGGCAAGGCGCGCCCGCTTGCCGCCGCCGGCAATCGATGCACGCCAAGCGCTGACCGGCGCCGCGGGGAGCGTCAGATGCCCCATCGATTTGGACGCATTGCCTCCCGGCTGGGCCCAGTTCGCGTTGGTAGCGGCGGCGGGCAGCAGCACGTCGATGCCCGCGATCGTCGGATCGGCGGTGACGCCGTTTTCCGCGACCAGAATCGGCACGCGCTGACCCACGGTCGGCGTGTCGCTCTTGCCGCCCTTGAAAATGCCGCAACCACTCAGGGCGGCGCCGGCGGCAAGCACCAGCGCCAGGCGATTCAGGTTCCTCATCGCGTGGTATTTCCCTCAGATTGTTCGTTTGCAGCGGGTTCTGCCGCCGTTGCTTCGTCGGTGGCTGCTGCGGCCGACGCATCCGCGCCGAGCACGCCCGCCAGCTGCAGGACGCGTTGGCGCAGCGAGTCGGGCACATTTTCCGCCTGCGCGATCTTGCTCAGCAATGCGCCCGCTTCGGTGCGCTTGCCCTGTTTCATATAGGCCATGGCGACCAGTTCGCCGGCCGAACCGAACCATGGGCTGTCGGGAACCGCCAGCGCCTTGAGCCGGTCGATCACCTGGCTCGGCTTCATGCTGTCGAATTCGGCATAGGTGCGGCGGACCGTCGCCAGCTGGCGGAACGGTTCGGCAACGGCCGGGTCCGATTCGATCTCGGCAAACTTGGCCGCGGCGCCCTTGAGGTCGCCCTTGTCGAGCAGGATGTTCGCCTGCTCCAGACGCGCCAGCGTGCCATAGCCCGCGCCGCCCGTCTTCGACAGTTCGGCCAGTTCGGGTGCGGCCTTCGCCTTCTGGCCGCTGCTCAGATCATGGACGACCGCGTCATACCGCTCGCCGCGCGCGGCAGCGGCCGACGTGCTGCGATGGTCCATATAGAGCCAGATCGCGACGCCCAGCAGTATCGCGACCACCGCGACCACGATCCATACGCCATAGCTGCGCCAGATCCGCAACAGCTCCTCGCGGCGAAGCTCTTCATCGACCTCGCGAATGAAGGTCGGGTTCTGCTCGGGGGGAAGCGCCAAGAACTACTCCATAAACGGCATATGGGCGCGGACCTTAGCGTCGGCGACCCATTGGGGAAAGCGGCTCGATAGTCGCTCAATCGCGCGGCGCATAGACCTGATCCGCTCCCGGAAAGGCCCGGGAACGTACTTCGTCGGCATAGGTGCCAACCGCGGCGGAAATGCGGCCAGCCAGATCGTCATAGCGTTTCACGAAACGCGGCGTACGTTCGAACAGGCCGAGCATGTCCTCGGTCACCAGAACCTGGCCGTCGCACTGGTTCGACGCACCGATGCCGATTACCGGGCAGGAAACCGCCGCCGTCACTTCCTGCGCCAGCGTTTCCACCACGCCCTCGGCAACGATCGCGGCGGCGCCGGCATCGGCAATCGCCTTTGCGTCGTCGATGATCCGCGAATGCTCCTCGTTGCTGCGCCCGCGCGCGGCATAACCGCCCAGCGCATTTACCGACTGCGGCGTCAGGCCGATGTGACCGAAAACGGGAATCCCCCGCGACACGAGAAATTCTACCGTCGGCGCCATTGCAGCGCCGCCTTCCAGCTTGACGCCGGCGGCGCCGGTTTCGGCCATGATCCGCGCCGCCGATTCGAATGCCTTTTCGTGGCTCGCTTCATAGGCGCCGAACGGCATGTCGACGATCACCACCGCGTGATAGCTGCCCCGCACAACGGCGGCGCCATGCGCGATCATCATGTCGAGCGTCACCGGCAAGGTGGTGGGCAGGCCATAGATCACCTGCCCGAGACTGTCGCCGACCAGCAGCACGTCGCAATGCGGATCGAGCAGTTGGGCCATCCGCGTGGTGTACGCGGTCAGCATGACGATCGGATCCTTGCCCTTGCGGTTGCGGATCGCGGGAACGGTCAGCCGCTTCATCGGAGCGGGCATCGGATTGGCACGGCTGGTCGCCGTATCGAGCGTGTAGGTCGACATGGCCGCCCGATAGCGGTTCGCCGCGCCGCTCGCCAGCCGCTCGCGCCGGAATGACGTTCTGATTTGACTCCATGTATGATATTTTTTACATGAAGGTTATCGAATCGAACATGGAGTTAAAAATGACCTTCAGGGAGAAAGTGCTTTGGGTTTCGGTCATCGCCGTGCTGGCGGTCTGGGGCCCCTATTTCCTCGGGCTCGCCGCCACCTTGTCGGAAGGCCGAATCGATGTCGCGGCCAGCTTTGGCGGGTTCCTCCGCTCGGTCGTGCTGATCGTCATGATCGAAGTGGCGGCGACCGTCGCGCTCGCCATCGCGAGCCCGCGCGAGGCCAATATGGCCGCCGATATTCGCGAGCGGGAATTCGCGATCAGCGCCTATCGCCCGGCATATTTCGTGCTGTCGGTGGTGGTGGCCGTGACGATGCTCGGTACGCCCGCACTCGTTCACGTCGCCCCGGCGCTGCTCGTCGGCGATCCGGCGATGAGCATCGCGATCGTCATCGGCAATGCGATGCTGCTCGGCCTTGTCCTCTCCACCCTCACATCGGACATCTGGCAGATCGTCCGCTATCGCCGGAGCGCCTGAGCCATGGAAAAGACACTCGACATGCCCTTCCGCGAAAAGGAAGCATGGCTCGCGCTCGGCGGAATGGCGATCGGCTATGGCGGCTATTTTACTGCCGTGGCCGTCACCCAGGGACAACCACAGGCCAATGCGCTCCAATTCATCCTCTGGTTCGCGATCGCCACGGTCGTGCGCGTCGCGATCGAATTTGGGGGACGCGCAGTGCTTGCCACCCGATCCCCCGGGGAAGCCCGCGCCAGACCCGACGAACGCGATCGCGCGATCGCCCAGCATGGTCTCGCCGCGGGCTATGGCGTGATGATGCTCGCATTGATCGTGGCGGGCGTGATCATGCCGCTCAGCGTTCCCGATAGCTGGCACATCGCCAATACCGGGCTGTTCGGGCTGGTGCTGGCGGAAGTGGTGCGCTGCGCGGTGGTGATCGCCGATTATCGCCGAGGCTGGCATGGCTAAGGCACCGCCCATCGCCAATCAGATCCGCACGCTGCGCTTCATGGCCGGCGAAATGACTCAGGCCGAACTGGGCGAGAAGATCGGCGTTACCCGCCAGACGGTAGCGGCGATCGAAGCGGGCAAATATTCCCCGACGCTCGAAGCCGCCTTCCGCATCGCGCAAGTGTTCGGCAAGCCGTTGGAGGAAGTGTTTCAGTGGGAGGGCTGATGCCCTCCCGCTTTCGCCGTTGCCAGCGCCATGATATGCCTTGCACATCGGAGGAGAGGACCGATGAAGCCATACGCGCTTTTGTTGATCGCCATCGGGTCGCTGGCCGCGCTGCCGGCCTCGGCGCAGCAATGGCAGGTGGCGAAATCATCGGGCCATGCTCCCGATCGCGCCGTCTATCTGGTCGATACCGCTTCGATCACGCGCGAGGGCGATCACGTCCGGTTCCGGTCGATGACCGTGTGGGAACAACCGACCAGCAACGGCGAGATCGATTATAATCGCTCGGTCACCGACCGTGAGGCGAATTGCCCGCGCCACGCCACGGCGATCCTCACCAACAGCTATTATCTGAACGGCCAGCTCACGGCGTCGGAAGAATTCGACGGCACGATTCAGGCACATGAACCGGGCAGCGTCATGCGCGCGGTGGTCGATCTGGTCTGCGGTACGGGCAGCTATCAGACCCGCCCGCTCGGCGATCCCGAACCGATGGTGCGCAGCTGGCTCAGCCGGCACCCCTGAACCGCTTCAGCGGATCCAGCCCCGCCTGCGCGAATATTCGGCGAACCACAGTTCGGCACCCGCAACCGCGACCAGAAAGGTCGGCAACAGCATCGCGCTCCACCCCTGGGCCGCGACCATATGCGTATCGAGCAGGCAATAGATAATCTGGATCGCGAGCAGCCCCAGCGATGCGATGAACAATGCCTTGGCCAGCACCGACCGCGTCATCAGCGCCACGCCGCCCATCAGCGTGCTCGCCACTGCGGCGGCATATAGTGCCATGTACCAGCCCGGCGCGCCTTCGAAGAACATCGTATCGGCAATCGCCGTATCGCTCGCCACTTCGCTGTAGAGCAGAAACGCAAGGCACACGACCGCGCCCCAAAGCGTCGCGACCGATGCGATTGTGGAAAACCAGCGCGGAGGCCGCTGGCGAATATATGCTGCCATGTCCGTATCCCCGTCCGGCGACCCTCACCGGCCCGAGCATAAAACTAACCCAAATTAGCCATTTTCGAAATGCCGCAGCGCGACAAAATCGCTCAGCAGAACGTCGCGGCGTAACGGTCCGCCGCGAAACCGACCAGAATCCCGCCCGGATGTTCGATTACCGGGCGTTTTATCATCGATGGTTGCGCCGTCATCAACGCCGCCGCCTTGTCCGCGTCGATGCCTTGCTTGTCCGAGTCGGGCAGCTTGCGAAACGTCGTTCCGCGACGATTGAGCAGCGTTTCCCAACCGACCTGTTCGATCCAGTGCATCAGCCGCGCAGGGTCGACGCCCTCCGCCTTGAAGTCGTGAAAATCATAGGCAATGCCCTGCTCGTCAAGCCAGGCGCGCGCCTTCTTCACCGTGTCGCAATTCCTGATGCCGTAAAACGCTATCGTCATCGCAAATCCTCAGCGAAACATGCAGGTCGTGCCCGCCCACAGATCGGTGACGATGGCGTCGGCATCGTTACCGTTCAACAGCCCGCCCATCTGCGAATCGCCGATCATGAACTCGCTGCCCAGCGTGCTTTCCGGCACCATGGTGACGACCAGCGTATCGGCCATTTCCGACCGCGTCGAACCGATGCCGATGCCGCTGGCGGTCGTCAGCAGGCTGTCGTCCCCGCCCAGCGTCCACCCGACGAACCGGCCGTCCTGATAGAGCATCGAAAAATTGCCCTGATAATCGACGATTTCGAGCGGCCCCGCCCCGCATTCGGAATTGACCGTATCGCCGATCGGATCGCCCAGCGCCGCAACCGCCATTTGCGAAGAGATATTCTTGCCCGTGCCGAACGCTGCGCGGCCGATGCGGCCATCGGGATAGACATAGCCGATGCCGTCGGGCGCAAGCTGGATCTGCGCGCCCGAAACGGCTTCGCCGTCCGCCGCCGAAACATTCGCGTCGGCCGCCATCGCGATACGGTTGTCGCTGTCGCCGGTCGCGACATTGCCGCCATCATTCGCGTTGCAGCCCGCCAGCAGCATCGCCGCGATCATCGGCGCCATCCATTTCCGCATCGCATTCCCCCTCGCTATGCTTCCGCCAACCCGACAGGCCCGCGAGCCGCCCTGCGGCACCTTGCGGTGCCGAGTGATCAGGCCGCAATCCCGCCCCGGACATCGCCCTGCGGCACCTTGCGGTGCCGAGTGATCAGGCCGCAATCCCGCCCCGCGGGATTGCGAGTCCTGATCACTCCCACTCGATCGTGCCGGGGGGTTTGGACGTATAATCATATACCACGCGGTTGATGCCGCGCACTTCGTTCACGATCCGCGTCGCGACGCGCGGCAGGAAATCGCCCGGGAACGGAAATACTTCCGCCGTCATGCCGTCGGTCGACGTCACTGCGCGCAGCGCCAGCACGCTGTCATAGGTGCGCCCGTCGCCCATCACGCCCACCGTGCGCACCGGCAACAGCACCGCAAATGCCTGCCAGATCGCATCATACAGGCCCGCATTGCGGATTTCCTCAAGATAGATCGCATCCGCCTTGCGCAAAATGTCGCACCGGTCCTTGGTGACTTCGCCCGGAATACGGATCGCCAGCCCCGGCCCCGGAAAGGGATGCCGGCCGACAAATGCGTCGGGCAGGCCCAGTTCCTTGCCCAGCGCGCGCACTTCGTCCTTGAACAATTCGCGCAGCGGCTCGACCAGCTTCATGTTCATGCGTTCGGGCAGGCCACCGACATTGTGATGGCTCTTGATCGTCACGCTCGGCCCGCCGGTGAACGACACGCTTTCGATCACGTCGGGATACAGCGTCCCCTGCGCCAGGAAATCGGCGCCGCCGATCTTCTTCGCTTCATCCTCGAACACGTCGATGAAGGTCTTGCCGATGAACTTGCGCTTGGCTTCCGGGTCGGTGACGCCGGCAAGGCCGCTGAGAAACAAGGTCTCGGCGTCGACATGGACCAGCGGGATATTATAGCTGTTGCGGAACAGCGAAACGACCTGCTCGGCCTCGCCCGCACGCATCAGCCCGTGATCGACGAACACGCAGGTCAGCTGATCGCCGATCGCTTCATGGATCAGCACCGCCGCAACCGCGCTGTCGACGCCGCCCGAAAGCCCGCAAATCACCTTGCCGTCGCCGACCTGCTGACGGATCTCGGCGATCTTGGTGTCGCGGAACTCGGCCATCGTCCAGTCACCCGAAAGGCCGCAGACATGCCGCACGAAATTGGCGAGCAGCCGCCCGCCATCGGGGGTGTGGACCACTTCGGGGTGGAACTGCATCGCATAATAGCGGCGATCGTCATCGGCGATCACGGCAAAGGGCGCGCCGGGGCTGGTCGCGACGACGCGGAAGCCGGGGGCCAGCTCGGTCACCTTGTCGCCATGGCTCATCCACACCTGATGCGTTTCGCCTTCGCGCCACAGCCCGTCGAACAACACGCAGCTATCGTCGATTTCGATAAAGGCACGTCCGAATTCGCCGCTGTCGCCAAGCGCGACCTTGCCGCCCAGCTGTTCCATCATCGTCTGCTGGCCGTAACAGATGCCCAGCACCGGCACGCCGCTGTCGAACACCATATCGGGGGCGCGCGGGCTGCCGTCGTCGAGCACCGATGCGGGCGATCCCGACAGGATCACGCCCTTGGGCTGCATCCGTTCAAAAGCCTCGGCAGCGGAGGTGAACGGTGCGATTTCGCTGTACACGCCGGCTTCGCGGACACGGCGGGCGATAAGCTGCGTAACCTGGCTGCCGAAATCGACGATCAGGATGGAATCGGGGTGCTGGGTCATGCCCCGGGCAGATAGCAGATGCGGCGGTGAGGGGAAGTGCGGCCGCGCGGTTTAGGGGCCGCAGCGCCACATTCCCCGATAGGTGCGCTTCGCGCCATCCTCGCGCTGGACCAGAAGCTCGGCGTGCTGCGCCGGGGATTCGCTTGCATCGGCGACGCTTTCGCCCGGTGACAGCGTGATCGTAAATCCCGGTCCGACGAAATCGCCGCCACGCCGCAGCGAGGCGAAACCCTGGCCGTTGCTCAGTGTCAGCCTGTGCAGGCCATCTTCGGCCCGCACCACCGCCATCGGCTGCGCGCTGCTCGCCACGAATCCCTTGCCCAACAGGATCGCCGCATCGTCACCGGAAGCGGTAAAGCCGCACGCCAGTTCGCCGGGAACTGCCGAACCATCCGCCGGCGCAATCGGTGCCAGCGCGACCGGCCGGCCATCGCCGCCGCGCGTGGCAAGTTCGGCCGCCCTGTTGGCGTCCGCCTCGATCGCCGCATCCTTCGCGACCGGCACGGACACCGCCTCGTTGGCGCCGTCGGCGGGCGCTTGCGACGCGGGGGAACATCCGGCGAGGATCAGCGCGCTGGCACTGAACAGGATAAGATCACGCATCCCGGCCCAACGCCGCGCGCCGCACGACGTTCCGACCGCCCCGCCCCGCTCAGTCGCGCGGCGTGATCTCCAGCCCGGTCCACTTCGCCGCAAACGCCCACAGGTCCGACGTCTCCTCGATCACCTTGTCGGTCGGCTTGCCCGAACCGTGGCCCGCGCGCGTTTCGATACGGATCAGGTGCGGCTTGTTGCCGATATCGGCCGATTGCAGCATCGCAGTGTATTTGAAGCTGTGCCCCGGCACCACACGATCGTCGGTATCGGCGGTGGTCACCAGGATCGCCGGATACTCCTTGCCGCTCTGGACATTGTGATAGGGCGAATAGCGGTAGAGGACCCGGAAATCGGCTTCCTTCGACGGATAGCCATAATCATCGACCCAATAGCGCCCCGCCGTCCAGCGGTCGAAGCGCAGCATGTCCATCACGCCCACCGCAGGCAAAGCCGCAGCGAACAGGTCCGGGCGCTGATTGACCACCGCGCCGACCAGCAGCCCGCCATTCGAACCGCCCTGAATCGCCAGCTGATCCTTGCCGGTGATTCCCTGTGCGATCAGATATTCGCCGGCAGCGATGAAATCGTCGAACACATTCTGCTTGTTCTGCAGCCGCCCGCCATCGTGCCACGCCTTGCCATATTCGCCGCCGCCGCGAAGATTTGCGACCGCAAACACCCCGCCCTGTTCGAGCCATGCGAGCCGCGAGGCGGAAAAGCCGGGCGTGAGCGAAATATTGAACCCGCCATAGCCGTACAGGATCGTCGGCGCCGGTCCGGTGACATCGGCGCGCTTGACGATGAACATCGGCACGCGGGTGCCGTCCTTCGATTCATAGAAACGCTGTTCGACGACATATTGGGTCGGATCGAAATCGACTTCGGGCTGCGCCCAGACGCTGCTCGTCCCGGTCGCGACGTCATAGCGGAAAATGGTGGTCGGATAGTTGAAGCTGGTAAAGGCGTAGAAGGTCTCGCCATCCTCCTGTTTGCCGCCAAATCCCGACGCGGTACCGATGCCGGGCAGATCGACCATGCCGTCGGGCGTGCCGTCCGGATTGAAGCGGCGGATCTCGGTCCTGGCATCGACCATATAGCTCAGCATCAGCTTGCCACCGATCAGCGACGCGCCGTCCAGCGTCGCTTCCTGTTCGCCGATGATTTCCTTCGCTGTTGCCGGTCCGGCCTGCGGGTCATTCAGGTCGATCGTCATCACCCGGCGGCGCGGCGCGTCCTTGTCGGTCATGACATAGAGCGTGTCGCCGACATTGCCGATCACCCCCCAATGGTTTTCGATACCGCTGACGATCGTGCGCGGGGTCCATTCGGGGTCGGTCAGGTCGATGACGGTCAGTTCATTGGCGTCGTCGGTGCCTTCGCTGGTGTAGATGATCAGCCAGCGGCCATCATCGGTCACGCCCGAATAATGGCTGCGCTTGGGATGATCGGGCGTTGCATAGACCAGGCGGTCCTCGCTCTGGTCGGTACCCAGCTTGTGGAAATAGACGCGGTGATTCTCGGTCAGCGCCTGATAGGTTTCGCCTGCGGGCGGCTCGGGATAGCGCGCATAGAAAAAGCCCGACCCATCCTTGGCCCAATCGCCGCCGATCGCATATTTCGCCCATTTCACTTCGTCCGACAGCGTTTCGCCGGTCGCAACATCGAGCACGCGGACGATGCGCCAGTCGGTGCCCCCGTCCTGAATGCTGTAGAGCAGATATTTGCCGTCGGGCGACGGGCTCCATTCGGCAAGCGCCGTCGCGCCGTCTTCGGACCAGCCATTGGGATCGAGCAGCACCCGCCCCGGCCCATCGACCGTGTCGCGCACCCACAATACCGCCTGCTGCTGCAAGCCGGTATTGTGCATGTAGAAATAGCGGCCGCCTTCCTTGTTGGGCAGGCCGAACCGCTCATAATCCATCAGCGCCTTGATCCGCTCGGCAAAGATGTCGCGACCGGGCAGCGTATCGAGATAGGCATCGGTCACTTCATTTTCCGCAGCGACCCAGTCGGCCACTTCGCTATCGTTGCGGACATCGTTTTCGAGCCAGCGATAGGGATCGGCGACCGGCACCCCGAATTGTTCGTCCACCACATCGACGCGGCGGGTTTCGGGATAGGCATCGGGGAACGACATGGGTGCGGAATTCTCCTGCGCAAAGGCCGGACTGGCGATGGAAAGAAGGGCGGCAAGGGGAAGCACGCGGCGCATCACACTCTCCGGACAAAAAGAAAGAGGCCGGAACCTAGGGGGCTCCGGCCTCTTGCTCAAGTCGCTGGTTGATCGCTCCAGGTAAGGCTGCGCCACATCGATCGCGCATCTTCCACTTGCTCCTCGCTATCGAAATATGCCGAAAGGAAGATATGGCTGCCATCGGGCCCGACCGCGAAGCCGTAAAAGGCGGGCTGACGATCATCTTCTCCGTCCTCGCGAAGCCGATAGGCAAAGCGCAGCACACCGCCGCGCTGCTCCTCAGTCGCATCAAACCCATCCGACGACGCCCCTGCCCGCAGGTCTGCCAGCCGCGCGAGCGGATCGCCGTCTTCAGAGGGATTGAACGCCAACAACCACAAGGTCAGCCGCTTCGGGCTGTGCCAGAAAACCAGCGCGCCATCGTCTATCCGTCGCGCCATCGGAAACGGAAGGGTTGCCGACCAGCGTTCGGTAAGTTGCTGAGATTCGGAAACCAGCGGCGGCGGCGTGGACATGATTGCGGCTTTCGAACGTGCGTCGGACACCGCTTGAAATAGCAAAGAGGCCGCACCCCGGATAGGGTCGGCCTCTCGCTCCGTTTACTATAGGAAAGCGCCCGTTCAGGCGTCTTCGAAATCGTCCTCGGTCTGCACCGGGCCCGAATCCTGGCCCTTGGCGCTGACGTCGCGATCGACGAATTCGATGATCGCGATCGGCGAAGCGTCCGACGCGCGGATGCCGGCCTTGATGATGCGGGTATAGCCGCCGTTACGATCGGCATAGCGCTCGGCAAGAACGTCGAACAGCTTGGTCAGCTGGACATCATCCTGCAGGCGGCCATGCGCGAGACGGCGGTTGGAAAGGCCACCCTTTTTCGCGAGCGTGACGAGCTTCTCGACATAGGGACGAAGCTCCTTCGCCTTGGCAACGGTGGTGGTGATCTGTTCGTGCTTGATCAGCGCGGCCGACATGTTGCGGAACAGGGCCTGGCGATGAGCCGAGGTACGCTGCAGCTTACGGCCGCCAACGCGGTGACGCATGGTAACTTCCTTTGTTCGTCCGGCAGCCGTTTGAGGTACTGCCGACCAGGCGGTGAAACAGGGCCACCGCCCAAAACCCGAATTCACGCTGTGGTGAAGCCGCGCGTAAAAGCGGATTCGCATGCGAAAGTCAAGCTTCGCCCTGCTGTACGCACCGGTCAGCCGCCCGTCACGCCGATCTGCGTACAACGATAGAGCAGCATCGCCAGCATCGCTCCGAACGCCAGCGCCGAGAAAAGCCAATATCCCGGGCCGAACCGAAATCGGTTTTGCTTGCTTGGTACCGATGGCTTGATTAAAATGAGAACGTTCACATTCTCGGAGCGAAGAGATGGCAGCGTCCGGGAGCGTCGACAGGCAAACATTCGATACCTTGGATGGAATGCGCGGCATTGCCGCTTTCGCCGTCGCAGCAATGCACATCCAATGGTTTCTTGGCCCACTTCACCCGATGATCGTTTCCGTCGCAGTGGACTTCTTTTTCGTCCTTAGCGGTTTCGTCATCGCCTATTCCTACGAAGCCGATCTAAAACGTGGGTACGCGCGGCGGAGTTTCCTTTTGGCGCGGTTAATTCGGCTCTACCCATTGTTCTTTTTGGGACTTGTGCTCGGCACCATTTCAAAGGGGCTTTATGATTTTCCTGACAACCCGGTGACCTTTTGGGGTAATGTCATATGCAACCTTTTCATGCTGCCATATCCACTTCCGTATCCGCAGACTTATGACGACCTTTTTCCGTTAAATTTCCCAGCGTGGTCGATCTTCTACGAGTGGATCGCGTATATCCTCTTCGCTTTATTGGTGCGTCACCTGACCAATCGCTGGCTGGCATTCGTCATCTTAGCAGGTCTTGCGGCCCTTATTTACACCGGGCTGACCGAAGGCACTCTGGACCGCGGCACATGGCGACCGAGTCTCGTGGGCGGCTTGGCACGAGTAACATTTTCATTCTTCATTGGAGTAGCTTTGCTTCGCGCCTGGCAGCGCGCGCCCACGCGTATCGCTTTGCATCCGTTGCTGCTATTCGCGCTGATGATGCTGCCGATGCTATGGCGTCCTGACGAAAATACGGGATTTGCGTGGCTATATGAGCTGGGCATCGTTGCAGTCTGGATGCCGCTGATGGTCTGGCTGGGGACCGGCAGTCCAGCGAAGGGGGCGTGGAAGAAAATTTGCGCGGCTCTCGGCGCCATCAGTTATCCGCTCTATATCATCCATGCGACGATCTACCCCTATATCTTTCATTATAACGATCCCTCAACGCCTGTGTTCTTCGAACAGAACGCGCCGTGGCCTGCTCTCGTCGTAATCATGCTTTTGGGCACCGCATCATGGCTTCTCGCGGTATACGTCGACCTTCCACTACGTAGACGCCTGAGCCTCAAGCTTCTCCCGCGGCGGCCCAGTCACGCGAGGGGAGACAGGTTGCTCTCGGATAAACCCACCCGCGATAATCCAGTAGGGCGGTTTCGGTAATTCCGCCAAAATCCGGATGATGAGGAAAAACGTCCACAAAGGGACAGTTTCCCGCCATTGCAATATCTTGAGCGCGCCAAAGCTACTGCAGCTCCCGACAACCAAAAGCGGACTGTCGCAAACCCACCCAATTTCGGTCACGCAACTCCATGCCGAACGTTCGCGAAAGCGGTCGTTCGATAAGGTTGGAATTTGTCCACGCGCCCTGGCAAGCAAGTTCACTGACGCACAAGCCGACGACTGCTAAACAGAAAAAGGGCCCCGCATCGCTGCGGAGCCCTTTGCTGTTTCAAACCGATCGGAGTGATCAGCCCAGGATTTCCTGTTCGAGCTTCTTGGCCATCTCTTCGATATTTTCAGGCGGCCAGCCCGGAATTTCCATGCCCAGGCGCAGGCCCATGCTGGAAAGGACTTCCTTGATCTCGTTGAGCGACTTGCGGCCGAAATTCGGCGTGCGCAGCATCTCGGCTTCGGTCTTCTGAACCAGATCGCCGATATAGATGATGTTGTCGTTCTTGAGGCAGTTGGCCGAACGCACCGACAGTTCGAGCTCGTCGACCTTCTTGAGAAGGTAACGGTTGATCTGCGCGGTGTCGCTGCCGCCTTCCGGAGCCGCACCGGCGATGCCGGGCTGCGCGGCCGGGGCCTGCTGCACCATCGTCGAATCGTCGAAATGGACGAACAGCGCCAGCTGGTCCTGAAGGATGCGCGCGGCATAAGCGAGGGCGTCTTCGGGAGTCACCGTGCCGTCGGTTTCGATCGTCAGCGCCAGCTTGTCATAATCGAGGTCCTGACCGACGCGGGTCGGATCGACCTTGTACGACACCTGACGGACCGGGCTGTACAGCGCATCGACCGGGATCAGGCCGATCGGCGCATCGGCCGGACGGTTCGCCGCGGCGGGGACATAGCCCTTGCCGGTGTCGGCGGTCAGTTCCATGTTCAGCGTCGCGCCATCGTCCAGGTGACAGATGACGAGATCGGGGTTCATCACTTCGATGTCGCCCGAAACGGCGATGTCGCCGGCCTTCACTTCGGTCGGGCCGGTCGCCGACAGCTGCAGACGCTTGGGGCCTTCGCCCTGCATCTTGAGCGCGATCTGCTTGACGTTCAGGACGATGTCGGTGACGTCTTCACGCACACCGGCCAGCGACGAGAATTCGTGCAGGACGTTTTCGATCTTGATCGACGTGACGGCGGCGCCCTGAAGGCTCGACAGCAGCACGCGGCGCAGCGCATTGCCGAGCGTCAGGCCGAAGCCGCGCTCGAGCGGTTCGGCGACGAACGTCGACTTGCGCTTGGGATCACCGCCGGGCTTCTTCTCGAGGCCGTGGGGCTTCTTGAGTTCTTGCCAGTTCTTAGCGTTGACGGACACTGGGCGTTCCCTCTGGTTGGGCGGGATGGGGCATTCCCGCCAATAAAATGTCGCACCGGCCCCTGCCCGCGTCCGGGCGGGGCGCCGATGCAAGCGAGATCAGACGCGGCGACGCTTGGACGGACGGACGCCGTTGTGCGGGATCGGCGTCACGTCGCGGATCGACGTGATCTGAAAGCCGACCGCCTGCAACGCGCGGAGCGCCGATTCACGGCCCGAACCCGGGCCCTTGACTTCGACTTCGAGCGTGCGGACGCCATGTTCGGCGGCCTTGCGGCCTGCGTCTTCGGCAGCGACCTGAGCGGCGTAGGGAGTCGATTTGCGCGAACCCTTGAAGCCCATCATGCCGGCCGACGACCACGAAATCGCGTTGCCCTGGGCATCGGTGATCGTGATCATGGTGTTGTTGAAGCTGGCGTTCACATGGGCGACGCCTGCGGTGATGTTCTTGCGCTCGCGACGGCGAAGGCGCTGCGGTGCTTGTGCCATTGGATCAGTTCCTGACCTGAAATCTCTGAAACGAGAAGCTTGCTGCGGCTAGATCGGAGGCAATCGGCTACTGGCCTGCCTCCGGCAGAGTAATTGTCCTGCGGACGAATTACTTCTTCTTGCCGGCGATCGGCTTCGCCTTGCCCTTGCGGGTGCGCGCATTGGTATGCGTGCGCTGACCGCGAACCGGCAGGCCCTTGCGGTGACGCAGGCCGCGATAGCAGGCAAGGTCCATCAGACGCTTGATGTTCATCGCGGTTTCGCGGCGAAGGTCGCCCTCCACCGTGTAGCCGGCGTCGATCGCTTCACGGATCTGCAGGACCTCCTGGTCGGTCAGATCCTGAACGCGGCGTTCCGGCGCGATGTTCAGCTTCTCGGTGATTTCCTTGGCTTTGGACTGACCAATGCCGTGGATATACTGGAGCGCGATCACTACGCGCTTGTTGGTCGGGATGTTAACACCCGCAATACGTGCCATGTAATTTTTTCTCCCGGCTCCACGGGGAACCGCATGGCAGCTGGCCCCCATCTCGTAGCGTTTCTCCGAAATACGATTAGCCGGCGCACGCACGGAAGGCGCCGCCGGAGCTGCCGGTATTTCGGAAGGAGCTTCAACTAGGGATGATGGGCCAGGCTGTCAAGCGATCCGGGCGAAGTCAAGGCACATTATTTGGTCCGTTTCCGGCGTGCGCCGAAACCGGTGTCGACTCAATGCACTAGCACGCGACCGGTTCCGGTCGTCGCAGCACGTCGCCGCAGAAATCCAGCGCCATCGGGCGGCCGCAACGGTCAGGCGGCCCAGGCCCAACCCCCGTCGGCATCGCTGTCGTTGGCCGGCTTACGGGCCGCCGCGACCCGCGCGCGCCGCTTGCGGGTGCGCGCCGATGGCCGGCGGCTCAGCAGACCGGCGATCCGGCTGCGCAGATACGCCGCCGCGCCGCGCGCCTTGCCGATCGTCGACATGGTCCACACCGCGATCACGGTATCCAGATACAGCGAGATATCCCAGGCGAGCAGCGCCGCGACATCGGCCGACCCCAGGACCGCGATCATCTCGAACCCGCCAAGCGCGATGCCGATGAACACCAGCGCGAACAACATATGCCGCCGTTCAAGCGAATCGAGCCAGGCAAGCGGCTTCACGATCAGAGAATCATGGATCGCACGCACCACCGGAACGTCCGGAAACAGCTTCATCGTCAGCAACAGCAGCGCCATCCATCCGGCAGTCATCGCATTCCCTCCCGCTTGCTACAGGAAAGATAGCACTCGATCGCCTTCCGGCAAGGACTGCGGCGCGGCCTGTGCCGTTCAGGCGTCGAGAATCGCGTCGATCTGGCGCCCGACCTCGTCGATATCGGCCATGCCGTCGACATGGCGAACGATGCCCTTTTCCTCATAGAAAGGAAGGATCGGCGCAGTCTGGGCGCGATATTCGGCCATGCGCGTGCGCACCGTTTCGGCATTGTCGTCGGGGCGGCGCTTGAATTCATGGCCGCCGCAAATGTCGCAGGTGCCTTCGACCTTGGGCTGCTTGAATTTGTCGTGATAGCCCTCGCCGCAGCTGGCGCAGGTGAACCGGCCTTCGACGCGCTCGACCAGCGCCTCTTCATCGACCACCAGTTCGATCACGCAATCGAGCTGGCGCCCGCGCTGGGCAAGCAGATCCTCGAGCGTCGCGGCCTGTGCCGCGGTGCGCGGATAGCCGTCGAAGATCACGCCCTTTTCGGTATCGGGCATGTCGAGCCGCTCGCCGATGATGCCCGACACGATCTCGTCGGAAACCAGCTTGCCCGCGTCCATCACTTCCTTGGCCTTCAGGCCGATCGGCGTGCCCGATTTGACCGCCGCGCGCAGCATGTCGCCGGTCGACAGCTGCACCATGCCGCGTTCATGCTCCAGACGCTTCGCCTGGGTGCCCTTGCCCGCACCCGGCGGTCCAAGAAGGATGATGTTCATGGCTAGCTCCCCTAATTCGCCGCGCATTTAGCGCGCGCGGCCGCCCTTCAGCTTCGCCTTCTTGATAAGGTCGCCATATTGATGCGCAAGCAGATGCGACTGAATTTGCGTCACCGTATCCATCGTCACGTTGACGACGATCAGCAGGCTGGTGCCGCCGAGCAGGAACGGAATCCCCATCTGCGCGATCAGATATTCGGGCACGAGACAGATCAGTGCCAGATACCCCGCACCGATGACGGTGATGCGCGTCAGCACATAATCGAAATATTTCTCGGTGTTCTTGCCGGGACGAATGCCCGGAATGAACCCGCCATAGCGCTTCAGATTGTCCGCCGTCTCTTCGGGATTGAAGACGACCGCAGTGTAGAAGAAGCTGAAGAAGATGATGCCCGCGCCATAGAGCAGCATATAGATCGGGCTGCCATGCTGCAGATACTGGTTGAGCGAAATCAGCAGATTGCTCCACCAGCCTTCGCCCGCACCCGGCTGACCCGCGAACTGCGTGATCGTCAGCGGCAGCAGCAGCAGCGACGACGCGAAGATCGGCGGAATGACGCCCGCAGTGTTGAGCTTGAGCGGCAAATGGCTGCGCTCGGCCTGAACGCCGCGTGCAGTCTGGCGCTTGGGATATTGGATCAGGATACGGCGCTGCGCACGTTCCATGAAGCAGATGAACAGGACCAGCAGCGCGATCGCGACGATGATCGCGATGATCGCCACCGGATTCATCGAACCGGTGCGGCCGCTTTCGAACAGCTGGTACAGCGTGCGCGGCATGGTCGCGACGATGCCGGCCATGATGATCAGCGAGATGCCGTTGCCGACGCCGCGCGTGGTGATCTGCTCGCCCAGCCACATCAGGAACATGGTGCCGCCGACCAGCGAAATCACCGCGCCGATGCGGAACAGCAGTCCCGGTTCGATCACTGCCTGCACGCCCTGATTGGCGCCCAGCGCCTCAAGCCCGGTGGCGATGACATAGCCCTGCACCGCCGTCAGCGCGACCGTGCCATAGCGGGTATACTGGTTGAGGCGCTTGCGACCGCTTTCGCCTTCCTTCTTGATCGCGGCGAGCTGCGGGCTCAGCGAGCTCGCCAGCTGCACGACGATCGAGGCGGTGATGTACGGCATCACGCCCAGCGCGACGACGCTCATGCGCTGCAGCGCGCCACCCGAAAAGCTGTTGAAGAAATCGAGCACGCCGCCCTGAGTCTGCTGCGCGAGCAGGCCGAGCGAGGTCGGATCGATCCCCGGCAGCGGCACATAGCTGAGCATGCGGAACACAATCAGCGCGCCCAGCGTGAACCACAGGCGCTTCTTGAGTTCGGTAGCCTTGCCGAATTTGGACAGGTTCAGGCTGGTTGCCATTTGATCGGCTGTCGATGCCATGTCGTCAGATCGTCCCGGAAATTGCCGGGGAGACTCATGCCCCCCGCATGTTCACGCCCATATAGGCGCTTGGGCCGCGATGTCTAAGGGTGGATCGACATCGCCGCGCCCGGCTGCACGGAGCCGGTGGATCGCACATTGCGATTGCAGGCTCCGAACGCAGTGAAGGGCGGGACCAGCCCGCCCTTCGAAATGCTTCAGCCCGCCTTCTTGGCGGCCTTGGCGCTGCCCTTCTTGGCAGCGGCCTTTTCCGACGCCGGAACGACGTGCGGGATCTCGATCGATCCGCCGGCCTTTTCGACCGCTTCCTTCGCGCCCTTCGACGCGCCGGCGACGACGAAGCTCAGCTTCGCGCTGATCTCGCCCTTGCCGAGCAGGCGGACACCGTCCTTGCCGCCACGCGCCAGGCCAGCGGCCTTCAGCGCGGCGTGGTCGACAGTCGCCTTGGCGTCGAGCTTGCCGGCATCGAGCGCCTTCTGGATCGCGCCGATATTCACTTCGGCATAATCCTTGGCGAAGATGTTGTTGAAGCCGCGCTTCGGCAGACGCATGTGGAGCGGCATCTGACCGCCCTCGAAGCCCTTGATCGAAACGCCTTCGCGGCTCTTCTGACCCTTTTGGCCGCGACCGGCGGTCTTGCCCTTGCCCGAGCCGATGCCACGGCCGACGCGCATGCGTTCCTTGCGGGAGCCTTCGTTATCGCGGAGATCGTTGAGTTTCATGTGTCTGCACTCGCTTTCGCTTTGTTCGCGCTGAAATGAGGAAGGGGGCATTTAGCCCCCCACCCGGTAATTGCAATAATGAATCAGGTCCGACGCCCGTCTGTTGGAATGCTCAAAACACTCCGAAAAGCATCACCGCGGCCGCCAAGATCAAAACGCCCATCCAGACGATATTGCCTTTGTGCCATCGGAACTGAGTTAGTTGCCAATTCCCCCTTTTGCAGCGTGGGCACCAAAGCCTTCCCTCCTGGAAAAGCTGGCCACACTGCGGGCAGGAGACATTTGGCAAACTGGCTCAGCCTTCGACCGTCACCATATGCCGCACCTTGCGGATCATGCCGCGCACCTCGGGGGTGTCCTTCAGCTCGACCGTCTTGTGCATCTTGTTGAGACCCAGGCCGACCAGAGTCGCGCGCTGGCTCTTTTCACGACGGATCGGCGAACCGGTCTGGGTCACCTTCACCGTCTTTGCTTCGTCTTTCTTCGCCATGGGAGCCTTACTCCGTCACGGCCGCCGCATCCGCCTCGGCGGTCTGCGAACCACCGCGGCCGAGCAGGTCGGCGATCTTCTTGCCACGACGCTGCGCCACCGACTTGGGCGAGGTCTGCTCGCCAAGCGCTTCGAACGTGGCGCGGATCATGTTGTAGGGGTTCGACGTGCCGATCGACTTGGTCACCACGTCGGCGACACCCAGCGATTCGAACACGGCGCGCATCGGACCGCCGGCGATGATGCCCGTACCGGCCGGGGCCGAGCGGACATAAACGCGACCGGCACCGAAGTGACCGCGGCCGTCATGGTGCAGCGTGCGGCCTTCCTTGAGCGGCACGCGGACCATTTTCTTCTTCGCCGAAGCCGTCGCCTTGGAAATGGCTTCCGGCACTTCGCGTGCCTTGCCATGACCGAAGCCGACACGGCCCTTGCCGTCGCCGACGACGACGAGCGCAGCGAAACCGAAGCGCTTGCCGCCCTTCACCGTCTTCGAGACGCGGTTGATGTGGACGAGCTTTTCGATCAGCTCCTCGCCGCCATCATCCTGGCCGCCACCGCGACGATCGTCGCGACGGCCACGGCCGCGACCGCCATCACGGCCGCCGCGATCGCCGCCGCCACGGCCACGGCCGCCACGGCCGCCGCGCGGCGGATGCTGGTTGGTCACGTCCTGCACCGTGGTTTCGGGCGCGAGGGTCGCTTCGGGCTGATTGCCCTGGCCGGTCGTGTTTTCGTCAGCCATTCTTAAAACTCCAATCCGCCTTCACGCGCGGCATCCGCCAGCGCCTTGACGCGTCCGTGGAAGAGGAAACCACCACGATCGAACACGACCTGCGTGACACCGGCCTTCTTGGCGGCCTCGGCGACGCGCTTGCCGACTTCGGCAGCGGCTTCCGCATTGGCGCCCGACTTGCCGCGCACGTCCTTGTCCAGCGTCGAAGCGGCCGCGAGGGTCTTGCCCGCCGCGTCGTCGATCACCTGGGCATAGATGTGCTTGCCCGAACGATGCACGGAAAGCCGCGGACGGCTGCCCGAGCGCGCACGAAGCGCGGTGCGATTGCGCCGACGGCGCTTCTCGAAGAGCGACATTCCCTTGGTCATCACTTCTTCTTCCCTTCCTTGCGGAAGATATACTCGCCGTCATATTTGATGCCCTTGCCCTTATAGGGCTCCGGCTTGCGCCAACGGCGGATTTCCGCGGCCAACTGGCCAACCTTCTGCTTGTCGATGCCGCTGATCTCGACCGTGGTCTGATCGGGCGTCTTGACTTCGAGACCTTCCGGCACGTCGATATCGACGTCGTGGCTGAAGCCGAGCTGCAGCTTGAGCTTGCGACCCGAGGCGCTGGCACGATAGCCGACGCCGCTGATCAGCAGCTTCTTCGAAAAACCCTGGGTCACGCCATCGACCAGGTTCTGCACCATGGTCCGCTGCATGCCCCAGAACGAGCGCGCGCGCTTGGTCTGGTTGATCGGCTGCACCGAAATGCCGTTGTCGGTCAATTCATAGGTAACCAGCGGATCCTTCGGCATGGTGAGCGTGCCCTTGGGGCCCTTCACCGAAACCTCGGCACCGTCGATATTGGCGGTTACGCCAGCCGGAATGGCAACCGGCCTTTTGCCGATGCGGCTCATCAGAACACCTCCGCCAGCACTTCGCCGCCGACATTCTGCTCACGCGCTTCGGCATCCGAAAGCACGCCGCGGGGCGTCGACACGATGGTGATGCCCAGGCCGTTGCGAACCTTCGGAAGTTCCTGCGAACCCGAATAGACGCGGCGGCCAGGCTTCGAGACGCGCGCGACGTGCTTGATCGCCGGCTGGCCTTCGAAATATTTGAGCTCGATGCGGATGCCCGCTGCCGGGCCCATCTGCTCTTCGGAATATCCGCGGATATAGCCTTCGCGCTGCAGCACGTCGAGAACGCGCACACGCAGCTTCGAAGCCGGGGTCAGCACGCTGTCCTTGCGCGCGCGCTGGCCATTGCGGATGCGGGTGAGCATGTCACCCAGGGGATCGGTCACTGCCATATTCGTGATCCTTACCAGCTCGACTTGGTGACGCCCGGGATGAGGCCCTTGTTGGCCAGATCACGGAGCATGACGCGCGCGAGACGGAACTTGCGGTAATAACCGCGCGGACGGCCGGTCAGCTCGCAACGGTTGCGAACGCGGGTGGGATTCGCATTGCGCGGAATCTCAGCCATCTTCAGCCGGGCAATGAGACGCTCGGTCTCGTCCAGGCTCTTGTCGTTCGCGATCGCCTTCAGCTTCGCATATTTGCCGGCATATTGCTTCACCAGCTTCTTGCGCCGCTCGTTCTTATTGATCGAACTCAGTTTCGCCATGACTTAAGTTCTTCCTTCCTTACGCCGCCTGCTTCGCTTCACCGTCCGCATCCTGCGGGAACGGGAAGCCAAAGAGACGGAGGAGCTCGCGAGCCTCTTCGTCGGTCTTCGCGGTGGTGGTCACGATGATGTCCATGCCGCGCACCTTGTCGATGCGGTCATAGTTGATCTCGGGGAAGATGATCTGTTCCTTTACGCCCATCGCGTAATTGCCACGACCATCGAACGACTTGGGGTTCAGGCCCCGGAAATCGCGCGTGCGCGGCAGTGCGATCGTGATGAGGCGATCGAGGAACTCGTACATCCGTTCACGGCGCAGGGTGACCTTGCAGCCGATCGCCATGCCTTCACGCAGCTTGAACTGCGCGATCGACTTCTTGGCCTTGGTGACGACGGGCTTCTGGCCCGCGATCAATTCCATTTCCGAAGCGGCCTGTTCGACCTTCTTCTTGTCCTGGGTCGCTTCGCCCACGCCCATGTTCAGAACGATCTTTTCGATCTTCGGAACTTCGAGCGCGTTCTTGTAGCCGAACTTTTCCGTCATCGCCTTGGCGATCGTGGAATCGTACAGCTCCCGCATGCGGGGGGTGTATTTGTCAGCCATTGATGACCTCCCCGGTCTTGACTGCGACGCGAACCTTCTTGCCGTCGCGTACTTCGAAACGCACGCGGGTCGGCTTGCCGTCGCTGGTGACCAGCGCGACCTTCGACGCGTGCAGCGGCGCGGCTTCGCGCTTGATGCCGCCCTGCGGATCGCCCTGGCTGGGCTTTACGTGACGGGCATGCACATTGATGCCGTCGACGACCAGCTTGCCTTCACGCGGCATCGCCTTGACGACTTCGCCGGTGCGACCCTTGTCCTTGCCGGACAGGACGATGACCTGATCGCCCTTCTTGATCTTCGCAGCAGACATCACAGCACCTCCGGCGCAAGCGAGATGATCTTCATGAAGCCCTTGCCGCGCAGTTCACGCACGACCGGGCCGAAGATACGCGTGCCGATCGGCTCTTCGTTCTTGTTGACGAGCACGGCGGCGTTGCCGTCGAAACGGATCACCGATCCGTCGTTGCGGCGAATGTCCTTGGCGGTGCGCACGATCACCGCACGGTGAACGTCGCCCTTCTTCACGCGGCCGCGCGGCGCTGCTTCCTTGACGGAGACGACGATGACGTCGCCCACGCCGGCGAAACGACGCTTCGATCCGCCCAGCACCTTGATGCACTGCACACGCTTCGCGCCGCTGTTGTCCGCGACGTCGAGATTCGACTGCATCTGGATCATAGATCCGGTTCCTTCTCAAATGGCCTGCCGGAACATGTCCGGTGGTTCCAACTTCGCTTCCCGGGTCGCCCCGGAACTACTCGCTTCAGGCGGCGGCTTCCGACTTGGTTTCCGGCGTCGCATGGGTGTTCACCCGTTCGATCACCTTCCAGGTCTTCAGCTTGGAAATCGGCTTCGTCTCTTCGATACGAACCGTTTCGCCGGCCTTGTATTCATTCGCCTCGTCATGGGCGTGATACTTTTTCGAGCGGCGGATGATCTTGCCGTAGAGCGGGTGCTTCACCTTGCGCTCCACCAGCACGACCACCGTCTTGTCACCCTTGTCCGAGACAATGTTCCCGGTCAGCACGCGCTTCGGCATGGTCTCGAACTCCTTACTTCGCAGCCGAGCGCGAGCGCTCGTTCTGCAGCGTCTTGATGCGCGCGATGTCGCGGCGGACTTCCCTGACGCGGCTGGCTTTTTCCAGCTGCTGCGTCGCGGCCTGGAACCGCAGGTTGAACGCCTCGCGCTTCAGATTGCCCAGCTCTTCGGTGAGCTGGTCGTCAGTCTTCTGACGAAGGTCGGTAGCCTTGGTCATTTCCCTCAACCCTCCAGGTGCGACGTGTCGCCGAGACGCGCCACGACCTTGACCTTGATCGGCAGCTTCATCGCGGCACGCTCGAACGCTTCGGCAGCGAGCGGGCCCGGAACGCCGTCCAGTTCGAACAGGATACGACCCGGCTTGACGCGGGCGACCCAATATTCGGGCGAACCCTTGCCCGAGCCCATGCGGACTTCGGCGGGCTTGCTCGACACCGGAACGTCCGGGAAAACGCGGATCCACAAACGTCCCTGACGCTTGATGTGACGCGTGATCGCGCGGCGAGCCGCTTCGATCTGGCGCGCGGTGATCCGCTCGGGTTCCATCGCCTTCAGGCCATAGGCGCCGAAGTTGAGCGCGGTACCGCCCTTGGCGTCGCCGTGGATGCGGCCCTTGAACGCCTTGCGGAACTTGGTGCGCTTGGGTTGCAGCATTGCTCTAGTTCCTCAAATTCAGCGCGCCGGGCGCACGCCGGAGGTCTGAGCCTCCTGCATAAGCCGGTCGGTTGCCATCGGATCGTGGCCCAGAATCTCGCCCTTGAAGATCCAGACCTTCACGCCGCAGACGCCATACGCGGTGTGCGCGGTGGCTTCTGCATAGTCGACATTCGCGCGCAGCGTGTGCAGCGGAACGCGACCTTCGCGATACCATTCGGTCCGCGCGATTTCCGCGCCGCCCAGACGGCCACCGCAATTGATCCGGATGCCTTCCGCACCCAGACGCAGCGCCGACTGCACCGCGCGCTTCATCGCGCGACGGAATGCGATACGGCGCTCGAGCTGATCGGCAACGCCCTGTGCGACGAGCTTGGCATCGACTTCCGGCTTGCGGATTTCGACGATGTTCAGGCTCACGTCGCTCGACGTCATGCTCTTCAGCTTCAGGCGCAGCTTTTCGATGTCCGCGCCCTTCTTGCCGATGATCACACCGGGACGGGCAGCATAGATCGAAATGCGGCACAGCTTTGCCGGACGCTCGATCACCACCTTCGAAATGGCAGCCTGCGGCACCGTTTCGAGGATGTACTTGCGGATCTTCAGATCCTCCATGAGCAGCCGGCCATAGTCATGGCCTTCGGCGAACCAGCGGCTGTCCCAGGTACGGTTGATCTGGAGGCGCAGACCGATCGGATTTGATTTCTGACCCATTATGCTTCCTCCACCTCGCGGACGACGATCCGGATACGGCTGAACGGCTTCAGGATGCGCGTCGACTTGCCGCGGCCGCGCGTGGCGAACCGCTTCATCGTGATCGACTTGCCCACCGAAGCCTCAGCGATGACCAGCGCATCGACGTCGAGGTTGTGGTTGTTCTCGGCATTGGCGATCGCGCTGTCGAGGACCTTCTTCACGTCCACGGCCATCGCCTTCTTCGAGAAGGTGAGGATGTTGCGGGCATCCTCGGCCTTCTTGCCGCGGATCAGGCCGGCAACGAGGTTCAGCTTCTGGGCCGAGCCGCGAATCTGCGTGCCAACGGCCAGAGCCTCGTTATCCGCCACGCGGCGCGGTGCTGCCTGCTTCGACATCAGCGCTTACCCTTCTTGTCGGCGGCGTGACCGGGGAAGAAGCGCGTCGGCGCAAATTCACCCAGCTTCATGCCGACCATGTCTTCATTGACCGACACCGGCACGAACTTGCGGCCGTTGTAGACGTTGAACGTGAGCCCAACGAACTGCGGCAGGATCGTCGAGCGACGCGACCAGGTCTTGATCGGACCGGCACGCGTGCCGGCTTCCTGTGCGGCTTCCGCCTTCTTGAGCAGATGCAGGTCCACAAAAGGACCCTTCCAAACCGAACGAGCCATCTCGACTTAGCCCTTCTTCTTCGCGTGACGCGAACGGATGATCATCCGATCGGTCGACTTGTTCTTGCGGGTGCGGGCGCCCTTGGTCGGCTTGCCCCACGGCGTAACCGGATGGCGACCGCCCGAAGTACGGCCTTCACCACCACCGTGCGGGTGGTCGACCGGGTTCTTCGCGACACCACGGGTCAGCGGGCGCTTGCCCTTCCAGCGGGTGCGGCCGGCCTTGGCGAAGTTCTGGTTGCCGTTGTCCGGGTTCGAAACCGCACCGACGGTGCCCATGCATTCCGCACGGATATAGCGCTGCTCGCCCGAGTTGAGGCGAACGATCACCATGCCCTTGTCGCGGCCGACGACCTGCACATAGGTGCCTGCCGAACGCGCGATCTGACCGCCCTTGCCCGGCTTCATCTCCACATTGTGGACGATGGTGCCGACCGGCATCTGACCCAGTTCCATGGCATTGCCAGGCTTCACGTCGGTCTTCTTGCCCGCGATCACCTTGTCGCCGGCGGCGAGACGCTGCGGCGCGATGATATAGGCGAGTTCGCCATCGTCATATTTGACGAGCGCGATGAACGCCGTGCGGTTGGGGTCATATTCCAGACGCTCGACGGTGCCTTCGACGTCCCATTTGCGACGCTTGAAATCGACCAGGCGATAGCGCTGCTTGTGACCGCCGGCGATGCCGCGCGAGGTCACGTGACCCTTGTTGTTGCGACCGCCGGTCTTGCGCTTGCCTTCGGTAAGCGCCTTCACCGGACCGCCCTTGTGCAGACCCGAACGGTCCACCAGGATCAGGCCACGGCGCGCCGGGCTGGTCGGGTTGTAATGCTTGAGTGCCATTACGCCTTAACCCCCTGGGTCACGTCGATCATGTCGCCGTCAGCGAGAGTCACGATCGCCTTCTTCATGTCGGAACGGCGATAGGGCGAGCCCTTCCACCGCTTGGTCTTGCCCTTCTGGACAATGGTGTTCACGCCGACGACCTTGACGTCGAACAGCGCTTCGACCGCAGCCTTGATCTCGGGCTTGGACGCATCGTTGGCGACCTTGAACACAACCGCGTTGTGCTCACTCGCCATCGTCGCCTTTTCGGTGATGTGCGGCGCGACGATCACGTCATAATGACGGTTGTCGATCGCTGCCTTGTCCTTCTTAGCCATTGAAGCGCGCCTCCAGCTTCTCGACCGCCGCCTTGGTCAGCACCAGCGTGTCATGCTTCAGGATGTCATAGACGTTGGCGCCGCCAGCCGGCAGCACGTCGACGTGCGGCAGGTTGCGCGCGGCCAGTGCGAAGTTCGTTTCGACGGTGTCGCCGTCGATGAACAGCGCCGACCTGCCCAGGCCCAGCTTTTCGAACTGACCCTTGAGCGCCTGCGTCTTGGCGTCGACCGCAATGCTGTCGAGCACGATCAGCGAACCGGCCTTGGCGTGCGTCGAAAGCGCCATCTTCAGGCCCATCGCGCGAACCTTCTTGTTCAGCGAGTGGCCGAAGCTGCGGGCGCGAGCGCCATGCGCCTTACCACCGCCGATGAAGATCGGCGCGCGGCGATCGCCGTGACGGGCGGTGCCGCCACCCTTCTGACGGCCCCACTTCTTGCCGGTACGCGCAACGTCGGAACGTTCGCGGGTGGCACGCGCCGGGGCACGGCGCTTTTCGAGCTGCCACAGCACGACGCGATGGAGAATGTCCTCGCGCGGCTCGACGGCGAAAATCGCGTCGTTGAGCTCGATGTCGCCGCCAGCCTTGGCGTCGAGGGTCTTTACCTTGACCTTCACGTTCAGCCCTCCTGGCCTTCGGTGGCTTCCGGCGCCGCCGCTGCTTCAGCGGGCGTATCGGCGGGAGCATCGTTGTTGTTCTGAGCGGACTTGACCGCCGCCGGGAACGGCAGACCTTCCGGAGCCGGGATCTTCACCGCGTCCTTGACGATCAGCCATGCACCCTTGTGACCGGGCACCGAACCCTTGACGAAGATCAGGCCGCGCTCGGCGTCGGTCTGAACAACTTCCAGATTCTGCTGCGTGCGATTGCGGTCGCCCATATGGCCGGCCATCTTCTTGTTCTTGAAGACGCGACCCGGATCCTGGCGGTTACCGGTCGAACCGTGCGAACGGTGCGACACCGACACGCCGTGCGTGGCGCGCAGACCGCCGAAGCCCCAGCGCTTCATGGCGCCGGCGAAACCCTTACCCTGGGTACGGCCCGACACGTCGACATACTGGCCGGCGATGAAATGGTCGGCCGAAATCTCGGCGCCCACATCAACCAGACCATCTTCTTCAACGCGGAATTCACAGAGGATCGCCTTGGGCTCGACTTCGGCCTTGCCGAAATGGCCGCGCTGCGGCTTGGCGACGTTCTTGGTCTTGGCGGAACCGGCGCCGATCTGGACCGCGACGTAACCGTCAACGTCCTGCTTGCGCTGTGCCACAACCTGAACGCCCTCCAGCGCCAGAACGGTAACCGGCACGTGGCGGCCGTCGTCCTGGAACAGGCGGGTCATCCCCATCTTCTTCGCGATAACGCCAGTGCGCATCGACCTGTTGCTCCTATACAGAGGCACCCTCGGGACAATTCCCTCGGGTGCGTGCCTCAGCCCAAATATGCGATACGTGCCCCCGTCCGGGCTGACCCCGCCATATGGCGGAGACGACGGGGGACGCAGACCCGGAAGTTCCGAAGAACCCCGGCGGTATCCCTATCTCGTGTGAGGGCTTCCCCTCGGTGGCTTCTTGCGTCGGCCCCTGGGGCGCGGTGGAGAAGCCTGCTTGCGACTCTCATAAGAGCGTCGCGAATCTTGTGGAGGCGCGCCTTTACGTCAGCCACGCCTCGCTGTCCACCCCGGAACCCGGGGTTTTTCGGCCAAGCGGCTCAGGCCAGCTTGATTTCCACATCGACACCGGCGGCCAGATCGAGCTTCATCAGCGCGTCGACCGTCTGCGGAGTCGGCTGCACGATGTCGAGCAGGCGCTTATAGGTGCGCGTCTCGAACTGCTCGCGCGACTTCTTGTCGATGTGCGGACCGCGGTTGACGGTGAACTTGTCGATGTGCGTCGGCAGGGGAATCGGACCACGGATCATGGCGCCGGTGCGGCGCGCGGTGTCGGCGATGTCGCCGGCAGCCTGATCGAGCACGCGATGATCGAACGCCTTCAGGCGAATGCGGATATTGTTGTCCATGTTCCCTACCGATGCGAAAGAGCGGGCGCCGTGACCGGCGCTCTTGCTGTTCAACTCAAAAAACCGAAGGCGCGCCTCTACAGAGCTAAGCGATTCGGATCAAGGGGGCGCGCAAGGAAATTTCGCGCCGCACCACGTCACCGGCTACAGGCACGGCCCCGGCGGCGTCCCGTCGTCGATCAGAACGCGCAGCCGCCGCTTGCCCCAATAGCTCATGTCGATCGAGTAGCGAACCGGCGATCCGGGCTTCGTCCAGATATTCTGGTCACCGCGATCCTCTGTGCCGGTACGGCACAATGTCCATCCGCGCGCCTTGAGGAACGGTTCGACGCCGAACACCGCGCGCTGATCCGCGTCGTGCCACAGGGTGAGGCCCTGAAAGCCGCTCGCACCATCATCGCCATACAGGTCGAGCCCGCCTTCGAACGGCCCCTGCCCCGCGACCATCATCCCACGCTTGCGGCACCGCAGCGTCGTGGCCGTATCGACGCAGTCGGAAAAACCCATCTGCCGGGCGAACGCCAGGCTGCCGGTGATCGGCATGCCGCCATAGGCGCGATTGGGCGGCGGCGGCGCACCGGGCGCGCAGGCAGCCAGCAACAGCAGGAGCAGGGCCACCAGTGCAAATTGCCCCGGACCGTGCCGTAACCCCATTGCCGCTCCCCCCGAGACCTGCTGATGCTCCCGACATCCAAAAACCACGTCCGATTACCTGCTTATCTCCGGCCGACTGACCAGCAGGGCGGGATACGGTCCCACTTTGACTGATCAAGCTTTTCCGCCTTCGCACGCAGGGCATAGTATTCCTGCGTCGAACACGGAATATCTAGTATCCAAAGCGCACGGAGAACGGCGGCGAACTCACCCTGGTCGGTGGCACCCAGCGCTTTCTTGAGAAGAAATTTCTCACCGGCAGGCCCAAAGCGTTTGAACGTCTCTGCAACGTCCTCCATCGGTGGGGCCACGCCCAGATACGTCTGCACGTAGAAGGCATACGCGTCTGGCAGAGACATCTCGTTCGCCTTGGCCAGACATTCGCGCCCGTCCATTCCCTTGTACAGGTAGCCGTCACACCCGGCGAGGAGGAGCGACACAAATAGTATCGCGGATCGAAATATGGCTGTCATGCCCCTTCACTTCGATCTGCCCGCATCAAAGCGCGCTATAGCATCAACGCAGGCCAACAAAAAACCCGGCCTCCCATGGGGAGACCGGGCTCTTTGCGTTACCTTCAGCCCCGAGGGGCGAAGATTACTTCTGGATTTCGCTCACCACGCCGGCGCCGACGGTGCGGCCGCCTTCGCGGATCGTGAAGCGCTGGCCAACGTCCATGGCGATCGGGGCGATCAGCTTGACGCCCAGAGCGACATTGTCGCCCGGCATGACCATTTCGGTGCCTTCCGGCAGTTCAACGGTGCCGGTCACGTCCGTCGTACGGAAGTAGAACTGCGGACGATAGTTCGCGAAGAACGGCGTGTGACGGCCGCCTTCGTCCTTCGACAGGACGTACACTTCCGACTTGAACTCGGTGTGCGGCGTGATCGAACCCGGCTTGGCCAGAACCTGACCACGCTCGACTTCGTCACGGGCAACGCCGCGGAGCAGCGCACCGACATTGTCGCCGGCCTGGCCCTGATCGAGCAGCTTGCGGAACATTTCGACGCCGGTAACCGTGGTCTTCTTGGTGTCGTTGATGCCGACGATTTCGACTTCTTCGCCAACCTTGACGATGCCGGTTTCGACACGGCCGGTGACGACGGTGCCGCGACCCGAGATCGAGAACACGTCTTCGATCGGCATCATGAACGGCTTGTCGAGCGGACGTTCCGGCTCAGGGATATATTCGTCGACCTGACGCATCAGTTCGAGAACGGCCTTCTTGCCGATTTCGTCGTTGCTGTCTTCCAGAACGGCGAGCGCCGAACCCTTGACGATCGGAATATCGTCGCCCGGGAATTCGTACGAGCTGAGCAGTTCGCGAACTTCGAGTTCGACGAGCTCGAGCAGCTCTTCGTCGTCGACCTGGTCGACCTTGTTCAGGAACACGACCATCGCGGGCACGCCGACCTGACGAGCGAGCAGGATGTGCTCGCGGGTCTGCGGCATGGGGCCGTCGGCAGCCGACACCACCAGGATCGCGCCGTCCATCTGGGCGGCACCGGTGATCATGTTCTTCACATAGTCGGCGTGGCCCGGGCAATCGACGTGCGCATAGTGACGCTTGTCGGTTTCATATTCGACGTGCGCGGTCGAAATGGTGATGCCGCGCTCGCGCTCTTCCGGAGCCTTGTCGATGTTCGCAAAGTCGACGGCCGTACCGCCGCCGGTCTCTGCCAGCACCTTGGTGATCGCCGCCGTCAGCGACGTCTTGCCGTGGTCGACGTGACCGATGGTGCCGATGTTCAGGTGCGGCTTGGACCGCTCAAACTTTGCCTTCGCCATTGTTTCCTACCTTTGTGTCTACGCTTGTCCGAATCGCATGGGCTCGCGTGGAAGGCGCGCCCATAGCGAGCTATTTACGTTTATGCCAGCCCCGAGCGTCGATGCGCTCAGGCCAGTTTCGCCTTCACTTCGTCGGCCACGTTCTGCGGCACTTCGTCATAGTGGCTGAACTGCATCGTGTACTGCGCACGGCCCTGGGTGAACGAACGCAGTTCGTTCACATAACCGAACATGTTGGCCAGCGGCACATTCGCGATCACCGCCTGGGCGTTGCCGCGCGTTTCGGTGCCCTGAATCTGGCCACGACGCGAGTTCATGTCGCCGATCACGTCGCCGAGATAATCCTCGGGGGTGATGACTTCGACCTTCATGATCGGCTCGAGCAGCTTGATGCCCGCCTTCTGAGCCGCTTCGCGCATCGCGCCGCGGGCACAGATTTCGAACGCCAGCGCCGACGAGTCGACGTCGTGATACTTACCGTCGACCAGATGCACTTCGAAGTCGATGATCGGGAAGCCGATCAGCGATCCGGTCTCGGCGGTTTCGCGGAAGCCCTTTTCCACCGACGGGATATATTCGCGCGGAATGTTGCCGCCCTTGATCTCGTCGAAGAACTGGAAGCCCGAACCGCGTTCGCCCGGCTTGACCTGCACCTTCACTTCACCGAACTGGCCCGAACCACCCGACTGCTTCTTGTGGGTGTAGGTCAGCTCGATCGGCTTGGCGAGATATTCGCGATACGCCACCTGCGGCGCACCGACATTCGCTTCCACCTTGAATTCGCGCTTCATGCGATCGACCAGGATGTCGAGGTGAAGCTCGCCCATGCCCTTGATGATCGTCTGGCCCGATTCGTGATCGGTCGAAACGCGGAACGAGGGATCCTCGGCGGCGAGGCGATTGAGCGCGATGCCCATCTTTTCCTGGTCGGCCTTGGTCTTGGGTTCCACCGACAGCTCGATCACCGGCTCCGGGAACTCCATGCGTTCCAGGATGATCGGCTTGTTCGGATCGCACAGCGTGTCGCCGGTCGTCGTTTCCTTCAGACCCGCAATCGCGACGATGTCGCCGGCATAGGCCTCTTCGATGTCCTCACGCGAATTCGCGTGCATCAGAAGCATACGGCCGACCTTTTCCTTCTTGTCCTTCACCGAGTTCAGATACGAACCCTTGGTGAGCTTGCCCGAATAGATACGGGTGAAGGTGAGCGAGCCGACAAACGGGTCGTTCATGATCTTGAACGCCAGCGCGGCGAACGGCGCATCGTCCGACGACGGACGCGTGTCTTCCTCGTCGCTGTCGGGCAGCACGCCCTTGATCGCCGGAACGTCGAGCGGGCTCGGCAGATAATCGACCACGGCGTCGAGCAGCGGCTGAACGCCCTTGTTCTTGAACGCCGAACCGCACAGCACCGGCACGAACGACTGGTTCAGCGTGCCCTTGCGGATCAGCGCCTTCATCGTCGCGACATCGGGCTCATTGCCTTCCAGATACGCTTCCATCGCGTCATCGTCCTGCTCGACGATGAGTTCGATCAGGTTCTGGCGATATTCGGCTGCCTTGTCGGCCAGATCGTCGGGGATCGCGACATATTCGAATTCGGCGCCCAGGCCGTCATTCTTCCACACGATACCACGGTTTTCGACCAGGTCGACCAGGCCGATCAGATCGCTTTCGATGCCGATCGGAATGTACAGCACGGCCGGCTTGGCACCCAGGCGATCGATGATCGACTGGACGCAATATTCGAAATTGGCGCCGGTGCGGTCGAGCTTGTTGATGAAGCACATCCGCGGCACGCCGTACTTGTCGGCCTGACGCCACACGGTTTCCGACTGCGGCTCAACGCCGGCAACGCCGTCGAAGCACGCAACCGCACCGTCGAGCACGCGCAGCGAACGCTCGACTTCGATGGTGAAGTCGACGTGCCCGGGGGTGTCGATGATGTTGATCCGGTGGTCGTTCCAGAAGCAGGTCGTGGCGGCCGACGTGATCGTGATGCCGCGCTCCTGCTCCTGCTCCATCCAGTCCATCGTCGCAGTGCCTTCATGCACTTCGCCGATCTTGTAGGACTTGCCGGTGTAATAGAGGATGCGCTCGGTAGTCGTCGTCTTACCGGCATCGATATGCGCCATGATGCCGATGTTGCGATACGTGTTGAGCGGATCTTTGCGGGCCATGTTATCAAACTCCAGCGCCGGGTGCGGCGATCTGCGGTTCCAGTACGGGGTGGGCGCGGAGGCCCTTAGCCATTTCCGCCTGCCCTGAATAGCCTCGGACCCCGGAATAAATCCGGGGCCGGAAATGCCCTTGGCAGACGGCAATGATCGGTGCGGGACCAGTCGCGGCGACCGGTCCCGCCCATATAGGTATTACCAGCGATAATGCGAGAAGGCGCGGTTCGCTTCCGCCATGCGGTGCGTGTCTTCGCGCTTCTTCACGGCATTGCCGCGATTGTTCGCCGCATCCATCAGCTCGCCCGAAAGGCGGGCCGACATGGTGTTCTCGCTGCGATTGCGGGCCGCACCGATCAGCCAGCGAATGGCCAGCGCCTGGGCGCGCTCGGGACGGACTTCGACCGGCACCTGATAGGTCGCACCACCGACGCGGCGGCTGCGGACTTCGATGCCCGGCGCAACATTGTTCAGCGCTTCGTGAAAGACGCCCAGCGGGTCCTTCTTCGCACGCGCTTCGATCGTGTCCAGCGCGCTGTAGACGATGCCTTCGGCGACGGCCTTCTTGCCGTCCAGCATCACGCTGTTCATGAATTTCGAAAGGATCTGATCTCCGAACTTCGGATCAGGCAGGATTTCCCGCTTTTCGGGACGACGACGACGAGCCATTTCTGTTTCCTTGACTAATTCAGCCTGTCCGGAACCTCTGGGAACCCGTCAAAGCACGACTTTGACGAGAACCCTGTCCGGGGCTTACTTTGGCTTGCTTACTTCGGACGCTTCGCGCCGTACTTCGAACGGCTCTGGCGGCGGTCCTTGACGCCCTGCGTGTCGAGCACGCCGCGCAGCACGTGATAGCGCACACCCGGAAGGTCGCGCACACGGCCGCCGCGGATCAGCACCACCGAGTGTTCCTGAAGGTTGTGACCTTCGCCCGGGATATAGCTGATGACTTCGCGCTGGTTGGTCAGGCGAACCTTGGCCACCTTGCGCAGAGCCGAGTTCGGCTTTTTCGGAGTCGTCGTATAGACGCGGGTGCAGACGCCGCGCTTCTGCGGGTTCTGCTCCATCGCAGGGACCTTGCTCTTGGCCTTCTGCGCTTCACGGCCCTTGCGGACCAGCTGGTTGATCGTCGGCATGAAGCCCTTCACCTTTGTGTTACCGGCAATTCCGGCGGTTACTTTGCTGGAGCCCTGGTACAGAGAATGCGAAAAGACCCTCGGGGCCTTGCCGACCCCCCGGGCCTTGACGTCTCCAACAACGTTCAGCTCTTGCGTACCGAAGGCAGGCGTCGCGTCGGAATACCGACTACAGCCCCCTTGCGGGACGCGGCCCTATAGCGATGCCCCATCGCAGGGTCAATGGGGCTGGGCGCTCGCGCATGCGATCCTAACGGAGTCGCAAGACCTGGCCGTTACCAGCAGCGGCAATGTATCTTGCAACACCCCTGTACGGCAGTTTTCGGCTGCGCGCATCCCCCTGGCGCCGGGCGCTTGCGCCGGCCTGCGTGGTCGCCGGCCTGCTGCTGACCGCGTTGCTCGGCGCCCTGCCCGGCCAGCCGCGCATCGCCGGCATGGCCATGCTCGCCGACTCGCTGGCATCGCCCGGACTGGTGGGGCTCGGCTATGCTGCGGCGGCGGGACTGATGGCGTGGCTGCTGGCTGCGTCCTGGAGTCGCCCGGTCGCAACCCCTGCATCGGGCATGATCGGCGGCGCGCTCGTCGCCCTGCTCATCCTGCCGAATCCGGGCGTGGCCGCGCTGCTCGTTCCGCAAATCGCCGCGATCGCAGTGCGGCATGGCCGAGCACGGACGCAAACCGTCCCGAATATGGTGCAGTGCAGCGCACTCCTGATCGCCGCTTCGGCGGGCGGCGCGCCCGCGATCCTCGGCTGGGCGGGCGGGTTAATATTCGGGGTTGCAACGATATTCGTGGTTAACCGGGGGTTTTCCGCGGCCAATGACAATCCCTCAATGGAACGTATCGGGCACGATTCTCGGCTTTCGACGCCGCTGTGGTATGATTACAACAATGTTAGTCACGAATCCGGGCAAGCGGGAGTAGCTCATGTTCAACAGCAATAAAGGTCGCGACAACAGAAGCCCCACGGTGCCGCCGGCGCCGCCGATGCCGCCTGCCGGTGGCGGCAAGCGCGGCATGTTCTCGGTGATCGGCCCCGATGTGGTGGTGACCGGCAATGTCAGCGCGACTGCCGACCTGCATATCGACGGCCGGGTCGATGGCGACGTCAATTGCGGTTCGCTGGCGCAGGGCGCGGACAGCCAGATCTTCGGCAATGTGAAGGCCGAAAGCGCGCGCCTTGCCGGCGCGATCGAAGGCACGGTCAGCATCAAGCAGCTGACGGTCGAGCGTTCGGCCAAGATCACCGGCGATGTCGAATATGAAAATATCACGATCGAAAATGGCGGCCATATCGACGGGCGCCTCAAACATATGAGCGCAGTCAGCGCCGCCGCCGCGCCGGAACGCCCGCGCGCAGTGGAAAACGCCGACGAAAGCCGCACCTCGGCCTTTTCGACCGGCAATATCGAAGCGGCCTGACCGGGCCGCGATCCGGTTGCCCGCCGGGCGACCGCAGGAATATCGGGGCGGCGGCTGTCGGGGGGCAGCCGCCGCCCCTTTTCATTCCGCAGCATCCCGCCGCATTGTCCGAAACGGCGCCAATCGACTCCATAGCGGAGGACTCCGGACTCGGCGTCGCCGCCAGACGGCGATAGGTTCAGCAATACCGGGCGCCCGCGTGCGCCCCGCTCCTCCCCGGGGACCGGTCGGATACTCCCGGGTCCGGCCGGTCTTCCGCCTAGCGCAGCATCGCGCCTGCCGTCGCCATATCGATGGCGAATCCGATCCACATCGCCATCAGCACCGCGCAGGAGGCCAGATAGACCATCGCGCGGGTCGGCACATGTTTCGGCACGATGTGGACAAAGCTGTGGATGATCCTGAGGATAACATAGACCCAGGCGAGCACCACCTGCACATGGCCGGCATGGTGGGTAATCAGCAGCAACGGCACCAGCGCGAAATAGAGCAGCGGCATTTCGGTAAGGTTGCGCAGATTGTTCGCCGCCATTTCGACCGGCTGAAAATAGCGCAGCGCCGATTCGCTGCTTTCGAAGGTGGCGGGCGCGGGCGGATTGCGCCGGATATGCGCGCCGCGCTGCACGAACATCGTCAGCCAGACGACGAAGATCAGCGCGACCAGCGCGAAACTGGGCCAAAGGATCGGCAGGACCACTTGCTCTCTCCAACAGGGTTGCGCGACAAGAGTGCGCGCTTCATTCGCAACCGTCCAGCGTCGCTAGGAAGGAAGCAACCCTTATGTCCGATCCCGCCCTGCCGATCGAGGGAAGCTGCCGCTGCGGTCGCGTCCGTTTCGCGATCACGGCGCCGCCGCTGCTCACCATGGCGTGCCATTGCACCGGCTGTCGGAAAATGACCGCCAGTGCCTTTTCGCTGTCGGTCGCGGTCCCGCCGGAGGGGTTCGAAATCATCGCCGGAGAGGGAGATATCGTCATCGGCGGGCTGCACGACGATCAGTTGCAGCATCAGCATTGCGACTGGTGCAAAAGCTGGGTCTTCACACGGATCCCCGGCGCCCCGTTCGTGAATGTGCGATCGACCATGCTCGACGATCCGGCGCCCTGGGAGCCGTTCATCGAAACCCAGACGGCCGAGAAACTCGCCTGGGTGACGACTCCGGCACGGCATCGCTTCGAACGCTTCCCGCCGATGGAGGATTTTGCCGCGCTGATCGCCGAATATCAGGGACGTCCGCGCTGAACCGCCCCGCCCTGCAGACCGGACGCCGCTTGCCTCGGTCCGCAATCTTTGCTTCACACACCGCCATGAACGGATCGGCGGCGGTTCGCGCGTTCAGCGCGGCGCAACGGGGAATAGGATATCACCCCGCGCAAACCGCTGCCCAATCGGAGAAACAAATGATGAAAAGCCTGCTCATGGCGGCCGCCGCACCGCTCGCTTTGGGTGCAGCCTTGTTGGGAGGATGCTCCATGTCTGAAACCGCGACTGGCGACGCGCCGGCCACTGCCTCTACGACCACCGATGTGCCGCAAGCGACCGGCTATTTCGCCAGCGAAAGCAGCCTCCCCTTCCACGCACCCGATTTCGCCGCGATTCAGGATGGCGATTTCCAGTCGGCGATCGAACAAGGCATTGCCCAGGGTCGCGCCGAAATCGCGGCGATCGCCAACAACCCCGCTGCGCCGACGTTCGACAATACGATCGTCGCGATGGAAAAATCGGGATCGATGCTCAGCCGCGTGCTGGCGGTGTTCGGCCAGCTGGTCGGCGCCAACACCAACGACACGCTCGATGCAGCCGACAGCGCCACCTCGCCGCTGCTTTCGGCCTATAGCGACGACATCTATCTCAACGACACGCTCTTTCAGCGGGTGAAGGCGGTCTATGACGCGCGCGCCACGCTGGACCTCGACGCCGAACAGAGGATGCTGGTCGAAACCACCTATGCCGATTTCGTCCATGCCGGGGCGCTGCTCGATCCCGCGCAAAAGGCACAGCTCAAGCAGATGAATGGCCGGCTCGCCGAGCTTACCACCGAATTCTCGCAGAAGCTGACCGCAGCGACCGATGCGGCCGCGCCGGTATTCGACACGGCCGAGGAACTGGACGGCCTGACCGACGACCAGATCGCAGCCGCCGCCGCGCTCGCCACCGAAAAGGGGATGCCGGGCAAATATGTCATCGCGCTGATCAACACGACTCAGCAGCCCGCGCTGTCGGTGCTGACCAACCGCGAAACCCGCCGCAAGCTGTTCGAAGCCAGCGTCAATCGCTGCACCAATGGCGATGAATATGACACCACCGGCCTGATCGCCGAAATCGCCGATCTGCGCGCCAAACAGGCGGCTCTGCTGGGCAAGCCCAACTATGCCTCGTGGGTGATGTATGATCGCATGGTCAACACGCCCGAAAAGGCGATGGCGTTCATGAACAGCTTCAACCCCGCGCTCAACGACGCGCAAAAGGCCGAAGCCGCCGAACTCCAGTCCTATGCCCGTTCGCTGGGCGACGACATCACGCTCCAGCCCTGGGACTGGGGCTATTATTCGGAAAAGCTGCGCAAGGCGAAATACGACATCGACGACGCGCAGGTTAAGCCCTATTTCCAGGTGTGGAACGTGCTGGAAAACGGCGTCTTCTATGCCGCGAACCAGATGTACGGCGTCACTTTCAAACGCCGCACCGACCTGCCGGTCTATCACCCGTCGATGCGCGTCTATGACGTGATCGACAAGGACGGCAGCGAACTCGGCCTCTTCTATTTCGATCCCTTCGCTCGCTCGAACAAGCAGGGCGGCGCCTGGATGAGCAATTTCGTCGAACAATCCTACATGACCGGCGACAAGCCCGTCATCGTCAACACGCTCAACATCGCCCCGCCCGCCGACGGCCAGCAGCCGCTGGCGACGTTCGACGATGTGACGACGATGTTCCACGAATTCGGCCATGCGCTGCACGGCTTCTTCGCCAGCCAGCAATATCCCTCGCTCTCGGGCACCAACACCGCGCGCGACTGGGTCGAATTCCCCAGCCAGTTCAACGAGAATTTCGCCACCGTCCCGGCGATCCTCAATCACTATGCCACCCATTATCAGACCGGCGAGACCATCCCCGCCGAACTGGTGGCGAAGATCAAGGCGGCGGGCCAGTTCAACCAGGGCATGAATTTCGGCGAAACGCTCGAAGCCGCGATGCTCGACATGAGCTGGCACCGGCTGAGCCCGTCGGCGGGCAAACAGGATCCGGCGACGTTCGAAACCCAGGCCGAAGCGGCGATGGGGCTTCAGACGACTCTGATCCCGCCGCGCTATCATTCCAGCTATTTCCGGCACATTTTCACCAATGGCTATGCCGCCGGCTATTACAGCTACATCTGGACCAAGATGCTGGCGCAGGATGGCTGGAACTGGGTGGAAACCCATGGCGGGGTCAGCCGCGCCAATGGCGACCATATCCGCGCGACCTTCCTGGGTCAGGGCCACACCAAGCCCTATTCGGTGATGTACAATGATTTCACCGGCCACGATCCCAGCCCGACGCCGCTGCTCAACGATCTGGGCCTGAACAAGGGCGAGTAACCAGCCCGTTCTGACGGCAGCGCTCGATCGTCGGGCGCTGCCGTTCGGCTATTCCTCCGCAGGAACGAAGTCCTCGCGCGGCGTCCCGTCGATCATCATCAGCCGTTCGGCGGGCACTTTCACCACCAGCCCGCTCGCCGGCAGCGCTTCGTCATAGACCGCGCCGACGAGCCCGGCCATGCGGTCGCCGATCACCGGCTTGCCCATCGCGGCGAAACCGATCGCAATTCCCTCGCCCATGCTGCCGGTCCAGCGTCCGACCAGCACGCGCACAGGCCCGGGGTGATATTTGCCCGCGCGCGGCAACACCTGCTCAACCCACTGGCGCGGCACGCCGGTCTGGCGTTCCTCCAGCGGAAGGTTATGCATCTGATAGCCCGTGGGTCCGGTGACGAACCAGCCCAGGATCGCACGGGCGACGACGGTATTGCCGCCGCCGGGCGTGTCGCGCAGGTCGATCGTCACCGGACTATCCGGATCGATCGCCGCCATGGCATCGTCGAACGCCGCCACGGCAGCATCGTCGCCGACCGAATTGTTGAAACGGATCACCGTACCGTCATTGGCGGTGGTCACCGTCAGCGGCGGCCTGTCGCGTTGCTCGACAGTATATAGATTGGGCAGTTCCAGTGTCCGCGCACGCCCATCCGCACCTGCCACTGTCAGGCTGCGTGGCCGGTCGCGCCGTCCCGCCGCCAGCACCCGCGCGGCATAACCCAGCCGGTCCCCCTCGGGCAGCAGCCCCAGCGGCGCCCAGAATGCCGCGACGGCATCCGCCACCGGCACGCCGCCGACTGCGACCAGCCGGTCGCCAGCAACGATGCCAGCGCCCGCTGCCGGGCTGTCCTCGCGCACGGCAGTAATCCGATAGGCGTCCCCCTCCGGCTCGACCCACAGATCCGAATAGCTCGGCACGATCGCCCAATCATCGCGGAACGACCGGCCGGTAATCGCGTGATGATCGGCGAGCGACGCCAGCTTGTCCTCCGCATAATGCAGCAACGAGTCCGCATCGTGGACCGCATCGCGTTCGGCATCGAGCTCTGCCGAATGCGGCGGAACGCCTCCCTCAAACCGGTCGAGATAGGCGTATCCGAATGCGACCATCGTATCGAGCGCAACAGCGTCAGCGGCATAGTCCGCCGCTACAAGCGTGCGCTCCTGAGCCGCCGCTGGATTAGCGACAACCAGCGCGAATGCGAGCGTGGATAGCGCGCGGATCATATATGGACTGCGCGTCCATAGGCCGCCAGCACGCTTTCGTGCATCGATTCGCTGATCGTCGGGTGCGGGAAGATCGTCTGGATCAGCTCGGCCTCGGTCGTTTCCAGCGTCTTGCCGACGACATAGCCCTGAATCATTTCGGTCACTTCCGCGCCGACCATATGCGCGCCGAGCAATTCGCCGGTCTTGGCGTCGAACACGGTCTTGGTGAAGCCCTCCGGTTCGCCCAGCGCAATCGCCTTGCCGTTGCCGATGAACGGGAACATGCCGACCTTCACCTCATATCCCGCTTCCTTTGCCTTGGCTTCGGTCATGCCGACGCTGGCGATCTGCGGGTGGCAATAGGTGCAGCCGGGGATGTTGTTGCGATCCAGACCGTGCGGATGGACATCCTTGTTGCCCAGTTCCTTGGCGATCGATTCCGCCGCCGTCACGCCTTCATGGCTCGCCTTGTGCGCCAGCCAGGGGCCGGGCACGCAATCGCCGATCGCCCAGATGCCCGCCACGCCGGTACGACCATAATCGTCGATCTGGATGAAGCCGCGTTCGGTCTTCACGCCCAGCTTTTCCAGGCCGATTTCCTCGGTATTCGGCACGATGCCGACCGCCGAAATGACATGGCTGAACTCGGCGGTTTCGACCTTGCCGTCCTTGCCCTTGATCTTCGCGGTGACGCCCTTGGCCGTGACGTCGATGCTTTCGACGCCTGCGCCGGTCCGGATCGTCATGCCCTGTTTCTTGAGCTGCTTTTCCAGGAAGGCGGAGACCGCTTCATCCTCGACCGGCACGATCCGGTCGAGCATTTCAACCACGGTCACATCGGCGCCCATATCATTGTAGAAGCTGGCGAATTCGATGCCGATCGCGCCCGATCCCATCACCAGCAATTTGGTCGGCATCTCGCTCGGCGTCATTGCGTGGCGATAGGTCCAGATGCGCTTGCCGTCCGCCTTGGCAAAGGGCAGCTCGCGCGCCCGTGCGCCGGTCGCGACGATGATGTGCTTTGCGGAAAGCTCGGTCGTCTTGCCATCGGCATCCTTGACCGACAACCGGCCTTTACCCGTCAGCGTACCGGTGCCCATATGCACCGCAATCTTGTTCTTCTTCATCAGGTGCGTGACGCCCTGATTGAGCTGCTTGGCAACGCCGCGCGAGCGCTTGACCACTGCATCCAGATCGGCGGTGATCTTTTCCGCGGCCAGGCCATAATCCTTGGCGTGCTGCATATGGTGGAAGATCTCGGCCGAACGCAGCAGCGCCTTGGTCGGGATGCACCCCCAGTTGAGACAGATACCGCCGAGCAGCTCGCGCTCGACGATCGCGGTCTTGAGGCCCAGCTGCGCAGCCCGGATCGCGGCGACATATCCGCCGGGTCCCGAACCCAGAACGATCACATCATAGGAATCAGCCAAGACAAGCTCCATCGATATCCGTCGGATACAGCAAAGACCGCACGCTGCATCCAGAGTGCGGTCTCGCTAGGACGGGTCGCCGCAGGATTCAACCGGGACAGATCATGCCACCGGTTCAAATCGCCTGCAGCCGGGGTTATTTTTGAACGCTGACCGTATAGGCGCCCGTGCCCGATCCTTCATAGGAACCGACACGGATGATATAGTCGCCCGTTTCCTCGGGCGTGAAGGTCAGCATCGCATTGGTGCCGCCGCCGCTATCGTCATCGCCCGCCACCGGTTCGCCGAAACGATCCTGCGCGGAAAACAGCGACAGCACGACATCGAAATCGTCCGACTTCGCGCCGATCGAAACGTCCTTTCCGGCTTCCAGATGGATCAGGAAATCGGCCGACGCGTCGCCTTCGCCGCTATCGTCCAGCGTGCCCTCATGCACCGTCCAGACAACCGTCTCCGAACGGCCGGTAAAGGGCTGCGGCGGCGCGGGGGGCGCAGCCGTCGCGATGCTCAGCATATAATCGCCGAACTGTTCGGGCTCATAGCTCGCCACGCGCAGCCGATAGGGGCCGGTCCTGGACGCCATGAAGGTCAGCACGGAGTCCGTGCCGTCGGGTCCGTCGTCATTGGTTTCGACGACTTCCTCGCTGCGCGGCGCGAAAACCGTCAGGACCGTGTCGATATCGCCCGATGTCGCGGATACGCGATACCGGACGCCTTCCTGCAGCACGACTTCCTTGTCGGCGAAATGGTGCCCGTCGGCATCGACCCAGCTGTCCTCGACAATCGTGCCGGTGTCGCTCCACAGGGGCTTATCCTGCGCAAGCGCCGGTGCGGCATGGAGCATCGCCGCAGCCGCGGCCATGGAAACGGACGAACAGATCAAGGAACGCATTCGGATCTCCCCCAGAACGGATTTCATGCACGCTGGTGTAGCGCCCCAATATCTGTGACGCCACCGACATGAACGTCGGTTGAAGAAGTCCGTGTGCGAAGCCGCTTAGCGCTTGCGCTCGAGCGCCCAGCCCCGTTCGTCCTTGACCATCGCCCGCCCGCATCCCTTGCACCGGCTGCGCATAACCATCTCGTCGCGATGCGCTCGGCGCGAGTCGCGTCGATGTTTTCCGAACAGACAACTCAAACGTTGAACCAGATACATGGCCGTACTCCTGACGGCCTTCCAGGCCCCACCCGAATCGTTCTATACACGTTACAAGTTGCCCGCGCATGGCCGGCGCGGGACTGAGCGATAGTGGTCGTCGCATGAAATGAACGGTCCGGCGCGCGATATCCGGCTATGATCGGCTCGCGGATTTTGCGGCATCGTTTATAGAGGCGCTCATGCTGGCAAACAGAGTTCTCTTCATCGATGCCGAAGCCATCGTGATCGACAAACCGGCGGGCCTGCCGGTCGATACCCCGCGCGATGGTTCGCCCAGCGTCAACGGGCGACTGGACGAGCTTGCCTTCGGCTTTCAGCGGCTCCCCGTCGCAGTGCATCGGCTCGATCGCGACACCAGCGGCTGCCTGTTGCTCGCGCGCAATCCCAAGGCGCTGAAACGCTTCGCCCAGGCGTTTGAGAATGGCATCGTCACCAAACGCTATCTCGCCGTGCTCGACGGCATTCCCGATGCCGATAGCGGCATGATCGACCTGCCGCTCGCCAAGGTGTCGAGCGCGGCGACCGGCTGGCGGATGCGCGGTGATCCGTCGGGAAAACCCGCCCGCACCCGCTGGCGCCGGATCGATTCGGGTAATGGCCGCGCGCTCATTGCCTTTTTCCCCGAAACCGGCCGCACGCATCAGATCCGCGTCCATGCCGCC
This sequence comes from Stakelama portus, assembly GCF_003171655.1. Taxonomy (GTDB): domain Bacteria; phylum Pseudomonadota; class Alphaproteobacteria; order Sphingomonadales; family Sphingomonadaceae; genus Sphingomonas; species Sphingomonas portus. The sequence goes on along the minus strand of NZ_QFZL01000004.1, from coordinate 406,657 downwards.
GAAGGGCTGGGCATCCCGATTATGGGCGATCCGGTCTATGGCGCGGGCGGCCCGGCAATGATGCTGCACGCGGCCAATCTCACCGTGCCGCGGCCCGGCAAGGCCGACGTCAATGCCGGTGCGCCGCTGCCGCCGCATTTCGCCGCATCGGGCTTTGCGCCGTGACCGGCTTCACCATTCCCGACGATGCGATTGTCGAGGAACGCTTCCTCGCCGCGAGCGGCCCCGGCGGGCAGAATGTCAACAAGGTCGCAACCGCGGTGCAGCTGCGCGTCGACGTCTTCCGCCTCGGCCTTCCGCCCTATGCCTATGCCCGACTGAAGGAGCTCGCGGGCAGCCGGATGACCTCGGGCGGCGAACTGATCCTTACCGCGCGGCGTTTCCGCACACAGGAAGCCAACCGGTCCGACGCGCGCGAACGGCTCGCCGACCTCGTCGCCAAAGCGCATCAGCGCGATGCGAAACGCGTAAAGACCCGCCCGTCGCGCGCGGCAAAGGCAAGACGCGTCGACGCGAAGAAGAGCCGCAGCGCCGTCAAGGCCGGGCGCGGCAAGGTGCGCCTCGACTGACGCGCTTCAGTTGGCGCTGTTGCCGGTCGCGCGGCGCTGCTGAACCGGCCGGCTCGAATTCTGCCCCGAATTCTGATGCTGTGTCTGCCGCTCGGTATTTTGTCGCGCGGCATCGGCACGCGCGGCATATTGCCGCAACACTTCGCGCGAAGCCGCCACCGGCGTGCCGTTGGCGATCGACATTTCCAGATCGGTCGCGGTCGTCCCGCCCGAACAGACGAAATCGAGCACCCGCCCGATCGGCCGGTCATAGGGAACTTCCTGCCACCCGCTGCTGCCCGGAACCTGAGTCACCGTGCCGTCGGGCAGTTCGATCGAAATCCGGTCGAGTTCCCAGCGCCTGCCTACGCAATCGAATTGCGCACGGGCGTGAATCGCATCGTTCATTGTGATGAAATAGGTCCAGGCGATGCGCGTGTTGGTGTCGGGGCGCGCAATCGATTCGCGATCCACCCATTGCAGCATCAGCTGCCGGTCGTTGATCGAAGCCGTCACCACCTTCCATTCGGGTTCCGGCGGCGTCGATCCCGTCGCCGCTGCGGACAGCAGCGTCGCGGACATTAGCGCGAAAATCATGTGCCCTCTCCATCGCCCAAAGGGGCGCGATCGGGCCTGCATGCAGATTTGCACGTCGATGCCCAAGCACGATGCGCTCTGGCGACGCAAAGGCGCGACGGGCGGTTTCGCAGCGAACGCTGGCAAGAACGCCCCGGCGCACCTAAATGCCCGGCCATGTTCACGTTCGACATTGCCGGCGCCGATCGCGCCGAATTGTACCGCGATCTCGAATCCGCGCTCGACGGACTTACCGCCGGCGAGAGCGATGCGATCGCCAACATGGCCAATACGGCGGCGCTGCTGTGGCAATTTCTGCCCGATCTCAACTGGGCGGGATTCTATCGCAATGTCGGCGGCGAACTGGTGCTCGGCCCGTTTCAGGGCAAGGCGGCGTGCATCCGCATCCCCCTGGGCCAGGGTGTGTGCGGCACTGCCGCGCAACAGCGCGAAACGCAGCTGGTGGCCGACGTCCATGCATTTCCCGGCCATATCGCCTGCGATGCGGAAAGCGCATCGGAACTCGTCGTCCCGATCCTCTATCAGGGCGAACTGCTCGGCGTGCTCGATCTCGACAGCCCCTCGCCGGGCCGTTTCGATGCCGGCGATGCGGCGGGATGCGAGGCGCTGATGCGGCTGCTCGCCCCGCGACTCGTCTGACCTTCCTGACCCGCATCGGGACTCGTCCGCGCCAATCCGCCATTGGGAGCAGCCCGCCTGCGATGGTAACGTTGCGTTAGCCATATCGGGCGGGGGTCCGGGCTGAGGAGCGTGAAGTGAAACGAGTTCTGGGTATCGCAGCATCCATATTGGCCGCCGGGGCGCTGACGTCGCCGGCCGCCGCGCAGGATGTCAGTCAGCGCCGCGTCCTTACCGACGGACGCTGGAGCGCGGGCGCGGATCGCCCCGGCAGCGACTGGAACGCCAATGTCAACGGCCGCTGGCACGCCGGCTGGGAAGCGCCGGGCGGCTGGAACGGCTATCGCCCGCTGCGACGCGGCGCTTCGTTGCCGCCCTATTGGTTCGATACGCGCTTCCGCGTGCCCAACTATAATTACTGGCATCTCGCCGCGCCGGCGCAGGGCTATTTCTGGTTCCGCTATTATGACGATGCCGTGCTGGTCGATCGCGACGGCCGCATCTGGGACAGTGTCAGCGGCATTCCCTGGGGCGGCGCAAGCGCCAGTGCGAGCGCCTATGCCCAGTCGCAAAGCTATGCGGGCTATGCCGGCCAGCAGCAGGACGGCTATCGCTATTACGGATCCTCCGGGGGGGGGAATGTGCCGCCGGCGGTCGCTCCGCCGGCGGTGCAGTACGGCTATCCGCAGGCACAGGGATGCGGCTGCAACACCTATTATGGCGGCGGCTATTATGTCGTGCCGACCACGACCGTCGTCGTGGTTCAGGGCGGCGGTTCCAGCGTGACGACCACGACCACCACCACCACGGTGGAGGAACAGGTCTATGAAACGTCGGACAGCTATTACACCACCGAAACCGTCCGCACGCCTTCGCGCCGTCGCATTCCCGAACGGCGCGGGAAACTGACGCGACGCTGATCGCGCGTTTCTGAAGTCTGTCCTGTTACTTTTCCGTTCGCCCTGAGCAGGGCTGAGCCTGGCGAAGACCCGTATCGAAGGGCCCTTCGATACGCCTTTCGACAAGCGCAATGGCTGTTCAGGACGAACGGTTCACGACCTAGGTCAGAGGCTAGCGCCGCCCGCGCGTGCCGAACGTCACCAGGCTTTCCGAACCGTCCGGCGCCAGCGCCGAAACGCCGATGAAATGATCGTCGACCACCACGCCTTCCAGCGTCGCTTCGGTGCCGGTGATGTCCCTGCTTTCGGTCCAGTCCGCATCATCCGTCCGGCGCCAGTGGATGCGATATCCCGCCGCGCCCTCGACCGGCTCCCAACGCACCTGCGTATCGGTCGCCAGCGCGCCTGAAATCGCCACGGCCCGCGGCGCGTCGGGCGCATTGGCCAGCCGCCGCACCACCGCGATATTGAGCGCCGTCACTTTCGCCAGATAGGCGAAGTCCATCCGGTCGGGCGTGTCGCCGAACACCCGCGCGCCCTCGCGCCGCACGTCCTGATGCTGCGCATCGTAAAGCTCGACCCCCGATGTGAAGCGGACCGCCGGATATCCGCGCGCCAGAAACGGGATATGATCGCCGCCACGCCCGAACCGGTCGGGCCGGCGGACCAGGAAGACGTCGAGCCCGTCGGGCATATCCTGCGCTACGCCATCGATCGCCTTGGCGAGCGCACGACTCGGCCCGTCATCCTCGCCGCCCGCGGCACGCCGGGCCAGTTGCGCATCGAGGTCCTCCGACACGCGTATCCCTTCGGAAAACACCCGCACGCGATCGGCGATGACGCGCCCGTCCTGCCCAACCGTGTTGCCGACGATATCGTTGTTGAGCACCGCCAGCACGTCCCAGCCATTTTGCTGCGCCGTTTCCGCAAGCAGTTCGCCGCCCCACAGCCCCTGTTCCTCACCCGACAACAGCGCATAGACGATCGTCGCCCGGAACCTCTGCTGCGAAAGGATGCGCGCCGCTTCGATCACCAGCGCGACGCCCGAACCATCGTCGTTCGCGCCCGGAGCATCGCTGGTGAAATCCATGACATCGCTCGCGCGGCTGTCGATATGGGCCGTGATGATGACGACGCGGTGGCTGTCCTCACCCGGCTGAAAGCCCAGTATATCGACCACCTGCACGCCGTCGGGCGCGCGCGGCCCGTCGAACCCGCGTGCGATATTGGCGACATCGATGCAATCGCACGCATCGCCGATCCGCGACAATTCCGCCATTGCCCAGCGCCGCGCCGCGCCGATGCCGCGCATATCGCTTTGCGTGTCCGACAGCGTGTGGCGCGTACCGAACCCGACCAGCGTTTCGACATCGGCGCGCAGCCGTGCGGGATCGGGTGCATCCTGTGCCCGCGCGACGAACGGAAGCAACAGGGCGGCGGCGAAAAACAAAATGCGCATGGTGCAGGACTTGGCGCGAACCGCCCCGCGCCTCAAGCGACTTCGTATGAATCAGCGCATCAACTCAGCCGGTCGATCGCTTCCTTGTCGAGTCCGCCCGGAATGATGAACACCGGCACCGGCAGGCTGCCCGCGTCATTCCCCGAAAAATGCGCCACCATCGGCCCCGGCGCACCGCTGGGCGCGGCGCCCAGCACCAATGCGGCGATGTTGCTGTCTTCGGCAATCATCTTGCGGATGATCTTCGCGCCGTCGCCGCGCTGCACGGTGATCGCCGGTTTCAGCCCCGATTCGGAGAGCAATGTGCCCGCCGCGCGCGTGACCAGCGCTTCGGCACGGTGCAGCGCCTCATCCTCGATCGTCGCCATCACCCCGCCCCACTGGACGAATTCCGGCTGCGGCACGAGCGCGAGAATTTCCACATTTCCGCCGGTTTTCACCGCACGGCGGGCGGCAAAGCGCAGGGCGATTTCCGCCTCAGGGCTTTCATCGATAACGACCAGATAGGTGCGCATGGATCGAATTCCTCTCCGGCGTCATTAGCACAGTGGAGAAGCCACCGCGCAAGTCCGCTACGTAATTGCCGAATAAGCCGGTCTTGACCGCGACCTTGGCGGCGGCGAGAGAGAGGACCGAACGCCCGAACCCCAATAACGGGAAACCTGATGTCGATCGAAATCAAAATGCCCGCCCTTTCCCCCACGATGGAAGAGGGCACTCTCGCCAAATGGCTGATCAAGGAAGGCGACAGCGTCTCCTCCGGCGATCTGATGGCCGAGATCGAAACCGACAAGGCGACGATGGAATTCGAAGCCGTCGATGAAGGCACGGTTGCGAAGATCCTCGTTCCCGCCGGCACCGACAATGTGAAGGTCGGCACCGTGATCGCGCTGATCGCCGAAGACGGCGAAGACGCGTCCGATGTCGAGGCTCCGGCCAAGGCCGCCGCTCCCGCGCCCGCCGCAAAGCAGGAAAAGCCCGCCGAGGAGGCCAAGGCTGCTCCGGCTCCGGCGCCCGCCCCTGCTCCGGCGCCTGCCCCCGCAGCGAAGAGCGGCGATTCGGATCGTGTAAAGGCAAGCCCGCTCGCGCGCCGCATCGCCGCTGAAAAGGGTGTCGATGTCGCTTCGATCGCCGGGTCCGGCCCCAATGGGCGCGTCGTCAAGGCCGATGTCGAATCGGCCAAATCCGGTTCGGCACCTGCGCAGGCTGCGGCCGCACCGGCAGGCGCGCCCGCTGCCGCCGCCGCGCCGTCCGAAGTCGCCTTCGACGAGAGCATCCCGCACGAAGTCGAAAAGCTTTCCAACATCCGCAAGACGATCGCCCGCCGCCTTACCGAAGCCAAGCAGACGATCCCGCACATCTACCTCACGGTCGATATCGTGCTCGATCCGCTGCTCAAGCTGCGCGGCGAACTCAACAAGGCGCTCGATTCGCGCGGCGTGAAGCTGTCGGTCAACGACATGCTGATCAAGGCGCTGGGCATCGCGCTGGAAATGACGCCCAAATGCAACGTCACCTTCGCGGGCACCAATCTGATCAAATATAGCCGCGCCGATGTTTCGGTCGCGGTGTCGACGCCCGCCGGGCTGATCACGCCGATCATCAAGGATGCAGCGAACAAGGGGCTCGCCGCCATCTCTACCGAGATGAAGGAACTTGCCGGCCGCGCCAAGGAAGGCAAGCTCCAGCCGCACGAATATCAGGGCGGCACCGCCAGCATTTCCAACATGGGCATGTTCGGCATTTCGCAGTTCGATGCCGTGATCAACCCGCCCCAGGCGATGATCATGGCGATCAGCGCCGGCGAAAAACGCCCCTGGGTGGTCGATGATTCGCTGCAGATCCGCACCGTGATGAGCGCCACCGGCAGCTTCGACCATCGCGCCATCGACGGCGCCGACGGTGCCGAACTGATGAAGGCGTTCAAGCAACTGGTCGAATCGCCGATGGGCATGCTTGCCTGACATGACCGGCCTGCCGATCCGCACGATCATTGAGATATTGCACGTCGCCGCGGGGTTGGTCGCGACGGTGGTGATCGCGTGGATCGCGGCCTGGTCCTATACGCCGGGAACGCGCGATATCTGGATCGTCGCCGGGTTCGCCATGGCGGCGGTGGTGGCGATGGGCATCAACCCGCTGCGCCGCGCCTGGGCTGCCGACCTCGAATCGGCCCGCACCTCTGCCTGACCGCCATTTGCGACGGCCGGCGCGATCGGCGCGGGGCACGTCGCAGGTCCAACCGGCTCCGCCGTCGCGCCTGAACGCCGCGGCGGGTTCGGGACAGGGGAAAAAGCCCGGCAACCCGTTCCGCCTCCCGAACGTTCCTTGCCTGTGAACCGCCTGAAACCCGACGAATCCGATGCCCGTTTCCTGCGCCGCGTCATCGCGCTGGCAGTGATCGTGGCGGTTGGCGCTGCGCTCTATCGCGCACTCGACCTGCTGATCCTCGCCTTCGGGTCGGTGCTCGGCGCCATCGTCATCCGCGAAGTCGCCGATTTCTATCGCGAGCGCGTGGGCATGCGTCCGCGCTGGGCCGTCGCGGCGGGCATGGCGACCATCCTGCTCGCCATCGCCTTCCTCCTCTGGCTGTTCACGGTCCAGTTCGGGTCGCAGATCAACAATTTCGTCACCGATCTTCCGGCGATCGTCGATGAGTTGCACGCGATGCTCGCCACATCGCCGGTCGGCCAGAAAATCTATGACGCTGTCGAAGCCGCCTTTGCCGGTTCGCGCGTCGCGCATGATCTGGGCGGGCTGGCGCAGGGGTCGATCGAATTGCTGCTCAACATGATCCTGCTGCTGATCGGCGCGCTGTTCCTTGCTGCCGATCCCGGCGTCTATCGCCGCGGCCTGTTGTTGCTCATCCCGCCCGCCAGCCGCCCGCCCTTCGCCGATGCGCTTGACGATGCCGGCGCCACGCTGTCGCTTTGGCTGCGCGCGCAGATCATCCTGATGACCAGCATGGGGGTGCTCGTCGCGCTCGGCCTGTGGATTGCAGGCGTGCCCTCCTCCGCCGCGCTGGGCCTGCTCGCGGGCTTGAGCGAGTTCATCCCCTATGTCGGCCCGACCGCCGCGATGATCCCCGCGCTCGCGCTCGCCGCGACCCAGGGCCCCGGAACGCTGGTCGCGGCATTTATCGCCTTCGCGCTGGTCCGGCTGGTCCAGACCAATTTCATCACGCCCTATATCCAGCAGCGGGTGATTGCGATTCCGCCCGCGATCACGCTCTTCGCGATCATCGGCATCGGCTATGTCTTCGGCATATTCGGACTGTTCTTTTCGGCCGCGCTGCTCGTCGTGATCTTCACGCTGATCCGCAGCCTCTATCTGCGCGACGTGCTGGGTGAGGACATCGCCCCGCCCGGCGGCGAGAGCTGATCGCCCGACCCCTAGGGTGCATTACGGAAGCGTAAATTTCCCGAATTAATAAATATGAACAACCGCCGTAAAAGGGTGTGGTGAACAGGGACGAAGGCAGGCCTGTCCCCCGCGACTCGCGGAGTCAGGCCGGTTAGGAAGAAATTAACCTTTTGCCTTCAGACATGCTTAGGTTAATGAATCACTCAGGACGCGTTGGTCATCAGGCGGCTGGCGTACACAAACGGGGCAAAGGATTCTGGCGATGCGCGTACTGCTGATCGAAGACGAGCCGACCACGGCGAAGGCGATCGAGCTGATGCTCACCACCGAGGGTTTCAACGTCTATTCGACGGACCTGGGTGAGGAAGGCTTGGATCTGGGCAAGCTGTATGATTACGATATCATCCTGCTCGATCTCAATCTGCCGGACATGCACGGCTATGACGTGCTCAAGAAGCTGCGCGTCGCTCGGGTGCAAACCCCGGTACTGATCCTTTCGGGTATCAGCGAAATGGATTCCAAGGTGCGCAGCTTCGGCTTCGGCGCCGACGATTATGTCACCAAGCCGTTCCACCGCGACGAACTGGTCGCCCGCATCCATGCGGTCGTCCGCCGTTCGAAGGGGCACAGCCAGTCGGTCATCCGCACCGGCAAGCTGGCGGTCAATCTCGACGCCAAGACGGTCGAGGTCGATGGCGCCCGCGTGCACCTGACCGGCAAGGAATATGCGATGCTCGAGCTGCTTTCGCTGCGCAAGGGCACGACGCTGACCAAGGAAATGTTCCTCAACCATCTCTATGGCGGGATGGACGAGCCCGAACTCAAGATCATCGACGTCTTCATCTGCAAGCTGCGCAAGAAGCTCAGCATGGCGACCGAAGGCGAAAACTATATCGAGACCGTCTGGGGCCGCGGCTATGTGCTGCGCGATCCGGAAGAAGGCGAACTGGCCGAAACCAAGGTCGCCTGACCACCGGACACCCCTAACCGACACATGGCGGGGGTCATGCAAGGGCCGCGGTTCCACACCGGAACCGCGGCCTTTTGCTTTTGCGCCGCTTCCGCCCGGCTGCCGAAATCTTAACCGTTGCGCGATAGCGTCGCTTCCAACGGCAGCAGGGATCGGTCCGCATCATCGGCATGTTTATCGCGACGCACATCGACAGCGCGGGAGAGATGAAGGCGAACACCGCCCCGGCGGCCGCCGCATCGCCCGGCATCGCCGCGACGCTGCACCGGCTGGATGCGCTGCCCGCATCGCTGAACCGCGACTGGGACAGCCTGGCGCTGCACGCCGCCGAACCCAATGCCTTTGCCGAACGCTGGTTCGTCGAAGCCGGGATCAGGCGCCTGCCGGGCATCGCCGATCAGAATCTGCTCGAAGTCCGCGACGGCAGCACCTTGATCGCGCTTTTCCCGCTGCGGATCGAACGGCACGAAAGCCGCCTCGCCTTCCGCATCGTCGCTAATCTGGGGCATCATAACAGCTTTCTCGATACGCCGCTGATCCGCGCCGGTGCCGAAGTGGCCGCCTGGGGCGCGCTGCTCGACACGCTGGACGCAGCGGCCTGGGCGCCCGGGTTCCTCCACCTCAAGAATATCGCCGCCGACGGCCCGGTCCATTGCGGGCTTCGGGCCGCCACCGCGCTGCGCCGCCGTGCCTGCGATATCGTCCAGCACAGCGAACGCGCGATGCTCGCCTCGCCGCTCGGGTCGCAGGCCTATTACGAAGCGACCGTGCGCAAGAAAAAGCGCAAGGAGCTCAAACGCCTGCGCACCCGCCTCGACGAACTGGGCGATGTCCGCTTTCACCGGCTCGCCGACAGCGCCGACCTTCCCGGCTGGATCGACCACTTCCTGTCGCTCGAAAGCAAGGGGTGGAAAGGCGATAGCGGCTCGGCGCTTGCCTGCGATGCGGACACCCGGGCATTTTTCCGCGATGCGCTGACCGGTGCCTGGCATGCCGACCGGCTCGAAATCCTGCGGCTCGATCTCGACGAACGGCCGATCGCGATGCTGGTCAATTTCCGCACCGCTCCCGGCGCCTTCTCGTTCAAGATCGCGTTTGACGAGGAATTCGCCCGCTATTCGCCCGGCGTCCTGATCCAGCTCGAAAATTACGCGGTGCTCGATTCGCCCGAAATCGCCTGGACCGACAGCTGCGCCTCGGCCGACCATCCGATGATCAACAGCCTCTGGGCAGAACGGCGCACCATCGTCCGGCTTTCGGTGCCGCTGTCGGGGCTGCGCCGCCGGTCCATTTTCGCGCTCGTGCGCCTTGCCGAGCGAACCGCCGCCACGATCCGGGCACGCCGCGCAGCCGGCGGAGCCCCTGTCCCTCAGGATGACGACCAATGACTGACCCGGTTTTCGACAGCACCGCACAAGAGCGATTCGCCCAGCTCTATCCCGAACAGGCGGGCCAGCTCACGCACCACCTCGCCGGACACCGGATGTTCGAACTCGAATCGCTGATCGCGCTCGCCGGGCGCATCCGCCCGGTCGATGTCGAACAGAATCTGGCCGACCTGCCGATCGGTGTCGATCCGGCGAGCGTGCGCGAAAACGGCCTTTCGGTCGAACAGACGATCCGCTCGATCGAGCAGAATGGCAGCTGGATGGTGCTGAAATTCATTCAGCAGGATCCCGAATATTGCGCGCTGCTCGACAGCCTGCTCGACGAATTGCTGCCGCTGGTTCGCCCGCGCACCGGCGCGATGATCCAACGCGAAGCGTTCATCTTCATCTCGTCGCCCAATGCCGTCACGCCGTTCCACATCGATCCCGAACACAACATCCTGCTGCAATTGCGCGGGTCAAAGACGATGACGGTGTTCCGCCCCGATGACTGGGACGTGATCAGCCCCGACGCGATCGAGGCATTTCACGCCGGCGGCCATCGCAACCTGCCCTATCGCGACGAAATCGCCTCGCACGGCACGCCGATCACCATCCGCCCGGGCGAGGCCATCTATGTCCCGGTAAAGGCGCCGCACTGGGTCCAGAACGGTCCGGAGGTTTCGATCAGCTTCTCGATCACCTGGCGGTCGGAATGGAGCTATCGCGAAGCGCATGCCCATGGCCTCAACCAGATGCTGCGCGACGCCGGGCTGAAACCCTCTGCACCCAAACGCTATCCGCATCAGAACATGGCAAAGTCGGTCGCCTATCGCGCGATTCAGAAAGTCCGCCGGGCAACGGGCAAACAGGCCTGATCCGGCAACCGCTCCGCCCCCGGCAATGCGCGGCGGCGGAGCAAAAAAATCGCTGTCCTACACGGTCCCGATCGGCATATCCGGCATGTCCGCTGAACTGCTTCGGAGGGACACGCCATGCCGCCGCTTTCGCGATCGCTCCTCGCGCGCGCACATGCCTGTGCCTACGCGCGCGGGCACGCTCACGCGCGCGTTACGTCACGAACCAGTGCGAACTTTGCACGGAAAACTGCGCTTTTCCTTGCGACTCTATTCCGCGGCTTCCTCGCCCGCTTTCCACACCCGCTGGCCATCGATCCAGGTTTCCAGCACGCGCGTTCCGCGCAGCTGGCTGGTCGATACATTGAGCGGGTCGCGATCGACGATGATGAAATCGGCGCGCAGCCCCGGCGCCAGCCGGCCGAACTTGTCCTCGGCGAAACCGGCATAGGCGGCACCGATCGTATAGGCGGCCCAGGCCTGTTCGCGGGTGATGATCTGTTGCGGCTGCCACCCGCCGAACGGCAGCATGTCGGCGTCCTGCCGCGACACGGCGACTGCCCAGCCGACAAAGGGTTGCGGCGCTTCGACCGGGAAATCCGACCCGAAGGCCAGCGTCGCGCCGTTTTCCAGCATCGATTTCCAGGCATAGGCACCGGCCAGGCGATCGGGCCCCAGCCGCGCCTCGGCCATATGCATGTCGCTCGTCTGGTGCACCGGCTGCATCGACGCAATGATGCCATGCTTGCCGAACCGCGGCAGATCGGCCGGATCGACGATCTGGGCATGTTCGATCCGCCAGCGGCGATCGCCATCATAGGTGTCCGACAGCTCGTCGATCACGTCCAGAACCTGCTGATTGGCGCGATCGCCGATCGCGTGAACCGCGATCTGGAAATTGTCCATCGCGCCGCGCACCATCAAATTGCCCAGCTGATCGTCGCTCAGGAAACCCAGCCCGCGCTGCCCCGGCGCGTCGGCATAATCGGCCTTCAGCCAGGCACCGCGCGACCCCAGCGCGCCATCGGCATAGAGCTTGATTCCGCCCATCCGCAGCCGGTCGCGATACAGCCAGGGCGTCGGCCCCTGCCCGCCCACCGCCAGCGCGGTTTCGACACCGCTGCCATAGGACATGATGCGGATGTCGAGCAGTCCCAGATCGCCCATCCGGCGATACAGCAGCCAGTCATCGACCGTCGTTCCCATATCGGCAGTCGCCGTCACGCCCTGCGTCAGCAGATAGCGCTGTGCGGCCAGAAAGGCCGCGTTGGCTTCGCGCGGCGTCGGCTGGGGCACCTTGCCCGACACCAGCGCCATCGCCGCATCGACCAACACGCCGCTGGGATTGCCCGCTGCGTCGCGTTCGATCCGCCCACCTGCGGGATCGGGCGTATCCCTGGTGATGCCCGCGGCTTCCAATGCCGCGCTGTTGACCCACATCGCATGGCCATCGACGCGTTCGAGCACCGTCGGCCGGTCGCCGGTGACGGCATCGAGTTCCTGCGCGGTCGGAAACCGGCCCAGGCCCCAGATTTCCTGATTCCATCCGCCGCCGACAATCCATTTGGCGCTGTTGTCCGCACCCCATTGCGCGATCTTCGCCTGCGCTTCGGACAGGCTTTGCGTGCCGACCAGGTCGAGATGCGACAGCTGGAACCCAAGCCCCATGACATGGCCATGCGCATCGATCATGCCGGGCAGCAGCGTGCGCCCTTCCATATCGGCGCGCCACTCCATCCCTTCGGGCAGGCGGTCGCGACGCCCCATGTTGAAAATCTTCACCACGCGTCCGTCGGAACCGACGATCATCGCATTGAACCGCACGACGCGGCCGTCCTCGTCGAGCGTCATGCCGTTGACGTTATAGATGATGCCGTCGGCAAAGGCCGAAACCGGCATCATCAGTGCCGCGAGCGCCAGCAGCAGCTTACTCAGAAATTTCAACGCTTTATCCTCCGCACCAGCGCGCTCGTATCCTGGCGCCCGCCGCCCATTGCCTGCACCTCGGCATAGAATTGATCGACCAGAGCCGTCATCGGCAGCGTCGCGCCGTTGCGCTTCGCCTCGTCAAGCGCAAGGCCCAGATCCTTGCGCATCCAGTCGATCGCGAAGCCGAAATCGAATTCGTCCTTCGCCATCGTGGCCCAGCGATTGTTCATCTGCCAGCTTTGCGCCGCGCCGCCCGAAATCGCTTCGAACACTTTGTCGAGATCGAGGTCGCTCGCCTGCGCGAAGCGCAGCGATTCGGACAGGCCCTGCAACACGCCGGCAATCGCGATCTGGTTGCACATCTTGGTGGTCTGGCCCGCACCCGCTTCGCCGCAATGGACGATGCGCAGCGCATAGGCGGCCATGATCGGCTCGGCCTTCGCCATCGCTTCGGCGCTGCCGCCGCACATGATCGAAAGCTTGCCGTTTTCGGCGCCCGCCTGACCGCCCGAAACCGGCGCGTCGACGATGTGCAGGCTCTTCGCCCCGCCTTCCTCCGCCAGCCGCCGCGCAATCGCGGCCGAAACCGTGGTGTGATCGACAAACAGGCTGCCCGGCGCCATCGCGGCAAACGCGCCATCGGCGCCCAGCGTCACTTCCGCCAGATCATCGTCAGTGCCGACACAGGCGAGCACCGCGTCGCATCCGTCCGCCGCTTGCGCCGGCGTATCGGCAACGCTGCCGCCATAGCGCGCCGCCCATGCGTCGGACTTTCCGCGCGACCGATTATAGACCGTAACGTCATGCCCCGCCGCGACGAGATGCCCCGCCATCGGCGCGCCCATGACACCCATTCCGATAAATGCCAGCTTTGCCATGGCGGCATCATTAGGGGCGCATTCGCCGTCGCACTAGGCGGGATCGACAGAAACCTGTCCCATCGGAAGGATGCGTTCGGGCGCGGTGATCGTGGCGGAACAAGCCATGTTCCCCCGCCGCGCGAGATGGGCTACGGGCCGCCCATGGCAACAAAAGCAGTTCCGCAGGGAAGCAAGGCGCTTCCCGTCTCGCTCGACGACGTCAAGGCCGCGCGCGAGCGCATCAAGGGTTCGGTGGTCCGCACCCCGACGCTGCACAGCCTGACGCTGTCGAACCTTACCGGCGCCAATGTCTGGCTGAAGTTCGAAAATCTGCAGTTCACTGCAGCGTACAAGGAACGCGGCGCGCTCAACACGCTGCTGCAGCTCGACGAGGAAGCGCGCTCGAAGGGCGTGATCGCCGCATCGGCGGGCAATCATGCGCAGGGCCTTGCCTATCACGCCACGCGGCTGGGCATTCCCTCGATCATCGTCATGCCCAAATCGACTCCGATCGTGAAGGTGACCCAGACCGAGGGGCACGGCGCCACCGTTGTCCTCGAAGGCGAAACCTATGATGCGGCCTATGCCCATTCGCGCGAGCTGGAAGCGGAGAATGGATATAGTTTCGTCCACCCGTTCGATGATCCGCGGGTTATCGCCGGTCAGGGGACGGTGGGGCTCGAAATGCTCGAGGATATTCCCGGTCTCGACACGCTGATCGTGCCGCTGGGCGGCGGCGGCCTGATCTCGGGCATCGCAACCGTCGCCAAGACGATCAACCCGTCGATCGAAGTGATCGGCGTGGAGGCCGAACTGTTCCCGTCGATGTACAACCGGATCAACCATACCGACATGCCCTGCGGCGGCGACACGCTCGCCGAAGGCATCGCGGTCAAGGAACCCGGCAAGATCACTTCGCAATTTGTCGAGGCGCTGGTCGACGACATCGTGCTGGTCGGCGAACGCAAACTGGAGGAAGCGGTCAGCCTGCTGCTCCAGATCGAAAAAACCGTGGTCGAAGGCGCCGGCGCCGCCGGTCTCGCCGCAATGCTGTCAGAACCCGAACGCTTCCGCGGCAAGACGGTCGGCACCATATTGTGCGGCGGCAATATCGACACCCGGCTGCTCGCCAATGTGCTGCTGCGCGATCTCGCCCGCTCGGGTCGGCTCGCGCGGCTGCGCATCCGGCTGCAGGATCGCCCCGGTGCGCTCTATCATGTCGCGCGCATCTTCCACGAACAGGGCGTCAACATCATCGAAGTCTATCATCAGCGCGTGTTCACGTCGCTGCCCGCCAAGGGTCTGATCACCGACATCGAATGCGAAACCCGCGACCGCAATCACCTCGACCGGCTGATGACGGCGCTGCGTCGCGCGCAATATGAAGTGACGCAGGTCGAACTGGCGTGAATCGCCGGTAAACCCTTACCTGCGCGACTCGCCAATGTGACGAAGCGAATCGGGCGTGCGACGAAACGAGTCGTCGCCCGGTTCGCACGAGTCGTCTCTCGCGTTACAATCCACACCGATCCGGCAAGTGTCCGACACCGGTTCCGCATTGCGCTGGAATCGTTCGGATTCCCGAATGCCGACTCGCCACGCGCGGTCCGGCGCGAGGGCGCGGAGGGGTCTTGCCAAGACTTTTTCGACCTCAACCCGATGTTAACTTTCTTTCATGGTAAATCGGCTTTTCATCATGGCCGCGGCCCTTCATAGTCCCTTGCATCGTCGAGAATTCAGATCGAGGCAGGGGGGCGTAAAAGGGTGACTGCACTTTCCCGATTCCCGCGTTTTTTCGTTACCAGTCCGTCGCCGTGCCCCTATCTGCCGGGCCGGCAGGAACGGAAGATCTTCACCGAGCTGTCGGGGCCGCACGCTTCCGAGCTCAACGACGCGCTCGGCCGGATCGGATTCCGCCGCAGCCAGTCGGTCGCCTATCGCCCCAGCTGTGCAGGATGCGCCGCTTGCGTTTCGGTGCGCGTCGTCGCCGATCAGTTTCAGCCCAACAGCACGATGCGCAAATTGCTGCGCCGCCATGCCGATCTTGAAGTCACGGCGTGCAAGCCCTGGGCGACCGAAGAACAATATGCGCTGCTCCACCGCTATCTGGCGGCGCGCCATCCCGGCGGCGGCATGGCGACGATGGACGAGAATGACTATGCCGACATGGTCGAACAATCGCCGGTCAGCAGCTATGTCATCGAATATCGCGAACCGTCGGTTGACGGCGCACGCGGCCGCCTGGTCGGAGCGTGCCTGACCGATCAGCAGGCCGACGGGCTGTCGATGATCTACAGCTTCTTCGCCGCCGATGACGAAAGCCGCCCCGGTATGGGCAATTTCATCATCATGGACCACATCCTGCGCTCGCGCGCCGCGGATCTGCCCTATGTCTATCTCGGCTATTGGGTGAAGGGGTCCGAACGGATGGCGTACAAGACGCGGTTCCGCCCGATGGAAGTGCTGGGCCCCAATGGCTGGGCACTGCTGGAGGATGAAGCGGCGTTCCAGCCGACCCGACCGCTCGAACGCATCCGCGAACTCGTGTAGCGCGCTGGCCTAGCTCTCCGCGCCGAGCTGCTCGACCTGGACATCGACATCGAGTTCCTCGTCGCCCGCGCCGACGCGCTGGCCGGAAATCGGCGCTGCTCCCGTGGCATCGAGCGCGACCGCAACGCGAACATAGCTCTCATCGGCAATCGCGCCCGCTTCGGGATCGAAAGACAGCCATCCAAGGTCGGGAACATGCGCCTCGGCCCAGGCATGCGGCGCACAGGCGCTCCCTTCGCGCTGCCGATATCCGGACACATAACGCGCCGGAACGCCGCAGCATCGCGCCGCAGCGGCGAAAATCTGGGCACGGTCACGCGGGGTCAGCGTCTTGCGCAGAAAACTGTCCTGCACGGTCTCACCCTGATCGGGAGTGGGAGGCGCAGCCTTGAACCGCGCATGGAGCGCCGTGTTCAGCCGACGCAGCCGCTCGACCCTGTCTTCGATGCCGCTCACAGCCTCTCGTGCGAATTTCGCCAGCACCTCGCCGGGCGCCGTACGCGGCGTCTCGCGCAGATAGAGCATCGGTGGCAGCGGTTCGGGAGCATCGGCGACAATGCCATCGCTTTCCAGCGTCAACACCTCGCCCGTGACGCGCAGTTCCAGCGCCTCAATCCTGCCTTCGGCATACAGCATCGTGACTTCGTTGCCGAAACCGTCCTCCGAACGCCGCAGCCGGGCGTCGCAATCGACATCGACCCGCCATTCGATGACGGTCTGCGTGCGCGTGTCGCACGGCCGCATGCGCAGCATCTGAATGATCCGCGCCTGCGGCTCGGTGAAGCGGTACGCCGTCCGATGGTCGATCGCGATCCGCATCAGATGAACCGGAACTGCCGGGCGATGGCACTGTCGAGCAATGCGTTCTCCTTGATGAACGCCCCCAGATATTCGTGCAGTCCGGCGACGATGATGTCCGATGTCCGCGTTTTCTGTATCCGCATCAGCCGCGCCCGCGCCATCCGGTCCGCCTCACCCTGCAGCCCGGTGCGTCGCGCAAGCTGGCTGAGCAACGTCACGACTTCATCGACGCACGCGGCCAGCGAACGCGGCAATTCAAACCGGGATATCAGCAAATCGATGACATTGGCCGACGACAGCCCCTCGCTGTAAAGCCAGCGATAGGCAGTGACGGCGGACACCGTCTGCAGGATGGTGGTCCACTGATCGCGGTCCATCGTTCCCCCGACCACTTCGCCCTCGGGCAGCAGCAGGTGATATTTGACGTCGAGCAGCCGCGCAGTGTTGTCCGCACGTTCGATCGCGGCGCCCAGCTGAATCAGCCAAGTCGCTTCATTGTGCATCATCCGACGCACGGCGCCTTCGAATCCGCGGGTTTCCGCCTTCACCGATTCGACCATGTTGAGCACGGCGGTGGGGCCGCCGGGGTTGCGGCGATTGTGGAACAACAGCCAGGCGCGATTGATCGCGGTCCAGGATTCGCGAGTCAGTGCGGTGCGAACCGCCTTGGCATTGTTGCGCGCCATGTCGAGGCAGCGGACGATCGATCCGGGATTGTCTTCGTCCAGCGTCAGGAAACGGACGACATTGGCCTGCGTCATTTCCTGGCCGGTGGCTTCGAACGCCTCTTCGGTATAGCTCACGCTCAGCGCACTGCGCCATGCCGCTTCGCCCGCCGGACGCGCCGACAGCGCATCGAGCCGCACCGTGGCTTCGATCAGCCGGGCCTGAAAATCGGCGCGTTCGACATAACGGCCAAGCCAGTACAGCGCCGCTGCGGTGCGGGAGAGCATCAGCATATCAGGAACCCACCTGAGTCTGCTGCATGCCGCCGTCGCCCTGGCTCTGCCCCTGCGGCACGTCCTCCATCAGCACGAAACTGTCCTTGGTGCCGCCGCCCTGGCTCGAATTGACGACCAGCGACCCTTCACGCAATGCAACCCGCGTCAGTCCGCCGGGCACCACCTGAACGCCATGACTGCCGGTCAGGACAAAGGGACGGAAATCGACATGGCGCGGCGCCACGCCCTTTTCGCTCATCGTCGGAACCGTCGAAAGCGCCAGCGTCGGCTGTGCGATATAGCGATGCGGCTCGGCGATCAGCGCGGCTCGGAACGCCTCGATCATCTCTTTGGTCGCGGTCGGGCCGACCAGCATGCCATAGCCGCCCGACCCGTCGACAAGCTTCACCACCAGCTGATCGAGATTATCGAGCGTATATTGCAGCGCATCGGGCTCGCGGCAGCGATAGGTTTCGACGTTCGGCAGCTTGGCTTCGCCGCCCGAATAGAAGCGCACGATCTCCGGCATATAGCTGTAGATCGCCTTGTCGTCGGCGATGCCGTTGCCCGGCGCATTGATGATCGCGACATTCCCGGCGCGATAGGCCGATATCAGTCCCGGCACGCCCAATAGCGAATCCGGACGGAAGGTCAGCGGATCGAGAAAGTCATCGTCGATCCGGCGATAGATGACATCCACCTGCACGCGGCCCGCGATTGTCTGCATCCAGACAATGTCATCGTCCACGACCAGATCCGCAGCCTCGACCAGTTCGATCCCCATCGAGTCGGCCAGGAAGCTGTGCTCATAATAAGCGGAGTTGAAATGCCCTGGCGTCAGCACGACGCAAACCGGGCGCGACTTGCCCGGCCCCGGCGTCACCGACCGCATCGTTTCGAGCAACAGGTCCGAATAGCTGTCCACCGCCGCCACGCGGAATTCGCGGAACAGTTCGGGGCAGAGGCGGATCATCGCCTCGCGATTTTCGAGCATATAGGAAACGCCCGACGGCGTGCGGGCATTGTCCTCCAGCACGAAGAAATCATCGGGGCCGGTCCGGACCAGATCGATTCCGCAGATATGCGCCCAGATGCCATGCGGCGGACGGATGCCGTTCACTTCGGGGCGGAATTGTTCGTTGAGATAGATGAGTTCGGGCGGGATGATCCCTTCTTTCACGATCCGCTGATCGCCCGAATATATGTCTTCGAGAAAGGCGTTGATCGCGTCGACTCGCTGAACCAGCCCTTCGGAAAGCCGCTTCCATTCGCCGGGCAGGAAGACGCGGGGAACGATATCGAAGGGGATGATCCGCTCGGCGGCCTCGCTTTCTCCGTACACGGCGAAGGTGATGCCCAGCTGGCGGAAGGTCGCTTCAGCGGATTGCTGGCGCCGGGCAAGCTCTTCCGGGGGTGTCGATGCGATCCATTCGGCAAGCGCAGCGAATTCGGCACGCGGAGCATCGGGCCCGCCATGCCCCCAGATTTCGTCGAACGCTTTTGCTGCCGCCATCCCATCTCCCAAGCATCGAAAGCCGTTACGGTTCCATGCTAACCACTTTGTTGCGCCGCACAAGGGGGCAGGCGCACCGGATGAAACGCTGCCGGTCGGGACGTTATCCGCCCTGCCCCGCCGCTTCGGATCGCTCGCGCAGCATCGCCTGGGTCAATATTTGCGGCAGGACTTCGGGATCGCTGCCGTCCGGCGCATACCAGAGGTAAAGCGGCACCCCGGCGCGATTATGTGCCTCGATGAAGCGGCCAAGCACCGGATCGCCATCGGTCCAGTCGCCGACCAGCACCGCGACGTCGCGGTCGGCGAAAGCCTGATTCACCGGTGCGGTTTCGATCACGGCCTTTTCATTGACCTTGCACGTCAGGCACCAGTCGGCGGTGAAATAGGCGAATACCGGGCGCCCCTCGCTACGCAGTTCGGCCAGCCGTTCCTCGCTGAAAGGTTCGGCATTCGCCGCTGCTTCCGCCGGTGCAGACCGCTCCGCAGGCACGTGGGCGATCGCAGCCACGGCGATCACGGTGACTGCGATACAGGCAATCAGCGCGAACAGCCCGAAACCGCGCCCCTGTGCCTGCCTGCGCCCGCCGACCCATAGCAGCAGCACGAAAGCCAGCGCCGCCAACAGCCCCAGCGCCATGCCGTTCGCGCCGGTCTGACGCCCCAACACCCAGGCGAGCGCGACGGCGGTCAGGAACATGGGAATCGACAATAGGCGCCGCATCCGTTCCATCCATGGCCCGGGCCGTGGCAGGATGCGACGCAGCGCAGGGACGAAGCCGAGCAGCAGGAACGGCAAGGCGATGCCCAGACCCAGTCCGGCAAATACGGCAATCCCCGCCGCCCAGGGCAGCACCAGCGCCGCGCCCAGCGCCGCTCCCATGAACGGCCCCGTACAGGGAGTAGCGACAAATGCCGCGAGCGCTCCGGTGGCAAAGGCGCTGCCCGTGCCGTTGCCGCCAACGCGATTGACGAATCCCGGCGTCGCCAGCTCGAACAATCCGGCAAGATTGAAGGCGATGGCACTGACCAGCAGCAACAGGACCAGGATCACGGCGGGACTTTGCAGCTGAAACGCCCAACCCGCGCTTATACCGGCGGCACGGACTCCCAACAGGATAGCGCCCAGCGCGACGCACACCAGCACGACGCCGGCAGTATAGGCCAGCGCCTCGGCGCGCGGACGATGGCCGTCGTCTCCAGCCTTTGCCAGGCTGAGCGCCTTGAGGCTGAGGATCGGAAAGACACAGGGCATGACGTTGAGGATCAGCCCGCCGAGCACTGCGCCGGCAAAGGCGATCAACGCGGCCTGCCACCCGACAGCAGCCGGGGAGGATGAGGCCCCCTTAGCCGCAGCCGGCGCGACAACGCCCGGCACGGCGGTAATCTCCAACCCGTCGCCGTCACCCGTATCGAGTACCGCCTCGATATCGCCTTGCGGTTCGATCGCAGCGGTTTCGACGACCAGCCGGTCGCCATCGCGTACAATATGCTGGTCGGCGGCATAGTCGATCGCCCGATCGGTGACCGGATAGAGATAGGCATCCCCCAGATCGGCGCCCGCGGGATAGGGGATCGCGATACGAATTCGTTCGCCCTCGCGCTGCCATGTCGCCTGCGAACCCAGTTTTTTCGGGAGTTTCTGTCGCCAGGCGTCGAAACGCGCACGCGTCGCCGGCGCCACGGTACCGTCGCCGACAACGAGTTCGGTCGAAAGCGCAGCGCTTTCGGGAACGCAGATCGACAGCGTGCACACCAGATACTGCATCTTCACCGCGACCGGCAGGCGCGTTCCCGGCGCCAGACCATCGGGCACGTGCAGCGTCACCAACTGGGCGAACGGCGCTTCATAAACATAGTTCATCAGCCCGGCGATCAGCAGGCGCTCGGGAACCGGATAGCGCAGTTCCCCCACGCTAACGCCATCGGGCAGCTGCCAGTCAAGCCGCGCGGCAAGCCCCGCATCGCCGGGGTTGCGCCAATAGCCATGCCAGCCCGGCCTGGGCGTGGATGCAAAGGCCAGCGTCACATCGCTGCCGGAGCGCGGATCGGGCGTTTCGGCGACCAGATCGATCGCGATATGCGGACCCGGCTCGATCTCCTGCGCCGATGCGGGCGCAGCGATCAGCCCAAGCAGGACCAGCATCATTGTCATAAAGGCGCAATATCGTGCCCGCATCTGGCGTCCTTGCTCTAGTCGACCCGTTCGCCCATTAGCAGCGGTGCTCGTCCAATGTCATGCCGGAGACTCCCGATGCGTCTGTTTCGCACCCTGGCCGCAGCAGCCTCGCTGCTGGTGACCACCCCGCTCGCTGCACAACAGGCGCCTTCGCCGGAAACGCCGCCCAGGCTGATCGTGGTGATTTCGGTCGACCAGTTCTCGGCCAATCTCTTCGCCGAATATCGCCCGCAATTCCGGTTCGGGCTGGCCCGCATGGCCAGCGGCGCGGTCTTCCCATCGGGCTATCAGAGCCACAGCGCCACCGAAACCTGCCCCGGCCATTCGACGATCCTGACCGGCGCACGCCCGGCGCGCACCGGCATCATCGCCAATGACTGGATCGATCTGAACGCTGATCGCGAGGACAAGACGATTTATTGCGCCGAGGACGAAAGCGTCCCCGGCTCCAATTCGGACGATTATACCGTTTCGCCCAAACATCTGCGCGTTTCGACGCTGGGCGAATGGATGAAGGCCGCCAACCCCGATTCGCGTGTCGTCGCGGTTGCGGGCAAGGATCGCGCCGCGGTGATGATGTCGGGTCACAATCCCGATCAGATCTGGTGGTGGGGCAAGGACGGCTTTGTCAGCTATGCCGGTCGTCAGGCACCTGCCACGATCACGCGGATCAACACGTCGGTCGCCGAACGCATCGCCACTGCCGAGCCGGCGCTGCCGCTTCCCGATTTCTGCCGTCCCCGCGCCGTTGCGATTCCGGTCGGCAACGGCACGATCGGCGATGGCCGCTTTGCCCGGGCGGCAGGCGACAAGGGCGCGTTCAAGGCCTCGCCCGAATTCGACGAAGCCGTCACTGCCGCCGCCGCCGGGCTCGCCACCGAGCTCAAACTGGGTCAGGGCGATGCGCCCGACCTGCTGATCGTCGGCGCGTCGGCAACCGATTATGTCGGCCATGCCTATGGCACGCAGGGCAGCGAGATGTGCCTTCAGCTGCTGTCGCTCGACGAACAGCTCGGCCAGCTCTTCGCAGTGCTCGATTCGACCGGTGTCGATTATGCCGTCGTCCTTACCGCCGATCATGGCGGCACCGACGCCACCGAGCGCCAGCAGATCCAGGGCATGCCCGACGCGCATCGCATCACCCGCGATCCGGTCGCCGGCGTCGCCGCTTCGGTTGGTCTGCCCGAAGGCAGCATCCGCGGCGACAGTGGCAATTACTGGATCGATCCCAGCCTGTCGCAGGCCGATCACGACCGGCTCGCCGCCGCCGCGATCGCCCATTTCAAGGCCGATCCTGATATCGCAGAGGTATTCACTCGCGACGAAATCCTTGCCGCCCCGGCGCCTTCGGGTCCGCCCGAGGACTGGAGCATGATCGAGCGTGCCCGCGCCTCCTATGACACCGAGCGTTCGGGCGAGATCATCATCGCGCTCAAGCCGCGCGTTTCGCCGATCGCAGCGCCGCGTCCGGGCCGCGCTTCGACCCATGGCAGCTTCTGGGACTATGACCGCCGCGTGCCGATCCTGTTCTGGCGCAAGGGCATGACCAGTTTCGAACAGCCGCTGTCGGTCGAAACCGTCGACATCGCGCCGACGCTGGCGGGGCTGCTGCACATGCCGGTTCCGGTCGAGATCGACGGCCGCTGCCTCGATCTGGATGCCGGTACCGCCAGCACCTGCCCGGCAAACTGACCGACCTTGAGGCTCGGCCCTAGCGCTGCTCGAACGGGCGGATGCCGGGGCCGAGCTGGTTGTTTTCGAGCCGCACCGCATCGCGTGCCGCGGTAGCGACGAAGGCCGGGCTTTTCTGCACGCCCGGCGCCAGCGTGGCGGTGTTGTTCGCCACGGTCAGTCCCGCCGAGCCATAGGTCCGCGCCTCCGCACCGACCATGATCAGCGCGGTCCAGTTTTCCTTGTCCGGTCCCTGGACGAAAGTGTTGCCGGTGATCCGCCCGGTGCCGCCTTCGGACATGTCGATCATGTAATTGGTCTTGTGGCCCTCGCTGTCGTCAAAGCTGGAATCGGCAACGACGATCTGCGGCGCACGGATCTTGACATAATGACCACCGGTGCCGCGTTCGAACCGCGAATTGGTGATCGAAATCACCCCCTGTTGCAGCGCCAGATAGATGGAGTGGCTGCAATCGACCGTCTCGTCGCACTGGCCAAGCCCGGCAAAAGTCGAATGATCGATGCTGATCATGCGGATCGAATCGTGATAGCCGCCAAGAATCCCTTCCTGGCTGTCGAGGAACATCGAATTGGTGACATAGAGGTCGCCGGTTTCGATGCGCACCCCGGCGCCATTGCCATCGGCGACGCGCAGGTTGCGGAACACGATCCCGTCGACCACCGATCCGCGCCCGCGCAGCACGAACGCCGCCTTGCCCTCACAGGTTTCGCCGTCGAAAATAGCCGTGCCGGGCTGGCGGGCGCGGAACGTGATCTTGCCGCCCGATTGCACCGTGCATTGATGATAGACGCCCGGAGCGATCAGGATCGTCGCTTCGCGGTCGCCGATCGCTGTGACTGCGTCGTCGAGCGTCGCGAAACCCTGTCCCGATTGTTCGATGACGAACGGCGCGCCGCCCCCCTGCTGCGCAGCGGCGGGAGCAGTGAGCGCAATGGCAACGAGCGGCAAAAGGCGACGCATATCGGGCTCCTTTGCCGGGGTTATGCGCCTCCCCTATCTGCGCGAGAAGGCAAATAGAGGGTTAACATTGTTGCTCGGGCGCCGGACATGCCCCGTTTGTCCTGACTAGGGACTGAGCCTGGCGAAGGCCTGTATCGGGGGGCCGTATCGAAGGACCCTTCGATACGCCATTTCGACACGCGCAATGGCTGTTCAGGGCAAAGGATCGCTGGATCGGCTATTTCCCGCGCTCAAGCATCCTGATGATGCCGGAAAAATCGAGGCCGGCATTCCCGGCTTCGGCGAATTGCGCGTACAGCTCCTGCGCGCGCGTGCCCATCGGCACATCGGCACCGACATTCTGCGCCGCCGCCATGGCGAGGCCGAGATCCTTGAGCATCAACGCGGTTGCAAAGCCGGGGGCATAATCGCGATCGGCGGGGCTTTCGGGGCCGGCGCCGGGCACCGGGCAATAGCTGGTCATCGACCAGCTCTGTCCCGACGATACCGACGCGATGTCATAGAATTTCTGCGGATCGAGCCCGAGCTTCTGCGCGAGCAGAAAGGCTTCGCACGTCGCCACCATCGTCGCGCCGAGCAGCATGTTGTTGCACGCCTTTGCCGCCTGTCCCGCACCCGCGCCGCCGGCATGGATCACTGCCTTGCCCATGTCGGACAGAAAGGGTTCGGCGCGTTCGAATCCCGCCTTGCTGCCGCCGACCATGAAGGTGAGCGTGCCGGCATTTGCCGCCGCGATGCCGCCCGAAACCGGCGCATCGACCGCCGTCAGCCCCTTGGCCGCCGCCGCATCGTTGATCCGCCGCGCGGTTTCGACGTCGATCGTCGAGCAATCGATCAGGATCGCGCCGCCATCGGCATTGTCGAACACCGCATCGGTATAGACCGCCTCGACATGTTTGCCCGCGGGCAGCATCGTGATGACGGCTTCGGCGCCCTTCACCGCTTCGGCGGCACTGGCGACGGGCAGGCATCCGGCCTTTTTCGCGGCGTCGAGCGCGTCCGCCGACAAGTCGAACGCATGGACGTCATGCCCCGCCTTTGCGAGGTTCGCGGCCATGCCGCCGCCCATATTGCCCAGACCGATAAATGCTACGCGTGCCATTTCAAACTCCTCTTTCCTCGCCCCGGCACGGGGAGAGGATATCGTAGCTTGCCGGCTTTGCCGGCTAGCGAAGGTTGGAGAGGGGATGAGCGGAGCCTTGCTCCGCGCGCTCGAATCTCGACCGCGCTCCCCTCACCCAGCTACGGCTAGGCAGCACGCTGCCAAGCCTTCGCATCCCTGTCCCCCAGCGGGGAGAGGGAAACAATTCACTTTCCCGTCCACTCGCCCGGACGCTTCTCCACAAACGCGGCCATGCCTTCGCTCTGATCCTGCGTGCCGAACAGCGCGTGGAACAGGCGGCGTTCGAACTGGACGCCCTGGGCCAGCGTGGTTTCATAGGCGGCGTTGACCATTTCCTTGTTCGCCTTGACCGCGAGCGGCGCCATCGACGCGATCAGCGCCGCGGTCTTGACCGCGTCGTCGACCAGTTCGTCGGCGGGCAGGATGCGACTGACCAGACCCGAACGTTCGGCCTCATGCACGTCCATCATCCGGCCGGTCAGGCACATTTCCATCGCCTTGGCCTTGCCGACCGCGCGGGTGAGCCGTTGCGACCCGCCCATCCCGGGCGACACCGCCAGCTTGATTTCCGGCTGGCCGAATTTGGCGCTGTCCGCCGCCAGGATGAAGTCGCACATCATCGCCAGTTCGCATCCGCCGCCCAGCGCATAGCCGGCGACCGCCGCGATGATCGGCTTGCGCGTGCGGGTGAAGGCGTCCCAGCCGGCGAAGAAATCATGGCCGTACATGTCGGCAAAGCCCTGGCTCTGCATCTCCTTGATGTCGGCGCCGGCGGCAAATGCCTTTTCGCTGCCGGTGATGACCGCGCAGCCCTGCGATGCATCGGCGTCGAAGGCGCGCATCGCATCGAGCAGTTCGTCGAGTATCTGGCTGTTGAGCGCATTGAGCGCCTTGGGCCGGTTGAGGGTGACAAGCGTCACCGCATCGCGCTGTTCGACCGTGATCGTTTCGTAATTAGCCAATTTGTCCTCCGTCGCTCCTGCGCAGGCAGGAGCCTGTTTCTCTAATCGCAAAGCTCTCTCACGCGGAGAGAGTCATGGAGCCCTGGCTTCGCAAGGGCGACGATTCGCACGAACCTGCGCCGTGCCAAAACCTGGGTTTTGCGTGCAAAGTTCGCACCGGTTCGCGCCACGACATGCGCGCGCACCCGCGCTGGCGCGCGCGAAGAATGCTCCGACCGGCGTCGGCCTTGCACAAAAACACCATGTAGGACAGCCTCGCCCGCGATCATGCCGGAGACCATGCCTGATCCTCGGGCAGCGGCGCGAAAATCGTGTCGATACGATGGTCGGTCACGCCCTCCGGCGTATCGGGGTTCCAGCGCGGCGCATTGTCCTTGTCGACAATCACCGCACGGACGCCTTCGATGAAATCGGCGCGCTGGCACACGCGCGTGGCGACGGCATATTCCTGGCGCATCTCGTCCTCGAATGTCGGCATCGAAGCGCCGTCGAGCAGCAATTTGAGGCTGACCTTCATCGCCTGTGGCGATTTGGTGCGCAGCGTTTCGAGTTGCTTCGTCGCCCATGCGCCGCCATCGGATTCGAGTGCGGCGAATATGTTTTCAAGCCTGTCGGATGCGAACAGCCGGGCGATCTCCGCGGCATGCGCCTGAATCGCGGCATCGGGCGCGGGGCCGGCAAATTCGGTCAGGATCGCTTCGATCTCGCCCGGCGTTTCGGCGATGCGCGTCTTGAGCGCGTCGAGCTTTTCCGACGGCACGAAATGCGTGGCGAGGCCGAGCGCAAGGCATTCGGCGCCATCGAGCCGGTGGCCGGTCAGCGCGATATATTGCCCCATCCGCCCCGGCAGGCGCGAGAGATACCAGCCGCCGCCGACATCGGGGAACAGGCCGATGCCGGTTTCGGGCATTGCGAATTTGGTATTTTCGGTCGCGATCCGATATCGGGCGGGCAGCGAAATGCCGACGCCGCCGCCCATGGTGATTCCGTCCATGAACGCGACCACGGGCTTCACATAAGTGAACAGCGCGTGGTTCATGCGATATTCCTCAAAGAAGAATTCGCGCGCCTTTGCACCGTCCGACGCGCCGCTTTGCGCGATCATGCGGATATCGCCACCCGCGCAGAAACCGCGTCCTTCGGCATGGTCGATCAGCACCGCTTCGATCGCCGTTTCGTCATGCCATTGGCGCAGCCCCTGCGCCATCGCCACGCACATATCGGTGTTGAGCGCGTGGAGCGCCTTTGGCCGGTTGAGGCGGATACGGCCGATACGGCCGGTGGTTTCGATGAGAACGTCGTTGGTCATCTGGTTCCTTCGATACGCCGCTTCGACTTTGCTCAGCGGCTACTCAGGACGAACGGATCGAGAGAATACAGCCACTACTCCCGTTCGTCCTGAGTAGGGACTGAGCCCGGCGAAGGCCCGTATCGAAGGGCCCGTGCCGGCTGTTACTGTCGCGTCAGTTCGCGTCCGACGATCATGCGCATCACCTGATTGGTGCCTTCGAGGATCGAATGGACGCGCAGGTCGCGCCAGAACCGTTCGATCGGATAGTCCATCAGATAGCCATAGCCGCCATGGAGCTGGAGCGCGCGATCGACCACCGACGATCCGGTGTCGGTGGCAAACCGCTTCGCCATCGCCGCAAAGCGCGTCTTGTCGGGCGCGTTTTCGGTGACCTTTGCCGCCGCGAGGTAGAGCAGCGCGCGGGCGGCCTGAAGCTCGGTATCCATGTCCGCCAGCGTGAACTGCGTATTCTGGAAATCGGCGATCGCCTTGCCGAACTGCTGGCGTTCCTTGGTATAGCCGATCGCTTCGTCGAGGCAGCGTTGCGCGCCGCCGAGCGAACAGGCGCCGATATTGAGCCGGCCGCCATCGAGCCCCATCATCGCGATGCGGAACCCCTCGCCTTCGCTGCCGACCAGATTTTCGACCGGTACGCGCACTTCCTCGAGGATGACCTGCGCGGTGGGCTGCGAGTGCCAGCCAAGCTTGCGCTCGTTCGCGCCGAAGCTGACGCCCGGCATGTCCTTTTCGAGGATCAGGCAGCTGATGCCCCTGGGCCCGTCCTCGCCGGTGCGGACCATCACGGCATAGATTTCATTCTGACCGCCGCCCGAAATGAACTGTTTGGTGCCGGTGACGACATAATGATCGCCGTCGCGGACTGCGCGCGTCTTGAGCGCCGCCGCGTCCGACCCCGAACCGGGTTCGGTCAGGCAATAGCTGGCGATCCGGTCCATCCCGATCAGCGAGGGCAGATATTTGTCCTTCACTGTCTGGCTGCCGAACCGGTCGATCATCCAGCTCGCCATATTGTGGATCGACATGAACGCGCTGGTCGAGGGACAGCCATAGGCCATTGCCTCCATGATCAGCGCCGCTTCGAGACGGCCAAGGCCGATGCCGCCCGATTCCTCGGACACATAGATGGAGGCAAAGCCCAGTTGCGCCGCCGCCTTGAGCGTGTCGCGCGGGAAGATGTGTTTTTCGTCCCATTCGGCCGCGTGCGGGGTGATGGCATCGGCCGTGAACCGCCGCGCCATTTCCTGGATCGCGCACTGGTCTTCGGTCAGGTCAAATTGTCCGGTCATCCTCGTTTCTCTTTATTTGCAGCGGATATAGGCGATCGGGTCGAGGCCCTGTTGATCGCGCCGCAGCCGGTTGTTGCCGTCGAGCGCAAGCTCCATCGTGTCGGTCCAGCTGTCGCCTTCGCCCGTGAAATCGAGCGTGACGCGATAGCGGCCGGCGCTGACGGGTTCGATGCCGCGCAACTCGCCGACGGTTTCGTAAAAGACAAGCTTTGTCCCCTCGATGCGCAGGCGGCTGAGCCCGGCCGGGCCGCAATCCTCTGCCGTGGCCGCCCACAGGCCGCGATAGGCGGCGGGCATGGTGCCGGCGGGGTTGTCGGGCGTCGCCGAAGCCGTCGGCGCCGGCCGCGGCGATGGGGACGCGGCGGGCGTGGGGCCCGGCTGCGTATCGCGCGGGCTTTGCGTCGGCATCGGCGCCGGGCCGCTCGTGCTGTCATCGCCGCATCCGGCGAGAAACAGTATCGGCAATAGCGGAAGCCAGAATCGCTGCGTCACTCTTGTCCCTCGCCCTCATGCAGCACGCGCGTGCGGAACAGCCGCGCGCCGACTGCCTGTTCGTTGCGATCGAACCAGCGCATACCGGTGACCTTATGTTCCCAGGCGAGCATTTCGACGAGCGTCCCGGCGGCCATCGGCGTGTCGGGCTTTTCCGCATAGACCGGATCGGCATAGGCGGCGTCCATCGTGACGATTTCCCACCCCTTGTCGCGCAATGCCTGCACCAGATCGCCGATAAACAGCGCCGCCAGATCGGTTTCGTGGAGCAGCATCACTTGCGGAATCGGGCGGCCGAGCGTCCGTTCGGTCAGATCATAGGTGAATTCCGCCGACAGGACATGCGTTTCGACATAAAGGTCGCGCAGCGCGTCCATGTCGATCAACTGCCCGGCGCGGCCGGCGTCGACCGCGAGCTGCTCGATATGCCAGTCCGACCCGTCGACCGTGACATAGGCATCGCGTAACCCGCGCGCGACCAGGCCTTCGCGCACTGCATCGCGCTTGCCCTTGTTGCGCCCGCCTTCGTCGAGATAGGGGTAGCGGAACCAGGGGCGGTAGCCGGGACGATCCTTCAGCCAGGCTTCGGCACGGTCTATATTGGCGAGATAGGCTTCCGCCGAACTGCCCGACAGGCGCGGATGCGTGAAGCTGTGATCGGCGATGACATGGCCGGCGGCGACATAGGCGTCGATTGCTTTTTCGTGCCGGTCGCCCGCCGAAATCCGCCCCGGATTGACGAAAAACGCTGCCTGATCGACGCCCGCGCCTTTGAGCGCCGCGATCAGCATCGCCGGGCGTTCGTCGGGATTGAGGAAGGCACCGGGGCCGCGCGGCGCATCGTCGAAGCTGATCGCGATCCGCTTGGTCGGCATGTCGCTGGCGGCAGCCGGCGGCATCACCTGATCGATCGTCAGCCGCCGCGTCACCTGTTCGGGCAACAGCAGCGCGATCAGCGCCAGCAGCAGGAACAGCGCGCGGACCGTCACTGCGCAGCCGCCTGATGCAGCACGCGCTCGTCAAACAGGCGGCGGGCGAGGTTGATATTGTTGCGCGCATACCAGCGCGGCGCGGGCAGCCCGGCCTGCCATGCCAGCATTTCGGTGAGCGTGCCCTGTGCCGAGGGCGTGTCATATCGTGTCGCCTCGACTGCGATCGGATCGGCATAGGCCTGATCGGCAGTGACGATCGTCCAGCCCCTTGCCCGCAGCGCAGCGACCAGATCGTCGATGAACAGCGCGGCAATGTCGGTTTCGTGGAGCAGCATCACCTGCGCGGGCGATCGGCCCAGCGTCCTGCGCGCGAGTGCGTAGTAAAATTCGGCGGCCTCGACATGGCTTTCGACATACAGGTCGCGCAGCGCGTCCATGTCGATCGGCTTGCCGTCGGCAACCGCTTCCCGGGTCAGCTGTTCGAGGAACCAGTCGGAGCTTTCGGCAGTGACATAGCCATTGGCAAGGCCGCGCGCCGCCAGCCCCGCGCGCACCGCGTCGCGTTTCGCCTTGTCGTCCTGCCCTTCATCGAGAAACGGATAGCGGAACCAGGGCCGATAGCCTTCACGGCCCTTCAGCCATGCCTCCGCCCGGTCGATATCGGCGAGATAGGCCTCGGCGGTCATCGCGCTGAGATGCGGGTGCGACCAGCTGTGATCGGCGATGACATGGCCCGCCGCCACATAGGCATCGATCCGATCCGCGCCGCCATCGGATTTTTCGATATTGCCGGGATTGACGAAGAAAACCGCCTGACGGACGCCCGCGCGATGCAGCGCGGCGATCAGCCGCACAGTGCGCTGATCGGGCGTCAGAAACGCGCCCGCCGCGCGCGGCACGTCGTCGAAGCTGAGCGCGATCCTTTTGTCCTGTGCCGCCGCCGGAATAGCGGCCAGCAGCATCGTGACGGCGAGGATCAGCGCGCGCAGCATCAGCCGGCCGATCCGATCACCGCATCGGCTTCGATCTCGACCTTCCAGTCGGGATGGAGCAGCGCCGACACCACCACCATCGTTGCGGCAGGTTGCGCGATCGTCATCCAGCGGCCATGCGCCGCGCCGACAGCCTCCGCATAAGCGGGATCGGTGATGAACATCCGCGTGCGCACAATATCGGCCCCCGTGCCGCCAAGCTGTTCGATGGCGCGCAGGATGATAGCAAAGCAGCGGTCGGCCTGCACCCCGGCATCCCCCGGCGTATTGCTGCCATCGTCCTCGATCGGGGCAGTTCCGGCGACGGTGATCGTGTCGCCGGTTCGCACCGCACGGCAATAGGCAAAGGGCGTTTCGAGCGGTGAGCCCGAAAAGACCCGCTGACGCCCCGCACCCATCCCGATTACCCCATCGTCGGAATGATAAACGCGCTGTCGCCGCTGGCGCCGCCATCGGGCCAGCGCTGGGTGATCTTCTTCGCCTTGGTCCAGAAACGCAGGCCTTCCATGCCATATTGGTCCATGTCGCCAAAGCCCGAACGCTTCCACCCGCCAAAGCTGTGATAGCTGACCGGCACCGGGATCGGCACGTTGATGCCGACCATGCCGACATTGACGCGGTGCGCGAATTCGCGGGCGGCATGGCCGTTGCGCGTGAAGATCGCGACGCCATTGCCATATTGATGCTTGCTGGGCAGCGCGAGCGCTTCCTCGAACGAATTGGCGCGGACGATCTGGAGCACCGGGCCGAAGATTTCCTCCTGATAGGAGGACATTTCGGGAGTGACATGATCGAACAGGCTGGGGCCGACAAAGAAGCCTTGCTCATGCCCCTGCAGCGAAAAGCCGCGTCCGTCGATCACCAGTTCGGCGCCTTCGTCGACACCGGTCTGAATCCAGTTTTCGATGCGCTGCTTGTGCTGCGCCGTGACCACCGGGCCATATTGCGCGTCGGGATCGCTCGATACGCCGGGACGCAGGCCGCTGACGGCCTTGACCAGCCGTTCGCGCAGTTCCTCTGCGGCCTTCTCCCCCACCGGCACGACGACCGGCAGCGCCATGCAGCGTTCGCCCGCCGAACCATAGGCCGCGCCGATCAGATCATTGACTGCCTGATCCATATCGGCGTCGGGCATGATGATGCCGTGGTTCTTCGCGCCGCCCATTGCCTGAACGCGCTTCGCGTTGGCGACGCCGCGATTATAGACATAATGGGCGATGTCGGACGAACCGACGAAGCTGACCGCGCCGATCGCCGGGTGATCGAGGATCGCGTCGACCATTTCCTTGTCGCCATGGACGACCTGAAGCAGCCCTTCGGGTGCGCCGGCTTCAAGGAACAATTCGGCGAGGCGTACCGGAACGCTGGGATCGCGTTCGGACGGTTTGAGGATGAAGGCGTTGCCGCAGGCGATCGCCATGCCGAACATCCACATCGGGATCATCGCCGGGAAGTTGAACGGCGTGATGCCCGCGCCGATGCCGAGCGGCTGGCGCATCGAATAGACGTCGATACCGGGACCGGCGCCCTGGGTATATTCGCCCTTCAGCACATGCGGGATGCCGCAGGCGAATTCGATGACTTCGAGCCCGCGCTGGACATCGCCCTTCGCATCCTCGACCACCTTGCCATGTTCGGACGCGAGCAGTTCGGCCAGTTCCTGCATATTCTCTTCAAGCAGCTGCTTGAATTTGAACATCACCCGCGCGCGGCGCTGGGGATTGGTCGCGGCCCAGCCGGGCTGAACCTCCTGCGCCCTGGCGACCGCGGCGTCGAGATCGGCCTGGGTGCCCAGATTGACCTTTGCCTGAACCTGGCCGGTGTTGGGATCGAACACATCCGACTGGCGACCACCCGCGCCACCCGAATGGCCGGCAATAACGTGATCGATGATGCGCATGTCACTCTCCTCGAAATGGGTCCGGGACTCCGCCCGATTTTGCCGGGGGTATTTCACTATGCAATTCTGCATGCAACACTGTTTATATGCCGCATCGTCGTGCATTTTTGCAGGCCATGCCAATGGGCGAATCGATGAACTGGGATGATCTTCGCATATTTCTGGCGGTTGCGCGGGCGCAGCGTTTCGCCACCGCCGGCCGCTTGCTGGGAGTCGATCCGACGACGGTCAGCCGACGGCTCGCGCGGCTTTCCGATCGCGTCGGCGCGCCGCTGTTCGAAAGCATCGGCAGCGAACGGCATCTGAGCGAGGCGGGCCGCGCGCTGCTGACGCATGCCGAAGCGATCGAGGCGGCAGTGCTGGCGGCGACCGAACAGCCCGGCGAAGCGGCGGCGGCAGCGGGGCATGTCCGGCTGAGCGTTGCCGAAGGGCTCGCGACATCGGTGCTGGCGCCGGCCATGCCCGAATTTGCCGAACGCCATCCCGCGATCCGGCTGGATCTGATCACCGCATCGGGTTTTCTCAGCCCGTCCAAGCGCGAGGCGGACATCGCCGTGATGCTGGCCCGCCCGCGCGGCGCGCAGCTTCGCGCGAGCGAGCTTCGTCGCTATCGCCTGCGGCTATATGGCGCGGCGACATATCTCGACCGGCATGGCGCGCCGCAATCGGTGGCGGCGCTGCGCGAGCATCGGCTGGTGAGCTATGTTCCCGAACATATCTATGCCCCCGAACTCGATTACATCACCGAAGTGCATCCCGATCTTGCGCCGCGGCTGCGCAGCACCAGCATCAATGTCCAGCGGATGATGGTCGCGGCGGGTGCGGGACTGGGCATCCTGCCCGATTTCATGGCGGCGACGCTGCCCGACCTGCACCCGGTGCTGGCCGAGCAAGTCGAAGTGTGGCGCACCTTCTGGCTGGTCACCCATCCCGATACGCACCATGCCCGCCGGATTCAGGCGGTGTGCGACTGGTTGAGCGACGTGACTTCGGTCGGTTAGATCCGGTCCATCGCCACCGGCAACGCGAGACCCGAGCCATCGGGCACCATCGCGACGCGAACGCCATAGGCGCGACCCAGCGGCTCGGGAGTCAGCACCTCGGCCGCGGGGCCGAAGGCGACCACGCGCCCCTCGCGCAGCAACAACACCCGATCGGCGATGCGCGCGGCCTGAACCAGATCGTGCAGCACGATCACGACGCCCATCCCGCGTTCGGTGAGCTGCCGAAACCGGGCGAGCAGGTCGAGCTGGTGCGCGGGATCGAGGCTGGCGAGCGGTTCGTCGGCGAGCAGCCATTGCGGATCGCCGGCAAGCACGCGGGCGAGCAGGACGCGCGCGCGCTCGCCACCCGAAAGCTCGGTCGCGATACGATCGGCCAGTTCGAGCGTGGCGGTGGCGGACATCGCGGCCATGACCGCCTCCCAATCGGCGGGCGAGGGACCGGCAAAGGGCGAGCGATGCGGAGTGCGGCCGAGCATCACCAGATCGCCCGCATTGATGTTCCAGTGCACCGCCCCGTCCTGGGGCAGGTAACCGATCGCGCGGGCGCGTTCGCGCGAGTCGAGATCGGTGACGATCCGGCCGCCGAGCATGGCGTGGCCGCGTTCGGGTTTGGCAAGCCCGGCGAGCGTGCGCAGCAGAGTCGTCTTGCCCGAACCATTGGCGCCGAGCACCGCGGTGATCCGTCCAGCGGGGAAGATCGCGTCGATCCCGTGCAGCACCGGACGACCGCCAAGCGTGACGTCGAGCCCGGTTACGGTCAGATCCATGCCGACCTCCGCATGCGAAGCAGCATCGCGAAAAAGAAAGGCGTGCCGATCAGCGCCATCGCAACGCCGAGGCGGATTTCGCTCGCGCCCGGGGCGAGGCGGACAAGGCTGTCCGCAGCGAGTACCAATGCCGCGCCGCCCAATGCGCTGGGGACGAGCAAGGCCGAGGGGCGCGCACCGACCAGCGGGCGCAGCAGGTGCGGGACGATCAGTCCGACAAAGCCGACGACGCCGGTGACCGCGACGCTCGCGCCGACCGACAAGCCAGTACCCAGGACCACGAGCAATTGCGTCCGTTCGAGCCGGAGCCCCAGCGTGCGCGCCGCATCCTCGCCCAGCGTCAGCGCGTCGAGCGTGCGCCCGGTGCAGAGCAGTAGCGCGCAGCCGACAGCGATGAAGGGCAGCGCCAGCGTCGCTTCGTCGAAACTGCGATCGGTGAGCGAGCCCATGATCCAGTCGATGATCTCCGCCGTCGCCCAGGGGTTGGGCGCGATCGAAATGAGGAAGGCAGTGACCGCTCCGGCGAGGCTGGCCAGCACCGTGCCGGCAAGGATGAACGCCACTGCGCTGCGCGTGCGCCATGCCAGCGCGGCGAGCACCAGCATCGCGCCGCATGCCGCCGCCATGGCGCAGGTGAAGATGACCAGCGGCGAGGTGGCCGAGAGCAGCAGGATCGCCACCACCGCTCCGAGCGCGGCGCTCGAGGAAATGCCGACCACCGCCGGATCGGCGAGCGGATTGCGCAGATAACCCTGCAGCACCGCGCCCGACAGGCCGAGCGCGGCGCCCACGCCGATGCCGAGCAGCGCGCGCGGCAGGCGCAGTTCGGTAACGATCAGCCAGCGCGGGTCGCCCTGCAACCACCAGGCGCCGAGCGGCACCCATACTTTCCCGGCCATCAGCGAGAGAAAGAAGAACAGCAGGACAAGCGCGGAAAGCCCAGCGATCAGCACAGGCCGCTTCACTTCATGGCTCCGCGCACCTGTGCCAGTCGCGTCATCGCATCGGCGATCACCGGCCCACCGCAATTGACGAGGCGGCGCGGAAAATGCGCCTGCACCACACGCCCGTCCATGCGCGAGAGGACACGCGCACGCACCTGCGCCGCGCGCGAGGCGGCAGAGCGCCCCTGCGGATCGGGCACCAGCATCACGCGGGGCGGATCGGCGATGACATGTTCGGCGGGCAGATAGCCGGTATAATGGAGCCCGTAATCGGCGGCGGCATCGCGAAAACCGGCGCGGCCGAGCATTTCGTGCAGCAGCGTGCCGTCACCCGAAACCAGATTGCCGCCGATCCACAGCAGCGCGGGAACCGGCGGTGCCGATGTCGTCGCCAGTGCCACTGCGCGGTCGATCCGCCGCACCATCGCCTCGCCCGCCATGGGGGCGCCCACTGCCCGGGCGAGATCGCGCACCTGCGCCTCGCTGGCGGCGATGCTGGTCGGGGAATCGAGATAGAGGACGTTGAGCCCGGCGCGCGCATAGGCGGCGCGCGTCGAAGCGGAGGTAAAGCTGCTCGCGACGACAAGATCGGGCTGCATCGCGATCACATCCTCGGCGTCGCCGCGCGTCGTGCGGAACCGCGCGGCGACTTCGGGGGGAATCGAGCTGGCCATCGGATCGGCCGAATAATGGCTGATCGCGGCGATCCGCTGCGCCGGCACGAGCTGAACGAGCATCGCATCGGCGCAGGGATTGGTGGAAACGATGCCGCCGCCCTGTGGCATCGGCGCGGCGCTGCAACCCGCAAGGAGCAGCGCCGCAACCGGAATGGACAGGGCGGACAGCCGCATCAGTCGAGCCGCAACCGGACGCCGGCATAGGCGGCACGGCCATAGGTGCCGTATCCGCTGACCACTTCATACTGCGCGTCGGTCAGGTTATCGACCCGGCCATAGATGGCGATACGATCGGTCACGGGCATTTCCGCGCGGATACCGGCCAGCGCATAGCCGTCGAGCCGCGTGAAATTGCCCGCGTCGTTGAAGCTGTCGCCCACCATCGTCACCGTCCCGCCAAGCTTGAGGCCGAAGGGGCTCGTCCAGTCGGCCGAGACACTCGCCACATCGCGCGGACGTCTGGCGAGCTGATTCCCGACATAGCCGGGCGACCGGTTTTCGGTGTCGGTATAGGTATAATTGCCGGTGAGGGTCAGATTGTCGCTCGGCCGGAAGGCCAGTTCGACCTCGACTCCCTTGGCGCGGGTCCGTGCGATATTGGCATAGGTATAGGTCGCCGTGTCGAAATCGATCTGGTTCTTCGTCGTGCGATCGAACCAGGTCGCACCCAGCATGAGCCGACCGTCGACCAGCTGCTGACGGGCACCGACTTCCCAGCTGTCGGCGGTTTCGGGCACCAGCGTCGCCGTGCCGTAATAAGGGGCATAGAGCTGATAGAGAGTCGGCGCCTTGAACCCTTCGCCATAGCTGGCGTGGACGCGCGTACCGGTCGGCAGCGCATAGACGGCATTGACGCCCCAGGTCACATGGCTGCCGAACTGGCTGTGATCGTCGTTCCGCACACCCGCAGTTACTGCGAGGCCCTGAAGCGGCGTGACGATCGCTTCGCCATAGACGCTGGTGATGTTCGCGCGGGACACCGTGCTGCCGTCATAGAAACGCTGATTGTCCTGATCGGCGCCGATCACCAGCCGCGCCATCGGCGCGCCGATCTGGCCCTGATAGGCATAATGTTCGCTGCGCCCGCGATAGAGATAGAGCGGCGCGGCGGCGATCGTCGGATCGTAATTGTCGCGATTGATATCGGCGATCGAAAAGCTCAGCCGGTGCGAGGTCGGACCGAAATCGCCGAACAGGCCGGCATAGCCATAGAGTTCCTGCGCAGTGGAATATTCCGACGTGTCGGCAAAGGCATAGGTGGGCGCCGGAAAGCCATCGAGATCGAGCTTGCTGTCCGCCCAATAGCCGCGCAGTTCGGCACGCAAATTGGTCGACAGCCGCGCCTTGATCCGGCCGCTGGCGCCATATTGGCGATAGCCGTCGGCTTCGGTGCCGCTTGCCGCCTGCGAAATGCCGTCGGTCCGGAAATAGCTGCCAGTCAGCGCGCCCTGCACGGCATCGCCGCCGCCCATCAGCGTGGCATTGGCCGACACCTGATCGGCATAGCCATATTCGGCATTGGCGCGGGCATGGATACCCTCGGTCGGGCTTTCGGTAACGACATTGACGACGCCGCCGATCGCCGAGCTGCCCCAGGCGACGCTGTTCGGGCCGCGCAGCACTTCGACACGCTCGACCGGGCCGGTCAGCAGATTGCCGAAGTCATAGGCGCCACCCGGCGAAGAGGGGTCGTTGACGCGCACGCCATCGATCAGCACCAGCGTCTGCGTATCTTCGGCGCCGCGAATGCGAACCGCGGTCAGACCGCCCGGCCCACCATTGCGCGTCACGCTGACGCCCGGCGTGGTCGCGAGCAGATCGGACAGCGACACGCTCTGCCGCGTGTCGATCGTGTCGCGGTCGAGCACCGTGACCGAACGCCCGGCTTCGCTCGCCAGCTGTTCGACGCCGGTCGCCACGACGATCACATCGTCATCATCGGCGCTCTGCGCAAAGGCCTGGGTCGCGGGCAGCAGCGCCAGCGATGCGGACAGGAACAGGGGAAATTTCTTCATCAACAAGACACCTCGAAATATCGAGTCGCCTTGCACCCTCACGGCATCGGCGACTCCAGTCTGGCGTCGCTCGCTCGAGGGTTTCCGCCTCGTTCGCCCGGTACACCCCGCCCGCGCAAAGGAATTCGACCGTGGCGGGCAGGTCTCCTGGCTCCCGGGTCGTCGCTGGCGGCGCCGCCTTCCCGAAGCATGCGCTTCAGTGGCAAATGGCGCCGGGCTGGCCGGTTACAGTTGCGGGGGCAGCGCCGGCATGGTGAGGTTTCCCCACGCACCGAACTTCCCTTTTGATCCCTCTCGGGAACCCGTCACGGCCGCGCCTGTAGCCGGGCGCGACCGCGACGGCAACTCCTGTGGCGTTACGCGCCCTCGTCCATGTTGAGCAGCGAGGCATTGCCGCCCGCGCTGGTCGTATCGACGGAGATGGCGCGTTCGGCACAAAAACGCGGCAGATAATTGGGGCCGCCCGCCTTGGGACCGGTCCCCGACAGCCCTTCGCCGCCAAAGGGCTGCGATCCGACGATCGCACCGACCATGTTGCGGTTGACATAGAGATTGCCGATCCGCGCCAGATCCTCGGCAATCTCCGCCGAGCGCGCGATGCGGCTGTGCAACCCCATGGTCAGGCCATATTTCTTGGCATTCACCCGCTCGATCGTCTCGGCGAGCTTGCCCGCCTTCCACGTCGCGACGTGCAGGATCGGGCCGAACCATTCCTTGTCGAGATCGTCGACCGAATCGAGCCCGATCATCGTCGGCGGCACGAACAGCCCCTCATCGGGAACATGGGTGGTCGCCAGCCAGCGCGGGCGCATCGTTTCGCGATAGGCCATCAGCCGGTCATAGGCGGCGCGGTCGATCACCGGCCCCACATCGGTCGCCGGATCGCCCGGATCGCCGATGATCAGCGTCGCCATGGCGCCCGCGATCATTTCCTCAATCCCCTCGGCAACATCCTCCTGGATCAGCAGCAGGCGGAGCGCCGAGCAACGCTGCCCCGCGGATTTGAACGCCGACGTGATGACATCGGCGACCACCTGCTCCGGCAGCGCCGTCGAATCGACGATCATCGCATTGATGCCGCCGGTTTCGGCGATGAACGGAATGATCGGCCGGTCTTCATCGACCAGCAGCGTATGCGCGATCCGCTTTGCCGTGGCAGTCGATCCGGTGAAGGCGACCCCCGCGATGCGGCTGTCGGACACGAGTTCGGCACCGACATCGGCGCCGCCGGTGACCAGGATCATCGCATCCTGCGGCACGCCCGCCTGATGCGCCAGTTCGACAACGCGACGGGCGATGCCGGGCGTTTGCGGCGCGGGCTTGGCGACGACGGTGTTGCCGGTCACCAGCGCGGCGGCATTCTGACCCACGAAGATCGCGAGCGGGAAATTCCACGGCGCCACCGTGGCCCAGGTGCCGCGCCCTTCCATCTTGAGCTCGTTGCGCTCCCCGGTCGGCCCGGGCAGCGTGCGCGGAACCAGATCGGTGCGCGCCTGATAGGCATAATAGCGGCAGAAATCGGCCGCCTCGCGCACTTCGGCCAGCGCGTCGGGAATCGATTTGAACGCTTCCTTGACGCACAGCGCCATCAGCTCGATCCGGTTTTCCTCCAGCAGATCGGCGAAGCGTTCGAGCACCGCCGCGCGATCATGGATCGGCGTGCGTTCCCAGTCGCGATAGGCGCCCTGCGCGCGCGTGATCGCCGCATGGACATCGTCATCGGGGGTCCGTGCCGCTTCGATCGCCTTGCGCGCGCGGCCGCTGGGATGCAGCGGATCGGCATGGACCGCGTCGGTCCCTTCGGGTTCGAACGGCACCGCTTCGATATCGGCAGCGGTCCTGAGCAGGATCGGACGGTCTTTCAGGTCGATACCCTGGCTGTTGCGCCAATGGACCATCATGTCGACCGGCAGCGGAATGCCCGGATGGCGCGTCCGCCCGACCGATTCGATATGATCGACCGGATCGGCGAGCAATTCCTCTTCGGACAGACTGTCATCGCCCAGCTGGTGCACGAAGCTGGTATTCGCGCCGTTTTCGAGCAGGCGGCGGACGAGATAGGCGAGCAGATCCTTATGCCCGCCGACCGGCGCATAGATGCGGCAGGCATAGCCGCGTTCGCGCACCAGCCGCTCATACAGGCCTTCGCCCATGCCATGGAGCCGCTGAAATTCGAAATCGCGGCGTTCGCCCGCCCATTCGAGAATGGTCGCGACGGTCAGCGCATTATGGCTGGCGAAAGCGGGGCGGATATGATTCGCCTCGAGCATTTCGCGCACGCAGGCGAGATAGCAGACATCGGTCGCCGCCTTGCGCGTATAGACCGGATAGCCGCTCAGCCCCTCGATCTGGGCCTTCTTGATCTCGGTATCCCAATAGGCGCCCTTCACCAGCCGGACATTGATCGGACGGCCGAGCGAATCCGCCCATTTGATCACTGCCGGGGCGCGCTTGCCATAGGCCTGCACCGCCATGCCGAAGCCTTCCCAGTCGCGCAGTTCCGAACGCTTCGCCACTGCCTCGATAATGTCGAGGCTCATGTCGAGACGTTCGTCCTCTTCGGCGTCGACGGTCAGCGAAATGCCGCGATCGGCGGCCTGCTGGCACAGCTGGGCGAGCATATCGGTGAGTTCGGGGACGCACCGTTCATATTGCGGCACTTCATAGCGCGGATGGAGCGC
The DNA here is from genome assembly GCF_003171655.1 of Stakelama portus. Lineage (GTDB taxonomy): Bacteria > Pseudomonadota > Alphaproteobacteria > Sphingomonadales > Sphingomonadaceae > Sphingomonas > Sphingomonas portus. The sequence continues at coordinate 365,466 of NZ_QFZL01000004.1, read as the reverse complement.
GGAGAGCTTTACCGAGATCGAATGCCCGGCCTTTGCGTCCTTGCCCACGGCGTCGATCGCCTTGCGATAGGCGACATAATAGCGTTCGGCGTCCTTTTGCGTACGCGCCGCTTCGCCGAGCATGTCGAAGCTGGCGACGAAGCCCTTATTCTCGGGCTTCTTCATCCGCTTGATCGCTTCGTCGATCGTCCGGCCCATGACGAACACCTCGCCCATCAGCCGCATCGCCGCCCCGACCGCCTGACGCACAAAGGGTTCGCCGGCGCGCGAGAGCAAGCGGCGCAGCGGGCCGCCATCGCCCTCACCCACCAGCGCGCGGCCCATGACGAGCCCCCAGGTAGCCGAATTGACCATTTTCGAGCTGGATTTGCCGCTATGCGAGCGCCAGTCGGCCTCGCCAAGCTTGTCCGAAATCAGCAGATCGGCGGTTTCGGGATCGGGCACGCGCAGAAATGCCTCGGCAAGGCTGAGCAGGGCGATGCCTTCGGACGTGTTGAGGCGATATTGCTGAAGAAACTGATTCACCCATCCGCGATGCTGGGCCTCACGCAGGTCGGCGAGCAATCCGGCGGCATATCCCAGCGCGCGCGATCGTTCTTGCGAATCGAGTCGCGCACGCGCGACAAGCGGCTTTAGAACATCGGGTTCGGCGGCGCGATGCAAGGATATCATGGATTTCCGGGCAGCCGACGTAGCGTCCATAGTGATTTTCCATCATTGAGTTGGTTGTGGGCTTGCGGGACTCGGACCCGGGCCTCTATCTGGCATCCGCGCCTAGGCGAAAGGCAATGGAGGGAAAAGGGCCAGTGGAGACCGTAACGATCGATGAATTGGTCCAACGCGTGGGCACGCCGAGTGTTTCCGAATGGATTACTGTTACGCAGGAAATGATCGACAAGTTCGCCGATGCCACCGGCGATCACCAGTTCATTCATGTCGATCCCGCGGCCGCGGCGATGACTCCGTTCGGGGGCACCATCGCACATGGTTTCCTTACGCTGTCGCTGATGCCGATGCTGGGCACGCTGGCCGATGAGCCGACGATCGAAGGCCTGAAGATGGGCGTGAATTACGGCGGCAACAAAGTCCGTTTCCTGACGCCGGTACGTTCGGGCAAGCGCGTGCGCGCCCGCTTTACCACCATCAAGCTGACCGAGCGCAAGCCGGGCGTGTGGGAACGCGTGACCGAATATGTGCTCGAAATCGAAGGCGAGGAAAAACCGGCGCTGATCGCGGAGTGGATCGCGCTGTTATACGTCTGATCTGAAAGCCGCCTTCGTTCGTGCGAAGGCGAATGGAGCCCCCGGCTCCGGCCCGCTGCTTCGCTCGCGCAGGCGAGCCTAAACCTTAAAACCTCCTCCCCGGCGGAGGAGGCACCAGGAAAGGAAAATACCATGCGTTCCGCAGTCATCGTTTCCACCGCCCGCACGCCGATCGGTCGCGCCTATCGCGGCGCTTTCAACGCATTGCTCGGCCCGTCGCTGGGCGCACATTCGATCAAGGCCGCCGTCGAGCGCGCCGGGATCGAACCGGGCGAAGTCGAGGATCTCGTCTGGGGATCGGCGCTGCAGCAGGGCAGCCAGAGCCCGAATATCGCGCGGCTGGCGCTGTTGCGCGCGGGCCTGCCGATCACGGTGCCGGGCATGTCGATGGACCGCCAGTGCGCGTCGGGCCTGATGGCGATCGCCACCGCCGCCAAGCAAGTGATGATCGACAATATGGATATCGCCATCGGCGGCGGTCAGGAATCGATCTCGACCGTACAGACGCCGCAGATGCGCGTGCAGGCCGATCCCGATCTGATCGCGATGCATGACGACACGTACATGCCGATGCTGCAGACCGCCGAAGTGGTTGCCGCGCGCTATGGCATCAGCCGCGAGCGGATGGACGAATACGGTCTGCGGTCGCAGCAGCGCACCGCCGCCGCGCAGGACGCGGGCAAGTTCGACGACGAGATCGTTCCGGTAACTGCAGTGATGAACGTCACCAACAAGGAGACGAAGGAAGTCACGCAGAAGGAAGTGATGCTGTCCAAGGACGAAGGCAATCGTCCCGAAACCACGCTGGAAGGGCTGCAGTCGCTGCAGCCGGTGGTGGGGCCGCAGGGCACGATCACCGCAGGCAATGCCAGCCAGTTGTCGGACGGTTCGTCGGCCAGCGTCATCATGGAAGAAAAGGTCGCCGAAAAGCGCGGCCTGACGCCGCTCGGCCGCTATGTCGGCATGGCGGTTGCGGGCACCAAGCCCGATGAAATGGGCATCGGCCCGGTCTTCGCGATCCCGAAGCTGCTCGAAAAGTTCAACCTGAAGATGGACGATATCGGCCTGTGGGAGCTCAATGAAGCGTTCGCGGTGCAGGTGCTCTATTGCCAGGACAAGCTGGGCATTCCCGATGAGCTGCTCAACGTCAATGGCGGCTCGATTTCGATCGGCCACCCCTATGGCATGACCGGGGCGCGCTGCACCGGCCACGCGCTGATCGAAGGCAAGCGTCGCGGCGCGAAGTACGTCGTCGTGACGATGTGCATCGGTGGCGGCATGGGTGCCGCCGGCCTGTTCGAAGTCCTGTAATCGACCCGATTATTGACGGGAGGCTGTCGGCAAGGCAGCCTCCCGTTTGATGTTGAAGGGATTGCGTATCCTCGGCGAGGGCCTGGCCCTTGGCCTGCGCCCCTATCCGGGACGTGTTGTTGTTTCGCGGCCGTGCGACGCGAAGCGAGACGTTTCTTTTCCTGTGGCTGGCAGGAATGATCGGTTCGGCGATTGCGATGCTGGCGGCGCGGCTTGGCCTGACAATCAGTGTGGCCGAAGCCCATGCGCTCGCGGCGTTGCCGATCATGACACTTTCCGCGCGCCGCCTTCACGATATCGGATTGCCCGGCTGGCCCGGACCGCTGATTGCGGCAACGGTCATGATCATACGCATCAGCTACGACAGCCCCTTGCAAGTGCCTGTCGCGGCAGAGGCGGCACGGTGGCTGAGCCTGATCGCCCTTTTCGCCATCATTTTCTGGCCGCCCGCACCGGGCGAAAACCGCTATGGGACCGACCCGCGCCTTGTGCCGGAGGGCGCGGCGCACTGATCGCGCGGACTGGCACGATCAGCGCATCGCGCCCGTTCAGAAACCGAAGCGCAGCCCCGCCGCGAAATAATCCTCGCCGATATTGCCCTTGAGCTTGAGCAGCGGCGCAATCGGCACTTCGACCGTGCCATAGAAATCGAGGTCCGAACCCAGCCGCGCGCCGGCGCCCAGCGCGAACGTGTCCGCGACGGTCGCCTTTGCCTCGGCACGGGCATAAAGGTCGATATCGACATCGTCGGCGCCGTCATGGACGAAGCCGCCACCGCCCAGACTGAAGTTCAAAAGGCCCGGCACCAGCGGCGCATCATAGGCAAGGCCGATTTCACCGCCCCAGTCGCCATCCATTTTCGCGACATTGCCTTCCGCTGCGACCTGTGCCGCAGCCGGCACGGCGATCCCCATCGCCAGCGTTGCAAAGCCGAAGGCCAATAGCCGTTTCATTCCACACTCCCGAACAAGCCGCATCGATGCGCGGCGCAACCATCGCTACCCGATCGGGATTCGCACGGCCACCGGCTGAACCGAGCCATGGCACGGGCGACCCTGAAACCGACTCGACTGGCCGCATTTGCCGCTCTGCGCCGGCTTTCGCGCGCCGCCAGCGCCCATTGACTCCGCCCGGGCCGCAGTGCAGCGAGCGCGGCGATGCCATCCCCCGCGATCGAGACTGAGGGCCTGCCGCTTCCCCGGCGGATCTGGGCCATTCTCGCCATATCCTTCGGCACCGCGCTGTTCATGATCGACGGCACGATCGCCAATGTCGCCCTGCCCACGATCGCCGACGATCTGGGCATCGGCGAAGGCGCGGTGGTGTCGGTCGTCACGCTGTATCAGCTGGTTCTGGTGATGTGCCTGTTGCCGTTCGGCGGACTGGGCGAGCAATTCGGGCTGCGCCGCGTCTATCAGACCGGGCAGGCAGTGTTCGCGCTGGCATCCGCCGCGACCTTCCTCGTTCACAGCTTTCCGATGCTGCTGGTCGTGCGCGGGTTTCAGGCGCTGGGCGCGGCGATGGCGCTGAGCGTCGCCACGGCGATGCTGCGCTTCATCTATCCGTCGAAATCGCTGGGCGGAGGCCTGGGCATCAACAGCGTCGTCGCGGCATCGTCCGCCGCGCTGGCTCCGACGCTGGGCGGTTTTCTGGTCCAGCATTTCGACTGGCGCTGGGTGTTCGTGGCGCCCGTACCCTTCGCCTTGCTGTCGCTAGCGATCGGCAGGGCCTTGCCGCATCCCGAACGGGCGAGCGGGCGGTACGACTGGAAGAGCGGGCTGTGGAGCGCCGCGACCTTCGGCGGGATCATCGGCGGGCTCGACATCGCGATCCACGGATCGGTGGCACTGGGCGTTCCGATAGGCGTCGCGGGGCTGATTTCGGGCCTGTTGTTCGTGCGCAGCCAATCGGTTCGCGAGCGACCGATCTTCCCCGTCGACCTGCTGCGCAACCGGACCATCGGGCTGGCAACGATCGGCGCGATCTTCGCCTTCATGGCATCGGCGGCAATGCTGGTCCTGCTGCCCTTCCGGCTTCAGCGCGGCATGGGATATTCGCCCGACGAAGTGGGCTTGTTGATCCTGCCATTTCCGCTGACCATGCTGGTGGTATCGCCGACCGCGGGCTGGTTGTCCGACCGGTTCAAATCCTCGATCCTGGGCATGATCGGCATGTGCTTTGCGGCGAGCGGCATGATCCTGATGATGCTTGCCCCGGCCGATGTGGCGCCGATGGATTTTGCGTGGCGGCTCAGCCTGACTGCCGTGGGCTTCGGCATGTTCTATTCGCCCAATGCGCGGATGATCTTCAATTCCGCGCCGATGGCACGCACCGCCGCGGCAAGCAGCATGATCGCAACGGCGCGCCTGCTGGGCCAGACGATGGGCGCGTCGCTGGTCGGCATCCTGCTGGCCGCCGGACTGGGGCTCGGTGCGGTTCCGTTGATGGTGGGTGCGGGGCTGGCCGTGGGCGCGGGGTTGGTGACGCTCGCGCGCTATCGCACCGATTGAACCGCTATCCCCTGTTGAACGGCAATCCCTTGGAGAATCAATGGAAAGAGTCGCGCTCCGCTTCGTTGGACAGCTGCACACCAGTTGAGGAGTATGTGATGTCCGACAAGAAGAGCGCCGACGAAATTCGCAAGCATATGTGGAAGAAGCTGGCCGGCGACCGGTTCGTGATGGCGGGCCTGATCGGCAGCAGCGAACATAGCGAACCGATGACCGCGATCGTCGACAAGAACGCCGACAGCGAATTCTGGTTCTACACATCCAAAACCAATCGCCTTGCCCCCGGCGGGCCCGCGATGGTCCAATATGTGTCAGAAGACCATAAGCTGTTCGCCTGTATCAAGGGGAATATCGTCGAGGAGACCGACGAAGCGGTGAAGGACAAATATTGGTCCAACATGGTCGAAGCCTGGTTCGAGGGCGGCCGCAACGATCCCAGTCTGATGATGCTGCGGTTCGAACTGGAGGACGCCGAAATCTGGGAAGGCGACCAGACGATCACCGGTTATTTCAAGATGCTGACCGGCAGGACGATCAAGCCCGAGGAAGCAGGGCGCCACGTCGAAACCGCGCTCTGATCGCGGTCCGGCGACGATCTGGCCCGCAGGACAGGCTTGCGGGCCATTGACGTTGCGCGGGCAGCCCCCCCCCCCGCCCCCGCCGGGCGGGAAAGCGCGTCCGCGCGATTACCCGCTTGACCCCTGCCCCGGCGCGCGCGATGCCCGCGCCATGGGGCCATCGCTCGTCCATCGTATCCGCGTCGAAGCGCATGCCGTCTGGCTGGCGGTGCGCGATCCGCGCACGCCGCTGACCGCCAAGCTGTTCGGTCTGGTGATCGCCGCCTATGCGCTGTCGCCGATCGATCTGGTGCCCGATTTCATTCCGATCCTGGGTCTGGTCGACGACATGATCCTGATCCCGCTGGGCGTGTGGCTGTTCGAAAAGATGGTGCCGGATGCGCTGCTGGCCGAATATCGCGCCAAGGCGGAAAAGGAATCGCGATTGCCGATCGCATGGGGCGGCATCGTCATCGTGCTGCTGCTCTGGGCCTTGCTGATCTGGCTGGTCTGGTCGCTCGCCGTGATGATCTACGATTAGGAAAGCGCGCTGTCTGCGTCCTATCATGCTGTCATGGCCGATCTTGCCGCGATCATAGACGATATCGCCGCCGAAATGGCGGATGCGCCGGACCGGGGGACGGTCGCAAGCTATATCCCGCCGCTGGCAGCGGTCGATCCGCGCCGCTTCGGCATCGCGGTGGTGACGGCCGATGGCCGCGAATGCATCGCGGGCGATGGCGACATGGCCTTTTCGATCCAGTCGGTGTCGAAGGTGTTCGCGCTGACGCTGGCGCTGGGCGCGGTCGGCGATCAATTGTGGCGCCGCGTCGGCGTCGAACCGTCGGGCAGCGCGTTCAATTCGGTCGTCCAGCTCGAAAGCGAGCATGGCATCCCGCGCAATCCCTTCATCAACGCAGGCGCGATCGTCGTCACCGACATATTGCTGGGCCATCACGAACCGCGCGAGGCGATCGGCGAAATGCTGCGGTTCGTGCGGATGCTGGCGGGGGACGACGCGATTTACATCGACGAAGCCGTTGCACGGGCCGAGCAGGACACCGGGTTTCGCAACATGGCGCTTGCCAATTACATGCGCAGTTTCGGCAATCTGGATCAGGCCGCCGAGCGCGTGCTGGGCGTCTATTTCCACCATTGCGCGCTGGCGATGAGCTGTCGCCAGCTCGCGCGCGCGGGCCGGTTTCTGATGGCGGGCGGGCGCAATCCCGATACCGGGCATAATATCGTGTCGGCACGGCGCGCGCGACGCATCAACGCGCTGATGCTGACCTGCGGCCATTATGACGGATCGGGCGAATTCGCGTTTCGCGTCGGCATGGCGGGCAAATCGGGCGTGGGCGGCGGGATATTGGCAGTGGTGCCGGGGATCGCGAGCATCGCGGTCTGGTCGCCGGGGCTCAACGAACGCGGCAATTCGCAACTGGGCACGCTGGCGCTCGAACGGCTGGTGCAGCGGACCGGCTGGTCGATCTTCGATCCAAGGGTGTTTTGAGGCGGTCAGTACACCACGACGCTCGGCTCCCGATATGGCTCAGATGCCTGAAACGTCATGGTTGCGCCGGCTGCGCTGCTCTTTTTCTCGAAAACGCGCGCCTTGGACGCATAGGTAACCGACAGGTTTCGTCTGCCCGACCATCCGATACCGATCCATACCGCGTTCAAAGGGTTACCCATCGTCGCCTTGCCGTGATCGGAATCGATGATGAGGACGGTGGTCGCGTCGGCAAGCTGACTGTTCGGCTTGCCAACCGCGACATGCGTCGCAAAGCCGGTGGTGGCGCCGCAATTGCGAACATAGCCCCAGGCGATCATGCCGCTTTCCGGATCGACGGTCTTTTCAAACACCGTGTCCCCGCAATCGCCGGTGATGTTGCATCCCGACAGGGCCACAACCAGCGAAAGTGCCGCCAGAATTCGTGTTTCTGCCATTCCGGGAAATATCATCAGCCTGCTCCCCAAAATGAAAGAGGCTGCCGAGCCCCCGATGGGGCCCGGCAACCTCCGACATGGTCAGCGGCCGGAAGCTCCAGCCCGGGAGACCATGCGGGCCGCGCGCCTGCGGCATCGAAGCGTTGGTTGGGGGAGAATACCCCCCGCTTCGAACCCGATGGATGTCGACCCATCGGATTTTGCCATCAGGCAGTTAGCGGCGCGTCTCCCGAACGAACGGAACCGACCTCACTGCTGAACCATGAGACATCGGATCACCTCCTTTCGCTAGTTGGAACACTGCGTGCCGTTGGGCACGTGCAAAGGATTGAATCAAGGCGAGTCGCAGAACAAGTCTTGTATTTTCCCGGGATTTGAACGAATCTGGAGTTCTGCGCTGCGATATCGCGGGCGCGTCCTTCCAGAATCTGGCACTTTTCCGGGGGTTTCAGCGCGTCCGGCAGCCGTTCAGCGCGCGCTGGATCGCCGGATCGTCGGGCATCACCAGCAATTTGCCGTCATCGATCGCGACGCCGAAACGCGAGCCATGGTCGTCGACCACTTCGCGGATGAAATCGGACCCGGCGGGCAGCGTCGCTTCCACCTCGGGCGTTTCGCCATGGGTGTCGCGCGCGGCGAGCGTGATCGATCCGCGATCGGACACCAGCCGCATCGTGCCCGCGCCCGACGATATCGATCCGGCGCGGACGAAACGCACCTGTCCGGTCTGGCGGTCGCAATGGATGATGAAGCGCGCCTCGCTGGCCGGCGGGCCGAATGCGGCGGCGGCCTCGCCCCCCATTTCCTGATAGTGCCAGCTGCCAAGGCCGAGCGGCGCGCCCCGGAATTCAGGCGCGCTTGCCGTGCGCATGGGGGCGCCGCCGCCGACCGATCCATCGACAGGGCCGCTGTTATTGTCCGTCGCAGGCGGCGATCCGCCGCACCCGCTCAACAACGCCCCCGCCAGCAAGCCCGCAAGGGCGGCAGGGGCGCCGCGCGTCATTTGCGGCAATCCTCGATCACGCGAAGCGTTTCGGGCCAGGCGGGGATCACCAGCGGCTGCAGCCCGCCCCCTTCCAGGATGAATCGCCCGCGGCTGAAGCCCATCGCATCGAGCAGCGGATCGCGCGGATCGAGCGCGGCGGCGATATAGGGCTGTCCCCCGCCCACCGGCTGCATCGACAGCTGGCGCAACATGGTCGAGGCGCGCACCGTCATCGCCAGCGGACCTGCGGGCGCCACCGCCATCTTGCGCGACAGGAATATCTGACCCGCCGAAAGATCGCAGCGCAGCGTGAGATCGGCGTCGATCCCCGGTTGACCGAACAGCGCGATGCTGCCGCGCCCATCCTGGCGATAGACCCAGTCGCCTGGCGTCACCGCCCAGTCGCGCCAGTCGCCCGTCGGCATCTGAACCACCGGAGTCGGCGTGGGCGTGGGCGTGGGAACGGGCGTCGGCACCGGAATCGGATCGGCAGGCGCAGGAATGATCCGCGCGCCCGAACATGCGGCGAGGCTGCCGATGGTCAGAGCAAGGACAGCAGCGGCAAGCGCGGCGGCGGGCGTGGGTCGTCGCATGGGGGAGCTTATGCGCGATTAGCGACGGGGGCTCAACCGGGGATGTGGGGGGCGGCAGAAGGTGTGTCGTCGGGTGGGAGATCGGTTGGGTCGCCACGGTTGTCGACGAAGATCGCGCCACGGTCGCTCCATTCGCGGCGCGCGGCGTTGCGCTGAAATTCCGTGATTTCATCCCAATTCTCGGCGAGGCGCGTGTCGGCATCGAACCGCGCGCGTTCGAGATGCGCCCCGCGCAGGTTCGCGCCTTCGAGACGCGCCTCGATCAGGGTCGCGCCTTCGAGATGCGCCTCGAACAGGTGCGCGCCTTCGAGATGCGCCCCGAACAGGTCCGCGCCTTCGAGATGCGCCTCGATCAGGTTAGCGCCTTCGAGATGCGCCTCGATCAGGTTAGCGCCTTCGAGATGCGCCTCGAACAGGTCCGCGCCTTCGAGATGCGCCTCGAACAGGTCCGCGCCTTCGAGATGCGCCCCGCTCAGGTCCGCGCCAACAAAAGCGCTTCCTTTCAGCCTGCGCCGCGCCAGCAACGCTGTGGAGGGGAGTTCAATCCAGTCGTACCGGCGCCCATTGAGCGGATAGCCGACGCCGCTCTGATCGAATCCTGTCCCAAAGATACTTTCGGCTTCGTCGCGGAGGATGCCGAGACGTTCGCGACCCACCGGCGTGAGCTGCTTCTTCGCTTCGGCGACCAGCTTTCTGATTTCCGTCACGCGCTCCGACACTGGGGGATTCCCCGCCAGAAGGGCTTCGATTTCCTCAAGATGACCGATCCGTTCCATTGCAGCGGCATGGCCGGCAAGCAGCAACTCGAATGCCGGGCGCCGAAAATCCTCCCCATATGCACCGCTCAGGAAGCCGCGAAGCTGGTGCAGCGCGGCGATCTGGAGCTGCTCACGCGCTTCGGCGGGCAGCGTTTCCGGAAGGGCGCCTGACGCGCGCAACTGAACCTCCTGAAATTCCTTGAGGTTGGTATCCTTGCGCCGATTGTCATATTCGTCGCGGCTTACCGCAATCTGGGCGCGGACATTGCTGTCACGCCAGTGCCAGAGCAGATAGAGGACGGGCAGCCCCAGCAGGACCAGCACCGCCTGCACCCGATCCTTCCATTGCGGAGCGTCTGCTTCGTCAGGGAAGAATATCGGGCCGAAAAAGGCGCCGCCGGCAATCCATTTCCAACCGCTGCGGATGGTGTCGAACCCCGCGAGCAATTCCAGCGCGCGGATCGCCAATAACGTCGCCAGCACGACGCAGAGCAGCTTTAGCGCGCGATGGCGTCGCTGTGGATCAATGCGCTTGCGCACCCAGTCGCGGGTCGAAGCCGCACGGTTTCGCACTGCCAGCAATGCCCGCCCGATGCCGCCGGTTTCGCTCGCCATCCCGCCCCCGTTCCGTTAATGTGGCGTAATCGCCACCCTGTATCGGAACACCAGTCTTGTAGCACGGCGGATGCCGGAACAAGTCCGGCATGACGAAATAAGCGGGGTCGGCGCGATTTACTGGTTATCGACGGCTGCCGCCCCCGAACTTCTTCTGCACTTTCCCGTACCGCGTCTTGCGGGTGCCCGGTTTGCCTTCGTTGCTACGGCCCATCACCGGCGCTTTCTTCTCCGCATCAGGCAGGCCCAGCTCTTCATTCTCCAGGCTGCGGATCTGATCGCGCAGGCGGCCTGCCTCCTCGAACTCCAGGTTCGCGGCGGCATCGCGCATCTTCTTTTCGAGTTCCTCGATATAGGCGCGCAGATTGTGGCCGACCATGTGCGGGCGATCGGCGTCGATCTCGACCGTTACCTGATCCTTGCTCGACACATGGGCGATGATGTCGCCGATATTCTTCTTCACGGTTTCGGGGGTGATGCCGTGTTCGGCGTTGTACGTTTCCTGCTTTTCGCGGCGGCGGCCGGTTTCGGCGAGCGCACGCTCCATGCTGCCGGTCATGCGATCGGCATAGAGGATCACGCGGCCCTCCACGTTACGCGCAGCGCGACCGATCGTCTGCACCAGCGAGGTTTCCGAGCGCAGGAAGCCTTCCTTGTCCGCGTCGAGGATCGCGACCAGCCCGCATTCGGGAATATCGAGCCCCTCGCGCAGCAAGTTGATGCCGATCAGCACGTCATAAACGCCCATCCGCAAGTCGCGGATCAGCTCGATACGCTCGAGCGTCTCGACGTCCGAGTGCATGTAGCGGACCTTGATCCCCGCTTCGTGCATATATTCGGTCAGGTCTTCCGCCATGCGCTTGGTCAGCGTAGTGACGAGCGTGCGATAGCCCTTTTCGGCCGTCGCCTTGCATTCCTGAATCAGGTCCTGAACCTGTTCCTCGACCGGTTTGATCTCGACCGGCGGATCGACCAGGCCCGTGGGACGGATCACCTGTTCGACGAAAACGCCGCCGGTCTGTTCCATTTCCCAATTTCCTGGGGTCGCGGAGACGCTGACCGTTTGCGGGCGCATCGCGTCCCATTCGTTGAAGCGCAGCGGGCGGTTGTCGATGCAGCTGGGCAGGCGAAAGCCATGTTCGGCAAGCGTGATCTTGCGCCGATGGTCGCCGCGCGCCATCGCGCCGATCTGGGGCACCGTCTGGTGGCTTTCATCGACGAACAGCAAGGCGTTTTCGGGCAGATATTCGAACAGCGTGGGCGGCGGTTCGCCCGGCAGGCGCCCGGTGAGGAAGCGCGAGTAATTCTCGATCCCCGCGCAGCTGCCGGTCGCGGCGATCATCTCAAGGTCGAAATTGGTGCGTTGTTCGAGCCGTTGCGCTTCGAGCAGCCGCCCCTCGCCCTGCAATTCCTTCAGCCGCTCGGCGAGCTCATGCCTGATCGCCTCCATCGCCTGTTTGAGCGTGGGCCCGGGCGTGACGTGGTGCGAATTGGCATAGACGCGGATATGGTCGAGGCTGGCGACTTTCTTGCCGGTCAGCGGGTCGAATTCGGTGATTTCCTCGATATCGTCGCCGAAAAAGGCGATCCGCCAGGCGGTGTCCTCATAATGCGAGGGGAAGATTTCCAGGCTGTCGCCGCGCACCCGGAAATTGCCGCGCGCAAAGGCGGCGTCGTTGCGCTTATATTGTAGCGCGACCAGTTTGCGGATGATCTCGCGCTGATCGACGCTCTGCCCCTTTTTGAGGTCGAAGATCATCGCCGAATAGGTTTCGACCGATCCGATGCCATAGATGCACGACACCGATGCGACGATCAGCACATCGTCGCGTTCGAGCAGCGATCGCGTCGCCGAATGGCGCATCCGGTCGATCGCTTCGTTCACCGACGATTCCTTTTCGATATAGGTATCGGTGCGCGGCACATAGGCTTCGGGCTGATAATAGTCGTAATAGCTGACGAAATATTCGACGGCGTTTTCGGGGAAAAAGCTCTTGAATTCCCCGTAAAGCTGCGCGGCGAGAATCTTGTTGGGCGCGAGCACCAGCGCGGGGCGCTGCAGCGCTTCGACCACCTTGGCCATGGTGAAGGTCTTGCCAGAGCCCGTGACGCCGAGCAGCACCTGATCGCGCTCGCCCTGCAACGCCTGTTCGACCAGTTCGGGAATCGCCTGACGCTGATCGCCCGACGGTTCATAATCGGAGACCAGCTTGAATTTCCTGCCGCCCTCTGCCTTTTCGGGGCGTTGCGGGCGGTGCGGCACGAAATCCTGTCCGGTTTCGGGCTCGTCCAGCGTGGTGCGGATCTGAATGGCCATGACAGCGGATATGCTATCGCGGCGGGGCGGGTTCAATCCGGCGATGTGGATCGACGCCGTTGCCGCGCGCCGGTCGCAACCGGCGGTTGCCGAGCCGCCGACGCCTGTGCCATGGCGCTTGCCATCAAATCAATCGGGCGGCACCGGCGCCCCGAAAGACAGGATGCAATCGATGAAGCACTGGTTTGCGACTTCCGCCCTTCTGGCGCTCGCGGCGTGCGGCAGCGGCCAGTCGACCGAGGAAAGCGCCGCAGCGACCGGCAACGTCATGCTGCGCGATGCCTCTGCCGATGTCGTCGCGCAGCAAATGGCGGCGGCGCGCAAGTTCGATCCGCCCCAGGCGGGCCTGTGGCTGCAGAAGATCGAAGTCGTTTCGCTCGACATCAAAAATGCCACGGATGAACAGCGCCGCGCCGTTGAGGAGCAGGTGGGCAAGGTCGCTCGCGAAAAACGGTCGTGCCTGACCAGCGAGCAGCTGCTGGACAGCGATGCCGGCGCGATGGGCGGGATGGCCAATATGTGCAAGTTCGAGAAAGTCGAAATGGCCGGCGGCAAGCTCGACAGCAATTTTCAGTGCACGACGCCCCAAGGGGATTCATCGGGCACCATGACCGGGACGAGCACGGCGAATTCTCAGGTTTTCACGACCACCACGCACAGCGGGATGGGCGACACCGACGCCGTGTTCGATCTGACCTTGCGCGTCACGCGCCGGCGGCTGGGCGATTGCGAGGCCTGATCGCAATCGCAAAGGACGCCTATCCCTGGCGGCGATAGGCGATCCGCCACATCACCAGCCCGATAAACGCCGCGGCGACGGCGATGACGGCGCTGGTGGCAATCGCGCTGAGCCAGCGATACAGCAGCGCGCGATTATCGGTCGGCGGCATGTCGAGCAGCCCGAAGCCATAGGTTTGCGCGCCGACGAAAATCGCAAGCGAGGCAATCGCACCGACCAGCGCGGCATGGCGCGGCCGGCGCCATCCGGCGACGTGCATGACGAGCCATAACGGCCCCGCGACCGCCGTGATCCCCATGCCCATCAACACCGTGCCCAGTCCCCAGGCCGCCGCCAGCGCCAGCGGATCATATTGTCCGCCGCGCAGCACCAGCCCGAGCACGATCAGCCCGCCCAGCACGCTGCCTGCAGCGAGCGACCAGCCGGCTCTTTCGATTGTAGCTTCATACCGGTGCGACCCCGGCGCCCGTGTGGACACGTGCGAATTCCCTCCCCTTGGGCGGCTTTGCATAACGGGCGAGTCCCCCGCCCTCAAGCCGTTAGCGCACGCCAACGCGCCGATTCGGCACGTTTCCGCCGCGACGCGCTTGCGCCGAACGACACCGCTTGCCCGGCGGGCGACGGCATTATAGGCGAAAGGCCATGGAGTCCCTGCCGCGCACCGACGAAGAAGCCGCCGCCGAGCTTGCCCGGCTTGCCGAACAGATCGCGCATCATAACCGGCGCTATCACACCGACGACGCGCCCGAGATCAGCGACGCCGAATTCGACGCGCTGGTCCGCCGCAATGGCGCGATCGAAGCGGCGTTCCCGGATCTGATCCGTGCGGATTCGCCGTCGCGACAAATCGGCGCCGCGCCGTCGGGACATCTTTCCGAAGTCGCCCACGCATTGCCGATGTTCAGCCTGAACAATGGCTTTTCGGACGAGGATATCGCTGAATTCGTCGGTCGCGTCCGGCGGTTTCTGGCGCTCGCCGACGATGCCCGGGTACCGCTGACCGCCGAGCCCAAGATCGACGGGCTTTCCTGTTCGCTGCGCTATGAACAGGGCCGGCTGGTGCAGGCGTTGACGCGCGGCGACGGCCGCGTCGGTGAGGATGTGACCGAAAATGTCCGCACCATCGCCGATATTCCCGCAACGCTTCCTGCCGATGGGATCGGCACGCCGGACGTGTTCGAAGTGCGCGGCGAAGTCTATATGGCGAAGGCCGATTTCGCGGCGCTCAATGCCCGGCTGCTTGCCGAAGCCGCCGACCCGGAGAAGGCACGCCAGTTCGCAAACCCACGCAATGCCGCCGCCGGTTCGCTGCGCCAGAAGGATGCGTCGGTAACCGCGTCGCGTCCGCTGCGTTTTCTAGCCTGGGGATGGGGCGAAGTCTCCGTCCTGCCCGGCGAGCTTCAGACTCAAGTAATCGGAGCGATCCGCAAACTGGGTTTTCCGGTGTCAGACCTGTTCACCGGTCCGGTCGCGCTGGACGAGGCGCTGGCGCAATATCGCAGGATCGAAACGCAGCGCGCCGACCTGCCGTTCGATATCGACGGCGTCGTGTACAAGGTCGACCGGCTCGACTGGCAGGACCGGCTGGGCAGCGTCGGACGCGCGCCGCGATGGGCGATCGCGCATAAATTCCCTGCCGAAAAGGCGCAGACGACGCTCGAGCGGATCGACATTCAGGTCGGACGTACCGGCAAGCTGACCCCTGTCGCGCGGCTGGAGCCGGTAACGGTGGGCGGCGTCGTCGTCACCAACGCCACGCTTCACAATGCCGATGAGATTGCCCGGCTGGGCGTGCGCCCCGGCGACCGCGTCGTGCTTCAGCGCGCCGGCGACGTCATCCCGCAGATCGTCGAGAATCTGACGCGCGACGTGGAACGCGAGCTCTGGACCTTTCCCACCCATTGCCCGGTCGAATTTGGCGGCTGCGGTTCCGAAGCGGTGCGCGAGGAAGGCGAAGTCGATATCCGCTGTACCGGCGGGCTGATCTGCCCGGCGCAGCGGCAGGAGCGGCTGCGTCATTTCGTCAGCCGCGGCGCGCTGGATATCGAAGGGCTGGGCGAAAAGACGATCGAGGAATTCATCGCGCTCGGATGGGTGCGCGAACCGGCGGATATCTTCCATCTGGCCGATCATCGCGAGGCATTGCTGGCGCGCGAGGGCTGGCAGGAAAAATCGGTCGCCAATCTGCTCGACGCGATCGAGGCGAAGCGTTCGCCCGATGCCGCACGGCTGCTGTTCGGGCTCGGCATTCGCCATATCGGCATCGTCACGGCGCGCGACCTGCTCAAGCGGCTCGAGCGTTTCGAGGCGCTCGAAACGCTGGCCGACGAGATTATCGCACTGCGTGATGCGATGACGCCCGCACTGGGCGAGGAAGATCAGAAGTTCCGCAATCGCGTCGACAAGGCGATTGCCGAGCATATCGGCATCGACAATATCGGCGCGGCGGTGGGCAATGCACTCGCCGACTTCTTCCACGAGCCGCATAACCGCAAGGTCTGGCACGACCTGCTGGCCGTCGTCTCACCGCCGCCTTTCGTCGTCGAGGCGCGCGAATCCGAAGTTTCGGGCAAGACGCTGGTTTTCACCGGCTCGCTCGAAACGCTGAGCCGCGACGAAGCGAAGGCACAGGCCGAAGCGCTTGGCGCCCGAGTCGCGGGATCGGTTTCCGCCCGAACCGATCTGGTCATCGCCGGACCGGGCGCCGGTTCGAAGCTGAAAAAGGCCGAGGAACTGGGGATCGCGGTAATCGACGAAGCCGCCTGGGCACAGATCGTCGCGGCTGCACGCTGATCGCAGGCGATCGGGCGAGTCGCGACTCGCCGGCTTGCATCGCGCGCCCCGACTGGCCGAATCGTCCGGGCCCGCCGGCCCCCGACCGGTCCCGGCCGAAAAGGCGATTGCCGAAGCGGGTTGGGAAAAGTGCAGCTTCTTAGCCGTTTATCGGCGTCTCCTCACGATTCCGCACTGCGGCATAAAAACCACATCTCGGGTTTGAATCAGTCGCCATGTTGACGTTGTCACAATAGCGAAACATGGATTTCCCAAGGGACCGCTCATGGGCCGACTATGGCTTGCGATGTAGCAATCGGGCTGCATTTCAATCGGGCGACACGCCGCTCTGCTCCCGACGTAAATCTGGGATGCGGAGGGGCGTTTCGCGCATGCGTAGTAACAGAGCCTGTTTGCGTGAAGGCTGAACGGCCTTCGTCAATAACAGGGTTTGCGGTCGCTAATAACCGTCCGGCGCTGGGAGGCGCCGTAGTGTAACGCACCTAAGGGGAATTCAAATGCGCAGCTGCCTTTATCTGGGTGTTGCCTGTGCCGCGCTGCTCGCGCCGGCAACCGCCATGGCCCAGTCCACGGGTTCTATCGAATTCGACGACGAAATCGTCGTCACCGGCCAGGCGAGCACCGCCGTCGGCGGCGTTGACGTGCCCGACACGTCGAAGGCGAAGGTCGTCCTGACCCAGGACATCATCCGTCGTCAGACCCCGGGTCAGACTGCGAACGAAATCATCAACCTGGTCCCGGGTGTCAGCTTCCAGAACAACGACCCCTGGGGTTCGTCGGGCGGCTATTTCACGATCCGCGGCTTCAATGACGAGCGTATTTCGCAGACCGTCGACGGCGTGCAGCTGAACGACAGCGGCGGCTATGCCCTCTACACCAACCAGAATATCGATCCCGAACTGATCGAGCAGGTCAACGTCAATCTCGGCACCACCGATGTCGACAGCCCGACCGCGAACGCCGTCGGTTCGACCGTCAATATCCGCACGCTGACGCCGAGCGACGATTTCGGCATCATGACCAGCTTCACCTACGGCAACATTGTTGCAGATGGTTCGAACTGGGAACGTCCCTATTCGCGCCTGTTCGGCATGGTGAACACCGGCGACCTCACCGGCTTCGGCACCAAGGCCTGGTTCTCGGCTTCCTACTCGCATTCGGAAAGCGCCTTCAACAACTATGGCGTGACCGACAAGCAGCAGTATAACGGCAAGATCTATCAGGAAATCGGTGCGAACGGCGACTTCGTGTCGGTCAGCGGTCACTATAACCAGAACCGCAACAACTTCTTCGGATCCTTCTTCGCTCTGGACAACTTCCCGACCGAACCTGAGGGTCGTTTCTACGACATTTTTGGCGGTTATCCCTGCACGCTTCCCACTCCCGGAGCAGGCAGCCAGAGCTATTCGGATTCGACCGGCCCGTCGGGCAGCTGCGGTGCGGCATTCGACCGTCGCTACAACCCGTCGAACACCGGCAACATCCGCGGCGCTTCGCGCTTTACGCTGGCTGACGGCCTGATCCTGACGGTCGACCCGAGCTACCAGTATGTGAAGGCCAATGGCGGCGGCGCCGAAGACCTTCGTGAAGGCTTCCGCAACGTCGGTGGTGTGAACTACACCGGCTTCCTGGGCGGCGGCTATTATTATGGTCGCGACCTCAACCATGATGGCGACATGGACGATCGCGTCGGCGGTACCGACCCGAGCCAGACCAAGACGCATCGCTTCGCTGTCATCAGCGGCCTTGCCTATACGATCTCGCCGGACCACCGCATCCGCCTGACCTATACCTATGACCGTGCCAAGCACCGTCAGTCGGGTGAGACGGGCCTGTTGCAGATGAACGGCGAACCGTTCGACGTCTTCCCGATCAACGATCCGCTGCTCGCCGTGAACGGCGTCGCGGTGACGAAGCGCAACCGCAAATCCTATGCCATCCTGAACCAGGTGTCGGCGGAATATCGCGGTACGTTCATGGACGACCTGCTGACGGTTACCCTCGGTGCCCGCATGCCGTTCTTCAAGCGCGAGCTGAACCAGTATTGCTATACCACGTCGGCCAGCGGCTTCATCGACTGTCTCGGCGATCAGGATCCGACCGCTTATGAAGCGGCCAATCCGTACAACTATGATCCGGTGACGCAGACGGTGACCGGTTCGGCTCCGCCGCAGTCGCGCACGCTGAAGTATGACAAGTTCCTGCCGAACGTCGGCGCGGTTGTCCGCTTCACCCCTGCGTTCAGCATGTTCGCCAACTATTCGAAGAACCTGAAGGTGCCCGGCACCGACCAGCTCTATGATGCCTTCTACTATCCCGAAGGCACCGAGGGCGCGTCGCCGATCCCGGAAATGTCGGATAACTTCGACCTTGGCGCTCGCTATCAGAACGGCATGGTTTCGGCACAGGTCACCGGCTGGTACACCAAGTTCGCCAACCGTACGGCGTCGTCGTACAATCCGGACCTCGACGAATATATCACTCGCAACCTGGGTGACGTCGAACGCTGGGGCATCGACGGCAACATCGCCGTTCAGCCGACCCCGGGCCTGATCGTCTATGTGTTCGGCTCGTATCTTCACTCGAAGATCAAGGACGACACGCTGGGCGGTCGCTGCTCGGCCGGCAATGTCACGAATGGCGATTTTGGCTGCACCACGGTGGGCACAGTCTACAACTTCGCCACTGCGGGCTCGTATGAAAGCGGCATTCCGAAATATTCGTTCGGCGGTCGCGTTCAGGGCACGCTGGGCCCGGTCGACATCGGCGCACAGGTCAAGCACACCGGCAGCCGCTGGGTGAACGACATCAACACCGTCAAGGTCGATGGCTACACCATCGTCGATCTTGACGTTCGCTGGTCGCTCGCGTCGTTCAACCTCGACAAGAGCTACTTCCAGATCAACGTCACCAACCTGTTCGACGAATTCTATGTCGGCGGTTTCGGCGGCGATCTGACCGCCACCAGCCCCTATGTTCAGATCGGGGCGCCGCGCGCGGTTTCCGCTTCGTTCATCATGGGCTTCTAAGCACCGCTTGGAACCGAACGAAAAAGGGCCGCCGCTTCCATTCGGGAGCGGCGGTCTTTTTTTATGCGCTCGATTTCACTGCGTTCGGCGCCGGGACGACACATGCCGTCGAACCTCTTTTGCGGTAGCGGGCGGCGGTGCTAAGGTCGCGGTAGCATGCAACGACAGGGCTTGAGGCACTGATATTGGCCTGGATGAAGCCAGCCATTTTTTCCCGGCCCTTTTTCGAGGACAAGAGCCGTGCCTTCTGGCGCCTGCAGGCGGCGGGGTGGACCGGCTATCTGCTGCTGCGCATCGTTTCGAACATTTCCAATCAGGGGATCGCGATCGAAGGCGTGATCCGCGTGACGATCGAATCGATCATCGGCTATTGCATCACGCTGCTGCTTTCGACGCTCTATGGCTATTTCCGCCGTATTCCGCGCATTTCGGGCATATTATTGTCGATCGCCGCGCTGATCGTCGCGACGATCCTCTATGCTGCGCTCAACGCCTTCACCCTGTCGGTGATACGCGACGCGCAACCGGGCATTTCGATCAGCATCCTGCTGGGCAATATCTTCCTCAATTCGATCGTCCTTGCCGGCTGGTCGGCGCTCTATTTCGGCATCAATTTCTATCTCGTCGTCGAGGCGCAGACCGATCAGATGAAGGCGCTGGAAACCCAGGCGAGTTCGGCGCAGCTGGCAATGCTGCGCTATCAGCTCAATCCGCATTTCCTGTTCAATACGCTCAATTCGATCTCGACTTTGGTGCTGCTCAAACAGACCGAGCGCGCAAATGTGATGCTCAGCCGCCTCTCCTCGTTCCTGCGCTATACGCTGGCGAACGAACCGACCGCGCATGTCACGCTGGCGCAGGAGGCCGAGACGCTGAAACTCTATCTGGAGATCGAGAAGATGCGGTTCGACGAGCGGTTGCGGCCGCATTTCGAAATCGATCCGCGCGTGGCCAAGGCGCGGCTGCCTTCGCTGCTGCTGCAACCTCTGGTCGAAAATGCGATCAAATATGCCGTGACGCCCAAGGAGGAAGGGGCGGACATCACGGTTTCCGCTCGGCTCGCCGGAGAACGGGTGCATATTGCAGTAACCGACACCGGTCCGGGCTTGACGGACACGCGGCTTAGGCCAACCTTATCTACTGGCGTGGGGCTCGCCAACATACGGGAACGGCTCGCGCAAGCGTTCGGGCCGGACCATCGATTTGAGACGAAATCGAACCCGGGGAAGGGTTTCAGCGTTGAGATCGAAATCCCGTTTCAGATCGAGCAACCCGCACGAGAGGCAGCATGACCATCCGCACCATCCTAGTAGACGACGAACCGCTCGCGATTCAGGGACTCGAATTGCGGCTCCAAAGCCATGACGACGTTGAAATCATCGATAAATGCTCGAACGGGCGCGAGGCGATCCGGGCGATCAAGACGCACAAGCCCGACCTGGTGTTCCTCGACATCCAGATGCCGGGGTTCGATGGTTTTTCGGTCGTTCAGGGCCTGATGGAAGTCGAACCGCCGCTGGTCGTGTTCGTCACGGCCTATTCCGATCACGCCATCCGCGCGTTCGAAGCGCAGGCTGTCGATTATCTGCTCAAGCCCGTCGAGGAATCGCGGCTTGCCGACACGCTGGAGCGCGTGCGCGAGCGGCTGGTCCACAAGCGCGGTCAGGAAGAGATCGAAAAGCTGAAGGGCGTGCTTGCCGAAGTCGCCCCCGAAGCCGCCGAGGAACTGGCCGAAAGCGGCGAGGCACCGTCGGCCAGCCGCTATGAAAAGCTCATCAACATCAAGGATCGCGGCCAGATATTCCGCGTCGATGTCGACACGATCGAGCGGATCGACGCGGCCGGCGATTATATGTGCATCTATACCGGGCAGGACACGATGATCCTGCGCGAAACGATGAAGGATCTGGAAAAGCGGCTCGATCCGCGCCGATTCCAGCGGGTGCATCGCTCGACCATCGTCAATCTGGATCTGGTGCGTCAGGTCAAGCCGCACACCAATGGCGAATGTTTCCTGGTGCTCGATTCGGGCGCGCAGGTCAAAGTGAGCCGCAGCTATCGCGACGTCGTCGCGCGCTTCGTCCACTGATCCGATGGTGACGGGCGCGGCGCCGCACGGCCCGCGTCCGCGCCAACCGGTCGCATCGCCGAACGCAGTATTTCAGCGAAACGGCGCGCGTGACGCGCCGGATGCGGCTTATTCCTCGTCGGCGTCGGCGGATTCGGCTTCTTCGCTGCCGCTTTCGTACCAGGATTCGACCGGGCCGGTCAGCTTGATCGTCAGCGGCTGACCGCGACGATCGACCTTCTTGCCCAGCGCAACGCGAATCCAGCCTTCGGAAATGCAATATTCCTCAACGTCGCGCCGCTCGGCACCCTTGAAACGGATGCCGACGCCGCGCTGCAGAACCTGCTGGTCGAAATAGGGGCTCTTCGGATTGATCGAGAGCCGATCGGGGGGCGTGTCGCTCATGGCCGCGCGTCCTGACGCAAATGCGCGCGAATTACCAGTGGGGAAATCGCGTCGGACCGGTCCGGCGCCCTCCTCCGGCGGGAAGGAAACCGGCACCGGTTCGCCATGCATCAATAGGCGCGCGCGATCAGGATCCGTTCGACCGCCGGGCGATCGGGATAGAAGAAGCAATTGCCCTCGGTCTTGTCGCTATGTTCGGGCACGTTGCGGAAGGTGAGTTTCAGCGACTTGAGCCATTTGACGATCTCTTCCAGTTCTTCGCCGGTCGCGCGGCACCAGGGCACTTCGACCCAGCCGTTGAAATCGCCCTTTTCAGCATAGCGCAGCTCGACTTCCTCGCGGCTGGTGGCACGCACGATGTTCGCGCGCATCCGGGCGCGGGCTTCCTGATGCAGGCCGGTCTGGATGTTTTCGAGCAGCTCGGGAACCTGGCCGATGAATTCGTCGCGATTGGTGATGCTCGAATTGAGCTTGCCGTCGTCGCGATACAGCCGGTCGCGGCGCAGTACCGAGACGTTGCTGCCCGCCATGTCGCGGCCGCCGACTTCGAGGATGATCGGCGCGCCCTTCTTGACCCAACCCCAGCGCTTGGCGGCGGCCTTGGTGGGCTTGACGTCCATCAGCACGCGCACCGGTTCGCCCAGCGCGTTGAGGTGACTGATGCTGCGCTGGATATCGCGGCAATATTCGATCAGCGTCGCATCGTCGGGCGTGTCGCGCAGCATCGGCACGATCACCACCTGCCACGGCGCGATGCGCGGCGGCACGCGCAGGCCATCGTCATCGCCATGCGTCATGATCAGGCCGCCGATCATGCGAGTCGACATGCCCCAGCTGGTCGTCTGCGCCAGCTCGAACTGCCCATCGGCATTCTGGAAACGGATATTCTGCGCCTTGGCGAAATTGGTGCCGAGGAAATGGCTGGTGCCCGCCTGCAGCGCCTTGCCATCCTGCATCATCGCTTCGATCGACCAGGTGCCGACCGCGCCGGGAAAGCGCTCATTCTCGGGCTTTTCGCCCGCCACCACCGGCATCGCGACGCAATCTTCCGCAAAGCTGCGATAGACTTCGAGCATCGTCAGCGTTTCGTACCGCGCCTCATCCTCGCTGGCATGGGCGGTATGCCCTTCCTGCCACAGGAATTCGCTGGTGCGCAGGAACATGCGGGTGCGCATTTCCCAGCGGACGACATTGGCCCATTGGTTGATCAGCACCGGCAGGTCGCGCCAGCTTTGCACCCAGCGCGAAAAGGCTGCGCCGATTACCGTTTCCGATGTCGGACGCACGATCAGCGGTTCTTCAAGCTTGGCTTCGGGATCGGGCATCAGCCCGCCCTTGCCGTCCGGGATCAGCCGGTGATGCGTGACGACGGCCATTTCCTTGGCAAAGCCCTCGACATGCTCGGCTTCCTTTTCGAAATAGGAAAGCGGGATGAAGAGCGGGAAATAGCAATTTTCATGCCCCGTCGCGCGGATGCGATCGTCGAGCAGCCGCTGCATCCGTTCCCAGATGCCATAGCCCCAGGGGCGGATGACCATGCATCCGCGTACGCCCGATTCCTCGGCCATATCGGCTTCGGAAATGACTGCTTGATACCATTGCGCGAAATCTTCCGCGCGCGTGACCGGGAGAGCATGTTTTACCATCAGGATTCCGCCGATAGCGAGTCGCGCGCGAGACGCAAAGCCCAACCGCGCTTGTGCAGTGCCGCAATGGCACCTAGGCGACGAATCGTGGACCAGGAAAACTCCGATCGCATCCTGAAGGGCGTTTCGTTGCGCCTGCTCGCGATCTTCTGCCTCGCCTCGATGGCGGCGCTGATCAAACTGGCCGAAGCACGCGGCGCGCAACTGGGCGAGATCATGTTCTTTCGTCAGCTTTGCGCCTTGCCGCTGGTGCTGGCGTTTGTCGCGATGGGACCGGGCCTGCGCGCGCTGAAGACCGACAAGTTCGGTTCGCATCTGACGCGCAGCATCGTCGGACTGGTCGGCATGGTCTTCAATTTCGGCGCGGTGCTGCTGCTGCCGCTGGCCGAAGCGACGACGCTGCAATTCACCGTACCGATCTTTGCCACGATATTGGGCGCGCTGATCCTGCGCGAGCCGACCGGCTGGCGGCGCTGGGCGGCGGTGCTGGTGGGCTTTGCCGGGGTGTTGATCGTCGCCCAGCCCGGCGGCGGGCATTTTCCGCTCTTCGGCGCATTTGTCGGGCTGATGGCGGCGCTGCTGGTGGCAATCATCGCGATCCTGCTGCGCCAGCTGGGGAAAACCGAAAGCGCCGGGACGACCGTGTTCTGGTTTTCATTATTGTCGGTGCCGCCGCTGTTCGTCGCATGGCTGTTCAGCATGCAGCCGCACGATGCGACCGGCTGGGCAATCCTGATCGGGATCGGTCTGGTCGGCGGCGCCGGGCAGCTGGCGCTGACCGCCGCGCTGCGCTTCGCGCCGGTATCGGTGGTGGTGCCGATGGATTATTCGAGCCTCGTCTGGGCGACGATATACGGCTTTCTGCTGTTCGGCGTCTGGCCGACGCCCGGCACCTGGATCGGCGCGCCAATCATCATCGCCAGCGGGCTGTTCATCGTCTGGCGCGAACACCGGCTGGCGCGCAGCCGCGGCGCCCGCCCGCTGGCTACCGAAGCAGCCCCTTTCGATACACCAGAGTAAGATTGTTCGCGGGCATTTCGTGCAGCGATTCGCGCGCGAAGCCATTCGCCTGCGCAACCGCGTCCACACGGTCCAGCGCGCGAAGACCCCAGCGCGAGTCGCGCGCCTTCAGGCTTTCGTCGAAAGCGAGGTTCGAGGGCGCGGTTTCGACATCGGCACGCAGATACGGCCCGTAGAGGATCAGCGGCGCGCCCGAAGCGAGCACGGCCCCCGCGCCCGCGAACAGCCCCAGGGTCGCTTCCCACGGGCTGATATGGATCATGTTCGAACAGAAGATCGCATCGGCGGCGACATCGGGCCAGTCGCCCGCTGCATCGATCGCCAGCGGTGGCAGGACATTGGCCCGGTCGCCGCACCAGGCCGCAATTGAGGACAACGAGTCGGCATCGCCATCGCTGGGTTGCCAGATGAGATCGGGAAAGCGTCTGGCGAAATAGGCGCAATGTTCGCCGGTGCCGCTGGCGATTTCGAGCACAGTGCCGCTGGCAGGCAACGCGGCAGCGAGGATTTCGGCAATCGCTTCGCGGTTGCGCAGCGTTGCGGGGGCGTGGCGGCGTTCTTCGGTCATCTGCACTCAATCCTCGGTCGGACGGCGGCTCCACCATGCGGCGAGCAGGCTGCCGATCACGACATGGTAGACCGCCGAGATTGCGCAAGGCACCGGCGCCAGTGCTGCCTGCGCCGGACTGGGAAATTGCGCGGCAAAGCTTTTGGCGGCGGCCAGGCTGGAGCCAAGGCCGCTATTTTGCATGCCAACTTCGATGCTGATCGTCCGGCGCACCTTCTCGCCAAAGCCGAGCAGCCGGGTGAGCAGATAGCCAAGCCCGAAACCGAACAGATGGAGCAGCAGCACCGCCAGCATCAGCACGCCGAAATGCTCCAGAATCATCGGCTTCGACTTGGCGATGATCGCCGCGACGATCAGCACCACGGCAAGCACCGAAACGAGCGGCGAAACCTTTGACAGCGCAGCCGTGACCCGTGGGAACAGCCGGTTGAGCAGCACTCCGGCCACCACCGGGATCAGCACCACCGACACCATGTCGAGGAACAGGCTCCACCGGTCGATCGCCACGAACTTGTCGGCGAGCCAGCCGGTCAGCAGCGGCGTCGCGACGATCGCGATCAGCGTCGAGGCGAGCGTCATCGTCACCGAAAGTGCCAGATCGGCCCGGGCGAGATAGGCGATGATGTTCGATGCAGTGCCGCCGGGACAGCAGGCGACAAGGATCAGGCCGACCGCGAGGCCCGGTTCGAGCCCCAGGACATTGGCGATCGCGACGCCCGCCAGCGGCATGATCGTGAACTGCCCGGCGACGCCCGCCGCCACGGCGCGCGGCATCGTCGCGACGCGGGCAAAATCGGCAAAGGAGAGCGTCAGCCCCATGCCGAGCATCACGATACCCAGCAGCACCGAAACCAGCGGCTGGCCGAACGGGCGCACGCTGCCATCGACGACCCACAGGAAATGCTCCGGAACCAGCCATGCCCAGCCGACGCCAAGCAGCGTCCACAGCGCAAATAGCCGGGTTGCGCGCTCGATCATCCTCTTCTCCCCCGCAATTGCCCTAGGCCGGGCCGTGGGGGAAAGGCAATGCCGCGCTCAGCCCCGACCGGCGCGCGCCAGTGCCAGCAGGCGACGGGCGCGCAAGAACATCTCGAGCCGCTGCAGGCTGAACAGGCCGAGCGCAAAGGCGAGCAGAATGTCGGTCAGCAGCATCGGATCGAAACCGCCGCCGCCACCTTCCACGATCGCGGTTCGCGCGACCATGCGGATCACGATCAGCGCGACGATGAACAGGATCGCCGCCGGGCTTTGCGACTGGTTGAGGGCATGGGTTTCGCGATCGATATCGATGCGCATCATCCTGCCGCGCTGCCACCCGAGCGCAGCCCCGACCAGCAGCGCGCCCGAACAATAGAGCCAGCCGATGCCGTGCGGGGGATGCGTCGCATAGAGATATGCGGCAAGCGCGGCATAGATCGCCGGGAACAGCCACAAGCGCTCGAGGCGCAATGGCAGTGTCTTGCGCATCCGGCGAATACGGAAAAACAGGATGATCCCGACGATCACTGCCGAGATCGCAAAGCTGATCCACTGATGTGGCTGAACGGTCTGAACCTGCACTGGCGGCCCCTTTTGCCGAATCGTGTCGCGCGGCAAGATGGGCCGACCGATCGCGTGCGACCAGCCCCCTTTCGGCAATCGGGGGAAAAGTCAGGGAGGAAGCGCGCTCCCTCCCTGTTTTTCGATTATTCTGCGGCTTCGGCCTGCGACGGTTCCTTCCACGCCAGCACCGGCTTGCGCGCGGCGAGCGTTTCGTCAAGGCGGCGGCGCGGCGCGAAATGCGGCGCGGATTTCAGCGCCTGATCGCCGGCCTTGGCCCGCTGTGCCACCGAACGCAGCGCGCCGATGAACTGGTCAAGCGTGCCCTTGCTCTCGGTCTCGGTCGGTTCGATCAGCATCGCGCCATGGACGACCAGCGGGAAATACATGGTCATCGGGTGGAAGCCCTCGTCGATCAGCGCCTTGGCGATGTCGATCGTCGAGAAACCCTCGGCCAGCCCCGCGTCGGAGAAGATCGCTTCGTGCATGCACGGGCCGGTTTCGGCGAACGGCGCGTCGAGCACATCCTCCAGGCTGCGCAGGATGTAATTGGCGTTGAGGACGCTGTCCTCCGCCACCTGCCGCAAGCCATCGGCACCGTGGCTGAGGATATAGGTCAGCGCGCGGGTGAACATGCCCATCTGGCCGTGGAACGCCGTCATGCGGCCAAAGCTGTCGGGATGGCGGTCGCCGACCGTTTCTTCCTCGACCAGCGTGATGTACCCGTCGGCGTGCCGCTCGGTAAAGGGCAGCGGGCCATAGGGCGCCAGCGCTTCGGACAGCACCACCGGGCCCGAACCCGGGCCGCCACCGCCATGCGGGGTGGAGAAGGTCTTGTGCAGATTGATGTGCATCGCATCGATGCCCAGATCGCCCGGACGCACCCTACCGACGATCGCGTTGAAATTGGCGCCGTCGCAATAGACATAGCCGCCCGCGTCATGCACCGCGTCCGAAATCGCCTTCATGTCGCGCTCGAACAGGCCGCAGGTATTGGGGTTGGTGATCATCACGCCCGCGACATCGGGGCCGAGCCGGCCCCTGAGCGCGGCAAGGTCGACGCGGCCTTCGGGCGTTGCGGGAATATTCTCGACCCGGAAACCGGCGAATGCCGCCGTCGCCGGATTGGTGCCGTGCGCGCTTTCGGGGACGAGCAGCACCTTGCGATCGGTTTCGCCGCGCTTTTCGAGCGCCGCCTTGATGCAGAGAACACCGCACAATTCACCATGCGCGCCCGCCTTGGGCGACATCGCAATGCCGTACATGCCGGTCAGCTTGATCAGCCAGACGGCGAGTTCGTTGATCACGCCCAGCGCGCCCTGCACCGTATCGACCGGCTGGAGCGGATGGACATCGGCAAAGCCCGGCATCCGCGCGACGCGTTCGTTGAGCCGCGGATTATGCTTCATCGTGCAGCTTCCCAGCGGGAAGAGGCCTAGGTCGATCGCATAATTCTGGCGGCTGAGCCGCGTATAATGGCGCACGGTTTCGGGTTCGGACAGGCCGGGCAGGCCGATGTCGCGGTTGCGGTCGAGCCCGCCCAGCCGGCTGCGGACCTTGGGCGCTTCCTCGATATCGACACCGGTCACGTTCACCGAACCGCGTTCAAAGATCAGCGGCTCTTCGAGCATCAGCGCGCGATTGCCGGTATAGGTCGGCATGTCGCCATTGCCGTCGCTTTCGCCCATGGTCGGGCGCCATCCACCCTGGTTGATGCTCATGCCAGTGCCTCCTCGAGGCCGCTGACCAGCGCCTCGACATCTTCATCGGTAACGGTTTCGGTAACGGCGATGACCAGCCCGTTGGCCAGTGCCTCGGCATCGGGCCAGAGCCGGCCGAGCGACACGCCCGCGAGCACGCCCTTCTCCGCCATCGCACGGACGACCGGGCGTGCTTCCTTCGACAGCTTCACAGTGAATTCGTTGAAGAAACTGTCGTTGATCACTTCGACACCCGGCAGGGCGTCGAGACGATCGGCAAGCCGGCATGCCTTGGCATGATTGAGCGCGGCAAGATCGCGCAGCCCCTTTTCGCCGAGCAGCGTCATATGCACCGACATGGCGAGCGCGCAGAGCACCGAGCTGGTGCAGATGTTGCTCGTCGCCTTTTCGCGGCGGATATGCTGTTCGCGAGTCGACAGCGTCAGCACGAAACCGCGCTTGCCCTCGGCATCCACCGTCTCACCGGTCAGGCGGCCCGGCATCTGGCGCACCAGCTTTTCCGAACAGGCGAACAGGCCGACATAGGGGCCGCCAAATTGCAGCCCGACGCCCAGCGACTGGCCTTCGCCGACGACGATGTCGGCGCCCATATCGCCCGGCGCCTTGATCGCGCCCAGCGCCACCGGTTCGGTGACGACTGCGATCAACAGCGCCTTTTTGGCGTGGCAGGCATCCGCCAGCGCCGACAAATCGCCGATCCGGCCGAGAATGTCGGGATATTGCACCACGACGCACGACGTTTCGTCGTCGATCCGGTCGATCAGGCTGTCGGTATCGGGTGCCGCCTCAAGCGTCGGCATGCCGGTTTCGAGTATGTCCCCGGTGAATTTCGCCATGGTCCGCGCGACCGAGACATAATGCGGGTGCAGCCCCGAAGAGAGGATCGCCCTGGCGCGCCTGGTCACGCGGCGCGCCATCGTGATCGCTTCCCAGCAGGCCGTCGATCCGTCGTACATCGAGCCATTAGCGACATCGCAGCCGAACAACCGCGCGACCTGAGACTGGAACTCATAGGTCATCTGCAGCGTGCCCTGCGCGATTTCCGGCTGATAGGGCGTGTAGGCGGTCAGAAACTCGCCGCGCTGGATGATATGATCGACGCTCGCCGGAACATGGTGGCGATAGGCGCCGCAGCCGAGGAAGAAAGGCGCATCGCCCGCCGACAGATTCTGCCGCGACAGCTTCGCCATATGCCGCTCGACTGCCATTTCGCTGGCATGCAGCGGCAGATCATGGATCGGGCCGTCGAGCCGCGCGGCTTCGGGCACGTCGACGAACAGGTCATCGACGCTCTTCGCGCCAACGCGCGCCAGCATCTCGCCGCGATCGGCATCGGTAAGGGGTAGGTAGCGCATTCTTCTTCCTTCTCCCCTCCCGCTTGCGGGAGGGGGACTTAGAGGTTGCTGACGAATTCCTGGTATTTCGCCTCGTCCATCATCCCTTCGAGCTGGCTCGGATGGGTCAGGCTCATCTTGAAGAACCAGCCTTCGCCTTCGGGATCGCTGTTCACCAGCGCGGGGTCGTCGCCCAGTGCACCATTGGCTTCGGTGACGATGCCCGACACCGGCGCATAGACGTCGCTTGCCGCCTTGACGCTTTCGACAACGGCCGCTTCGTCGCCCTTGGCGAATTCGCGGCCTTCCTCAGGCACTTCGACGAACACGATGTCGCCCAGCTGGCTCTGGGCGTAATCGGTGATACCGACCGTCGCCGTCTGGTTTTCGACTGCGATCCATTCATGGTCTTCGGTGAAGTAACGGCTCATCGCATCAGCCTTTCTTGCGGACATAGCGGTGGGGAATGAAGGGCATCGGCGTAACCGTTGCCCGATGGATCTTGCCGCGCTGGGCAAGCGTGATTTCGGTGCCGGGCCCGGCCATCGCCGTCGGCACATAGGCCATGGCGATCGGCGCGCCGACGCTGGGGGCAAAGCCGCCCGACGTAACCTTGCCGACTTCATTGCCGTCGGCATCGACCACCATCGCGCCTTCGCGCACCGGCTGGCGCCCTTCGACCATCAGGCCGACGCGCTTTGCAATGCTGCCCTGTTCGCGCTCGATCAGGATGCGCTCTGCGCCGGGAAAGCCGCCTTCCTCGCGGCGACGCTTCGACAGGGCAAAGCCCAGATCCGCGGCGATCGGCGTGGTTTCGAGGTCGAGGTCATGGCCATAGAGCGGCAGCCCCGCCTCAAGCCGCAGCGAATCGCGCGCGCCCAGGCCGATCGGCTTGACCTCGGGCTGTTCGAGCAGCGCATCGGCAAAGGCTGCGACGCAATCGCCGGGCAGCGAGATTTCGAACCCGTCCTCGCCGGTATAGCCCGAACGGCTGATCCACAGCGGATTGCCCTGCCATGCGAACGCGGCGGCGGTCATGAACACCAGATCGCTGACACCCGGCACGATCCGGTCGAGCGCGGCCACTGCCTTTGGCCCCTGCAGCGCGAGCAGCGCCTGTTCATCGAGATGCGCGATGCGGATTTCGTCGGGCAGATGTTCGCGGAACACGCCCAGATCGTCCCATTTGCACGCGCCGTTGACGACCAGATAGAAAGCGCCCGCATCCTCTTCGAACGCATTGTCGGCGGGCAGGCGCGTCGCCATCAGATCGTCGTGAATGCCGCCATTTTCGGCGAGCAGCAGCGAATAGCGCATCCGCCCCTCGCCCAGCTTCTGCATTTCGCCCGGCAGCAGCGTTTCGAGCGCGGCATCGACGCCTTCGCCCGAAAAGATCAGCTGACCCATATGGCTGACATCGAACAGCCCGGCATGTTCGCGCGTCCACAGATGCTCGGCCATGATGCCTTCATATTGCACGGGCATTTCATAGCCGGCGAACGGCACCATCCGGCCGCCCTGTGCGCGATGCCAGGCGTCCAGCGGCAACAGGCCGAGCGCCGCTTCTTCGATATCGTCCTGGGACACTTCGCGCATCATCCGGTCTCCGTACAGCAAACAGGGGATGGAACCGGGCTGGCCCGGCATTTTCCATCGCCCCCTCTGTCACGGAACCTGAGAGCTTCTCCCGATCGGCTGGGCCGGACCGGACTTACCCCTTCGGTGGCATCCGCCCAAGCGGATGCGCTTTCCAGAGTGTCGTGCGCACGCGGTCCCGTCTGCCTGAGAGATTCCGGGGCGGTTGCTCCTTCGGCGGTGGCGGATTCCCCAATGAGGTTTCCGTCACGCTCTCCCGCATGCACCTATGACGATCGCTCGCCATCGACGCGTGCGAGATTGGACGGGTGCCGGGATCAAGTCAATCGCCGAACCGATCCGATCGAAGAAATCGTCGGCTGTGCCCCTCGCCTCAGCGCGTGGCGTTGTAGCGCAGCTGATCCTCGGTAAGCTGGAAGCCCACCATCGCCTCGAACGTCGCGGAAAGCACTGCCTGACGCACCGACGGATCGGTCAGCGGATCGACTGCCGCGTCGGCATCGCCCGCACGGCGGCGTTCGGTGAGCCGCCGGCGAACCTCCTCGGGAAGCGTTGCGGCTGCGCGCGCGACCGAGCTGGACGCCGTCGCCTGTGCACTGGCGCGCTGCTGTCCGGCATCGAAATGGACAGTCACGTGACCGACTCGCTTGGCGATCACCGATTCGCCGCCGCGGACCACCGTGATGAAATAGGGCAATGTCACATCGCGTGCGGCACCGGCATCGCGGCGGCGGGCAAAGACGTCGAACGCCACGTTGGTGACGATCTGATCGCCGGTTTCGGCGCAGGTCGAGCTGACATTGGTCAGCACGGCAGTGACGTCGATCGCGCTGGCATCGCGGCTGGTGGCCGGATCGAACAGCGTGATATCGCCGGTTCCGGCGGGGACGCCGACGACGGGGCACGCGGATCGGACCGCGTTGATGCCACCTTCGGCAATCGCCCCCTCACGCGTACAGCCCGTGACGAGGGCAAGGACGATCAACGGCGCGGCAAAGTTGCGGAGCGACACGGGGCGGTTCACCTTTCCAACATGAGAAGGGTCGACGCACGCGTGGCGCGGCCCTGAAAACGGCCCGCACCATAGGAAGCGCCTTTGCGCCGCGCAAGCAATCGCGTACAGGCGGGCAGCGATGACGCAAGCGACCAAACCCAGCCTCGAATTACTGATCGCCGCACCGCGCGGCTTTTGCGCGGGCGTCGACCGCGCGATCCGGATCGTCGAACTCGCGATCCAGAAATATGGCGCACCGGTCTATGTCCGGCATGAAATCGTCCACAACAAGTTCGTGGTCGACACGCTGAAGGCGCAGGGCGCGATCTTCGTCGAGGAACTCGATCAGGTGCCCGACGACGTGCCGGTGGTATTTTCCGCGCATGGCGTGCCCAAGGCGGTTCCGGCCAAGGCCGCCGAACGCGGGCTTTCCTATCTCGACGCGACCTGCCCGCTGGTATCGAAAGTGCATCGTCAGGCGGAACGGCTGGTGGCCGCGGGCCGCCATATCCTGTTCATCGGCCATGCCGGCCATCCCGAAGTGATCGGCACGTTCGGCCAGGTGCCCGAAGGATCGATGACGCTGCTCGAAACCGTCGCAGATGCCGAAGCGCTGGAAGCCGCCGATCCGGAAAATCTGGCGTTCCTTACCCAGACGACGTTGTCGGTCGACGATACTGCGTCGATCCTCGCGGTGCTCCACCGGCGCTTTCCCAACATCGTCGCGCCGAAAGCGGACGACATCTGCTATGCCACGTCGAACCGGCAGGCAGCGGTCAAGGCGATCGCCTCTTCGGTCGATCTGGTGCTGGTGATCGGCGCACCCAACAGTTCCAATTCGCTGCGACTCGTCGAAGTGGCCGAGCGCGAGGGAACCGATGCGAAACTGATTCAGCGTGCCGACGATATCGACAATAGCTGGTTTGACGGTGTCGGCAGCGTGGGCATCACCGCCGGGGCGTCGGCGCCCGAAATTCTGGTCCGCGAAGTGGTCGACCGGTTGAAACAGAATTTCCAGGTTTCCGAACGCGAGGTGGAAACCACCGAGGAAACCATCGCGTTCAAGCTGCCGCGCGGCCTCGAAGCGGCCTGATCCGATGGCAGTCTATACGCATGTGTCGGCCGAAGCGCTGGCGGAGTTTCTGACGCGCTTCGATGTCGGCGAACCGGTTTCCTCCAAGGGGATCGCCGAAGGCGTCGAGAACAGCAATTATCTGGTCGATACGACCCAGGGTCGTTTCATCCTGACCTTGTACGAAAAGCGCGTCGCGGCGGACGATCTGCCCTATTTCATGGGGCTGCTCGATCATCTGGCGGCAAAGGGGCTTCCCGTGCCGCCCGCGATCAAGGATCGCGAAGGGCGCGAGATTCACGAGCTGGAGGGGCGCCCGGCGTGCCTGATCCAGTTCCTTTCGGGCGTATCCGTATCGCATCCGACCGCGGCGCAGGCGCGTGCCGCGGGAGAAGCGCTGGGCGACATGCACCGCGCCGTCGCCGATTTTCCGCTCGACCGGCCCAATACGATGGGCGTCGATAGCTGGCTGCCGCTGTTCGAAAAATGCGGCAACAGCCTCAACGACATTGCGCCGGGCCTGTATGACGATCTGGGCTTCGCGCTCGACGAGACGCTCTCCGCATGGCCCGCAGAACAGCTCGATCGCTGCGCGGTGCATGCCGATCTGTTCCCGGACAATGTGCTGATGCTCGGCGATCGCGTGACCGGGCTGATCGACTTTTATTTCGCCTGTACCGATCTGCGCATCTACGACCTTGCGGTGGCACAGACGGCATGGGCGTTCGACGCCACCGGCCGGCGGTTCGATCGTGCCGTCGCCGATGCGCTGACCGAGGGATATGAGAGCCGCTTTCCGCTTTCCGCCTATGAGCGCACCGAAGTGATGACCTGCGCGGTCGGCTCCTGCATCCGGTTCACGCTGTCGCGCGCATGGGACTGGCTCAATACCCCCGCCGATGCGCTGGTGACACGCAAGGACCCGCTGGCTTTCTGGCGGCGCGTGAAGGTCTATGATGCCGATCTCGCATCGCGGCTGAAGACGCTCGCATGACGACGATGAGCCATGTCGAAATGGCGACCGACGGCGCGTGCAAGGGCAATCCCGGGCGCGGCGGATGGGGCGTCGTGCTGCGCATGGGCACGACCGAAAAGGAATTGTCGGGCGGCGAAGCGCACACCACCAATAACCGGATGGAATTGATGGCGGCGATTCAGGGGCTGAACGCGCTGACGCGCCCGTGTCGCGTCACGCTTTCGACCGACAGCCGCTATGTCATGGACGGCCTGACCAAATGGATTCATGGCTGGCAGAAAAATGGCTGGAAAACCGCCGACAGAAAGCCGGTGAAGAATGCCGATCTGTGGCAGCAGCTGCTCGACGCTGCCAAACCGCATCAGGTGCAGTGGAAATGGGTAAAGGGCCATGCCGGCCACCCCGACAATGAACGCGCCGACAAGCTGGCCAGCGACGCGGCGCTGGCGGCGCGTTAGGGGACTTTGCCGCAACTCCCTTTGCCGCTACGCAAGTGCGCAGGAAATCGGGGGGAAGGAAGCGCAAATGACTGTCGAACTCGCAGTGCTCACTTGGGGATGCGTACTCGCACTGGTGCATATCTTTGCGGCCGCAGCGGCCAAGACCGCGCAATATGGCAGCAAATGGAACATGGGCGCGCGCGATGCGGAACTGCCTCGCCCCAATCCGCTCAACGGACGGCTGGTCCGCGCGCAGAATAATTTCTTCGAAACCTTCCCGATCGTGATCGCGCTGATCCTGACGCTATCGGCCGCCGGAATGGCGAGCGAGACGACCGCGATGGGCGCGCTGCTGTGGCTGGGCGCGCGGATCATCTACCTGCCGCTTTATGCCTTGGGCATTCCGGTGGTGCGCACGCTGGTCTTTCTTGCCAGCGTGGTCGGCATCGCGATGCTGGGCAGCCCGCTGATCGGCCCGGCATTGTCGGCCCTGTTCTGACGGAAAAAGGGCCCGCCCCCGGGGCGAGCCCTTTTCACCGCTGCCGGTCGAACAGGCTATTCAGCTATTGTCTTCGACGGGCGCGTCGGGGCCGTTCTTCTTGATCGAATCGATCGCATTCTGGGCGCTGGCCTTGCTCGAATAGCCTTCGGTCGAGAACATGATCTCCGAATTATATTTGAAGCGGACGCGATACTCGCCCGCCTTGTCCTTATAGATTTCGAACTTGTGCGCCATCGGGGCCTCCTTTGTTTCGCGATCGCAACCATAGCGATACAGGCGGCAAGGCCAAGCCCGAAGCTGCGTTAAGCCGCGAAACGGCCCGGGCGGTAGAGGTCGGGATCGATTGCCGCCACGCTGTCATGCGGCGTGGCGCCGAGCAGCGCCGCGGCGGCGAGGCGCGAGATTGCCGGTGCCGTCTGGATGCCGAACCCGCCCTGACCGGCGCACCAGAAAAATCCCTCCAGTGCCGGATCGAACCCGAAAACCGGCAGGCGATCGGCGACGAAGCTGCGCAGCCCCGCCCATTTGCGCTCGACCGCAAGGACGCGCCAGTCGACCGTATGTTCGAGCCGGTCGATCGCCACGGCGACGTCGAGTTCCTCCGGCGCGACATCGCCCGGCGGAACCGCGACCTCGTCATGCGGGCTGAGCCACAGCTTCCCGCCGGCCTCCGGCTTGAAATACATGGCGCCGTCGATGCGCGTGACGTGCGGCATGCCCGAAACGGTCGGCGGGTCGGTGCGCAGCTGCACCATCGTGCGGCGATAGGGCGTGATGCCGATCGGCCGGGCACCGGCAGCTGCGGCGACGACATCGGCCCAGGCGCCCGCCGCGTCGACCAGGATATCCGCAGTGAATTCGCCCGCTTTGGTGGCCAGCCGCCACATGCCGTTTTCGCGAACCGCACCGGTCAGCGCCGCGTCGAGCACCAGCCGGGCACCGGCGCGGGTGGCGGCCTTAAGATAATCGCCGTGCAGCCCGCCGACATCGATATAGGCGCAGCTGGGTTCGGATATGCCGAGGCACCATTGCGCGCGCAGCCCGGAAAGGCGCTCGCGCGGGTCGACGGCCTCCAGCGCGACTCCGCTGTCAGCGAATTCGGCAAGCAGCGCGTCGACGGCCGCAGCCTCCTCGCGGCGGGCGATATGCAGCGATCCGAGCGGATCGAGATAGCCGCCATCGCGCAGCGTCGATCCCGACGCAGTGGTCAGCGGCTGCACCGCCGGGCCACCATAGGTTTCGGACCAGAATGCCGCCGAGCGGCCGGTGGCGTGATAGCCCGGCTGATCCTCCGCCTCGAATATCACCACGCTGGCATGCGGCGCGATTTCGGCGGCAAGGCTGGCGCCGGCGATACCCGCGCCGACAATGGCGACGTCATAGCGTGTCAACGCCGCTGCGCCCTCGCCGCCAGAAACAGTTCGATTTCGCCGATGGCGCGATTGCGCACCCGATCGCTCTCGCGCAGGATTTCATGCGCGCTTTCCTTGCCGAACCGGACGATCCGCGCATCGGGCAGCTTGCCGAGCGTACGGATTGCCGCGCGCGAATCGACCAGCTTGTCGGCCAGTGCGATCAGCGCCAGCACCGGCACATCCATGGTTTTGAGATCGGGATTGCGGCGCAACTCGCGCGTCACGCGAAACGCCTCCATCACCCATTGCCAGCTTGGCGCGCCAGTCAGCAGCGCCGGGTCCGACTGTTGCCAGAACAGTTCGTCGGCATAGCGATCCCTGTCATGCGTCAGCAGTTCCTGACGCGTTTCGGTGGCGCGCGGCGTATCATTGCCGCGCCATGCCGGACGCGCGGAATTGCCGATGCCGCCCACCATCCGCGACAGCCGCTCGCCCAGCCATGCGCCGAATATCGTGCGGATCCCCAGCATCGGCGCGATCAGCACCGCAGCGTCGGGCCGCAGCCGTTTTTCGACCAGTGCCTGCAGCAGCAACTGCCCGCCCATCGAATGCCCCATCACGACATGCGGACCCGGCGTCGCCGCCATCCAGTCGGCGGCAAAACCGGCAAGATCGTCGACGAAGCGGTCGAATCGGTCGATATGCCCGCAAGCAGGGTCGTCCGTGCAGCGGCCCGACCCGCCCTGCCCGCGCCAGTCGAACGCCGTGATCGTCCAGTTCTGGCCGTGCCAGTGGTGGAAAAGCTCCAGATATTTTTCGAACACGTCGCCGCGCCCGTTGAGGAACAGGATGCTGCCGCGCGGGCGGGCATCCTCCACCGGCCAGGCAAAGGAACGCAATTGCCACCCGTCGGGGGCGGTCCAGTGATTCACCTGCGCATGGCGCGGATGGGAGCGTCGGATGGATTCGGATGCGGTCATCGCGCCGTTGGTTACGTTTTGGAAAGCCGTTCCGTCTAGGGAATTGGAACGATGGGGGCCTATGTTTGTGCCATATTGCTCGTTGCGCTTGCGCTGTTGCTGGTTTCGGCCGGCATAGAGGACGCGCGCCATCGCGAAATCGCCAATTGGAAAAACGCCGCGATCGCGCTGATGGCGCCTTTATGGTGGTGGGCAGCAGGGTTGGCGCTGTGGCCCGACATCGCCTGGCAGATCGGCATCGCGGCGTTGGTGTTCGCATTTTTCGTCGGTGCATTCGCGCTGGGCCAGATGGGCGGCGGCGACGTCAAGATGATCGGCGCGCTGGCGCTGTGGCTGCCGGTAGTGCCGTTGCTGTGGATGCTGGTGCTGATGTCGCTGATCGGCGGCGTGTTGACGCTGATCCTGATGGTCGAGCGCAAGCTGCGGCGAAGCACCAAAACGCTGGAAATTCCATATGGAATCGCAATCGCGCTCGCAGCCCTTCTGGTTCTTCGCGAACCGATTCTTAACCAGTTCATGTAAATGCTTAACCGCAGATCAACCCGGCCGGGTACGAGCGAAGAAGGGCCAAGTGCGTCATGGATGGTAGGAAGATAATTCTCCTGGTGGGCGCGCTGTTCGTCGCGGCGATCACGGCGTTCATGGCACGTAACCTGATGGTCGGCTCCTCCGCGCCGTCGGCCAATGCCGTCGCGGTGCAGCCGGGGCAGCCGTCGAAGGAAGTGCTGGTGGCGACTCGCGAATTGCCGGTCGGCACCATCCTCGACGCCACGGCGATGAAATTCGTCGCATGGCCCGAGGAGCTGATCGAAGGCGCCTATTATCTTCAGGAAAATACCGACCCGAGCTCGCTTCAGGGCACGGTCGTCCGCATGCCGATTCCCGCCGGTCAGCCGATCGCGCAGGGCGCGCTGGTAAAGCCGGGCGATCGCGGCTTCCTCGCCGCGGCGCTGGGTCCGGGCATGCGCGCCGTCACGGTGCCGGTGTCCGCGCAATCCTCGGTCGCGGGGTTCGTGTTCCCGGGGGATCGGGTCGACCTGATCCTGACGCAGGAAATCGCCGGCGGCGGCGATGGTCCGCCGCTCAAGGCTTCGGAAACCGTGCTGCGCAACCTGCGCGTGCTGGCGACCGACCAGCGCACCGACCAGCAGAAGGACGAGGAAGGCAATACCGTCGTCAGCCCCTATTCGACCGTTACGCTGGAAGTCACGCCGCGTATCGCCGAACAGATTTCGGTAGCCCAGACCGTGGGCACGATTTCGCTGTCGCTGCGCTCGATCGCCGATAATTCGCAGGAGCTTGAGGAAGCCATCGCCAATGGCGAGGTGTCGGTTCCCGACGATCCCAATGCCGAGCGCGCGATGCTGACGCGCGTCCAGGCGGCACCGGTTTCGGGGCGCTCCACCTATTCCACCGGCGCGGATATTTCGCGTTTCCAGCGCTCGACCGTGCCGGGCAAGGCCGAAGAGCCGCGACCGTTCGCACCGCCGTCGGGCATGTCGGGCGTTCCGGGCCAACAGCCCCAGATCACCATGCCGACCGGGCCGATGGTCCGCATCGCCCGGGGCAACAACGTCACTGTCGTACCGGTGGGCCAATCCGGTGCGGCCACGGGGGGAAATAACTGAGATGTCCCGTTTCACCACCCCTGCAAGGATCGCGATCGCCGCGATGATTGCCACCGGCGCTTCCGCCGGGATGGCCATCGCGCCCGCCGCCGCGCAGACCGCACCCGCGCCGTCCACGAGCATGGAACTGGCGACCGGAAGCGGCCGACTGATCAATGTCGGATCGCCGATGGCCGAAGTGTTCGTCGCCGACCAGAATGTCGCCGATGTGCATATCAGTTCGTCGCGACAGCTCTATGTCTTCGGCAAGTCGCAGGGCGAGACGACCGTATATGCCACCGGCAGCAACGGCCGCGTCGTATATTCGGCGACGGTTCGCGTCGGCAACAATATCGATTCGATCGCGTCGATGCTGTCGCTGGCGATGCCTGAAGCCCAGATCACCGCCACGCCGATGAACGGGCTGATCCTGCTGACCGGCACGGTGGCGAGCCCCGACGATGTCGCAGAGGCCGAACGGCTGGTGCAGGCATTTGTCGGCGAAGACACCAAGATCATCAGCCGGTTGCGCACGGCGGTGCCGTTGCAGGTCAACCTGCAGGTGCGTTTCGCCGAAGTCAGCCGCAGCTTCGTCAAGAATATCGGCGTCAATCTGGCGTCGGCGGATTCGTCCAGCGGGTTCAAGTTCGGCCTCGGCCAGGGCCGCGATTTCTATAGCCAATATACTCCGGGTGGGCCGCTGGCCGTCGGTACGACGGGGGCGACCGGCACGACCGTGGTGACGACTCCGACGGCGGGCACCGCGCTGTTCGGCGCGGGCCAGCTGCTCGGGCTCGATCTGCTCGGGTCGCTCGATCTGGGCGAATCGATCGGACAGGTCACGACGCTGGCGAACCCCAATCTGACGTCGCTTTCAGGCGAGACTGCCAATTTCCTGGCCGGCGGGGAAATCCCGATCCCGATTTCGCAGGGGCTGGGCGCGGTTTCGGTCGAATATAAGCAATATGGCATCAGCCTGTCCTTCACGCCGACGGTGCTGGCCGATGGCCGCATTTCGCTCCGCGTCCGCCCCGAAGTGTCGCAGCTTTCGTCGGCAGGCGCGGTCCAGATGGACGGCACCACCATCCCGGCGCTGACCACCCGGCGGGCCGAAACCACAGTCGAACTCGGTTCGGGCCAGAGCTTCATGATCGCGGGGCTGTTGTCGAACACGCAGCAGAATTCGATCGACAAGGCACCGGGCCTGGGCGACGTGCCGGTCCTGGGTGCGCTGTTCCGGTCGAATGCGTTCCAGCGCAACGAAACCGAACTGGTGATCGTCATCACGCCGTATCTGGTGCGGCCGGTGAACGCGAACGACATTCGCCTGCCGACAGATGGTTACCAGGCGCCCAACGATTTCCAGCGCGTCTTCGGCGGTCAGCTGAGCGGTTCGACCGACACGCCGACCCCGCGTCCGATGATGGCGCCGCCGCAGGGCGGAGCGCCCGCGATCGGTGCCGCGCAACCCGTACCCACTCAGCCCGCGACGCCGACGCAATCGGACACGCGCAGCCGTGACAATCGCAGCTCCTCGGGCGGTGCCGCCCCCGGATTCAACTTCAACTGAAGCGCCTGACGGAGACGATCATGACCATGCGCCTTGCGCTGCCCGCCCTTCTCGTTCCGGCACTGCTGCTTTCCGCCTGCGGCGGCACCTATAATGGCGGCGTCGAATCGGTTCACCAGCCGGTGGTGACTCGCAACGACTATGTCTTCGACCTTTCGACCGCGGGCCCCGGGCTTGCGCCCGGCGAAGCCCAGCGGCTGGCAGGGTGGATGGATTCGATGGGCCTGAGCTATGGCGATGTCGTCGCCGTCGATGACGGCGGCATGCATCCCGGCGCGCGGAATCAGGTTGCAGCGGCGGCGAGCCGCTATGGCCTGCTGCTCAGCAATCAGGTTCCGGTAACGATGGGCGCCATCGCCCCCGGTACGGTGCGGGTCGTCGTGACGCGCATGACCGCCAGCGTCCCCGGATGCCCCGATCATTCGCGCGAATATCAGCCCGACTATAGCGCCAGCACCAGCTCCAACTATGGATGCGCGGTCAATTCCAACCTGGCGGCGATGATCGCCAACCCGGGCGATCTGGTTCGCGGCCAGCCCGGTTCGCAGGTCAGCGATCCGGCGACCTCGACACGGGCGATCCAGACCTATCGCCAGAAGGAACCGACCGGTTCCGGCGAATTGCAGGGCGGCGCGTCCGCCGGCGGAGGGAACCAGTAAGGTGAACGCACCCTTCAATCCCGCACGCACCAGCAATCGCGACCCCTTCGTCGCCTTTGTATGCGATGAATCGACTGCCGAATTGCTGCGGCCGATCGCCGTCGAGCTCGGCTGGGAACCCAGCAAGGTCAACAAGGGCGGACTGCGCAACGCTGTGCAGACGCTGTCGGTTTCGGCCAGCCCCAACATCCTGTTCGTCGACCTGTCCGAATCGGGCGATCCGCTGAACGACATCAACGCGCTCGCCGAAGTGTGCGAGCCAGGCACCGTGGTGATCGCCGCGGGGCAAGTGAACGATGTGCGGCTGTACCGCGACCTCGTCGCGTCGGGCATTCAGGATTATCTGCTCAAGCCGCTCAACCCCGACACGCTGCGCGAAGCATTCGTCCAGGCACAGATTGCGCTCAACGCGCCCAAGGTCACCGATTCCGACAACGGCCATTTCCATTGCGGCATCGCCGTGATCGGCACGCGCGGCGGCGCGGGCGCATCGACGATCGCGACATCGCTCGCATGGCTGCTGAGCGAACAGAAGATGCATGCGACGGCGCTGCTCGACCTGGACGTGCATTTCGGCACCGGCGCGCTCGCGCTCGACCTGGAGCCGGGGCGCGGCCTGACCGACGCCATCGAAAACCCCAGCCGCATCGACGGGCTGTTCATCGAACGCGCGATGGTGCGGGCATCCGAACGGCTCGCGGTGCTGTCCGCGGAAGCGCCGATCCATTCGCCGGTCGTCACCGACGGCGCGGCGTTCTTCCAGCTGCAGGAGGAAATCCGCGGTGCATTCGAATGTACCGTGGTCGATCTGCCGCGATCGATGCTGGTGCTACATCCGCATCTGATCGCCGACATTCAGGTGGCGGTGCTGGTAACCGAATTCACACTGGCCGCCGCGCGCGACATGATCCGCCTGCTGTCCTGGTTCAAATCCAATGCGCCGCAGACACAGCTGATCCTGGTCGCCAATCGCGTACAGCCGGCGGCGCAGCTGGAAATCAGCCGCAAGGATTTCGAAGGTTCGATCGAACGCCGCATCGATTTCATCGTGCCGTTCGAACCCAAGCTCGCATCGCAGGCCGCAAAGCTGGGCAAGCCGCTGGCGGAAGCGGGCAAGGCCGCCAAGTCGATGTCGGCGCTGTCCGAACTCGCCGAAAAGGTCGCTGCCTGTGCCGAAGCGGGCGACGATCCCGAAGCGCGGGCCAAGGCAGACGCCAAGGGCAGCTCGCTGCTTTCCAAGCTGATGTCGCCCAAAAAGGCCAAACCGGCACCGAAGAAGAAGAAATAAGCCGCCGCAGCGGCGGCATGTGACGAAGCGGAGGCGAAGGACAGCGTGGATATGCTGCCATATTTGATGATCGGAGCGGGGGCTTTTGCCGTTCTCGCGATGATGGTCTTTGCCTTTTCCGGCCCCTCGCCGCGCCGCGCCGGAGCCCGGCGGCTGGGCACGGTGCGCCAGCGCCATAGCGGGAACACCATGGCCGCCGCGATGGAAGCGCAGATGCGGCGAATCACTGCTTCGCGCGCAAGCCGCGCCGACGTCGCCACCGCGCGGTTCCTTCCCAACCCGGCATTGCTCGGCAAGCGGCTTGCCGCGACGGGCAAGGGCTGGACGGTGGGGCAATATGGCATGGCGACGCTGGGCCTGTTCGTCGTCACGGTCGGCGCGCTGCTCTTTCAGGGCGCGCCGCTGCTGCTCGCGCTGCTGCTGGGCGTGTTCGTCGGCCTCGGCATCCCGCATTTCGTCGTCGGATTCTTCGTCAAGCGCCGGATCAAGACCTTCACGATCAAATTCCCCGATGCGATCGAGCTGCTGGTGCGCGGCCTGCGTTCGGGCCTGCCGATCACCGAGACGATGACCGTGGTGGCTCAGGAAATCGAAGGACCGGT
Organism: Stakelama portus; assembly: GCF_003171655.1. Classification (GTDB taxonomy): domain Bacteria; phylum Pseudomonadota; class Alphaproteobacteria; order Sphingomonadales; family Sphingomonadaceae; genus Sphingomonas; species Sphingomonas portus. The sequence continues at coordinate 322,105 of NZ_QFZL01000004.1, read as the reverse complement.
GGGCGATGAGTTCCGCGCGGTTTCGGACAAGATGAAGATCGGCCGCACGCTCGATGCCGCGCTTCAGGAAACCGCCGACCGGCTGGGCACGCCCGAATTTCAATTCTTCACCATCACCATCGCGATCCAGCGGGAAACCGGCGGCAACCTTGCCGAAACGCTGTCCAACCTGGCCGATGTGCTGCGCAAGCGCGCGCAGATGAAGCTGAAGATCAAGGCATTGTCGTCCGAATCCAAGGCGTCGGCCTATATCGTCGGCGCACTGCCGTTCATCGTGTTCGGGATGATCTGGTTCATCAACAACAGCTATATGATGAACTTCTTCATCGACCAGCGGCTGATGATCACCGGCATCGGCGGTCTGATCTGGATGGGCCTGGGCGCATTCATCATGGCCAAGATGGTCAATTTCGAGATCTGAGGGGGGAGCGAGAGGCATGGAAACCGCCGCCGGCCCGACGATCATGGGCATCGACATACTCTGGGCCGCGACCTTGCTGTCCGCCGTGGCGGCGGTCGCCGTGCTGTTCGCCATCTATACCGTGGTCACGTCGCGCGATCCGATGGCCAAGCGCGTCAAGGCGCTCAACGAACGCCGCGAACAGCTCAAGGCCGGTATCACCGCCTCGACATCGAAACGGCGCGCCAAGCTTGTCCAGCGCAGCGACGCCAGCGATCGCATGCGCAACCTCCTCTCCTCGCTCAAGGTGCTGCAGGAGGAACAGGTCAAGGCCGCGCAGGTCAAAATGGCGCAGGCCGGCATCCGCCGAAAGGAATGGGCCGTCGCGGTCATTTTCGGCCGGCTGGTGCTGCCGATCATCATCGGCGGCATCGCGTTGTTCGTCGTTTATGCCACCGACACGCTCGCCGACTGGAGCGCGCTCAAGAAATATGGCGTCGTCGCCGCCGCCTTCATCCTCGCCTACAAGGCGCCCGATCTTTACCTCAAGAACCGCATCGACAAGCGTTCGGCGGCGATCCGCAAGGGGCTGCCCGACGGGCTCGACCTGTTGGTGATCTGTGCCGAAGCGGGACTCACCGTCGATGCCGCTTTCTCCCGCGTCGCGCGCGAACTGGGCAAGGCCTATCCCGAACTGGGCGAGGAATTCTCGCTGACCGCGATCGAGCTCGGCTTTCTGACCGAGCGGCGTCAGGCGTTCGAGAATCTGGCGAACCGCGTCGATCTGGATGCAATTCGCGGCGTCGTGACGACGATGATTCAGACCGAAAAATACGGTACGCCGCTGGCGTCGGCACTGCGCGTGCTATCCGCCGAATTCCGCAACGAGCGGATGATGCGCGCCGAGGAAAAGGCCGCGCGGCTGCCCGCGATCATGACGGTTCCGCTGATTCTGTTCATCCTGCCGGTGCTGTTCATCGTCATTCTCGGCCCCGCGGCCTGCTCGATCAACGACGCGCTGCTGGCGACCTGAGCCTGCGAATCTTGGCGGTGGCGCATCGTTAATGCGCGGGTTACTCTGTCGCATTCGACAGGGGAGATCCGCTCATGCAGGGATTGCCGTTCCAGACGATCACCGAATTTGCTGCGCTCGGTCTTACGCTGATCGCGGGCCTGTTCTTCGGGCTCGCGCTTCATCCGGGCGGGCGCAAGTGGAAAGAGCGCTATCGCGAACTCGATATCGAGAGCGCCGCATATCGCCATCAGGCCGAAACCGATCTGCGCGACGCGCAGGCGCGGGTTCGCGAGCTGGAAGCCGAGCGCGATACGCTGCGCAAACAGGCCGAAGCGCAGGAAGCGGCGGTGGCCGCCGCCCCGGCCGCTGCGGCGGTTGCCGCGAGCGATGCCGATCCGGGCGCCGGCGCTGGCTGGCGCGGCTGGTTCGGCTGGGGCCGCGACAATCTGTCGCGCATCGCCGGCATCGACGAAGCGCGCGAGAAGCGGCTCAACGAGCTGGGCATCAAGACCTATCGCGAAATCGAAAAGATGACCGCGGAAGACGAATCGGCGCTGGAACAGCGGCTGTCGCTGGAAACCGGCACGATCGCGCGCGAGCAATGGCGCGAACAGGCGGCGCTGCTGCGCACCGGCCATGAGCAGGAACATGGCTCGCGATTCGTCGAAAAGCCCGCGGCGGAGCCGGTCGAGACGCCTGCCGAGGAAGCGACGGTAGCGGAAGAGCCTGCCGCCGCCGAGCCGACAGAGGTAGCGACAAGCGACGAAGCGGAAGCCGAAAAGACCGAGCGCGAAAACGCCTGAGGCCGCACGGCCCCGGCGGCGCTATCGCGTTTCGAGCACGTCGCGCTGATAGGTTTCGCTGACGAGCGCGAGGGGAACCCCCTCGCCCGTTTCCACCAGCGCGTCGATGCGCAGCACCGCTTCGGGTGCAGGCCCCTCGCCGTCCCACAGCCGGAGCGATGCGAGCGGCACGCGGCGCGGCGAAAGCGCCGCGATCACCGCGCCATAGGGGCGATCGGTTTCCGCAAGCGTGCGCTGCATCTCCGGCGTCAGCCGATCGGGCACGAACCAGTTTTCCGCGACCGACAACAACCGGTCGCCGCAGACCAGCCGAACCCGGCGATAGCCCAGGGTAGCGTCGGCACCGACCTTCAGCTTCGCGCGCTGTTCGGCGTCCGGTGAAACCGACAGCGCGCGATCGACCTCGGCACGCACCGGCACGTCGCTGCCGCAACGCCGCTGGAGCACCACGGTCGCCGTCGGCCCCGCCGCCAGTTCGGCGGCAAAGACGTCGAGCGGAGCCGCGTCCTGAAGAGTCAGTCGCAGCGCCATAGCCGCCATCGCAAGTCCCGGGCTCACTTCACCGCGGTCAGCGCGGCCTGTGCCGCCGCCAGCCGCGCAATCGGCACGCGATAGGGCGAGGCACTGACATAATCGAGCCCGGTCTGTTCGCAGAAAGCGATCGAGGCGGGGTCGCCGCCATGTTCGCCGCAAATCCCCAGCTTGATGTCGGGCCGAGTCGCCCGGCCACGTTCAGCGGCGATTTCGATCAATTCGCCGACGCCCTCGATATCCAGGCTGACGAACGGATCGCGCGCGTAAATGCCCTTTTCGACATAGGTGGTCAGGAAGCGCGCGGCATCGTCGCGGCTGACCCCCAGCGCAGTCTGCGTCAGATCGTTCGTGCCGAAGCTGAAGAATTCGCCGACTTCGGCGATCTCACCCGCGCGCAGCGCCGCGCGCGGCAGCTCGATCATCGTGCCGACCAGATATTCGATCGTCCGTCCCTTTTCGGCGAAGACTGCCTGGGCGGCCTTTTCGACCACCGCCTTCATCAGCTCCAGCTCCTTGCGCGTGGCGACGAGCGGGATCATCACTTCGGGGATCGGCGCCTCGCCGGTCTTTTCGGCGACTTCGCATGCAGCCTCGAAAATCGCCCGCGCCTGCATCTCATAGATTTCAGGATAAGTGACGCCGAGGCGGCAACCGCGATGGCCGAGCATCGGATTGAATTCGTGCAGCTCGCTTGCGCGCCGCCGCAGCGTTTCGACATCGACACCCGCCGCCGTGGCGACTTCGGCGAACTCGGCTTCGGCATGCGGCAGGAATTCGTGCAGCGGCGGATCGAGCAGGCGGATGGTGCAGGGAAGCCCCGCCATCACTTCGAAAATCTCGATAAAGTCCTTGCGCTGTTCGGGCAGCAGCTTGTCGAGCGCGACACGGCGCCCGGCCTCGTCCTCGGCCAGAATCATCTGGCGCACTGCGGTGATGCGCGCGGCGTCGAAGAACATATGCTCTGTACGGCACAGGCCGATGCCTTCGGCGCCAAATTCGCGCGCGGTACGGCAATCGTTCGGCGTTTCGGCATTGGTCCGCACTTTCAGGCGGCGGCCCTTGTCCGCCCACACCATCAGCGTCGCGAAATCGCCCGCCAGTTCGGGCTTCACGGTCGGCACTTCGCCGATCATCACTTCGCCGGTGCCGCCGTCGATCGTGATGATGTCGCCTGCCTTCACTTCGCGCGTACCGACCTTCATCACGCCGTCGACGGCCTTGATCGACAGCGATCCGGCACCCGAAACACACGGACGGCCCATGCCGCGCGCCACCACGGCGGCGTGGCTGGTCATGCCGCCACGCGCGGTGAGGATGCCCTTCGCCGCGTGCATGCCGTGAATATCCTCAGGGCTGGTTTCGACACGGACCAGGATCACGTCCTCGCCCGCCGCCGCTTTCTTTTCGGCGGTGTCGGCGTCGAACACGACCTTGCCCGAAGCGGCGCCCGGCGATGCGGGCAGCCCCTTGGTCAGCACGTCGCGCTTCGCATCGGGATCGAGCGTCGGGTGGAGCAGCTGGTCGAGCGCAGAAGGGTCAACGCGCTTGATCGCTTCCTCTTGCGTGATCAGCCCTTCGGAAGCCATTTCGACCGCGATCTTGAGCGCCGCCTTGGCAGTCCGCTTGCCGTTGCGGGTCTGCAGCATCCACAGCTTGCCGCGTTCGACCGTGAACTCGATGTCCTGCATGTCGCGATAATGGGTTTCGAGCGTGTCGAAGACCTGGATCAGCTCGCCATAGGTTTCGGCCATCGCCTCTTCCATCGAAGCGGCCTTTGCCCCTGCCTTTTCCCGCGCGGCTTTGGTCAGATATTGCGGCGTGCGGATACCCGCGACAACATCCTCGCCCTGCGCGTTGATCAGGAATTCGCCATAATAAGCGCGCTCGCCGGTCGACGGATCGCGGGTGAAGGCAACGCCGGTGGCGCTGGTTTCGCCCATATTGCCGAACACCATCGCCTGAACATTGACGGCAGTGCCCCAATCGCCCGGAATGCTGTTGAGGCGGCGATAGACCTTGGCGCGTTCGGACTGCCACGATCCGAACACCGCGCCGATCGCGCCCCATAGCTGATCATGCACGTCCTGCGGGAAGGGCTTGTCCCACAGCTCCTTCACGATCTTCTTATATTCACCAACCAGCGCCTTCCAATCGGCGGCGGTCATATCGGTATCGAGGTCGTAGCCGCGATCTTCCTTGGCGATCTCCAGCGCTTCCTCGAACCGGCCATGGTCGAGGCCCAGCACCACATCGCAATACATCTGGATGAAGCGGCGATAGCTGTCCCAGGCGAAACGTTCGTCGCCTGCCTTGTCGGCCAGTCCGACAACGGTTTCGTCGTTGAGGCCGAGGTTCAGGACCGTGTCCATCATCCCCGGCATCGACACGCGCGCGCCCGAACGGACCGACACGAGCAGCGGATCGGCGACATCGCCGAACACCTTGCCGGTCACTTTTTCGATATGGGCGATGCCGTCGGCAACTTCGGCGCGCAGGCTGTCGGGGAAACGTGCCCCTTCCTCATAATAGCGGGTGCACATGTCGGTGCTGATCGTGAATCCGGGCGGGACCGGCAGGCCGATCGAAGCCATTTCGGCCAGATTGGCGCCCTTGCCGCCGAGCAGATTCTTGTCCCCGGTGCCACCTTCGGAAACGCCGCCCCCGAATCGATAGACGTACCGCACGTCTTCGGTCGTATCGTTGGCAGTCGTCACAGCGCTCATCATGTTTTCCGCCTCCTTGGTGACGGCCAGCCTAGCAATCATTGTGCGTTGCAACAAGAATGCGTCTGGGCGAGCCGCCCCAACATTTTATTGTTCGTTCAACCTTGGAATGATTCGTTTCGCACCGGCCCTTAGCCTTCGATCCGCGAAAAGTCCGCAACGCGATGCACTGCGTCGCGCATCCGCGCCAGCAGATCGAGCCGCGCGGCGCGCTTGGTCTGGTCGGCATCGTTGACCGTCACCGATTCGAAAAACGCATCGATCGGCGCGCGCAGCGACGCAAGCGCCGCCATCGCGCCTTCGAAATCCTCGTCCGCGACGGCCTGTTCGGCACGCGGTTCCGCTTCATCCAGCGCGGCGATCAGCGCGGCTTCGGCGGGTTCAGGATCGGAATTGGTGCCGCCCGGCGTCCATTCTTCCTTCTTCAGGATATTGGCCGCGCGCTTGTATCCTGCGAGCAGATTGGCGCCTTCGTCGGTTTCGACAAACACCTGCAACGCCTTCACCCGCGCGAGCAGCCGGACGAGATCGTCCTCGCCGCCCAGCGCGAACACTGCGTCGATCAGGTCGTGGCGGACACCCGCCTCGCGCTGCTGGACCTTGAGACGGTCGGCGAAGAAGTCGAGGATTTGTTGAAGTGCGTTCGTGAAGCTCTGTTCATCTTGATCGAATCGGACCGAGATTCTTGGTTGTTCACGCAAGGAGCGTCGATAAAGCTCCTTCGCAACGGCTTCTAAGGTAACCGATTCCATCCCTAATGATTCGGCGATCCGAATGAGCTTCTCTTGGAAGCTGAGTTGATCTCGAATATTTAAGAGAGAGTCGATGGATCGATCTATGTCGAACTCTACACTCTCCAGATAGAAATATAGTGCTGCAATCACCGCGTCTTTCAATGAGAAACGCACGTCGTTCTCAATGGTTAACCTGATGAAGCCAATTGCAGATCGTCGCAACGCGTAGGGGTCTTTCGACCCTGAAGGCATCATGCCTGCACCGATGAAACCGACGATAGTATCCAGCTTGTCCGCCAGCGCCACCGCCACGCTCACTGGCGCGGTGGGAACATCGTCGCCCTGCCCGGCCGGCTTGTAGTGATCGCGGATCGCTTCGGCGACTTCGATCGGCAGCCCTTCGGCCTTGGCGAGTTCATAGCCGATAATGCCCTGCACTTCGGGGAATTCGCCGACCGTCTGCGTCACCAGATCGGCCTTGCAAAGTTCGCCGGCCTGCTGCGCCATATCGGCGAGTTCTTCGCGAGACACGGCCCCGGAACCGTTCGTGTCGAGCCCCTCGACCTTGCTCGGGGCAGGCTCCGTCGAGAAACCCTGCGCACCGCCTGCGGCACGTCCCTCGACTTCGCTCGGGACGAACGGCGTGTTGGCGGCCCCGACGATCCCCTCTTCGACCAGCCAGCGGGCGAGTTTGCCGATGCGCTGTGCCTTGTCGGCGACGGTGCCGAGCTTTTCGTGGAAGACGATGCGGTCGAGCTTCTTCGCCTGATCGGCGAGCTTAACCTTGAGGTCCTGTTCCCAGAAGAAGATCGCGTCGGAAAGCCGCGCTTCGGCAACCTTGCGATTGCCCGCCACGATCCGTTCGCCGCCGTCCGCCGCGTCGATATTCGCAACGCAGACGAAGTTCGGTGCCATATTGCCATCGGCATCGCGCACCGAGAAATATTTCTGGTTCACCTTGAGCGTGAGTTCCAGAATCTCGCGCGGCGCGGCGAGCAGGCGCGAATCGAAGCTGCCGAGCAGCGGCACCGGAAATTCGGTCAGTCCGGCATTTTCGGCGAGCAGCCCGGCATCCTCGACCAGTTCGAGATTGGCCTGTTTCGCCGCCATTTTCGCGCCGAGCGCAATCGTCGCGGCGCGCTCGTCCTGATTGACGATGACATGGCAGGCGCGCAGCTTTTCCACATAATCGGCGGCCGACCCGATCGTGATTTCACCCGGATGGTGGAAACGGTGGCCAAGCGTAGCGGCGCCCGACGTCACTCCGGCAACTTCGAACGGCACCACGTCTTCGCCCAGCAGCGCGACGATGCCGTGCAGCGGACGCACCCAGCGCAGGCTTTCGGTCGAGAACGACGCATCGCCCCAGCGCATCGATTTGGGCCAGGGAAAGGCGCGGATCACCGCCGGAATTGCTTCGGCGAGCACATCGGCAGTCGCGCGGCCCGGCTTGTCGATCACCGCGAACCAGGTGTTGCGCCCCTTTACGTCGCGCAGCGTCAATTGGTCGCGGGAGAGGCCAGCCTTGCGGCAAAAGCCGTCGAGCGCGGCATCGGGCGCACCTTCGGGCGGGCCCTTCAACTCTTCGGAAACCGCCTCGGTCGCTTGCGGAAGATCCCGCAGGATCAGCGCCAGCCGCCGCGGCGTCGCATAGGTATCGGCCTCGCCGCCCTTCAGCCCGGCCTTTTCCAGCTCGGCACCCAGCAACCGCGCCAGATCCTCACGCGCCTTGGTCTGCATCCGCGCAGGAATTTCCTCGCATCGGATTTCAAGAAGGAAATCGCTCACAGCGTCCACCCCGGAAATCTGGCTTCCCATTCGGGCGTCTTCATTTCGATGAACTTCTGGCAACTGCCCTTCGCCAGGTCGCGGACGCGGCCGATATAGGCCTGGCGCTCGGCGACCGAGATCACGCCGCGCGCTTGCAGCAGGTTGAACACATGGCTTGCCTCGATCGCCTGTTCATAGGCGGCGATGGGCACATCATTGGCGAGGCAGTTTTCGCATTCCGCCGTTGCCTTTTTGAACAGGTCGAACAGCGCGTCGGTATCCGCCACTTCGAAATTCCATTTCGACATCTGGCGTTCGTTTTCGAGGAAGACGTCGCCATAGGTGACGGCGGGGACATTGCTGCCCGGCGCGACGTCGTTGAAGGCGAGGTCGTACACGCTGTCCTTGTTCTGGATATACATGGCCAGCCGTTCGAGCCCGTAGGTCAGTTCGCCCGCCACCGGCTTGCAATCGAACCCGCCCATTTGCTGGAAATAGGTGAACTGAGTGACTTCCATCCCGTCGCACCAGACTTCCCAGCCCAGCCCCCAGGCGCCGAGCGTCGGCGATTCCCAGTCATCCTCGACAAAGCGGATGTCGTGCCGGGTGAAATCGATGCCGATCGCGGCGAGGCTGCCCAGATACAGCTCCTGCAGATCGGCAGGGCTGGGCTTCAATATCACCTGATACTGGTAATAATGCTGAAGCCGGTTCGGGTTTTCGCCATAGCGCCCGTCGGTGGGACGGCGGCACGGCTGGACAAAGGCCGCATTCCACGGCTCGGGGCCCAGCGCCTTCAGCGTCGTGGCGGTGTGAAAGGTGCCCGCCCCCATGCGCATGTCATAGGGTTGCAGGATCACGCATCCCCGCTCGCTCCAATAGTCATGGAGCGTCAGGATCATGCGCTGGAAGCTCAGGGGACTGGTTTCGGACAAGATTGTGGCTTCGCAACTACGGAGGGTCGAAAATCGCCCCGCTTTGGCGCAGGCGGCATGGGGGGTCAATGCCAGCGTCGTTGACAGCATGCGAAGGCTGGGGCCCATTATGCGCGATGCGGGGAATCATGCCATCCGCCATCGGTCGCGCGATGGCCCTGTTCGCGGCGGCGGCGCTGACGCTTCTGACGCTGCAGTCTCCGGCCGCAGCGCAATCGGCATCGCTGCGCATCCCCTATCTCGGCTATCCCGCCGATCAGCAGCTTGCGCTCAACGGCAAGCCGGTGGTTTCGCCCGAAGACGCCGCGATCGACCGCGTGATCCGGACGCAGATCATCCGCGTCCGCAAGGGCCAGAAATATGAGCCGCATCCCGCGATCTGGAAGATATCGGACGCCGACACGACCATCTATCTGTTCGGAACGATCCACAGCCTTCCCTATGGGTTTCGCTGGCGCAATCCGGGGCTGGATGCAGTGATCGCGCGCGCCGACCTGCTGCTGCTCGAATCGCTTTCGGACGATAATGAGCAAGTCAGCTTCGTTGCCGGCGTCCCCGGCGGCGAGGCCGGCCTGATACCGCTGGCCGACCGGGTATCGCGCCGCTATCGCCCGCAAATGATCGCGCTGCAGCAGGCATTGCCCGAAGATCTGGTCGCACAGCTCGATGCGATGCCGACCTGGCTCGCGGCGATCACCATCGGATCGATTCGCGACATGCAGGCGGGCGAGATCGAAACCGCGGGGGCGGATGACTGGCTCGAACGGCATTTCCTGGCGGTGGGGCGCCCCGTAGAGGCAATCGAGGACAATCAGCAGGTCGTGATCAACCTGAACGGCATTTCCGAAAAGGCGCAGCGCCAGATGCTCGAAGCCGCACTCATTTCCCAACCGAGCGAGGCCGCCGCGATCGACCGCCCCGCCCATGCCTGGGCTCAGGGCGAAGTGGGGCCGGATTCGCCGCTGATCATCCATCCGCGCGATCTGGACCCATCCGCGGCAATGGCCGCGCCGTTGCTCAACGATCGCAATGCGGCGTGGACCGACGATCTGATCCGCCGCCTCGACGAACATCCGGGCGTCATTTTGTTCGCAGCGGGCGCCGGCCATTTCGTAGGACATGGATCGGTGATCGAGCGACTTGAAGCGCGCGGCATTCGCGTCGAACGCGTACAATGAACGGCATGTTCTTTTTCCGCCGCGCCCTGATCGCGCTGCTGCTGCTCGCATCGGCGTGCCGCCCCGCGCCCGCGCCATCGACCCAGGATGCCGATCCGGCGCTGTGGGTCGTGCGCGACGCGGACACGACCATCTATCTGTTCGGCACGATCCATGTGCTCAAGCCGGGGCTTTCCTGGTTCGACGAAGCGGTGCGCACGGCATTCGATTCGAGCGACACGCTGGTCCTCGAAACCGTCATTCCCGATCCCGCGACGATGCAGGCGCTGGTCCGCGAGCTCGGCACCGATCCTTCGGCGCCGCCGCTGCGCCAGCGCATCCCGCCGGACATGGCCAGGCAGCTGGAAACCACGCTGGCCGAGGAAAAGATGCCCGCGAACCGCTTCGACTCGATGGATCCCTGGCTCGCCGCGACGACGCTGGCGACGCTGGAAGTATCGCGGCTGGGCTATGCCCGCGAACAGGGCGCTGAGGAAACGCTCCGCGCCGCCGCGCAGGCCGAAGGGAAACGGGTCGCCGGGCTGGAAACGCCACGCCAGCAACTTGGCTATTTCGACAGCCTGTCGCCCGAAGCGCAACAGGCGCTGCTGGCCGCGACGCTGAACGAACGCGGCGATGCAGGAACCATGCTCGGCCGGATCGTCGATGCCTGGAGCAAGGGCGATGCGGGCGCGCTGGGCGGGCTGGTCAATGCCGATGTATCGCAATCGCCCGAACTCTCCCGCACGCTGCTGGTCGACCGCAATGCGCGCTGGGCACAGTGGATCGCCGCGCGGATGCAGCGCCCCGGAACCGTGTTCGTCGCGGTCGGCGCGGGGCATCTGGCGGGCAAAGACAGCGTGCAGGCAATGCTGGCGCGTCAGGGCATCACGGTGCAGCGCGTTGCCTATTGACGCGACTTGCCCTTTACCCGCCGCTGCCCTATAGGCGCGCGCTTGCCGTGGCAGGGTCATCCCTGGAGGCCTGTCCGGTGGAAATGAACTGCAATTTTAGCGCATTCGGAGACTAGCATATGAGCGATCAGCTTACGCTGTCGGCCGAGACGCGCGACCGGGCTGGCAAGGGAGCCTCCCGGGCGCTTCGTCGAGAAGGCCGCGTACCCGCCGTCATTTACGGCAACAAGGAAGACCCCGTCAGCATCCACGTCGAAGAAAAGGCGTTGATGAAGCTGCTGATGACGGGTCACTTCATGAATTCGGTCATCATGGTCGAAGGCATCGGCAAAAAGGCCGTCCGCACCCTGCCCAAGGATGTTGCGTTCGACGCCGTTTCCGATCGCCCGGTCCATGTCGATTTCCTGCGCATCTCCGAACATGCCAAGGTCACCGTGAACATTCCGGTGGTCTTCGTCGATGAAGAAGCCTCGCCGGGTCTGAAGCGCGGCGGCGTGCTGAACATGGTCCGCCACGAGCTGGAACTGGCCGTGGATGCCGCGAACATCCCCGATCAGGTCGAAATCTCGCTCAAGGGCCGCGACGTGGGCGATTCGATCCACATTTCGCATGTGACGCTGCCCAAGGGCGCCGAATCGGTCATCACCGATCGCGACTTCACCATCGCCACCATCGTTGCTCCGTCGGCGCTCAAGTCGAGCGAAGGCGACACGTCCGTTTCGGAAGAAGCGGAAGGCGCGGCAGCAGCCGAGGGCGAAGGCGAATAATTCGCTTCGCATTGCTGATATGGCTATCGCCCCTGCGGAACGCTCCGCGGGGGCGATTTGCTTTTGGGCTTTGGGAGTAACTGGCGATGCAGCTCTGGGTCGGGCTCGGCAACCCCGGACCGCAATATGCGATGCACCGGCACAATGTCGGCTTCATGGCGCTCGACGCGATTGCCGAGGTTCATGGATTTTCGCCCGCCAAGAAACAGTTTCAGGGCTGGGTGCAGGAAGGCCGCATCGGCAGCGACAAGCTGCTGCTGCTCAAGCCGGCGACTTTCATGAACGAAAGCGGTCGCGCGGTGCGCGCGGCGCTCGATTTCTACAAGCTCGCGCCCGGCGACGTCACTGTCTTCCATGACGAACTCGATCTGGCGCCGTTCAAGGTAAAGGTGAAAACCGGCGGCGGCACCGCCGGGCATAACGGGCTGCGATCGACCGACAAGCATATCGGCCCCGATTTCCGCCGCGTGCGGATCGGCATCGGCCATCCCGGGCACAAGGACCGCGTCACCGGCTATGTCCTCGGCAACTACGCCAAGGCCGAGATCGAGGATCTTTCAGACATGCTCGGCGCCATCGCCGCCGAAGCGCCCTGGCTGGCGGCGGGGGACGATGCCCGCTTCATGAGCGACATCGCCCTGCGCCTGTCGCGCTGACGCCGCTTACCCGTTGATATAGCCGGCCGGCGTGGAATAGCCGTCGCAGGTCTGACGCATCCACGCATAGGCGCGGCGCCCGGCATTGCCGTCAAACTGAATATGCGCAGGCGGATAGCCGCGGAAATTCTGGGGCAGTTCGACGGTGATGTCGCCCGACGCCATCGCCATCTGGAACATATCGATCGACGAGATGCTGCCCCCGGCCAGTCGTGCGAACACCAGTCCGCCGCGATGTCCCATCAGCTTGAAGGCGATCCGACGCGTGCCCATGCGCCCGCGAAAGACGACATTGGCTTCGACATCATCGGGTCGCGCTTCCGCGCTTTGAAACTGCGGCCATGTGCGCGGCGGCGCAAAGACGAATCCGGTATAGTAGTTGGCATAGCCCTGGCCGAAGATATCCTGCGATCCACCGATCGCCCAATTGACGAAGCGGATGCTGGAATTTTCGACACCGCATTGGGCTGCGCCGCGCGCGCCATGCGGCGACCATCCGGCCGGTAGCTGCGATGCGGGAAGCGGCGGCAGGCCATAGCCGCCGCCGGTCATACATCCGCCCAGAGCGGTCATCGCCGCCACCATCGTCATCCTGCCCGCGCACTTGCGCAGGCCCCATCCCATCCGATTCGCAGTCATCGATCGCCCTCCATTGGCGGGCCCATCGGCGCCCGACATCGGCAAGCTGCGCCCGGCAGTCGGGGGACGCCATCGAAATGCGGTTTCTAACCGAAGTTGTAACGGCTTGCGCCCGGATTCCTGATCTGGAGCAAGCCGACGGGCCCACGCATTGCGCGATGCGGCGCGCCGGACTGGCATTTCGACTCGCAAGCGCCTATCGGGGCGCCTTTCCATTTCCTGTTGGAACGACAAGCATCATGGGTTTTCGCTGTGGCATCGTCGGCCTGCCGAACGTCGGCAAGTCGACGCTCTTCAACGCTCTTACCGAAACCGCCGCGGCGCAGGCGGCGAACTATCCCTTCTGCACGATCGAGCCCAATGTCGGGAACGTCGCGGTTCCCGATCCGCGGCTCGACAAGCTGGCCGAAGTCGCGGGCTCGGCAAAGAAGATCGAAACCCAGCTGGCATTTGTCGACATCGCCGGCCTGGTCCGCGGCGCGAGCAAGGGCGAAGGGCTGGGCAACCAGTTCCTGGGCAATATCCGCGAAGTCGATGCGATCGTTCATGTCCTGCGCTGTTTCGAAAATGACGACATCCAGCATGTCGACAATCATGTCGATCCGATCGCCGACGCTGAAACGGTCGAGACCGAACTGATGCTCGCCGATCTGGAGAGCCTGGAAAAGCGCGTCCCCAATCTGGTCAAGAAGGCGCAGCAGGGGGACAAGGAAGCCAAGATTCAGGCTGCGGTGCTGGGCAAGTCGCTGGACCTGCTGCGCGAAGGCAAGCCCGCGCGACTCACCGAAATCGCCGACCATGAAGAAGCACGTGCGTTCGAACAGGCGCAGCTGCTGACCGGCAAGCCGGTCCTCTATGTCTGCAACGTCAACGAGGAAGACGCGGCGAACGGCAATGCGTATTCGGCGAAGGTATTCGCCAGGGCCAAGGCCGAAGGCGCGCAGGCTGTCGTGGTTTCCGCCGCGATCGAAGCCGAGATCGCGACGATGCCGCCGGAAGAGCGCGGCGAATTCCTGTCCGAACTGGGGCTGGAAGAAACCGGCCTCGCGCGCGTCATTCGCGCCGGATACACGCTGCTCAACCTGCTGACCTTCTTCACCGTCGGTCCCAAGGAAGCCCGCGCCTGGACCGTCGAGGCGGGTAGCAAGGCACCGCAGGCCGCCGGCGAGATCCACAGCGATTTCGAACGCGGCTTCATCCGCGCCGAAACCATCGCCTTTGACGATTATATCGCATTGGGCGGCGAAGCGGGCGCGCGCGACGCCGGCAAGTTGCGTCAGGAAGGCAAGGAATATGTCGTCCATGACGGCGACGTGATGTTGTTCAAATTCAACGTCTGATACCAAATCCCTGGCCCGCACGGCCAATTCCAGGTCGGGACTGGTGTTTCCGGAAAGACAAGCTAGCGTAATAGCGCATTGTTTTTCTTGCCCGGTCCGGTCGACAGGGAGCATGTGCGGGTATGGATTCAGTCTCTATTGCCTTTGTCCCTCTGAACGACGCCGCGCCGCTGATCGTGGCGCGCGAAAAGGGGTTCGCGGCCGAACAGGGACTCGAACTCGAACTGATTCGCGAAACCAGCTGGAGCCGAGTCGCGGCGATGATCGCGACCGGCCGCGTCGACGCCGCCCATATGCTTGCCCCGCTCGCGATGGCGATCATGCTGGGCAAGGCGGGCGCCAGACAGAATCTGGCGGCACCGATCCTCCTCAATGCCAATGGCAACTCGCTCGTGGTGTCGCCCGCGCTGGCGGCGGGGCTGATCCGCGATCCCGCCGCGCGGCTTGCCGATCCGCTGGCGACTGCGGACGATCTGGGCCGGGCGATCCGCGAGAGCAAGGCGCCGGTGACATTGGGCATCGTGCATGAATTTTCCTGCCACGCGCTGTTGATGCGGTATTTTCTCGCCGCCGGCGGCATCGACCCCGACCGGGATGTCTCGCTGATCGAAGTCGATCCGTCGCAAACCACAAGCGCCATGGAAACCGGCGAGATCGACGGTTTCCTTGCCGGCGAGCCATGGGGCACGGCGGCGATCCTGGCCGGGCTGGCCGAACTGGCGGCGCCGACCGCATCGATGTGGCATCGCGGCGTCGAAAAGCTGCTGGCGGTGCGTACCGATTGGCTGGACCGCGACTGCGATCGCACCGACCGGCTGGTCCGCGCGATCGACCATGCCGCCGCCTGGTGCGACGATTCGGCCAATCACAAGGAACTGGCCCATATCCTCGAACGCCCCGATCATGTTGGCCAGCCCGCCGAATTCCTGATCACCGCATTGTCGGGACGACTCGTGCCGCGCCGGGGCGCCGATCCGGTATCGATCGGCGACTATGTGCTGTTCCATCGCGACGGCATCAGCGCCCCGCTGCCCCGGCACGCCAACTGGATCTACGCACAGATGGTTCGATGGAACATGGTTGCGGATTCGCCCGAAAGCCATGAAGTGGCGAAGGGGCTGTTTCGACCCGACATCTATATGCGCGCGACCGGCTATCGCGACTCTCCCGACCTTTGCGCCGCCGACGGGCTGTTCGACCAAATGTCCGGCGCCTGAGCGATGCGAGCGGGCGCCACGACGACGGGAGACGGGATTTCCGGTCTGTCGGGCATCTGGCGCAGCGGCGATTGGCCGAGTTTGCTGGCCGCCTTCCTCTATTTCGATGCAGCCTTCATGATCTGGGTGCTGCTTGGCCCGCTGGCACCGTTCATCGCCGGGGATCTGGCGCTGTCGCCCGGCGCCACGGGGCTGGTGATCGCGGTACCCACATTGGCGGGTGCGTTGCTGCGCCCGTTCGCGGGCCATGCCGTCGACCGTTTCGGCGCGCGCAGGACCGGCATCGCGGCACAGGCGATCGTCATCGTGGCGCTCGCCGGCGCAACGTTGGGCGGCGTTTCCTCCTATGCCGGTCTGCTGGCGCTGGGCGCGATTCTGGGCGTTGCGGGGGCAAGTTTCGCGGTTGCGCTGCCGCTCGCATCGCGCTGGTACCCGCCGCGCATGCAGGGTCTGGTTCAGGGCCTGGCCGGCATGGGCAATTCGGGCGTCGTGCTGGCGGCGCTGTTCGCCCCCTGGCTTGCCGCAAGCTTTGGGTGGCGGGCGGTGTTCGGCCTGTTCTGTCTGCCGCTCGCCGCTGTGTTGCTGCTGTTCGCACTGCTCGCGCGCGATGCGCCGCACGCGCCGCCGCGGGGCCGGGCCGGATCGTTGCTGAAGGAAAAGGACTGTCTTCAGCTGATGGGGCTGTATGCGATCACCTTTGGCGGCTTTGTCGGCTTAGCGGCATCGCTGCCGATCGTCCTGACCACCCGGTTCGAAATCGACGCTGTGGCGGCGGGGCGATGGACGGCGCTGTTGGTACTGGTCGGATCGTTCGTGCGCCCTTTGGGGGGAGGCCTGGCCGACCGTTTCGGCGGCGCGCGCACGCTGACGCTGTTGCTCGCGCTCGCCGCAGTCGCGCTGACGGGCGCGGGGCTGGCGCGCGACCGCGACGTGATCGTCGCGATGCTGGTGCTTGTCATGCTGGCGCTGGGACTGGGCAATGGCGCGGTATTCCAGCTGGTGCCGCAACGCTTTGCAGCAAGCGGCGGCGCGGCAACCGGGATCATCGGAATGGCGGGCGGACTGGGCGGGTTCGCCCTGTCGCTGGCGCTTGGCTATTCGCGGCAGTGGTTCGGCGATTATGCGCCGGCGTTCCTGTTGTTCGCGCTCGCCGCGCTGATCGCCGGGTTCGCAGTTGCGCGTGTCGCGCCGCGCTGGCGCCGGGAATGGCATGACAGGGCCCGAATCTAGGCCGGAGCGTGTTCGAAGGTTTCGAGGATCGGACAAGGTCCCGGCCCGCCCGAAGCGCATTCGCGCTCAAGCCGCGTCAGTGCGTTTCGCGCCGCCTGCAACCGGTCGATCTCGCCATCCAGCCGGGCAATGCGTTCGCGCGCCAGCGCCCAAACCCGCGCGCGATCGTCGAGCGAATCAAGCTCGAGCAATTCGCCGATCGCATCCAGGGTAAAACCCGCCGCCTGTGCCGCGCGAATGAAGCGCAGGCGGCGCAGTGCGGTCTCGCCATAATAGCGCACGCCCCGCGTCGCGATGCTGGCGGCGCGCGGCGCCGGTTCGCTCAGCAATTTCCGGCGCTGATAATAGCGTATGGTTTCGACACCGACCCCGCCCGCGCGGGCAAGCTGCGAAATCGTCATCTCCATTGCTTGACTCCGTACCATGGTACGGAACCCATATGGGTCGCTTGAGGCACCGAACAAGCGGAGGAACCATGGCCGGTCCAGGTGAAAAGCGCGCAACTCTCTATCGCATGGTGATGGAAAAGCATCTCTGCCCCTATGGGCTGCAGTCGCTGCACCTGCTGCGCAGCCGCGGCTATACGGTCGAGGATCGCTGGCTGAAGACGCGCGCGGAAACCGATGCGTTCAAGGCACAGCATGACGTCAGCACCACGCCGCAGACCTTTATCGGCGGCGAACGGATCGGCGGCTATGACGATCTGCGCCGTTATTTCGGGCTGAAGGTCCGCGATCCGGATGCCACCAGCTATCGCCCGGTAATCGCCGTGTTCGCCATCACTGCGCTGCTCGCGCTGGCGCTAAGCTTCGCGAACTTCGGCACGATCTTCACAATGCGGGCGGGCGAATGGTTCATTTCGCTCAGCATGTGCGCGCTGGCGATGCTCAAGCTGCAGGATGTCGGGAAATTCGCGACGATGTTCCTCGGCTATGATCTGCTCGCGCAGCGCTGGGTACCCTATGGCCGGATATATCCCTTTGCCGAAGCGGGCGCGGGAATATTGATGACGGCGGGCGCGCTGACCTGGCTGTCGGTTCCGGTCGCGCTGTTTATCGGGACGATCGGGGCGGTATCGGTGTTCAAGGCAGTCTATATCGACCGGCGCGAACTGAAATGCGCCTGTGTCGGCGGCGGCAGCAACGTGCCGCTCGGCTTCATTTCGCTGACCGAGAATGTGATGATGGTCGCCATGGCGCTGTGGATGGTGTTCGCGCACTGAACGACTCCCCTTTGTCACACACATCTGGCATGCGACCGGGTATGCGCTGGTATTCGAAACTTCTCGCCGCGGCGCTTGCCGCAACGCTGCAGGCATGCGTGACGCCGCCTGCCCAGACGCCGGTGTCGTCCGCCGCGACTGTGGAAATACGCGAACCGGTCACCATCCTGGTGTCGATCGACGGGTTCCGCCGCGACTATCTCGATCGCGGCGTGACGCCTGTGCTGTCGGAGCTGGCGCAGGATGGCGTCGTCGCGGCGATGCGTCCGTCCTTTCCCAGCAAGACCTTCCCCAATCACTATACGCTGGTCACCGGGCGCCGGCCCGATCGCAACGGCATCGTTTCGAACAGCTTCTACGATCCCGGGCGCCCCGATCAGCGGTTCACCATGGCAACCACCGACGCCTTTTACTGGGATCAGGCCGAGCCGGTCTGGGTTGCCGCGGAAAAAGCCGGCATCCGCACCGCGACGATGTTCTGGCCCGGGTCCAATGTCGCGATCGAGCATGTCCGCCCGTCGGACTGGCAGCAATTCAATCAGGACGTTACCGGTCGCCAGCGCGTCGATGCGATCATCGACTGGTTGCGCCGCCCGGCAGAAACGCGCCCGCAATTTCTGACGCTCTATTTCGACACCGTCGATACGGCGGGGCATAATTTCGGTCCTGACGCCCCGGAAACCGAAGCGGCGGTCGCGGATGTCGACGCGCTGATCGGCCGGCTGCTCGCCGGGCTCGACCGGCTTCATCAGCCCGCCAATCTGGTAATCGTTGCCGATCATGGCATGGCGCCGATTTCGGCCGATCGCATCGTACAGCTTCAGGACTATGTGTCGCCGGGCGTCGTCAAAGTGATCGAATCGGGAGCCTTTGCCGGGATCGTGCCGCTGCCCGGGCATGAAGCCGAAGCCCGGTCCGCGCTGATCGGCGATCACCCCGGCATGACATGCTGGGAGCGGCAGAATATCCCCGAACGCTTTCACTATGGCACCAATCCGCGCATTCCGCCGATCTTCTGCCTCGCCGATACCGGCTGGACGATCCTCAACGGGCCACCCAATCCCGATTGGCCGATCAAGGGGGGCAATCACGGATTCGACAATGATGCGCCCGAAATGCGGGCTTTGTTCCTCGCCCATGGCCCGGCATTTCGTCACGGGCTGAGGCTGGAGCCGTTCGACAATGTCGATGTCGAGCCGCTGCTGCGCAGGCTGATCGGATTGCCGCAGCATGACGGCGCGATCGACGGGACGCTGGCACCGCTGGAACCTGCGCTGGCCGAGCCGCAATAGCGCGCAACCGCGGCAAGGGGCTTGCGCGCATCCTGTTTTCGTTCGAAACGCCCTGCATGCGCTATTTCGAAGACATTGTGATCGGCGATACCGCGACCTTCGGCCGTTACGAAGTAACGCGCGAGGAAGTGCTCGAATTCGCCGGCAAATACGACCCCCAGCCCTTCCACCTTTCGGACGAAGCGGCGGCACAGACCCATTTCGGCAAAATCGCCGCGAGTGGGTGGCACACCTGCGCGATGACCATGTCGATGATCGTGGCGCATATGAAGGAAAACCCGCAGGCCGGGCTGGGCGCTGCGGGTCTGGACGAGTTGCGCTGGCTCAAGCCGGTCTATCCGGGCGACGTCCTGCGTGCCGAAATGCTGATCCTCGACAAACGGGCATCGGTACGGCGCCCCGGCATCGGCAGCCTGCAGACGCAGACCACGACCTATAACCAGCATGACGAGCCGGTGCTGCGCTTCATTTCGGGTACGCTGATCCGCTGCCGCCCCACCGATTGAGGCACGCGGCCTTCGGGTCGCAGGCAGCGGTCACGACGTCGGCGCGGGTAGCTCGCCTTTACGGGTTGCGGTCGCGGCGACCCCGGCCCCGGTCATGACGATCGCCATCGCGACGACCATGGTCGCGCCCATAGCCGTCGCCGTCGCGGCGATGGTCACGCTCATACCGGTCGCGGTCGGGACGGCGGTCATCGCGATACCGGTCATGGCCCCGGCGATCGCCACGGAAATCATGCCAGTTGTCGGGCCTGCGGTCGCCGCGCCATTGCTGCTGGCGGTGCTGCCAATATTGGCGTTGCGCCTGATTCCAGCGATGGCGGCGGCGCTGGGTGTCATAGACGTAAACGCCGGTACCGGGATAATAATAGTCGCCGTACCAGCCCCAATAGGGGCTGCCGTAGCTGCCGTTATAATAGCCGCCATTGTCGTAATAATAGGGCGACCCGCTGCCGTAATAGCCATTGCCATAGCCGACCGAAACGCTGCTATAGCCATAGCCGTCGGTACATGCGGAAAGGGCACCGGTCGCCGTCAGCGCCGCCGCCGCCAGCGTTAATTTCGCAAGATTGCGCATCTTCGCTCCTCGGATTGTGTTTAGCCAACCCTTAGTATGCGCGTGTGTTCCGTAACTTGACCTGAACCGGCCTCAATGCCCTTCGAAGGCGGTAAGGGCGAATGCCGCCACACCCTCGGCACGCAGCGCGTCGGCGCCGCCCAGATCCGGCAAATCGACCACGAACCCCGCCTGAGTCACCTTGGCTCCGGCCTTGCGCAGCAGCCGCACTGCGGCGCGCGCGGTTCCCCCGGTGGCGATCAGATCGTCGACCAGCAGGACATGCGCGCCCGGCGCACAGGCATCGGCATGGATGGCAACGCGGTCGGTGCCATATTCCAGGGCATATTCCTCGGCGATGGTCGCGCCGGGCAGCTTGCCGTCCTTGCGGACCAGCAGCACGCCGGTGCCCAGCTTGATCGCCAACGGCGCCGCGAACAGAAAACCGCGCGCATCGACGCCCGCGACCAGATCGATATCGCCGTCCACCTGTTCGGCCAGCCGGTCGATCGTCAGGCGCAGCCCCTCGGGATCGAGCAGCAATGTCGTGATGTCGCGGAACATGATGCCCGGCTTGGGAAAGTCGGGAATAGTGCGAATGCGATCGCGGATATCCGAGTTGCGGTCATCGGCCATGACATCTCTCCGCTCGCTGCGCGCCGGCATCCCGGGCGATCTTCATCAGACATGAAAAACCCGGCGCGAGCAATTGCCCGCGCCGGGTCTTGATCGACTTAGTGCTTAACGCCGGCCCAGACCGACCGATAGGCACCGAAGGTCAGGAAGAGCAGCGCGATCAGGAAGAGGATCGTCGCAAAGCCCACCGCGTGGCGTTTTTCCAGCGTGGGTTCGGCAGTCCAGACGAGGAAGGCCGAAACGTCCTTCGACATCTGATCGACCGTCGCGCGGGTGCCGTCGAGATACTGAACCTGTCCTTCGCTGGTCAGCGGCGCCGGCATGGCGAGATTGAGGTTCGCGAAATAGGGGTTGTAGTGCAGCCCCTCCGGCGTCTTGGCATCCGGGAATTTCTCGAGCAGCTCGGCAGGCTGTGCCTGATATCCCGTCAGCAGCGCGTGGATGTAGCTCGCGCCGCCTTCACGCGCCTTGGCGATCAGCGACAGGTCGGGCGGCGAACCCTGACCCGGATAATAGACATGCGGGAAGCGGTCGGCCGGCGTGTTCGGGCGCTCGCCACGATCGCCCGTCTTGGGGTCGAACGTCGGCTGCGGCGTTGTCCAGCCCGTCGCGATCGCCTTCACCTGCGCCTCGGTATAGCCGATGCCTTCCAGCTCGCGGAACGACACGAGGCTAAGCGAGTGACACGCGGCGCAGACTTCCTTGTACACCTGAAAGCCGCGCTGCACCTGCTGCTCGTCAAACGTGCCGAACGGCCCGTCGGACTGAAGCGCCAGATGTTCGGGCTTGAGATGAAACTCCTCGGCCGCGGTTTCCGCCGCCGGTTCATTGATCATCCCGGCGACGGTGGTCCACAGCGCCAGGAAGAGCGCGACGACGAAAGCACCTCCGATGAGGAACTTGATCGATTTTACGAACAGCGCAGACATGTTCTTCTAATCCCCCTTACGCGCTGACCGCGGTTTCGCCGCTCTTGCCCTTGGCGAGCACCGCCTCGGTGATCGAATTGGGCAACGGCTTGGGCCGCTCCAGCCGCGATACGATCGGCACGATGATCAGGAAGTGCGCGAAATAATACATCGACGCGATCTGCCCCAGGATCACGTTGCGTGCGATCGGTTCCGCGCCGCCGACATAGCCGAGCACGAACACGTCGACGATCATGATCCAGAAGAAGATGCGATACATCGGACGATAGCTGCCCGACCGCACCGGCGACTTGTCGAGCCACGGCAGGAAGAACATCAGCAGGATCGAACCGAACATCGCCAGCACGCCCCACAGCTTCGCCGGAAGGATCAGGTCGAAAGTGAACGACTTCAGGATCGCGTAGAAGGGCAGGAAATACCATTCGGGCACGATATGCGCCGGAGTCGAAAGCGGGTTGGCCGGAATATAATTGTCCGGGTGACCCAGCATGTCGGGCGCGAAGAAGATCAGCAGCGCGAAGACGATGAGGAACACCACCAGCCCCAGGCCGTCCTTGGCCGTGTAATAGGGGTGGAACGGCACCGTATCCTGCTCGTCCTTCACTTCGACGCCGGTCGGATTCGACGAACCCGGGATATGCAGCGCCCAGATGTGCAGGATCACGACCGCTGCGATCACGAACGGCAGCAGATAGTGGAGCGAGAAGAAGCGGTTGAGCGCGGCGTCGTCCGGCGCATAGCCGCCGAGCAGCCAGATGCGGATCCAGTCGCCGACGACCGGGATCGCCGAGAAGAAGCCGGTAATCACCTGCGCGCCCCAGAAGCTCATCTGACCCCAGGGAAGCACATAGCCCATGAAGGCCGTCGCCATCAGCAGCAGGAAGATCACGACGCCGAGCAGCCACACCATTTCGCGTGGCGCCTTGTACGACCCGTAATAAAGCCCGCGCGCGATATGCGTATAGACCACGATGAAGAACATCGAAGCGCCGTTGGCGTGCGCGAAACGCAGGAACCAGCCCGCATTGACGTCGCGCATGATCGTGCCGTTGACCGATTCGAACGCTCCGGCGGCGCTGGAATGAAAGTGCATCGCCAGGATGACGCCGGTGACGATCTGGCACACCAGCGCGACCCCGGAAAGGACCCCGAAGTTCCAGAAATAATTGAGGTTGCGCGGAACCGGATAACCGGAGCCGATCGCGTTATAGACGAAGCGCGGCAGCGGCAGTTTCTCGTCGATCCACTGCATGACCGGATGCTTCGGCGCATATTGCTTTGCCCAGGGGAAGCTCATTTCGCCTTACCTCAACCCACCGTTACCGTCGTGTCCGACGTGAATTCATAGTCCGGAACCACCAGATTGCTCGGCGCCGGCCCCTGACGGATACGCGCCGCAGTATCATAGGCCGAACCATGGCACGGGCAGAAATAACCGCCGAACGGACCACGATTTTCGCCTTCGCCCGCGCCGAGCGGAACACAGCCCAGATGCGTGCACACGCCCAGCGTGATCAGCCAGTTTTCATGGCCTTCCTTGGTGCGCTCGGCCAATGTCTGCGGATCGCGCAGCGCGCTGAGCGGCACTGCGTTCGCCTCGTCGATTTCCTTCTGGGTCAGGTTGCGGACGAACAGCGGCTGTTTGCGGAACGTCGCCTTGATCGCCTGGCCCGGCTCGATCGCCGACAGATCCACTTCGGTGGTCGACTGTGCAAGCACGTCAGCCGAAGGATTCATCGAATTGATGAGCGGAAGTACCACCACGCCCGCTCCGACCGCGCCGAATGAAACGGCAGCGTATTGGAGCCAGTCGCGACGACGGGGATTTTCGAGCGATTCGCCTTCGGGACCGGCGGCCCCTTCAGGTGGAACAGCTTGATCAAGCGTTGCCATGCGTCAGCCTTTGCACTTCATATTCTTTCGCGCGAACACGCGACCCGGACCCGGACGTCGGGCGATATGCCCCGCCCAGCCCCCCGGATGCCCCCGGTGGCTGGCGGCCTGATAGACGCCGGGACACCGATTTGCCAACAGGCATTTTTGCATCTGCGTTACGATCCGGTCGCGTCGGTGCCGACAGGCGGATTGCGATGGCGCGTGTAGTGGGGCAACGAAGCGCGATCATGCGTATCGCGCTTTTCGAACCCGACATCGCCGGAAACGTCGGCGCCATTCTGCGCACCGCCGCGTGTTTCGGCGCCGATGTCGACCTGATCGAGCCCATGGGCTTTGCGTGGAGCGAGCGGGCGCTGGCGCGCGCCGGCATGGATTATGTTCGCAACGTCACCGTCCGGCGCCATGCCGACTGGGACGCTTTTTGCGCGACTGCCGATACCCGAATCGTCCTGTTCACAACGCGCGGCGCGACGCCGCTGCCGCAGGCGAAGCTCCATTCTGACGACATATTGCTGTTCGGCTCCGAGTCGGCAGGCGTGCCCGAAGCCGTGCATGAGCGCGCCGACGCGCGGGTGCTGATACCGATGCGCGCGGGGATGCGCTCACTCAACATCTCGGTATCGGTCGGGATCGCCACGGCCGAAGCGCTGCGCCAGACCGATGGCTGGCCCGTCGCCGGCTGACCGTCGGCGCGCCCGCTCGACAGCCCCGCCCCGCCCCATTAGGTGCCAGTCCATGCTGCCCGACGAACAGAAGAACACCGCCCGTAGCTGGTTCGAATCGCTCCGCGACCGGATTTGCGCCGAATTCGAAGCAATCGAGCGCGAAGCCGGTTCGGACGCTTCGTTCGAATATCTGCCCTGGGATCGCATCGATCCCTCGGGCGAGCCGGGCGGCGGCGGCGTGCGCGGGCTGATGAAGGGCAAGGTGTTCGAAAAGGTCGGGGTGAATGTCTCGACCGTTTCGGGCACGTTCGAGGGCGATTTCGCCAAGACGATCCACGGAGCGGGGGAGGATCCCAAATTCTTCGCCACCGGAATCAGCCTCGTCGCGCATATGGCCAATCCGCACGTCCCGGCCGTGCACATGAACACGCGCCATCTGGTGACCACCAAAAGCTGGTTCGGCGGCGGCGCCGATCTCAACCCGCCGCTCCCCTATGCGGAGGATACCGAGGAATTTCACGCCGCGCTCAAGCAAGCGTGCGATGCCCATGATCCCGAACATTATCCGCGCTTCAAACAATGGGCAGACGAGTATTTCTATATCCCCCACCGCAAGGTGCATCGCGGCGTCGGCGGGATTTTCTATGACCATCTCGACGGCGACTGGGACGCCGATTTCGCCTTTACCCAGGATGTCGGCCGCGCGTTTCTGAACGTCTTCCCGCGGATCGTACGCCGTCGCATGGGGATGGATTTCACCGAAGCCGATCGCGCGCAGCAGCTCGAATGGCGGGGCCGCTATGCCGAATTCAACCTCGTCTATGATCGCGGCACATTGTTCGGGCTCAAGACCGGCGGCAATATCGATGCGATCCTGATGAGCCTGCCGCCGCTCGCCACCTGGACCTGACATGGCGCTGACGCCCGTCCCCGACGATCATGTCGCGACGATCGTGACGACGCTGGAGATGACCGGGCGCCCGCGCCCCGCGCCGGTTCCGCCCTCGCCGCTCCAGCTGGTGCGATGGGAACGTCCCGACAGCGCCAGATACCGCACGTTGTTCCGCAGGGTCGGCGCGCCCTGGCTGTGGTTCTCGCGGCTGGTGATGGACGAAGTGGCGTTGCGCGCGATCCTCGACGATGATTCGGTCCATATCTATGCCGTGGTCGACCGCAACCGAGTCGAAGTCGGCATGCTCGAACTCGATTTCCGCGAACCGGGGCAATGCGAACTCGGCTTTGTCGGGCTGGTCCCCGAATGGACCGGAAAGGGTCAGGGCGGCTGGCTGATGCGTCAGGCGCTGGCGCTTGGATGGCGCGCCGGCATATCGCGGCTATGGGTGCACACCTGCACGCTCGACCACCCGTCGGCGCTGGGATTTTACCGCAGATTCGGGTTCACCCCGATCAGCCGCACGGTGGAGACCTTTACCGATCCCCGGCTGATCGGCGCGCTGCCGGGCGATTCGGCGCCTCAGATCCCCTGCCTGGGCGCAGCCAGCCGGCGATAGGCCGCCACCTGCAGCAGCACCATTGCGATTGCCGCCGCCGTAGAGACGACCGACGACAGCGCGGAGCCGACCGCACCGCCGAAGATCGGCCCGCCAAGCGTGTCGAATGCCCGGCCAAGGTCCCCTGCAAGGCCCGTGGCAACCAGGGCCACCAGCCACACGATCGCGGCGATCAGGAACAGCATCCACCCGCGCCCGCGGCTCACTTCGATCCCGGCCGAAAACGCCGCTGCCGGGCCACGTTCGGGCTCGGCGATCAGCGCCGCGCCGATCAGGAACGTGCGCCCGGCCAGATAGAGACCAGGCACGATGAACGCCATCGCGCCAAGCGTCGTCAGCATCGAAACCAGCAGCCACAGCAGGACAAATGCCGGGAACCGCCGCAGCGCATGGCGCATCGTTTCGCCCAGCGTCGATTCGGCGCGCGCGAGCAGCAGCATCAGGAGCGTCACCAGCCCGAACAGCGAGACCAGCCTGTCGAGCAACAGCCAATGGGCATTGGCGACGGCCCATTGGACAGTCGCTTCGAACGCCTGTTCGAAAGTGACGTCCTTCATCTCCTGCGGCGGCAGAAAAAGCTGCATGGCAAATGCCGGCAGGAACAGGAACACCCCGCCCACACGGATCAGCAGGTCGCGATTCGCACGCCAAAGCGCGCGTGCATCGCCGAATATCGCGGAAAAATCGTTGGTCACGTCGCCTGTTGTTCGCGCGACGCCGCCGAAGTCAATGCAAGATAGAGTTTGGCGGCAAACGCAGGCCAGATCACCGAAAACGCAGTCTGCACCGCCGCCACCGTGACCGATGTCAGCACGCCCGCCAGCGTGATCGGGCCGGGATCGCCCCCGGCAATCAGCTGAAAGATCGAACCGAACACCGCGCGCGCGGCAAGCATCGAAACAATCGCCACCAGCGCGAAGAGCAGCATCACCCCGATAATCTGCCATGTCCGGCCGCGCGTCATCCGGATCGACTGGGGAATCGCATCGAACATGCGCTTTTCCAACACGATCAACGGCGAAACGAGGATGCACCGCGCCGCCGCCCACAGCGATACCGCCGCGACAAGAAACCAGTAGATGGCGATCGGCCATGCGATCGCGGCGGTCAGATGCACATCCTCCATCCGCGCCAGCGCAGCGACATCATAGCCGTTCAGCGTCAGCGCCAGCGGCACCGGCAAGAGCAACAGGATGAGCAGCGCGAACAGCGCGACCCAGACGATCAGTGCGGGAATCAGGCGATCGCGGGCCACCCCGCCCGCCCCCTGAATCTCGGCCGGATTGGCGGCCATGACGACGACGGTCAGCGCCCCCCACAGCGATACCACTGCGAAAAACAGGCTCACCAGCGGAAGCAGGATCGCCAGCGCGCCCTGAACCTGCGCGCCGTTCGGCAGGCTCCCCTCGATCGAGGCGGGAACGAAAAAGGCGATCACGGCCACCGGCACGATCAGCGTCAGATTGTCGCTCAAAAACTCCGCCGTGCGATCCCAGACGGCGCTCATTCTGACCATGTGGGGGTCTGCCTCGTTGATTCCGGTGCTGGGTTGTTAACCGTGATGGCCCTGAAAGCCAATGCTTGCGAAACCTGCGCAGCGGGGCCAATTCACGCGGCGATGGAAGCAGTTGTTCGCGATATCGAATGGCGGGTGTCGGCCGATCCCGTTCCCTATGAAGCCGCGCTGGCGCAAATGGAGGCGCGCGCGGCAGCGGTGGTGCGCGGCGAAGCGCGCGAGCTCGTCTGGCTGCTCGAACACCCGCCGGTCTATACCGCAGGCACCAGCGCGGACCCGGCGGAACTGATCGATCCGCGCTTCCCGGTCGTCCAGAGCGGGCGCGGCGGACGCTATACCTATCACGGCCCGGGCCAGCGGATCGGCTATCTGATCCTCGACCTGCGCAAGCGCCGCCGCGACGTACGCGGATATGTCCACGCACTCGAAGACTGGGTGATCGCGGCACTGAAGCGGCTGGGCATCGACGCCTTCGCCGTGCCCGACCGGATCGGCATCTGGACGCGCGACGGCGGCGAGGAAGCGAAGATCGGCGCGATCGGCGTACGCATTCGCCAATGGGTCACGCTGCATGGATTCGCGCTGAACCTCGACCCCGATCTGAACGATTTCGGGGGCATTATTCCGTGTGGAATCGCGGATTTTCCAGTAACGAGCGCTGCAAAGCTGAAAAAATTCCATACTGCGAAAGAGCTTGATTCCGCCCTTTTTGCCGCATTTTTGCCATTTTTGGATTCGCTCGACCCGCTTCGCGAAAAAACCACTCTTGAGGGGGAAGTGCGAAGCGACTAATGTCCATCGCGGTTTGGGTGATTATGGCTGAACGCCTCCAGACCCATTATCTAGGGAGCTTTACATGCGTGCAATTCTCTCCAAGGCCGTCGCGGCCACGATGATCGCCGGTGCGGCGCTCACGGTCTCGGCCTGCAACAGCAAGACGACCGCTGTTGTCGACAATTCGACTGAAGTTACGCCGATCGAAAACATGGGTGCCGAAGACGACATGGTCACCGGTGCCGATGCTGCCAACGGCGTGGTCGAAGGCAACATGATGGACAACATGACCGACGGCAACATGATGTAATTCATCGCGTCTGTCGTGATGGAAAGGGCCGTCCGGGCAACCGGGCGGCCGTTTCTTTTTGGGGCAATCGTCGCTTTGGCGCAACGCCGCGCCAGATTGTCGCGCCGCCGCAGGCCGCGTCGAAAAAGGACTTGGGGCCGGACTCAAAAGCCCGTAACCAGCAGACCAGCGTTTATATCATGTTGTGGTTCATGGGGTTGGCATGTCTGTTCGGCGTATCGTGATCGCTATTGGCCTGGCGGCGGGAATCTTTGCTTCCGCGCCTGCGTCCGCGCAGTTTTTCTTTCGTTCGGCCGATCTGACCGGCGCGCGCGTGACCGGTGCAGAGCCGGGTATCGTCGGTTCCGACCTGCCCGAAGCCACGCCCGAGGAACTGCGTGCCGCCTTGGTCTGGAATCTGCGCTCGGCGCTGAATGTCGCCGCGCTGCAATGCTATTTCGAACCGACGCTTCTGACCCACGCCAATTATGTCGCGCTGTTGCGGGACCATCGCCAGGAGCTTGCCGACTCCTATGCGACGCTGCAGAAATATTTCATTCGCGTGGCGCCCAACCGGCGCGAGGGGCAGACCGAGTTCGATCGCTTCGGCACGCGTGTCTATTCGGGTTTTTCGACCGTTTCGGCGCAGCTGAACTTCTGTCAGACCGCTGCCTCGATCGGGCATCAGGCAGTGTTCACGCCGCGCGGCAAGCTGGGCGACCTTGCGCATGACCGGATGCGCGAATTGCGCAACAGCCTGATCCCGGTGGGCGATCAGGCATTCACGCCCGAACGCATCAATCCCAGCATCAGCCTGCCCCCCTTCCCGCCCTTCACCGACGAACGCTGCTGGCGGCGCGGCCACACCTATCGCTGGGATCGCTGCGGCAACTTCTGATGGAGAGGCCGTGGCGCTGACCGGGACGCCCGGCGTTCAGCGCAGGCCGAGCAGCTTGTGCGTCTGCAGCGTCAGGCGCCAGCCCGGGCGTTCCATTGCAAAGGCAATGGCTGCGGCCAGATTGGCATCGGCGGCGGCATCGTCCATCGGCTGAACCAGCCGCAGCCCGAAATCCCATCGTTCGAGTTCCTCGGGATCGATCCCGGCCTGCGGCCAGACGAGCTTGAGTTCGTCGCCGTCGCGCTGGACGACGTCGCTGCCTGCCTTGGGACTGACGCAGATCCAGTCGATGCCGCGATGGACGGGCAAGGTGCCGTTGGTTTCGATCGCGATGCGGAAGCCCTCGGCATGCAGCGCATCGACCAGAGCGTCGTCGACCTGCAACATCGGCTCGCCGCCGGTCAGCACGGCAAAACGCGCCTCGCGATCCGGCCCCCAATGGCCCGCAGCAGCGGCAGCCAGCGCCTGCGCATCGGCGAAGCGCCCGCCACCGATGCCGTCCATCCCCACGAAATCGGTATCGCAGAAACGACAGATCGCCGTGGCACGATCGGCTTCACGGCCCGACCAGAGGTTGCAGCCGGCAAAGCGCACGAACACCGCACGTGCACCGGCATTGGCGCCTTCGCCCTGAAGCGTCAGGAACATTTCCTTGACGGCGTAACCCATGGCGTCGCCCTCAGGCGGGAACGGCATAGACGGTAGGATCGGGAATCCCCGCCTCCGCATATCCCTTGGCACGCAACCGGCAGCTATCGCATTTGCCGCAATGCACGCCGCCCGGCGCGGGGTCATAGCAGGACCAGCTGATCCCCGCATCGAGCCCCAGCCGTACCGCCTCGGCCGCGATCTGCGCCTTGGTCATGTGCTGAAGCGGCGCACGGATGCGAAAGGCTTCGCCTTCCACCCCGGCCTTGGTCGCCAGTTCGGCGAGCTTTTCGAAACCGTCGATGAATTCAGGGCGGCAATCGGGATAGCCCGAATAATCGAGCGCGTTGACACCGATATAGATGTCGCGCGCGCCCACCGCCTCTGCCCAGCCGAGCGCGAGGCTGAGGAAAATCATATTGCGCGCGGGGACATAGGTGACCGGAATATCGGCGCCGACACCGGTCTTGGGCACGTCGATCGAATCCGTCAGTGCCGATCCACCGAACGCGCGCAAGTCGATCGGCAGGACGACATGCCGCTCCGCCCCCAACGCACTGGCGATCCGGCGCGCGGCGGCGAGTTCGACCTGATGCCGCTGATTATAATCGATCGAAAGCGCGAGCAGGCGATGGCCGTCCTCGCGCGCGCGCGCGGCGGACACCATCGAATCGAGCCCTCCGGAAAGGAGGACCACGGCATAGGTTCCGGCGTCAGTCATATTGCAAGCGCTAACGGTTTTTCCGGCCGCGTCTACCCACCGCGCCATCGACCTTCAGAAAAAGGGCCGTCCGGAAGAACGGCCCAAGGTCGCGGGGATAAACCCTGCCAGGAGGAACGCGCACCGAAAGGGAACGCATGCCGTCACTATCCGACCAAATGGTTACCAAAGCGTCAGCCCGTTCGCGCCTATCGGCAATTGCCGGTACGGCGACCTTCGAATTCGCTCGAAAAGGGTGCGCCGTCGATCACGCCCTGCGTCTGCAGCTGGATCAGCCGAGGCGTTTCGACCGAAATGGTCGTCCGGCCATGGCCATGCCCGGGGCAGGTATAATGGACGGTCGCCTGATTGGCGGTATTTTCGATCACGAAATGCGAACATTGCGCGTTGCTGTGCCGCAGTTGCACAAGCGCCGCCGGATTGGTGACGCAGATATCGCGCGTTGCGTTGCTGTTGCGTTCGCGCAGGCGCCACTGCCCCTTTTCGAGCGTCGCAAGCGCAGCCAGCGACTGGCCACCGGCCTGCGACGAAGCGGATACTTCGTAATCGCTGGCAGTGGAAACCGCCGGGTCGACCGCCATCGCGAACAATCCGACGACCGACGCCAGCGCTACCGCCACCGTGCCGGTCCGGCGCCGGGGCGATTGTGCCTGGGAGCTTCCCGGCAAGGGGCGGTCATGAGTCATAACAACAGGAATATCGTGTGCACTGCAGCAACTTACAACTCTTCTGACGCAAGTTCCGTGAGCGAAACGGGAAAGCCGCGCGCACAAAAGGCGCAATCTACGGTAATCAAACCGGAATCATCGGCCATCGCTTCGCGCTCCTCGACCGGAAATTTCGCCAAAACCTGACGAATATGCGCGGTGTCGCACCGGCAACCACGCGAGAGCGCGACACTGCTGAGCGCGCGCACTTCGCGTTCTTCGTTGAACAACCGCCAGATCAGCGTTTCGAGCGTCAGTTCGGGATCGGCAAGTTCGTCGCTGCCCATCGTCCCGCCCAGCGTCGACACATGTTCCCATTCGGGGTGATCGTCGCGCGAATGCAGCCGTTCGCCACCTTCCTCGCCATCGGGAAGATGCTGGAGGAACAGCCCCCCGGCAATCAGCTTTCCATCGGCATCGCGCCGCGTTCCCACGCGGATCAGCGTCGGGATCTGTTCCGACTGCACGAAATATTGTTCGGCTGCGTCGGAAAAGGATTCGCCTTCCAGCGGAACGATGCCCTGATAGCGTTCGCCGGTCGTCGCCTGGTCAAAGGTGATCGCGAGATAGCCCTGGTTGAACATCGCGAACAGCGACGGATTCGCCCCGAGCGTCGCCAGCCGGTCAGCATCGAACTGGACATAGCCGCGCAGCGCGCCGCCCTGATAATCGCACACCAGCAGCTTGACGATGCCGCGCTCGGTCTGCGCCTGCATGGTCAGCTGGCCGCCGGCATCCTTCAGCGTCGAGCCGAGCAATGCAGTCAGCGTCAGCGCCTCCCCCAGCAATCGTTCGATCGCGGGGGGATAGGCATGTGCCGCCAGAATCTGGTCGACCACGGGGCCGAGCCGGACGAGGCGCCCGCGCGCATGGCGGGCCGGGATGGTGAAGCCGATCGCGCGGTCGAGATCGGGAGTAGCAACGGTGTCACGCATAGAAAGACCATTCGGGCTGAGCTTGTCGAAGCCCCGTCCGTCCTCCTTCTGCCCGGAAAGAAGTACAGCGCTTCGACAGGCTCGGCGCGAACGGGAAATATCGGTTCAGGGCAACAGATAGGATGCCCTGAGGCCGAAACAACTTACCCGATCTGGCCGAAGCACCAGCGCAGCACCGATTTCTGGGCATGGACGCGGTTTTCCGCCTCCGGCCAGATCCGGCTTTGCGGGCCGTCGATCACTTCGGCAACCACTTCCTCGCCGCGATGCGCGGGCAGGCAATGGAGGAAGATCGCGTCGGACTTCGCCTGCGCCATCAGCGCCTCGGTCACCTGATAGGGCATCATCGCCGCGAGCTTTTCCTCGGCATGCGCCTGTCCCATCGAAATCCAGGTATCGGTGACGATGACATCGGCTCCGGCGACCGCAGCGACCGGATCGCGGCTCAGCGACGCACGGTTTCCTGCGGCACGCATCACCTCGGGCGAGGGATCATAGCCTTCGGGGCAGCAGGCGACGACATCGAAGCCCATCAGCCCGCCCGCTTCGACAATCGAATGCAGGACATTGTTGCCGTCGCCCAGCCAGGTCCATTTGAGCCCGTCGAGCGGCTTGCCCGCCTCGATCACTGCCTGCATGTCGGCCATGATCTGGCACGGGTGCGAATGATCGGTCAGGCCGTTGATCACCGGCACGCTGGCATAATGCGCCATTTCCTCGATCTTGGCATGATCGTCGGTACGCACCATGATCGCGTCGCAATAGCCCGACAGCACGCGCGCGGTATCGGCGATGGTTTCCCCGCGACCAAGCTGGCTGGTCCCGGCATCGAGGATCACCGCGCTGCCGCCCAGCTGGCGGATCGCCATGTCAAAGCTGACTCGAGTGCGCGTCGAGTTTTTTTCGAACACCATCGCCAGCGTGCGGCCGGCAAGCGGTGCGTCGGGATCGGGCTGGCCCTTGGGCAGCCCCTTGCGTGCCGCCTTGCGGCTCGCGGCATCGGCAAGCATCGCGGCGATGGCTTCGCTGCCGGCATCGGACAGGTCGAGAAAATGTCTCATCTAATTTCTCCCCGGCACGGGGAGGGGGACCATGCGCAGCATGGTGGAGGGAGTTCTCCACATGCGCTGCGTTTATGGCTCGCCCCCTCCACCAGCCGCTGGCTGGTCCCCCTCCCCGCGAGCGGGGAGGAGTTGGGTTCAATCGCCGCTGGGCGGCGTATAGCTCCGCGCGGCTTCGCTGAGTTTCTGGACGCACTCGGACACATGACTGTCCTCGATCACCAGTGGCGGCAGGACGCGGACGACATTCTCGCCCGCCGCAACCAGCAACAGTCCGTGATTGTCGCGCGCATGCGCCACGAAATCGCGGCTGACCGCCGGGTCTTTCAGCTTGATGCCGAGCATCAGCCCCATGCCGCGCACGCTGTCGAACAGGCTGTCGTGATTGGGGATCATCTGCTCGAGCGCATTGCGCAGCCGGTCGCCCATCGTGCGGACATGCTCGAAGAAACCCGGTTCGAGCATCACGTCGAGGATCGCCTGACCCGCCGCCATGGCGAGCGGATTGCCGCCATAGGTGGAGCCGTGGGTGCCGAACACCATGCCCTTGGCCGCTTCCTCGGTCGCGAGGCATGCGCCGAACGGAAAGCCGCCGCCAATGCCCTTGGCCGACGCCAGGATATCCGGCTCGATGCCATATTGTTCATAGGCGAAATAGGTGCCGGTCCGGCCATAGCCGCACTGAACCTCGTCCAGAACGAGCAGCAGCCCCTTTTCATCGCACGCCTTGCGCAGGCCCTGAAGGAATTCAGGGCTGGCCGGGCGGATACCGCCCTCGCCCTGCACCGGCTCGACCAGGAATCCCGCCGTGTTCTCGTCGATCAGCTCGAGCGCGGCTTCGAGATCGTCGAACGGCGCATATTTGAAGCCCGGCGCGAGCGGCTCGAACCCTTCGCGCATCTTGGGCTGGTTGGTCGCCGAAATCGATCCCATCGTCCGCCCGTGAAAGGCGTTGTGGAAGGTGATCAGCGTGTGCTTTTGCGGATTGCCGCTCGCATAGTGATAGCGGCGCGCGGTCTTGATCGCGCACTCGACCGCTTCGGCGCCCGAATTGGTGAAGAACACCGTGTCGGCAAAGCTGTTGTCGACGATCCGCTGCGCCAGCTTCTCTCCCTGCGGCGAACCGTAGAGATTGGAAACGTGCATCAGCGTCGCGGCCTGATCCTGAATCGCCCTGGTCAGATGCGGATGGCCATGGCCCAGCGCATTGACGGCGATACCGGCGGCGAAATCGAGATAGCGTTCGCCTCGCTCACCGATCAGATAGCAGCCCTCGCCTCGCACCGGACGCACATCGCACCGTGGGTAAACGGGCATGAGTGCGGTGATAGACATCGGAACTGCTCCTCCAATTGCGTGTGAAAAACGAAACCTTCAAACAAACGAAAAAGGGCGGCCCAGCCGGACCGCCCGGAGCGGGTAATTACCGGCTGGGGCATGGGCGCGTCAACACCGGTTTTACCGTGTGTCGCCGGGCCGCAATTGCGCCCGCCGCCCGCTATATCTGCGAAAGCAGCGCGATATAGCCGGCATAGGCCAGCAACATCGCCAGCCCGATCTTGCGCCCGATGCGCCGCACCAGCAGCAACAGCGCGACGAGCAGCAATGTCGCGGCGGCAAGCGCCCAGCCGTCGAAGCGAATCATGCTGGCGGGCACCGACAGGGGCTGAACCAATGCCGTGACGCCCAGAATGCCGAGCAGATTGAACAGGCTGGATCCGATGACATTGCCCAGCGCCACTTCGGAATGTTTGCGCAGCGCAGCCACGACCGACGTCACCAGTTCGGGCAGCGAAGTGCCGACCGCGACGATGGTGAGGCCGATCACGGCCTCGGACATGCCGAATTCGCGCGCCAGTTCGATCGCGCCATCGACGAGCAGCCGCGCGCCGCCGACGGTCGCCGCCATGCCCAGAATCGCAAGCAGCAACGCCGGCACGACCGCATAATCGGGCGCAGCAGTGGCTGCTTCGCCCGAGTCCGGCGGCGTGGCGGTTCGGCGACGCTCGCCGAAATAGGCCCAGAGGATGTGCACCGCGAGCAATGCCAGGAATCCCGCGCCGATCAGGCGATCGACCCGGCCCAGCGACACCATGACAGCGACGGTGGCGCCGGTCGCGACGACCAGCATGAACGCATCGCGGCGATAGGCGAGGCGGTCGACGGCGATCGGCATCAGCAATGCCGTGGCGCCGACGATCAACAGGATATTGGCCATGTTCGACCCGACGACATTGCCGATGGCGATATCGGGCGATCCCGCGAGCGCCGCGATCACGCTCGTCACCAGTTCGGGCGCAGACGTGCCGAATGCGACGATGGTCAGGCCCGCGAGCAGCGGCGAGACGCCCAGCCGCGCCGCCAGCGCGACCGAACCGCGCACCAGCAACTCGCCCCCCAGCGCCAGCAATGCGGCGCCACCGAGCAACAACAACAGCATAGGGAAATCCATCGCGCTTCTTCCTGCAGCCGGCATCATCAGGAAGAAACGTCCGACATCACGAACGCGCCGGCAGCGTTCGCCAGAGGGGCCCGGACCGTCAGGCCCTTATTCTGGCGATTCGGGACGAAAGGATCAAGCCGCCCCCGGGGGCGTCAGTTCTTTACCTTCCACCCCTTGCGCAGCAGCCAGTAGCAGAACAGCCCCATCGCAATATCGAGCATGAGGATCACCAGCCCACCCCACAGGACCGGCGAATCGGCAAGGCCCAGAAAGCCGTATCGGAAGCCCGAGATGATGTAGAAAAAGGGATTGAGGTGGCTGACCGTCTGAAATGCCGGGGCGAGCCGTTCGACCGAATAGAATGTGCCCGACAGCAGCGTCAGCGGCGCGACGACGAAATTGGTCACCGCAGCGGCGTGATCGAATTTTTCCGCCCAGATCGACGTCAGCACACCCATGAAGGCAAGGAACAGCGCGCCGAGGAAGCCGAACCACAATACGACCAGCGGATGCGCGGGCATGACATTGACGCCCGGCCACAGCATCATCGCCACCCACACCGCACCGCCGACGCAAAAGGCCCGCGTCACGGCGCCGCCCGCCAGCGCCGCCAGCAATTCCAGCGTCGAAAGCGGCGGCATCAGATAATCGACGATCGTCCCCTGAATCTTGCCGACCAGCAGCGAGAAGCTGGCATTGGCAAAACTGTTTTGCAGCATGCCCATGACGATCAGGCCCGGCGCGACGAAATCGGCGAAGTGCAGCGGCTGGCCATTCAGGCTGACATGACGGCCATTACCGCCCAAAGCGACCGTGAAGATGACGAGAAACAGCAAGGTCGTGACCGCCGGCGCCCAGATCGTCTGCAGCTGGACCTTGAAGAAACGCCGGACCTCCTTCACATAGAGAGTCCAAAATCCCGTCCAGTTCACATTCCGAATGGCCGGCACCCCCGGCTCAGGCAGGGAATGTCGTGCGGAAGGCTGGATCGACGGCTGGTTGTCCATGATGCGAGCGGGTAGTCGCTGCGGCGCATGGCTGCAAGCCAAGGGAAGAAATTCGAAGGAAGACCATGAGCTGGACCGACGAACGGATCGAGACGCTGAAAAAGATGTGGGACAGCGGGATGACCGCGACTCAGATCGCCGAGGAACTGGGCGGGGTTAGCCGCAATGCCGTGATCGGCAAGGCGCATCGCCTGGGCCTGCAATCGCGTCCCTCGCCCGTCAAACCGAACGAATCAAAGGGCGATTCGGCGCCCAAGGCGGCGGCTCCCAAGCCCGCCCCGGCAGCTGCGGCGCCACCGCCACCGCCGCCGAGCCCGCCGAAACAGACGCAATCGGCGCCCCCCGCCCCTGCCTCCGCAGCTCCCGCGCCGCAGCCCCAGGCCAAGAGCGACGGCCCGACGCTGCGCTCGGTCGGCCCGGGCGGTTTCGTGCGCCAGAATCCCGGCGATCAGGCCCCGCCCGCGACTCCGGCGCCGCCGCGCCGGCTGGTGCCTGCAAAGCCGAGCAAGGAAATCGAAGGCAAGACCAGCCTGCTCGACCTGAACGACCGCATTTGCAAATGGCCGATGGGGCATCCGGGCGAGCCCGATTTCCATTTCTGCGGCGACAAGGTGAACCCGGGCTTCCCCTATTGCGTCGAACATTGCGGCCATGCCTATCAGGCGCAGCTGCCGCGCCGCGATCGCCGCCCGCCGCCGCCGCTGCCGTTCGGCGGCCCGAGGGTTCGGTAATCCGCGCGCACTGACGTCGCACACGACAAACGGAAGACCGCCGCCTGCTTGTCGCAGCGCGGCGGTTTTCTTTTGGTGGGACTCAGTTGGGCGTGAACAGGCCCTGGAATCCGACGATAATCGCGATGATGCCGAAGATGGCGAGCAACAATCCGCTGCCGCTCGTCCCGCTTTTCGGCTGCGCCTTGCCGGTGATGCGATTCCACAGGAGCGCAAGCCCCACGCCGATCGCCACCAGTTCGAAATGAAAGATATGCGGGCCGGTGGTCAGATGGACGATCAGATAATAGCCGCCTGTGACCAGCGCGACGATGCCGACGATCCACCCGAACGGCGCCAGTTTGCGCGCGAAACCGGCGAGATCGTCGCCGACGCGCGGCGATTGTTCGAGCAATGCGATGGCGAGCAGGAAGCCGCCGAGGATATTGGCGAGGTCTAAAAGCAGGGCAATCATGCCCCATCAATGCGCGGCCCGCGATTTCGTTCAGCGCGCCGGGGAGCGCCGCCGCCCTTGCACTGCGGAATCGCCGGGCCCATACCGGGAACATGTCCGACGACCTGTTCGAGTCCGATCCTTCCAAATCCGGCCAAAGCTATGACGCTTCCTCGATCGAAGTGCTCGAGGGGCTGGAGCCCGTGCGCCGCCGCCCCGGCATGTATATCGGCGGCACGGACGAGCGCGCGCTGCACCATCTGGCCGCCGAAGTGCTCGACAATTCGATGGACGAAGCGGTTGCCGGCCATGCGACGCGAATCGAAATGACGCTTGAGCCGGGCAACCGGCTGACGGTCAGCGACAATGGCCGCGGCATTCCGATCGATCCGCACCCCAAATTCCCCGACAAATCGGCGCTCGAAGTCATCCTGTCGACGCTTCATTCGGGCGGCAAATTTTCGGGCAAGGCCTATGCGACATCGGGCGGCCTGCATGGCGTCGGCGTCAGCGTGGTCAACGCGCTGTCGATCGATACGGTCGTCGAAGTCGCGCGCGACCGGCAGCTGTATCGCCAGCGTTTCAGCCAGGGAAAGACACTCGGCCCCATCGAACATGTCGGCGGCACGCCCAACCGGCGCGGCACCACCACCAGCTTCACGCCCGACCCGGAGATTTTCGGCCCGGAAATGGCGTTCAAGCCCAAGCGGCTCTACACGCTCGCCCGGTCCAAGGCGTATCTCTTCGCAGGCGTCGAAATCCGCTGGAAATGCGCGCCCGAACTGGTCGAAGGCAGTGATGTTCCGCCCGAAGCGGTGTTTCAGTTCCCCGGCGGGCTGGCCGATCACCTGAAGGAACAGGTCGGCCCGCGCGAATGCGCGACCGCCGATTTCTTCTCCGGGCAACAGGAATTTCCCGATGGACAGGGGCGCGTCGAATGGGCGGTTGCGTGGCCATTGTGGAGCGACGGCAGCTATAGCTGGTATTGCAACACCATCCCGACCCCCGATGGCGGCACGCATGAAGCGGGGCTGCGCGCCGCGCTGGTAAAGGGGCTGCGCGCGTTCGGCGATCTGACCGGCAATAAAAAGGCCAAGGATCTGACCGCCGACGATGTGATGACCGGCAGCGAGCTGATGCTCAGCGTCTTTATCCGCGATCCGCAGTTTCAGAGCCAGACCAAGGACCGGCTGACCTCACCCGAAGCATCGGGCCTGGTCGAAAAGGCAGTGCGCGATCATTTCGATCATTTCCTGACCGACAATATGGATCGGGGGAAGGCGCTGCTCGGCTATGTGCTCGAACGGATGGACGAACGGCTGCGGCGCAAGCAGGAGCGTGAGGTCAAGCGCAAGACCGCGACGAGCAGCCGCAAGCTGCGCCTGCCCGGCAAGCTGACCGATTGTTCGACCGATGACGCCAAGGGCACCGAGATGTTCATCGTCGAAGGCGATTCGGCCGGCGGCAGCGCCAAACAGGCGCGCGACCGCAAGACGCAGGCGATCCTGCCGATCCGCGGCAAGATCTTGAACGTCGCCAGCGCGACCAGCGCCAAGATCCTCGCCAATCAGGAAATCGCCGATCTGATCCAGGCGCTCGGATGTGGCACGCGCAAGGATTGCGAGGCCGATAACCTGCGCTACGAACGCGTGATCATCATGACCGACGCGGATGTCGACGGCGCGCATATCGCGACGTTGCTGATGACCTTCTTCTTTCAGGAAATGCCCGATCTGGTGCGGCGCGGGCACCTCTATCTCGCCCAGCCGCCGCTCTATCGCCTGACTGCGGGCGGCAAGAGCCTTTATGCCCGCGACGACGCGCATCGCGCCGAGCTGGAGGCGACTGCATTCAAGGGCAGGAAGGTCGAAGTGAGCCGGTTCAAGGGGCTGGGCGAAATGAACCCCGCGCAGCTCAAGGAAACGACCATGGACCCGGCGACCCGCAGCCTGTTGCGCGTCCGTCTGCCCGAGGAATATGAGCAGCGCGCGGTGGTCAAGGATCTGGTCGACCG
Organism: Stakelama portus; assembly: GCF_003171655.1. GTDB lineage: Bacteria > Pseudomonadota > Alphaproteobacteria > Sphingomonadales > Sphingomonadaceae > Sphingomonas > Sphingomonas portus. The sequence continues at coordinate 281,884 of NZ_QFZL01000004.1, read as the reverse complement.
GCTGATGGGCAACAACCCGGCGCATCGCTTTGCCTTCATTCAGGAAAATGCCGCGCGGTTGGAGGAAGACGCGATCGACGCGTAACGCGCCGCCCGCAAATTTCCCGCGCGGAAATTGCGCGTGTAAGAAATCGCCGCCGCCCCGGACTAAAGGATCGAAGGGAGGCGGGATGCCCGAACGATCACGTCAACGCAGCGATGCGCTCTATGCCGATGCATGCGCCGATTATGCCCCGGCGCTTGCCCGACTGGCGCGATCTGTCGAGGCGGACCCCGAACGTGCCCGCGACCTCGAACAGGAAATTCACCTCGCGCTGTGGCGCAGCTTCGCGCGGTTCGAAGAAGCCTGCGCGCTGCGCACCTGGGTCTATCGCGTCGCGCATAATGTCGCCGCCAGCCATCAGGCGAAGGGCGCGCGCGGTGCAACGCTGGTCGACCTTGAGGCGGCCGAGGCGCTGATCGCCGACGACGATCCCGAAGCGGCGGCCGATACCAACCGCACGCTCGCCCGGTTGCGACGACTGATCGCAACGCTGAAACCGATGGACCGGAGCGTGATCCTGCTCTGGCTCGAGGGGCTCGATGCCGGCGCAATCAGCGCCGTGACCGGCATTTCGCCCGGCAATGTCGCGGTCAAGACACATCGGATCAAGGCGTTGCTGGCACGCCATTTCGCGCAGGGGAATGCAGCATGACGGACGATATCCGCCGGATGTGGCGTGAGGATGCGAAAGACGCCACCGGGCTTTCACTCGCCGAGATCCATGCACGCGTGGCGCGACTGCGTCGCCGCCTGTTCCGCCGCGATGCCATCGAATATGCGGCCGGCGCGATCGTGGTCGGCGTTTTTGGCCTGTGCGCCGTCATCATTCCCGACTGGGGCATTCGCATCAGCTGCATCGTACTGATCATCGGCACGCTGATCGTGCTGCGCAATCTGTGGACGCGGCGCATGTCGGCCACGACCGAAACCCTCGGAGAGGCCGGGGCAAGCTTCTATCGTCGCGAACTGGTCCGCCAGCGCGATTCGCTGCGCCATGTCTGGCGCTGGTATCTGGCGCCGTTCGTGCCCGGAACCTTGCTGTTCCTGCTGACCGTCTGGCACGCCATGGCGGAAAAGATGTCCGCCTCAGCCGCAGCGCTGCCGGTCATGGCGATGCTCGTCGTCGACGTCGTGCTGTTCGTCACGATAGATTGGCTCAATCGCCGCGCCGCGCGCGCGCTGGACACCGAAATCGATGCGCTCGACCGCGCGATCGAGGGGGAATGACATGCCCCGACCATTGATCCGGAAAGGAATGACGATGAAGCCGACGCTCCTTCTTGCGTGCCTTGCCGCGCTGATGCCGCCGCTGCCCGCCATCGCGCAGACCGCGCCCACCGCCGCGCCCGAGAGCAACAGCCCGGCCCATCAGCGCGCGGAGCAGGTCGCCCCCTTGCTGGCCGGCGACATCGCCTATGCCGATTTCTTCGCGCCCGACTTCCAGGCGGCGGTGCCCGAACCGCAATTCGACCAGCTTCGAAACTCGCTGATCGCGACCTATGGCAAACCGGTGGCAGTGCAGATGATCGAGCCGCGATCGGACAACACCGTCACTGCGATCCTGCGCTTTGAACGGGCGGATGCCATGATCATCGTACAGGCCGATCCCGCCCCGCCCCATGCAGTGACCGGACTGCGCATCACCGGCGTAACGCCGCATATGGCAAGCGCCGACGCGGCACTCGATGCGATCGACGCGCTGCCGGGCAGCACCGGTTATCTGTTTGCGCGGCTCGGCGCGAACGGGCCGGATGTGATCCGCGCCAATAATGCCGATGCAGCGCTCGGCGTCGGATCGAGTTTCAAATTGCTGATCCTCGCCGAACTGGTTCGCGCGACCAATGCGGGCGAGCGCAGCTGGGACGATATCGTCACGCTCGACGGCAGCGAATTGCCCGGCGGCAAATGGGCGCAAAGCCCGGCGGGAACGCAGGTAAGCGTGGCCGAACTGGCGCGCGGCATGATTTCGGTGAGCGACAACAGCGCGACCGACATCCTGCTCCACTATCTCGGCCGCGAGCGAGTCGAGGCGATGATGGAGGTGGTCGGCTGGCGCCATGCCGACGCCAACCGGCCGCTGCTGGCGACGCTCGAACTGTTCAAGCTGAAGGGCGTCGATGACGGCGCGCTGGGCGATCGCTGGGTAGCGGGCGATTCCGATGCACGCCGCGCGCTGCTTGCCGGCCCGGTGGCACAGGCGCCGATCAGTACGATTGCCCCCGATCTGTTCGCCGACGGCAAACCGGTGCGGATCGATACGATCGAATATTTCGCCAGCCCCGCCGATCTGATGCGCACGATGAACTGGCTACGCATCCATAGCGCCGACAATGCCGCTGCGCGCGAAATCCTGTCGATCAATCCGGGCGTGTTCGCGGGCGCCGCCGCGCAATGGGATTATATCGGCTATAAGGGCGGATCGGAGCCGGGGGTCATGAACATGACGCTGCTGCTGCAGGCGAAAAATGGCGACTGGTACGCATTCAGCGCGAGCTGGAACGATACCGACGCCGCGATCGATGAAATGGGCTTTGCCGGGCTGGTAAGCCGCTTTGTCGAACTTGCGCCCGACAGTGAATTCTGAAGTCTGGTCAGGCCGGGCGCGGGGCGTCCGGCCAATCGCTGGCGAGCAGACCGTAAATCACCGAATCGCGCACGCCGATATGGGTTTCCCATTCGCCGCGCAGCGTGCCTTCCAATTGAAAGCCCAGCGATTCGAGCAATCGCCGCGAACCGGCATTTTCCGGATCGGTATCGGCAAAGACGCGGCGGTTGCCCTCGGCAAATAGCTGATCGATCACGGCGCGTACCGCTTCGCGGGCAAAGCCGCCGCCCCAATGGCTATGGGCGAGCAGATAGCCGATCTCGACCACCTTGCCCTGTCGTTTTTCGCCGGCTGCGACAAAGCCGATCACTGCATCGTCGCGCTTGTCGAGGATCGCCCAGCTGCGCCATGAATCGGAAAAGCGGGAAAAATCCTCGAGGCCATCTTCGATGCTCGCATAGGGCGGGCGCGACCACCAATGCATCGCATCGGGGTCTGACATGGTCGGGAACAGCGACACCGCATCTTCCGGCACCCGTTCGCGCAATCGCAGCCGGTCGGTTTCGAGTTGGGGCGTTTTGCTCATGGTTTCGCGGTACCGGCCTGCATCAGCAGCAACGCGATCAGCGGAATCGGCATAGGCTATTCTCCCAGCGCTTCGACCAGTGCCTTCACCTTTTTCTGGCGCCATTGCGGCAGCGGCGCGACCAGCCAATAGCCATAGCGCGCCGGTTTCGGGTCGCCGACCACCACCACCTTGCCCGCGGCGATATCGCCGCGCGCGAGCAGTTCGGGCACGGTCGCGCGCCCCAGCCCCGCCGCCGCGGCATCGAGCGCCAGCCCCGCATCGGCAACGCGCATCAGCGCATCGGTGTCTTCGGCCAGGCAGCCGGGCCAGCCGATCTTGGTATCGGCGCCGCCAGCGGGATGTTCGACCGTGACCATGCCGTCCGATTCAAGCGCCTCGCCTTCATGTTCGCCCGGACCTTCGCCCCAGCGCAGCGCGAGATCGAGATTGGCTTCGGTGAAATCGATGCTGTCATCGGCGGGTACGATGCGGAAGCGCAGATCGGCGTCGGCCTTCGCAATTTCCGAAAGGCGCGGCATCAGCCATTTGGCGGTCAGATCGCGCGGCGCGGCGATGGCGAGCGATTTGGACGATTGCCCTGCCTGCATCGCGCGGACGGCTTCCTCGAACTGGAGGAATCCCGAACGCAGCGCATCAAGCCCGGCCTCACCCTCCGGCGTCAGTTCCAGCCCGCGCGTGGTGCGGCGGAACAGCACGACGCCCAGCGTATCTTCGAGCGCGCGGACCTGTTGCCCCACTGCCGCCGGCGTGACCGCCAGTTCGTCGGCCGCGCGCGTGAACGACAAATGCCGCGCGGCGGCATCGAGCACGCGCAATCCGTTCAATGGAAGATGGGTACGCTTCATTCCGGACGGCCCCCTGAAACCCTCACCCGGCCACTGCCGGTGCGATCAGGGCGAATTTGGGAATGGCGACATCGAATGTCGAACCATTCTCGCCAAGCATATGATAATGGCCGCGCATATTGCCGGTCGGCGTCGATAGCGGGCATGCCGACACATAGTCATAGCTGCCGCCCGGCGCGATCAGCGGTTGTTCGCCGACCACGCCTTCGCCTTCCACGGTATGGCGACCGCCGCGCCCGTCGGTGATGATCCAGTGACGCGTCAGCAGCTGCACCGCCATGTCGGTGCCGTTTTCGATCCGGATGTGATAGGCCCAATACCAGCGACCGCGATCGGGCTCCGACTGTTCGGGCAGATAGCTGACCGACACGCGCACGGTTACGCCATGTGTCGTCGCGACTTCGCCGAACAATGCGTCCATTACGCCAAAACCATCCTTATAATCCCGCCGTGCGGAGCGCCTGATCGAGATCGGCGATCAGATCGTCGGGATCCTCGAGCCCGACATTGAGGCGCAGCATCCCTTCGGTCACGCCCATTTCGAGCCGTTTTTCCTCGGCAACGCCCGAATGCGTCGTCGATGCCGGATGCGTCATCAGCGACCGGCTGTCGCCGATATTATTCGAAATATCGATAAGGCCGAGTGAATCGAGCAGTGCATGCGCCTGTTTGCGTCCACCATCGACTTCGAAACTGAAGATCGGGCCGCATGCATCCATCTGCGACATCGCCAGATTGTGCTGCGGATGACTCGGCAGGCCGGGGAAATTGATCCGCGGCACGCGCGCTTCCAGAAAACGGCCGACCTTCAGTGCATTTTCGCTCTGGCGACGGATGCGCAGATCGAGCGTTTCGATCCCTTTCAGCACCACCCAGGCGTTGAATGCCGAAAGCGTGGGGCCGGTGTTGCGGGTGAAGGGCAGCAGCTCTTCGTTGATGAATTCGCTGGTGCCGCACACTGCGCCGGCCAGCACGCGCCCCTGCCCGTCCATCATCTTGGTTGCGGAATAGGCAACAATGTCCGCGCCATATTCCATCGGCCGCTGCAGCGCGGGCGTGGCAAAGGCATTGTCGACGACGGTGCGGATGCCGCGTTCGCGCGCGATTCCGCACACCGCCTTAAGGTCCACCACATCCATCGTCGGATTGGCGGGCGTTTCGAAGAAGAACAGCCTGGTATTCGGGCGCACCGCATCGATGAACTGCTGCGGATCGCGTGCGTCGACAATCGTCGTTTCGATTCCGAATCGCGGCAACAGACTGTCGGTCAGCCAGCGGCACGAACCGAACGCCGCCCGCCCCTGAACCAGATGATCGCCCTGGCTGAGCTGGCACAGCAACGCCGCCGTCATCGCGGCCATGCCGGTCGCCATCGTCCGGCACGCCTCTGCCCCTTCGAGCAGCGCGATCCGTTCCTCGAGCATTTCGACCGTAGGGTTCTGCAACCGCGAATAGGTCATGCCCACCTGTTCGCCGGCAAAGCGATCGGCGGCATCGCCCGCGCAATCATAGGCATAGCCCGAGGTTAGGAAGATCGCTTCGCTGGTTTCCCCCCATTGGGAACGCGCGGTGCCCCCGCGCACGGCCTGGGTGGCGGGTTTCCAGTTCTGCGTGACGCTACGGTCCTGTCCGGTATGGCGCTTCATGCGAGTCGCTTTGCGGCGGCAGAAGGGGCCGCGTCAAGGCGCCGCCGCATCCGGACGATAGATGGCTGACGCGGCGGGATAGTTAAGCTATCGCCCGGATTGCCATGCTCGAACGCTTCAAGCAACTCCAGGATCGCCCCGTCACCGTCGCGCTGATGCTGGGGCTGGTCGCCCAGATCCTCTTCATGATCCATCTTGGCCGACCGACCGTCGTCAATTTCGACGAGTTCCATTATGTCCCGGCCGCGCGCAGCCTGTTGCTGCTCGATCAGCTGCGCAATTCCGAACATCCGCTGGTCGCCAAGGAGCTGATCGCATTCGGCATGGCGATTCTGGGCGACAATCCCTGGGGTTGGCGCATCATGGCGACGATCGCCGGATCGGCGACGGTGATGGCGACGTTCAGCCTGATTTTCCTGATGATCGGGCGGATGCGCTTTGCCGTGGCGGGCGCGGTGTTCCTGCTCCTCAACCAGATGCTGTATGTTCAGGCGCGGATCGCGATGCTCGACGTGTTTCTGGGCGCGTTCCTGCTCTGGGCGATCGTCGTAATGCTGTGGGCGATGCGCGCGCCGCAGGGCAAGGTGTGGCGCCGCTGGCTGCTCGCGGCGGTGCTGTGGGGGCTGGCGGTCGGATGCAAATGGGCGGCGATCCCCTATGTCGCGATGGCGGGACTGGTGTTCCTGATCGTCCGCCTGCGCGATGCCCTTGCCGAAGGCGGCGACACGGCAACGGTCGTGCGCCGGATGTTTGCGGGCAAGGGGCAGAAACACTGGACCGGCATGGCGACGATCCCGGCGCTGCTGGCGATGGGCGTGGTCAGCATTGCGGTCTATCTGCTCACCTTCACCCCCTGTTTCTTCCTCACCTATGCGGCGATTCCGCCGTCGGAGCTGATTCCGTTTCAGCTGAAGATGTATGAGGCTCAGACTCAGGTTCTGGCGCATCACACCTATCAGTCGGACTGGTGGAGCTGGCCGCTGATGCAGCGACCGATCTGGTATTATTACGACTTCAACAGCGATGCCCAGCGCGGGGTGCTGCTGATCGGCAATCCGCTGATCCTGTGGGGCGGGCTGGTGGCGGTGCTCGCCTGTTTCTGGGCGTGGCTGCGCGAAAAGAACCTGGCGGCGGGCGCCGCCGCGCTGCTGTGGGCATGGTCGCTCGGCATTTACATCATCATCCCGAAATCGCTGGGTTTTTTCTATTATTACTATCTGTCCAGCATCTTCCTGTGCGTCGCGCTCGCCATCGCCTTCGCGCATTTCGATCGGGGGAAGAAACGCGGATATGAAGAATGGTTCGGCGCAGTCGCACTGATCCTCTTCATCTATTTCTTCCCGATCATTTCCGGCGGCGCGCTCCAGGATCGCGACGCATTCGAGTTCTGGATGTGGTTCCCCGACTGGAAATGACGCGGCCGCGCTAGCGGTAACGGCCCCAGGTGAAGCGCGACGACAGCGCGAAATTCCACACCGCGCCGACCGCGATTCCCGCCAGCGCCGACACTGCCCAAAAGCCGTGTTCGACATCATAGAGAAACGCCGCGACACTGACATTCGCGACTGCCCCGACGCCGCATACCGCCGCGAAGCTGACCCAGCCGCGCAATAGCTCCCCTGCCCCACGCAGCCGCCGGTCGCGATAGGTGAGCGCATTGTTGAGGAAGAAGTTGAAAGTGAGCGCGACCAGCGTCGCAATGATCGTCGCGAGCAGGAAACTGGTGCCCATCGCGCGGAACAGCGGCCACAACACCGCCATATGGACGAATGCCCCCGCGCCGCCGACCGCCGAAAACATCGCGAACCGCACCGGCACGAACCGGCCGAACATCCGGTCGTACAGCGCGATCAGATATTCGAGCGCGACGACATAATCGAGCTTGCTCTCCCCCACTTCGCGGACACGGAAGGTATAGGGAAGCTCGACGAACCGCAGCGGCCTGGCGCTGGCGGTCATGATGTCGAGCAGGATCTTGAAACCGATGCCCGACAGGCCGGGAACAAGCTCGCGGACGATTGCCGAGCGGATCATGAAAAACCCGCTCATCGGGTCGGTCAGATCATGGTTGAGCAGTCCGCGCGACAGCCGCGTGGCAAAGGCCGATTTGGCGAGCCGGTCGCGGTCCCAGTCGCCGGTCCCGCCGCCCTCCACGAACCGCGATCCGATGACGACGTCCAGTTCGGGCTGCACCTGCAGCGCGCTCAGCATCGCAGGCAGCAAGGTTTCGTCATGCTGAAGATCGCCGTCGATCACCGCGACACAGGGGGCAGCCGTCGCGCACATCCCCTCGATACACGCCGAGGAAAGCCCCCGTCGCCCGATCCGCTGAATCACCCGAACGCGCGAATCGCTCCGCGCAATCTCCCGCGCGACATCGGCGGTGCCGTCCGGGCTGTTGTCGTCGACGAAGATCGCTTCCCACTGCCGCCCCTTGAGCGCGGCATCGAGCCGTTCGATCAGGATCGGGACATTGGCGCGCTCGTTGAAGGTGGGAATCACCACCGCAACTTCGAGCGCGGGTGCCTGCATCGTCCGCCTCAGAGCGCCGCGAGAACCGCGTCGCCCATTTGCGACGTGGTGTGCGAACCGCCCATGTCCGGCGTGCGGATGCCGCCCGACAGCGCCTTTGCCACGGCAGCCTCGATCCGCTGCGCCGCCGCCTCATTGTCGAGCGAATGGCGCAGCAGCATCGCTGCCGACAGGATCGCGGCGCACGGATTGGCCTTGCCCTGCCCGGCGATGTCGGGCGCGCTGCCATGGATCGGCTCGTAAAGGCCATTGTCGCCCGACCAGTCGCGCAGCGACGCCGATGGCAGCATGCCGATCGATCCGACGCACATGCTCGCCTGATCCGACAGGATATCGCCGAACAGATTGCCGGTGATGACGACGTCGAACTGCCCCGGATTGCGAACCATCTGCATCGCGGCATTGTCGACATACATGTGCTGAAGCGCGACATCGTCATAATCGGCGGCGACTTCGTTCACCACGTCGCGCCACAGCTGCGAGGTTTCGAGGACATTGGCCTTGTCGACCGAGATCAGCGACTTGCGGCGGCGGCGCGCCATTTCAAAACCGACCACGGCGATGCGGCGCACCTCATCCTCGGCATAGGACATGACGTCATAGCCCTGGCGGCGGCCGTCCTCGGTCTGGCGGCGTCCCTTTTCACCGAAATAGACGTCGCCGACGAGTTCGCGGACGATCACCATGTCGATCTTCGCGGCGATCTCCGGCCGCAGGGTCGAAGCGTCCTCCATCCCCGGCATCATCGTGGCGGGGCGCAGATTCGCCCAGAAACCCAGCGCCTTGCGCAGCCCCAGAATCGCCTGTTCGGGCCGGAACTGCCGTTCGAGCGCATCGCAGGTCGGGTCGCCGACCGCACCGAACAGGATCGCATCCGCCCGCTTTGCCAGGTCCAGCGTGGTTTCGGGAAGCGGATGGCCCATCGCGTGATAGGCCGCGCCGCCGACCGGCGCCTCTTCGAACGACAGCCCCAGATCGAGTGCTTCGAGCACGCGCCGTGCCTGAGCCGTTACTTCCGGGCCGATACCGTCGCCCGGCAAAATCGCAATCAGAGCCATCGCTTTCCCTTGTTCCACCTTGCGGCGGCATGCTTTGGCGATGGCCGCGCGCTCACGCAACCGCTCTCTTGATGCGTTCGACCAGTCGTTCCCGCGCGGCGAGCATTTCGGCGCCGCGCCCAACCAATATGTCGCGCTCCAGGAAATGGCCGGTAAGCTGCAGACCGGAAAGGATATCCTCCCAATCGGCCGCGCCGCCGTCCAGCACGAAATCGGGCAGTGCGAGCAACCGGCTTTCATAGCCGATGGCAGCGACACGACTGACCGTGCGCCCGCTTTTCGGGCTGACAAAGACGAGTTCCTCGCGCGATCCGGTGACCGCGCATTGTTCGAAATCGAGCCCGAAGCCCAGTTCGGCGAGCAGCAGCAATTCATATCGGACAAGCGCGGTGCCCCATCCGCGCGCCGCCGGCGCCGCCTCGATCGCGCCGAGCACGCCGTCCAGCGCGTCGAACAGCCGGGGATAAGGCTGCCCCTCCGGCAATGCCGCCGAGGTGAGGCCAGTGACCCAGGAAAGCGCGGCGGCAGGAAGCGGTTCGGTGAAGAGCGGCGCGCGGCTGTGCAACGGTTCGACGGTCAGCGAAGCAAGCTGATCCTCGGTCCGCGCGCGCCATTCGCCCTGCACGACATTCGCGGGTTGCAATATCGGGCGGAGCCGTCGCGAACGGCCGCCCCGGACATAGCCCGGCTGAAGCCCGTGCCGTTCCGTCATCGCGCGAACGATCGCGCCATGTTCGCCATGAGCGCGGATCGACAGGATGATGGCTTCGGCGCGCAGCTGCATGGATCAGGACTTAGGCGATCCGCTCCCCAAGGGGGAGAGGCACGTCAGCCGCGGCGCAGCTTGTTCGCGGCACCCTTTAGCGGAGATTTCATCACTACGCCCTTCACCCCCGCAACCGCGCGGTTGAAGCCGCCGAGCGCCGCCATGGTCGCGCGATTGGCAAGACTGGGGCGCAGCAGCAACAGGTCGACACACGCCACGCCGCCCGTGGCGAAAGTCCGTTTGTGCTGGCCATCGCCTTCGGTGAAATCGAAATATCGGTAGCGCCCCTCGCCGAACAGGTCGCGAAACGCCTCCAGCTGGAGCACCGCGCCGGGCGAAAGATCGTTGAACGCCGGATCATGCCCGACATAGGCATAGAGAACGACGCCATCGACGACCGGGCAATAGAGATAGGCCGCCGGTTCGCCGGCAATGTAGAGCAGCCATGCACGCACCGAATCGGCAGCGGCCATCGACACCATCTCGCGCAGGAATTCCGGCGTATCGGGAAGCGCCGAACCCAGCAGCTTTTCCTGATAGGTGCGCAGCGCGATGCGGCGACCGGCATCGTGGAAACATTCCAGCTCTTCGGCGGTACGAAAGCGGCGGATATCCAGCTCGCCGCCCGATTCCTGAACGATCTTGCGCGTCTTGCGCTTGAGCCCCTGGCGCGTGTTGCCCGAAAGTCCGCCAAGCCAGCTGTCGAAACTGCCGGACAGATCGGTGTACCAGCGCGTATAACGCTGGCGCACAAAGGGCAGCATCCCGCCCGAGGCATGGACCAGCGCCTCAGCCTGATCCTCCGGCAGCGACGTGACCGAATAGCCATGCGCCTCGCGGTCGAGCGCCGGAAGCACGGGGAGTTTCCCGCTGCGCGCCGCCTCAAGATCGAGCGGCACCCGCACCAGCGAGCGGCTGACCTGCATCAGCGTGCGCGCGCCGATCTCGAACTTGAGCGAGGTCGGGCGCGCCGCTTCGGCGGGGCGCGATTCAGGCGGCCGCGTAATTTCGGACACTGCGTTCACGCGGCACGCTCCGCGACCAGATTCGACCAGAGCTGTTCGGCCTGACGCAGCCCCGTCCGCACGACGCTGGGACCGAGCGGCTGATCGTCCTTGCCCAGTTCGAGCGACGGGCGATCGGCGAAATGCGCCGTCGGCAATGCGCCGCGCCGTTCGGCGAGCATCCGGCAAAGCTGTTCAAATCGCCGCACATGCACTGCGTTTGGACGCGTGCCGCACCGGTTGGCAAGCTCGAAACCATGGCCGACGATTGTCACCGCGCCATGATGCTCGCGAATCGCGTGATCGAGCGCGGCGCGCATTTCGGTGGAGGAAAGCGCGCAGATCTGGAAATGGCGCAGATGATCGGGCCGGTCCTCGATCAGCGTCACCGGCACTTCGATCACGCCGCGATGTTCGACCGGCGCGATCTGCCGCGCATCGAGCGACAAGGCACTGGGCCAGGGATGCTCGCTGCCATTATGGCTGCTGTCATAAGTGAACTGAAGCTCGGCGAGCGCAGCGATGGTATCGTCGCTGGCGGCATAGCTGCCCGCGCGGAACGCCACCGGATCGGGCGCCCCCGCCGCAGTCAGCAGATCGGCGGCACCGGCGATCAGCTCGCATTGTTCGGCAAGGCTGTAATCGGTGAGTTCGAAGGATTGCGCAGCAATGCTGCGGTCGTCGCGGTTCGCGCCGGTCCAGTTGGGGTGGAGGTGCAGCTGCACGTCCTGACCGGCTTCCAGGATCGCACCGACGACGCGCTTGATCGGTTCGAGACCATAGATGAGCGCGGGCATGGGGTCGACGAAGAACACGCCCTTCAGCCCGTGGCGCGCCATCATTTCCAGCTGATAACCGATGCCCACGCCCGCCGGTTCGAGCGAACGCTCGACGATCGTATCGATATCGTGCCCGTCGGCATGGTGCCGCCACATCAGCTCGGTATCGATCGTCAGGAACACAGGAGTCGGCATGGTTCGTTCGCATTAGCGAAATCGAGTGAAGAAAATCCAAACCGAATTCCAACCCTGCGCGGTTTTCGGCCCCCGCCCGCCGCAGCGACCGAACCCGTCGCCGGTCAGGGCTCGGCGGGCAGCGCGGGTTTTGCGGCGGGCACGGTTTCCTTAAGCCCCCACAAAGTCACCAGCAGCGCCATCGCCACCACGCCCATCGTATACCACAACCCGGCATGCACATCGCCGGTGCGCGCAACGATATACTGGCTGATAAACGGCAAAAACCCGCCGAAATAGCCGGTTCCGAAATGATAGGGGATCGACATCGAACTATAGCGGATGCGCGGCGGGAACATTTCCGACAGCAGCGCCGCAACCGGGCCATAGGTGATGCCGGCAAGCGCGCTCAGCACGATGATCGCGAGCAGGATGACCACGATGTTGCCCGCAGGCGGGATCGTCTGGCTGAGGTCGTATCCCGCATCTGCCAGCGCCGCGTCGAGCGAGGCGGGGTTGGTATCGGCGACGCGACGCCCGCCGATTGTGACGTCGATATCCGAAGCCTGAGCGGTGTCGTAGCTCACTCCCTTTTTCGAGAAATAGTCGAGCAACTGCCCGCACGCGTCCTTCTGTTTCGCGGCAAAGGGATCGTAGCGGCATTCGGGCCCGGAAACGACCACCGGCGCGCGGCGCGCGGCTTCCTCAAGCCCCGGATTGGCGGCGTTGCCGATCACCCAGAAAATCGGGAAGAGCAGCAGCAAGGTGAGGACATATCCGACGACGATCGGTTTTTTGCGCCCGATCCGATCCGAAAGCCGCCCGAACAGGATGAACCAGAATAGTCCGGCCAGCGCCCCGCCACCGGTGATCAGCTGCGCCGTGGTCGGTTCGACGCGCATTGGCCCCTGAAGAAAGGAAAGGACCGAGAACATCGCGGTGTACCAGATCACGGTCAGCCCGGCCGCAATGCCGAACAGCGCGACGAACAGCCGCTTTGGGTTGCCCGGCCAGGTAAAGCTTTCGACAAACGGATTGGGCGAGGTTTCGCCTTCCTCGCGCATCTTCTTGAAAACCGGGCTCTCGGACAGTTTGAGCCGCATATAGAGCGATACCGCGAGCAGCAGGATCGAGAAGAGGAACGGCACGCGCCAGCCCCAGTCGGTCCATACCGGCGCGAAGATCGCCCGTGCCGACAGCACCACCGCCAGGCTGAGGATGAAACCGCCCGCGACGCTCGCCTGAATGAAGCTGGTATAGAAACCCGCCTTTCCAGGGGGCGAATGTTCGGCAACATAGATTGCCGCACCGCCATATTCGCCGCCAAGCGCCAGTCCCTGTGCGATGCGCAGCGCGATGATCAGGATCGGCGCCGCCGCACCGATGACCGCATAGCCGGGGATAAAGCCGATGCCCGCCGTCGCCACGCCCATCACCGTGATGGTGACAAGGAAGGTATATTTGCGCCCGAGCCGATCGCCCAGATAGCCGAACAGGATCGCGCCCAGCGGACGAAAGGCAAAGCCCACTGCGAACGTCGCCCAGGCAAGCAGCGTCGCGAGCACATTGTTGCCGCCGGGGAAAAAGCTCGTCTGAAGAATGCCCGAAGCGGTCAGCGTGCCCCAGATGAAGAAATCATACCATTCGAAGATCGTACCGAGCGACGAGGCTCCGATCACCAGCTTGATGTCGTGCGCGCCGGGTTCTTCCCCTTCGCGCGGCAAATCCGTGGCATTGTTCGCCATCGCTCTCCCCCCAAATTCCCTGACCGGACTCTATCGCCTCCCCCGCGTCCCGCAAGAGTGCCGCTTCGCTGCCATGGCATCCGGTTGCCGCCCCGATGCGACTGCCGTAAGAAGTCCCTCCCGCAAACCCATGGAGGCAGCATTGAACAATCGGAACACCCTCGCCCGGTCCCTTCCCCTTGTTCAGGTGCTCCATGTCCGCTTTCGCAACTCTCGCTTCGCTTTCGCTCGCCACGCCTGACGGGCGCACGCTCTTTTCCGATCTGACCCTGACGACAGGGCGCGAACGGACGGGGCTTGTCGGCCGCAACGGTTCGGGCAAGTCGAGCCTGCTCCGCCTGATCGCGCAGCGCGGCACGCCGGCGTCAGGAACGCTGTCGGTCAGCGGCAGCGTCGGTATGTTGCGCCAAAGCTGGGACGATCCCGATCTGAGAGCCGAAGCTGCGCTGGGAGTTGCCGAGGGGCTGGCGCGGTTACGACGGCTCGCGGCAGGCACGGGCAGTGTCGAGGACGCCGCCGAAGCCGACTGGACATTGGAGGAACGGCTGGTCGACGCGCTGGCCCAAAGCGGGTTCGCGCAAGCAGACCTGTCCCGCCCGATCGGCAGCTTCAGTGGCGGCGAGCGCACCCGGCTGGGCATCGCCCGGCTGCTGATCGAGCAACCCGATCTGTTGCTGCTCGACGAACCGACCAACAATCTGGATGCCGAAGGACGCGCGACGATCATGCGGCTGATCGCCGACTGGCCGGGCGGGGTACTGGTCGCCAGCCATGACCGCGAACTGCTCGAAACCATGGACCGGATCGTGGAACTGACGCCGGTCGGCTGCAGCATCCATGGCGGCGGATGGTCCGAATTCGTGGCGGCGCGCAAGGCCGCGCGCGAGGCGGCGATCGACGCGCTCGATCATGCGGATCGCGCCGAGCGGGCAACCGCCCGCGCCGTGCAGCAACAGGCCGAACGCAAGGCAAGGCGCGACAAGATGGGTCGTGCCAAGCGCGCGCGCGGCGACGCGCCCAAGATCCTGCTCGACGCGCGCAAGGATCGCTCCGAACGCACAAGCGGTCGCGATGCCGGGCTGGCCGAACGGATGCGCGAGGATGCGGCATCGGCGCGAACGGAAGCTCAGGCGAAAGTGGAGATCGTGACGCCAATCCGGATCGATCTGCCGCCGTGCCGCCTGCCCGCCAATCGCACCGTGCTCGAGCTGGCTTCGGTGACGCTGGCGCGCGGCGCGCGCACCATTTTCGGGCCATTGTCCTTTTCGATCACCGGTCCGGAACGCGTCGCACTTACCGGACCCAATGGATCGGGCAAGACCAGCCTGTTGCGTATCGCGGCGGGCGATCTGGCGCCCGGTTCGGGAATTGCGCACGTCGGCGAAGTGCCGGTGGCGATGCTCGATCAGCATGTCGCGCTGCTCGATCCGGAAACGACCCTATTTGCAAACCTGACGCGCCTCCATCCCGGGATTTCGGAACAGGATGCGCGCGCCGCGCTCGCGCGCTTCGCGTTCCGCAATCGTGCCGGAGAGCGGCTGGTCGGCAGCCTGAGCGGCGGCGAGCGGTTGCGCGCGGGACTTGCCATCGCCGTCTCGGGGGCTCAGGTGCCGCAATTGCTGATTCTCGACGAACCGACCAACCATCTCGACATCGAAACCATCGAGCTGCTCGAAGCTGCGCTGGCTGGCTATGACGGCGCGCTGTTGGTCGTCAGCCACGATGCCGCATTTCTGAAGGCGATCGGCGTGCAACGAACCCTCGATCTGGAGCATATGCGTGACTGAACCCCAGCCATTTGACGCGATCGTGATCGGGGCAGGCGCAGCCGGGATGATGTGCGCCGCAGTGGCGGGCCAGCGCGGGCGACGCGTGCTGTTGCTCGACCATAATGGCGAACCGGGGCGCAAGATCCTGATTTCGGGCGGGGGCCGCTGCAATTTCACCAATATCCAGACCGCGCCCGATCGATTTCTGTCGGCAAATCCGCATTTCGCCAAATCGGCGCTCAGTCGCTACACGCCGAAGGATTTCCTCGATCTGATCGCGGGCTACGGCATTGCCTGGCACGAAAAGACGCTGGGGCAGCTTTTCTGCGACGGCAGCGCGCAACAGATTGTGGCGATGCTGATTTCCGAATGCGAATCGGGCGGGGTCGTGCCCGGTTTCGGCCAGCCGATCCGCGACGTTGCGCATGCCGATGGCCGGTTTCGCGTAACGACCGGCGCGGGCGTGGCAGAGGCCCCGGCGCTGGTGATCGCAACCGGCGGACCTTCGATCCCCAAACTTGGCGCGACCGGCTTTGCCTATGACCTGGCGCGCCATTTCGGATTGAAAGTGGTGGAGCCGCGCCCGGCACTGGTACCGCTGACGCTCGGCCCCGACGACGCCTTGTTCCGCGATCTGGCCGGCGTTTCCGCGCCGGTGCGCGCCAAAGCGGGCAAGGCGGCGTTCGACGAAGCGGCGCTGTTCACCCATCGCGGCATGTCCGGCCCCGCCATCCTCCAGATTTCAAGCTATTGGCGCCATGGCGAGCAGGTCGCGATCGATTTCCTGCCGCAGGCCGAAAGCGGCTGGCTGACCAAAGCCAAGCGCGACCATCCACGCGGGACGATGCGCAGCCTGCTCGCACGGCAATTGCCCGACCGGCTGGCCGAGGCCCTTGCCGAAAAGCTCGCCCTGTCCGGCGAACTGGCGAACCAGAAGGACGCGGCATTGGCGCAGGCCGAACGGCGCTTGGGCGACTGGCGCTTCCGCCCGACCGGGACCGAAGCCTTTGCCAAGGCCGAAGTCACGGTGGGCGGAATCAGTACCGCCGAACTTTCCTCGCAAACGATGGAAGCGAAGAAACTGCCCGGCCTCTATGCGATCGGCGAAGCAGTCGACGTCACCGGCTGGCTGGGCGGTTATAATTTCCAATGGGCGTGGGCGAGCGCGCAGGCCGCCGCCAGGGCGCTGTGACGCTCACACGTTGAGCGCAATAAGGTAGAGGCTCGACAGCAGGATCCAGCCGCCGTCGAGCGTCTTGAGCCGGTTGGCGCCGAGCCGCAGCGCGAGTGGCCGTGCCAGCCAGCCGCCGAGCAAAGCCCCGGGGACGGCAAGCACGACGACTTCCCATACGACAGTGCCCGAGAGGATGTGGAACGGCGCGCCCGCAAGCACCGATACTGCCGAAATCACCACCGCCGTGCCGGTGCACAACACGACCGGATAGTGCCGGATGAACAGGTAGAGCGCGACCAGCTCCCCCACCCCGACCGAGAATAGCGCAGTGACGAACCCGCCCGGCACCGCCAGGATCGCGACGATAAGCAAGTCGATGGAGGCAATGTCGGTGCGCGGTGGCCGGGTACGATTGACGGTCCAGGTGGTCGTGATGACGGCAATGCCGAGCAGGATCGAAAAGCCCTTGTACGCCAGCAGCACGTCATGCGGATCGAAGCGGGCGAGCCGCTGCGTCGCCAGCATCACCGGCAACGAAAGCGCGAGCACCAGCGCGATGACGCGCCAGAAATCGCGCAGCGTGACGGCGCGTGCGGCAACGGGCTGGGCGTGGAGCCCGGTGCTCCAGCGCAGCGCGCCCATCGTCATTCCGAAGCTCTGGATCAGAAACGAGGCAGCCACGACCTGTGTGCGATCGAGCGCCATGACGCCGCTGTCGCGCAATATGTTGAACACCGGCACGAACACCACCCCGCCGCCGGTGCCCGATGTATTCGCCACCAGCGCGCCGAGCAGGCCGATGCCGGGCAGGAACCACAGCCGCGCCAGCAATGCCGGCGACAGCGGCGCATATAGCCAGATCGCGGAATAGCCGAGCGTGAGGGCGATCAGCCCGGCAATCCAGATGCGGCGCATGCCCGCGCTATCGCACGCAGGCAATGCGCCGCAAAGTGCGTGTTACGCGGCCTTTAATTTGGCCGAGGCGATGTGCCAGCCTTGCGACGGGCCGGGTCCGTTGGGACCGTTGACCTGACGCAGCGTATAGCTGCCGGTGAATTTCTGATGCGTGCCATCGTCGAGCTGCGCGTCGATCGTCACCGGCAATTCGATATAGACCGAACCCGCAGCCCCTTCGACTTCGCCCGGATTGCCGAACATCACTGCGGTATGGCGCGTCCGGGCAAAGCCGCTCGCAAAGGCTTCATAGCTTTTGCCGCTGGCCTCGCCATTGCTGCTCCAGGTGGCATAGGCAGTCGCATAATCCTGCGCATTGATCGCCGAATAATAGCGACGGATCGCATCCTGCGCCGCCTCTGCACTGCGGATCGGCGTGCAACCCGCCTTTTCCGCATCTTCGTCGAGCAACGCACAGCCGCGCGCGATCTCCGCTTCGATCATCGCGCAGCTATTGGCAGCATTGCACGGCGGATGAGTGGCGGGCGAGACGTTGATGCACTGATCGACCAGCTGCTGCGCCTTGGTAGCGCCGATATCGGCGGAGCATGCAAGCGGACCGTCGGTCGAGGAGGAAGCGGAGTGGGTCGGCGCGGGCGTGCTCTGGCCGCCGACCGGAGTGGCGGTGTCGTTATCGATCGCTCCCGGCAAGGCGGCAGGGGTAATCGCACTGCTCTCATTGCTGGGCGCAGTATCCGGCGCGCTGCACGCGGCCAGCGAGCCCGCCAGCGCGACGGCGGCAAGAATTGCGCGGTAGTGTATGCCCGGTTTCATCTGGATCGCTCTCCCAATTTTCGCTGAGGACAACGCGAGAAGATGGCAATCGGTCCGACGGGCCGGCGGAACAGTCATTCAAACAGATGCGCCGCCAGATTTCTTGCCAGAGCGGAGTTCAAAGCGGCGACATTCTCGACCACCCCGTCAAGCCTCAAAGCCGAAAATGCCTCGTCCGGGTCGATAAGATCCCGGAGATGTCCGGCAAGATAATGAATGCGATTGTTGATCGACGCCTTGGAATCGGCGTCTAAATCGGGATCGCGCGCCATGATGGTGAAACCGTGAATGGCACCCGCCAGATAGCTCAATAGCTGCTGGCGGCTTGCAGTTTGGAGCAGTTCACGAATCATCCGAGCAGCCTCAATCCAGATTGGGCCGCAGCCAGCGTTCGGCCTGTTCGAGGCTGACGCCGCGCCGTCCGGCATATTCCTCCAGCTGATCGCGACCGATCCGCGCGACGCCGAAATATTCCGCCTGGGGATGGCCGAAGTAAAATCCCGAAACCGCCGCAGTCGGCAGCATCGCGAAGCTTTCGGTCAGGCTGATCCCCGTGCGTTTGTGCGCGTCGAGCATCTTGAACAGGATCGGTTTCAGGCTGTGTTCGGGGCAGGCGGGATAGCCGGGCGCCGGGCGGATACCGCGATATTCCTCCTTGATCAGCGCCTCGTTGGTCAGCTGTTCGCCCTCGGCATAGCCCCAGAGCGAAGTGCGGACATATTTGTGCAGCCGCTCGGCAAAGGCTTCGGCCAGCCGGTCGGCCAGCGCCTTGAGCAGGATGTCGCGATAATCGTCATGCTCGGCCTTGAACCGCGCGATGTGACGATCGATGCCGTGGATCGACACGGCGAAGCCGCCGATCCAGTCGCCATCGCGATCGATGAAATCGGCAAGGCACATATTGGCACGACCCGCCCGCTTCTGAATCTGCTGGCGCAGAAAGGGAAGCGTGACATGTTCATCGTCTGCGACATGGACGATCACATCGTCGCCCTTGCGCCGGCACGGCCACAGGCCCGCAACGCCGCGCGCAGTCAGCCATTGTTCCTCGACAATCTGATCGAGCATCTTCTGTGCATCGGCGAACAGCGACCGCGCGCTTTCGCCGACCACATCATCCTCAAGGATCGCGGGATATACGCCCGCCAGTTCCCAGGCGCGGAAGAACGGCGTCCAGTCGATATAGCCGCGCAGATCGGCGAGATCCCAGTCGCGGAACTCGTGCACGCCCGGCATCATCGGACGCTTGGGCTTGAGAGTCATGTCCGCGTCGAAGCTGTTGTCGCGCGCCTGTTCGATGCTGACGAGCGCGCTCTGCCCCTTGTTCGCGCGCGCAACGCGCACCGCTTCATATTCGTCGGCGACCTTGGCGACATAGGCGTCGCGCCCCGTCTGGCTGACCAAAGTCGTCGCGACGCCGACCGCGCGGCTGGCGTCGAGCACATGCACCACCGGCCCCTTATATGCCGGCGCGATCTTGAGCGCGGTATGCACCTTCGATGTCGTCGCACCGCCGATCAGCAGCGGCATCGTCATTTCGGCGGTCTGCATTTCCTCGGCGACCGTCACCATCTCGTCCAGGCTGGGCGTGATCAGGCCCGACAGGCCGATCATGTCGGCGTCATTTTCGTTCGCGGCCTTCAATATGTCGGACCAGGGCACCATCACACCCAGATCGACGACATCGAAGCCGTTACATTGCAACACCACGCCGACGATATTCTTGCCGATGTCGTGCACATCGCCCTTCACCGTCGCCATGATGATCTTGCCCTTGCCCCGGGCGCCCTCTTCCTTCTCCGCTTCGATGAAGGGGAGGAGATGGGCGACGGCCTTCTTCATCACGCGCGCCGATTTCACCACCTGGGGCAGGAACATCTTGCCCGACCCGAACAAGTCGCCGACGACGTTCATGCCGTCCATCAACGGACCTTCGATCACTTCAATCGGCTTGCCGCCGCGATCGGCGATCTGCTGGCGCGCTTCCTCGGTATCGTCGACGACATGCGCGTCGATGCCCTTTACCAGCGCGTGTTCCAGCCGCTTGATCACGTCCCAGCCGCGCCATTCGGCAGCCTGTTTCTCTGCAACCGCATCGGTGCCGCGATATTTTTCGGCAAGCTGGACCAGCCGTTCGCCCGCTTCCGGATCCTTGTTGAGGATCACGTCCTCGACGGCGGTGCGCAGTTCGGGATCGATCGTGTCATAGACATCGAGCTGGCCGGCATTGACGATCGCCATGTCGAGCCCGGCGGGGATGGCGTAATAGAGGAATACCGAGTGCATCGCGCGGCGCACCGGCTCATTGCCGCGAAAGCTGAACGACAGGTTCGACAGCCCGCCCGAGAAATGGACGTGCGGGCAGCTTGCCTTGATCCGCTTCACGGCCTCGATAAAATCGACGGCATAATTATTATGCTCCTCGATGCCGGTGGCGACCGCAAAGACATTGGGATCGAAGATGATGTCCTCGGGCGGGAAACCGATCCCGGTGAGCAGTTTGTACGCGCGCTGGCAGATTTCGACCTTGCGGTCCTCGGTGTCGGCCTGCCCCTTTTCGTCGAACGCCATCACTACGACGGCGGCGCCATAGGCCATGCATTTGCGCGCATGGGCAAGGAAGGGTTCTTCGCCTTCCTTCATGCTGATCGAATTGACGATCGGCTTGCCCGACACGCATTTCAGCCCGGCTTCGATCACGTCCCATTTCGAGGAGTCGATCATGATCGGAACGCGCGCGATATCGGGTTCGGCGGCGATCAGCTTGAGGAACGTGGTCATCGCCCGCTCGGCATCGAGCAGCCCTTCGTCCATATTGATGTCGATCACCTGTGCGCCATTCTCCACCTGCTGGCGCGCGACTTCGACTGCGGCGGCATAATCGTCCGCCATGATGAGCTTCTTGAAGCGCGCCGATCCGGTAACATTGGTGCGCTCGCCGATATTGACGAAATTGGTGGAGGAAGCAGTGGTCATAGACTGACTCATATTCGAGGAATTCAGGAAGCGAGCGGTCGCGCCATGACGAGATCGTCATAGTGGCGGCCGCCGACGCAAAAGCTGCGGGTGCCCACGGCTTCGAAGCCGTGCTTTCGATAGAAACCGATCGCGCGATGATTGTCGTTCTTGACGCCCAGCATCAGCCGCGCATGCCCGCGCGATCCGGCAACCACCGTATCGAGCAGCGCAGCCGCAATGCCGCTGCCATGGTAGCGCGACAGCAGATAGATGCGCCGCAACTCGCGGTCGTCGGGCTGCGATCCGGGAAGATCCGGCGCCGTGGTCAGGGCAAAGCCGACCGGTGCGCCGCCCGGTTCGATCGTGACGAGCCACGCCTGCGCACCATCGCCCAGCGCCGTACGATAGGCTTCCGCCCGGTGCTGTTTGGCACAATGCGCAACGATGGCGCCGCCATCGATTCGTCCGGCAAAGGTATCGAGGAAGGTGGCGCCGCCCACCAGAGCCAGCGCATCCGAATCCTCCGGTCCCGCTGGCCGGATCGCAAGGTCGGCGGTCGGGTGCACGTCACGCGGCCATGGTGAACGGTTCGAGCCCGGCGAGCCGGGTGCGGACCTCGAGCGTCGGCAGCATGCGCGGCGCGCGGCCTTCGACTGCCTTCGCGATCGCGGCAATATGTTCGGGCGTCGATCCGCAACAGCCGCCGAGGATGTTGACCTGGCCCGCCTGCGCCCATTTGCCGACCAGCGACGCCGTGGTTTCGGGCGCTTCGTCATATTCGCCCAGTTCGTTGGGCAACCCCGCATTGGGATAGACCATGATCAGCGTGTCGGCGAGCTTGGCCAGCGTCGCGACGTGCGGACGCAGCTGTTCGGCGCCGAACGAACAATTGAGCCCGATCGTTACCGGCCGGGCGTGCCGCACCGCATGCCAGAACGCTTCGACCGTGTGGCCCGACAGATTGCGACCCGACAGGTCGGTCAGCGTCATCGACAGCATGATCGGCACATCGCGGCCCAACGCGTCCGCCGCTTCGCCGACCGCCATGATTCCCGCCTTGGCGTTGAGCGTATCGAACACGGTTTCGATCAGGATGAAGTCGGCGCCGCCTTCGAGCAGGGCATCGACCTGTTCGCGATAGACATCCTTCAGCTCGTCGAAATCGATTTCGCGAAAGCCCGGATCATTGACGTCGGGGGACAGCGAAAGCGTCTTGTTGGTCGGTCCGATCGCCCCGGCGACGAAGCGCGGACGCCCGTCCTTCGCTTCGAACTCATCGGCAACGCGCCGCGCCATCTTCGCGCTTTCGACATTGATTTCGCGGACCAGATGTTCGGCGGCATAATCGGCCTGGCTGATCCGGTTCGCCGAAAAAGTGTTGGTTTCGGCAATATCCGCGCCTGCTTCGAAATAGGCGCGGTGGATGCTTTCCGGCACCTCAGGCTTGGTGAGCGCGAGGATGTCGTTATTGCCCTTCTGGTCCTTGGTCAGGCCCAGATCGCCGGCATAGGCGGCTTCGTCGAGCTTCCAGTTCTGGATCTCGGTGCCAAAGGCCCCGTCGGTGATCAGGATGCGCTTGGCCGCTTCGGCCAGCAATTTTTCGCGTGCGTTCATGTCTCGATTTCCATTCGTGTCGCGCGAAGTCGAGACATGCTCGCGCTTCGCCTGCCGCACGCCCCGGAACTTCGCTCGGGACGAACGGGTTGATTTCCGATTCGCTCAGGCCGCCGCCGCTTCCGCGCCGGGCTTGGGACGTACCCCCAGCAAATGGCAGATCGCGTAGCTCAGCTCGGCACGGTTGAGCGTGTAGAAGTGAAAATTCCGCTCGCCGCCGGCATATAGCTTGCGGCACAGCTCCGCCGCGATCGTCGCGGACACGAGCTGACGCGCCTCGGGATGGTCGTCGAGCCCTTCGAACAGCCGTCCCATCCACGACGGCACTTGCGTGCCGCACATTTTCGACATGCGCTCGACGCTGGCATAATTCATCACCGGCATGATGCCGGGCACGATTTCCGCCGTGATGCCCGCCGCCGCCGCCTTGTCGCGAAAGCGGAAGAAATGGTCGGGATCGAAGAAGAACTGCGTGATCGCGCGATTGGCACCAGCGTCCATCTTGCGCTTCAGATTGTCGAGATCGGCCTGTTCGTCCGCCGAATCCGGGTGGCATTCGGGATAGGCAGCAACCGAAATTTCAAACGGATGAAGCTTGCGCAGCCCAGCGACCAGCGCCGCGGCATTTTCATATCCGCCCGGGTGCATCTGATATTTGCTGCCCGCTGTGGGCGGATCGCCGCGCAGCGCGACGATGTGTCGTACGCCCGCGGCCCAATATTCCTCGGCAACCGCGTCGATTTCTTCCTTCGTTGCTTCGACGCAGGTCAGGTGCGCGGCGGCGGCAAGGCTGGTCTCGCGCGCGATCCGTGCGACCGTCGCATGCGTGCGCTCACGCGTCGAACCGCCCGCGCCATAGGTGACCGACACGAAGCGCGGCCCCAGCGGCGCCAGCGCCTGAATCGAATCCCACAAGGTCGCTTCCATCTTCTCCGTCTTCGGCGGGAAGAATTCGAACGACACGTCGATATCGCCCGCCATGTCGGCAAAGAGCGGCGCGTCATGCGCGCGGCGCGCT
The DNA here is from genome assembly GCF_003171655.1 of Stakelama portus. Taxonomy (GTDB): domain Bacteria; phylum Pseudomonadota; class Alphaproteobacteria; order Sphingomonadales; family Sphingomonadaceae; genus Sphingomonas; species Sphingomonas portus. The sequence goes on along the minus strand of NZ_QFZL01000004.1, from coordinate 257,897 downwards.
TCCTCGCGCTGGTGAATAGAGTCGTTCATGCCGCTTTCCTTCTTTTAGCCGGTTCTCCGGTCTTGCGGCCGAGCCACAATTTCACTGTCAGTTCGCCTCCTTCGAGCGTTTCGATCTGCACCGGCGAAATGCCGCTTGCGGCAAACCATCCGAGGATCTGTTCGTCCGAAAATCCCAGCCGCGCATGCGCGTCGCGGATGCGCAGTTCCTCGCGGTCGTGCGGCGCGAAATCGGCAATCAGCAGCCGCCCGCCTTCGTTCAGCACACGCGCAGCCTCGGCAATCGCGCCGCCGGGCTGTTGCGCGAAATGCAGCACGTGATGCAGCACCGCCGTGTCCGCCGCGCGATCGGCCAGCGGCAGCGCATAGAGATCCGCCTGCCGCAATTCGGCATTGTTCAATCCCTGTTCGGACAGTTTCGCCCGGGCGAGGCGGAGCATTTCCGAACTGCGATCGATTCCCAGCGCGTGATCCGACTGCGGCCCGAACAATTCGATCATCCGCCCCGTTCCGGTGCCGATATCGACCAGCTGCCCAAGCGAGGCATCGCCCAGCACCCGCGCCATCGCCGCCTCGACTTCGCTTTCGGCGATGTGGAGCGAACGAATCGCATCCCATTCGCCGGCATGTTCCTCGAACCACTCCGCCGCTGCCGCGGCACGATCCGCGCGAACCGCGGCAAGCCGCGCTTCATCCGCCACCGTCCAGTGATCGGGCTCGCTCGTGCGCCAGGCGTCGAATGTCGCCAGCACCGGATCGACCACGTCGCGCGCACCGAGCGCCACGAACACCCAGCTGCCCTCCTTGCGCCGCTCGGCAAGCCCGGCGTCGCACAATATCTTCACATGGCGCGAGACACGCGGCTGGCTCTGCCCCAGCACCTGCGCCAGTTCGCCGACCGAAAGCTCCATCGAACGCAGCAGTCCCAGCATCCGCAGACGCGTGGGATCGGCAAGAGCGCGGAAGATTTCGAGCGGAGCGACCATGGCAATATAGATATAAAGATATCTTTATATCGGGTCAACGCAGTTGCACGTACTTCTACCGTTCGATAGCGCTATCCCCGCGGGACCGATCCCGCTCCGGCATTCGAAAAGGACGACCATGCGCAAGGCACTTCTCATCCCCGTCGCGGCGGCGGCCGCGCTGGCGCTTTCGGCTTGTGGCCAGAGCGCCAAGAACGAAACCGCCGAGGCATCCGAAGCGATGGCCGGCGACAGCAACACGATGGGCGAAGCGGTCAACGACGTCGCCGCTGCCGAAGACGCTGCGTTCGACGCTGCGCAGAACAGCTATGACACCGTCGCCAACGCGACCGACGAAGCGGTCGATGAAGCCGCCGACGAAGTCGACTGAGATGCGCACCGGCCCGGCAGTGGCGTTGATGCTCGCCTGCCTCCTCGCCGCCTGCGGGTCATCCGATGACGACAATGTGGGCGGCATCACCGCCAGTGAGGCGCGCGAGCTGAACGAAGCCGCCGCCGTGCTCGACGTCAACGCGTCCGATGTCGCCCCGATCGCGAACGCACAATAGCGCTCAGCGCGGCTCCAGCCACCAATCCTGGCGATAGCCGGCGATCGTGGGCACGGGCTGCCCCTGTGCATCGCGCGCCGGTTGATAGCGAAAGCGCGCCACCGCGAGCCGGCATGTCGTGCTGTCGAGCAATGCGCTGCCGCTCGACCGTGCCACGCTGCATGCCGTGACGCGCCCGCGCGCATCGACGTCGAGATGCACGGTGACGCTGCCGGTGATACCATCGCGAGAGGCCTGGCGCGGATAGTCGCGTGGCGAAATCGCGCCGCGCACGCGCCGCGCCGCCACGGCAATGCCGCTGCCGGTTCCGGTGCCGCTGCCACCGCTGCCCAGCCCCGCGCCAACGCCCGCCGCGCCGGTTCCCGGCCCCGGCCGGTCGCTCGCCCCGGCGCTGTCTTCGCTTCCTTCGGCAGCGACCGGTGGCGCCGTGCGCGGCGGCGGCAGCGGCTGGACGCGCGGCGTGGGCGCGACGACGGGCCTGGGCCGGGCCCGCAGCGCGGGCGGCGCGGCCTCACCTTCGCGCGCCGTCGAAGGTTTTCGCACCGGGGTGGCTTGTTCGGGCGGCGGCGGCGCAGGCGGCTGCACTTCGAATAATGCCAGGCTGTCGGTCACGGGCAGCGAAATGCGAACCGCCAGCCCCAGCCAGATCATTGCGAGCAGCGCGGCGCCGACAGCCCCGGCGATCAGGGCACCGGCAATCCGCGCGCGATGGGCGGGACGATGTGTCTGCCAGACAGTCATGTCGTAACAACCGGCGGCGGCGCGCGTCGATCCTCAGCCTTGTTCGGACAGTTTCTCCAGACGCGCCTGATGCTCCGCCCGGCCGAAGGGAAAGCGCCGATAGAGCAGCGCCGCAACCAATCCCAGGCCGAAATAGACGATCGCGAAGAGCAAGGTGAGCCGGTCGATCGTCGCTTCCGCAACCGCACCCTGCCGGGCACCATCGGGAAAGTCCGCGAGCGACAGGATCAGCCCGGCGGCAAAGATGCCCAGGCCGCTCGTGCATTTCTGAACGAAAAAGGCTCCGGCGAAAAATACGCCTTCGGAACGCCGCCCGGTCCGCGCTTCGGAATCCTCCGAAACGTCGGCCATCATCGAAGCGAAGAGAATGGTGGAGGAAATCCCACAGGCCGAATTGATCGTGAAGATAGTGAACAGCAGCGGCAGCATGATCGGCGACGATGGCGGCGGAAACAGCCCCGCAAGCCTGAGCACATAGGGTGACGCCAGCAGCACCGCCGCCGCGAGCATGAAACCGAACGCAGCATCGGGCTTGCCGAAGCGCCGCGCGACTCGCGGCGCGATCAGGAACGCGATCACCGCGCCGCCGAACAGCACCAGCCCGACCAGCGTATAGGCCATGCCGTGGAACAGCCAGACATAGGTATAGAGATAATTGGAAAGCGCGAAGCTGATCCCCTGCGCAGTGAAATAGAAAAGGCCCGCAAGCATCAGGATCGCGAAGGCGCGGTTGCGCAGCGTTTCGACAAGCTCCCGGAAACTGCCCGCAAGCGTCGTACGCGCCACCCCGGCATCGGGCAGCCGCGCGATTTCGCGATGGGTGCCGAGCGCCGAAACCACAATCGCCACCAGCATCGCAAGCCCGCCCGCGAGCGCGAAACCGACATAGCCTTCGCGATTGAGCAGGCCGCTGGTCTGCCCCGGTTGGGGCGCGAGGAAGATGCCGTAGGAAGCGATCAGCATGCCAAGGCCGCCGGCCCATCCGAACAGATAGCGATAGGCCATGATCCGCGTCCGCTCGTCATAATCGGACGTCAGTTCGGGGCTGAGCGCCTGTGACGGCACTTCATAGGAAGAGACTGCGGAGCGGACCACGACCGACATCGCGAACACCCAGCCGAGCATTGCCGAATGCGACCATTCGGGCGGATTCCACAAGAGCAGCCACGCGACCAGGATCGGTATCGCCGACGCATACATCCATGGGTGCCGCCGCCCCCAGCGCGTCCGCGTGTGATCGGAAAGGAACCCCACCGCCGGATCGACGAACGCATCGAACAGCAGCGCGCACATGATGACGAAGCCGACTTGCGAGGCGGGAAGGCCGATCACCTGATTGTAGAAAAGCAGGAGGAACGACGAAAACGCGAAATCCTTGACGCCATACGCGACCGCGCCAAAGCCATAGGCAAGCAGCGTCGCGCGCCCAAGCTGCCGCGCCGGTGGAACCGATGCCGGAATGTCTCCGTCCTGTCGTGCCTGCATGCGCCCCTCCCCTTTCCATTCAGGGATAGGCGGTACGTTCCGGGCGTCAACTCGCGGGTAATTGGAACAACGGGTATGGCGCTGCCGCCTTGGCAAGCGGAAGCAGGGTCGCTAGCGATCGCCCGGAACAGCCATTGATTCGAATTGAGGGCACGGAAGCGCAGCATCGCGACCACCCGCAAAAATGAGGAGCAGGAAGCAGATGGACGTCAGCAAGCTATTTCGCCTCGACGGCCGCGTCGCACTGGTGACCGGCGGATCGCGCGGTATCGGCCGCATGATTGCCGAAGGCTTCGTGGCCTCCGGCGCCAAAGTCTATGTTTCCTCGCGCAGCGCCGATGCGTGCGACGAAACCGCCGCGGAACTGGGCGAAAACTGTATCGCGCTGCCGATGGACGTTTCGACCGTCGAAGGCTGCAAGGCGCTCGCCGCCGCGATCATGGAGCGCGAAGGCAAGCTCGACATTCTGGTCAATAATGCCGGCGCGGCATGGGGCGCCGAATTCGCCGACTTCCCCGAAGATGGCTGGGACAAGGTGATGGACCTCAATGTGAAGTCGCCTTTCTTCCTTACCCAGGCGCTGTACGGAGCGCTCAAGGCCGCCGCCAGCGCCGACCAGCCCGCCAAGGTGATCAACATCACGTCGATCGACGGCCAGCGCAACAATGGCTGGGAAACCTATAGCTATCATGCGTCGAAGGCAGCGTTGATCCATCTGACGCACCGCATGTCGGCCCGGCTGGTCGGCGATCACATCAATGTCAGCTCGCTCGCGCCCGGCGCCTTTGCTTCGCGCATGAACAAGGCGGCACGCGACCATGGCGATTCGGTTGCGAAACGCATTCCCGCCGGTCGCATCGGCGAGCCGGAAGATATGGCGGCAGCCGCAATCTATCTCGCCAGCCGCGCGGGCGACTATGTCGTCGGCGATACGCTCACGGTCGATGGCGGCGTCGTCAATGCGACAATGACGAGCAACATCGAGGCCTGACGTCGATTGCGGATTGACCGCCTGCCCGCGCCGGGGAAATCTCGGCGCGGGCATGGGGGTATCTTGCATGGGAAACGGCCGGACGCGCAGGCGGCGATTGGCGATCGGAACGGCAAGCGTTGCCGGCGCGGCGCTGCTGGCGGTGCAGTTGCACGCCAGCGGGATCGCCCGAACGGCGATGAACGATTTCCAGGTTTTCTGGATTCCTTCCAATTCGATGGTGCCCACGCTGATGCCGCGCGAACGCATCCTGGCGGAAATGGACGGCGATCCCGATCCGCGGCCAGGCGAGATCGTGATCATCGCGGTGAAAGACGAATTCTGGATAAAGCGCGTCGTCGCCATCGGTGGCGACCGTATCGCGGTTCGCGGCGGCATCCCGATCGTCAACGGCGTCGCGGCGCGCCAGCAATATCAGCGCACCATCACCAAATTCACATATGGTGATCCGGGGCAGAATGAAGCGCGTGTACTGACCGAGCATCTGCCCGGCGAAGCGGGGCGCCATTGCGTCATCGATCTGGGCGTCAGTCCGGGAGATAATTTTCGCGAACAGGTGGTGCCCGACGGCCATGTCTTCGTCATGGGCGACAATCGCGACAATTCCGCCGACAGCCGCTTTGCAGAATCGGACATGGGGCTGGGAATGGTCCCGGTCGAACGTCTGCTCGGCCGGGCGCATTCGATCGTTCTGAGTGTCGACCGTGGCCGCATCCGTCAGTCGCTGCTGCCGCCGACAGACGCCTCGGCTCCGCCGCCCGAATGCATCGCACAGATGATCCGTCCCGGCCGATCGCTCAGCCGGGACCGAAGCTAGCGCCTGCCGATCGGTTCAGCGCGCGATACCGCCCGCCGCCAGCACCGCCAGCGTGACCAGTTCGCTGGCAGTCGCCGTCATCGCCGCGACCTGTACCGGCTTTTCCATACCGATCAGCATCGGCCCGATCGTCGAATCGCCGCCCAGTTCGCGCAGAAGCTTGGCAGAGATATTGGCCGACTGAAGCCCCGGCATCACCAGCACATTGGCAGGACCCGAAAGCCGCGCGAACGGATAATTCGCCATCTGCTTGGGATTGAGCGCGACGTCGGGCGCCATTTCGCCTTCATATTCGAAGCCGGGGTCCCGCTCGTCGAGCACCTTCACTGCCGCACGGATATTGTCGAGCCACTGGCCCTCCGGGTTGCCGAAGGTCGAATAGCTGAGGAACGCGACACGCGGTTCGTGGCCCATGCGACGCGCGACGGCGGCGGTACCTTCGGCAATCGCCGCCAGTTCCTCGCCCGTCGGCCGTTCGTTGACCGTCGTATCGGCGATGAAGACCGTGTGCGACTGGCCGACCAGCACATGGATGCCGAACGGCACGCGCCCTTCGGCCGGATCGATGACGCGACGGATCTGGCGCATCGTTTCGGCATAGGTGCGCGTGATGCCGGTGATCATCGCGTCACCCTTGCCCAGTTGCAGCAGCAGCGCGCCGAAAATATTGCGGTCGCGATTGACCAGCCGCTCGATATCGCGGTGCAGATAGCCGCGCCGCTGAAGCCGCTTGTAGAGGAAATCGACCATTTCCGGCACGAGCGGCGAATTGACGCTGTTGTGCAGCTCATATTCTTCCGGATCGACGCCCAGGTCGCGCAGTTGATCGGCCACGCTTTCGCGCCCGACGAGAACCGGCGTGCCATAGCCGCCGTCCTTGAACGCGATCGCGGCGCGCAGCACCACTTCCTCTTCGGCTTCGGCGAAGATCACGCGCTTGGGATGCGCACGCGCACCTTCATAGGCAAGCGTCAGCACCGAGGTCGTCGGGTTGAGGCGACCGCGCAGCGTCTGGCGATAGGCCTCCATATCCTCGATCGGACGCGTCGCCACGCCCGAATCCATCGCCGCCTGTGCGACAGCAGCCGGCACGATTTCCATCAGCCGCGGGTCGAACGGCGCGGGAATGATATAATCGGGGCCGAACACATGCTGCGTGCCATAGGCCGCAGCGACTTCCTCGGGCACCTGCTGGCGCGCCAGCTTGGCGAGCGCTTCGGCGGCGGCGACCTTCATCGCATCGTTGATCGTCGTCGCCCGCACATCGAGCGCGCCACGGAAGATGAAGGGAAAGCCCAGGACGTTGTTGACCTGATTGGGATAATCCGAACGGCCGGTGGCGATGATCGCATCGGGGCGCGCCGCCTTGGCTTCGGGCGGAGTGATTTCCGGATCGGGATTGGCCATGGCAAAGATGATTGGCTTTTCCGCCATCTTTTCCAGATATTCGACCGGCAAGGCACCGGCGGCGGACAGCCCCACGAACACATCGGCGCCTTCCAGCGCTTCGGCCAGCGTGCGCCGGTCGGTCTGCACCGCGTGCGCCGACTGCCACTGGTTCACCTTTTCGCGGCCCTGATAGATCACGCCGGTGCGATCGCACATCAGCAGCTGATCATTGGGCAGGCCCATCGCCTTGATCAGTTCGGCACAGGCGATCGCGGCAGCGCCCGCCCCGTTCATCACCACCTTGGTGTCCTTGATATCGCGCCCGGTCAGGTGAAGCGCATTGATCAGCCCGGCGGCGGCGATGATCGCCGTGCCATGCTGATCGTCATGGAACACCGGAATGTTCATCCGTTCGCGCAGCGTCTGCTCGATCACGAAACATTCGGGGCTCTTGATGTCTTCAAGGTTGATGCCGCCGAAGCTCGGCTCCATCAGCTCGACGGCCGAGATGAATTTTTCGACATCCTCGGTCGCCAGTTCCAGATCCATCGCGTCGACATCGGCGAACCGCTTGAACAGCACCGCCTTGCCTTCCATCACCGGCTTGGATGCGAGCGCGCCGAGATTGCCCAGGCCCAGAATGGCCGTGCCGTTGGAGATCACCGCGACCAGATTGCCCTTGGCCGTATAATCATATGCCTTGGACGGGTCTTCCGCGATCGCGCGCACCGGCACCGCGACACCCGGCGAGTATGCAAGCGCCAGATCGCGCTGCGTCGCCATCGGCTTTGACGCCACGATCTCCAGCTTTCCGGGCTTGGGATCGGAATGGAACAGCAGCGCCTCGCGCTCGGAAAACTGCACGCTCGCGTTATCGGCCATGATTTTCTCTCTTTCTGATTGCCGCGGTCTTTAGGGACGAGTGGGCTGGCCTGTCACCCCCGAATTCATCGCAAAACCTGCCTATTGCCGCTACGGCCCATGCCGTGCTTGTCCGGACGCGGCATCGTTGCCATATATGACGCGTTGCGCGGTCGGCTTGTTGCGACCGATCCCCCGCTTTTCTTTTTGCACGCGCCGGAGTAAAGGCTCCCGCGCCTGAGCCCAGCATAAGAGGTATTTTTTGGCCAAGGAAGAACTGCTTGAAATGCGTGGCACGGTCGTTGAGCTTCTGCCCAACGCCATGTTCCGTGTTCGGCTTGAGAACGATCATGAGATTCTCGGCCACACCGCCGGCAAGATGCGCAAGAACCGCATCCGTGTGCTGGTGGGCGACGAAGTGCTCGTCGAACTGACGCCCTATGACCTGACCAAGGGTCGGATCACCTATCGCTTCAAGTAAGCGTTGGGCGAGGTTCCAGCGCCGATGAAGCTCGTCCTCGCCTCGACCAGTCCGCGCCGCCGCGATCTGCTCGGCCAGCTGGGCGTCACGCCGGATCGCATTGCGACTCCCGACATCGACGAAGATCCGCTTCCCGGCGAATTGCCGCGCGTCTATGCGCTGCGGCTCGCCGAGGAAAAGGCGCGTGCGGTGTCGCGCGATGCGGACGAAATCGTCCTTGCCGGCGATACCACCATCGCGGTCGGGCGCCGCATTCTCAACAAACCCGAAGATGACGCCGATCATCGTGCGATGCTGAGGCTGCTGTCGGGACGGCGGCACCATTGCCTGTCGGCGGTGTGCGTGATCGACCGGACCGGCACGGCACGTACGCGGCTTGCCGATACGATCGTCACCTTCAAGCGGCTGAGCGAGGCCGAAATCCAGGCCTATATCGCCAGCGGCGAAGGCGCGGGCAAGGCTGGCGGCTATGCCATTCAGGGGCGCGCAGCCGGGCTGATCCGCTATCTTGGCGGCAGCCATTCGGGTGTCGTCGGGTTGCCGCTGTTCGAAACGCGCGCCTTGCTGGTAGCGGCAGGCTGTCCGCTTGGCTGAGTGGCTGTACGAAGCCGGGATCGGCGAAGCGCGGGCCGCGCTGGTCGACCACGGCGCGATCGTGAAGCTGCGGATCGAACCCGAAGACACCGGCCCGCGCGTCGATACCATCGCGCCTGCCCGGCTGATCGACCGCACGACCGGCAAGGTGGCGCTGGCAAGCGGCGAAGAGGCGCTCTGCACTCCCTTGCCGCGCGGCATCACCGAAGGCGCCGGCCTGATGGTGCGCATCGTCCGCGAACCGATTCCCGAGCCCGGCCGTGCGAAACTGGCCAAGGCAGTGCCTGCCGATGGCGACGCGACCGCCGCGCCCGGCCCGAATCTGCTCGCGCGAATCACCGCCAGCGGCATTCCGGTGCGCCGATGCCAGGCACACGAACCGGACCGGCTGGAAGCGGCAGGCTGGTCGGAAACGCTTGAGGAAGCGCGCACCGGCGAAATCGCATTTTCCGGCGGCGCGTTGCGCATGTGGGTGACGCCGGCAATGACCTTGTTCGACGTCGATGGATCGGGTCCGCTCGAACCGCTCGCAATCGCCGCTGCGGAGGCCGTCGCCCATGCGATCGTCCGTCACGATATCGCGGGTTCGATCGGCATCGATTTCCCGACGCTGAGCGGAAAGGCCGCGCGCAACGCCGTTGCCGAAGCGATCGACGCGACGCTGCCGCAGCCATTCGAACGCACGGCAGTAAATGGCTTCGGTTTCCTGCAGATCATTCGCCGCCGCATGCGGCCGTCCCTGCCCGAACTGCTTGCCGGCGATCCGGCGGGCGCGGCGGTACGCGCCGAACTGCGCATGCTCGAACGACTTCCCCCGCCCGCTCCGGCTACCCATATATTGGCCAGGCCGCTTTTCGATCGCCTGATGCGCGCGCCCGGCTGGGTTGCCGAACTGCATCGCCGCAGCGGCGGAAGAACGCAATTTCTGGAGCAAGACGACCGACGATGACGCGACGTGACACCTGCCCCGTATGCGGCAATCCCGCCGCTCCCGACACCAAGCCCTTTTGCAGCCGCGGCTGCAAGGATCGCGATTTGCTGCAATGGCTGGGCGAGGGCTATCGCATTCCCGGCGATCCGGTCGATCCGGAAGCACAAACTGGGCTGGACACGCCTGAGAATCGCGACTAGGAGGCGGCCCTTCCAGCGATTCCGCTCGGAATGCCCAGGTAGCTCAGTTGGTAGAGCATGCGACTGAAAATCGCAGTGTCGGTGGTTCGATCCCGCCCCTGGGCACCATTTTCCCGATAGCAAAAGCGAATCGCCACGGCGGCCGCGGTCATTCCGGTTCGATCCGGGCGGCATAGCGCCGCGCGATCATCGCGCAGGCGATCAGCTGAATCTGGTGAAAGATCATCACCGGCAACAGGATCATGCCCACTTGCGCCGGCGCGAACAGCACCCCGGCCATCGGCACGCCCGTCGCCAGGCTTTTCTTCGATCCGCAGAACAGGAGCACGATCGCGTCCTCGCGCGGGAAGCCGAGCGCCCTGCCCATCACCCAGTTGACCAAAAGCACGACGGCAAGGAGGACGAGGCAGATCAGGATCAATATGCCCAGATCGCTCGCCGACAGCTGCTGCCACAGCCCCGCGACCACCGCCGCGCCGAACGCGGTATAGACGACCAGCAAAATGCTGCCGCGATCGACGAAGCCGATCATCCGGCGATTGCGCGTCACGAACGCGCCGATCCATGGCCGCAGCATATGGCCGGCCGCAAAAGGCACGAGCAGCTGGAGCAGGATCGTCTCGACTGCCTCCATCGATACGCCGCCCTGTCCGCCGACCATATTCGCCATCAGCAGCGCGACGAGCGCAGGCGTGACGAAGATACCGGCCATGTTGGAAAAGGAAGCGCTGCATACCGCCGCGGCGACATTGCCGCCCGAGATCGACGTAAAGGCGATCGACGATTGCACTGTAGAGGGCAACAGCGTGAGGAACAGCAGCCCGGCGGCGATCGGTGCGGTGACGAAGGGAAGATTGCTCACCACCAACCCGAACAGCGGGAACAGGACGAACACCGCCGCCATCACGGCAAGGTGCAGGCGCCAGTTGCGCGCGCCGGCGAGCAGCGCCTCGCGCGACAATTTTGCGCCGTGGAGGAAGAAGAGCAGCACGATCGCCGCATTGGCCGCGACATCGAACACCGGCACCCACATGCCGCGCGGCGGCAACAGGGTGGCAAGCAGCACCGTTGCCAGCAATGCGCCGACAAACGGTTCGAACCATGCGAACAGCCGCCCCAGCATCAGCGGTTCCGCCCGCCGGTGGCGGAGGACGGGCGCCGTCGCACGCGTCCCGACGCGACGACAGGCGCATGTGCGCTGCGATCAATCATGCAAATCCCCTTGTCGCCGCGAGCATTAGCGCGCCGCGCCCTTGCGTGAAGCCCATTCCTGTCCCGTGATTGCGAAACCGATGGCGATCATGAGGCGCTGCGTCACAAAATCTACTTGCGATTGTGCAGTTGCGAAGGAATAGTGCAGTGCATGACGGATCGCACAGCTCTGGCCAACGATTGCCGGCGACACTTGCAAAAAGCGCACTGCTGCTGATGGCGGCGGCGCTGCGACTGACGTTGCTGCGGCGCTATCCCGCTTCTGCCGATATTGTCTATTCCGCATGGATTATGCCGCACCTGCTAACACGCTGGTGGGCCGGTGAAGGCGGACGCGTGCCGATGGCACAGATCAATCCACGCATCGGCGGCAATTTCCTGATCGATTCGCTCCGCGCCAATGGCGACGCGGCGGAGGAATGGGGCGTTTTTTCCAGCGCCACGACGAACGAACTGCTCGAATTCAGCTGGTGTTGCGACGATCCGGCGCAACGGCGCGTGATCGTGCAACTGCTGCCGCTCGGCGACAGCGAAACCGAGCTCAGCCTCGTCCATTTCGGCTTTCCCGACGATGTCGCCTGTGCGACGCAAAAGCTGCGCTGGGAGGCGGCACTCGATGCGCTCGGGAAATTGCTCGCCGGACCCTTGCCGCAGATCTGACGGGGTCAGACGGTAAAGCTTTCCCCGCAACCGCACGCGCCCTTTGCGTTCGGATTTTCGAAGGTGAATCCGGCGGTGAAATCATCTTCCACCCAATCCATCGTCGATCCGATCAGATAGAGGATCGATCCGGCATCGACGAAGAATGTCCCGCCCGGCGTTTCGATCCGCTCGTCGATCGGGTTGGCTTCGGTGACATAATCGACCGAATAGGCGAGCCCCGAACAGCCGCGACGCGGCGTCGACAGCTTGACGCCGACGGCACCCTCGGGCGCGCGCGACATCAGTTCCGCGATCCGCGCCTCCGCGGCGGGGGTCAGAATGATCGCGGCGGGGCGCGTTCGGGTTTTGGTGTCGGTCATCATCCAATCCTTCCTCCCCTCCGCTATGCAGGAGGGGGAATGGTTACAGCATGCCCAGTTCGAGCTTTGCCTCGTCGCTCATCTTTCCCGGATCCCAGGGCGGGTCCCAGACCAGATTGACTTCGGCATGGCCGACGCCGGGCACCGATCCGACGCGCAGTTCGACTTCGCCCGGCATCGATTCGGCGACCGGGCAATGCGGCGTCGTCAGCGTCATCGTCACGGCGGCATGGCCGTCATCGGTCACTTCGACGCCATAGATAAGCCCCAGGTCATAGATGTTCACCGGAATTTCCGGGTCATAGATTTCCTTGAGCGCTTCGATGATCGCTTCATAGGTTTCGCCGCCCGGTTCGCCCACTGCCTGGGCTGCGGGCTTTTGCGAGAGAAAGCCTTCGAGATAGTCGCGCTTGCGCTCGAACGTCTCGCGCGCGCTTGCATCGGCGGCATCGTCCACGCGAGCACGCGGCGGCGGCGCCACGGCCTCGACTTCCTCAGTCACGATCTTCCGGTCTTCGTCCATCAAGCTCACCCGAATATCCGCGTCACACGTTCGACCCCGGCGACCAGCGCCGCGACGTCCCGTGCATTGTTATAGACCCCGAAACTTGCCCGCGCCGTGGCGGGCACGCCCAGCGCATCCATCAGCGGCTGGGCGCAATGATGGCCGGCGCGGATCGCCACGCGGCCTTCATCCAATATGGTAGCGATGTCATGGGGATGAACCCCCTCGACCGCGAAACTGACGATTCCGGCCGACTCCTCCGGCCCGAACAGCCGCACGCTGTTGATCGCCGACAATTGCTCGCGCGCTTGCGTGACCAGGGCCGCTTCATGCGCATGGATGCGATCAAGCCCGATGCCGTCGACATAATCGATCGCCGCATGCAGCCCCAGCGCGCCGACGATATGCGGTGTCCCTGCCTCGAACCGGCCCGGCGGCGGGGCATAGGTCGTCTTTTCAAACGTCACCCGATCGATCATCGATCCTCCCCCCTGCCAGGGCGGCATCGCTTCGAGTATGGCGCCGCGTGCCCACAGCGCGCCGATCCCGGTCGGGCCATAGAGTTTGTGCCCGGAAAAGACATAGAAGTCGCAATCGAGCGCCTGCACATCGACGCCGATCCGGGGCACCGCCTGACATCCGTCGAGCAACAGCTTCGCGCCGACGCCATGCGCCAACTGCGCCGCGCGCTTCGCGTCGAGGATCGCCCCGGTGACATTGGAAACATGCGCCAGCGCGACCAGCTTGTGCTGCTCGGTCAGCATTGCCGCCATCGCGTCGAGATCGATCGCCTGATCGTCAGTCATCGGCACGACATCGATATGCGCACCGACGCGCTGCGCCAGCATCTGCCACGGCACGATGTTCGAATGATGCTCGATCTGGCTGAGCAGAATACGGTCGCCGGCCTTCAGCTGCGAACCGCCCCAACTGTCGGCGACCAGATTGATCGCTTCGGTCGCACCGCGCACGAAAACGATTTCGTCGGCGCTTGCCGCATTGAGGAATTTCGCCGTCCGCGCGCGTGCCGCTTCATAGGCAAGCGTCATGTCCGCCGAACGCTGATAAACGCCGCGATGGACAGTGGCATAGGTCTCGCCATAACCGCGCGCGATCGCATCGAGCACCGGCTGCGGCTTCTGGGCCGTCGCAGCCGTGTCGAGATAGGCCCAGCCTTCCGGAATCGCCGGGAAATCGGCGAGCAGATCGAGCGCGCGGGTGTCGGTGGTGGTGGCCATCACAATGCTTCCCCCAGCCACGCCGCCGCATCTTCCAGAAACGCTTCGCGCACCGTTTCCTCGCCGATCCGGTCGATCGCATCGGCAACGAAAGCGCGGGTCAGCAATCCGCGTGCCCGGGTTTCCGGCAGGCCACGGCTTTCGAGATAAAAGAGCGCCTGCTTGTCGAGTTCGCCCACGGTTGCGCCATGCGCGCATTGCACGTCATCGGCGAAAATCTCCAGCTCGGGCTTCAGATTCACCGTGGCGGTTCGATCGAGCAACAAGCCGCGCAGCGATTGTTCGCCATCAGTCTTCTGCGCATGCCGCACGACTTCGGCGCGCGCGGCAAGGCTGGCGGTCGAACGGTCCGCCGCAACCGCGCGCCAGATCTGGCGGCTGGTCCCTTCGGGCTGTGCATGGCGCATCACGACAGCGGCTTCCTGCCGCTGTTCACCGCGCGTCAGCAACGCGCCGCCCATTTCGCCATAGGCGCCCGGCCCGGCCAGCGTGATTGCCCCGTCGATCCGGCTACCCATGCCGCCAACGCCCAGAAATACCGACACCAGGCTCGCCGCTTCGGCAACATCGGCTTCGTCGCGGATCGAGACAAAGCCCTCGCGCTGGAGCAGTCGCACCGACCGCATCAGCCGCGCGCCGCGCTTCAGCCCGATCTGGCACAGCCGATTGGCCCAGCCGCGCCCGGCATAGGTTTCGATCACGCTTGCAGTGGCATCCTCACCGAGCAGGATGCGTGCCGGCACGTGATTTTCGCCGCCGGTCGAAACATGGACGATCTGGATATCGCCACGCGCTGCGCCGTTCTCCAGAGTCAGGGTCCACCCCTCGCCGCTCGCCAATGCGCCGAGCGGGTGATCGCTCGCCGCTTCGAACGGGCTGACCGCAACGCCGTCCGGACGGCTGTGCGCGGGTTCGAACATGCCGTCGACGAACAACAGCCGCGGCCCTTCGATATCGAGGAACAGCGCCGCCGGGTCAGCGCCCGGATCGCCTGCAGGCATATTGGCGGCGGCCTGAAGCGCATCCATGTCCGACCAGCGCCATGCTTCGCGCCGGCGCGTGGGGAGTTCCAGTGTCGCGCTCATCGTTCGCGCTCCATTTCGCGGCGCAACTGGCGCAGCAGACGCGGTTTGCGCGATTCGAGGCATGCCCGCACCGCCGCATCCTCACCGCCGACGCGGCGTACGCAATCGGTGGCCGCGCGGCACAACCGGTCGTCGAGACGCGGGCTGCCTGTCGTCCCCGACAGCGAACAATGAAACCTGCCTTCGCGGTCGCGCCCGACATTGGCCGAAATGCTGCGCAGCCGTTCGGCGATGACGACGATTTCTTCATTGCCCAGCGGCGGCACGTCCTGCACCGGGGCGGATTGCACAGGCGCGGCAAGCAGCAAGAGGCCGATCAGCATCATGCCGCCAGTTCCCCATAGCCTTCGCGCTCAAGCTCCTGCGCCAGCTCGGGACCGCCCGACCGGACGATCCTGCCATCGGCAAGCACATGCACCTTGTCGGGCTGCACATAATCGAGCAGCCGCTGATAATGGGTGATCAGCAGCACCGATTTGTCGGGTGCGCGCATGATCCGGTTGATGCCGTCGCCGACGGCCTTCAGCGCATCGATGTCGAGCCCGGAATCGGTTTCGTCGAGGATCGCGAATTTGGGCGCCAATATGCCCATCTGCACCATTTCGTTGCGCTTCTTTTCGCCGCCCGAAAAGCCGACATTGACCGGGCGTTTGAGCATGTCCTGATGCATCCCCAGCGCATCCGCCTGTGCGCGGGCGAGCTTCAGAAACTCCGCGCCCGAAAGCGGCGCTTCATCGCGTGCGCGGCGCTGGCTGTTCAGCGCTTCGCGCAGGAACTGTACGTTCGAGATGCCGGGAATTTCGACCGGATATTGAAAGCCGAGGAACAGTCCGGCCGCGGCGCGTTCATAGGGTGCGAGTTCGAGCAGGTCCTGACCGTCGAATGTCACCGACCCCTGCGTGACTTCATAGCCGTCACGCCCGCCCAGCACATAGCCGAGCGTCGATTTGCCCGCGCCATTGGGGCCCATGATCGCATGGATTTCCCCGGTCGCGACTTCGAGGCTCAACCCCTTCAGGATTTCCTTGCCGTCGATTTCGGCGTGGAGATTTTCAATTTTCAGCATCGGTTACATCTCGAAAAAAGCAGGAATGGGGGGCGGGGCGTTTCATCGCTGATCGTCCGGCTGGGGCGTGCCGAACGTGATCACCGAGCCGCTGCGCGTCGGATCGGTCGGCGGCGGCGGCAATTTGCCCAGACGGTTGGGATCATCCGTGTTGGCGCGCCGCTGGCCGGGCCCGACATCGTCGCTCACCGGCTCGGGTTCGAGCAGGTTGATGTCCGGCTTGGCCAGCCGGTCCGCGATCGACGCACTGTTCGGGCGCGTATCGAGCAGGATCGGCGCGACCACCGGTACGGTTTCTTCACGGCAATGCGTGTTGCCGTCATCATCGATCGTGCAATCGCGGAAATTGTCGCATGCCTCGGCATCGACCGTGTCGACGCCGCTGGTCTTGAACAGCCGGCAATTATAGAGCCGCCCATCGGGCCCGCGATCGAAGACCAGCGCCGCCAGCCCCGCGCGGGTCTGGACCACGATCTCCTCATAGACTTCCTCGTCAGCAGGCGCAGTTGCGCTCGCATCTTGTGCTATTGCCGCCGGATGGCAGCAAATGGAAAGCAGCACCGCCAGTGCAAGAAGCAATAGCGAATGCGCTTTCCCGCTCCGGGCAACAGACAGAATGACGGGCGCAATCATTCCCACTTACCCGAAGCGCACCGTAAGGTACGAAACTTCAGGCACGTTGATCTGCCCTGAGGAATTATCGTCACCCACCGCAAATGCCTCGGTCGCGTTTCCGTCAGGCTCGACGAGAACAAAGTGCATTCGATCTTTGAGAGGACGCGGATCTGCCGGTAGCGCCTCGATTTGTGGAAGCAGATAGTCCTCGACTTTCCGCCGCATGCGCATCGCTTGCTGGATCATCGGTAGCGGAAAACTGCCCCCATTCAGCTTGGCTCCGTCGAACAGCGACCTTGTGTGGTCCCGGCACTTATCCACAGCGGCCCGGATAGCAGCAGCAAGCGCCGCCCTATCTTCGGAAACAGTCTGGATTTCGGAACGCAAGCAAGTCGCGTGACCCGTTGCGCCGAGATATTCCATCATATTCTCCATCCTCACGCCTTCGTGATCATCGCGAGGAGGCATGTGACTGGAAACGAGCGCGAATGACGCCCCCAATAACGCCAAATGCCGTACTGCCGAAACCCCGATCTTCCCCATCACCCCACACTCCCCTCAAGGCTGATCCCCAGCAGCTTCTGCGCCTCGACGGCGAATTCCATCGGCAGTTGCTGCAGCACTTCCTTGGCAAAGCCATTGACGATCAGCGCAACCGCAGCCTCTTCGTCGAGTCCGCGCTGAAGCGCATAGAAGAGCTGGTCGTCGGAGATTTTCGACGTCGTCGCTTCATGCTCGATCTGCGCCGAGGGGTTCTTCACTTCGATATAGGGCACGGTGTGCGCGCCACATTGATCGCCGAGCAACAGGCTGTCGCATTGCGTGAAGTTGCGGACATTCTCCGCCGCCGGGCCGACCCGGACGAGCCCGCGATACGTATTGTCGCTGCGGCCCGCCGAAATACCCTTTGAGATGATCGTCGAACGGCTGTTCTTGCCGTTATGGATCATCTTGGTTCCGGTATCGGCCTGTTGCCGGCCATTGGTGACCGCAACCGAATAGAATTCGCCGACGCTGTTTTCGCCGTTGAGCACGCAGCTGGGATATTTCCAGGTGATCGCGCTGCCGGTTTCGACCTGGGTCCAGCTGACCTTGCTGTTCTTGCCCTGGCACAGCGCGCGCTTGGTGACGAAATTATAGATGCCGCCAACGCCATTCTCATCGCCCGGATACCAGTTCTGGACGGTCGAATATTTGATTTCCGCATCGTCGAGCGCGACCAGTTCGACCACGGCGGCATGCAGCTGATTCTCGTCGCGCATCGGCGCGGTGCAGCCTTCGAGATAGCTGACATAGCTGCCCTTGTCGGCGACGATCAGCGTCCGTTCGAACTGGCCGGTATTTTCGGCGTTGATCCGGAAATAGGTCGACAGCTCCATCGGGCAGCGCACGCCTTCGGGAATGTAGACGAAGGTGCCGTCGGAAAAGACCGCGCAGTTCAATGCCGCGAAATAATTGTCGCGCTGGGGCACGACCTTGCCCAGCCACTTCTTCACCAGATCGGGATGCTTCTTGATCGCCTCGCTGATCGACAGGAAGATGACGCCCGCTTCCTCCAGCTCCTTTCGGAAGGTGGTGGCGACCGAAACGCTGTCGAACACCGCATCGACCGCGACCTTGCGCGCGCCTTCGACGCCGGCGAGCACTTTCTGCTCCTCGATCGGAATGCCCAGCTTTTCATAGGTACGCCGGATTTCGGGATCGAGTTCTTCGAGGCTCTCGATCGTCTTCTTCGCCTTGGGCTCGGCGTAATAATAGGCGTCCTGATAATCGATCGGCGGAATGTCGAGCTTCGCCCAGTCGGGCGGCGTCATTTCCAGCCAGGCGCGATACGCCTTCAGCCGCCAGTCGAGCATCCATTCGGGCTCGCCCTTCTTGGCCGAAATGAAGCGGACCGTATCCTCGTTCAGCCCCTTGGGTGCGAACTCCTGTTCGACGTCGGACGAGAAGCCCCATTCATATTTCTTGTTCGCGGCGGCGAGTGCCTCTGCGTTCTTGGTGGCCATCTCAGCGTGTTCCTTCCAGTGCCACGCGCATCGCGGCGGGGGCACCATCCTGTTCGGGGGCAGTCCTGTCGGGCATCGAAGCGGCCAGATCGGCGAGCGATACTGCCGCAAGCGCGTCGCGCACCACCGTGTTCACGACGTTCCAATGCGGCTTCACATGGCAATTGGCTTCGACTGCGCAATCGGACTTGCCGTGATCGACACAGGCGGTGAGCGCAATCGGCCCTTCGATCGCCTCGACAATATCGGCGAGTGTGATCGCGCGCGGCGGACGCGACAGGCGAAATCCGCCACCGGTCCCGCGCGAGCTTTCGATAAGGCCGGCGGACGACATCCTGCTGACCAGCTTTTGCACCGTCGGCAGCGGCAATCCGGTTTCCTCGGCCAGCGACGTTGCATTGACGCGCGCCATCCCCCCGCAATGGCGGGCGGCGGCGGCCATCGTCACGACGGCATAATCGGCTAGGCTCGAAAGGCGCATTTTCCAATCGGACTGTTTTGTTCCGATTGGCACATGGGGCTAGTCGCCCCCGGGGTCAACCGATTCGGGAAAAACTTCGGGCAGGATGTGAAAGGTTTCGTTGTCGAGCGTGCTCGCCAGCACCGGGTCGATCGCTTCGCGCAGCGATGTCGGCGTATGGCCGGTGAAATGTTTCACTTCGTGAATCATGTGCGACTGGTCGAAAAAGGGCGCGGCCGCCACCGCCGGCCGCGCGCCCTGATAGATTCGCATCGCCGCCCGGATCGCGCGAAATTTTCGTTCGAGCAGCTTTGGAGGGCCACCGAAATATTCGTTGCACAGCCGCGTCGCCTGACGCTGCGACATCGGCACCATCGCATAGAGCGCCTCGACGCCCAGCGCCTCGCTGGCGCCCCATTCGCGCACCGCGCGGCAAAGCGCGAGATGCGCCTCGGGCACGCGGCGGCGATGCCGCAACAACATCGGCTCGACGATCGCGACCATCTCCTCAAGCGTTTCGGCGCGGCGTAGCGACGCCAGCAGCGGCGTTGCTTCGCCATCGAAAATCGTGTCGGCGTCGATCACCGACGCACTCACCCGATTGGCAGGCAATCCGATCAGCGACCGCCAGCCGATCGGTCGCAACGAAATGCCGAAACAATGAAACGGCCCCCGGACACGATAGCGGGCCGCCGCCGCGCCCGGACCGTTGACCATCACCGGCAACGACGCTTCGCGATTTCCGGACGAGAATATGAGTTCGCCCTCGCCGCGCAGCATGAATCGGATCTGGCCGGTATCGACGCGCTCGACACCATCGACGATTTCCGCGTCATAGCGATAGAGATAATAGCTTTCGACCAGCGGCATCAGCGGCCCGGTGGCCGGCATGTAAAGAAGTTCGGGGACGTCGATCCGCGCGCGTCCGATGTCGCCGCGTCCATGGGCAATCACCTGCCGCGCCTTTGTTTCGCCTGTATCCTGCGCCATTTGCGGAATGCCCGCCATGATCTGAGACCCCCTTCTCAGATGCCTGCCCACATGATCGAATCATGCAAATGAAAAGCGCAGTTATCATAGGCCGATTTCGTCAGAGAGCGAAAGACGCGGCGGGTTGCAGACAAAAAAGGAGGCCCGGTCGACGAATCGACCGGGCCTAGAAAAGGGTCCCCCCGTTCAGCGGAACCCCTCGGGTCGCAGGATCTTCTATAAACCAAAGAATTCACAAAGTATTGTACGGAATCGACAAGCCGTTCGATGCCACCGCTTTGAACCCAATCCCGGGCAGTGCATAAGCCGCGCCATGCACTATCCCGGTCGCTCCATCCTGTTCGCCTTCGACGCCGAAACCGCCCATCGTGCCGCGATCTCCGCGCTGCGCGCCTGGGGCGCTGCCGGAGCGCCCTTTGCCGGGCGCAACCCGACGGATCCGTCGCTGGCACAGCGCGTCGCCGGAATCGATTTCGCCAATCCCGTCGGTCTGGCCGCCGGACTCGACAAGAATGGCGAGGCGGTGCCGGGCCTCTTCGCGCTCGGGTTCGGATCGGTCGAAATCGGCACGCTGACGCCGCGTGCGCAGCCGGGGAATCCTCGCCCTCGCCTGTTCCGCCTGACCGACGACGAAGCCGTGATCAACCGCATGGGCTTCAACAATGACGGCCTCGATGCGGCACTGGCACGCATCGCCCGGCTGCCGAATCGTCGTGGCGTGCTGGGAATCAATGTCGGCGCGAACAAGGATTCGGTCGCGGGCGATCGGGCGATCGAAGACTATGCGCTGGGGGTTTCCCGCGCCGCGCCGCTTGCCGATTATCTGACGATCAACGTCAGTTCGCCCAACACGCCGGGCCTGCGCGACCTGCAATCGCGCCCGGCGATCGATGAATTGCTCGCCGCCTGCGATAGCGCGCGACAGCTTTCCGATGGCAGCAGGCGACCCTTCTTCCTCAAAATCGCACCCGATCTGGATGCAAAGGCGATCGATTCGGTCGTCGCGGCGGCGATCGACCATCATGTCGACGCGCTGATCGTTTCCAACACCACCATTTCACGACCCGAAATCCTGCGCAGTGCAGCGGCAGGCGAATCGGGCGGGCTTTCGGGCAAACCGCTGGCGCCGCTCGCCCGGCGCGCGCTGCGCGACGCGCGCGCTGCGACCGGCGGGCAATTGCCGCTGATTTCGGCGGGCGGGATCGACAGCGGTGCAGAGGCCTATGCCCGCATCCGTGCGGGTGCCAGCCTGGTCCATGTCTATTCGGCGCTGGTCTATCGCGGCGCCGGACTGCCCCGCCGCATGCTGCGCGAACTTTCGGCACTGCTGCGGCGCGACGGTTTCGCCAATATCGCCGAAGCCGTCGGCGCCGACGTTTAGGGAAGTTCTTCGGTAATCGCGCGCCCTTCGCGGCGCGGATCATAGCCGCCGTCGAAACGGCCATCGCGCACGATCACGCCCTGCAACCCCGAATCCTCACCCTGGCCGGGGCGCAGGACGATTCCGCGCGCCGCAAGACCATCCTGAAGCGCCGGCGAGAATTTGGTCACTTCGCCATAGAAGACCGCGCCGCGCGCGATCAGGTTCGGCAGCGCCAGCGCATCCTGCATCGACAAGTCCCAATCGACTGCGCCGATCATCGATTTGCCGACATAGGCAAGGATCGACGTGCCGCCTGCGGACCCCAGCGCCCCGGCGAAGCGCCCCTGCGAATCGAGCATGATCAGCGGCGTCATCGTCGAGCGCGGCCGTTTCCCCGCCGCCACGGCATTGGCCACCGGCCGCCCGTCGCCATCGACGGGAGCGAAGGAAAAGTCGGTCAGCTGGTTGTTGAGGAAAAATCCGTCGACCATCCGCCCGGTACCGAAGATCGATTCGACGGTAGTGGTCATCGAAACCACGTTGCCGTCGGCATCGCGAACGATGAAATGCGAAGTGCCGGTGGGCTCCAGCGTTCGATCGACTCCCGCCAGCTGCGCTCCCGGCGGCGTGCCCGGCTGGGGCGGCGGCCCGGCATGGTCGCCGATCATCGCCGCGCGGCGCGCGATATAATCGGGATCGAGCAGCCCCGCGATCGGCACCTTCACGAACGCCGTGTCGCCGACATAGCGATCGCGATCGGCGTACATCAGGCGACTCGCCTCCGCGAAAAGGAACCATGCCTGCGGATCGTTCGGCCCGCGGCTGGCGATATCGGTATGTTCCAGCATGCCGAGCAATTGCAGCAGCGCGACACCACTCGACGGCGGCGGCGGGACGCAGACCAGATAGACCCGCCAGTTGCGACAAAGCGCGTCGCGCTTGATCGGGCGATAGGAGGCCAGATCCTCAAGCGTCATGCTGCTCGCCAGCGCGCCGTCATGGGTGCGCGCCACGATCCGCTCGGCAGTCGGCCCGGTATAAAGCGCGTCCGGCCCCTGTGCGGCCAGCCGCGCGATGAAATCGGCATAGGCCGGATTGCGCAGCCGGTCTCCGGCATTCAGCAGCTTGCCGTCGGGCCCGGTGAAATAGGCCAGAAAATCCCGCTCGCCGGTTTGCGGGAAGCTGCCATGAATGAAGTTGGCAAGGCGCGGCGATATCGTGA
This sequence comes from Stakelama portus, assembly GCF_003171655.1. GTDB lineage: Bacteria > Pseudomonadota > Alphaproteobacteria > Sphingomonadales > Sphingomonadaceae > Sphingomonas > Sphingomonas portus. Next base: position 235,090 of record NZ_QFZL01000004.1, on the reverse strand, counting down.
AGCCTTCGCGTGCGATGCGTTGCGCGTCGCCGAACAGGTCGCTCCAAGCCAGTTCGCCATGCTCGTCATGCGCGAGCTTCAGCATCCGCAGCACGCCCGGCACACCCGTCGCCCGTCCGCTGAGCAGCGCCGTGGTGAAGGGCAGCGGATCGCCCTGTTCGTCGAGGAACAGAGCGGGTGTCGCACCGGCAGGCGCCACTTCCCGTCCGTCATAGACGCTGACCTTGCGGGTCGCGGCGTCATAATAAGTGAGGAACGCCCCGCCCGCGACGCTGGAGCTTTGCGGTTCGACCAGACCCAGCACCGCCTGCATCGCGATCGCCGCGTCCACCGCGCTGCCGCCGCGACGCATCACCGCCAGGCCGGTCTCGACCGCAATGGGATTGGCGGCAGCGACGAAGATACGGCGCGGCGCATGCGACTCTGCTTGCGCCACAGGGACAGCAGCCGGGGCGACCGCCTGATGCTGAGGCGCGCAGGCCGAAATCGCCAGCGCGAGCGCCAGACCTGTCAGTCGGCGCAGCGGCGAAAACAGGCGGCTCAGACGCGATTTCTCTCGCTCGATCACCGGCAAATCTCCCTTTCGCTTTGAACCAACTGCGCCGCGCTGCGTCTAACCCGCATAACGAGGCAGGGCATTAGCGTCCATGCCGCTACGGCGCTGGCGCTTGCATCGGCGAGTCACTAGGGTCGGAAACTTGCGCCCGGCGTCAGACCGGGCCGATCGTCAGGGGATAGGACGACCGAATGAAAAGGCAGCTCGAACATTTCGACAATCTGGTCACCATGTTCTTTCAGCGCGCAAAGGAAAAGGGCGATGCCCCTTTCCTGTGGGCCAAGCAGGGCGGACAATGGGTAGCGACGAGCTGGGCCGAAGCCGCGCGGCAAGTCGCCGGCCTCGCCACGGCGTTGCAGGCGCTGGGCCTGCGTCGTGGCGACCGGGTGATGCTGGTTTCGGAAAACCGCCCCGAATGGTGCATCAGCGACCTTGCGATCATGGCCGCCGGTTGCGTCACGGTGCCGACCTACACCACCAATACCGAACGCGACCACGTCCATATCATCGAGAATTCGGGCGCCTGTGCCGTCATCGTTTCGAACATGAAGCTCGCCCGCACGCTGATGCCGGCTGCGGTACGGTCCTCGTCCGCGCGAATGGTGATCGCGATCGACGAAATGCGCGCCAGCCAGTCGGGCAGCATGGAATATTATCAATGGCACAAGCTGATCGCCGATCATCCTGCCGATCCCGACGCTGTTGCCGCGCGGGCAACGTTCAAGCGCGAAGATCTGGCCTGTATCATCTATACCAGCGGCACCGGCGGCGCGCCGCGCGGCGTGATGCAGCATCACGGCGCGATCCTGCACAATTGCGACGGCTGCTGCACGATCATTTCCGAGGATTTCGGCTGGGAGGACGAGGTGTTCCTGTCCTTCCTCCCGCTCAGCCATGCCTATGAACATACCGGCGGTCAGCATTTCCCGATCGCGCTGGGTGCGCAGATCTATTATTCCGAAGGTCTGGAAAAACTCGCCTCGAACATCGAAGAGACGCGCCCGACGATCATGGTGGTCGTCCCGCGCCTGTTCGAAGTGCTCCGCACCCGGATTACCAAGGCGATCGAGAAACAGGGCGGCCTGTCCAGCTATCTGCTCGATCGCGCGGTGGCGATCGGCACCAAAAAGGCCGCGGGCGGCGTCCCGCTGATCGACCAGCCGATGAATTTGCTGCTCAAGGCTACGCTCAAGCCCAAAATTTCCAAACGTTTCGGCGGGCGGATCAAGGCGATGGTGTCGGGCGGCGCGCCGCTCAATCCCGAAGTCGGCACCTTCTTCGATTCGCTCGGCCTCACTTTCCTGCAAGGCTATGGCCAGACCGAAGCAGCGCCAGTGATATCGTGCAATCGCCCCAGGGCGGGTCTGAAGCACGATACGGTCGGCCCCGCGCTGAAAGGCGTCGATGTGCGCATCGCCGAGGACGGCGAAATCCTGGTGCGCGGCGAGCTGGTCATGCACGGCTATTGGCGCAACGAAGAAGAAACGCGCCGCGTGCTGAAGGACGGCTGGCTCCACACCGGCGACATCGGCCAGATCGACAATCAGGGCCGCATCCGGATCACCGATCGCAAGAAGGACATCATCGTCAATGACAAGGGCGACAATGTCGCCCCGCAAAAGGTGGAGGGCATGCTGACGCTGCAGCCCGAAATCATGCAGGCGATGATCTTCGGCGACCGCAAACCCTATATGACCGCAGTGATCGTCCCCGATCCCGAATGGACTCAGGAATGGTGCGCGGCGACCGGCGTCAAATGCAACGCCGCGTCGGTCAACAGCGATCTCGAATATCGCGCCGCGCTCGGTCGCGCGGTCGAGCGCGTCAACAAGGAGCTCTCGCAGATCGAGCGCGTCCGGCGCTTCATCCTGGCGGACGAGCCCTTCGCGATCGAGAACGAACAGCTCACCCCATCGCTCAAGATCCGCCGCCATATCCTGCGCAAGGTCTATGGCGAGCGGCTCGACGCGCTGTACGGCGGTTAGCGCAACCGGAAAACGGCCTCAGCGACCGGCGCCGGCGGTGGAACCCGCCGCGCCGTCGCCTTGCGCCTGTTCCTGCGGCAGCACGACCATCGTCCAGTCCTTTGCCGGGTCGAGATACTTCACCGCCAGCGCCTGCAGATCCTGTGGCGTGGTCCGGACATAATCGGGCGCCAGCGTATCGACCGCGGCATAACGTGCCGGATCGGTGGTCCCGCCTTCGACCAGGTCCATCCAGAACATATTGCCCGTCGAACGGCGCAGGATCGTCTGGGAAAGCGGCACCACGGCGCGGCGCATTTCGTCGTAACCGATCGGATTGGCGGCCAGATCGGCGGCAATTTCGCGCGCAACGTCGAAGAAGACATCGGTCTTGTCCGGCGGCACCAGCGCCAGCGCGATCACGCTGCCGCCTGCATTCATGCCCACCGGCCACTGGCTGAGCACCATCGGCGAATAGCTGATCCCCGCCTGGCTGCGCAGCCGGTCGAGAAAACGGTCGCGAAACACCGCTGCCAGAATCTCCAGCTTGCGGCTTTCGGCAATCCCGGCGCTGCCGCCGCCGGTCGGCCATGCGATTACTGCCGCCGCCTGATTGGGCTGGCCGGTATGATAGCGCGTCACGGGCGCATCATTATGCGCGGCGAACGTCACCGGATGGACGCTGTCGGCGGGCTGGCGACGCGGCAGCGCGCCAAAGGTCTCACCGACTGCCTTGATCGCTTCCTCGCGGTCGACATCGCCGAATACTTCGACTTCGATCGGCCCCTTGCGCAGGATCGGCTCCCAAAAGGCACGGAACGCCTCGGGCGTCAGCGCTTCGATCTCGGCGCGCGAGGGCACGCCCCAGCGCGGATCGTCGCCGCGCATCAGCCGGTCCAGATCGCGCGACAGCACCGCATCGGCCGATGCCGAAAGCCCGGCATAGCCCGACAGCAGCACTGCCCGCGCACGGATCACCGGATTGGGATCCCAGGACGGATGGGCCAGTTTCTCCGCGAACAGCAGCAACTGGTCCTTCAGATCTTCGGCAGTCGTCTGACCCGAGAAGACGAAGGCATCGTCGGCGGTTTCGAAATCGAGGCCGATCTGCCGCTGGCCGGTGACCGCGTCGAGCTCCTCCTGTCCGAACGGACCGATCCCGCTCGCCATCAGCGCCAGATCCCCTGCCCAGACCGGCGTCTGACGGTCGGCCGGCAATGAATTGAGCCCGCCGCCAAAGCGCACGCGGACATAGACCTTGCTGACTTCGGAGGGGTTCGAATGGACGAGCAGCCGAACGCCATTGGCATAATCGACCTGTTCGATCTCCGGCTGGGTCACGACCGTCCGGCGCGAAACGACAGTGCCTGCCTTACCGAGCGAAGGCAGATCGTCGAACGACACATTCGCCAGCGCATCGCGGCGCGCCCCCGCCTGCGGATCGGCAGTGATCGCCGCGGCAAGCTGGGCAACGACATTGTCGTCGGGCGCATGGACATTGACCAGCGCGCGCGTTGCCACGCCCTGAAATACGCGCGACGATGCCTGCTGGATCGCTTCGGGCGTGAACATCCCGCCATCGACCGCACCGCGGAAGATCGAATAGCTGCCTTCGGCATTGGTGCTGGTTTCGTTGATATCGACGGCGTGAACCATGTCGTCGGCCTGAGTCGCGGCAGCTTCCACAGGTTCGGTGGCAATGCTGTTGCGCATGGCGGCATCGATTTCGGCGACTTCGCGGTCGATCTCTGCCTGGGTCGGCGGCTCGGCCATCGCATTGGCGATGATGCTGCGCACGTCCGCGAGCGCCTTTTCCCAGTCATTGCCGACCGGAAGCACGCGGATCGTCGTCACATTCGCCGATCGCGCGACATCGTCGAGACTGGCGCCCGCCGCAATGAAGCTGCCGCCCGAACGCGCCCGCGATTCCATGCGACGGTTGAGGATGCGGATCGCGATCAGGTCGACCATCCGCTCCTGATTGAAGATCACGGTGTCCTGAAACACCGTCCAGGGGCGCACCACCGCCATCGTCACCAGCGGCGGCACCGACGGTTCGACGATCGCGGCGCTGACCGGATGCGCTGCGTCCGGCGTGCCGAAATCGGGGTTTTCGGGCGCGGGACCGACGCCGCGCCAGCCGGAGAAATGCTTGATGACCATTTCCTCGAGCAGGTCCGGGTCCATATCGCCGACCATCACCACCACGGCACGTTCGGGGCGATACCAGCGGTCATGGAATGCCTTCACGGCTTCGGGCGTGGCGGCGGTCAGCGTCGACACGGTGCCGATCGGATCGCGTTCGGCCAGCGGCTGCCCTGCGAACATCAGCGACAGCATCGCATCCTGCAGTCGCACCTGCGGCCCGGGCTGTTCGCGCTGTTCGGCGAGCACCACCGGCCGCTCGGCATCGAGCGATCCCTGGGTGATCGTCGGCAACGCCATCATCCCCGAGAGGATGTGCATGCTTTCATCGAGCCCGGCGCGATCGGCATTGGGCAGATCGAGCTTATAGACAGTCTCTGTAAACGTGGTGGACGCATTGCTGTCCGATCCGAACGTGACGCCCAGTCGCTGCCAAACCCGTTTCGATTCGCCGTCGGGAACATACGCCGATCCGCGAAAGGTGAGATGTTCGAGCAGATGCGCGAACCCGCGCTCGCTATCCGATTCCATCAGCGAGCCGGCATCGATGCGCACGCGGATCGACACCTGCCCCGGCGGCACGCCATTGTGGCGGACGGCATAGCGAACGCCATTTGGCAGCACGCCGAAGCGCCATGCCGGATCCTGCGGGACGTCGCTGCCGATGAACAGCCAGGGCGTGCCGCCGCTGTCCTGCGTCGTCTGTGCGGTGGAAGGAGCCTGCTGCGAGAGCGCTGGAAGCGGCGCAAGGGCGAGGAAAGCGAAGGCGAAACGCAATACGCGCGAAGGTGAGATCATCCCCCGGTTCTAGCCCCCGCCCGGATCGACCGCCAGTGTGGAAATGCTGCGCTTCGTCCCGTTTCGCGTGGCAGCCCGCCCGATCGGCGCCATCATTTAGACCAAAGTGAGCGCTAGCCTTGCTTCCTCGACACGGCCCTTCGGCGCGGCAGTCGCGCTATGGGCAGCAATTTCTGGTGAGTCGAAACCATTCCGGGAGGTCGGAACGAGTCGAACCGTGGGTGCAAGATCGAAAACCGACCATGACGGAATGTGGCCGCAATCCGGCGAGCCCGCCAATCGCAACGACCCGCTGACGGCATCCGGCGGCGTCGGCGCGGCGGATGTTTCGGGCGGTCAGGAGCCGCTTCGCGGCGAACGCGGTCGCCCCCTGGTCATTCGCGTCGGCAAACATCTGCGCGGCTTTTTCGATGCGATCATTTCGCGTTCCTCGCTGATTGCCAACGATCCGGTTCTCAACGTGCGCGATTTCCCATGGACTGCGCTGCTGCGCGACAATTGGGAAAAGATCCGCGACGAAGCCGTCGCCGCCGCGCTGGTTTCGGGCCGCGAAGCACCGTCGCTCGCCAGCATTTCGCCCGATCACCGTGCAATCGCGCCGATGAACCGGTGGCGCAGCTTTTTCCTGTGGGGCTATGGCTATGGGATCGAGGATAATATCGCCCAATGCCCGGTGACCGCGTCGATCGTCGAGCAGATCCCCGATCTCAACAGCGCGTTCTTTTCGATCCTGTCGCCGGGCACGCATATTCCCGCGCATCGCGGCGTGACCAAGGGGCTGGTCACGTGCCATCTGGGGCTGATCGTCCCGCGCGAGGGGGATGTGCGGATGCGCGTCGGCGAACGGGTGGTGCGCTGGAGCGAAGGCGAAACACTCGTCTTCGACGACACCTATGACCATGAAGTGTGGAACGACACCGTCGGAACGCGCGTGGTGCTGCTGATCCAGTTCAAGCGCCCGCTGCGCAATCCGGGCAAATGGGTTTCGGAGAAATTCCTGTCGATCCTGCGCCGATCCGCCTTCGTCCAGGAAGCCCGCACCAATGTGCTGAACTGGAACGCGGCGATGAACCAGCTCGATATCTGACGATCCGGCCTTGAGATCGTTGGATTTCTTCGAAAGGCGGCACGGGTGCAATGGAAATCGGGCCTGGCGGCGGCCCGGTCGCCCTTGATCCGCTCACCTGCGCGCGCCACATGGGCGGGATGTTGATCGAAACCGAACCGACGCCCAATCCGGCCACGCTCAAATTCCTGCCGGGCCGTACCGTCATGGAAAACGGCACGCGCGATTTCGCGACGCCCGAGGAAGCGGAGGCATCGCCGCTGGCCGAAACGCTGTTCGGCCTTGGCGACGTTACCGGCGTGTTCTTCGGTCGCGACTTCATTTCGGTGACCGCCGGACCGGGTGCCGAATGGCGCGATCTGAAGCCCGATGTGCTTGCGATCCTGCTCGATCATTTCTCCGCCGGCATGCCGTTGTTCCGGCCCGGCACTGCGGCAGGCTTCAGCGTGCCGCCAGAGGCTTCCGGGTTCGAGGACGATCCCGCCGACGCGGACATCGTCGCCCAGATCCGCGAACTGATCGACACGCGCGTGCGGCCCGCCGTTGCCAATGACGGCGGCGACATCGTCTATCGCGGTTTCGACCAGGGCAAAGTCTATCTGCAGATGCAAGGCGCCTGTGCCGGCTGCCCCTCGTCCACCGCGACGTTGAAGAACGGCATCGAGCAGTTGCTGCGCCACTATGTTCCGGAAGTGACCGAGGTTCGCGCGGTCTGACCGCGCGCGAACGCTGAGACATTCCGCCCCTTTGCCGGGCCGCAACACCGAAGGGAGAAGATATTGGGCAAGCCGCTCGACGATGCAGCACTCGACACGCTGTTCCGCACCGCACGCACCTATAACGGATATACCGACGCCCCCGTCACCGAAGACGATATCCGCCGCATCTATGATCTCATCAAGATGGGGCCGACATCGGCCAACCAGCAATCCGCGCGGTTCGTCTGGATCACGAGCCAGGAAGGCAAGGACAAGCTGGCGGCGCTGAGTTCGGGAACCAATGGCGAAAAGATCCGCCAGGCCCCGGCTTCGGTCATCATCGCGATGGACTGGGACTTTCACGAGCATCTGCCCTGGCTGTTCCCGCATACCGACGCGAAAAGCTGGTTCGACGGAAATCTGGATCTGCGCAAGGATCATGCCTTTCGCAACAGCTCGCTTCAGGGCGCCTATTTCATCATCGCGGCGCGCGCACTGGGCTTTGACACCGGGCCGATGTCGGGTTTCGATGCCGAAAAGGTTGACGAGGCCTTCTTCCCCGGCCAGCCCCATGTGAAGACCAACTTCATTTCGACCTTCGGCCATGGCGACCCCAGCACCATCTTCGAACGACTCCCCCGACCCGAATTCGAGCGATTCAATCGCGTCGAATGAGGCAGCGCGCACGCTGGTGATCGAAACCGCGACCGCCGCATGTTCGGTCGCGCTGATCGCCGATGGCGCCGTGATTGCCTCGCATCACGAAGTGGTCGGTCGTGGCCATGCCGAACGACTGGTCCCGATGATCGGCGAATTGCCCGGCGGTGGTCGGGCCGATCGCATTCTGGTCGATTGCGGACCGGGCAGCTTTACCGGCGTGCGCGTCGGGCTGGCTGCCGCGATCGGTCTTGGCATCGGCTGGAACGTGCCGGTCAGCGGCTATAGTTCGCTGGGACTGGTTGCCGCCGCCGCGTTTCGCGCAAATCCGTCATTCGGCCAGCTTGCCGTGGTGCTTGAGGGCGGCCATGGTCAGGTCTTCCTGCAGTTGTTCAGCCCGGCCCCGTTAACCGTGACGACTCCGTTGCGTTCGCTGTATCCGCAAGAGGCGCTGGCGGCGTGCCGCGGCCTGCCCGCCATCGGCAGCGGCGTTCCCCGGTTGCTGGCACTCGATCCGCATTATGACGCGCGCGAAGCGCTTCCCCATGCTGCCGATGCGCTGCTGCTGCCGGCTGAAGCCCGGCAATTGCCGGCGCGCCCGATCTATGGCCGCGCTCCCGACGCAAAGCCGCAGGGTGCGCGGTGAGGTCGGCGCTCAACATCACGACGCTGCGCCCGGGCGGGATCGGCGATATTCCGACCGTGACGGCGATCATGGCCGAAGCTTTCGATCCGCGTTTCGGCGAAGCGTGGACCGCGGCGCAATGTACCGGCATGTTTTCGCTGCCCGGCGTGTGGCTCACGCTGGCCGAACGCAACGATATCGTTGCCGGTTTCGCCCTGTCGCGCGCGAGCGCCGACGAAGCCGAGCTGCTGCTGCTTGCCACCCGTCCCAAATTGCGCGGGAAAGGCGTCGGCGGGACCTTGCTTCGCTCGGTTATTTCAGAGGCGCAATCACGCGGCGCGATTAACCTATATTTAGAAATGCGTGTCGATAACCCTGCCGCGAGCCTATATAGCAGCCAGGGTTTCATCAAAATCGGCGAACGGACAAACTATTACCGTGGAAACACCGGTGAGTCCTTCGACGCGCAGACCTTTGGGCGCTCGCTCGCCTGACGCTGGAACCTTTGCGGCGGCGATTATTACTCACTCGTTTCGTCATTTCATCGCAAACGGCTATTGCATTTGATCGAAAATGGAGTGATAGGGCCCATAAGTGGCACATAATAAAAATGAACAATCCGGGTCGAAAGGATTATGATGGAATCGCAAACTGAACTGAACGAGACGCTCGTCACGCTGACTGCCGATATTGTCGCCGCGCATGTATCGAACAACAGCGTCGCCGTGTCGGACCTGCCGCTGCTCATTCAGAACGTGCACGGAGCGCTTTCGGGCCTCTCCGCCGAAGCAGCCGAGCCCGAAGTGAAGCAGGAGCCGGCAGTTTCGATCCGTGCCTCGGTCAAGCCCGACTATATCGTGTGCCTTGAGGACGGTAAGAAGCTGAAGATGCTCAAGCGGCATCTGATGACGCATTACCAGATGACCCCGGAACAATATCGCGCCAAGTGGAATCTCCCGGCCGATTATCCGATGGTCGCGCCCAATTATGCCGAACAGCGCCGCACCCTGGCGAAGAAGATCGGCCTGGGCACCAAGCGCCGCAAGCGCTGATCCCGGCGAAAGCGATTTTTGCGAGCCCGTCGGCGCGATGGCGTCGGCGGGCTTTCGCATGAAGGCATGCGCCGTGCCGCTTGTGCCTTTACGCCATTGACCTTTCGCCATCGGGAAGCCATTTCCAAGCCATGGGGCGACGGATCGATCTTGAGGCACTTTGCCACGAAAAGGGGTTGCGGATCACCGAGCAGCGCAAGGTGATCGCGCGCGTGCTTTCCGATGCCGAGGATCATCCCGACGTCGAGAAGGTGTACGAGCGCGCGTCCGCGATCGATTCGGGCATTTCGATCGCCACGGTGTATCGCACCGTGCGGCTGTTCGAAGAGGCCGGCATTCTCGACCGCCACGATTTCGGCGACGGTCGCGCCCGATACGAACCCGCACCCGAAGCGCATCACGATCATCTGATCGATGTCGAAACCGGCAAGGTGATCGAATTCGTCGATCCCGAGCTTGAGCTGCTGCAAAAGCAGATTGCGGAACGGCTCGGCTTCCGCCTCGTTGACCATCGTATGGAACTTTACGGCGTCTCCCTAGACCGCAAGGGCTAAGGCCGCATGGGGCTTACTCCCGAGGAGCAGCTACATGCCGCAGCCGAAGGCAGGCCTCCGCCGGTCAGCCTGATCGGCTGGTGCCGGCTGTGGCTGCGCGTCGCCATGCTGGCGGTCGCGGTGGTGCCGACCGTGCTGCTCCATTATCTGTTCCGCATCGTTCGCCTGCCATCACCCTGGCCGCGCCTGTTTCTGGGGATGGCGGCACGGATCTGCGGCGCACGCGTGAAGAAGATCGGCGTGCCGCTGAAACGCGACGTATTCTATATCGCCAATCATATCAGCTGGATCGACATATTGGCGATTGCCGGAGGCAGCGGCAGCGCCTTTGTCGCCAAGGCCGAATTGCAAAAGGCTCCGATCGTCGGCTGGCTGGCGAGCCTCAACCGCACCGTCTATGTCGCGCGCAATGAACGGCTGCGCGTTGCCGACCAGATCAACCAGCTGCGCGAGGCGTTTCACGATAACTGGGCCGTGACGGTCTTTCCCGAAGGCACGACCACCGACGGCGCGTCGCTGCTCCCGTTCAAGTCGCCCTTGCTCAAGGTGCTCGAACCCCCGCCGCCGGGCGTGATGGTCCAGCCGATCCTGCTGGTTTATGATGCGCGCGGGCGCAATCTGGCGTGGATCGGCGAGGAACGCGGCAAGGACAATGCGATCCGGGTGCTGTCGAACAAGGGCAGCTTCGGCGTCCGCTGCGTGTTCCTCGACCCCTTCCACCCGCGCGACTTCCCGACGCGCAAGGCACTTGCGGCGGAGGCGAAACGCCGGATCAGCGAAGCCTTTGAGGAACGCACCGGCAGCCCGCCGGAAGAGTTCATAGGCCATGACTGGTGGGCGGGGAAGCGGGAGGAGCCCGAACTTCCCAGCGACATCGCGCGCTGAGGCAGCTTCGCGTTCAAGACCTTTTTTGCCCGTCACCCCGGCCTTGAACCGGGGGGTCAGCTGTATTTCGGCGGATACAAGTACCGAAAAAGCCGGATTTCGGACCAGGCACGCGATGACGAAACGAACAGCCGCTTTCCACCGTTCGGGCTGAGCCTGTCGAAACCCTGTTGTTTTTCGCGCTCCCAGCAGCGGGGCAAGATCGTGCTTCGACAACCCTGATGCGAGGAATCGACCTCCCCCGCGACAATCGCTATAGCGCGCGGCCAAATGACCGATCCCAAAACATACCACGTCAAATCCTATGGCTGTCAGATGAATGTCTATGACGGCGAGCGCATGGCCGAACTGATGGCGGCGCAGGGGCTGACTGCGTCCGACGATCCCAATGCCGCCGATCTGGTGGTGCTCAACACCTGCCACATCCGCGAAAAGGCGACCGAGAAAGTCTATTCGGAAATCGGACGGCTGCGTAAGGGCGCAGCGGAACTGGGCCGCGACAAGCCGATGATCGCCATCGCCGGCTGCGTTGCACAGGCCGAGGGCGAGGAGATTATCCGCCGCGCCAAGGTGGACGTGGTGGTCGGGCCGCAGGCTTATCACAACCTTCCGCAACTGGTCGCCGATGCGGCGAAGGGGCAGGCGAGCCTCGACACCGATATGCCCGCCATCGCCAAATTCGGCGCGCTGCCCGCCCGGCGCAAGGTGGGTCCGACCGCGTTTCTGACAGTGCAGGAAGGGTGCGATAAATTCTGCACCTATTGCGTCGTCCCCTATACGCGCGGCGCCGAAGTCAGCCGGTCGTTCGACGCGCTGGTCGACGAAGCCAAGGCGCTGGTCGATGCCGGCGCGCGCGAGATCACGCTGCTGGGTCAGAACGTCAACGCCTGGAGCGACGGCGAACAGGGGCTGGAGCACCTGATCATGGCGCTGGACAAGGTCGCCGGACTGGAGCGCATTCGCTATACCACCAGCCACCCCAATGACATGACGCAGGGCCTGATCGACGCGCACGCGCATGTCGAAAAGCTGATGCCGTTCCTCCATCTGCCGGTACAGGCGGGCAGCGACCGCGTGCTCAAGGCAATGAACCGCAGCCATAGCCGCGATTCCTACCTCCGCATCCTCGATCGCGTCCGCGCGGCGCGGCCCGATATCGCGCTGTCGGGCGATTTCATCGTTGGCTTCCCGGGCGAAACCGACGCTGAGTTCGAAGAGACGCTGAGCCTGGTCCACGAAGTCCGCTACGCCCAGTGTTTCAGCTTCAAATATTCGCCCCGCCCGGGCACGCCCGCAGCGGAAATGACCGATGATTTCATTCCCGACGATGTTGCGAGCGAGCGATTGCAGCGGCTGCAGGCGGCGCTCAACACCCACCAGCAGGCATTCAACGAGGCAATTGTCGGCAGATCCTGCGACGTGCTGATCGAACGCAAGGGCCGCCATGCCGGCCAGATGATCGGCAAGTCGCCCTGGCTGCAATCGGTGCATCTCGAAACCCATGCGCAGATCGGCGATATGGTGACGGTCGATATCGTCAGCGCGGGGCCCAATTCGCTGGGCGGCGTGGCAAAGGTGAAGGCAGCAGCGTGACCGCGCAGCTTTCGCGCCGCGGCCGAACGGCGCTGGGCGTCACGATGCTGCTCGTGCTGCCCTTCCTCACATTGCTGATCCTGATGCATTTCACGCGACAGGCAGACGGCTATGGCGGCTGGGACCTGCCCATCCTGCTGATCGCAACCGCAATGGGCGGCGCGGGGCTTGCGATCATACCCGGGCACGGACGCATTCGCGCCATCGCCGCACTGGTGATCGTGCCCGTGCTGTTCTTCACGCTGATCGCCTTCGCGATGTACTATGGGTGCAGCGCATTCGAACAATGCCTCTGACCGGCGCCCTTGCGACCTTGCCGTTTCGCGACGGGACGGATCGTTTTGCACGCGCAGCATCGCCGTCTTGCATCATGGCTTTTCGCTGCCACTATGGGCCCGATGTGCCCGCCCCCGTCCCCATGCGCGCAAATCCATGTCGGATTCGCCGTGCCGGATCGTCTTCGTAGCTGAGGTCTGCTTCAAACGATGCCGACGCTCGCCGAGATGCTCGAAAAGGCCAGACGTGCCGTATTGCGGCGGGGTATCTCCGAACAGGATGCGGAAGAATTGGTGCAGGACGCGTTTCTGAAGGTGGAGCAATATCAGCGAACGCATGTCGCGCGTTCGCAGGAAGCGTTGCTGATCACCGCGGCGGTCAATCTGTCGATCGATCGCCAGCGCCGCGCCGCGCGCATGCGCCTGTCGGACATCGACGATTTTCAGAACATCGCCGATGCGACGCCCGGCCCCGCCCAGATCGTCGAACAACAGGCGCGACTGCGCCATCTGGCGGGCGGGCTCGATCGTCTTTCGGAACGCAGCCGTCGCATCCTGCTCAAACGGCGGCTCGAGAATATGAGCTATGCGGAAATCGCGCGCAGCGAGGATATGAGCGTGGCCGCAGTGGAAAAGCAGGTTGCCCGTGCCACGCTGATGCTGATGGAATGGATGGCGCAGTGGTAAGCGGCGGATTCCTCGACAACGCGGTGGACGCGGAAGCGGCGGCATGGGTCGCCCGGCTTCAGAGCGGCGAAACCGAAAGCGCCGAAGCCGGGCTGCAGCAATGGCTTCAGGCCGATCCGGCGCATGTCGATGCGTTCGAACGCGCGACCGAAATCTGGGCGATGCTGCCCGGTGCCGCGCTTTGCAGCCAGGCCGAAAAGGACGCACGGGCGCGATCGCATGCCGAACCGGAACCCCGTCCCCGGCAAAGGCATGCGGCATTTGCGCTTGTCGCGCTGCTGGTCCTCCTGCTCGCAGGCGGCGTGCTCGCGACGTTCGGCGCCTCTCCCGGCTATTCCACCGAACGGGGCGAACAACGCACTGCGACGCTGAACGATGGCAGCCGTATCGTGCTCAACACCGACAGCCGGCTGGACGTCGATTTCACCACCGGCATGCGCCGCGTCCGGCTCGATCGCGGGGAGGCCATGTTCGAAGTGGCGCCCGATGCCGACCGTCCCTTCATCGTCACTGCGGGCGATACCCAGGTGCGCGCGATCGGCACGGTCTTCATCGTGCGCCGCGACGGCGATTCGGTGGTCGTCACGCTGATCAAGGGCAAGGTCGCGGTCAGCGATATTGCGGCGCCGCAGCGGGGGCGCACGCCGGTGCCTGCCGCAGAGCTTTCGCCGGGGGAAAGGCTGACCGCTTCGACCGACGGCCCGGCGATCGTCGAACCCGAATCGATCGAGGCGGCGACGGCATGGCGCCGCGGCCAGGCGATATTCCGCGAAACGCCGCTTGCATCGGCAGTGGCGGAGCTCAATCGCTATGGCGGCCCGCGACTGGAAGTCGCCGACCCGCACGTCGCCGCGCTTCCCGTATCGGGGGTGTTCGCCACCAACGATACGCCGGAATTCGCCGAGGCGGTCGCGCAGTTGCATGGCCTTCATGTCGAAAAGGACGGCGATACGCTTCGTATATCGCGCTGATCACCGCGCGGTTGCATTTTTATGTCGCGGCCATGTCGGTTTTGCACTGCCGCATCGTCTACCCTTTTGGAGCCGAACGGGGTCGCGCTCCGCAATAAGGGGGAATCCATGTCCAGAACCACGATGGCGGCGCTTGCCGCGACGGCAAGCATGATCGTGATGCCGGCGGCACAGGCGCAGGCGCTCTACAGCTTCAATCTTCCGGCCCAATCGCTCGAAACGTCGCTCCGCGCCGTCGCCGCCAAAACCGACACCAACATCGTGTTCACCGGCACCATGGTGCGCGGCAAGATCGCCCCTGCGCTGAACGGCAGCTTCAGCGCGCGCAATGCCTATCAGTCGTTGCTCGCCGGATCGGGGCTGACGCTGGGCACCACCAGCGGCGGTTCGTTCGTGGTCACCGCGCCGGTGGCGCGCCAGTCGGTTCGCCAGCAGGGAACGGGCATGCTTTCCGGCCATGTCACCGGCCCTGACGGCGTGACGGTGATGACCGGCGCGCTGGTCCGCATCGCAGAGACCGGCGCCACCACCAGCGTCGACGAATTCGGCAATTTTCGCTTTCCCGATGTCGCCGCTGGCACCTACACGCTCGAAATCTCCTTCCTCGGCTATGAACTGCGCACCGAAACGGTGACGGTGACGGACGGCTCCCGCTCGCAGGTCGATCTGGCGCTCAATCCGGCGATCGATACCGATGGCGCAGAGATTGTCGTCTATGGTTCGCGCAGCGCGCGCGCCAACGCCCTCAACCAGCAACGCACCGCCGACAACAGCGCCGACATCATCTCGGCCGACGATCTGGGCAATTTCACCGGCACGACCTTTTCCGAAGCGCTGCGCCGCGTGCCTGGCGTGTCGTTTCAGCGCGATTCGGCGACGGGCGACGGCAGCAATGTCGTCGTCCGCGGGTTCGAACCCGACATGAACCAGGTGAAGCTCAACGGGCTCAACCTGCCGGTCGGCAACGGCCTTGATCGTTCGGCGGATCTTTCCAACCTGCTCGCCGATTCGGTCAGCAGCATCACCGTCAACAAGACACTGCTGCCCAGCCATGACAGCGCCGGGACCGGCGGGCTGATCGAGATCGAGACGATGTCGCCGCTCAATCGCCCGCGCCGCTATGCCAATATCCTGGTCGAAGGGGGCACGACCGGTCGCGATTTCAATGACGATTTCCTGGCGTCGGGAACGCTCGCCGGCACCTTCGGCAGCAATTTCGGAGTCAGCGTTTCGGTCCAGTATCGCAAACAGGATCTGCGCACGGTCGGCTATGGCACCAATTTGCGCACCGGGCGTGCGCTGCCGCTCGATGCGAACGGGCTGCCCACCTATGAAAGCACCGAAGAGCTCGATCCCTATGCGAACTTCCCGTTCGTCGATGGCGCCGATCAGGCCTATGTGACCTCGCTCGGCACGCGCTTTTCCCATATCGAAAGCGAAAATCTGACGGCGACGGTCTCTGCCGAATGGCAGGTCGCCGATCACACCAATCTGAAGTTCGACGTGCAGCGCGCGGAATCGAGCCAGACCATCTTCTCTCTCTCCGACACTTTCAGCGTGGCATCGGAATATAGCGACCTTCCCGGCGGCTATGACGGACCGGAACTCAGCGTCGACCTCTCGCCGGACAACGGCGCTATCTCGCGATCGCAAAGCTATTCCTACAGCCCCGACGTCAAGAACATCACCGAAACCTATGCCTTCAACGGCAAGACCAATATCGGTGCGTTCGAATTCAACTATACTGCCGGCTATGCGCATGGCGAGCGCACCGATCCGCGCGACTTTTCCAACACGCTTCAGCTCGGAACCGCGGCGAACGGCACTGCGATCGATGCACAGGCGAGCTATTTCCTGCCCGAAGCAGTCGACCCTGAAACCGGATATATCATTTCGGCATGGGGTCCGCGCACCGGCGATGGCATTCCCCTGCCGCTACTGACTCAGCAGGGCTGGGCGCTGATCAACGATCCGTCGAGCTTCACCATCCAGAACAACAGCGGTCAGCTGGACAGCTGGACCGGCAGCAACGATCGCTACACGGCCAAAGGCAGCGTACGCTGGCAGCCCGATGCCGGATTCCTGCGCTATATCGAGGTTGGCGCATTTTATGAACGCGCCGAATTCCACACCGACCATAGCCGCTCGCAGATCGGCGGCAACGTCCTTGCCAGCGCCGTCGGCCTCGAGTTCGTTCCGTCCGATCTTTCGCGCATCGGGCTCGACGTGCCTGGCTTCACGGTGGTTAGCGAAGATTCCTACAAATATTTCGTCGACCATATCGACAGCATCGCCGCCAACACGCCGCTCACGATCAATCCGATCGCGCCGGTGCCCGGCCAGGATCAGGAAATGACCCGCGAAACCAATTTCGCGGCCTATGTCCAGTCGAAGCTGAAGTTCGGCAAGCTCGAGATCATCGGTGGCGTTCGCTACAATCGGGTCAAGCTCGAAGCACGCAATCTCGTTTTCCCGGTCTATACCGGTCCGATCCTGCCCGAAAACGGCGGCGGCATCGGCAACGATATCATTTTCCAGAACGAATTTTCCCGTCTGGTCACCGAATCCGGCACGACGAACGAATTTCTTCCGCGCGTATTGTTCAACTATCGCCAGAGCGACGACCTGATCTTTCGCGGCGGCTATTTCATGTCGGTCGCGCGTCCGTCGGTTTCACAGCTTTCGGACGAAACCCGGATCGCGTTCATCAACTTCCCGATTCCGGGACCGCAGGGGACCAAGCCGATCCTGCAGATCAACAGCGGCAATCCCGATCTCAAGCCCGCAACCACGCATAATTTCGATCTGAGCGCCGAATATTATTCGGGAATCGGCATCTTCAAGCTGAGCGGCTTTTACAAGCGGACCGAAAATCTGCTCCAGTCGAACATCAGCAACGGCGCGGCCAATCTCGACGCGGTGACGCTGCCCGATCACCCCTATTTCAACGGCCCGCCCTATTTCGATCCGGCGCATCCGGAAAATTTCTTCATCACCGGTTCGACGCCGTCGAACAGCGACGATGTGGCCGAGCTCTGGGGCGTCGAGGTTCAGGCCGAACGCCGGTTCGATTTCCTGCCGGGCGTGCTTGGCGGCTTCGGCATCTTCGCCAATTACACCTATACGCACAGCTCGCGCGTCGATCGCTATAGCTGGGCCTATACCGACCCCAACAACAATATCTTCGAATTTTCGGGCGTGCCTTATTCCTCGTCGCCCAAACATTCGGGAACGGTCGCGCTCACCTATAACAAATATGATATCGACGCGACGCTGACCTATGGCTTCCAGTCGCGCGCGCTCAGCACCTTCTATCCGCGCGGCCTCAGCTTCTATGCCGAGGATGCGCAGACGCTCGATTTCCGCGCCGAATATTATCTGCGCCCCAGCTTCGGGCAGTTCCGCATCTTCGTCGAAGGCGCGAACCTGTTGAAAGGCACCGGGTCGCCAGACGTCGCCTATTCGCTGGGCGACAACCGGAAATTCTATACGAGCGCCAGCTATCTGGGCGGACGCAGCTTCAAGCTCGGCGTTTCGGCCACTTTCTGACCCATTCCGGATATCGCCGGCGCAGCAGCCACTCTGCTGCGCCGGTTTTTTTGTACGTTTGCAAGGACATCGGACAGCCATGAAAATGATGACGCTATTGCTCGCCGGTGCGGCGGCGGTTCTGAGCCCGGCCGCATATGCCCAGTCCGCTCAGGACGCCGATGCCGCCCGCTCCGCCGCGCAGGACGCCGCCATCCCCTTTCAGCAATTCACGCTGCCCAACGGGCTGCGCGTCGTCGTGCACGAAGATCATTCGGTGCCCAAGGTGGCGGTCGCCGTCTGGTATCATGTGGGATCGATGAACGAGCCCGAGGGCAAGACCGGCTTCGCGCATCTGTTCGAACATCTGATGTTCAACGGATCGGAACATCGCGACGACGAATATATGCCGCCGCTTCAGGAAGTCGGCGTTTCCGGCGTCAACGGCGCCACGTCGCTCGACCAGACCTATTATTACGAGATCGTGCCCACCGGCGCGCTCGAACGCGTCCTGTGGCTGGAAAGCGACCGGATGGGCTATCTGCTCGGCGCGGTCAGCCAGGCAAAGCTCGATGAGCAGCGCGCCGTCGTCCAGAACGAAAAGCGCACGTATGAAAACCGCCCCTATGCGATGATGCCGGAGATGCAGGCGCACGGCCTGTTCCCGGTCAATCACCCCTATTATCACCAGACCATCGGTTCGATGGAGGATCTGGACGCTGCCTCGCTCGACGATGTCCGCGACTGGTTCCGCCGCTATTATGGCGCGACCAATGCCGTGGTCGCGCTGGCCGGCGACGTGACGGTCGATCAGGCGCGCGAGCTGATGACGCGATATTTCGGCAGCGTCCCGCCGGGCGAGCCGGTATCGCGCGTCGAAGCCTGGGTTCCGACGCTCGACCGCGTGAAATCGGAAACCGTGCAGGACAATGTGCCGCAAACTGCGATTTCGTGGAGCTGGCCGGTGCCCGGCGCCAACACCGATGACAATCCGGCGCTGCGCATGGCGTCGGCCATTCTCGGCCGCGGGCGGCTTTCGCGGCTGACTCAGGCGCTGGTGATCGACAATCCCTATGCCACCAATGTCGACGTCAGTTATCAGAGCGCGGCCATCGCCGGCATCTTCAGCATCGAAGTGCGGCTCAAGCCGGGCGTCGACGCCGAAACGGTGGAAGCGGTGATCCAGCGCGAGCTCGATCGCTTTCTCGCAAAGGGCCCCACCCCCGCCGAACTCGATCGCTACAAGAACATCTATTATGCCGACAATGTCCGCGCGCGCGAGATGCTGTTCGTTCGCGTAATGACGCTGGCGGGCGGGACGGTGTTTTCCGGCGATCCCGGCGCCTATGCCGAGGATGATACCGAATATGCCGCATTGACGACAGACGCCGTGCAACAGGCGGCGAACAGCTGGCTTGCGCGGCCCAACTATCGGCTGACGGTGACGCCGTTCGGCCAGTATCAGGCAGTTGCCGACGGCGCCGACCGCAGCCAGTTGCCGCCGCTGGGCGCGACGCCGCCGCTCGTCCTTCCCGAACGGCGCGAAGCGACGCTTTCCAACGGGATCCGCGTCGTCTTTTCGCACAAGACCGGTACGCCGACCGTCGAGCTGGTCGCATCGTTCGATGCCGGCGGCGCGGCGGATCAATCGGCCAAGCCGGGGCTGCAGGGCTTCATGCTCGGCATGATGAGCGACGGCACCGAAAGCCTGACCGGCAGCCAATTTGCCGAGCGCAGCGAAATGCTCGGCGCACGGCTCAATGCGTATGGCGATTCGGACACCAGCAATTTCGCGGCCTCGGCGCTGCTCCGCTCGCTCGACGACACCGTCGCGCTATGGGCGGACATGATCCGTCACCCCGGCTTCCGTGAAGAGGATCTGGAACGCGATCGCCAGAACGCGCTCAACGGCGTACGCCAGGCACAGGCCAATCCCGACAGCATCGCGGGCAGCGTCTATAATTATCTGCTTTATGGCCCCGATCACGCCTATGGCGCGCCGCTGGCCGGCCGCACGGACAATATCGCTTCGTACAGCCGCGAGGATGTCGAGCAGTTTCACGATGCATGGATCCGCCCGGACAATGGCGTGATCTATGCTGCTGGCGATGTCGATTTCGACATGCTGATCGCGACGCTGGAACGGAATTTCGGCGACTGGCAGGCACCGGCCACGCCGCTGGGCACCAAGACGCTGGAGCCGCTGACGGCGCAATCCGCGCCGCGCATCGTCCTGGTCGACAAGCCCGGCGCGATCCAGTCGGTGGTCCGTGTCGGCCAGATCATGCCCAACGGACTCGATCCGGCCAATTTCGATCTCGACGCGATGAACGGCGTGCTGGGCGGCGGCTTCACGGCGCGGCTCAACATGAACCTGCGCGAGGACAAGGGCTGGACCTATGGCGCCAGCAGCGGCATCGGCGGCGGTCGCGGGCCCCAGGTCTTCACCATCGCCACCAGCGTCCAGACCGACAAGACCGTCGAAGCGCTGGGCGAGATCCGCAAGGAACTGCACGGCATCACCGGCGAACGTCCGACCACCCCGGAAGAGCTCAACCTCTATGTCCGCGGGCAGGTGCTGACGCTGCCCGACCAGTTCGAAACCAGCAATGCGATGGTCGGCTATCTGCGCTATGTCGACCGCTTCGACCATCCCTATGAATGGATCACCACATTGCCCGATCGCTATGCGGCCCTGACGCCCGCGACGATCGGCGAAGCGGCAAAGGCGTTGCATCCCGACGCCATGACCTGGGTGATCGTCGGCGACCTTTCGAAGATCGAAACGGGCATCCGCGCGCTCGACCTGGGCAGTGTCGAAGTGTGGGACGCAGAGGGCAACCGGCTGCGCTGAAACCATGGAAAAGGGCCGCGCCGACTGAGTGAGTTCGCCATCGGCGCGGCCCGATATGATAGTTTCCCGGAGGGACCCGGAACATTGTTTTGACGTCGATCAAGAGCTAGCACCTGTCACACGGCCATAGGCCGGCTGACAGGGTTATTGATCGGGGTAGTTATGGAAAACACCGCAATCCGCGCCGGCGGATGGACACTGCTGGGGTTCGCCTGCCTTTTCGCTTCGGCGATGGCGGCGGATGCCCCTTTCGCTGTGCATATGGGGATATTCGCAATCGCCGCGCTGATCGCGGCATGGGTTTCCATCGGCCGGGTCGGCAGCGAGGAAAAACGCGCCTTCGCCGACAGCCGCCGCGACGTCTATTATGACGAAGTCATTCGCTGGGGCACGATCGCGACGGTTTTCTGGGGCGTGGTCGGGTTTCTGGTCGGCGTGTTCATCGCCGCGCAGCTGACCTTTCCCTGGCTCAACGTCGAGCCCTATCTCAATTTCGGTCGGCTGCGTCCGCTGCACACCTCGGCAGTGATTTTCGCATTCGGCGGCAATGCGCTGATCGCGACGAGCTTTTACATCGTCCAGCGCACCTGCCGCGCCAGCCTGTTCATGCCCGGCCTCGCCCGCTTCGTCTTCTGGGGCTATCAGCTGTTCATCGTGCTGGCCGCGACCGGCTATCTGATGGGCGTGACCGAGGGCAAGGAATATGCCGAGCCCGAATGGTATGTCGACATCTGGCTGACGATCGTCTGGGTCGCCTATCTGGTGGTTTTTGCCGGTACGATCTTCCGCCGCGCCGAACCGCATATCTATGTCGCCAACTGGTTCTATCTCGCGTTCATCATCACGATCGCGATGCTGCACCTGGTCAATAACCTGTCGATGCCGGTGTCGCTGCTCGGCTCCAAATCCTATGCCGCCTTTTCGGGGGTTCAGGACGCGCTGACGCAATGGTGGTACGGGCATAATGCGGTCGGTTTCTTCCTGACCGCCGGCTTCCTGGGCATGATGTATTATTTCGTGCCCAAACAGGCCGAACGCCCGGTCTACAGCTATCGCCTGTCGATCGTGCACTTCTGGTCGCTGATCTTCCTCTATATCTGGGCGGGTCCGCACCACCTTCACTATACCGCGCTGCCCGATTGGGCACAGACGCTCGGCATGGTCTTCTCGGTGATGCTGTGGATGCCCAGCTGGGGCGGCATGATCAACGGCCTGATGACGCTCAACGGCGCATGGGACAAGATCCGCACCGATCCGATCATCCGCATGATGGTGTTCGCGCTCGCCTTTTACGGCATGTCGACCTTCGAAGGCCCGATGATGTCGATCAAGGCAGTCAATTCGCTGTCGCACTATACCAACTGGACCATCGGCCACGTCCATTCCGGCGCGCTCGGCTGGAACGGCATGATCACCTTCGGCGCACTCTATTACATGGTGCCGCGCCTGTGGGGCCGCACGCGCCTCTATTCGCTGCGGATGGTCAACTGGCACTTCTGGTGCGCGACCTTGGGCATCGTTCTCTATGCCGCTTCGATGTGGGTTGCGGGCGTCACCCAGGGGCTGATGTGGCGCGAATATGGGGACAATGGCTATCTCGTCTATTCGTTCGCCGAAGTCGTGGCAGCACTCCACCCCTATTATCTGATCCGCTGGAGTGGTGGCCTGCTCTATCTCGCCGGCGCGCTGATCATGGTCTGGAACATCTGGATGACGATCGCCGGCAAGCTTCGTGACGAAGCCCCGCTGACCGACGCCGCGTTCGATCCTGCCAAGGATCGTCCGCTGCCGGCACCGGCCGCCGCCAATGTCGCCCCTGCCGAATAAGGATAACGATCATGGCCAAATGGGCAGAAAAGCATAAGAAGCTTGAGCGCAACGTGACCCTGCTCGGGGTGTGCGCACTCGTCACCGTCGCGATCGGCGGCATTGTGGAAATCGCACCGCTCTTCTGGATCCAGTCGACGGTCGCGCATGTCGAAGGCGTGCGGCCCTATACGCCGCTCGAGCTTGCCGGGCGCGACATCTATATCCGCGAAGGCTGCTATGGCTGTCACAGCCAGATGGTCCGCCCCTTCCCCGATGAAAAGGAACGCTATGGCCATTACAGCCTGGCGGCGGAAAGCATGTACGACCACCCGTTCCAATGGGGGTCGGAGCGGACCGGGCCGGATCTGGCGCGCGTCGGCGGGCGCTATTCGGATGAATGGCACGTCCAGCATCTGAAGAACCCGCAATCGGTCGTGCCCGAATCGATCATGCCGAAATATGGCTTCCTCGCGCGGACCGATCTCGACACCACCAAGCTTGGCGAACATCTTGCCGCGCTGCGTCGGGTCGGCGTCCCCTATAGCGACGAAGCGATTGCGAATGCCCAGGCCGATGCGATCGCGCAGGGCAGCGGCGAAGGCGATACCGCCGCCGTCGCTGCGCGCTATCCCAAGGCACAGTCGCGCGACTTTGACGGCGATCCGAGCCGCCTGACCGAAATGGACGCGCTGGTCGCCTATCTTCAGGGCCTGGGCACGCAGGTCGATTTCTCGACCGCGATTCCGCAGGAGGTGGCGCAATGAACTATCATCTGCTGCGCGAATTTGCCGACAGCTGGGCGCTGATCATCATGACCGGCCTGTTCCTGGCACTGATCGGCTGGGCCTTTCTGCCGCGTAACCGCGAGGCGAACCGCCGCGCCGCCCATAGCATTTTCGAAAACGAGAACGACAATGGCTGACAACAAGCGCATCGACGAACCGACCGGCACGCAGACCGTCGGTCACGAATGGGACGGCATCGAGGAACTCGACACGCCGATGCCGCGCTGGTGGCTGATCATCTTCTACGCCACGGTGGTATTCGCGATCGTCTATACGATCCTCTATCCCGCCTGGCCGATGATCGACCGCGCCACCGCCGGTGTGCTCGGCTGGTCCAGCCATGGCGAGCTGGAAAAGAAGCTGGCCGAACAGGAAGCGCAGCGCGCGCCGATCATGTCGGCGCTGTCGACCACTCCGGTCGAAAAACTGGTCGCCAGCCCGCAGCTGATGGACACCGCAGTCGAAGGCGGTCGTTCGGCGTTCAAGGTCTATTGCGTCCAGTGCCACGGATCGGGCGCGGCGGGCAGCAAGGGCTATCCCAACCTGAACGACGATGACTGGCTGTGGGGCGGCGACATCACCGCCATCCAGCAGACGCTGATGCACGGCATTCGCCAGCCGGGCGACGATCAGACCCGCATGTCGCAAATGCCTGCCTTCGGCCGCGACGGGCTGCTTTCTTCGAGCGAGATTCAGGACGTGGTTTCCTATGTCCGCTTCGCGTCGAAGCAGGAGCCGGCGAGCGAATCCGCGCAACGCGGGCGGGCGATCTTCGCCAATAACTGCGCCGTCTGCCACGGTGCCGATGCGAAGGGCGACCGGCAGTTCGGCGCACCGAACCTGACCGATGCCATCTGGCTCTATGGCGGCGACCGCAACACCATCACCGATACCGTGACCAATTCGCGCTACGGCATCATGCCTGCATGGGGCGGACGGCTCGATCCGGTGACGATCAAGATGCTGGCAGCCTATGTCCACTCGCTGGGCGGTGGCGAAGGCCTGCCGACCTCCGATGTCGGGGCGGAACCGGAAGCGGCTCCGGCACCTGACGAAAGCGCGGGCAATGTCATCGCCGAGTGACTTGACCGGAGCGGAGGAGAAGTTCTTCGAAGCGCGGAAAAAGGTTTTCCCGCGCAAGGTGGACGGCACGTTCCGCCGCCTGAAATGGGTCATCATGGCGGTGACGCTGACGATTTATTACGTCACGCCATGGCTGCGCTGGGATCGGGGGCCTTACGCCCCCGATCAGGCCGTGCTGATCGATCTGGCGAACCGCCGCTTCTACATGTTCTCGATCGAGATCTGGCCGAACGAATTCTATTATGTCGTCGGCCTGCTGGTCATGGCGGCAATCGGCCTGTTCCTCGTCACTTCGGCGGTCGGGCGTGCCTGGTGCGGCTATGCCTGCCCGCAGACCGTCTGGACCGACCTGTTCGTCCATGTCGAACGTCTGGTCGAGGGCGATCGCAACGCCCAGATCCGCCTCGACAAGGCGCCCTGGACCGCGAAGAAGATCGGCAAGCGGGCGCTGAAATACGCCATCTGGCTCTATATCGCGGCCGCCACCGGCGGCGCGTGGATCTGGTATTTCGCCGACGCACCGACGCTGTTCATGGATTTCATCCATGGTAGCGCGCCGTTCGCCGCCTATGCCGCGGTCGGCATCCTCACATTCACCACCTTCACGCTCGGCGGTTTCATGCGCGAGCAGGTGTGCATCTATATGTGCCCCTGGCCGCGCATCCAGGGCGCGATGATGGACGAGAAATCGCTCGGCGTTACCTATAAATACTGGCGCGGCGAACCGCGCACCCATGGTCTGAAACGTTCGCATGCCCAGCCGCTGACCGATCTCGCCAATGGCGAGAAAGTCGGCGACTGTATCGACTGCAATGCCTGTGTCGCGGTGTGCCCGACCGGCATCGACATTCGCGAAGGGCCGCAGATCGGCTGCATCACCTGTGGCCTGTGCATCGACGCCTGCGACGAGATCATGGAAAAGGTCGGCCGCGAGCCGAAGCTGATCGGCTATGCCACCGCTGCCGACGAAGCGCTGATCCGCGAAGGCAAGCCGACGGTTTCGGCAAAGAAGCGGCTGCTGCGCCCGCGCACGCTTATCTATTTCCTGCTATGGGCGGGCGTCGGGCTCGGCATGTTGTTCGTGCTCGGCAACCGCGACCGGATCGGGATCGATGTGCTTCAGACGCGCAATCCCATATGGGTCCGCCTTGCCGATGGCAGCATCCGCAACACCTATACCGTCAAGATCCGCAACATGGAGGCACGCCCGCGCACCGTCGAAATCCGTGTCGACGGCATCGACGGCGTGTTGTGGAACGAAGCGGGAAGCCGCGAACAGGCGACCCGGTCGGTCCGGCTGAAGGTTCCGGCGGACAAGGTGGCGAAGACCCAGATCTTCGTCGCCGCGCCCGGCAACGGCCCGAAGCGCACCGACGTCACCTTCACGGTCCGCGCGCTCGATCAGGATATGGCGAGCGCCACCGACCAGAGCTTCTTCGAACGCCCGGAGGCTAACCGATGATCAAGCGCTTTACCGGCTGGCACATGCTGGGAGTCATGTTCGTGATGTTCGGCGTGATCATTTCGGTCAACGTCATCATGGCGACCAGCGCGATCCGCGGATTTGGCGGCGTGACCGTCGAAAACCCCTATGTCGCCAGCCAGCATTATGACCAATGGATCGAAGCAGGGCGCAAACAGGCCGCGGCCGGGTGGAAAGCCGCACCGCTGGTCGCCAAGGACGGCACGCTGACCGTACTGCTTCAGCGTGCGGGCCAGGCGATAAGCGGCGCCAAGGTCGATGTGCGCGCGCGCCACCCCTTCGGCCACGCGCCCGAACGCAGCTTTGCGATGCACTGGGATGCGGCGCAGGGCAGCTATGTCACCGATCACAAGCTGCCCGAAGGGCGCTGGGAATTGCGCATTACCGCCGTTACAGCGGGGGACACTGCCTATTTCGACAATGAGGTCCGGATTTGAATGCGCCGGCGTCCGCCGAACAGCCCGAACCGCTGACGACATCGACCTTCGCTGTCGAGGGGATGCGCTGCGCCGGCTGCATCGCCAAGATCGAGCACGGCCTTGCCGCACAGCCCGATATTGCCAGCGCCCGCGTCAATTTCACCACGCGCCAGGTCAAGGTCGCGCATCTGGCCGACATCGATGCGGAAGCCGTTGCCGAACGCATCCGCGCGCTGGGATTCGAGGCGCATGAGGCGCAGGGCGAACGCCCCGCCGGGATCAGCGACGAAAGCCGCAAACTGGTGCTCGCACTGGCAGTCGCCGGCTTTGCCGCGATGAACGTCATGCTGTTGTCGGTGTCGGTCTGGTCGGGCGCCGACGGCGCGACGCGCGGCATGTTCCACTGGCTGTCGGCGCTGATCGCGCTGCCTGCCGCAGCCTATTCGGGACAGACATTCTTCAAAAGCGCATGGAGCGCGCTCAGGCGCGGGCGCACGAACATGGACGTGCCGATTTCGATCGGCGTCGTGCTGGCGCTCGGCCTTAGCGTGTACGAAACCGCCACCGGCGGCATTCACGCCTATTTCGACGGCGCGCTGATGCTGCTTTTCTTCCTGCTCGGCGGGCGGTTCCTCGACAGCGTGATGCGGCAAAAGGCGCAGGACGGGATCACTGCGCTGCTGCGCCGCCTGCCCAATGACGCGCTGGTTCTGGCCGGGGACGGCAGCACCAGCCGCCGCGCGATCGACGAACTGGCGCCGAAAATGACGCTGCTGGTCGCGGCGGGCGAACGGATCGCGGCGGACGGCATCGTCCTGTCGGGCGAAAGCGACATCGATCGCTCGCTCGTCACTGGCGAAAGCGATGCCGAGCCGGTGCGCGAGGGCAGCGAAGTGCTGGCCGGAACGATCAACCTGTCGGCGCCGCTGACGGTGAAGATCACCAGTGTCGGTAACGAAACCACCATCGCCGAGATCGCGCGGCTGATGGAAAGCGCGGGTCAGGGCAAGTCGCGCTATACCCGCATCGCCGATCGCGCGGCGCGGCTTTATGCCCCCGCCGTCCATTCGCTCGCGCTGCTCACCTTTGCCGGCTGGCTGATCGCGGGCATGGGGCTGCACGCCTCGATCACCACGGCGATTGCGGTACTGATCATCACCTGCCCGTGCGCGCTGGGGCTTGCCGTACCGATTTCGCAGGTGGTCGTCACCGGCGCGATGATGCGCAAGGGGATCATGGTCAAGGATGGCTCGGGGCTCGAACGCCTCGCACGCGCCGACATGGCGCTGTTCGACAAGACCGGGACGATCACCATCGGACGCCCGCTCGTCACCTCGGGCCTGCCCGAAGACATGGCGGAACGCAGCGCGCTGCTGGCGCTCGCGCGGGCGAGCAACCACCCCGCCTCACGCGCGATCGTCTGCACCCTGGGCGACAGTATCGAAGCGGCGGAAGCGCGCGACCTGCAGGAAGTGCCCGGCAAGGGCGTACGCGGCGTGATCGACGGTCGGCAGGCAATGCTCGGGCACCCCGACTGGGTCGGCGCCGCAGCGCGTGACGGCTCGCACACTGCGTTCCGGCTGGGCGACGGCGCGATCCACGCTATCGCTATCGAGGATCGGGCGCGCACCGATGCGCCGGCAGCGATTGCCCGCATGCAGCAGATGGGCATCGGCTGCACCATGGTGTCGGGCGATGCGCCGGATCCGGTGGCACGACTCGCCGCGCAGCTCGGCATCGAAGGCAAGGCGCGGCTGCGCCCCGAGGACAAGGTTGCTGCGATCCGCGAACGCGAAGAGGCCGGGCATCATGTCCTGATGATCGGCGATGGACTTAATGACGGCCCTGCCCTGCGCGCCGCATCCGTGTCGATGGCGCCCTCCAGCGCGACCGATGTCGGACGCCAGGCCGCCGATATCGTCTTTCTGGGCGACGGGTTGATGCCGGTGCCGATCGCGATTGCCGCCGCGCGGCGGACGATGGCGGTGGTGAAGCAGAATTTCGCGCTCGCAGTGATCTACAATGCGTTTGCCGTCCCGCTGGCAATTGCAGGGTTCGTCACCCCGCTGATCGCCGCCGCCGCCATGTCGGGATCGTCGCTGGTCGTCGTCGCCAATGCGCTGCGCCTGCGCGGAGCGGCGCGGTGAACGGCCTCGTCATCCTGATCCCGATTGCGCTGTTGCTCGGCGGGATAGGCGTTGCCGCCTTTTTCTGGGCAGCCAGAAGCGGCCAGTTCGACGATCTCGACGGCGCGGCGATGCGCATATTGATCGACGAGGATCGCCCGGACCAGAGCCGGACCGATCGCGACGCCTGAGCCCCGGCTTCACCGAAACGCGACGCCGCCCTCCCCGCCCGCTTCACCTGCAGCAGACAAAAAAAGTGGGCCGGTTTGCACCGGCCCTGAGGGGAGAGATGGTGACGCGGGGGACCGCCCCCCGCAAAGTTCAAAGGCGGATGCCGAAACCGATGCCGAACACCAGCGGATTGAGGTCGATATCGACATTCTGCATGCCGGCAGCCGTGGTATTGATGTGCGCGGTGGTATCCATGTCGATATATTTGACGTCGAGGTTCATGAAGACCTTCGGCGTGATATCGATGTCGATACCCACCTGCGCGGCCCAGCCGAAGCTGTCGTCCATCTTGACCGAGGTCGGTCCGACGGCGCTTTCGAGGGCCGGCGTTGCTTCTTCGTTCCAGAAGATGGTGTAGTTGATGCCCGCACCGATATAGGGACGGATCGCACCCTTCGGATTGAAGTGATATTGCGCGGTCAGCGTCGGCGGCAGCACCCAGGTCTTGGCGAGTTCGCCCACCGAACCGGTCGTGCCGGTAACGCCCGAGGCGGTGTGCTTGGTGGTCGACGCGATCAGTTCGAAACCGATATTGTCGGTCGCCATATAGGTGAAGTCGATTTCCGGCATGACGGCATTGTTCACCGAAACGCCCTCGCCCGGAAATGCCGGAAGAATGCTCCCCGAATCTTCATTGGGAGCCACTACGATGCCGCGAACGCGCAACAGCACGTCTCCGGCACCGATGCCCTGATCCTGCGCGGCGGCAGGTGCGGCGAACATCGTAGCCGCCAGCAGCGAAACCGGAATCAACCCTTTCATTTCGTATCTCCGTATCAAGTCGGTGAGGAGCCTTTGAACCCCAGCTGAACCAGCGGCCTTGAGACTGCTCAAATTCCAGCTTGACCGGCGTCAAACGCCTCGCGCGCGTGTCCCATTAGGGAAGCGGGCATGTGGAGCTATCACCCCGAATTGCTGGCGACGCCCGTACCGCGTTACACGAGCTTTCCGACTGCGGCGGAGTTCGGCGACTCGGTCGGCCCCGCCGATCTTGCAAGCACGCTGGCCGCAGTCGATATCGACGCGCCGCTCTCGCTCTATCTGCACATCCCCTATTGCCATGAGGTCTGCTGGTATTGCGGATGCAATACCGGTGCGGCCAACCGTTCGGGACGGCTTGCCGCCTATGTCCATCGGCTGGGCGAGGAAATCGACCTGATCGCGCATCATTTGCGCGGGCATGGCCGGGTCGCGCGTGTCGCGTTCGGCGGCGGCAGCCCCAATGCGCTGTCGCCCGAACAGTTCGAATCGCTTGCGGGGCGGGTTCGCGATGCCTTTGCATGCCGCGATGCAGTGCTTTCGGTCGAGCTCGATCCGCGCGGTTTCGACGCGCCCTGGGCAGAAGCGATGTGGCGTCAGGGCGCTACCCGCGCCAGTCTGGGCGTGCAGACCTTCTCGCCCGAAATTCAGGCCGCGATCGGCCGGGTCCAGCCCGCCGAACATATTGCCCGCACCGTGTCGCTGCTGCGCGGCGCGGGCGTCGATTCGCTCAATTTCGATCTCATGTACGGCCTGCCCGGACAATCGGCGGCGCTGCTGCGCGATTCGATCGAACAGGCGATCGAACTGCAACCGGAACGGCTGGCGGTGTTCGGCTATGCGCATGTGCCCCACCTTCTGCCGCGCCAGCGCCAGATCGATGCCAGCGCCCTGCCCGACGCGCGGACGCGTTTCGATCAGGCCATCCTGTCGCACGCGCTGCTTACGCAGGCGGGGTATGAGGCGGTCGGTTTCGATCATTTCGCGCTGCCCCATGACGCGCTTGCCGTCGCATCCCGCAACGGCACGCTGCGCCGCAATTTCCAGGGCTTTACCGAGGACCCGTCCGACATATTGATCGGCCTGGGCGCGTCGGCGATCAGCGCCTTTCCCGGCGCGCTGTTGCAGAACGAGAAAAATGCCGGTCGCTGGCATCTGCGTATCGGCAACGGAACGCTGGCGACGACGCGCGGCCTCCACCGCGGCACGCTCGACCGGCTGCGCGGGGTTGCGATCGAAAAGCTGCTGTGCGTCGGTTCGGCCGACCTCGCCGCCCTCCCCGATCTCGCCGAGATTCGCGACCGGCTGACGCCCTTTGCCGAACGCGGCCTGATCGCGTGGGAAGGTGCAAGGTTGACGCTGGCGCCCGAATCGCTTCCTTATGCGCGCACTGTGGCAGCGACACTCGATCCCTATCGACACAATAGCGGCGTGCGGTTCAGCAATGCTGTCTGAGCACCGCTGGGCCGGAAGGACTGCATTGGCGGCCGCCGCGATGACGTCGGTCCTGCCACTGCTTTCGGCATTCCCGGCTCAGGCCGGAGCACGCACCATAAGCGTCTCGATTTGCGGGATGAATGGCACGATCGGCACGATCCAGATCCCGATCCGGGGGAAGGGCGAGCGGCGTTCCGATTGCGCGGGGGGCTGTCACGCCGCCTGCATGCGCTGCGCCTGGGAAGACAGCGACGAGGACGATCCGGAAGATCGCTGATTTACATCCGGGGGCAGGCGGGCGATATGCGCCTTATGCCTAGTCTGCCTTCCCGTTGTGCCGAGTGTCTGGTGCGCGATACGTCCCTGTGCAGTGCGATGCGCGATGACGAGCTTCATGCATTGAGCGACATCGCCCGCCGCAAGACCTTTCCGGCGGGTCAGGTCGTTACCTGGTCGGGCGATCCCAATTCGCTCTGCGCCAATATCGTTTCCGGCGCAGTGAAGGTCACCGCATCGACACCCGATGGCCGCGAACAGATTGTCGGCCTTCTCTATCCGGGCGATTTCGTCGGCCAGCCCTTTGCGCAGGATGCGCCGCTGACGATCACGGCGGTCGGCGAAACCGATCTCTGCCTGTTCCCGCGCGGTCCGTTCGAACGCACGCTCGACGAACATCGCGCGATGGAACGCAAGCTGCTCGAACGGACGATGGAATCGCTTACCGACGCGCAAAATCGCATTCTCGCACTCGGCAGAAAGAACGCGGTCGAACGCATCGCCAGCTTCCTGCTCGAAGTGTCGGAACGCATGGGCAGCGACGAAGACGATAGCGCCAGCGAAATCGCCTTGCCGATCAGCCGTGGCGAAATGGCCGATTATCTCGGCCTCACGATCGAAACCGTCAGCCGACAACTCACCCGGCTGCGAAAAGACGGTGTGATTGCGTTGGAGAAAGGCGATCGTTCCTGCACGATCCTTTCTCGCGAGCGGCTTGCGGCGATTGCCGATCCGGATTGACCGGCAGCCGCTG
Organism: Stakelama portus; assembly: GCF_003171655.1. Lineage (GTDB taxonomy): Bacteria > Pseudomonadota > Alphaproteobacteria > Sphingomonadales > Sphingomonadaceae > Sphingomonas > Sphingomonas portus. Next base: position 203,020 of record NZ_QFZL01000004.1, on the reverse strand, counting down.
GCCCCTCGCCAATAAAGATTCCTTGTACGCGATGGCACGGCGACATCCGTCGAAGAAGCAGCGCAGCATATAGGCCAGATCGTTCTGGCTGCCGGTGGAGCGATCGCACACCCGGTCCCACATGATGTCGATCAGATCCTCACCATGGACGGCATCCATGCTGTGCATGTTGCGCAGGCGGCGCAATTCCTGTTCGGTCGGCCGTTCGGAATCGGGCATGGCGGCGAAAAGCGCTTCGGCACGGGGGAAATGTTCGTCAACGACGCGGTCGACCCGTTCGGCCAGCCTGCGCACTTTGGCCGGCGTCGGCAATCCCGGCAACGCATCGGCGACACGCTCCAGATCATGGCACAGCGCCTCCTGCACCTGATGATCGATGTCGATATCGGCTGGGGAAATCCAGAACGGACCGGACGAGGGCATCACGAATACTCCGGGCAGTTTGCCATGGCACCGGAATAATCCGCCCCGGGTCAGCATGGTTTGACCCGAGTCAAAATCGCGCAATTGAACAGGCGACACGTGTGTCGCCTGCGATATTCAGCGCGACCAGCCCTCGAAGAGTCTGGCGCGGATCTGATCGATCGACATGTCGGGGCGCCAGGTGATGCCGATGTCGCGATGCCGCGCGCCCGGGCCGTGCGAACCGCTTTCGTAAAAGCGCGAATCCTGTGGCTGGAAAATATCGGTCTTTGTGCCGTCGCGCGCGGTTCCAGGCATGCTCGCCCAGTGATCGGGATGGATATGCGCGTCCATATAGCAGTCGATGAACATCGCCTGCCCGACGGCATCGGGATCGGCATAGCGGCCATCGGGGAAGCGCGTGGTCGGGTGCCATGGCCGCGCCAGCGCCACGCTGGCGTCCGGGACGCCGGCTTCGCGCGTCAGCCGGGAATGATGGACCACCAGCCCGATCGCCTGCTGGATCGGCGTGGAGGGGGCGAGCAGGAAGGATTGGAAGCCATGGTCATTGTCCTCGCCCGCACGGCGGCGCGTACGCAGCTCGCTATCCTCGATCAGCAACTGGCCGTTGCCGAAGATGAAATCGACATTCCCCGCGATCAGGCCATTGTGGAAATAGGCGCGTGCGCCATTGGCGAAGATCGTGTCCTGATAGCCGAGCAGCGCCACATCCTCGAACGCGACGCGGTCGCTGTGAATGTCGAGCAGCACAGCCAGCGCCTGTGAATTGCCGATCTTGCGCGGATCATCGCCGGGTAACGCGTCGTTGGCGAGGTAGTCGAAGGTGTTTTCGATCGTCATCGCGCGCACATCGATCCGGTCGCCGTCGAGCGTCAGGGTCGCCGATCCCGCGGTCCCCCAATTGTTGCGGTGATATTTGCCGGCATTTTCGGCGACAAGGTCATGGTGCAGCCGCGTTGCGTCGCGCCCGGCCCCGGTCAGCGTCAGATTGCCGCGCCGTATCTCGACCCGCTCATTGAAATCGCCCGCACCGACGCGAATCGTCACCGGCACCGTTTCGGGCGTCGCCGCGGCAGCATCGACGGCACCCTGCACCGTTTCGAAGCAGCGCGGCGCCGCATCGCATTGCTTGCGGACTTCGAAGGTCAGCATCCGGTCCGGCGCCGCAACGCCGCCGGGCGCTACGCCCGAATCGGCGGTGCACGCGGTCAGCGCCAGTGCGGCGGCCAGTGTGGCGAGGATCGGTTTCATTGCGTGTCTCCGGTCGCGCGGACACAGGGGCGGGCCGCCGCGACATCCTGGCGCTGCAGAAAGCCGTCGATCGCATCGGCGACCTGACCGGCATAGGGTTCGAACAGCCAGAAAGTGTGCGGCTGTCCGGCAAAGTGTATTTCGGCATTGGCGATGCCCCAGCGATCGAGCGCGGGCTGCACCGCATCCCATCCCGCCGTGAAGCGCGCGGCTTCGCCGCTGATCACCAGTGTCGGCGGAGCGGCGGGACTGAGATGCGTCGCCGCGCTTGCTTCGCGCCAGCGGTCGGGGATCTGTTCCCATGACCCGCCAAGCCACTTCGCAGCAGGCGAATCGACGCCCGCGCGGTTTTCGTTGGCAAGCGCAAGCGGCGTCGTGAAATCGAGCACGCCGTCGATATCGATCAGTGCGCTGATCGCCGGGGCCGCGTTCCCGTCAGCGGAAAATAGCGGCGTACCGCAGCTATAGGCGAGCAATGCCGCCATCTGCCCACCCGAAGATTCGCCGCCGATCGCGATCCGTGCCGCGTCGATGCCCAGCATGGCGGCATTGTCGCGCAGCCAGCCGATCGCGGCGTTGATGTCGGTCAGCCCGGCAGGATAGGCGGCTTGCGGCGCCAGCCGAAAAGCGGGCAGCGCCACCGCATAGCCCGCACGCGACAGATGGTCGGCGATCGCATAGAAATTGGACTTGTCGCCCGATCGCCACGCGCCGCCATGGACCAGCACGATCGTTTGCGCGGGCTTCGCGGAAGCCGCAGGCAGGAACAGGTCGAGATGGAGTTCGCGCCCGTCGACTTCGCGATAGCGCCGTTCGAACAACAAGCGCCGCCCGTCGGACAGCGCGACCTCGGGAAGGCGATAATCGGGATGCTCGGCGCGGTTCTGCGCAAAGCGGCTCGAGATGGTGTAGGACAGGTCGAACGGCACCGTTCCGGTGTGAGAAGCGCTGGCCGAAACGCTGGCGGGCGCTTGTGCCGCCTCCGGCGTGGCGCAGGCCGTGACCAGCAGGCCGAGCGCCAGCCCCACGGCCCCGCGCCAGCCGAGGCGGCGAACGCGCGGGGAGCGCGGTGCGGCGACGGGCGCTTCCCGCACAGGAAAGCGCCCGATCACAGGATCAATAGGTGAAGCGCAGGCCAACGAACCACTGCGCGCCGGTGCGGCTATATTCGCGGAACAGGTACTGATCGCCCTGGCCCGTGCCATAGATGACTTCCTTCTCGTTGGTGATGTTGATGCCTTCCAGCGTCAGCGTAAATTGATCGGTGAGGTTGTAGAAGGCCGAGAAGTCGACATGCGTCGGGCCATATTTGCGTTCCTGCACATGGCCGTTGCCGCCGGGTTGCGACAGCAGATAATCGTCACGCTTGTTCACCGAAACGCGCGCGCCGAAATCGCTGTGATCATAATATACCGTGGCGTTGTACGAATTGGGCGAAAGCCCGGTCGAATCGCGCGCCGACACATGGGTGTAGTTTGCCGCGATACCGAAATATTGCAGCGCGCCGGGCAGGAAGGTGAAGGGCTGGTTCAGCGTGACTTCGACGCCCTTGACCGAGTTTCCGTCCTCGTTGTTGACGGGGATCGAGAAGGTGTAGGGCACCACTGCCGGATCGGCATTGTAGGACGGATCATATTGCGGATCGGCATAGATTGCCGGCCAATAGACCGGGTCGATCATCTGGGTGATGATCTGGGTATTCAGCGACCGGACGATATCCTTGTTGAAATATCCGACCGCGATCAGACCACCGCCCGGCGTGTACCATTCGAGCGAGAAATCGAGATCGTTCGATTCATACGGCTTCAGATTGGGGTTGCCGATATTGCTGACCGTGCGGGTGGTATAACCGAATTGCGGACCGGCGATATTGAGCGAGCCCAGGCTGGGCCGCGTCATGCTGCGGGCATAGGCGGCGCGGGCGATGATTGACGGCGTGATGTTCAGCGCCAGGTTCGCCGACGGCAGCCAGTTGTCATAATCATTGGTCACCTTGACCGGCGTACCGCTGACCACCGCGCTCGAACGAACCATCGTCTTCACATAGCGGACGCCCGCGTCATAGCGCAGTTCCATGCCGCCGATATCGACGCTGCCCAGCACTTCGATATAGCCGGCTGCGGTGCGCTCACCCACATCCCATCCGGCGCCGACATTGTCAGTGAAGCCCGGCGTGAGGACGGTCGAATCGATCTTGTCGAAATCGATTACGGCGAACGGCACCAGCCCGGGCGAGCCGATCCCGTTTCCGAAGGTCGAGATCGGGAAGGGGCGCAGATAATTTTGCGGCGCGAAGTCGGCGGCGGAGCCCGATGCCTCGCGATAGCGGACGGTGCGATCGCTGAACGCGCCGCCGGCAAGGATCGTGGCGCGGCCCATTTCAAAGGACAAATTGCCCTTTGCGGTCACATTCTCCTTATCGACATCGTTGGTGCGATGCGCCGCAGTCGTCGCATTGATAAAGCTGTTGGGATCGTTGGGATCGAACGAGCCGTAATCGACCGCAGCAACCAGCGGGTTGTCGCGGAAATCATAGGCATAATAATGCGGGTTCGACCGCGCATAGAAGCGCAGCTCATAGCGATCGGCGCTGTCGCGCGCCCAGCCGACCATGGCATCGCCCTTCAGCCGGTCGGTAAACTGGAAATCGGTCGACAACACGACCTGGTTGAACTTCGACTTCGACGTCTGGTGACGGCTTTCATACCAGGAAGTGACGTCGTCGAACTTGGCGGCGACGATCTGGCGTCCATCGGGGCCGACCACGAATTCGAGCGGCGTCTGGCCGGTATAATTGCCCGGATCGCCATGGGTCAGCAGCCACTCCATCGAGTTGTAGCTGTAGCGATCATTGTCGAGCTCCGAATGCAGCACGTCGAGAGTCACTTCAAAGCTGTCGCTCGGCTTGAACTGGATCGATCCGGCAAGGCCGATACGTTCCTGATCATTGCCGAAATAATCGGCACGCGGCAGGCGCGGCGCCCACAGACAGTCGAGCGGATCGGTCGCACCACAGCTGCCGTCGACCGTTCCGATCACGGTCGGATTGGTGTCCGCCCAGGAATCGCCATTGGCATAGGGCGAGGTCCAGCGCACCGTGCCAAAGCCCGATTGCTGTACCGTGCGCTTGGAATAGGCCGCGGACAGCAGCACGCCAAGGGTGCCGTCGGCAAAGGTATCGCTGACCAGCGCGGTGAAGCGCGGATCGACCTTTTCGGTCTGCGAATTATAGCCCGCCTGCGCCGACATCACGATCACCGGCTTGTCGTAATCAAGCGGCTTGGCCGAATAGAGATCGACGGTGCCGGCGATGCCGCCCTCTTCGATCGATGCGCGCTGCGACTTCTGGACGTCGATGCGCGTGAACAATTCCGACGCGAACAGGTGGAAGTCGAATGCGCGTCCGGCATTGAGCGTGAAGCCGCCCGAATCGAGGCCGTCGCTCGACGCGGGAACTTCCATGCCGTTCAGCGTGGTGCGCGTGAAATCGGGCGCGAAGCCGCGCAGCGTGATGTTGCGGCCCTCGCCGCCTTCGCGCGATACGGCGACGCCCGGAATGCGCTGCAGCGTTTCGGCGACGTTCAGATCGGGCAGCTTGGCGATATCTTCCGCCACGATGCTTTCGATGACGTTCGGCGCGTTGCGCTTGTTATCCTGCCCTTCCTCCAGCGAGGCGCGGAAACCGGTGACGACAATCTCTTCATACTGGCTGTCGTCCTGCGCAGCATCCTGCGCATTGCCGGCCTGTTGGGCATAGGCGCTGCCTATGGCGAGCACGGCAACCGATGCCGTCAATAACGAACGAATCCCCACCCGCATGGCGCGGGCCCCCTTCTGCACTTCAGACATGACCTTCTCCCGTTCGATCGACATGTAACCGGCGCGGTCGATTTCGAAACCGGCACTTTGCAGCGCGAGCTTCGAAAGCTGTGACACCGGTATCAACAACAGTCGAAATCTATGATGCAATGTGGGCGCACCTGCGTTGCAGGCTACACCCGTCAGCGATTCTGATTTTTTCAAGAATTTGCCGAAAAACGGCCACTCGCACTGATGGCGCGCTGATTCCTATTGCGACCTCCCCCGTTCCGCCAATTTGCCCGATCGCCCCCGGCGAAAACGGACAGCGGCGAATTACTTCGCCAGACAGCCGGTTCCCGTCTTCAGGTAACCGGTGTCAACACTTTTAATATACAGACTCGTGGCGCTGTCAATATCGTTTGCTTATCGCCTGAAAGCGTGCCCTTCCGGGGGTGCCAACGGCGTCCTGCATGCAGCGTTCGGCCAAGCCGGCGGGGATTTCACGACATCCGGATGCGGGCCGGCGACGCTGCCGCTCCGGTAACTCGGCGATGCCCCCGCCTCCCGCCCTCCTCGCGGATTGCGTCCCCAATGGGACCAAGGCCGGGATCCGTCGCCTCGCTTGCGGACGCGCGCGGGCTGAAAAATGAGTCCGCTACGCCCCTTCGGCGCCTGCCCCACAAAGCCCGATAGCGATTGAATAGAACAGTCCGCCTGCTATTTCACCCAGGCTGCTTTTGTAAGGTATCCAAATTGAAGAGACTTTTCAGCGCGCGCAACCTGCGTGATGCCACGACATGGTGGTCGATCGGCGGCATCGCGCTGGGTATCGGATTTTTCCTCGTCACCGCCGCCATCACCTTTTCGAACCTTCAGGAGATGCGGCAAAGCGACGCCCAGATTCGCCAGACGCATGACGTGCTGACGATGCTGGACGAGGTGCTGACCTCTGCGCTCGATGCCGAAACCGGCCAGCGCGGCTACCTCCTGACCGGCGAGGAGGCCTATCTCGAACCCTATGTCGACGGCGTGGCCGACCTGCGCCGTCGCCTTGAGCTTCTGGAACGCGACACGCAGGGGGACAGTCTGCGCAGCGAAACCTTCGAGAAGCTGAGAAGCGCGGTCGAGATCAAGCTGCGCGAAATGGCGCGGGTCATTGAACTGCGCCGCGAGCGCGGGCTCGAAGCAGCGATAGCGGAAGTTAGCAGCGACCGCGGCAAAGCGGCGATGGATGCCATTCGCGCGCAGATGGCAGTGTTGCAGCGAGGCGAACTGGAAACACGACAGGTGCGCGAAGCCGCGCTGGAGGCAGCATCGCGCCAGGCCGTGATCAGCGCAGTCACGGCCAGTCTGATCGGTATCGCATTGACGGTCACCATCTTCATTCTGGGTTTGCGAACCAGCCGCACCCGCGAACGCCAGCGATGGCTGCAGACCGCTCAGGTCGGCCTGTCAGAGGCAATGCGGGGGGACAAGACGGTCCCGCAGCTGGCCTCTGCCATCCTCACATTCCTGGCGGAGGTCACCCACGCCCATGCCGGCGCGATGTTCAAGGGCGAGGCTGGGACGTTCAACCGCGCTGCGACGCTTGGCGTCCCGGCAACTGCCGATGTGCCGGAAACGTTCGAACGCGGCGACGGATTGCTGGGCAAGGTTGCGCGCGATGGCCATGCGACCATGCTCCGGGATGTGCCCGCCGGCTATCTCACCATCGGCTCGGCGTTCGGCAGCGATGTGCCGCGTCATTTGCTGATTGCACCCTGCCAGGTGGATGGAATCGTCAACGGCGTCATCGAACTGGGGTTTTTCGATGAAATCGACGATCAGGTGCCCGAATTGCTCGAAAGCACGGCGGGCGCGATCGGCATTGCACTGCGGTCGGCACGGTTCCGCGAAAAGCTGCAGGACGCGCTGGAAGAGACTCAGCGTCAGGCCGGCGAGTTGCAGGCGCAAAGCGAGGAACTGCGCGTTTCGAACGAAGAGCTTGAGGAACAGGGCAACGCACTGAAGGAATCGCAGGCGCGGCTGGAATTGCAGCAGGTCGAGCTGGAACAGACCAACAGCCAGCTGGAGGAACAGGCGCAGACACTGGAAAACCAGCGCGACGAGCTGGTCCGCGCCGCGACTACGCTGCAGCTCAAGACGCGCGAGCTGGAACAGGCCAGCCAGTATAAGTCCGATTTCCTGGCGAATATGAGCCACGAGCTGCGCACGCCGCTCAATTCGCTGTTGATCCTGTCCAAATTGCTGGCCGACAATCCCGACCGCAATCTCTCCGAAGAACAGATCAAATTCGCCCGTACCATCGAATCGTCGGGCAACGACCTGCTGACGCTGATCAACGACATTCTCGACCTGTCGAAGATCGAGGCGGGGCATGTCGAGATAGAAGCCGCGCCCGTGGCGACCGAGCGGCTGGCCGCGGACATGCGCAAGCTGTTCGAGCAGCTGGCAAAGGAACGCGGGCTCGATCTGGACGTCACTCTGGCGCCCGGCGCGCCCCGCTCGATCGAAACCGATCGGTTGCGCCTGGAACAGGTGCTCAAGAATCTGTTGTCCAACGCGATCAAATTCACCGAACAGGGACGCGTCGGGCTTTCCATCGGACCGGTAAAGGGCGAGATGCTGGAACTGGCCGTTTCTGACACCGGCATCGGCATTCCGCCCCAACAGCGCGACGCGATTTTCGAAGCGTTTCAGCAGGCCGACGGCACGATCAGCCGCAGGTTCGGCGGGACCGGGCTTGGCCTGTCGATTTCGCGCGAACTGGTGCGCCTGCTGGGCGGTTCGATCCGCCTCGAAAGCGAAGTCGGCAAGGGCAGCACCTTTTTCGTCGCAATTCCCCTCGCCTATGATCCCGGCAAGGTCGCGGCGAGGGAAGTCGTGCCGCAGGTTCCCGCAGCGATCATGGCGCCGGAGAAGCCGTTACGCGATAGAACGCCCGGACCGGCGGCACCGTCCTCGAGTGTGGAAGACGATCGCGATGCGCTTGCCGATGGCAAGCGGCTGTTGCTGGTAATCGAGGACGATTCGACCTTCGCTTCGATCATTTGCGATCTTTCGCGCGAAATGGGGTTCCAGTGCATCGTTGCCGGCACCGCGCAGGATGCGATCGACCTTGCCCGCGAATATCGGCCGAGCGCGATCGTGCTCGACATCGGATTGCCCGACCAGTCCGGACTCACCGTGCTCGACCGGCTGAAGCACCAGGACGAAACCCGGCATATTCCGATCCATGTCGTATCGGGCGAAGACCAGGGCAATACCGCGCTGGCGCTCGGCGCGGTCGGCTTTCTCGGCAAGCCCGCGCCGCGCGAACAGCTGGCCGAAGTGCTTGCCGGTCTGCAGGAAAAACTGTCGGCACGCATGCGGCGCGTGTTGATCGTCGAGGACGACTCGGTTCAGCGCGAGGCGGTAGGCAATCTGCTGCGGTCGCAGGATGTCGAAACCGTCGGTGTCGGCACTGCCGCGGAGTGCCTCGCAGAGCTTCGCGAGGGCGGCTATGACTGCATGGTCCTCGACCTTTCGCTGCCCGACGCCTCGGGCTTCTCGTTGCTCGAAACGCTCAGCGAAGATGTCCACGAGCCGCTGCCGCCGGTCATCGTCTATACCGGGCGCGATCTTTCGGCCGATGAGGAACAGCGCCTGCGCCGCTATTCCAGTTCGATCATCATCAAGGGCGCGAAATCGCCCGAACGGTTGCTGGACGAGGTTTCGCTGTTCCTGCACCGGGTGGTGTCCGAACTGCCGCCCGAACAGCGGCAGATGATCGAGAAAGCGCGGCATCGCGACGCCGCGCTGGAAGGACGGCGTATCCTGATCGTCGAGGATGACGTGCGCAACGTCTATTCGCTGACCAGCGTGCTGGAACCTCGCGGCGCACTGACCCGCATCGCGCGCAACGGCCAGGAAGCACTCGACGCGCTGGCGGCGGCCGCGACCGATCCCGACAATGCGATCGACCTGGTGCTGATGGACGTGATGATGCCGGTGATGGACGGCCTGACTGCGGCACGCACCATTCGCGACGATCCGCAATGGCGCAAATTGCCGATCATCATGCTCACCGCCAAGGCGATGCCCGACGATCAGCAGAAATGCATCGATGCCGGCGCCAATGATTACATGGCCAAGCCGATCGACGTCGACAAGCTGCTGTCGCTGGTGCGGGTGTGGATGCCCCGATAATGAGCGAGCCCGTCGAGGAAATAGAAATCCAGCTGCTGCTGGACGCGCTTTATCGCCATTATCATTATGATTTCCGCCATTATGCGCGCGCGTCGATCAAGCGCCGATTGCTTCAGGCGCAAAAGCAGCTGGGCTTCGACAGCATTTCGGCGCTGCAATCCGCCGTGCTGCATGACGAAACGATGCTGCCCAACCTGCTCAATTATCTGACGGTACAGGTCAGCGAGATGTTTCGCGATCCGTCCTATTTCCGGGCGTTGCGCGAGAAGGTGATCCCGCATTTGCGCACCTATCCCTCGCTGAAAGTGTGGGTGGCCGGATGCAGCCATGGCGAGGAACTCTATTCGCTCGCCATCCTGTTCCGCGAAGAGGGGCTGGCGGAAAAGACGATCTTCTATGCCACCGACATCAATCCCGCCGCGCTGAAGGCGGCCAAGGCGGGTGTCTATTCGCTAGACCGCGTGCGATTGTTCACGGAAAACTACCAGCAATCGGGCGGCCAATGCTCGCTGTCGGAATATTATACCGCCGATTACGGCCGCGCGGTGTTCGACCAGTCGCTGCGCGCACGAACCGTATTTTCCGACCACAGCCTGGTCACCGACGCGGCATTTGGCGAAATGCACCTGATATCCTGCCGCAATGTCTTGATTTATTTCGATCGTGAACTGCAAGATCGCGTGGTCGGCCTGTTCGCGGAATCACTGGCACGGCGTGGCTTTCTGGGCATCGGGTCCAAGGAGAGTCTGCGTTTTTCCGCCCAGGCCGACCGGTTCTCCGAGTTCGTGCGCGAGGAACGTATCTATCGGAGAAAGTCGCGATGACGCAGGGGCTGGTCGCAATCGGTGCTTCGGCGGGCGGTGTACAGGCGCTTTCGCATATCCTGCCCGATCTGCCGGCGGATTATCCGCTGCCGGTCGTGGTGGTGGTTCATATTCCGCCGCGAAAGGACAATGCGCTGGTCGCGCTGTTCGACCGCAAGTGCCGGATGAGAGTGAAGGAAGCCGAGGACAAGGAACCGCTGACGTCGGGGACCGTCTATTTCGCGCCGCCCGACTATCATCTGCTGGTCGAGGCGGAGGGCGCGCTCGCCCTTTCGACCGAGGAACCGGTCAATCATTCGCGTCCGGCGATCGACGTGTTGTTCGAAAGCGCCGCCGATGCCTATGGAGCGGCGCTGACGGGGATCGTGCTGACTGGCGCCAATAATGACGGCGCAGCCGGATTGCAGGCGATATGCGCGGCGGGCGGCACCGCCATCGTGCAAAATCCCGACGAAGCCGAAGTCGCGGCGATGCCGGTCGCCGCAGCGGACGCGTGCCGGGGCGCACTGGTTATGACGCTCGATGAAATCGCGGCGCATCTTGCAAAGACGGTGACTCAATGACGGTGCCCGAACCCACCATCAACCTGCTGCTGGTCGACGATCTGGCCGAGAATCTGCTCGCGCTCGAAGCGTTGCTCAAGCGCGACGGACTGGCGTTCCACACGGCCCGCAGCGGCGAGGAAGCGCTCGAACTGATGCTGCAGCATGACTATGCGCTGGCGCTGCTCGACGTGCAGATGCCCGGGATGGACGGATTCGAGCTCGCGGAATTCATGCGCGCCAACGAACGGTCGCGGCATATTCCGATCATTTTCGTGACCGCCGGAACGGGCGATTCCGCGCGCCGCTTCCGTGGCTATGAAGCCGGTGCAGTCGACTTCATCCAGAAACCGATCGAAGCGGATATTCTGCGCTCGAAGGCGGCGGTTTTCATCGACCTTTACGATCAGCGTCGCCAGATCGCCGCCCAGCGCGACGAACTCGCCATGCTCAGCGCGGCGCTTCAGGTCGCCGACCAGCAGAAGAATCGCTTTCTTGCGGTTCTGGGGCATGAACTGCGCAATCCGCTGATGGTGCTTTCCTCAGGGCTCAACATTCTCGAGCGCGACAATCGCCGGGCGAATGCCGATGAGGTGCGCGCGGCGATGCGACAGAACATCACGCATGTTTCGCGGCTGGTGGACGATCTTCTGGATATCGCGCGGATCGAGCAGGGCAAGATTTCGCTGCGGAAGGAAACGCTCTCGCTGCACGACATCCTGCCACAGGCGCTGGCGCTCAACAGCGTGGCGATCGAGACGGCCGGACACAGGCTCGACGTCGAAATGCCCGATGAGGAGATCCTCCTCGAAGCCGATCCCGCCAGAATAATCCAGATCGTGAGCAACCTGGTCGGCAATGCCGCGCGCTACACGCCTGCGGGCGGACGGATAACCGTCACGATATCCGGAACCGAGACTCAGGCGATCATCGCGGTCCGCGACACCGGCATCGGCATCGCACCGGATCAGCAGACGCGAATCTTCGAGATTTTCGGTCAGGCCGATTCATCGCTTGGTATCGTCGGTGACGGTCTGGGCATCGGTCTGGCGCTGGTCAAGGAACTGGTGGAAATGCATGGCGGCCAGATTTCCCTCCAGAAAAGCGCCCCCGGCGAAGGCAGCACGTTCGAGGTGCGGCTTCCCAGAGCCTGAGCGAACCGTCTGTGGTTGCAAGACCCGGCTCCGCAGGGGACGGGATATGCGAGCGCGACGGCGGCCACCGCAGCGGCCATCGGCTGATGAACGACGATTATCGACCGCGCATCGCTCAGCAACCGGCCGTCCGCCGGCAACCCGGAAGCGGCTGGACCATGACCAAGGAAAGAAGCACAGATACCAGGCACCGACAGGGGTGAAACGTCGTTGATCGAACTGAACACCATCCTATGGCTGATCGTCGCGGCGCTCCATCTCGCCGTGGTCCTCCGCGCGGTCCTGCTCGAAGGGCGCGATTCCTATGCGCGCGCAGCCTGGTTGCTGCTGCTGATCGCCTTGCCCGTGCTCGGCGTGATCCTGTACCTTCTGTTCGGCGAACCCTGGATTTCGAGCGGCCTCAGGGACCGTGGACGCCGCGCCTATGACGCGCTGCTTCCATTCGCGCCCCGCCCTGCAGAACGCGGGGACGCCGCCTTCGCGGCGAACGCCTTTCGAACCTTCGAAGCGGCATCGGGTTGGCCGGCTTCTGTCGGAAACACAGGCCGGATCGCACCCGATTCCGATGCCGCGATCGCGATGCTGGTCGCAGACATCGATGCGGCAACCCAGTCGGTTCATTTGTCCTTCTACATCTGGCTGGCCGACAATAATGGCATGAAGGTCGTGGAGGCGGTATGTCGCGCGGCCCGGCGCGGGGTGACCTGTCGCATCGTCGCCGATGCGATCGGATCGCGGGCGTTGATCCGCTCCGATCCCTGGTCGGCGATGCGCGATGCCGGCGCGCGGCTTTGCAGTTCGCTTCAGGCGCCGCTGGGTCTCGGCTTTCTGGTGGGGCATCGCACCGATCTGCGCAATCACCGCAAGATCGCCGTCATCGACGGACACGTCACATATTGCGGCAGCCAGAATTGCGCCGATCCGGCGTTTCTGGTCAAACGCAGCTTTGCGCCCTGGGTCGATATTCTGGTTCGCTTCGAAGGGCCGGTGGCACGCCAGGCCGACCTCATCTTCGCCTCTGCCTGGACCTTGGAAACGGGCGAGGATCTGCGTCCCGTCATGGCCGTCGATCCGCCGCAACCTGCGGCCGACGGCTTCGTTGCGATCGCCGCAGGAACCGGGCCGCTATCTCCGGGCGGAACGATGACCGACATGTTCGTCGCCACGCTCGCGGTCGCACAGGAAAGCGCGACGATCACGACGCCCTATTTCGCGCCCGATCCGCCGCTGATCAGCGCGATCGTTGCCGCGGCGCGACGTGGCGTCGCGGTCCGCATCGTCTTTCCGCGCCGCAACGACAACCGGATCGTCGGCGCAATCGGCCGAGCCTATTATCCGGTTCTCGCAAGAGCCGGGGTGCGTATCTTCGAATATGGCGGCGGACTGCTGCACGCCAAGACGATCGCGGTGGACGACAGGCTGGCCCTGATCGGCTCGTCCAACATGGACCGGCGCAGTCTCGATCTGAATTTCGAGAACAACATCCTGTTCGAATCCCGCGAGCTGGCAACGCAGTTGCGCGAGCATCAGCAGCGCTGGCTTGCCGACGCTATCGAGATCGATCGCGGCGGCGCCGCCAGCCGGTCGATTGCCCGCCGCTTTGTCGACAATCTGCTGACGATGATTGCTCCGCTGTTCTGAAATCGGTCCGTTCCGCAGGCTGGAACCATCGCGAAACCGCACGCTGATCGCCGCGCCGGTCAGCGAGACCGAGAGGCGGAAAGGCCGCCGCGCAACGACCGGCAGTTTCGGCACGCGCCGGTGCCGCTCCGCCGCACGCGTTGTTCCCATTTGGCTAGCGCAGCGGCCCGATGACCGCCGAACGCGCGCGCCGGCGGGGCGTGCTGCCCATGACGCGCTTATAGGCAGTGCTGAACGCGCTTTCCGATTCATATCCGAGCGAGCGGGCGACGGTCCCGACGGCCTCGCCGCGCGAAAGGCTGCGTTCGGCGCGCAGCATCCGCCAGCGGGTGAGATATGCCATCGGTCCTTCGCCGACCAATTGCCTGAACCGCGCCGCGAAACTGGATCGCGACATGCCGATATCGGCGGCAAGCATTGCGACCGTCCAGCGCCGGGCCGGTTCCCGGTGCATCGCGGCAATCGCCGCGCCGATCCGCTTGTCGGACAGCGCGGAAAACCATCCCGCGTCCCTGCCTTCCTCCAGGTGAAGCCGCAACGCCTGGACAAAGATCATATGGGCCAGATGCTGCGCGATCAGCACGCTTCCCGGCTGGGCAATGGCCAGTTCCTGTCGCATCCGGTCAAAGGCCCAGCGCAGCGTCGCACGATCCGCCTCGCTCTTCAGGTGAACGAGCGGCGGCAACAGCCCCAGCAGCATCTCGGCATGCGGCCCTGCGAACTGGAAATGGCTGCCGAGCACCGTCACCCCGCCGCCGCCGTGCAACCTGACGACCGCGCCCTCGGGTGAGCCAACGAAATAAGGTCGGTAATCCTCGGCCGGCAGGTTCGGATCGCTTGCAATCCGGAACGGCCAGCCGTGCGGCAACAGAAAACAATCGCCTTGCTCAAGCAGCACAGGCGGGCCGGCGCCTTCGACCGTGATCCAGCAACTGCCCGCAGTCACGGCATAGCATTTGATCCCTGTGTCATAGGCATCGAAGCGGATCGACCAGTCGCCGCCCGCCTCGAAGCCGCCGACACGGTAGCTTCTTGGTTCCAGCAGCGCGAGGACATCGGACAGCGGATCCATGCCTGGACGATCTCCAAGGAAAATCGGACGATGGCGCATGGATCGTCCGGACGCAATCCTGCATGACCGTGCCGAACGGGCCTGCATTGGCCCCGGCATTTGGATCAGGAAGATCGACAATGACCTTTCAGATATTGGCGTACGTCACGTGCGGCGCTGCTTGCCTTCTGGGGTTCCGCTTCCTCTTCGCGGGGGGCGGCGTGCTCAGGGAGTGGGGTCTTGAACCGACCGCCGGCGCGCTGATTCTGTTTCGCCGGCTCGGCGTCATCTATCTCGGCCTTGCCCTGGCGTTTTTTCTGGGGCGCAATGCCGCGCCTTCGGATTTCCGCTCGGCCATGTGCCTAGTCGTGGCGGGCGCCGTCGCGCTTCTGGCATGTCTGGGGCTGTTCGAATTCCTGGCGCGACGGGCCAGCGCGGGCATTTTCCGATCGATCGCGGGCGAGGCGGTGCTGTCGGCCGCTTTCCTCTGGCTATGGTGGGCCGGGCCATGACCGCAAGCCTCAGCCGACTTGTACAGCGCGCACCGGCACTCCGTCAGGTCACGCCTTTGCCGCGGCAACGAGCATTTTTTCCGCGCTGATGCAGATCATCGGGATCGTCGCCAGGGACAATTGTCTCGTCGGCGGCAAGCTCCGCGCGCTTCAACTGAAAAGCGAGCGCGACCTGGCTGCGGATTCACCTGACCACTACCCGGCGACAACAGCGCGGGAGCAATACCCCCCATGCAGGCGCGCCTTGTCCGCCGAACCATGGGCTGGTGAGGCTTCTGCAATATCTCGGGGATGGCGCGTTGCATCGCCCACCCGATCCATCCTGCTGCCAGGCCCGCCCCTACACGCCCCGTCCGGACGACAAACGGTCTGCGATAGCCATATATTCGGTTAGCGAATCGGGATTGGACATGGTCGATGGATCGACCAGTGCCTTGCCACGACGCCCTTCGAACAACCGCTTGACCGGCAATTCCAGCTTCTTGGACGTCAGGGTTCGCGGAATGTCGGCGACCGGGATGATCGCATCCGGGATGAAGCGCGGCGATAGCGAGGTTCGGATCGCGTCCCGAACGGCATCCGCCAGTGCATCGGTCAGTTCTCCGCCCGCCGGAACCACGAAGAGCAGCAACTTGCTGTCGGCATCTTGCTGGCGAACGTCGATCACCATCGAATCCGCGACGGCATCCAGTTGCTCCACGGCGTCATAGATTTCGCTGGTGCCCATCCGGTGTCCGCCACGGTTGATGGTGGCGTCGCTGCGGCCGAAGATTTCGCAAGTCCCGTCGGATTCGATGCGCAGCCAGTCGCCATGCCGCCAGATGCCGGGATACATGTCGAAATAGGATTCGCGATAGCGCGCGCCATCGGTATCGCCGACCAGATAGAGCGGCATGTTCGGCAGCGGCTGGGTGCAGACAAGCTCGCCGACCACGTCGATGACCGGATTGCCCGCTTCGTCCCACGCTTCCACGGCAGCGCCGATCTGGCGGCACTGCAATTTTCCGGGCGCTTCGGGCAGATCGCGATTGCCCGTGCAGAACGCCCCGCAAATATCCGTGCCGCCCGAGCTGTTGAACCACCAGATATCCGGCGCGCCGGCCGAGCCGAGCCGTCTGGAAATTTCCAGCTGCACCGCCGCCGGCAAGGGCGACGCGGTACTTCCCAGAGACCTTAGCGAAGAAAGGTCGCCGACCGAAGCAAGGTCGAGACCGGATTTGGCGCATAGCGTGTAGAATTGCGCGCCCGATCCCAGGAAGGTGACGCGATGGCGTGCGGCGAAACGCCACAGGACACCCCAGTCGGGCGCTTCCCGGCTGCCCATCGGGCTGCCGTCGTAAATGCAGATCGTGGTCCCGCCCAGCAGGCCGCCGACTTGCGTATTCCACATCATCCAGCCGGTCGAACTGAACCAGTGGAAACGCTCGCCCGGCGTGCGCGCGTCATAGCTGGCGCCAAGATCGCTATGGAGCCGCGTTGCCGCATTGCCGAGGATGATCCCGCCATGACCATGGACCAGCGCCTTGGGCTTGCCGGTCGTGCCGCTGGAATAGACGATCCATAGCGGGTGATCGAACGGCAGCGGCGTCGGCGCCAATACGCAATCGGTACGGGCGCACAGCGCGGCAAAGTCGAGCGCGTCCTCGAACGGGTCGGCGCTATGGCCCGATCGCACGATCACCAGTTTTTCGACCGTCGGCAGTGCATCGTGCAATTGCCGGACGACCGGTGCGCGATCGATCGCCTTCCCGCCATAGAATACGCCATCGGCAGCAATCAGCAGCTTCGGTTCGATCTGCCGGAACCGGTCGAGAATGGCGGGTGCCCCCATATCGGGAGCGCATACCGTCCACACCGCGCCGATCGACGCACAGGCGAGGAACGCCACCACCGCCTCGGTCCGGTTGGGCAGATAGGCGGCGACACGATCGCCGCTTTCCACGCCAAGCGACTGCAACTCGGCTGCGAACGAGGCCACGCGCGCACGCAATTCGGGCCATCCGACTTGCGCAATCGCGCCGGTTTCATCCTCGGCGACGATCGCAGGATGGCCGGCGGCATCGGCGGCATCGACGTGGCGGAAAACCTGGCGGGCATAGTTGAGCGTCGAACCGGAAAACCATCGCGCACCCGGCATCGAACGGCTTGCCAGTACCGTTTCATACGGCGTGTCCGACAGGACACCCTCAAATTCCCACAGAAATTTCCAGAATGCCTCGGCATCCGTCACCGACCAGCGGTGCAGGGCTTCATAATCGCCGAAACGCCGACCGGTCGAGGCTTCGGCGGCCGCAGTGAACAATCGCATGAGCGAGACCGAAGCCATCGGCATCTCCTGACGTGAAACTATCTTAAACCTGCGCAGGAACCGGATAGATTCCGCCCGCTGCTAAAACGCATCGCCATCGTTGGCGACGACGACAGGCCCCGGATACACTGCCTGGACCCCGCTGGTGAACAGCCGCAAATCATGGTTGTTCTCGCCCGTGCCGATATGGCTGAGCACGACCATAGCGACGTCGGCCCGCTTCCCCATCTCGCCAACCGCCTGCGGCGACAGATGCTCCTGCAACATATGCTCGGCAACGGGTTTCAACTGCGCAACCGGCGTGTTGAACAGCTGCGACAGCTGCGACAGCGTATAGTCCATGTCCATGACTTCGGCGACGAGGATGTCGGCCCCGCGCGCCAGTTCGGTGACAGCTTCCGAAGGGCCCGTATCGCCCGTGAATACGATCGAGCGGTCCGGCGTGTCGAAGCGATAGGCATAGGATCGCGCAGCACCCAGCGGGCGTCGATCAGCAGGGATCGTCGCATAATGCGAATTTTCGACTGCAGTGACCGTGATCAGATCATCCTTGTAGATCACCGCCGGGCCGGAAACGTCGACATCATGCGCCACCACCATCTGTGCAACGGGCGGCGTCGGCGGCATTTCCGCCGCGTAGATATCGCTCGTGAAACCGACCAGATTCGTCACGCGCGCCATATATTCCCGCGTGGCGGGCGGCCCGTATATCTCGATCGGTTCGCTCGGCCGCCTTTGCCAGGCAAAACCGAGCATGGTCGGAATACCGGCCACATGATCGAAATGGAGGTGGGTGAGAAAGATCCGCCGAACCTGATCCGGCTGAATGCCGATTTTCGCAAGGCCGTGCGAAACCCCCGCGCCAGCATCGATCAGGTAGATGCGATCTCCCACCTGCAGCAAGGTGGCCGGTCCTGCGCGATCGGACAGCGATCGGGGCCCGGCGGCCGTCCCCAGCGTCACGATGCGCGTCGACTTTGCCGGGTCCGGCTGTGCGACTTGCTGCGGCGCCGGAGCCGCGCCCACAGCTTGCGCTGCAGCCGACACAGGCCCGATGGTGGCGACGCACAAGGCGACAAAGCCCAGCTTCCAATTCCGGCTAAGGTTACGCACGCAGGCTTCTCCCGTGGTTGTTCGTCTCTGTGGTTGCCATGTCCAGCAACCACGCACGCTCGGCGTCGATCAGGGACTGGACGAGGTCGGGGCGGTCGATGCCCGGCAGCGTGGCCGATGCCGGGCGACCGAGCTTTGCCATTGCATACGCCAGACAGCGATAGGAGGGACGCAGGCCGGCCAGAAGATCCTCATCGAGCTGCGGAATTCGGTTCGGATCAAGCGGCTGCATCAGGTCGCGAAGATAAATTCCGCGAAGACCCGCAATCAGCCACGCTCCGCCCCGTTTTTCCATGCGAACGCGAAGCCGCCCGAAAGAGGTGATCGCGACTCCGCACCCTTCCAGTTCGGTGAAAATATGGATGGTGCAATCCGTGTCGAGCGTCGCCCGGTCGCCACGGAGTTGCACGACCGACTGGCCGATCTGGTGAAAGGAGACGTTGCCGCCTTGCGCCATCGCTTGCGACGCCTGAACGAACGCCGCTCCCGATCCCGTGAACCAGGAAATATCGACCTCGGCATCGGGATGATAACAGGCCGCCATCTCGTCCCAGCGCCCTGCATCGCGCGCAGCCCGCTCGAACACCAATCGGTCTTCGATGCGTATCCGCTCGAGCAGATCGGCGTCCGTCAACTCGAAGCCCTGCCCGGTCACAACTCCGCGCAAACCCTGTTTTCGATATGGCCCAGACCTTCGATTTCCAGCCGGACGATATCGCCGTCGGCAAGGAACCGGCCGCTCGCCATCCCGACGCCCGAAGGCGTACCCGTTGCGATGATGTCGCCGGGCTCCAGCGTCATCACGGTGGAGAGATAGGCGATCTGCGCGGCGATCGAATAGATCAGCCCGCCGGTATCCGCGCGCTGGCGTTCCTCGCCATTGACGCTGAGCGAAAGAGTCAGCGCCTCGGCGTCGGGCACTTCATCCGCCGTCGTGATCCAGGGGCCGATCGGCCCATGCGTGTCGAAGCTCTTGCCGAGCGTGACCGTCGGGCTGCGCATCTGCCAATCGCGCGCGGACACGTCATTGCACAGCAGATATCCCGCGATGACCGAATGCGCTTCGGCTTCGCTGACATCATGGCATCGCCGGCCGATGATGAAGGCCAGTTCTCCTTCATAATCGACCTTGTCCGACGCTTTGGGCAATTCGATCGGATCATAGGGGCCGGTGATGCACGACACCTGTTTGTTGAACCATGCCTGGCTGGTCGGGACCGGAATGCCGGCGGCTTCGGCCTCTGCCGCATGCGCCGTATAGTTCATGCCGATCGCAAGGAATTTCTGCGGGTCCGTAATCGGCGCCAGCAATCGCACCTTCGCCAGCGGAAAGTCGCGCCCGCTTTCCGCCTCCAGCGCGCCGCGAAGCGCGGGCAGATCCTCGATCAGCTTGCGCATCGAGGATCCGACCCCCGCAACATTGCCCAGATCGACGACGCGATCCCCGACAATTTTGCCGATCCTGATTTCACCGTCGATTTCAAATCGGCAAAGCTTCATGTCCGGTCATCTCCCAGGAACAGGTTCATCACGCTGCGCGCATCAGTAGCGAAAGCTGAAGGTCACCCCGTAGGTCGCGGGCATTCCGGTAAGGGCGGCAAGCCGATCACCGCCCACGCTGGAGCTGAGATAGTAGAATTGGTTGGTGATGTTCTTGCCCCACAGCTGAACCCGCCAGCTGCCGTCTGCGGCTTCGATCCCGCCGCGCGCATCGATCAGCGTATAGGCCGGCAGCAACAGCCCCGGATTTTCGCCAAAGGCGGCGTAGGTCGAGCTGTGATAGGTCAGACCGCCGCCCAGGAACATGCGAGTGCCCGAGGAGATATCGAACCCATATTCCGCGTCGCCGACGATCTGCCATTTGGGCGAGGTCGGCAGTTCTTCGCCGACAAAGGAGGTGGGCACGCCATAGGCGTCGACCGGGTTGCTGGGGTCTTCAAGAACCCGGCTGTTATAATAAGCGATGCCCGCCGTCGTACGAAGCCCGGCAAAGGGGCGAACCACCGCCTGAAGCTCGCCGCCATAGACGCGCGAACGCGGGATGTTGACCAGCTTGGGCAGGTTGCCGAACGGCGGAATTACCGCGCTGCCCAGAATCTGCTTGTCGGTATAATCGGCATAGAACACCGCGCCGTCGAGGCTGACGCGACGATTCAGCGCCGAAAGCTTGAACCCCGCTTCGTACGACGTCACCGATTCCTGGGTAACCGGGCTGAACTGCGAAGCGAAAACCCCCGGCAATACCGAATAGCTGCCGGGCTTATAGCCCCGGGAGATCGAGGCATAGAGCAACGCGTCGTCCGACGGCTTCCAGTTCACGCCGCCGCGAAACGACACATTATCCTCATCCAGCGAAGAGCGCACTTCGCCCAGCAATACACCGGGGGCGGACTGGGTTACGCACTCGCCCGCCATTGCGGGAATACCGAATACCGCGCCGAACGCCGTCGCGACCTGGCCATTGCCCGGATCGGCAAGGCAACCGCGAAAATCGCGATCCTGTTTGGTGTAGCGCCCCGAAAGCTGGATTTCGAACTGCGGCGAAAGCGCATAGTTCAGGCTGCCGAATGCGGCATAGGTGTTCACTTGCTGATCGTTGCGAACCTCAAGCCCGCTGAACGGGAACGGCCCAAGGCCGGCGTTGCTCGTCTTCAGAATGTTCTGCTGGATTTCGTTGCTGTGATCCCAGGCGTAATTGCCGCCGATCATCCAGTCGACCGCCCCCGACGTGCCGGCGACACGGAGTTCCTGCGAAAAGGATTTGATCGATCCCTGACGCCGCAACACGAACGCGGCATAGGCCGTGCCGTCGGTATCGGTATAGGCATTGGTGGTCAGCTCGGAATAAGCGGAAATCGACGACAGCGTGATCGAATCGCTCAGATCGTAATCGCCGCGAAGCGAGAACTGATAAAAATCGTCATCCAGACCAAAGGGCGTGTTCGGATCCCAGCCGGCGAGCCGGGGGTCGTTGGGCGTGGCGGTGAGTGGCCCCAGATTCGCGTAGCTGTTGCCCGCGTTCAGGGGATTCATCGGAGCGGTCGGCGCGAACGCGATATAGTGAAACGCCTGTGGTTCGGATCCGTCGTGCCAGCCATTCGCGCCCAGTTCGAACCGAAGCGTGTCGGTCGGTTTCCAGTCGAGCAGAACACGACCCGTATAGAAGCGCCGCATTCCCATGCGCGCATCCTCGCTCTGTCCGAAGCGCGCATCGTTGCGCATATCGGGCTTCTGCCACCCATCGCGATATTCATAGCGACCGGCAACGCGCGCGGTCAGCCCCTCGGCCAGCTTTCCGCTGACAAAGGCTTCGGCGGACACCTCGTCGAAACGACCGGCGTTCAGCGTGAAACCGGCATGCATGTCTTCGGTGGGCTTCGCCGCGATATAGTTGATGGCGCCACCGGTTGAGCTCTGGCCGAACAAGGTGCCCTGCGGCCCTTTCAGCACCTCGACACGTTCAAGGTCGAGTGCGACCCCGCGCGTCATCAGCGAATAGGGCAGCGGCACTTGGTCGAGATAGACGCTGACGGCGGGGCTGCCACCGATCGAACTGTCGAAGAAACCGACGCCGCGAATGGTGAAAACCGGCGTTCCGAAGTGCGATTGCTGAAATGTGAAACCCGGCGCGATGCGATCGAGATTCTCGACCGACGTCACGCCCTGCCGTGCCAGCTGGTCGCCAGAGGCCGCGGAAATCGCGATCGGCACATCGCTCAACAGCTCATCGCGCTTTTGGGCGGTGACCACGATCTCGGTATCCGTCCAGTTCTGCGTCTGCTGCGTAACGGGCGCGCTGTCCTGCGCATGGGCAGCCCCGGCATATACCAGGGCGAGAATGCATGGCGCATGATACAGGTAATTCTTGGATGCGTATTTCACGAAACCCTCCCCAAATATTATTATTGATTTTGTTTATTATTATCGAAGTTGCGCGGATTATTTCTGAGGCGCCAGGAAGACTATTTCCGCGCCAATCGCGGTTATTAAAATCGTCTCGCCGTCGATCGAAAAGCGCATCTCGCCATCGGCCACCAGCGCCGGGCCGCCGCAGTCGGGAGGTGAGTCTTCCTCACCGGACCGAACCACGCCGAAGGTGGTGATCAGGAATGCGACCGAGCAGCCATCGCCGTCGCTCTTCACGCGCAGATTCGTGATCTGATGGCGGGTCATCAGGCCGGCCGGCCGTTTCGACAGCGCTTCGCCGATTGCGGCCCGTCCGGAAACGAGCACCTCGCGCTGCCAGACACAGTCCTCGGCGACCAGCGAGAGGATCGTCGCATAGTCGCGCCGATCCAGCGCACGCCAAAAGTCGATCACGCGATCGATCACTGCTTCACGAATTGCCATTCCGATCTCTCCGAGCCTGATCCGTCTTTGTTGACATTGTCATTGGCTATGTTGATAAAGCTATCAGCATAACAGACAATGTCAACAGACTTGGAGAGTGCGGGTGAAGGGGGTGACGGATTTGAACCACAGGATCGCCATTGTGGGCGCGGGCGCCGCAGGGCTGGTCTCCGCCGTGCTGCTTCGGCAGCGGGGGATTGCGGTCGATATTTTCGACGATGGCGATGGCCCCTGCACCCTGCCCCAGGCGCATGTCATCAACACGCGCACCAGCGAGATTCTGGCAGAAATCGGTGCGTTTGAAGCGTTGCGGGCTGTCGCCGCGCCGATCGATCGCGTCGAATCGATCGCGTGGGTTGAATCGCTGACCGGACGACGTTTCGGGCGGATGGACCTGATCAAGGACGCAGCATCGGGCGCCTTGCGCGCTGGCGCGAGCGCGGTTCACGCGCTGAATGTCGGTCAGAATCACTTCGAACAGGTCGTGGCGGCACGGTTTGCCGAGCTGGGTGGCTCCGTCCGCTATCGCAACCGGGTGGTCGGATCGCAGATTGACGGCGACAAGGCTGTGCTGAGTATCCGCAATGCTGATGGTGATATCAGCAAATATGACTATGATTATGTCCTGGCCTGCGACGGAGCGCGAAGTTCCGTTCGGGAATCGCTCGGCATCGCCATGGTCGGCCCGCCATCGATCGCACGCTACGCATCGGCCTATTTCACTGCCGACCTGTCGCATCTGATCGGCGATATACGGGGGCCCGTTGTCTTTGTCGGCGGCCCCGATGTCAGGGGTGTGCTGATCGGTTTCGACATCGCGAACAGCTGGGCGCTGATGTGCGTCATCCCGCCCGATTCCACTCCCGATGATTTCGGTCCCGATGTGATGCGCGAGCTGATCTATCGCGCGATCGGCGATCGCACGGCGACCATCCGGCTCGACGGCGTCGGATCGTGGAATATGAGCGCGCAGGTCGCGGACGATTTCCGGCGCGGCCCGTTTTTCCTGGTCGGCGATTCGGCGCACCGTTTTCCGCCCACGGGCGGGCTGGGGCTGAACACCGGCGTGCAGGACGCGCATAATCTGGCGTGGAAACTGGCGTTCGTGCTTCAGGGGAAAGCGCCCGCCGCGCTGCTGGAAAGCTATGCCGAAGAGCGCATGCCGGTTGCCCGGGCAAATTGCGCGCACAGCCTGGAAAACGCAATGAAACTGGCGGAAATCGACGCCGCGCTCGGTGTCTCTTTCCTGGCACCGGTCGACCCGGCCGTGGTTACCCGTGCCGAAACAAGCGGACCAGCGCTCGCGATCGACGGGGAAGACGGCGACGAGGCCCGGCGTGCAGTGGCGCAAGCGATCGAAGCGCAGCGGCCGCATTTCGATTCGCTCACGCACGAACTTGGCTATGTCTATGGCGCTTGCGAACCCTATTCGGAGGCTGGACCCTATGCGCCGTCCGTGCGCCAGGGCGGGCGTCTTCCGCACGCGCTGGTCGACGGGCCGCAGGGGAGCGTCGGCCTGCACACGCTTTGCGCCGGCGATAGCCTGACCCTGCTGGTGGGCAAGGATGTAGACATCGGAACCCTGTCGGACTTGCCCGGGGAAGTCGCGCTGCGTCGGATCTCGGACGACCTCCCCGACATGCTGACCGGCAGTGACATGATCCTCGTCCGTCCCGACGGGCATGTCGCCTGGAACGGGCGCGATCAGGACGGCGCCGGTCTTGCGGCTGCGTTGAATGCGATTCTTCGGTCAGATATGCTGACCACAGTCTAAACTTCCCGAAGGACCGTCATGTCGAAAGCTCCTGCCCGCAAACCCACGAAGACGCGCCGCGCGGCCCCCGGATCGTCGGCGAACGCGCGCAATGATCTGCTCGATGCGGCGTTGAAGCTGTTCGCGCAGAACGGGTTCGATGGCGCGTCGCTGCAGGAAATCGCGAATTCGGCGAGCATCGGACAGCCGCTGGTCCATTATCACTTCGGATCGAAGGACAATCTGTGGCGCGCAGCAGTCGAATATGCGCTGGATGATTACAAGCGGTTCTTCGGCCTGTTGAACAGGACGATCGTCGACCTGCGGCCCATCGACGCGCTTCGCGTGTTCATGCGGGGGTTTCTCGAATTTTCGGCCGAGCGGCCCGAACATGTGATGATCATCCTCAACGAAATGCGCACACCGGGCGAGCGTTTCGACTGGCTGATCGAGACGTTTGTCGGGCCTTTCCATGGGCAGCTCGACAACCTGCTGTCCCGCGCCGCCGACGATGGCTGGATCGTGCCCGTGCCGGTCGCCCACCTGACCCCGATGATCATGATCGCGCTGTCGCATTTCTATACGTTCCGGCCGCTGATCCAGGGCCTCTACGGCATCGATCCGCAGGATGAGGACGTGGCGAACGCCCATGCGGATTACATGATCAAACTGCTTTTCAACGGCTTGCAAATCCAGCGTCCGGCCGGGCGCGGCGATGCCGACGACGAAACATAATTTATGAGGAGATGATGATGGATATTGCAGAACAGACGATCGTGTCCCAATCCGACGCGTCGCCGATCCGGCCCGTTAAGCTGGCGCATGTGGTCATGCGCACCAATGAACGGTTCGAGGAAATGGTGCGCTGGTACCTGCATCTCCTGAACGCGCAATGCGTCCACAAGGACGATAATCTTGCGTTCCTCACTTATGATGACGAACATCATCGCGTCGCGATCGCGCGCGTGCCCGAAATGGTCGACCGCCCCTCGGGCACGGTTGGCGTCGACCATGTCGCCTTCACCTTTGCCGCGCTCGAACATCTGCTCCTGACCTATGAGCGGCTTGCAGAGGATGGCATCGAGCCGATCCTGTCGATCAATCACGGTGCGACCACGTCGATCTATTATGAAGATCCCGATCGCAACCGGATCGAACTGCAGGTCGACAATTTCGCCGATTTCGACGCCTTCACGCGGTTTCTGGAAAGCGGCGCGATGCAACGCAATCCGATCGGCGTGGCATTCGATCCCGCTGCGAATCTGAAGGCGCTGCGCGAGGGCACGCCCGCAGCGGACCTGCAACGCTATGACGAGGATCAGCTGGATCCGGCAATCATGGGCGTTCTGGCCGCCAACTAGGTCGGCGCCCGCCCCGCCGCCGCCACCCGATTCTGACCTGCGCAGCGGGCGAGCGATCCGATCCTCGCCCGTTGCCCATGCCGAAAAGGCCGATCCGATGCTCAGCCTCTATCGATTTCGGGGCGCAACCTGCGCCTCCAAGGTCATGCTCGTTCTGGCCGAGAAGGGCCTCGACTATGAGGACAGACTGGTACCCAGAAGCTATCTGTCCGATCCGGAATATCTGAAGCTCAATCCCGCAGGCGTGGTGCCGACGCTCGTCCATGACGGCAATGTGCTCGTCGAATCGAGCGTGATCATGACCTATCTGGACGAGGTGTTTCCCCGGCCAGCTTTGCGGCCCGATACCCCGCTCGGCCGCGCACGGGTGAACGCCTGGTTGAAGCGGCTCGACGACAGCCTGCAGCATCTGGGCATCGCCACCTATGCGATTGCGATGCGGCACCCGATCCTCGCGCTGCCCGCCGAACAACGCGAAGCCTATTATGCGTCGGTCCAGATCCCGGAGCGGCGCCAGCTTTACCGCAATCTCGTCGAACAGGGACTGGAGGCGCCGGAAGTGGGCGGCGCGCTACAAGCGCTGAAGGCGTTGCAGCACGAAGCCGAACGGAGCCTTGCGGCCGATTTCCTGGTCGGCGACTACAGCCTCGCCGATGCAGGGCTGACGCCGTTCCTGGCGCGGATGGAATTGCTGGGACTGCTGCTTCCCGAAGCGGAAACGCCGCGCCTGCACCAATGGTGGCAGCGCGTTCAGGATCGTCCGTCGTTCGATGTCGCCGTCACCGCCGCCGCCCCCGAAAATGCCGACCAGATCCGGCAATTGGCCGCTGCAGCGAAGGACCAGATCGCACGTCTCTTGGCCAGCTGACGGCGCAAGCCGCGCTGGAGTACGCGCCCTATTCGACCGGTGCGATCTGCGCCGGCGCGGCTCCCACCTCTCGCGCGGCGCCATTGCCACGCGCAAATCGCGCCTCTGCAGCATCGATCCGCCTGGCATAGGCTTGCATCGCAGCTTCCTTCACCGGCCCATAGCCCCGCACGGCTTCAATTTCTTCCAGCAGCGCGGCCGCCTCGGGCAGATTTGCAGCGCTCAGCCCGTCGAGCGTGCGCTCCGTCAGTTGCTCATAGTCGCCGATCAACTGTCGCTCCGCCCGGCGCTCCGATGTCATCCCGAAAAGGTCGAACGCGGTTCCGCGCAGGAATTTCATTCTTTTCAGGAAACGCAACGCCGGCAGCATGACCCATGCCGGGAATTCGCGCTTGGCCGGACGCCCATCGCGTCCGCACCCGCCCAGAAACGGAGGCGCCATGTTGAAGCTCAGCCGCGCCCCATCGGCAAAACGCTCTCGCAGGCGCGCATGCAGCTTCGGATCGACCAGCATCCGCGCCACCTCATACTCATCCTTGATCGCCAGCAATCTGGCGTAATTGCGCGCGAAGATGGTCGTCAGAGCGGTCGAACCGGGCACGGCCGCGCTCTCACGCGCCTGTACCGCAGCGACGCGTTCGCGATAGCGCTGCGCAAGCGCTTCATTCTGATAGGCGGCCAGATGCGCGGAGCGGTGCGCCAAGATCGCGTCCAGCGTCTCGGGAATGGCATCGCCTGCGTCGGGGCGCGGCAGCATCGCCAGCACCCGATCGGGATCGGCGACGAACAGCCGCCCGAGGCGAAAGGCATTGACGTTTAGCCGCACCGCAACGCCGTTCAGCGCAATCGCCTGTTCCATCGCAGCGACCGAAACCGGCAACAGGCCCGATTGCGCCGCCATGCCCACGACCATCAGATTCGCAGCGATGGTGTCGCCGGTCAGGCCGAGCGCGAGCGCCGTGGCATCGACCAATTGCATCCGCTCCGCGCCGATTTTTTCGGCGAGACGGGCGACCAGCACTTCGCTTTCCGGAACCGCATCGCGATCGAACTGAAACGCCACCGTGGGAACCACCGCTTCATTGGCAATGGCCCGGCTGTTCGGCGACAGCGTCATTGCCGATTCGGGCGAAAGCCCCGCAACCAGATCGAAGGCGAGCAGCAGGTCGGCCTCGCCGCTTCCCAGCCGCTGCGTATGCAGATCGTCCGGCGTGTCGGCGATGCGGATGTGGCTGAACACCGCGCCGTTCTTCTGCGCCAGCCCCGTCATGTCGAACAGCGAGGCGGCGCGGCCGTCGATATGCGCCGCCATGCCGATCAGCGCACCCACGGTGATGACGCCGGTGCCGCCGATCCCGGCAACCATGATGTTGCACTTGCCCGGCGCCACTGCCGGCGTTTCGAGCGAATCGAACAGCGCGTCCGTCAGCGCAACGCCGCTCGGCTTGCGCGGTTCGGCATCGCGCACGGTGATGAAGGACGGACAAAATCCGTCGGCGCAGCTATAATCCTTGTTGCAGCTCGATTGATCGATCTCGCGCTTGCGGCCCAGCGGGGTTTCGCGCGGCAGGATGCTGACGCAGCTCGACTGGACCGAACAATCGCCGCAGCCTTCGCAAACATCCTCGGCGATGAACATCCGCTTGGGTGGATTGGGAAACTTCCCCTGTTTGCGGCGGCGTCGCTTTTCCGCGGCGCAGGTCTGTTCATAGATCAGGACCGTACAGCCCGGCGTTTCGCGCAGCATTCGCTGAACGCTGTCCAGCTCGTCGCGATGGCCGATGGTCACTGACTTCGGCATGGTCCGGTCGCGGCGATGGTGATCGGGATTGTCGCTCAGCACGACGATCCTGCCGACACCTTCGTGCAACAGCTGCTGTGCGATTTCCGAAACCGACAGGGGCCCGTCGACCGGCTGACCGCCGGTCATGGCCACGGCATCGTTGTAGAGAATCTTGTAGGTGACGTTGACGCCGGAGGCGACCGCCGCCCGGATCGCCAGCAATCCGGAATGATAATAGGTGCCGTCGCCCATATTCTGAAAAATGTGCGATGTGTCGGTAAAGGGCGCCAGCCCCATCCAGTTGGCGCCCTCGCCCCCCATCTGGGTCGGCAGCATCGCCTTGTCCGGGGCGACGAAATTGACCATCGTGTGGCATCCGATACCCGTCATCGACAGGCTGCCGTCGGGGATGCGGGTCGAGCGGTTATGCGGGCAGCCCGAACAGAAAAACGGGCTACGCTTCAGACTGGCGACATTGGCATTGCCCGAGCGGGCAGAGGTGAGCGCCGCAATCGCCCGATCGATCGCCGCGTCGCGAATGCCGAGTTCGGTCAGCCTGCCTGCAATCACCCGCGCGATATCGGCGGGATCGAGCTGGATGACCGACGACAGCAGCGCCCGGCCGCGTTCGTCCTTCTTGCCGATCAGCATCGGCGCATCGCGATCGTTGACCAGCGCCTCGGCGATCTGCGCCTCCAGAAACGTCTTTTTCTCCTCGACCACCAGCAGCGTGTCGTGCCCGTTCGCGAACTCCGCGACCCGCTCACTATCGAGCGGCCAGATGCACCCGACCTTGAACAGCGAAATGCCCAGCGCCTGCGCGCGCGCCGCGTCCAGGCCAAGCAACTCCAGCGCCTGCAT
This sequence comes from Stakelama portus, assembly GCF_003171655.1. GTDB lineage: Bacteria > Pseudomonadota > Alphaproteobacteria > Sphingomonadales > Sphingomonadaceae > Sphingomonas > Sphingomonas portus. The sequence goes on along the minus strand of NZ_QFZL01000004.1, from coordinate 173,236 downwards.
CACGTCACCATGGCTCTTGCCGGTGCTGACGATCGCAAGCCGCGGCGTTTCCGCACGAAAGACGGCGCGGTCGATCCGGTTGGCGCGCACGAACGGGATCACCAGCGGCAGGCGGTGTTCGACCACGATCTGCTCGGCGCGCAGCGGATTATAGGGCCGGATCGCGGCATGCAGCCCTTCGGGCGGTCGCGACGCGACAGGCGGCAGCACGGGCGCGAAATGTTCGAGGTCGATATCGATCGTCGCGGTCTGTTCGACCACTTCGTTGACGCACTTCACGGCGGTCCACAGGCCCGAATGGCGCGAGAGCGCCAGTGCCAGCAGTCCATAGTGCAGGATTTCGCCGACATTGGCGGGATAGAAACAGGGGATCAGGCTCGCCGCGACGGCCTGTTCGCTTTGATGGGCGACGGTCGAGGATTTGCCCGCGTGATCGTCGCCATAGAACAGGACGACGCCGCCCTTGGCATGGGCGCCCGCATAATTGCCGTGCTTGAACGCATCGCCCGACCGATCGACTCCGGGACCCTTGCCATACCATGCGGCAAACACGCCGTCATATCGGGCACCAGGGACCTGATCGATCTGCTGCGAGCCGGCAATCGCAGTCGCCGCCAGGTCTTCATTCACCCCGGGCTGAAACTTGATATTCGCCGCATCGAGCCGCCTGGCCGCTGACCACAAGGTCATATCCACATTGCCCAGCGGCGACCCGCGATAGCCACTGATATAGCCCGCCGTCTTCAATCCCGCCCGCGCGTCGAGCGCGGCCTGGGCAAGCATCACGCGGGCCAGCGCCTGGGTGCCGTTCAGCATCACGCGCCCGGTGGTTACATTCCATTTGTCGTCGAGGGTGATTGCAGTCATATCGGTCCCGTTTCTCGTCCGTGACCGTCTATCGGAAGCGCTGATGGACCGCTGTCATCTGCATGACAGCGCGGAGTATATTCCGATTCTACGGCGCCGGTTCCGGGGGGCACCCGTCTGGCTGCGGGGCAGCGCAGAATTCTCGGGGGATTGCAGCGCCGCTTGGATCTTCCCCGCCAACCGGAACAGATGGAGCGATGACGGAACGATATTCATCATTCGACTTGCTGCAATGGCTGCCAAAGGACGCTGCCGACGCGTTTCTGGCGGCGGGCCAATCGCGCCACTTTCCCGCCCGCAGTTCGATCTATGTGCAGTCCGAAGAAGGACGCGACATGTTCCGGCTCGTGTCGGGGACCGTCAGGCTTTCGCTTATGGGCGATGATGGCCGCGATCTTCTGTATCAGTTGTTCAGTCCCGGCGATTGCTTCGGCACCAGCAGTGTCGTCGACGGAGAACCGCGACCCCATACCGCAGAAGCGTTTGACGACGTAACCTTGCAGGTGTTCGACCGCGCGACGATCAACCGGCTGCGTCAGGCGCATCCCGAACTGAACGATGCGCTGCTGAAGCTGCTATCGCGGCATATGCGATTGCTCAGCGACTATTTCGCGGCGGCCACGTTCGATGAAGTGTCCTCGCGGCTGGCACAGCGTCTTCTCGACATGGCGGAAACCTTCGGCGTCGCGCGCGACGATGGCATCGGCCTGTCCCGGCGGCTGTCGCAATCCGAACTCGCGGCGATGGTCGGCACCGCGCGACAGACCGTGAACAAGGTGCTGCACGAATTTCAGGAACTGGGCATCATATCGGTCCAGCAGGGCACCCTCCTGTTCACCGACCTGTCCAAACTTCGCGAAATCGCACTGAAAGGCGCCCGGCTGCACCATTTCGCAGCGGATTGATCGCGATGCCAAACGCCGTCGACCGCGGCGGCGTGGGCAGGAGCGCGACGGCGCGACCGGCCGCCCCGTCGGAGGCGTGAGCGAAGCGAACTGGCCGCGAGATCAAATACTGGCCGAGCGGGAGGGAGACTCTTCGAACCCGTCAGGGTTCGCAAGGCCGAACGGCCGCCCGAGCTTATGCGAGGAAAGCCAAGGCGACGGATGTCGCCGCCGGCGCTTGAGGCTCAAACAAAACTGGCGGAGACGGAGTCCGCTAAACCACTAGCCGCAACCGTTCTCGAATAACCGATAATTCCGCTGAAAAGTGCCAATTTATGTCCCAACTTGCGCACCCATCGTTCACCTCTGTTCGGTTGCGTTCCCATAAAACCGCGCTAATATCGGGGAGCTATTTTGGGAACGAGGATGGCGCGCCATGCCAAGGAAGCTCAGCAACGCGCTAACGCCATTGGCGGTGAAGAACGCGAAGCCTGGACGCCACGCGGATGGGGGCGGATTGCATTTGCTGGTGAAGGAAAGCGGCGCGCGTTCCTGGGTCTATCGCTTCATGTTGCGCGGCAAAGCCCGCGATATCGGTTTGGGCGCCGCAGCCGGCCCCGGGGCGATCTCGCTAGCCAAAGCGCGAGATAAGGCCGACGCTTTGCGTTTGAAGGTGAAGGCGGGAGTCGATCCCCTCGCGGAACGCGACAGGGAGGCCGCTGAGGCACTTGCGGCGGCTCAGGCGGCGCAGATAGCCGGAATCACGTTCAAGGCCGTCGCTGAGGCTCATATCGCGGCAAATGAGGACGGCTGGCGCAATGCCAAGCACCGGCAGCAATGGAAGAACACACTCGCCACCTATGTCTATCCTGTGATCGGTGCGTTGCCAGTCGCGGAAGTCGGCACCACGCACATCCTGCAAATCCTCGAGCCGATCTGGAAAGAAAAGCCTGAAACCGCCAGCCGGGTGCGCGGGCGGATCGAAACGGTCTTGGACGCTGCAAAGGCGCGCGGATATCGGAATGGGGAAAATCCGGCGCGCTGGCGCGGCCATGTCGCGCAAATTCTACCCGCCCGTAAACGCCTATCGCGCGGCCATCACAAGGCGCTGTCCTATGAGGACGTTCCCACGTTTGTCGCCAGTCTGCGCAATCGGGAAGCGACGGCCGCTCTAGCGCTGGAATTTGCGATCCTGACAGCCGCACGAACGGGCGAAGTGATCGGCGCGACTTGGGCCGAGATCGATCTAGGCAAAGCGGTTTGGACGATCCCGGCCGGGCGAATGAAGGCGGGCAAGGAACATCGCGTTCCCCTGTCGGCGCGCGCCGTCGAAATTCTCAAAACCACACAGGCGCTCGGGGGCGATTGGCTTTTCGTCGGCACCGCAAAAACTTCGGACGGAATGAAACCCAAGCTCTCTGGTATGGCGATGAATATGCTGCTTCGTCGGATGAAGGTTGACGCCACCGTACATGGCTTCCGATCGGCGTTTCGCGATTGGGCGGCTGAGAGCACCGGATACGCGCACGAAGTTTGCGAAATGGCCCTGGCCCATGTGATCGAAAACAAGGCGGAAGCTGCCTATCGGCGCGGCGATTTGTTTGAGAAACGCCGCCGGCTGATGAATGATTGGTCGGCGTATTGTTTGACCGGCCACGTTGATGCGAAGGGTGGGGTAACGCCTATCCGCAGCGTAGTAGTGTAAATCGCTATTGGGCGATGCCTTTCAAGCGTCGCCATTGGTCGCTTTGACGAAGCGCCGGTTGTGCCTCCGCGATGGTCTCGATTAGTTCGCCGAGGTTCCACGGCTTTAGCTGCGGATCATCGCCAACCACTGCGTCGAGCAAACGCAACGTATCGGCAGGAAAACGCGCGCTGTAGCCCTGTCCATCCTCATCCTGTTTCTTCAGGCGATATGCGAACGTGTCGAAATGCGCGACAGGCCGCAGAAATGGTAGAACCAATTCGACCACTTCAGGGAAACGGTCGCCTGCCTTCTCAGCAATGTAAGCGAACTGCCGCGCGCTGGCTTCGCTTTGAAAACGTAATTGTCTAGGCCAGGCGTCGAGAATGAAGGGCCGCACAAATCCGGTCCACATCTCGCCGGAATCCATCGAGCGCGCGAGCAATTCCAGCGCCTCCGCGCGATCGGTGTCGCCCACATTCATAAGAATGCTGCGAACGTCCGCATAGCTGACAACCGCTTTATTGCCCCCTCGCGGCATTGTCAGCATCGTCATCCACTGAATGAGGCGTTCGCGCTCTTCCCGATCCATTTGGAAGGGCGCGTTGTCTACAAGCAGATCGAGCAAAGCCGGCTTGATCGAACGTCGTGCCTCGTCACTCAGGAAATGCTGGTCTGCGGCTAACCCGTGCCACATTGCCTCGGCAAGTGGATGGTCAAGCGCGAGCATAGGCAACATCTTCGCGGCCCATGTCGGGAACCAGTATTCGAGCCAGCTCAGCTGTCGGGCGATAACGCAAGCTGCATGACCGCCACCATCTCCGGGAAGCTGAAGCAAGCGGTCAAGCCTAGTGGCGATCCAAGCCGGCATTGCCGCTTTGCGCTTGCGGTCGCCAGGCAGTTTTAGCAACGCGCCTGCCAATTTCCCGGCCGGCGAATTGATCGCCTTCATCAGCGAGAACTCTGATTTTTCCTGCGGCACGCCGCCGATCGTTGAGAAGCCCACGCCACTTTCCAGCGTCGCGGCGTCGGCTGCGGCGTAGCGTGCAACAATCACATCCCACAGCTTCAATGTCCGCGCTCGGTCGCTTTTGAGCAGCCAGTCGAGATTTTTAGAGAGCCAATCCGCGACGCCATGCCTCAGCGCCTTGAACATCTCCGCTGGCAGGCGAGCTAGGGTGAAGCCGAAAAACAGGCTCAAGCAGGAAGTAGTTGCTTCGCTCGGCCAGTTATCGACGATGCTGTGCCAAAATCGCGGCGGGTGCTCGCCGCGACGGCTGGCGATACGCAGCGCAGCGAGGGCGCGGAAAGGAGCCTTCTCGACCAACCCGTCAAATGGCCGGTAGTCGCGTAGTTGCCTGTGATCATCCGTGCTCAGCGCCTCAGCCAGTGCCAACACATTTGGCAACGGGGCATCTTCCAGTCCCTGAGACTCTTTGACCCGCTCTATATAGCCGCCCCAAGGGCCTCCGCTATCGTCGGCGTTCCATGCCCATGCGCCAGACCAACGGCTGTCCGCCGCCATGAGCTTTTGCAGTTTCGATTGCGTGCGGCCGGTCAATGTGCGGCCATGCAGTTCAAGCCAGCGCAGCCAACTCGCCGCGTGAGCAGACGCCCGGCGGCGATGATCCTTACGGGATTCGCCGTCGCGAATGGGAGGTCCGCTGGCAATCCTGTGCTCAAGACGTGCAAGGGTTGCGGGCGAAAAATGTGGCCAGTTGGCGCGTAGAGCGAACAAGAGCTCACGCGCCAGATTGCTATCCCAGAAAACTTCTGCGGGCATCGCGAGGAGACGAGACGCTACGTCCTTGTGATCAACCACAGGGAGCAGAGTTGCAGAAAACAAAAATAGCTTGGCGAAAAAAATCGGATCGTTGCTATCCCACTGCTGAACCTCCCGCCGCGCGGCCGCAGCATCCTCCAGAACAAGCCGTTCGAATAGTGCTTTGAACTTGAGGAAGTGACCTGCCTTGCGGCCGGAAAACTGAGATTCGCCCCGTTCGCCGGTCGGATGTAGCGTCGGTGTCCGCCAGTATAGGACCGTGCTTTCCGTCAACATTTCAGCCATACGAACGAGCGAACGACGCACCATCGTCGCGACGGCTGCGAGTATGTCAGATGGCGGCTCCAAGCCACCGTCGGCCGGCCAATTCGAGACCGCGACGCGTATGTCAACGACGTGCCGCAAATTGAGCGTATTCCAATCCCCCGCTGGCGGTATGGGCGACGAAAGCGATGCTGGCTTGATCTCGAAAAATGGCTCTATGACCCGTTCAAGCTCGCGCAGGACAGCGTTGCTCCATCCATCTGACCTAACCCGTGCTGCAAGCTCGTAGCGCCGCAAATCGTGCATATACTCTGTTCGCGCACGACATGCTTCAAGCCAGCATTGCCAGAATGACCGAACTGGCGGCGGCATGGTTGCGGCGCGATCGAGCCGGTTCCGTACTTCCCGCACAAGACCCGGATGGGGCATGGTATTGCGTGCAGCCCACCAGAGCGCCGCCGGTTGGTCCATTACTTCTGCAAGCCAGCTGGCGAGGTGAAATAGGCGCGGCGGAAAATCGATCGCGAATAAAGGATGAAAGCCACTCAACCGTTGTCGGTCGGGCCGAGATTCGTCGCCATTGCGCCATCGGATCAAATCCTCGCCCGTAACGTCGATTTCACCGCCGGGCCGAGGTTCTGGTCGCGGCGGATCGTTGTCTAGGCCGAACACGTCCAGCGGATCGACCTCAATTTCTTCCTGCCAGTTCAATCTCCCCGGCTTGGAATAGCGGATGCCAGCATCGAATACGCAAAGCCATTCTGCCGGCGGGAGCGGGCGCGCCGCCGAAAATTCTCGTGCACCGGCCTTGGAACTAACAAGATGCGCGACTTGTCCACGTTCAAAGGGATGAAGACTGGCAGGCTGCGATTGCGCCAGAGAAATCAGCTGTGTCTGTCGCGCAGCGGGATCGCGCGCCGCCTCGGCCCACGCGAACAGCGTATCCCAAAGTCCCGCGTGTGCCGCATCGCGCGGGCTATACGGGATCGTCGTCACACCCTTGTCGCGCCAAGCCTCATCGGCGGCCGCAGCGCCTTCCGGTGCAAAAGCGTATATGAGCGTACGGTAGGACGATCCTTCCCGACTGTTCAGCCCTTCTAGCAAATATCGCATTGGCGGGTCGTTGGCGGAATAGCCCACTAGGACGATCGTGTACCGTTCGCGCAGGCCACGCACGAACCGTGCGGCCCAACCTTCGGCCAGGTAAGCGCGTCCAAAATCGGCACTTGAAATTACATACCCCGCGCGCGCCCCGGCGCTCCGGTTGAGCCGTCCGTGAAGATAGACGATGCCCTGCACCGGTTGTAGCTGCGCCAGGTCAGGGAGCGCTGGCGGAACATACCGGCGGAGCGTCCGATCGACGCGCTCGAACAGCAAGTCGAAGTTGGTGGTCACGACCTTGGCCGCGCCATCTGTCCCGCGCGACAGGTCGAGAATGGCGCGATGAAAGCGAAGGTCAGCATTCCTTGGCGTTCTCAACGCCCGGCTCATTTCCAGATCGACAGCAGCGCCGCCAAATTCCTTGACCATTGCCGTAAACACGCGATCGAGGCTTTCGCCGCGTTCTCGCGCCTCACGAGATTCCTGCGCGGCCAAGCGACGTATCACATCGTCGGCAAGGCCCGCGAAATCGGGAAGACCAACGGGTGCCGATAGACCCGCCCCGCAAAAGAAAACGACCTCTCCGAGATTACGGGCGTCGAGCAGACTTTCCGGAATATCGGGGCCGTCGGCGAAGAAGCGCATGTTTCAAAAGTAACTCTAGCAGACCAACAAATGCGAGAGCTTTTCTCGCTCATTTTTGGCGCTACCGGCGCACCTGATACCCGTCAGGGGCGCAGGCCCAATCTCGACGCCACGACAATTCGCGCAATCGTGAAATTGGGCTCTATTTTGACTCACTAATCTTTCACCCCATCAATATTATCGTTCTGGCTTCCAAGCAGACCCGTGTCCTGATGATGTGCCAGTTGGCTCATTGGCTTACCGAGCCGATCCCAAAGGATACGCTGTCGCTCTTCCGGGCTGATATCCATGCGTTCGAGCAACTCGTAAAAATCGCTGATCACGCCCGTTCGCTCTCGCTCGGCTTGCAGGCGCAAAATTTCGAGCTCGACAAGCGCGCGATGCTTTTCCGTTTCGGATCGCCACGCCCGATCCTTTTTGCGCTCGTGCCGGTCCTTGAGATATTCGCGAATCTGTTGGAGCGGGTTTAGGGAGCCGATCAATTCGACCCAGCCCGGCGAGTGGATGCTGATTGCCGCTATCTCAAGCTGGTCCTTCGGATAGATTGCTCCGTCTTCCGACCGACGTGGATTTCCGAAATAGACTTCAAAAGGCTCGATCCCCATGTAGTCGATCAGCAATGGCAACCGGCGACTTAATCGGCGAACGCCATCACCAACAGGCAGGAAATATAGGGCCAGATAAGCGCTCTCCAAGTCGGCTAGAAACTGCCGAAATTCCGCTACCCCGGCACCACGCTGGATATTGAGCTTGACGCTTCCTCTTTTGGCCACTGCTCTTCCTCCCGGAATACTTGGGTATCAGAACGCGCCCGGCCGATCTATCACGCTTTGGGTTGTAAAGCCGTCTCAAGCAAATTTCTCACCCAGAGCAATTCGCTCTCGCTGAGGCTGGCGAGGCGGCTTGTGATCTCGGTAAGTGCCGGTCGTTGTAATTGTCCGTTAGGCAAATCCGGGGTGAACAATTCGGCGGGATCGACGCCCAGCGCCTCCGCAAGTTGGGTGATGACACCAAAACGAGCGCCACTTGAACCGCCTTCAATTTTTGAAACCATGTCGGTGCTGATTTTGGCGCGCTCGGCCAACGCTTCTTGCGTCAGCCGCATTCGAACACGATGCGCTTTGACCAGCCTCCCAAACCTTTTGCGCAAATCCACCATGACGCCTCCCGGCCCACGGGTAGCGGCACGCTGAAAATGCTATGAGGGAAGTAGAATAGATTATAGAGCGATTCGGTAACCTACCGGCAACTGTCCGTAATTAGTTTACTCCCTCGCCGGTGTACGCAGCAGTTTCGCGATGCGCCTGCGCACCTAGGCCCGTGGAGATAGCAATGACGCTGATATTTGAAATCGCAGGCGGGATCATCCTGGCCGTTTCGCTTCTCGCTATTGTAGCCGTTTTCTGGAGAGTGCTGTTCGTCGCATTGGCGGGCGTGGCAGCGTTGGCCGGCGCGGCAGTAGGGATCGCGGTTTTCTATAGCATCTGTGGTGGGAGTTGGGCATGCGTCGCCCTAAGCGCAGCGTGTCTTGGGATAAGCTGCGCGGCAATTTACCTTATTTGCCATTTTAACGGCCATAGAAAGTACGGGCCGTCATTCCGCGCCATGGGAGATTCGATAGGGGTTGGACTGATTTCTACGACGTTCTTATCAATTCTAGTTTTGATGCCGGTTTCGACGCTGCTCGGATATTATTGGGCGGATAGCCGCGCAAATTCGTATCTCATGGGCGTGACGGTAAGCGCGGTATTCATATATTCGGCGCGGGCTTACTATGGCTACGCTTTGCGCAGAGAGTTGGAAGCCGCACGCAATATGTCTACCTGACAGCGTCGGCGGCATGGCCGACAAATGGTGACAGAACTTGCCCAACCCTTCCCCCGATCTTGAAATTTCCGGCCCCGCTGTCGATGACGATATTCGCCGCCTGATCCAACGCTATGGCGTGGATAAGGTGCAAGAGGCGATCAAGCAGCAAACGGCGCGACGGCGCGGGCCAATTCCCATAGCGGACTGGCCAGAGCTAACCAGCATATTGCGCGAGGACGCCCGCCTCTGGCTGGAAGGCGGCGACCCATTTACAGCGCGTTCCAATCGCTCGATCGCGCTCGTTTTCGCGGAGAAACATCCGGGGCATAGCTTCGCCTCGACGCGAGATCGTCTCATGAGAAAACTCCGCGAGCGCCGCCGCTATTACACCTTAGTGGAAGCGGAACGGCTGAGTGAGGAGAAATACCCGTACACGGAAAATTTGCGGGCTATCAGGGCGCTTCTCGAAACTGGAACGTTGCACGATTCATGGGATCGCCTGCTTCGTCTACGAGAAGGCTCGCTAGCCGACTACAAGGCGAAATTTGGCGAGCCTCCCGCGAGTATGACCATGCAGGAACTCGTTGCGGAAGCCGGGAAGCCAATCACGCCGGCACCAGCTTCTAATGTTCTCCAAACGCTCACGGGATCCAGCCCGAAACGATAGTCGGGCGTTGCGTCTGCCAGTGTCGAGTAATTTGCCGAATTAAGTCATCTCCGCACCGTGCCCACCGCGCATCATATGCCGTTCCGCAACGTCCGGGCGATCACGCTTGTGGCCTTGTGGAGATAGACGAATGCAAAAGCACGAAAGCCCGATGCTGGCCTTCACCATTGCCGAAGCCTGCCATGCCGTCGGCATCGGCCGTACCAAACTCTATGCGCTGATAGGCGAAGGTCGCCTCGAAACGCGAAAGATCGGCTCCCGCACCGTTATTCCGGCGGAAAGCCTTCGGGCGCTGGTGGGCGGTGGGTGAAAATCAGAATCACCGTGATGTGGCTCATGGCACGCGCCGTTCAAACCAACTGGAAGACAGGAAGCCATCAACTCGAAACTCGGCAAAAGGTAAGAAAGCCGATTTCTGAAGATTGAGCGGATATTTTTGAAATTCCAATGCTCATCGAGCGGCAACCCGTAAGTATTGCGTAGAAGCGAGTGAGCGAAGCGCCGCAGGCGCGAGAGCGAACGGAGCGAGCGAAAGCATCGCTCCTCCACCGCGCCCGCGCGTATCATACGTGGGAAGCTATCTGGTCCATTTCACCTCCAAGCGATGCTTTGCCGCATATTTACGAGCAATTTTACCGCTTTTGGGCGGTTCGATAGGCAACCGAAGGGGAAGTCAGGCGGTCCACGCGGCTTCCCCGCTAACCGGCGAGAGCAAATCATGCAGACAATTCAGGAAATTTCAAAGAAATCGGGCGTCAGCGCTTGGACGATACGAAAGCTCGTAAAAGCGGGATTCGTTAAGGCCAGCGAGGAAAATCCTCTTGCCGAACAGATGCGCCGCGCGCTGGCCCGGCAAAATCCGCTGAGCGTGGAGCAACTGCTGGCTCTGATCGACGACCCAACGTTGGAATATGATTTGGGGCGCTATGCCGATATTGCCTTGAGCCAAGTCGCAGCACTCGGAGACGTAGAGACGACAAAGGCGTCAGCTGAGGTCTGTGCCAACATGGACGATGCAGCGGACGGTAGGCCTCATGCCATCGCGATGTTGGGCGAATGGTTACGCGACGTCATTCCCTCGCGGGCGGTGCCCCATGCTTGGATCGCGGTTCGGCTTGTATGGCATTACCGTTCGAGCCTGCGGAAGGAAGATTATGCCCGAATCCCCCTCGCCTTGATCGCGGCCCGAAAGGAGATTGAAGGCTGGTATCGCGTCGAAACGGTGCGCGGGCGAAAAATGACCTTCTACCAGCGGCCCGCCGGTCACTTGGATTTGTGAAGCACGCGCCGAATTGGCCGACTTAGAAAATTGGGGCCTATCGTGAACGGCCAATAGGCCGGGACAAGCAACTTGCTCTCGAAGTTATCCCCCCGGTCGCGCCATTTTCCTCTGGGAGCCTCCTTTTCGCGTTTTTTGAACGAACACGCGAACGGCAGCTTTCCATAGTTCCCACAGCGATAAAATTTTCGGGGAGCGATTATGGGAACAAGGCTCTAAAAGGAAATTTTATCCAATGAAATTAATAGAAACTGGCGGAGACGGAGGGATTCGAACCCTCGGTACGAGTAATCCCCGTACGGCGGTTTAGCAAACCGCTGGTTTCAGCCACTCACCCACGTCTCCGAACGGCCTGAAGCGCGCGCTATAGCTGCGGTCCGGTGCCGAAGCAACACTGTCTGACAGGCGAATCGGCGCGAATAGGACTCGGGTCACCGCCTGTTCATTGCGGGGTCATTTACGAGCCCATAGGGCTGGCCCGAATAGGTATGTGGGGTAGCAAAATGGCGATTTTTTCGCGCTTCTTGATGGTCGCGGCTGCGGCACTGGCATTCACCGCCACACCTGTAATGGCGCAGGATATTCAGACGATCGATCCCAACAGCCAGATCGACGCAGACCTCAATCCGCCTCAGGACAACAGGAATCCGCCGCCCCCAACGCTAAACGATCCCTATCCCCAGCCTGCACCCCAACAGGACAGCTATTCGCAGCCAGGCTATGTGCAGCCCGAATATCCCACCGATCAGCAGACCGAACAGGCGGCAAGCCAGGCCGTGCAGGACGGCACCACCTATAAGGAAGACGATCTGATCGGCGCGGCAGAGGGCGTGTTCGGACAGGGCGCGGAAGGGCTGGCCGGGATCATCGAGAATATCCTGCGCGAACAGGGCGAACCCAATGCCTATATCGCCGGGCGCGAGGCAAGCGGCGCGTTCATCGTCGGGCTACGCTATGGCTCGGGCACGCTGTTCCACAAGGTGGAGGGCCAGCGACCGGTATATTGGACCGGCCCGTCGGTCGGCTTCGATGTCGGCGGCGACGCCAACAAGGTCTTCGTGCTGGTCTATAATCTCTACGATTCGCAGGATCTCTACAAACGCTTCCCGGGCGGTGAGGGCCGGATCTATTTCGTGGGCGGGTTTTCGGCCACCTATATGCGCTCGGGCGACGTGGTCCTGATCCCCGTCCGACTCGGCGTCGGATGGCGGCTCGGCGCGAATGTGGGCTATATGAAATTCACCGAACGGCAGCGCTGGCTGCCATTCTGAGGCTTTTGCCCGCTCAGACGAAGGCAACCGATTCGAACGAGACTGGCTCGCCCAGGGCGGCATTGGCCAGCTCGCCCTGCCACATTACGCGATTGCCGCGAATAATCGTGCCGACGGGTCGCCCGGTCAGTTCCATCCCGGTGAAGGGCGACCAGCCACAACGCGATGCGAGCCAGCTCTCTTCGATCGTCCACTTCGCCTTCAGATCGACCACAGTGAAATCCGCGTCATACCCGGCCGCGATCCGGCCCTTGCGTACCAGCCCGAATATCCGCTGCGGCCCGGCGCTTGTCAGGTCGATCAGCCGCTGCAGCGTCACCCGCCCTTCGGCGACGTGATTGAGCATCAGCGGCAACAGCGTCTGGACGCCGGGCATGCCGCTCGGGCTCTTCGGATAGGGCTGCGCCTTCTCCTCGCGCGTGTGCGGCGCGTGATCGGAACCCAGGACATCGGGAACCCCCTGATTCAGCCAGTGCCACAGGCCGTCGCGATGCGCCGCCGAACGGATCGGCGGGTTCATCTGTGCGTGCGATCCGAGCTCGGGATATGCCGTTTCGCCGGCGAGCGTGAGGTGTTGGGGCGTCACTTCGCATGTCGCGACATCCTTGTGCTGCGCCAGCAGCTCGAGCTCGGCCGGCGTCGTGACATGAAGGACGTGCACGCGCCGCCGCGCCTCACGCGCCAGTTTCAGGATACGCCGCGTGGCAAGGATCGCGCTTTCATCGTCGCGCCAGACAGGGTGAGAGGACGGGTCACCCGGCACACGCGCATCGGCGCGCGCATTCATCCGCGCCTCGTCCTCGCAATGAACGGCAACGCGGCGATGGCCAGAGGCAAGCACCCGGGCCAGCTCGCGATCCTCGGCGACAAGCAGATTGCCGGTCGACGCGCCCATGAAGATTTTCACACCCGCCGTTCCGGGCAGGCGTTCGAGTTCGCCAAGGATCTCGGCATTGTCCGCCGTCGCGCCGACATAGAAGGCGTGGTCGCACCACATCCGCCCCTTTGCGCGCGCCAGCTTGTCGGCAATGGCGGCTTCGCTGTCGGTGTTGGGATTGGTGTTGGGCATTTCGAACACCGCAGTGACGCCGCCCAGCACGGCCGCGCGGCTGCCGCTTTCCAGATCTTCCTTATGCTCCAGACCGGGCTCGCGAAAATGAACCTGGCTGTCGATCACGCCGGGCAGGATATCCAGGCCCGAGCAATCCAGCGTCTCCCCGGCATCGCCGACGGACCCGAGCGCGACGATACGCCCATCGCGCACGCCGATGTCGCAGGATGCAGGCCCCGAGGGCAAATGAACCCGGCCACCAACAAGCTTCAGGTCAACGCTCGACATCGGCTATCCCCTTTTGCAGGCAAGGCAGGCGTCCTACCTGTTCGTAATGAGCGATACCACCCCGGCGACCCTGCTTCGCGATCGAGCCCTGCTGCGCATTTCCGGCGAGGATGTACGCGGCTTCCTGCAAGGCCTTGTGACTCAGGATATGGCGGCGGTCACGCCCCGAACGCCGAAATGGTCCGGACTGTTGTCGCCACAGGGCAAGGCGCTGTTCGATTTCATCCTTTGGGATGGCGAGGACGGAACCGTGCTGATCGACTGCGAATCGGAACAACGCGCGGCACTGGCACGGCGGCTGACGCTGTATCGCCTGCGCCGCGCGATCGAAATCACGCCTGTGGACGACCTGGCGGTGCACTGGTCCGCCGAGGAGGGGCCCGGAGTCGCCGATCCACGACTCGCGGAACTGGGATGGCGGTGGCTGGGCGCGGTGGATGCGCCGGCGGCTACCGGCTGGCTCGCGCATCGTCTGCACCATGGCGTGACCGAGGGTGTCGCGGAACTGGGTCACGACAAGACGCTCTGGCTCGAATGCAATGCCCGCGAACTCGATGGCGTGCGGTTCGACAAGGGCTGCTTCATCGGCCAGGAGAATAGCGCGCGGATGCATTATCGCGGCAAGGTCAACCGTCGACTGGTGGTGCTACCCATGGGTGAGGCAGGCGACCGGACCCGTGCGCAATATCCGGAACTCGGGCTGATGGTCGAACATCGCCGTATCGACGATCTCGGCGCGGCCAATATCCCCGGCTGGCTGGCAGAGGCGCTCGCCGTTTCGACGCCTTCGGAAAGCTGAAGATCGCCTGACTGGCGCCGCAGCGTGCGCGCATGGCACGAGGCAGGTCCGTCGCAGCCTTTGAGAAAGCGAGGCGATACGCACCGCTACGCTTGCGACAGGTCCGTCCGCCGCGCCCACCGACTTGCGAAGAACGCTACGCACAGCACGACCGATAGCGGCTCGATCCCCGCGTCAGGCGATTGCCGGACGCCGGTCGCCCGCCTTCCCGGTTGCTCGCATCGCCGCAGGAAGACACGCACGCATGAAAAAGGGGAGGCCGGTTGCCCGACCTCCCCGATTTCCTGATCCGAAACTTCGGATCGCGTGGCTTACATGCCCGAACCCGGGCCGTACTTGATTTCCACGCGACGGTTCTGAAGCTCGCGCACGCCGTCCGCAGTCGGGACGCGCGGCTGGCTTTCGCCGAACGCTTCGGTGGTGATCACACCGGTCGGAATGCCGCGAGCCGTCATATAGGCCTTCACCGCGTCGGCACGACGCTGCGAGAGACCGACATTGTAGCTCGCCGGGCCCGAACGGTCGGCGTGACCAGCCAGCATCACCTGGGCATTGCCGCAGCTGCGATAGTTGCTGATCGCGTTGTTCAGGATGTTGGCGGCTTCCGGCGTGATATCCGACTTATCCCAGTCGAAGAACACGATGTACGGCCCCGGGGTGCAAACGACCGGCGTCGGCGTCGGCGTCGGGGTCGGCGTCGGGGTGTAAACCGGCGTCGGGGTCGGGGTCGGGGTCGGGGTGTAAACCGGCTCCGGCGCACCGAAGTTGTAGGTCACGCCGCCCATCAGGCTGTGCGAACGGAAACGACCTTCGAATTCGCGACCCGTGACGTCGACGAAGTTACCCTTTTCGGTGCTGAAGAAGCGATACTTCAGCGTAACGTCGATGTTGTCCGTGATCGCCGAACGGATACCGGCGATCGCCTGATAGGCGAACACGGTGTCCGAATCGTCGAGGAATGAACCGCCCGAGGTCAGCGCATAGTCGGCGCTGACACGCGCGACGCCCGCACCGCCGCCAACGAAGCCCGAAATCGGGCCATCGCCGAAATCGAACATGCCGTTAACCATGAAGCTGAGAGCCGAAGTCTTTTTGCCAGCCGGATAGATGCCGGAACCCACGTTCAGCAGCGTGCCCGACCCGTTATAATAAGGCGTGGAAACCGAAGACGCATAGCCCTTCACGTTCGCGCTACGATACCCGACTTCGGTTTCGAGGCGGAAACCGCCGAAATCATAACCGATCGTCGCATCAGCGTCCCAACCGGCACGGTGTTCCACGGTTCCGGCGCGCGTGGCGCCGTTGATGTCAAAATGGAGGTCTTCGACGATCATCGCGCCACCTTCCACACCCACGTACCACGCGTCGTCGCGTGCCAGGGCAGGAGTGCTGAGCGCGGTCGACGCAAGTGCCAGAGTGATGGCGAGCTTCCGCATTTTGGTCCCCTTTCAATGATGTCCTACGGACAGCGCAAACTCCCTAACGAAAGGATGGTTTCCGCGCAAGTCGAAGAATTAAGCTACTGTTGCAGAAACATCACATCTCATCCACAGCGATGAGCCCGTGCTCGCGCATCGCCGCCAGCACCTGCGCGATTACCTCGCGCGCCTCGGCATCGATCAACGTGCCGCCCTCCGGATTCCCGATCGCCGCCAGACGTGGGCCGACCAGTTGCTGCCCATCCACGATCAACCGACCATGTACTTCGCCGATCCGCCAGCTTCCGTCGCGGAAAAGCGCCGGAGACTGCGTCTCGCGGTCCCATGCCGACATGCCTTCCTGCGCATCGACGAAACGCCAGCCGCCTGCCGTCCAGCAGGCCAGCGCGTCTGCATGGCCAATCCACGCGCCCGACGGGTCGGTTCCCACGATCCAGCACTGACCGGGCAAGGGATCCGGGGAGGCGTGTCGGGCTGCGCTGCCTCCACCGCCGCCTGGCAGGCGATATCGATGCGCATAAGAGCCTCGTTATGAGACATTTCCTTCTGCGATTGTCCGGCCTGCAGCAGAGGAAGCGCCAGCCGCGCGCTGATAAACTCGCTCATTCCGGTTCTCCCGTATCGGACAAGATGATCGACAGCGGTCGCGACAGGCCCTGGGAACCGATCTGACATATCGTGATCGCGCAACCCGCTCCAAAATCGACCGGATCGAGCATAATCGAGGCTGTTTCGGTTTCAACTGTCCGCGCAGGAGCATCACCGGGAGCGATCGAAACCCGATAGCGCTCCATCTCTTCGCCCAGCGCGGCATCGACGCCATCGATCCACCGCCATCCCAACCGGCTCCGCCGCACCCATTCGATCAACAGCGCGCCATCGCTCTGCATCTGCACGCGTGGATGCACCGGCGACGGCGGCACTACCGATCGCCCGTCGATCGGCGCAGCCACCGTCACGCCCGCACCATCCCCGGCGCCCTGGGCCGTAACTCGCGCCTGCGCCCCGATCGCGCTGCTCGCCAGGTCGATGGTCTTCACCGTTTCCGAATCGATCAGAACGAACGCGTCCCCGGCATTCTGCCCGCCGATCGCATGTTCGGTTCCGCGCCTGCCGCGCCACAGGCCGCGCAAGCGCCAGCGCCCCGCACCCAAAGGTTCGGCACGCGCGAATTGCAGCAGCTCTTCGCCCGCCAGCGCCAGACTGGCGCCATTGTCGAGCGCAGCCGCATCGGCGTCGGAAAGCTGCATGGCCGGATTGGCAAGCGTGACTTCGCAATGGTTAATCGCATCGGCAATCGCCGCGCTCGCCACGCCTGGGGGAACATCGATCGTTCCCAGCACACCGGGCGGCGCCGTAGCGCCCGCTTCGCTCCAATGCGCCCCGTCATCGATGCTCAGCATCAACCCCGCGCTGCGCCACCCTGCGCCGGTTCCCGCTGCGACTGCCGCCAGACGCGGAACCACAGCCAGCCGATCCTCCAGCAACGGCAATTCGAACGCCGCCAGCACCGTATCTCCGATCTGCAGATCGGGCGAAGACAGGACGCGCCCCCCGCCGGCAGGCAGCGGCGCCGCCGCGATCCGCAGCAGTTCCAGCCGCAACACCATCGCTTCGAGCGACCATCGGTCGATCCGCCATTGTCCCGGCGTCCCCGCGATCGTCACCCGTCCGCCCGGAAACAGTGTCAGCGCATGCCATCCGAGCGTCAGCGTCCGCCGTTCGCGCTCGCGATCGATGCGTGCCAACGCCGCCTGCGCGATGGTCCGCGCCGCACCCGGCGCAATCGCCGCCGGCAGTTCCAGCCGCGCCTCGCGCGTCCCGGCCCCCGGCCTGCTCGCACGCTGGACGCCCGCCTGATAATCACGCGCCGGGTCATAATGTGTCAGCGACACCATCCGCGCCGCACTGTCGGCGGCGGCGATGGCGCGATTCGCCGTTCCCATCCGCCCCTGCGCATCGCGGACACCTTCATCGGGCAATTCGATCGTCTCGCCGATGCCATGTACCAGCGTCACGCCCGCTTCGCCGGGCACGAACCACCCATTCGCCGCACCCGCGAGCGTTTCGGCAACCGCGCGGACGCTCCCTCCCTGTACCGAAAAACCATCGAGCGACACCGACCCCGCTTCGCTCGCCAGCGCCCCGTCGGCCACACAAGCGGCGATATCGCCTGCCGCCACGGCACCGGGGTCGGCAATCACTTCGAACGTCATCGACGGAATGCGATTGCCATATTCGGCGAGTTCCAGATCCTCGAACACGGCATAGGCAATGCCGCGATGCGCCGGAGCCAGTCCCACGCCTTCGGCAGCCGCAATCAACGGATCGACCGCCTGATCCTCATCGCCGCGATGCAGGCGAAATCCGGTCCGTGCCTTGAAGTCGCCCGCCGTCCCGCGCAACAGCTTGCCATCCGCCCAGATGCGCCGCACCGACAAGATCGGGCGACCCGACAATGCCACAGCCAGCGACACAGTATAGCTGTAGTTGGTCGTCGACGGCCGGCCCTTGCCGCCGCTGGTGCTGCGATGTTCGACCAGGTCGGTCGCCCAGACCACCGATCCGGCAACGCGCATCGTTCCGAACAATTTCGGAATTTGCGTGCCGTAAGACGATGTCTGCACCGCCAGTTCGGTGAGCCGCGGCCCTTCGCGTCCCGCGGGCTTGAACAGCACTTCGCGATCGATCACGCCGCCGATTGCGGCACCGATTGATCCGCCCAGCGGCCCGCCGATCGCCGTCCCCGCCACTGTCAGCACCAGCGTCGCCATGGCTTTCTCCTTGTTCGCTCAGCATGCGCGCATTCGCCAGGCGCCGATCACGCGCCACGGTATCGGCCCCGGTCGCGCCACCACCCGGCGCAGCATCGCATCGGCATGGATCACGCCATCGGCGTCGCGGATCGCAAAGTGCAATTGCCCCGGCCCCGGCTGACACAGCAGCAGGTCGCCCGCCCGCGCCTCCGATGCACGCATCAGCCCCAACGCATCGAGCCGCGCCGAAACCAGCGCCGCATCGCCGCTGCGCAGCGCGTATCCGCTGGGCACTTCGCCTGCATATCCTTCCGCGCGCAGCGCCAGTGCCGCCAGCCCGCCACAGTCCAGCCCCTCCGCCGGATCGCGCCCGTGCAGGCGAAAATGGACACCCACTGCATTTCGCGCGGCAGCGACCGCCGCCGCCTCGCCGCTCATCCGCCCGGATAGCGCGTCAACAGGTCGTTCCCCGGCAGATAGGGCTCGCCCCGGAAATTGACTGCATTGCCGAACCGCCCCGCACAGACCGCGAGCGATTTCGCGCACCCCTCGATCAGCTCGACCTGCGCATCTTCGCCGGCAAAACGCGGCGGCGAGCGCAGCGTGATCGTCGCGCCGTCGGAAACGGCAATCGCATCCTCCAACCCGCTATTGCCGCCGCTCAACCAGCGCAGCCTGCCGCCGCCATAGGCATTGCTGCTCGGCTCGACGCCATCCATGGCCAGCGTTTCGTCGCTGACGGACAGCACGCGCGCATAGCGCCGCCGCCCCGCCATCGGAACGCGGCAGCGCCGGTCGCCCAGTTCGGCGCGGCACTCGGGCGAAGTCTCCTCGACCACCGGCCGTTCGAGCGCCGTCGACCAGCCGCGCAACTCCGCGGTCAGCGTTCCGTCCCGCGTTTCGACTGCGCCGACAAATCCGCTACCCAGCGCGATTATATCGTCCGGCGCGGTCCAGCCGCACGCGAACAGCGACACCCGCGCCCCGTCCCATCGCCCGGCAAGCAGATCAACCTCGCTGATCGCCGCACCGGTCAACGCGCCGCCGACATCCATCGTATCCGCATCCAGACCCGCCGAGCGTTCGACTGCCGACGGCGTCATTCCCGGCGCCGCGCGATATACAAGCCCGTCGATTTCCAGATCGCGATCATGCGCTGTCAGTCCGACCGTCACGCCATCGCGCCGGTCGACACGCCAGCACAAAGTGACGCTCGTCTCTGTAATCGCGCATCGCGCCATGAAGCGCCGTCTGTTCCGCCGCGCTCGCCGGTGCGCGCAACACACAGCACGCCGCATATTGGCGGCCGTCGAAATTCTGCGCAGTGCCGGCATTGTTGAGCGCGAGCAGGTAAAGCGACGACGCGGCATGCGCCGTCCCCGCCCGCGTCGCGCTGCCCACCTGCACGCCATCGCGCCAGCCGGTGACCAGGGCCGCGGTTTCCCGCTGCGCCACGGTCAACCCGGTCGAGTCCGCGACCGCGCCGAAATTGTCGAGCGAATAGTCATCGACGGCGATGCGGCCCCGGATCTCGTTGGCGACCTGCGATCGCGGCGACAGCGAGAAATTCTGGTTCCCCGACACTGCGATCGTCACCGCATGGGTGCGGCACCACAGCCCCAGCCCCGCCGTGATCGGCAGAGCGGCCGCTACCGGGTCATACCCGGTCGCCAGATAGCTGGTGGTGCCATCGCTGGCATAGCCGCGATCGATCGTGAACAGCGGCGCGTTGACCGCCGCCAGATTATACCGATCGGCAATCCAGTTGCGCCGCGCCGCCTGCGCGTCATGCGCCGCCAGCACCCACAGGCAATCAAGCTTCGCCCAGATCGCGGCGCGGCACAGCGCGTCGATCAGCCGGTCGATCGCCGCCACCCGCGCCGCGTCGGGCGGCACCGTCATCCGCGCGATCAGCGCATCGGTCTCTGGCCGCCTGCGCGCACCCCGCACGCTCCCCGGCAGCGCGAGCGACATGGATAGCGCGACCATATCAATACAGCGCCAGCAGGTCGGCCGCGCTCGTGCCGGTGGCGCGGACATATTGCGCGCGAAATGGCAGGATGCTGCCCGCCGCGACATTCTTCCACACGCTGTCCGCGCTCGCATTGACGCCGCGCATCGTGACGTTACCCGCGGTGCCGACATACAGCGCCTTGGGAATATCGCTCAGCGCATTGGCATCATGCGGCACGACCGCCACCGCGCGCGTCGCCGGCGCAATCACATGATCGGCATGGTTCGAAAAAGCGTCCGCCATCTCGTTCTCCGTTGCTTGCAAGGAAGGAAACAGGGGCGGCGACGCACCCACCACACGCCGCCGCCCGCGCCGCGGTCAGGCCGCGGCGAACTTCATCAGCTTGATCGCTTCCGAATTGCTCACCATCCCGCCGACACGCTTGGTCGCGTAGAAATGGACGAACGGCTTGTTCGAATAGGGATCGCGGAGAATCTGCGTCTCGCCCCGTTCGGCGATCAGATAGCCCGCCTTGAAATTGCCGAACGCGATCGACAGCGCATTGGCGGCGATATCGGGCATGTCCTCGGCCTCGACCACCGGATAGCCGAGCAAAGTCGCCGGCTGGCCTGCGGCGATACCCGCCTGCCACAGAAACGCGCCGTCGCTCGTCTTGAACTTGCGGATCCGCGCCAGCGTCGCCGAATTCATCACCCAGCTCGCGCCCTGACGATAGGGCGGGCGCAGGCTCTGGACCAGGTCGATCAGCTTCTCCTCGGGATTGGCGGCAAATCCGCCCGCCGCCCCGCTCGCCAGAAGCTGGATCGTGCCGAACGGACGCGTCGCATCGCTCGCGCTCGACGTAGCCGCCTGAAGAAAGCCCATGGGCTTGTTGGTGCCATTGCCATTGACGAACGCGGCGCCCTCGGCCTTGGCAAATTCCATCGCGATTTCGTTCGCCAGCCACGCTTCGACATCGAATGCCGCATCGTCGAGCATCGTCTGGCTCGCCGCCGGATTGGCATAAAGCTCGCCCATCGGCGGAGTGATTTCGTTGAACACCGGCGTGTCGGTTTCGTCGCGGGCGCCGGTCTCGCTGGCCCAGCCCGACGGCGTGCCGCCGCTCGTCACCAGCTTGCGATAGCCGTTCGATCCGACCGTCACGACATTGGCGATCGCACGGATCGGCGAAATGCTTTTCAGCGTCGCATCGATCTGCGCATCGATTTCCTGCGGCACCGCCAGCCCGCCGCTGCCATCGCTCGCCCCGGTGAACGCCTTGGCCTCCAGCGCGCCGCCGCCCGACCGCAAGAAGCTCTCGAACATCGCGCCACCACTCGGCGCCGCGCCAGCCAGCATCGGCCGCGCGCTCGGCACGCCCGCCATATCGACTGCGCCAAAGCTCGCGCGCAGATCATTCGCCTTCGTCTCGATCATGAAAATCTCCCACACAAAAGATCCTCCCCCGCCAGGGGAAGGGGGACCGCTCGCCACGGGCGAGTGGTGGAGGGGGCGGCTAACGACCGCTCCCGATACGCATTTCCCGAAATGTCAGCCGCGGACCGGCTCGACCGCATGTACCCGCGCCAGCCGCTGCATCGGCGAGGCGACCAGACTCACTTCGACCAGCGCGACCTGCAGCAATTCGCGCCCGCGCGGTCCGCGTCGGCTCTCGCGCACGCGATATCCGAACGACAGGCCGGTCACGCCGCCGTCGCGGACAAGCCGCGCGAGCATCGGCGCCTCGACGCGCCCGATTACGCGCAGACCCTTGTCATCCTCTTCGATCCATTCGACCGCGCCCACCGGATCGCCGCCATGCTGCCACAGCAACGGCACGGCACCCGGCACGCGAAACGCCCCCCGCCGCAGCACATCGCCGCCGCGATCAACCACATCGAACACCGCCGCATAGCCTGCGAAACGGACGCTCACTTGACCCAGCCCGAAAAGCCCAGCTTCACCGCCAGCCCGACCAGCAATCCGGCAAGCGCCAGATGCGCCAGCCATCCGATCACGGCGCGCACCGCCGATTTCTTGGCATCACGCCACGCACCCAGCAGCTCGCGCAGCTCGGCCATATCCTTGGGCGCCGCACCATCATCCAGCCCCAGCTTGGCCAGCGCCCGCCGCGCACCCAGTTCGCCCGCTTCCTCGACGATCGCACGCAGCGTCGTCAGATCGGCACCCGCCTCCTCGCCCTGACGCAGCAATTGCGCCAGCACCGCAGAATCGCTCATGATTTTCTCCCTTGCTTGGGGTTCGGCGCCGGCCCGCTCCCCCACCCGGCCTCCCACAAGATGCTGCCGATGGGAGGTCGGGTGGGGGAGCGGGCCGGTGCCGCCATCCGCGTGAGCGGATCAAAAAACGGAGCTTTCAGCCCAAACCCACCATCCCGCGCTTCTCGTCATCGCTCAGGAAATCGGCGCCGCTCACCTGCGCCCACAACCGCTCGCGATCCTCGGACAGCGCCGTCACCCGATCGAGATCGACCGCCAGCCCGGCATCGTCGAACCACCCCGCCAATCCCTGCGACACGCCACCCAAAATCTTCTCGGCCAGCGGCAAAATCGCCAGCCGCCACAGCGCCCGGTTGGCCTCGCGATAATTGGCGTAGCTGCTGTCACCCGGCAGCCCCAGCAGCATCGGCGGCACGCCGAACGCCAGCGCAATGTCGCGCGCCGCCGCCGCCTTGAGGCCCACAAAATCCATGTCGGCGGGCGACAGGCTCAGCGCCTGCCATTTCAGCCCGCCTTCCAGCAGCATCGGTCGCCCGGCATTGGCCGCGCCGGCAAAGCCCGAATCCATCTCCGCCTTCAGCCGGTCGAACTGATCGGGCGACAGCACGCTGCCATCGCCGGGTTCATAGACCAGCGCCCCGGATGGCCGCGCGGCATTGTCCAGCAGCCCCTTGTTCCATTGCGACGCCGCATTGTGAATCGCCACTGCGCCCGCCGCCGCGCCCAGGCACCCCAGCCCATAATGATCGTCGACCGGGTTGAACGCCTTGATATGGACGATCTGCGGCCGCCCGCCCGGATCCTCCGCCGCCAGCCGCGCGACATGCTCGCCGACGCGATAGCGATAAATTGCCGGCCAGCCGCTCGCATCGGGCTCGACCGTCACGCGCTCGGGGCGCAGCGCATATAGCTCGCACAGCTGCCCCTCGGCATCCGTCAGCAATTGCACATAGGCGTTGCCGTGCAACAGCAATTGCGCCGCCAGCGTTTCGGTCAGCGCCTGCCCGCCCGATCGCGCGCCGACCAAAGCCGCGACTGCCGGATCGGCGGCACGGATCGGCGCCCCGCCCACCCCTTCGGCGACCAGCTTCACCGCGCGCTGCGCCACCGGATTGGCGCAATATCCCTCGCGCACCTGCGCCTCGTACGATCGCGGCCAATCCCCCGCGACGACCATGCGCGCACCACGCGAAAGCGCCGGCCGGTCGCCCGACCGCCGCCGCCTGAACCAGTTTTTCATGCGTTGCTCCCGTGCCCGCCGGACACAAAAAACCCTCCCCGAGCGTCTCTCGGAGAGGGGGACCATTCGCCAAGCGCGAATGGTGGAGGGGCAGCAGGCAAAGCCCGCCGACCCGATCAGTTACAAATCAAACCATCCAGCTGAACGGCACCCGCACATCGCCCGTCACGGCGCCTTCGGCATCGAAACTCCGCTCGGCAATCACTCCGCGCCCTTCGGCATCGACCAGCACCAATGTGCTGCATCGCGTCCCATAAACCGGGTCGCGAATGAACACCGGCGATCCGCTGCCCGGCTGATCGGTCACAAAGCCGCTTTCGTCACGCAGCGCCGCGAACAACGGCGCGATATCGTCGCTGCCGCTATCGGCCCAGCGCCGCACCGCGCCCTGCACTGCCTGTGTCTTCGGCCAGGCCCGCCTGCCGACGCCATTGGCCAGCCCGTGCATCCCCGGCGACAGTTTTTCGCGCACCGCTTCGGGCCGGTTGCTCAGATACCGGCCCCGCCCGGCATCGATCGCGAACAAATTGAACCCGTTATAGGCGTCCGGATCGACGTCATCGACATCGACCGGCCCCAGCAGATCGGCGACCAGCGCCCCGCGCGACAGCTTCGCCGGATCGGGCGGCGTATCGCCGCGCACATTGGTGACCACCGCGAACCGCCCTGTCCCGCTCACGCCCAGCCAGGTGCCGCCCCCCAGCACATCGCGCCCGGCGATGATCCACGAACCATCCTCCCATCGCGACAGCGGCGTGGCAGGACGCGCATGACGCTCGTCCCGGTTCCCGGCGGCGACCAGCATCCAGTCGGGATGGCCGCGCCACAACATGGCAAAAACACACATGTCCTTATTGTAGTGCGCCATCGGTCCGCACAAAAGCCGCACTGTGTTGACCGATTAACACACCAACTGTTAGCCTCCCGCAAAAGGGAGAGATTCATGCGCCACGCAATTTCACGCCGCCGCCTGCTCGGATCGGGCACCGCCGCAGCCGCTATCGGCGCATTCGGCCTGCCGGTTCGCGCCTTTGCGGCGGAAGACCTCAACGAAGCCGCCACTGCCATTCTCGAAAGCGCCTTCCCCGCCGATGCTCCCGGCGGCGCGGCAATCATCACCCGGCATGGCGACACCGTCTTCACCGGCGCACGCGGCATCGCCGATCTCGCCACCGGTCGCGCGATCCGGCCCGACAGCCTGTTCCGCCTCGGCTCGATCACCAAGCAATTCTCCGCCGCGCTGACGATGCAGCTGGTCGAACAGGGCAAGGTCTCGCTCGACGCCCCGCTCTCCACCTATCTGCCCGACTATCCCGGCCCCGGCGCCGCCGCGACGGTGCGCCAGCTGCTCAATCATACTTCGGGCATCAAATCCTACACCGCGATCCCCGGCTGGCTGGTCGAAGCCAACACCGCCCGCGCCTGGACGACAGCCGAGCTGATCGCGCAATTCTCCGATCAGCCGCTCGATTTCGACCCCGGCACCGATCAACGCTACAACAACAGCGGCTATGTCCTTGTCGGCGCGGTGATCGAAGCGGTCACCGGCAAGCCATGGTATGTCGCGCTGCGCGAACGCATTCTCGATCCGCTCGGCATCGCCGATATTCGCAATGGCGGCGGCGAATCCGAATTCGCCAATCGCGCGCTCCCCTATTCGAAGAATGAGGACGGCTATGTCCCCGCCCAGAAAATCGACATGAGCGTGCCGCATGCCGCGGGCGCGCTGGTCGGTTCGGTCGGCGGCTTGGCCAAATGGGCGCATGCGCTCCACCATGGCAAGGTCGTCGACGCGCAAAGCTATGCGCTGATGACCACGCCCACCAATCTGCCCGACGGGCGCACCATCCCCTATGGCTTCGGCCTCAGCCTTGAGGATGTGCGCGGGCACAAGATGATCGGCCATGGCGGCGGCATTTTCGGCGGCGCCACCGACAGCCTCTATTTGCCCGAAAGCGGCATCTTCACCGCCGCCTTCGTCAACACCGACGCGCCCGACGTGCCACCCGGCATCGTCGCGCGAAAGCTGGCCGCGCTCGCGCTTGGCGATCCCTATCCGGTGCTCGCCACGATCCCGGTCGATCCCGGCACGCTCGAATGGGTGACCGGCATCTACCGGATCGACGACAGCACCGACACCCGCACGCTGTTCTTCCAGGACGGCAAACTCCTTTCCCGGCGCGAGGGCAGTGGCGCATTGCCGGTCTATTTCGCCGGCGACGGCGTCTTCCATTTCGGCCCGGGCAGCCTCAGCTGGTTCCGCGTCCGGCGCGCAGCCGATGGCGCGCATATCCTCGAAATGCACCAGAATGGCGGCGACACGGTCGAGCGTGCGACCCGCACCGGTCCCGTCCCAGAATCCGTCACGGTCCCGCACGAAACGCTCGCACGCTATGTCGGCCGCTATTCGCTGGCGGGAAT
Organism: Stakelama portus; assembly: GCF_003171655.1. GTDB lineage: Bacteria > Pseudomonadota > Alphaproteobacteria > Sphingomonadales > Sphingomonadaceae > Sphingomonas > Sphingomonas portus. The sequence continues at coordinate 146,794 of NZ_QFZL01000004.1, read as the reverse complement.
GGTCGCCGACATAACGCTTTCCAACGATAATGTCCTGACGGCCCAGCTCACCGGCCAGTCCGCGCTCACGCTCGAAGCCAGAAGCACGACGGAGTTCGCCATTCCGCGAGTCGGCGCACGTCTGGTCTTTCCGGAAGGCCAAGGCCCCGCCCCCTATTTCACCACCTTCCAGGGCGGCGCCGAAATCAGAGCCGAGCGTATCGCGCAGTGATCCGATGGCCGAGGGTGCAGGCTATTTGAGAACCCGCACCCCCGCCTCGCCGCGCTTGCCGAGCAACAATTCGCTCATCGCCCACACCAACGCATCGGCGCGGTCGGGCGATCGGCCCGGCCCTTCATAGCCACCCCCGGCGATGATCCCGCACATTTCGTCCTCCAGCGCCGGAAAGCTCCCGACATGAAACGCCTTGCCGCGCTCGTACAGCGCCGCGACCGGCTCGGCGCGCGCGCTCTTGCCACGGCTGGCATGGACCAGCCGGATCGGCAGCACCGCGTCCGCAGCGGTCAGCACGCTGCGCACCATCTCGCCGCCCTGATTGGCTTCGGCCACCACCCGGTCGGCGCCGTTGCGCACTGCGCATGCCGCCACCGCGCGCGCCCATTGTTCGGGCGATGCCGCGCGCACGCTCGCATCCTCCAGCACATAGCCATGGCCATCGCGCCCCAGCGCCACTGCGACGATCCCGCATGCATCGCCATGCGCGCTGGCGGGCGGATCGACGCCAACGACGACGCGGCGCGTGCCGCCGATCGCGGCCACCCGGCACCTCTCCAGCATCTCGCGCGTCCACAACGCACCGGCGACATCCTCGATCAGTTCGCCGTCCAGCTCCTGCCGCCCCAGCCGCGTCCCGCCATAGGTTTCGCGAATCCCCGCGACAAAGCTCTCGGGCAGCAGCCGGTTCTCATCGGTCCGCCCGGTCACCATCGCCGTATCTGCCCGATCGCGCAGCATCCGCAGCAACGGGATCGGGCGCGGCGTCGTCGTCACCAGCACGCGCGGCCGCTCCCCCATGCGCAGCCCCATCATCAGATTGTCCCAACTCGCGCCCGGATGCGCCCATTTCGCAATTTCGTCGCACCAGGCATAATGGAATTGCGGCCCCCGCAACCCCTCCGGATTCTCGCCCGAATAGGCAAAGGCCTGCGCCCCGTTGGTCCATTTCAACCGTCCGCGCGTGGGCTCCCATGTCGGGCGCTTGGCCTCGGTAGCGGTCGCCAATATCCCGCTCGCGCCTTCGACCATCACCGCGCGTACTTCGCCCAGCGTCGCCCCGACCAGTGCGATCCGCACACCGCCATCGGCTTCGGCCAGCGCGCGCACCCATTCGGCGCCCGCCCGCGTCTTGCCGAACCCGCGCCCCGCCAGCATCAGCCATATCCGCCAATCCGCGCCCGGCGGCGGCAATTGTCGCGGATCGGCCCAGAACGGCCATTCCTGCAACAATGCGCGCCAATCGCGCTCCTGCAGGAAATAGCGTAGCTGCTCGCCATGCGGCGCATTGGCGATCCGCCGCGCGTCTTGGCTCACTGCGCATCCTCTTCGTCGGGCTCCTCCGGATCGGGATCGCGCAGCAAGGCGATCCGGCGCATGACTTCGGCCTTGGCCTCGTCCTGCGTCATCGCCGAAGCGCCCGACGGCGCGGCGCCGCCGATCCGGTCATAGACTTCGGGTCGCTTCGCCTTGAGCAGAAACATGCCCAGGCTATCCGAATAGGTTCGCACGCTGCCAACCACTTCGCCGCGATAATAGACCGGCTTTTCCACGCCGTTGCGCGCGCGCTCCATCAACTGGCTTTCCAGCTCGTCCAGCGCCTCGGCGATCGCCGCGTCCCAGTCGCGGGCAAAGCCGGCATAACGGGCGCGATGCGAATATACCGTCGAACTCGACAGCCCCGCCTCGCGCGCCGCCCGCGCCACATTCGCGGTCTGGCGCAGCACTTCCAGGAAACACGCCTTGCGCACGGCAATCGACGGCTGGCGCGTCTTGCGTGCCTTCCCGCCCGCTTTCACCAACCGCAGCTTCGCGCCGCCTGCCTGTTTGCTGCCGGGCTGCCTGCCGCCCGCCTGCCTCGACATATCCGCCATGCCGCCCTCCCCTCGGGGCCCCCCGGCCCCAAACGCAATCGGGCCGGAAGGCGTCACCGCCCCGGCCCGACTCGCAATTCTTCAGCGTGCATTGGAGGTACCAAAACAGCGTGACGATGTCAAGCGAAAAACACCAAATAGGTTATTTCAGGCTTTCGAGCAGCGCGTCCCATGCCTGCGCCTCGTCGAACCGGCGGTTATGGACCAGCGGCGCGCCGATCGCGCCCGTCGCCGGATCGAACGCAATCGTCGCGTCATAGACGAAACTGGCATTGCCGCGGATCGTCACCAGCGCGCCGTCCTGCGGCGCCGTCGCCGATGCGCGCACCATCCCGCCGCGGTTGAAGACAGTCACGGCCGCGCCAAACCCGATCCGACCGGTCAGCCCGGCGGCAAAGGTCGACGCCGCCATCGCGCTACCGCAACTATTGGTCAGGCCCACGCCGCGCTCATAGGTGCGGACGAACAAACCGCCGTCCTGCATCGCGACGAAGCTGACATTGGCGCGCCCGGGAATCAGCGCCGGCGCCGCCTCGCACCAATCGCCCAGCGCGACGAGTTCGGCTTCATCGACGGTATCGACGAACGTCACCAGATGCGGATTGGGCATCGCCACCGCGGTAAAACGCCGTTCGCTCGGAAAGCCGGGGATCGGCGCATCGACCAGTTCGGCCGCGTCGATCTTCAAACCAACATCCCCGGTCGCCAGCGATGCCGGGCCCACCTGCGTGCGGATCGTCACCACCCCCGGCGCCAGTTCGGGGTCGCGCGCAACCTCGGCCAGGCTGGTCTTGAGCTGAACGCTCGCGCGATCGACTCCCAACAGCTCGAACCCCAGCCGCGCCGTACAACGCAGCCCGTTGAGGCACGTCTCCGCCTCGCTGCCATCGGGATTCAACATCCGCATGCCAAAGGCCGCGCGATCATTCCCCTTTGTAAGCAACAGGATGCCGTCGCCGCCGACCGGCCCGTTGCGATCAGCCAGCGCGCGCGCCAGCTGCGCCCATTGCGCATCGGACAACGCCATCGCGCGGGCGTCGATCAGCGGGAAATCATTTCCCGAACCATGGCATTTGATGAAGGCGATCTGCATGCCCCTTCTATGGGAAGAATTTCTCCCGCGAAACAGAGGGGGCATGCAGATTTTCGTGGCCCGCCGGGTTCAGGCGGGCGCCGCCGCCGAAACCGGCCCGCCCATCGCCGCAACCATCGCCCGGTCGGCTTCGATCGTGGCGGCAAAGCTTGGCCGCGCCAGAATCGCATTCAGCCAGTCGACCGTCCTGGGATAACGATCGCAATCGACCGGACAGCCGACATAGGAAAGGTTCGCCCAGGGGCTGGCAACCGCGATATCGGCGATGGTCAGCCGGTCCTCGACCAGAAACCCGCTCTGCGGGATCACGCTTTCCAGATAATCGAGCCAGCGTGGCAATTCGTCGCGCTCGGCCGCATCGGCAGTGGCAAGATCGGCTTCGCGCTTCAGCACGCGCGGGACCACGAACCGGTTGCCGAAAATCTTGGCACCGCTCGCCATGATCAGCGTATCGGCAAATTCCTCGAACCAGATTGCGCGGGCGCGCGCTTCGGGTGCGAGCGGGATCAGATTGGGATCGGGATATTTCGCTTCGAGATAAGTGACGATCGCGGTCGAATCGGAAATCGCAAAATCGCCGTCGCGAAATCCCGGCATCTTGCCGAACGGGCTTGCCGCGTGAAATTCCGGGCTGCCGCGCCCCATTCCGGCGGGCTGGACTTCGATTTCGAGTCCCTTTTCGGCGGCAAAAGCCGTAACCTTGCGAACATAGGGCGACAGGGTGGAACCATAGACGATCATCGCGCTCTCTCCCGTGCGATTGCAGTGCCGCCAGAATAGGGCCTAAGTTGCAACTTGCAACTTAGTTTATCGGGGACAGCCCCAACAGGCTATGGCAGAACCGCCCGATGATCGAGCTCGTGCTGCTGGTCGGCGGTATCCTTGTCTATGCCTCGCTGAACAAGCGCATCGTGACCTTGCAACGCGAAGTCGCCGAACTGCACGCGATGCTCGCCGGTCGGCGGCCTGCGCAGGACGAACCGGCCCGGCTGCGCCCCGCCACGGTCGAACGCGATCCCCCGACCGCGCCCGTCTCGCCCTGGGAACATTCGCCTGTCGCTCCGAGAGAACCGGTCGAACCCGCTGAACCGATCGAGCGCGCCGAACCCCGCGAAACCGCGCGGATCGCGCTGCCCGAATTCAGTCTCGAAAAGCTGATCGGCGGCCAATTGCCGATCTGGATCGGCGGCGCCGCCCTGGTGCTCGCGGGCTTCTTCCTCGTTCGCCTGACGATCGAAAGCGGCCTGCTCGGCCCGGTGGCGCGCACCATCCTCGCCGCGTTGTTCGCGGTGGCGCTGATCGTCCTCAGCGAGCTCGCCCGCAATCTGCGCTGGACGCGCGACGACCATCGCGTGGCCCAGGCGCTTGCCGGCGCCGGCGTCGCCAGCGGCTATGCCACGCTCTATATCGCCGCCGCGCTCTATCACCTCATCGCCCCGCTGCCCGCCTTCGTCCTGATGCTGCTCGTCACTGCGGGCGCGCTGGGGCTGGCACTGCGTCATGGCCCGCCGACTGCGATCATGGCGTTGATCGGCGGCTTCGTCGCGCCGCTGGTGGCGGGTTTCGACGCGGCCGGAGTGGGCCCTTTGCTCGTCTACCTCGCGCTGTTCACTGCCGCATTGTTCGCACTGGCGGTACAGCGCGGCTGGGGCTGGCTTGCGCTCGCCGCCGCGCTCGCCGGCTTTGGCTGGATCAATTTCCTCATCTATGCGCTGGCGCGTCAGGATCTGGCGGGCGTCGGCGCCTTTGCCGTGCTGCTCGCAGTGGGGTGCAGCGCCGCACTGCCCGCTACGGGGTTGCGCAGTATCGGGCTGCGGCTGGCGCCATTGCTCGCGGGATTGCTGCAACTGCTGGTGCTGGCGCCGTCGCTCGATTTCGACGGACTGGCCTGGAGCTTCTATCTCGTCCTTGCCGCCGCGACGCTCTTCCTCGCATGGCGCGACGCGCGCTACCTGCCCGGCACGATCGCCGCGCTCGCGCTGACGCTGCTGCTCGAAGCAACCGCCCTGCTTCAGCCCGAACGGTCCGCAACACCGATCGCCATCGCGATTGCGACTCTGATTTTCGCAGTGCCCGGCCATATCCTCCTGCGCCGATCGACCAGCTGGGCGGCGCTCGCCATCGCCGGAACCGCAGCGCCGCTGCTCGTCGCTCAGATCTGCGCACCCGGCCTGATGCCGCTATGGGGCTGGATCCTGCTCGAGCTCGCCGCTGCCGCGCTCGTCCTGTGGGCCGGATGGCGGCTGCGGAACGCTGCCCATGACATCGCGCTGGTCGCCGCGACCTGCGTCGCCGGGCTGATGGCCGCCACCGGACTGGGTCAGGCTGTGCCCTTCACCTGGCTCGCCCTGCCGCTGACGATCGTCATGCTCAGCCTGGGCGGCTGGGCGCGCCTGCTCGACCGCAAACGGCTCTACGCGCTTCCCACTGCCGCCTTCGTCGCGGCGCTGCTCGCCGCAAGTCCGGTGCTGTGGCGAAACCTCCATGCCATCGTCGAATCGCTCACTGGCACGCCCTATGTCTATGCGTTGCTGCCGACGACCGGCGCCATGCTCCGCGCCTTGCCCGCGATTTCCGTCGGCGCCTTCCTGCTGCTTGCCGACCCCCGGCAATTTGCCCGCGCGCGCGCGCCGATCGCCTCTGCCGCGCTCGCGATCGGGCTGCTGGCGCTCTACACGCTCGCCAAGCAACCGCTTGCGATCTCCCATGAGCAAAGCTTCGTTGCATGGGGCTTTGCCGAACGCGCGCTGATTACCCAGGCGCTGATGGCATCGGGCTGGTTGCTGCTTCGTCATGGTCGGCTGGCGCCATTCGGCTGGGGCCTGCTCGCTACCGGCTTCTTCCGGCTTGTCTGGTTCGACTGGCTGATATGCAATCCGGCATTTACCCCGCAATGGATCGGCGGCCTGCCGCTGCTCAACCTTGCAACGCTCCATTTCGCGCTTGCAGCCTTCTGGCTCTGGACGCTGCCGCGTACCGCCATGGCCGGCCATGGCGAGCGCATCGCCGCAGCAATCGCGACCATCGCCACGCTGATGGCGACGGTGCGCCAGGCGGCGCATGGCGCGATCTTCACCGGTCCCGTCACCACATTCGAAAATGGCGGCTATTCGGCGGTGCTGCTGCTGCTTGCGCTATTCTGGCTCTGGCGCGGAATACACAGCGGCGCCCGCGATCTTCGGATTTTCGGGCTCGGCCTGCTCACCATCGTCACGTTCAAGGTATTTCTGGTCGATGCGTCCGCGCTGGATGGCGTGCTGCGGATCCTGTCCTTCCTCGGTCTCGGCCTTGCGCTGATCGGCATCGGCTGGGCCTATAACCGGTTCCTCGGCGGGCGATCGGACGCCGAGGAAGCGACAAGCGAGCTTCAATCCAGCCCGTAATGATCGGCCAGCCGGTCGAGCGCCATGCCGAGCACCAGCTTGCCCGCGCGCACCGGCCAGCCCAGCGCCTTCTCCGCCGTGGCCAGCCCTTCGCAGGCGCAGATCACGCGCCATAATATGTCGGAAAGCCCCGGCCCGGCGGCGGCGATCGCCGCGTCGAACCGCCGCTTTGCCGCGATCTGCGCCAGCGTCGGATCGAGCGGCGCGTCCGGCCCGCGATGGCCGCGCCGGGCGGGCGCCGCGTCCCACGCCATCGTCACCCGCGCGCCCAGCGCCGCCGTCTCATAATCGCCCCGCAGCCTTTCGCCCGCTTCGAACTGGCGCGGCGTCACCATGCCCCGCGCCTGCAGTCAGGACAGCGGCGATTCGGCAAGGTTGACGGTCACGCTGCGCCGGCCCTTGCGCGCGCCTGCGCGACCGATACGCCCGGTCGCTCCGTCGATTTCCCGTTCGGCAAGTTCCTGCATCGGCCACTCCCATCCATTGCGCGATTCGATTTGCCTTGCCACAGCGATGCTGTTGTAGGACAGTGAAATGTACCGATCTGGTTATTTCAGGAGCCGCAATGATTACTGCAATCCGCGAAGTCCGGCGCGCCAGGGGGCTGACGCTAGAGGATGTCGCACGCCGTTGCGATCCGCCCACCACGGCCCAGACGATCGGTCGCCTTGAAACCGGAACGCGAACCGTATCGGTGGGATGGCTGAACCGCATCGCCGCCGCACTCGAAGTCGACGCAGCGGATCTGGTCCAGCTTCCCGACCGTCCCGATGTCCCGGTCGTCGCCCATCTCGACGGACAGGGGGCTCAGGCGCCGCGGCGGCAGGCAACGCTCGCGGCACCGCGTCCCTCGCCCGAAATGGTGGCGCTGCGCGTCACTGGCGGCGTCGGCGATTATCGCACCGGAGACGAAGTCTGGTGCGAGCGGCTGGCACCAGCCGATTTCGCACAGGCGCTCAATCGCGACATCCTCGTCCCCCGGCCCGCCGGACGCTTCCTGTTCGGGCGGCTGCTCGGTCGCGAAGATGGCAGGCTGCACCTGCTCCCGCTCGGCGCCGGCGCGCGCCAGCAAGTGGTCGCCGATCCCCCCTGGATCGCCCAGGCGACCCGGCTCATCCGCGCGCTCTGAATGTTCGGCTGAAAAGTCGCGACCCGCAAATGGTGGGCGGTGACGGGCTCGAACCGCCGACCCTCTCGGTGTAAACGAGATGCTCTACCAACTGAGCTAACCGCCCGTACCTCGGGAATGCGGGCATTTACGCGCTTTTCTCCGAAGGTCAATCTCCCTTTCACGGAACAGACCGGATACGATCGGAACGGAAACGACCTGAAGGTCCCGAACTATTCCCGAAGTTAGGAATGGCTCATTGCGCAGACCAAGACTCATCGAGATTGAAGCCACGTTGATCATCATTTTGACGATCGCAGCGTTGCTCGCCCCGCTTGCAATGTAGGATTTTGCCTGCTGCCTTGCGCCAATGGAACCGCACCACATCCGCGACCGCTTGGAGCACTTGATCAACGCGCACGGCGAAACCTATGCATCAGTCAGTCGCCTACTCGGTCGCAATGCAGCGTATTTCCAGCAGTTCATGAGACGCGGCACGCCGGAACGTCTCGATGAAGATGACAGGCTGATCCTCGCTCGATACTTTCAGGTCGATGAACGCGAGCTGGGCGCCCGCGATCCGTGGATACCGACTGATGTGCAATCACTACCAAAAACATCCGGAAGCGATCGCCGCGTGGGCTGACTATATCGGGTGGAGCCTCCCCGACGCGTTCGGCGAAACGCTAGACGACGTGTGGCCGAAGGGTGAAGGCTGGGTCGCGCGTATCGAGGATGGCGAAAAGCGGTTCGAGCCGATGCGCTGGGGCTTCGAGCTTCACGTCCCCGGAAAACGCGAAGGGACGACGCGCAAAACGCAGGTCACCAATATCCGCAACCTGTCCAGCCCCTTCTGGCGCGGTCGCGTGCCAAGGATCGAGCGCCGGTGCCTAGTCCCATTCACGCGCTTCGCCGAACCGAAGATCGGGCAAGGCCGCGAAGAACATTGGTTCACCGTCCCCTCACGCCCAGCCGCCGCCTTCGCCGGAATATGGGATATGTGGAACGGCGAACCCGTGTTCGCCTTTCTCACCTGCGAACCGAACAGCCTGGTCAAGCCGCTCCATCCCAAGGCGATGCCCGTGATCCTCGCCGAAGACGACTATCAACTATGGCTGACCGGCGACTGGAACGAAGCGCAATCGCTGGTCGCACCCTTCCCTGCACAATTGATGCGGGCGGAGTAGCGGACGCGACGTCGGTTCATGCATTGGATACTTCGTCACCACCGATCAGCGGTGCATCGGGATCGGGCAATTTCGGCATCACACCCACTGCCAGACGATCGACGATGATCGGCGCGGTAGCTCCCATATAGAATGCAATCAATGGCGTCGCCGCATCAATGATCAACGGAAGCGTGCCTGACACGAACGGCATCAGACACCTCGTGGCAATATAGGGCCACTTTCGATATCGAGATGGAAGATGTCCGTCGAGCTTTGCGCAGGCTCGCGCAAAAGCGAAGAATTCGACAACAGCGCTTCCGATAACGCCGACCGCATAGGGGGAAAGGCCAAGCGAATCGAAATCGGTTATTATCGAACTCCGATCCGGAACAATGCGATCACCGAAGCCAGACGCCGTTGAATTCTGTCCACGGTGCGCCGACGGTGCAGCACATATCCGACAACACTTGCCGCATTAGCCAGCAACAAAAAGCTGACGATGACAAGAAATAGTGTCGCGAAAAACTGAAGCAGCGTTTCCATGTCCATCCTATCCTCCCCCCATTTGTAGAACGGTCGCGACCAGTTTTCACTGCGGAATAGTCCGGAGGCGACCGCATGTAAACTGCGGGGGACGATACATGGCGGCAACTGTATGTCCGCTGTACATGCCGCAGGCGACCGGGAGATAGGAAGCCGGACGATAGGATTCAAGCGAACTCGTCATTCACCCATAGCTTCGATTGCAATGTTGGATCGCGCCTGCTCGCTTGCCGGGCATGGGCAAGACCGCACCGCTGATTCCATCCTCCTATCGCACAATTGCCGACACGATCGCGCGCGGTGGGCGCCTCAAGGCGCAATGCGACACCTGCGGCGAATCGCGCGAACTCGATCGCCTCGCGCTGGAGCGCATCCGCCACGCTAAGGGCGCTGACTATTGCCTGATCGGAAGGCGCTCGCCCTGCCGCTTCACGCGCGGATGCGCCGGATGGGTCCGCTTCTTCTACTGGAACGCATTCTGGTGGCCGCTGTGGCGCGATCGCGACGATACGCGCTGGCTGCTCGCCAGCAAATGAAACGCCGGTGGATTGCTCCGCCGGCGCTGTTGCATATTGGGCTGTTTCTTCATTCAAATCATGGCGGTGCCTCCATATTCCTGATCCAGTCGAGGCCGTAGAGCACGCCTGAGCGACAACCTGCCCAGGCGCCGCGCGCACCGCGCACGATGAACAGTGCCGTCACTTCGTCGCGATCGAGCACGTTTGAATAAAGCGCGACCTCAGTCCCTGCCGGCAACAGCGCCCGCGTCCCGTCGTCGCGCGTGCCGATCACATCGGCCGCCAGCGTAAAGCGGGCCAGCGGCGGCAATCCGGTCAGCTTCGGGAAGGCATCCGGGCACCCGGCGCTCAGCTGCGCAGGGTCCGGCATCACCGGCACCGCCCGTTCGGGCAGCGCACAGTTAGTCAGCGATAGCGTCAAGAGCGCTGCTGCGATTGGTCCGCGCATCGTCGATCCTTTCGATCAGATTGGCCTGTTCGTTCGCCTCTGCGGCGTCGCGCATCTGCCGCGCCTTCATTGCCCCGCGCTCCGCGTCCACCTGATCGGAGCGCACCCTGGCGTTGTTCTTGTTGCGATCATTCGAAACTGCCCCGCGATCGTTGAACCAGTCGAACACCGCCAGGGCGCCACGGACAGCCCCGGACAGCGCAATCAGCAACGCCAGAGCGATAAGCCCCGCCACCACGCGCTGCACGTTCCCTTTGGCGCCTGTACGCGCAGCCAAACGCATGAGATATTCGGTCATGCTTCTTCATCCCTGCTTGAAATGGTTCGCGCTGCCGCCTCTGCGGCTGCCGCAACCACAGCGTCTTCGATCTCGATGCCGTCACGGCTCACCCGGATCGTCCGCTTGATCAGCAGGCCCGCAAACCCGGTCAGGACGATCCCGATCAGAATCAGCGCACCGACGCCCAGCCAGAACACCCGCGACGGCGATTCCCGCACGAACCAAAGCGTGAACCCTGCATAGATGGTCATCGCCACGCCGCCGCCGGCGAGCAGCATGAGCGCCCAGGCGCGACGGCCCTCCTGAGACAACAGGCTGCGGAACGGCGCGCCAAGATGGCCCGGCAATCGCCCGAGCCAGCCGATAAAGCCCAGATCGATACGCCCCGTCATTGCGCGGCCCTCCTGCGGGCAAAAGCTTCCGCAAGGCGCACATCATATCGGTTTGCCTGATAGGCGGTGCCATTATAGCCGCCGGCAAAGGTAGCCCAGTCGCCGGTGCGCAACGCCTGCACCAGACCGCGCCGTTTCACGAACAGCAGAAACGCAGCCAGTTGATCAGCCTCGGTTTGCGATTGGCGCCAGGCGAACGCCCAGGGCGTCGGCGCACCGCAGATTTCATGATTTTCGCCGAGGATCTGAAACCCGCCATAGCTGGCACTCGCGAACCCCGCGTCGACATCCAGCGCCACGGCGTCGAGCAATTGCTTCCACCGCCCGGCCTGGCTGCCCGGATAGAGCTTCCGGTTCCAGTTACGAGAAGAGATATGCGGGTGGCTCACATCGAAACGGTGGCCGGTGGCGCGGCTGAAACGATGGGACTCGAACAAGATCGTCGGGCGACCATCGATAAAGGGCGATGCCGTCGCCTCCACATCCCACACGGCCCAGATCTTTGCCTGCTCGACACCCAGATCCTCCGCCGCATCTTCGATATCCATCACGTCCAGCGGGGTGTCTGGGCCTTCCGTCAGCTTGAGCAGTATCGCCGCGCGCGTCTGCGGACCGCACACGCCATCGGCCGCGACGCCCACGCGCCGCTGCAGCTCACTCATATCCATGTCGATATCTCCGATTGCGCCTCAGCGCTGGTCGCCACTTTCGTGACGGTGCATTGCCTCCAGCTGGCCGATGCGCCGATCCAGTTCACCAAAACGATCGTCGCTGCGGTCGCCCGACAGCTGCTGGCGTTCATCGATCCGCGTAACGGTCTGCTGCAGGCTGCTCAGAGTCGTCACGCCCCAGATGCACATGCCGCCCACACCCAGACTGGCGAGCGACGAAATGATCCCGGCCGCCCATTTCAACGGAGCCGGGACGCGGGATTCCGGAGGCGCCGGCGGATGTTCACGGTCGAACCGTTTGATAAACGCCTCTGCCAGCTGCTCGGCTATGACGCGCACCTGCTCGCTATTGCCCATGCCTTGCGGGCGGTTATCGGGCATTGACCTTTACCTTCTGTACTGTCGCCAACGCCCCCTGCGCTCGAATCGCATGCATTGTAGAAACCGGGTATGCAGGCGTTCTCGAACGACTCCCGGCAAAGGAAGGGCCATCATGGACGGCAGATTCATCATGGACGAGGAAACTGCTGATAAGGCGGTTCTTTTGCTCACCAATCGGCTTTCGCTCGACCTGCTCTCCTGGCTGGTCAGCAATGGCACGATACCTTCGGAAGATGCTGAACATCTTATCAATTTCTCCGCAAATGAGGTGATCAAGGGAGCGCCGGAACTGCGTGACGCCGTCATTTTCTTTGCCGAACTGGCCGCAGGACGCTTGCCGCCCAAGGCTTAGTCTGTGGTGATCCGCAATCTGTGCTGATCGATTTCAGCGATCGCCTGCGCCGAAATCTCTGTCAGGTCATTGGCCCAGATGTGCGCCACGCGAACGCCGGGAAAGTCCCGCTCGATCGACTGGTATCCCATCGCCAAAGCGCCATTCTCGCCAGCTGCCAGAAACGGATAAAAGAACCCGCCCTCATTGCCCTGGGCGTCGCGAAGCAACCCGTGCACCGCGAAGAAACGAGGCGCAGGCACCTCCGGTTTGGCTTCCGCCGTCACCTCGGGCATTTCGGGCTCGGCCTTCGGCTTCACGCCGACTTTCGCCGCTGCGGCCTTCCGGGGGCGCGGCGTTGGCTTGTTGTTGAGAGCGGCCATTTATGCACCCTCGCCTTCGGCTTCTTCGATCGGCGCACCCCATTCGCTTTTCGGCGACGGATCATCGGCCGCATCCGGCCAGCCACCGCTGGGCGCCGTCTCGCCGGCAGCACGGCGCAGGGCCAGCATCATGGCACCGGCCCGATTGTCCAGCCGCCCGTGGAAGCCGTCGCGCTCACAGATCGAGGCGCAACCCGCCGCGATCTCGCGTGCATCATCGTCGAAGTCGGCGGGGTTGGCATACACCGCCTCGGTGAAACTCGCGGCCAAATCGACAGGCGACGTGCCCGTGCGGGTCAGATCGCCCAGCCTGGTCGAAAGGTGCGCGGGCAGCAGCCCGGCGTTGATGATCAAGTGGGCGCGCGCGGCGTCTGCGGCATCGGCGATGCCATTAAAAATACGCATCTTCATTTCTCCGGTTGATCGAGGCGCGATTCCAGATCTCTGACGCGCGCCTCCAGCGTCAGGACCAATTCGATCAGGCTTTCCTGCGACATGGATTTCCGCATCGCCTGGTCATGCTCAGCTTGCTTGCTCGGGCAGTCTTTCCACCGCCGCTTCCGCTTGTCCCACACCTGTCGATCATGCGCGGGCTCGGGCACCTTGATACAGCTGACGCCGGTATCGATCCCTTCCGCCGCGGGATCATCGCCGTGCGTATAATGACGCGTCTGTTCACCGTTTGCGTGCGTGACCAGCCAATGCCGGACCGCATGCACTTCCTTCGCCCGGCGCATCATTGGGGCGACGCCGTTGCGGTGCCGACCACCGATGCCAGGCCTTGCCCTCCGGAAACCATGCGGCCCATCAATCGGAAATAGGCAGTGGCGCCATTGGTCAGCCCCGTCTTGGTCTGGGTCACCGCGATATCGCCGGGAAAGTCCCGCTGCCCCTTGGGAGGATTGAGACTAAACCACCGCTCCGCTGCTGAGCCTGTGATCTCGCTTGCCACATCCGACCACCCCGTCGATCCATCGGCGCTATATTGCCATTTCGCTGCCAGATAGGTGACGTCGAATTCGGAACCGTTCACTGCGGAATAGGTCAATGGCGCGGTTAGATCGACTTCCCCGCCAGTGCCGACCACTACCGTCAGGTTCTCTGTCATCACCTGGTGCGTGGTGTTGGTGCCTGGATTCGTAAAACTGCTAGTGCTTGCCGGGCCGCTCGCTGCGCTTACCGGGGGCGGCGCGTCGATCCGCTGGATGGATATCTGCTTGTAAAGCGTCACCCCGCCATAGGCCGCCGAAACAGTGATGCTCCCCTGCGCCGCCGACACCGCCGACACCGAAACATCGCCCCGCTGCGCGCTGGCGGCGGTGTTGTTGATCGTCGCCGTGCAGCCTGAGCTGGAAAGGATCGCATAGCTGGTACTCTCGCTCACATCGGTCGTGCCGATCAGCCGACGGAACGAACGCAGCTTCGGCAACTCGCCTGAATTCGCCGTGCCGGTATAATCGGCATTGACGACGATGTTCGGGACATCGGCCATCCCGTGCTGATTGTTCGCGGTGACATCGGCATCGGCTTCGATCCCGCTCAGCTTCGTCGCAGCACTACTGTCAAGGTTGGCCAGGCTCTTGTTCGTCACCTGTCCGCTCGACAGATCCACGGCGCTCTGCGTTGCAAGCGCTCCTTGTCCAGCAATCGCCGCCGCGGTGTGACCGCTGGTAACATCCGCTGCCAGCTCCCCGGTAAACAGCCCACCACTGGTCCGACGCAGAAGATTCGAGCTGTTCGCCCGTGTCGTCGTCAGGTTGCGTGCCAGATCGCCGGCAGCATCGAGCCCGGCGGCAACGCGCCCATCGGTCAATTCGGTGGGCCGCCCCGTCAGATTTGTGCCCCAGGCCGCACCAACCGTTGCACCCGTCGCGATGCCCGAAAGCTTCGTACCTTCGGTGGCGTTCAGCTGGGACAGGCTGTTCGCCGTTGCTCCGGTGCCCTGCCCGGAGATGGCGGCGGCGGTGCCGAGCGAAGTGCGGAGCACGGCTTCGGTGCCGGCAGTCGTGCCGTCCTCCAGAACGACATTCTGTCCCAGCACCGCGCTGGGGCTCACAAACGGATCGGCGAAATAGACGGTGCCAGCCCGCGCAACATTCGCGTCCCAGGCAACATAAAGGTACATGTACCATGCCACCGCATCGTCCGGCAGCTTCACCCGCGCCTGCTTCGATCCCAACGCCCCCGCCGCTGTGCCGGAGGGCACCAGCTCCGGAAATGCCGCGATCACTACACTGTCATCGTCGCGAAAATAATCGATCCGCACATATGCTTTTCCGGAAAGCTGCACGCCGACATAGGACCGCGCGCCAAACGTCAGCAATTCTCCGCCTCGACACGGGCGGGTCCGCGACCGGATCGTCGTATAACTTGGGCTAGTTGAAGTACCACCGTCACCGGAAATGACTGCCGCGCGCTTAACTCCCAGCGCTGTGCAAGCAGCACTGTTGGTCGAAACCGACAGACTTTCCCAATAGCTGCTGTCCTGAAACGTTGGATCAAGGATCGCGTTGACAGCACTTCCAAAACCGCTCGACAACAGCGACGGCGTCACCACGCTCTTCGTCGCCAGCCCACCCTGGCCCGTAATCGCCGCTGCAGTGTGCCCTGCGGTCACATCCGCCGCCAACTCGCCCGTGAACAGGCCACCGCCAGATCGACCGAGTAAGTTGCTACTGTCCCGGCGCGTTGCCGAAATGTTGCGATTGAGATCACCATCACCGGTCAGTCCCGCCGATACCCGACCGTCGGTCAGTTCAGCAGGACGCCCGGTTAGATTGGTTCCCCACGCCGCCCCCACCGTCGCGCCGGCAGCAATGCCCGACAGCTTCGTGTTCGCCGCGCTGTCGACATTGGCGAGGCTCTTGTTGGTCACGTCAGACGATGACAGGTCGACCGCGCTCTTGGTCGCCAACCCGCCCTGACCCGTGATGGCCGAAGCAATGCCGAGTGACGTTTTGAAGTTGCTCAGCGTAGCCGATGATCCGCCACTGGACTCGAGCAACAGCCCGTCACCAAAATAGAGCGTGTCCTTCAGGCCCACAGCCTTGCCGCCCAGGCCGCCATAGGTCACCTGACCGCCACCGGCGCCCGACAGCGATCCGTTCGATCCGATCGTGATGCTGCTGTTCTTCAGCCCGGTCGCGGCATTGGCGGTGCCGAGCGTGCCGGTGACATCGGACGTCGCCAGATTGACCGCGCTTTTGGTGGCCAGCGATCCTTGATTTAGGATGGCCGCGGCGGTGTTCGCGCCGGTCAAATCCGCATCCAGATCACCGACAAACAACCCGCCACCGGTTTTCCGCAACAGGTTCGACGATGTCGCGCGCGACTGCGGGATGTCCTGCGCGATCAGGCCGCTCGAATCTAGCCCGGCCGCAACGCGCCCGTCGGTCAGTTCCGTGGGCCGCCCGGTCAGATTTGTGCCCCACGCTGCGCCAACCGTGGCACCGGCGGCGATACCGCCCAACTTTGTGCTGGCGGTCGAATCCAGATTTGCGAGGCTTTTGTTCGTGACTTCGCCCGAGGACAGATCAACTGCGCTCTTGGTAGCGAGGCCACCCTGACCCGTAATCGCCGCCGCTGTTCCCAGAACCGTCTTGAAATTCGACAATGTGGCCGGCGAGCCGCCTGTGCTTTCCAGCAGGTTGACCCCAAAAGCGCCACCGACGGTCGCGTAATTCTCCACCCCTGTCAGCTTGGTTCGCTCGGTAAGCTGATAGCGCTTATAGGTCGCTCCGTCGGTAACATCACTGTCCAGAGACACTACTGACTTCGTCGCAAGGCTGCCCTGCCCGGAGATGGCGGCGGCGGTGCCGAGCGAAGTGCGGAGCACGGCTTCGGTGCCAGCAGTCGTGCCGTCCTCCAGAACGACATTCTGTCCCAGCACCGCGCTGGGGCTCACAAACGGATCGGCGAAATAGACGGTGCCAGCCCGCGCAACATTCGCGTCCCAGGCAACATAAAGGTACATGTACCATGCCACCGCATCGTCCGGCAGCTTCACCCGCGCCTGCTTCGATCCCAACGCCCCCGCCGCTGTGCCGGAGGGCACCAGCTCCGGAAATGCCGCGATCACTACACTGTCATCGTCGCGAAAATAATCGATCCGCACATATGCTTTTCCGGAAAGCTGCACGCCGACATAGGACCGCGCGCCAAACGTCAGCAATTCTCCGCCTCGACACGGGCGGGTCCGCGACCGGATCGTCGTATAACTTGGGCTAGTTGAAGTACCACCGTCACCGGAAATGACTGCCGCGCGCTTAACTCCCAGCGCTGTGCAAGCAGCACTGTTGGTCGAAACCGACAGACTTTCCCAATAGCTGCTGTCCTGAAACGTTGGATCAAGGATCGCGTTGACAGCACTTCCAAAACCGCTCGACAACAGCGACGGCGTCACCACGCTCTTCGTCGCCAGCCCACCCTGGCCCGTAATCGCCGCTGCAGTGTGCCCTGCGGTCACATCCGCCGCCAGCTCGCCCGTGAACAAACCGCCGCCCAGCTTGCGCAGCAATGCCGAACTGTTCGCACGAGCGGTGCTGATATTCCGTGCCAGATCGCCTGAGCCATCCAGCCCGGCTGCGATTCGACCGTCGGTGAGTTCAGTCGGTATAGAGGCGATCAGCGGACCACCCCAAAGAACTGCATTCTCGGTCGCCAGCGCGCCCTGACCCAATACGCCCGCCGCCGTACCGATCGCGGTTTCGAGATCTCCCTTCCAATACCAGCCACCACCGGGTCGCTGCACATTGCCGGGAAGATCGCTATTCTCACCAACGATTGCGCCAGGCGTCGCACCCGGTTCGGCGGGCTTCAGATCCTCGATCGGCGTCCCGTCGTCATAGGTGGTCGCCTGCCCCAGTGACTTCGGCGTCGTCGCGTCAGAGAAGCCCTCGACATTCAGCGCGAGGGTGCTCACCGTTTCGCCCACTTCGATCGTGAAATCGCGAAAGAAACCGTGCACGATCAGGCTGTCCAGATAGCTGTCCCCGATCCACAATGCCGGTTGCGCACGCACCGATGCCACCCGGTTCGCCACCATGTCGATCGCGTCCGTGCGGATCAGCGCGCGCGCAGCCATCCGCTTTGCCCAGGCACGCTGCACCAGCGTGACTTCGCCGAAATCGTCCGTTTCCTTACGGCTGAAATCCAATATCCCGGCGGTCGGCGACGCTTCCGTCACGCCCAGCGGCACCAGCGTGCCGATCAACAACGTGCCGATCGACTTGGTGCCGCTGCCCGATACCGTCACCGTCACATTGCCCGTGGTGGTGGGCAGATCGAGGAACAATGCGCTGCCATTGGCGACCGCGATCGTGCGGTCATATCCCGGTGCCTGCACTCGCGCGCTGGTGCCGACCACGTCGATCAGCGCCACCGCATCGATGCTGCTTGGATCGATCGTGATGGAAATGGTGCTGGAGGACGACGATGCCGTGCCCGACGCGCCATCCAGCATCGCCCAGCGATTGGTCGGCCCGACATCGATCCACTTGCCAGTCGATGTCGCCGGATCATTGTTCACGTTGCCATCGGCAACGCTTTCATAAATCCGGTGCGCATTGCCGCGCAGCACCTTCGCCCCGGCGGCATAGGTCGTGGCCGCCGACCATTGCGAAGCATCATTTTCGGCGATCGAACACGAAACCAGCGCGGCATCGGTCACCGTCATCGGCTGCAGCAGGCGCAACGTCGATGTGCCCGTGGGCGCCGGATCGCCACCCGGATCCGCGCCCGCCTCTGTTTCTGCCAGCCCTTCGACATTCAGCGTGCAGTAACTCAGTGGCGGCACCGCCAGGTCCAGCTCGAAATCCTTGTAATATCCCTCGAAATTCAGCCAGTCGAACCGATCATCGGCTTTCCACCGCGCCGATGTCGCGCGCAGCGCCGCCAGCTGCCGCTGTACCGCGGCGACATTTTCGGTTTCCAGCGCAACCCGAACCGACATCTTGCGCGAAAATCCACGCTTCACGATTGTCGTGACGCCGAAATCGTCGGTCACCCGGCGGCTGTAATCGACAATCCCGATCGTCGGCGATGCCTCCAGCGTGCCGATTTCGATTTCGGTCTCGCCTGCCGTCACGATCTTCATGCGGCAATCTCGATGCTGATCGCGTCGCCACCGCTCTGTTGAGTTACATTGTCTAGCGTCCGCTTCATCGATCCGGTGTTAGCGGCAGTGGTGGCATGCCCGGCATTATTCTCGCTGCGAAGCTGCGCCACTTCCTCGCGCAGCGCGCGGATCTCGCTCGCCATGTCGCCACTGGCGCTTGCCGGTGCCGTCGCTACCTGATTGGTCGCCGCGGCGTTCAGCAGATCGTCGATTGAAACCTGCACCGGCTGCGAACTGATCCGGTCGCCGCTCGGCGTCCCCGCCGCCGCGATCGAAGCCGCCGCCGTGCCCCCGGCAAAGCCGGTGATTGCGGCATAGGTCGCCTCCAGGCTCGCCGCCGTCGCCGCCTGCACCCGATCCAGTTCCTGCCGGCTCGTCGCCACCAGTGCGGCCGCCGAAAGCAGCGCCTGCGAAAGCCCCGGCAGGCTTTTCGCCGCATCCTGATCGCCGCTGCGGGCCGATGCCGTCGCCGCGTTGAACTGCCCCTGCAACGTCGCGAAATCGGTACTGGTGCCGCCATTGGCCAGGCCGCGAATGCGGTTCACTTCGTCCAGGATGCTGTCGCCCACGCTCTGCCATGCCTGCCGCAATTCGTCGGCGGCGGCGGCGGCATCCTTCGCGTCCTGAATCGCCCAGATCTGCTGCTGCAGCGCGCGATTGCTTTCGTCCAGCTTCGCCAGGTCCAGTTCGCGGATCGCCGCCGTATCGCCCTGCAGCTCCAGCAACTGGCGCTGCAGGCTCTGGCGCTCGCTGGCGATATCGGCGGCACTCTTCCCGCCGGTCAGCGCCTCCTGCACATCGGCGAACGCCGGCGCCAGTTTCAACAACGTGGCATAGGTCGCCTGTCCCGCTGCCGTGGTCAGATCCTGCGCCTCCACCAGCTGGCGGAATGCCGCGATCGAACCCGGCATCGCCAGTCCCAGACCCTCGAACACCTTGGCCATCTGCGCGGCTTTCGCCGCCGCTTGCTCTTCCTTGGTATAATATGCCTGGAAATAGGCATCGGCGGCATCCACCAGCCCCGAAACGCTGTCGAACTGATCGGCCAGCGCCAGCGTCGCTTCGATCCCCAGATTGCCGACACCCTGCCCCAGCAGGTCCAGCGTGTTCCCCACTGCCTCGATCGTGGAGGCGACGCGCACCAGCGTTTCGAACATGCCTTCGCCCGCCTGCTGAAACTGCCGTATGCCCGGAAAGGCGGCGTTCGCCATATTGTCGGCGGCGGCGCCGAACACGGCGGTCAGCTTGTCCTCGATCTCGGCTCCGGTCAGCCCCTTCAGGTCGATCTTGCCGATATTGACGACAAATCCGTTCAGCCGCGCCTCGACATCGTCGGTCGCCACGCCCAGCGGTCCGGCGGCCGCTTCGATCGCATCGGCGAAATTGCTCAGGATCAGTGTGAACTGGTTTTCCAGATCGGGGTTCGCAGCGCTATATTGCGTCGAATGTGACCGTCCGGTGACGATGCCAAAGAACTTCTTCGTCTTGGTGATATCGCTGTAATAGGATGCGTCGAACCCGCCCGACAGGATCGATCCCAGCGTCTGCGGCCCGCCATACAGGCCACTGCCGGTCACGTCGGTGCGCGATCCGAACAGCGACCCGATGAAGTTGCCGATGCCGCCAATGATCCCGCCGATGATCGGAATCTTGGACAGGATGCCCCCGCCGGTGATCAGCCCTTCCAGCAGGTTGCCGGTAAGGTCCTTCTTGAACCCCTCGGTGATCCCGGCATTCGCATCGATATTGCCCGTGCGCAGCACCAGCGATGCAAAGCCGCCGATCTGGCTGTCGATCGATTCCAGCGACGCCGACATCTGCCGCGCATAGGTGCTGGTCACGGTATCCACTTCGCGCAGGGCATCGATTGCATTCTTGATGCTCGCGCTCTGCGCCGTCGGATCGCCGAACACCGTGCCCGTGCCGGTGTTGCTGGGCTCGGACTGGGAGCCACCGCCGCCGAATGCGCCGCCGATCGATACGCCCAGCGATGCGATCGCCGCAGCCGTTGCCGCCCCGGCGGCCAGGTTCAGCGGGAATGGCAGGCTGCTGATCGCCTTGACCACTGCTTCCACCGCATGCTTCGCCGTCCGCGCCGCGCTGTTCGCCAGCGAAGCCCCGGTTTCGATCGCATCCTGCGCAATGGCGCGCACCGACAATGCGAACTGGATCGCGCGAAACGTCTGCTCGGCCTTCTGCAGGGCTTGATATCCCGCCGTTCCCTCGCGGAAAAACCCCTGCGCGGCTTCGGACAGGTCGCCGTAAAACGCGATCTGGGCGGCGGCGTTCTCGCGAGCGTACCGCGCCTCGTCGATATTATCTTTCGCAAGCTCGCCCAGCCAATATTTTCGTGTTTCGCTGTATTGGATCAGCGCACGCATCGATTCGTTGATCGCATCGCCGCCTTGCCCGAATGCCCGCGCAAATGCGTCTCCGCTCCGTTCGACCGCATCGATCAACCGGTCCATTTCCTCGCGGATCCGCCGGATCGTCTCGACTTCGCGCTCCGCCGCCGCGTCCCGCGCGATCAATGCGCTTTTCGCGGCGTAATATTCTTCCCAGCGCGCCGTCGCCGTCGCGATCCCATCATCCATATGCTGGGCGATGAATGCTTCCTTCTCCAGCGCCAGCGCCGCCTGATCACGCGCCGGGCCGATCAGGCCGTATAGCGCCAGCTCATCGCGCAGCGGCTGCATCACATTCTTGTCGAAATCCACCGCGCTTTGCCGGCCATAGGCCGCTTCGCGCACTGCCGCGGCATCGCGGATCGCCTGTTTCAGCGCCTCTGTCGGCGCCGCAGCGATCGCCGCCGCATCGGCATATTCACGCAACGCCCGCGCGCTCAGGCCGATCTTGTCGGCCTCTTCCTGCTGCGCCGCAGCATATTCCCGCGCCGCTTTCACTGCATTCTGATAGGCCCGCTCTTCCGCTGACAGCCGAGCGCGAGTCGAGCTCGGGTCCAGATACCCCTTTTCCTCAGCCTGCGCGCGTATGCGATCACGTGCATTCTGGCGCGCCCTTTCCGAAACTACGGAGGCGAAATCCCCGATATAATCACGTTCGGCCGCCTTGAATTCCTCGCTCCAGCTATCGGCCATTTTCCGTGCTGCACCGGCATATTGATTTGCCGCGCGCTCGATCTGCGGCGCGGTCAGCTCGGGCAATGCCCATGCGTCCGGCAATATCTTGTTCGCCTGCGCGATCAGCCAGTTCAGCCCTTCGATCGCCTTTCTCAGCATCAAATTTATTGCATCGATGGCGGCGTTGACTGCACTGAAAAACAGATCGCCCAGCACCTCCGGCAGGCTCGACCAGTTCTTGCGAAACGTCTTGAATGTGGCAACACTCACCTGGATCAGGAAATTGCCGAACGCCTTGCCTTGGTCCATCGCGCTGCTGAAGAAGTCGCCAATCGCATCCTTCACATCCGTCACGTTCGGGCCGATTGCGTCCCAGATCGCCTCTCCGGCGACCTGAAAAACCGCCTTGGTCGTGTCACCCCAGGTGACGGTAAGATTGTCGAGCTTCCGGATCTCTGCAGCCGTCAGACCTAGCGACTTGGCATATACCTTCATGTCTGCGTCGTCATTCGCGGCATGGTTCAACAGCGCGATTGCTCCGGCTGCGACTGCAGCGGCACCAGCGATTCCCATCAAAGCTGGGTTGGCTACCGTCGCCAGCAGCAATTTTTTCGACATGTCGGCTGCTGCTGCACCCACTTCCCGGAACCCCACTCCGGCCTGTCCCATGATCCCGTAAATCTGCGATCCCTGCTGGATCATTGTCGTCAGCACCATGCGCAGCGGCGCGCCACTCTGCGCCGCTGCGAACATGCCCAGCCCGATATCCTGGAACTGGAACGCCAGATTCTGCATGTGAAACCCGGTCAACTTGCCGGTCGCACCCAACCCGCCCAAACCTTGGTTCAGCATCCGCTGTTGCTGCCCCACATCCTCAAGCCGCCCCTGCAATACGGCCTGTTGATGCGCATATTCTTCGGCGCCGATCGTACCGCCGTGATACAGGCGCGTGCTTTCCGCCAGTTCGGCATTCAGCCGCTGCGTGATGGCATACAGGGGATCGGTCGACGCGCGCAGCCGCTCGGCGGCAACAGCATCGGCCTCCTGCGCCGCGCGCGATGCCTGCACCGCATCGGCCAGCATCTTATGCTCCCGCGCCAGTCGCTCTGCCGCTGCCACTTCGGCATTTTTCGCGGCCACGGCCCGCGCCGCCGCCTGCGCTTCTGCCTGCGCCGCATTCTCTGCTGCAATCGCGCGTTGCCGCGACGCGAACTGCAGTCGGTCAGCAAGATCCGCATTGCCTTGTTCAGCGGCCGCGAGCGCAATCGCCTCCACCTTGGCATCACGCATCTGATCACGCGTCTGCCCCAATGCAGCGGCTTCGCGTTCCAACTGCTTGATCAGCCGTTCACCCGCTCGATCCGTATTCGCCTTTTCGCGATTGATCGCCTGCAACTCGCGCGTTGCGGCGCTGCTGAAAGCCTGAAATTCGGCAGCAGCGCCACCCAGTTTGACCATGCTCCCGGTGGCGCGTTCGATGTTCGCCGCCTCGGCCACCATCTTCGCTTCCGCAGAACCCATCAGCTCCTGCAGCTGCAACAGTTCCTGATAGGAACCACCCGTGTCGATCGCGAAGCCAACTTCCAAAGCTGGCGAACCGTCGTCCATCGGGCACCTCCAAAGCAAAAAGGGCCGCCCCAACGGGACGGCCCTGACGAAAACCTAGACTCCTCCAGCCTATTCAAAGACAATGCTGCCCTGAAATAGGGAGGGACTCATGTTGAAACTTGCACTTTCGCTCGCAATACTTGCTGTCGGACCTTCAACAATTCAGCCCTGCAACGCCACTTTTGCGAGCACATCTGAACCCTGCTGCAAAATATGCCGACGCGGCAAGGCCTGCGGCAATTCCTGCATCGCCCGCGACCGGACCTGCCGCCAACCGCGCGGATGCGCGTGCAACGGATAGTCTGGCCGATCTTCAGCCGAAAGGCTCCTTGCCTATCGCTCTGGCCTCAAAACCGCGCCGGAGGAAATCCGCTGAAACTCGCAGCATCACACTGCCCGCGGTGATCCATTGCGTTCATTGACCGGGCACTTTTGTGATACCAGCGCCATTCACCGGTCAGGCGATTGATCTCAGTGTAGGCGTCAGTAAAATTAGGTCGGACGGGAAGTTCGCGATAAAGCGTGATTACTCCGCTGGTAACGTTCGCGATCGTGCGCACTTGATGACAATCCCGAACGCACCACTCATTCCGGTCCAGATCGATCCGATACCGCATCGAAACGTCATCCGCCGTGCATACCAGATCAAACTGCCGCACGTCCTGCGCTACAGCTGGCGAGCCCATCAGAAGCGGCAATGATAGCAATTTCCACATCAGCCAGCCCTCGCCATGGCATCTTCAATCTTGGCGCGAAGTTCGGCCATTTCCGATTCATCGGTGGTCACATACGCCTGCGCTTCGCTCGAAGAAGTCATCAGATACAGATGATAATAGGTGGTCGAAAACCTCTTTCGGAACGACCGCCAACCAAGCCAGCCAAGTAGTGCCGCAAAGACGACGACGGCGGTAGCCCCGCCTGCCGATACGTTCCCACCTCCGAATCGACTGATCAAAACTATTGCGGCCAATCCCCACCAGAATATCCACGCCTTGCTGCCGCTCTTCATGGTCGTTCTGGTATCAACCGAGTTAATCTTGTTGATCGCATAGGTTTTGCTGCCAAAGCGCGCAAAATTTTCATCGATCTGCACCTCAGTCATCATCTGGCGACTCACCCAATATAACGGGGAGGCTACATCCAAGATTACCCCAACACCATCCGCAACCGCGCTTCTTCCACTTCGCGTTCGCGCGCCGTCACTTCCGCGCGCCAGGGGGGCGGGCAATTCTCGCTTTCAGCGCGGCGGCCCTCGGCGACATATTCCACCGATAGCTTGCGGATCAGCCGCGCTTCCCACGGCGCCAGCGCGACATGCACATTATGCTGCCACGCCTCGATCTCGCGCCAGCTTAGCGGCACGACGCCCATGCCTGCCGCCTCGGTCAGCCCGATTTCGATCAGGCGATCGATCAGGTGCGGCATCGGATTGGGCGGCATCGAAATCGGCACGCCATCACGCTTCATTGCCTCGGCACGGCTCAACTTCGCGGCCTTGCCCGCCTTGCCGCGCCGCGAATCCTCGTCCGGTTTCGGCGTGGCGTTCAGCCACGCCAGATACCGGACATACAGCGTCAGCTCGCGCCCGACCCGGCTCTGAAGTTTCCCCAGTCACCCACGAACTTGCGAACCTGATTGGCGATGAATCCCAGCGCCGGATCGGCATAGACCGCCTCGAACAGCTCGGCACCTTCTTTGCCCTTGGCGGGCGGATATTCCAGATTTTCGAACCGCACGGTGATCGCCGCCAGATCTTCGGCAGCCTGCTGCAGTCGTTCTTCATGCGGGGCGACCGTCACCTTGCCGTCATTGTCCTGCATGCGCTTCACCGCGCGCGCGGACTGCCGCGCTTCGACGGTGGCATAGGCCTTGCTGCCCGGGCCATAGACGTGAATGCGCACCGGCTTGTCGCCGTCATACAGCGGCTCTCCGGCGGCATTTTTGATGTGAATGGCGGACGTGTCGGCGACCTTGTGCTGCGTGATGTCCATAAAGTTTCCCTTCGCGGAGGTTTGCGTACACCGACCCGCCCCGCACCCGCGAATGCGGGGCGGGCCGATGCCTGTTGACCGGCGGGCGAAACACCCGACGGAATGGTGAATGATTAACTGGCGGCGACCGGCACCACCTTGGTGCAGATTTCGACGGTCGGATTGGCCATCAGCATGCTGTCCTGTCCGTCGACATTTTCGGGCATGCCGAACACGCGCCCTTGAAAATACCGCTTTTCGCCGGTCGGATAGGTGGCGAGGAAGCTGTATAGCGCCGACGTTTCGTTCGCTGCGGCTGTGCGCAGCAGCGTCTGCCCGGCGTCGCTGCCGTCATGGGCAAGCGAAGGCTGCAGCGAACCATAATCGACCGAGCCCTTATGCTTCTGGGTCGGCCCCTTCAGCGGTTTGAATTCGATCTTGTTGAACGATGCCCCGATCGTGCCGAGTTTTTCGATACCGCCGATTGCCGTGTACGTCAGCGCGGCATAGCCGGCTGCGTCTTCGGTCGCGGGATTGCTGGCCGAAATGGCGAGCGTCGTGCCCGCCGAAGTGCTGGAACCCATGTCAGTTTCTCCTGTGTGGCGAGCCGGCGTCGCCGGCGATGGTCAGCCCGTGGGCCGCGCGGAAATCAGTTGGCCTTTGTGGCCGATTCGGTGACAGCAGGCGTTTCAGCGCCAATGCGCTTGACCAGTCCGGCCGCTTCGTAATTGGCAAACACACCTGCCGGCAGCGTCGGGCGCTGTTTCGCCTTATATGCCGTCCCGGTGCCCTCATCGGTGAAATCGCGGATCACAACCGCCTGAACATCTGTCGAATTTGCCATCGTCATCATCCTTTTCAGCTGCCGGATGTCTCGAAACTCACCCGGAAATCCTGCGTCTGTTCAAAGCTGTTGGCCGGGCCGATCAGATCGGGGCCGCACCCCCCATCGGTTACAGACACCCGCGAAAACGACGCCAGATCACCGACGAACCCGGCGCAGGCGTTGCGCACCAGGCCTTCGGCAATGATGGCCCGCTGATCGCGATAGCTGTCCGCGCGCACCGTCACCGAAACCCGTTCGGTCACGCGCACGATCGCGCCCCGCTTCAATTCCTTCCGCTCGATCAGGCTCACCCCGCGCACCAGCAGCGCCGGCAATGCGACGCCATCGGGCAACTGCCCTGCCTTGATCCGGGCGCTCGGCACCTTGGCCGTCACGGCGGTGCTGGCGTTCAGCAGCGCGCCGATGATCGTCACCCCGCTCATTCGCTGTCGCCTTCCGGTTCGGCGTTGCCGATGATACCCGCCCGCGTGACGCGCGCGTTGATATATTGCTGCGCCGCCGCGATCGCCTCAGCCTGCTTCACATCCAGCGCCGGGCGCAGGAACGGATGCGGCCGCGCGCCGGGATGCAGCACGGTGGTTCCGACGAACGCACCGCCGATCACCAGCGAATGACTGCTTCCCTTTTCCTTGGCGAGCCGGTTGATCCGCTGCACGCTGCGGCCCTGCCGCTGACTGTCGTCGACGGTGATGAAGTGCGGCGAGGTGCCATATTCTTCCCACGGCGCCAGATAGGCTCCGTCGCCCTTCACCTGCACCTTGGCGATGATCCGCCCGTCCTTGCTGCGCGTCGAAACCTTGATCGCCGCACGGATTTCGCTCGACAGCGTGCGTTCCTTGGCTTCGTCGGCCACCACCTTCGCCGCGGCGCGACCCGCACCGCGCAGCAGCTTGGTTTCGATCTCCTGCGGCAATCGCGCCATATATGCGCGAACGTCCGAAGCGCCGCGCGACCATGCCATCAGGCCGGATTCCCCGCCGTGCTGTAATCCTCGATCATGAATTCCAGCCCCTCCCGCCAGCCCAGCTCGGCGGGCACGGTGATGATCTGGGCAGTGCGATCGGTGATCCACTCCGGGACGCCACCGCCCTCTGCCGCGACATAGTGACCGATCAACACGCGCATGTTCGCTCGCAACCCGGCACGATAGCGAATGCGAACCCGCGCGGGACGGGTCGCGATGTTTAGGCCATCGGCCAGCTTTTCGCCCCGGCTCGGCAGCAAATCCGTCACATTCGCCCGCACCTCGGCGACCGTATGCCATGCGCCGGATCCCGCCCCATCAAAGCTGGCATCCGCAACCGGCTGTTGCACACGGATAAGATGCCGCAAGGCACCGGCGGCGATCATTCCCATCAGCTATAAACCCGAAACGGATTCAGCAGATTGGAAACGCTGGTCGACATCGGGATGCCACGCGCTTGCACGCTGGCCCCCACCGTCACCGTTTCGCGATTGGCGTATAGGTCGCCCACCATCAGCAGGATCGCCGCACGGATTGGCGCGGGCAGCGTCGTGTATCCGGCATCGTACCGGATGCGCACCGCCTCGCGCCGCGTCGATCCGTCAGACCACGGCCAGGACGAGCCAACCGGGATCAGGTCGCGGCCAAGCAGT
The DNA here is from genome assembly GCF_003171655.1 of Stakelama portus. Classification (GTDB taxonomy): domain Bacteria; phylum Pseudomonadota; class Alphaproteobacteria; order Sphingomonadales; family Sphingomonadaceae; genus Sphingomonas; species Sphingomonas portus. The sequence goes on along the minus strand of NZ_QFZL01000004.1, from coordinate 118,769 downwards.
TCGAAATCTGCAAGGTCAGCCACCTGCTCTTCGCCGTCAGCGTCCAGATAGGTAACGCTCACCAGTTCGATCGCTGGCGGAAACGGCAACAGGATATGCGACCCGATTTCCGCTCGGTCGAACCGCGCCTCCAGCGTCTGAACGCCAAGCGCGCGACCCAGCCCGCCATCCGGCGCGACAGGGCCATCAACATGCTCGGTCGCGCTGGCGATATAGCCTTCGACAATCGCCTGCTGCGTAACATCGCCGTCCAGCTTCAGATGCGCGTCGGCATCTGCCCAGCTGACCACCGGTTCCGGTGGCGTGACGACGATGACGCGCATTTACTTGGCCTTCGCCTTGGCTGCTGCCGCTTCGGCTTCCGCCTTCGCCTTGGCTTCCTCCTCGGCCTTCGCCTTGGCCGCCGCCGCTTCAGCTTCCGGGTCGAACCTCAGACACCCGGCCTTCACCAGACGCTGGATCTGTTCATCATTGGCGTCCGGGAATTGATCGCCCGGAAAATAACGCTTGCCGTCGCGCACATCGACGCATTCCGCGATTACGGGATATTTCATCGCAAACTCCGTTTCGGGAGGATTGCCGGGGCGGCATCAATCCGCCCCGGCCTGGGAAAACAGTCCGGCTGATCAGGCGGGCGGGTTGGGCGTCGGCGCAAAGCGCGGATCGCCCAGCACGCACAGCGCCGACAGGAAGATGTTGCCCGTGTTGTTGGCCGGTGTGACGGTCAGCCGCGTATATTGCTTGCTGCCGACATAACCGAGCTTGCGCAGCGCATTGTCGTCGGCGAACGTCAGCCCAGCCAGCGCCTCGGTACCGGTCAGTTGTTCATCGGGCACTGCTGCCGCGTCGGACAGATCGGCTTCGTCGCCATGCTCCAGCAGCACAGTCAGCGTTGCATCCGCATCGGCGATCGCACCGGCATTGAGAAAATAGCAGGCCGATTCATAGCCATTGTGATCGACAATCTGGCCGACGACGGCCGTGTTGTCAGTTACCGCCGCCGCAGGCGAAATCACGCGGGCAACGTTCAGGTGATTGGCGATATCGCGCATCATCTTGTTCCTTCGGTTTCAGGAAATGGGGATGCGGGCACGGCGATCACCGTGCCCGCGCTGGGAAATGCGGATCAGGCAGGAACGTCGAGGCCGACGAACGGCGAGACTTCGTAGCCATTTTCTTCCGCGATCGGCGCGGTCAGCCACGGTGCGCCGTCGACATTCCAGAAGATCTTGATCACCGTCTTGTTCTGAGTGAACAAAACGTGCTCGCTCGCCGCCACGAATGGCCCCGATCCATCCTTGATCAGATAATGCGACCAGTCGGCGAGAATCACATCGCCCTTCGCCCCGAGCCCGGGCGATCGATTGTCCCACCGCAACGGATAACCGAGCAGCGTGCCGGCGAAACCATCGCGCGCATTCGGCTGCCAGATCAGATTATTGTTCTCATCCTTCAATTGCGCGATCTGCGGAAGCACGCCCTGCGGCATCGACCACACCGGCGCGCCGCCGCGCATCAGTATCCTGGCGACCATTCCCACGAGATCGGCGTACTGCACCTGGTTAGCGTTAGCCCGGTTGATCCATTTAGTGGCGCCGGCATTGAGCACACCGAGCGGCTTGTGGGAGCCACTTCCACGAAGAAAGGCATATTCTTCCGCTCCGGTCACAGCCTGACGAAGAAGATTCTCGAGGAATGGCCCCGCCGCCTGCCAGTTTCGCAGCAGCTTGTCGGTGACCTTGATATGACCAGCGACTTCCTGCGGTGTGAGGGTGATCTCGCGCAGCGTGGCGTCGGTCTCGGGTTTCTCCTCGCCCTCGCCAATCCAGTCGACCTGAACGCCGCCGTACATGTTCGCGTCGGTGCCGCTCTGATCAAGCGCAGGAATCGTGAAACTCGAATCGGGCGGCGACCCAGCAGGAATCACATTCGCGCGCGGACGGATCATCGCTGCTTGCGGGTCCACGCGCATAATTTCGCTGCGAAACTGTGTCGGCACCATGAACCCGCCCTGCGCATCGTTATCCATGCGCATCTCGGCACTAAGCGTTGCGTCCTCCGCCGCGCCGACACCCTCGACGAAGTTCAGCCGCTGGTCGTTCGGATTGAAGCGAACCGCCGCCATGAACTCGCCGAAGCTCTCGAACTCGCGGCTCGCGCCCGGCCCAGGCGGCGGTGGCGTCGGTCCACTGCCGCGCGACGCGGCGGGAATGATGCGACTGCCAGCGGCTTCGGCTGCACCAAATCCGGAAAGTCGCTCGATACGCTTGTCCAGCGCTGATACCTGCTCGTTCAGTGCATCATAGGCGGTTGCCTCTTCAGCGGTCAGGTCGCGGTCACCATCGTCGGCCGCCGTCGCCAGCATGCCGCGCATCTGATCAACCAGACCGGCGCGCTGCTCGTTCAGCCCCGTCAACCGCGCCTGCGGATTGAAGTTCGGGTGACCATCCGGATCGCGCATATAGCGACCACGGCGCGCTTCGTTGGCAGTCATCGGTCCAAGCGCCGCCATTGCGGCACCCACGAGAAACGTCTTCTTCATCGTGCTTTCTCCTGGCCCGCAGGCCTTCGCGCCGGACAAATCAAACCCCGCCCGAGCCGGCGCTCGAACGGGGCGAAGCGACTTTCGCTTTTGGTATCGGTCAGAGCAGCGCGAGCGCCCGTTCACGACGGGCTCGCGATCCGGATCCCGAGCTTGTGGAGGTGAAGCGCGCCAGCGTCTCCGCCATCGTGCCGATGCGGTCTGCCATCCCCAGCTTCACCGCTTGCGAGGCGGATACCATCCGGCCCTCGCCGAACCCATTGCGCACTGTGTCAGAGGATACGTTGCGCCCTTGCGCCACCCGGTCGACGAACATCGTGTAATATTCATCGACCGTCGATTGGATATGCGCCCGCGCGTCGTCGCTCAGTGGCCCCAGCACGCCTTCGCCCTTATACTTTCCGGCGGAAAAGACTTCGCGTTCGACACCCTGCTTTTCCAGCGCACCGATTATGTTGTCATATGCGGTGCGAACCCCGATCGCCCCCAGCGCTGAACTGGGCGTAGCGACGATTTCATCTGCAGCGCTACCGATCCAATATCCGGCACTGGCCAGGTTGCCGTTCACCTGCACTACCACCGGCTTGCGCCCACGCAGCGAAGCGATCGCGGCAGCCGCTTCCTCCACACCCTGAACATTGCCGCCCGGCGTATCGGCATCAACCACCACCGCCTTGACTGTATCGTCCGCACCAGCACGCTCGATTGCATTGGCAAATGCCTCCGCACTCGTTCCACCGCCGGTCGAGCTGTTCGGCGTCAGGTTGATGCGATTCGAAATCACCCCGCGCAACGGGACGATGGCAACCGATCCTTCGCGTCGCGCCACGGCGGCGGCGGTTTGCGGTGTAATCCGAGCTTCGATTTCAGCGGCATCGAATTTGATGCCGTCCGCCTGCGCCGCCAGCAGATCGATGATCGCGAACAGTTTGCATTCCTCCATCGCCCAATATTCGGACGCGAAGGCGAGCAGGATATGCCGATATTTCATTGCTGCGCTCCATCCCTGGGCATTGTCTGCGTGGTTGCCTGCGGTTCGCGCGCCCGATCCAATGGCGTGAAATTCACCGGAACAAACCGCTTAGCTCCGTTCCCGCCGACACCTTCCATTTCTTCCAGCTCGGCGATTTCGTCGGGAGAGATAGCACCCACTTCAAACAGCGATTTGTAGAAGGCAGCTCGCGCTGCCATGTCGCCGCGCAACAGCGCCTGCATGCTGTGTTTGACGTAAAGCCCCTTTGCGCGCTCCGCTTCGGTGAACAGCTTCCAGTTCATTTCCTGCTCGATCGCCTCCACCCAGGGCGCAATCGTCTGCCGGACAAAACCGATCATCAGCTGCTCGATGCCCGATCCCCAGCTGGTCGACTTTTCGTGGCTCTGCACCAGCACCAGCGGCACATCGTAAATTCGCGCAATCTCGGCGATCTGGAATTCACGGGTCGAAAGAAACTGCGCATCATCAGGGGGAATCGTCGTCGAAACGAACTTCATCCCCTCTTCCAGCACCTTTACACGATGCGCATTGTCCAATCCGCCTTGCCGCTCGATGCGCGAAGCCGGGTTTTCGCCCGCGGCCTTGTCCTTTTGCCCCGCCAGGTTGGTCACTGCCTGCGGACCAAGCCGACCAGGATGCAGCAGAAAACCGCCGCTCTTTGCATCATTGGCAAAGAACTTCGCGCCGAACTTCTCGGTCGCCAGCGCCAATCCCATCGCTTCGCGAGCGAGCGCGACCTGGCTCAGCCCGACATACCCGTCTTGGCTCTGATCCATCAGATGCAGGACGTTGCGATGCTCGATCTCAAACCCTGTGCCATCGATCGTCGTATCGAAAACGATCGCTCCGTCCTTCCGACGCGGCCTGGTGCGATCTGGCAGAAGCGGCCACAACCCAACCGCTTCACCGCGACCATTTCGCTCGATTTCCTGATAGCCGTTACCCCAGCTGAGCGCATGAAGCATCTTGGACTTGGTAACGGTGCGCGCGCTCATATAGTCGTTGGGCCGCAACCGCAGCCGTTCGGACATCGGATGCTGCGTTACCTCCTCACGCTTGCCGCCGACATTCTGATAAATGCGCAACGGAAAGCTCGCGATCGGGTTCGCGATCCGGTTGATGCAAGCATAGACGATCGGCAGATACAGCGCGCTATGCTCGCTGACCGCGACACCAGTATTCGTCGTGCCACCCAAATGACGAACAAACCAGCCCCACGGATTGCTCGCGGCGTCAGACGGCCCGAACCGCGCGGCAATATTCGCGAGCCAGCCCATCAGACTTCGATCTCCATGATGCCACGGCCTTCATAGACCGACGGGCCTTCCTCAACCGTCGACAGCGCGACCGCGATGCACATCACCGCCGCCACGACACCGTCGATCTTCTCGGCGCTCCGCTTCTTGGCGGGAGCGAAATTCAGATTTTCGTCGAACCGCACCACTGCGTTTTTCGCCATCCATCGCAGCACCGGGTGCCATCCATGATTCAGTTGCCCGGCATAGATCAGCCGTTCGAACTCTTTCGTCGGCTCACCTAGCGACGGGATGCCTTGCCGCACCTCCAGCTGCAGCCCGACATCCATGCCTTCGGCTTGCAGATCGGACATCAGCTTTCGCGCATTCCAGGGGTCGAATCCGACACCCAGCAGCTCGAAATCCTCACCAGCCCGGCAAACGCCGCGCATGACGAAATTCTGATCCACATAATCGCCCGGCGTCGTCTCCATCGCACCTTCGGCAACCCATCGATCATAGGGCACGCGATCATTCTTGACGCGCAATGCCATCGTATCTTCCGGCACCCAGAAGCGACAGATCACCGTCCACTGCGTTTCCTCGCCCTCAGGCGGGAACAATAACAACAGCGCAGTCACGTCCTGAGTCGATGAAACGTCGACTGCCGCATAACAGCGACGGCCCTTCATCCGCTCCCAGGCTGTTTTCCAGCCTTTCCGGTCGCTCGAACATTTGTCGTAAGCGGCCATGTTCAGCCAGCGCACGACCGTGTCGACCCATTGGTTCAAATGGTAACATTTGAACTGGGCTTGAGCCCTTGGATTATCAGCCGCAATCGCCGCTTCGCGCCGCAGAAACTGCAGCGTCGGCGACAGTCCCAGCGAAGGATTTGCGACCTTCCAGACTGCCTCGTCATCCCAGGACGCGTCTGGATCTGCCGCAAACACAACGACCAGCGTGGTCGGGTCCGAAATCCGCCCTTCCAGTATCGCCAGACTTTCATCCCACAACGTCACGCCTGTGACATTGGTCTTCAGCCCGGCCGTCGACGCATACAGCTCGATCGGCTGCAAACGCGCGCCGGTTCCCTGCCGCAACGTCGTTTCGACGGTGCGGCTGCGCCACTCGTGCATTTCATCGCCGACGATCACCGTGGGCGACTTGCCGTGCTTTCCTTCCTCGGCGCCCGACAGTAGTTCGAACAGCGCTGCGCAGGGCTTCAGATAGATCGACCGCTTGTGCGTCTGCACTTCGCGCGCCAGCTCGGGCTCCAGCGCGACCATCGCCTTCATCTTGTTGAAGACGGTGAATGCCTGCTTTTCGTCGCGAGCAAATACGAAACCTTGCCCACCGACAACGCCTTCCAGCGCCCAGAACAACAGCGCCAGTGCTGCCAGGAATTCCGACTTCCCGTTTTTGCGCGGCACCCACAACAGCAACCGGCGAAACAACCGGACGTGCAACACTTCCGGCTCGCCCGTTTCCGGGTCCAGCACCTCGACCGGCACCTTCCACCCGATCAGCAGGCGAACAATGATTTCCTGCCACGGCACCAGGCGAAACGGCTTGCCCGCGAACCTGTCCTCGGTCAGCCGAAACACCTTTGGCCATAGCGCGACCACATGATCCGCCTTGGCATGATCGAACCACGCACCGTCGACAGCCCGCGCGCGTTCCCATGCCTTGCGCGCCCAATCGTAAATCTCTTCGTCGGCATGCCGCGCCAACCACGGCGGCAATCCGTCGATCGACCCCGTTTCGGCCGCCATGTCAGTTCAGCGTCGGCGGCTTCGAATCCATCCGATCCAGTGCACCGATAAGGCTCGATTGACCTTCGCCGTCACCGGGCGTTTCCGCTTCCGCATCGGCCTTTTGCTGCGGTTGATGCTCGCGATCGAACAGACCCGGATTTGCCGCGAACGCCACTGCCTGCTCGCGAAACAGCGAATATTCGTCCGATGGCGTCAGGCCAAACCGCTCCGACAGCTTCATCACCATGTCGAACGCTCGGTCGCGGATCGCGACGATCGGTCGCGTGCGCTCCATCCTTCCACCAGCGACCGTCTTCACCGACTGGGTATGTCCATTCTTCTTGATGTCCTCGTTCGCCAGCACCCACTCGGCGAAATAGACACAGAACAGCGCGAACATCGGCCGATGCTGCGGCTGTAGCCGTTGCGTTGATCGCAATCGCGGCGCCAGATCTCGCCAAACCGCAACCGCGGCCTCGGCTCCCTGTTCGATGATCGACGGCGGTGCCAGCGGATCCCCTTGTGCCGGCGCTCGCGCCAGCATCTCCGCGACCCGCTCGGCTTCATCCAGCCGTTTCTGCACGGCCGATCGGCGCCGGCCCGGATTCCCCTTGGCCTGCTGAAGGCCGGGCGCGTCGGGTTTCCTACCCCGCATTTTCCTGCCTCCATAAAAAAACTTCTGCGCAATTTCGCGCCGAAAAATCCGTGGTTCGAGGCCGGTCCACAGCCGACCGGCCCTAGACTTTCGCCCCCCCACCCCCTTGCAGCACAGGTCGACCCAAACGAACCGCAAGCTGGTCGATCGCGCGCTTCCCCTCCGCCTCAACCCGCTGCTTGAAGCCATCGTGGCACCGCGCGCAGGACGAAACCCACCACTCCCTGATCCAGAACACCCCGTCGAATCGGCGATGAGGATACAAGTGATCAACCAGCGTTGCTGCCGTCACTCGTCCAGCAAGCTCGCAATAGCTGCATAAAGGCTCAGCGCTCAGATGATGCCCCCGTGCCGCCTGCCACGCCCTGCCATAGCCTCGCGATGCCGCACTGCCCCGATGCCGCTCCCGCTCTGCCGAAGCTGGCTGCCCAACCGGGCGAAGGGTTCGCGGCTTGGATGGCATGGCTCACAACGCGCATCGGGCGGCCAAGCCGAAGCCAAGCCGCCCGATGCGATAGGTTTGGAGAGGGAACGCAACCGTCACCGACACACGCCAGCGACCAACTTACTTAGAATTACGCCTATTTAGGTCCGGAGGAGAACACCCTTTATTTTGGTCCGGAGGCATTCCGGGGCTTGACGCATTCCGGTTGCAGTTTTCTGCGGCTTTCAGCCCAACCCCCGTTCATTCACCGCCACGGTCAGCGCATGCACCGCCCGCCGATAGCGCATCTTGGCAGCATCCGCGCTCACCGCTTGCCCCAGCTTCTCGGCCACCTTGCGCCACGGCACCCGCTTCTCGCCACGCGCCCGCCAGGTCACGCTCACCACAATGATCCGCCGATCAAGATCAGACGGCACCAGCGGCAACCACCCGAACAGCACCGCCCGCATCCGCTCCAGCTCACCCCGGCTCGGCGGCGTGCGCGGCACTGGCTTGGCGTCGCGCGCATCCCAGTCGCTCCATTCCTTGCGGATCAGATGCCACGGCCCGTCGCTGGCGAACGGCCAGTTGCCCGCCTCGGTGCGCCACTGGATCAACACCGCATCGATCAGCGCCGCCTCGACGTCGTCGTAGCAGACCACCCCTTGAAGCCGAACCTGTTCTGCATTGCTCACCATTTCCAAACCCTCTTATTCAATGACGGACAGACAGACGAAAATCGCAACTTCGCACATGCGCACGCGCCCACCTTAAGGGCTTTGCGCCGCGCGCTGTCCGTTGTCCCCGTTCCATCCGTCATCCTCGCATTTCTGCGGGTTACAGCGACGGACACATGACGGACGGACGGACAGTTGCACTCGCTACAAACCTCGCTTTTCCCTCTTGACCATCACCCGCCTTTCTGCCTCGAAACCGCCGCGCCCCTGAATGACGGAGAGTTGCGGCAAACTGTCCGTCATCTGTCCGTCGCTCACGGCGCGATGCTATCGCCGGGCCAGATATCGTCGCCATCAGACCCAGCCTCGCCGCCGCCCGCATCGTCACGCAGCCGCGCCCCACGGCGCAGCACCTTGCCTCGCCGATCCTTGCCCTTCACGATGATCTGCCTGTCGCCCAGCGCCCGCCCGAACGCGCTGTGGCTCATCACCGCGCGTTCGTCGATTTCCTGCTCCTGGCACCAATCCTTGTAACTGCGGTACAGATCAGCCGCGAGCGTCAGGGCGAGCGGATCGGCCACCACGCAAGCCGCCATCCACTCCGAAAAAGGGTTGGCCGAACGGCGATACTCCTCGATCGCATCCTGCACGTCCTCGGGCTGCTCCAGCCCGTCCCGCAGATACGCCAGCACGCCCTCGACAATCCATGCCAGCACGCCGCTCCCGCCGCCCTCTGCGGCCAGGATGCGGCGATCCATGCCTTTCACGATCGCGCTGCCCTTGAACTGGTGCGGCCACAGCACGATCACGATGCGGCGCCAGATGCCGTCATCGTCGCCGCTGATGCGCGGGCGGCTGTTGCACTCCATCACTACCTTGCCCTGCGGCTCGAATTCCTCTTCCGCGCCATACAGCGCGCGATAGGTGACCGGAGATCCCCCGGTGAACTGCTTCACCCGATCCTCGGCTAGTGCCTTTCCGCGCTTGGGCTCCTGCAGGCTGATCAGCCGCGTATCGCCGACAAACCGGATCAGCTCGGGCGTCGGCCCGCCGGCATCGCTGTCGCGCGTGTCGATAAAGGATTTGACGTTGCCCGAAACGGCATAGCCGCCCAGCATGATGCGCAGCACGTTCATCGCGGTCGATTTGCCGTCGCCGCCCTTGCCCTGCAACAGGATGAATATCTGTTCCAGCGTCAGGCCCGTGGCGCAATATCCCATCAGCTTCTGGAAAAACCAGCGGACATCGTCGTTCGGCAATGCGGTTTTCAGATGCTGCAGCCATTCGGCATTGGGCACCCGCACCTTTTCGTCTTCGATCCATTCGACACTCGCCTTGCGCGTGATCAGGTCCGCCGGATCGTGCAGGCGGAACGAAACGCCCCATTTGCCGTCCCGGTCCTGTCGGAACCGCAGCGTGCCGTTCGCGACATTCAGCGCCAGCGGATCGCTGTCGAAATCCTCGATCGCCCGGTTCAGCACGTCCAGCTTCGATGCCTGTTCCAGCATCGCCTTGGTGCGATTGGCATTGCCCGATTGATTGGCATGCTTCGCCAGCGCCTCGATCCGGCCCTGCAGCATTTCCTCGGTCATGCCTTTGGGCAATTTGCGATTTTCCAGCGCTTCGTTCAGCGCGCGGACTTCCTCGCGCATATGCCGGGCGACTTCCATCGCCTTCAGCGCGGCAAGCCGCTCGCCATCGTCGCGGCTCCACATCCCGTCGCGATAGGCAATCCACCCCCATCCGCGCACATGCAGCAACAATCCGCCAGCATGCGCGACGAACCGGTCGGCATTGCCCTGGTCGTTCAGCTCGTGCCACGCCAGATCCCACGGATCGGGCACGATCACCGGAATCGCGTCACCCATGCCCACCCCCACGCCGCGTCGCCGCGTCCATCGCATTCAGCGTCGCGATCGTGCCCGACAACCGCTTGCGCGCCGCGCTGCGCTTCTCCGCCGCAACATCCTTGCCGGCGAATTTCGCCATCAATCCCTGATCGCGCTCGGACATGCCCGACGGCGCGATACGATCGGCCTCCACCGTCCCGCGATACAGATGAAACGTCGCTTCCCCCGCGCGCATCGCTTCCTCGCCATGTTTAACGCATTTCTCGAACCAGCGGACGGTTACGGCGATCTGCTTGGCGTCGAACCCTTCGTCTTTCGCCATCGCCTTGCGCATCCGCTCCTGCGCGCGCAGCACGGCGATTTCGGCGCGAATATCCAGCAACACCGTGACATGCTCGACCAGCGCGGCGGCGCGGTCTTCATCTTCCAGCCCGACGATATCGGCCGTCAGCATTTCCAGCGCGATCGCCGCCGCATCGGGACGCAACTCGGTAATCCGTCGCTCGACTTCGGCATCGTCCAGACCGCCCATCGCCGCTTCGTACGTCGCCAGCATCGCATCGGCTTCCTCACGATGCTGCGGCTCCATATCCATCCGCGCGACCAGCTTGCGAATCGTCGCGGTGTCGAACCCTTCGGCCCTGGCCTCGCGATAGACATCGCGAATATCGCTCGAAAGTTCGGCGCGCTCGCCCATCAACCGCCGGATGCGATCGACATAGAGGCGCAGGCGATCCGCGCTCATCGGCCATATCCCATGCCGGAAAGCGACTTCGCGACCAGATTCCACACATGCTCGCGCAATCGCGGATGACGTTCGACCCGACCCTCACGTTGCACGTCACTGCGCAGCATCGCGCGCGTCAGCGCCTCTGCGGATCGTCCCCGCATCGTCCGGGCGCGATAATTTCCCAGCTGCTGCGTTCCGCCGACATTGTCGATCGTCATCCGCGCCAGTTCCTGCACATCGCCGGTAACCGCACTCCACAGCTCCACTTTGACGACAATCATCCCAGCCTCGCGCTATCGTTGAAATCCATTCCCATCGGCGGCCGCACCGCGCGCGCATCCGCGCCCCGCGCGCGCCATGCCCGCACGGCCAGCGCGCCGCACAGGCGCGCGCGCTCCGCTGTCGTCATCGTCCGGTGCACCACCGCCCCCCGGCGCCGCTCGATCATCGCAACGCCACGCGGCTTGCCGCTGGCGCGGTCGATCGGCCCGGTCAGCGGCGCCATGTCCGCATCGACCAATATCGTCACCGGCCCCCGATGCGCCCAGGCAACGGCCTGCGGCGCGGGCGGATCGGCAGGACGCGGATCGAACATCGCAATCGCCCCGTCCTTGCCGACCCGCTCCGCCATCCCCTGCAGATTCTGCAGGCTAAGCACCGCGACCCCGGTCACGCCGGCCCCGCCGGCAACCCCGATGCCGCACAATGTCGTCTCGATGCCTTCACCCGCTGCGATCGGCGCGCATTCCGGCATCGCGTCGTGCGTCACGCCCTCTGCGGGCAACAATACGCACCCGCCCGCTGCCGAACCCAGCATCTTGCGCGCCCGCATCGCACTGCCGTCGGCGCGCCGCCGCACCATCTTGGCGTCCAGCGACGGCGCCAGATAGGTGACGTGCAGCCCGATCGGGCGCCACGCCGCGCGCGCGCCGCCCGGCGCCGCGCGCACCAGCGCGACCATCGCCGGCGCCTGCGGCACATCGCCCGCGCTGCGGTCCTCCGGCCATGCCCATATCGGCGCCAGCCCGGCAAAACGTATGTCGCGCAGCCGGTGCGGCGTCAGCACATCGTCGGGCACGCCGCGCGCGCGCAACCAGGTGTAAACCGCATCGAAATCGGGCGCCGAATGCATCCATATCCATCGCGCCATTTCCAGCGAGCTGACCGGCGGGGCACCACTGTCCCGCCGCGACGACGCTGCCTTTTCGCGCACCAACGGCGCCGCAGTCAGCCCGTCGACGCCGCTCGCCGATGCCACCCGGTCGAACGCCTCGCGGAACGGCAGATTATAATAATCCTGCAGGAACCGGATCGCGTCGCCATGCCAGTCGCACCCGTAACAGCGGGCATACCCCTTGCCGGGATCGACCGAAAAACTGTCCGATTTGCTCCCGTGGAACGGGCATTTCCCGCGCGGCTTGCCCCCCCGGCCCAGCTTCACCACCGCACCGACGATCGCGACGATATCCGCTTCGGCACGCACCCGATCGACGCGCGCACGAAAATCACTGTCCTGCTGTCGGCGATCGAACGAAGACACGAAATCCCCCCGCAAATCGGGCTTGATGGTCAGGCTTGAAAGCCGCGGCAGTGATGACGTCAGACGGTCACGGATCGAACATCCCGCCCGGCGGCTGTGCCGCCACCGGATAGGTTGGATAATCCCCTTCCCGCTCCAGTCGTGCGCATGCCGGGGCTATCCATCGTAACCGCGTGTCGGCCATCTCTCCGGCATCGCTTTTCAACCACACTAACCAGACATAGGCGGTAGCGCTGGCGGCCTTGTCGCCAGCTCGCGCGGCAAAGGGATCGACCGCCCCTCTGCGCACCAGTCGGCCCTCCAACATCACGACGCGATCGGTGAACTGCAGCACCCAACTGGGCGGCGTCTCGCGAAACAATGTCCGCCACCGCCCCTCGCCTTCCAGAAAGGCCGATCGCACCAGCATCGCCACGCCCCGCAACGCCACTTGCATCGCGGTGCCGATAAACGCTTCGGCCAGGCGAAACGGCGGATTGGTGATCACCCAATCGACGCTTGGTTCTCCCCCTCCGATCAGCGCGAAATCAAGCAGTTCATGGTCACCGTAGGAATGAACGTCGCTCGCGCGCACGCTGGTGAATGCTTCGCGCATCGGCCGCACCATGTGCATTTCTCCGCACGCCGGTTCCCATGCGCTTGCCGTCGCCAAGTCTTCCCCGATCGACTTCAGAAATTCGATTAAGGCGCGTGTCGCAAACGGTGGCGTCGGGAAATAGTCAAGGCTATCCGGCGCCACGCGGCGGCGCTGCATCACCGCGGTGGATCGATTCTGCCCGCCCATTACCGACGCCTCGGTAGGCGCGGTTCGCGACAGGGCGCGCACCGCCCTTCGATCAGACGCCCGCTATCCTCACCGCATGTTTCGCAAATACCCGGTGATCCGGGGGCGACCGGCTGCCTGGCCGCTTGCATGGCATGCGCCAGATGCTCGGCCTCAATTGCCTGCGCCATATCCACGATATCAACCATCTACGCGGCCCTCGACTGAGGAAGGCGCCATTGGCCCAGCGCGTCGGCCGAAAGGTCGACCGCCGATACTGACGCCGATTCCGCTTCGCGGACGGCGTTTCCTCCCCGATCCGCAATCTCAAGCGCTTCGAGCAATTCCAGTTCGGCCCGCAATTTTGCGATGCGCGCGGGGCGATATCGCGCACGACGCTGTTCCCGCTGAATCAGTTCGCCCAATCGCTCACTCTCTTCGGGGGATAGGGGACGCTGGCGACTCAGTTCGGTAAGCGCCATCATCTCCGCGATCTGATCGGCCTGGGGTTGCTGCCGCATGCCCGCCACGGCTCCCATCACAACGCTCCCGGCACGGTGCGTCGCCCGGTCGCCACGATCGTCACGATCCGTCGCCGGTTCGGCCCCTGATCCTCCACACGGATCTTCCGTTCGCGGATCAGCTTCTTGATGCGGTAACTGGCGGCATCGGCGTCTTTCAGGCCGCAATCGCGCGCCAGCTCGGCGTTGGTCGGGCACAGCTGCGAAAAATTCGCCGCCCGGCGCAGCCGCGCCAGCACCTTTTCTGCCAGCGCATCTTCCTGCGGCGGCACGTGGCGATCGACCACCGGCTTGTTCGGATCGATCGCGCACCGCACTGCGATGAAATTGCGCCCGCCGACAATCGCCTGTGTCGTCAACGTTACCAGTCCGCTTTCGGCTAGAATGCGCGCCCGCGACACGGCAGGCGCGCCGCGCGGCAGCTCCGGCCCGGTCGCATAGATGCAGCGTTCGCCCGGAAGGGCAATCGATACCCAGTGATCCAGCTCGTCGACCTCCGCAGCCAGCGGCACGCGCGCGACAGTGTTGAGCACCCCCGCCATGGTCACGCCGCCATCCGGTCAACTTCACGCGCCGCAGGACGCTCGAACCATCCTCGATCGCTGGCGCGATAGAAATCGCGCGGCATCACGGCGCCGTCTGTCGCTTGCATCACGGCCAGCCCGATTTCGTGCCCCGGCAGCAACTGCCCGGCGATAATGCGGTCGATCATGGCGGTGTCGATCATTGCGTTACTTGCGAGCGCATCGAACGCACCGTCGCCCTGCGCGCCCAGCCACCAGGCAAGCCGATGCGCCCCCGCATTCGGGACCTTCGCCGTCAAATGCATCTTGCGCTTCATTGCCTGCCCTCCGCCAGCATACGTCGTCCCTCGGCAAGCAACGCCGAGATCTTGCGCTCTTCATCTTCCAGAAGCGGCAGCAACGCTGCCCATTCCTTGCCGTCGATGCCGTCGGGCGCCGCCTCGATCAGCGCGACCGAACAGCGCGAAGCGGCCGCCGCCGCCTGCAGGGCATCGGTCGGATTGCCGAAATGATCCGGCTCGATATGCACGCCCAGATCGGCAAGGATCGCGTTCACAGTGCTGCCCTCGCCCGCCGCGATCAGGCGGCGCAGCTCATGGACCGGCATCTGATTGGCCGGATCATCATCGGCCAGACGATTGCGAACCGTGCCCTCGCCGCATCCCAGCACATCGGCCAGATCGCTGTTCGACCATTCTCGGTCGCGCTTCAAATCCGCCAGAGCCGCTGCGCAGCGACGCTTCGTAGTGGATTGCGTGAAGTGCCCGCCGATCAGCATGACGTTGCGCCCAATGCGGTCGTATCACTTGCGGCATGATCCGCACTGACCAGCTCAGCGTCCCTCGCCGTCATGAAATCGGCGATCCGATTGAGCTTTATCAGACCGGGCATCCGCTTCCCGGCGCGAAGATTTGCCAAGAGGTTTTGATCGCCAACCGCGTCACGTCCGAAACGGGACTCGGCCATTCCATGGCGGGAAAGAAAGCCTTCGATCGTGGCAATCAATTCGGGGGGCGTGGGTATGTCCATAGCCCCGCTTGATATGTCGTCATACGATGACATTGCAAGCAAAATATGTCGGCAAAGGATTACAGGGAGAAATCACCGATTGTCAGCTATTGCCGACATGATGGCTTCTGACCCGACCACCCTTTACGAGCGACTGCTGGCGGTAAAGCCCGCAGGCCTGTCGGAAAACGCCTGGGCTTTGCGCGCAGGCGTCAATCGCGGCGTCTTTGCCAATATCCGAAAACGCAATGCCGCGAACCACGCGACGATCTCGAAACTGCTCGACGCCATTGGTGTCACTTTTGCCGAATTCGAAGCGGGCATCCGCGCTGATGAGAAAGAACCTGCGCCCAAGGCGGTTCAAGCACCGCGACTGGCGTTTCGCGGCGATGATCGCCCGAAGGACGTTCCGGTTCGCGGCACTGCCCAGTGCGCCGATCGCGAGTTTGATGGCGACGGAGCGCAGGTGTTCGTCGAAACCATGCAGCTCGATGATGAAGTCGTCGATCACGTAAGGCGTCCGGCCTCACTCGACCGCCGTCGCGACGTTTACGCGATTTATTTCAACGGCACGTCGATGGAGCCGCGCTATGAGCCGGGCGAGGTGGCCTATGTCGATCCCAAACGAACGCCCCGGTCGCGCGACTATGTCGTAGTTCAGCTGCGCAAGCCCGATGACGATGGCGAACGAATCTACACTGTCCTCGCCAAACGCCTTGTGAAGGCTGCCCCCACCTACCTCGAACTGGAGCAATTCAACCCACCGCTTACTTTCCGCGTCGACCGGAAACAGGTCGCACACATGCACCGCATCATCCCGTGGGAGGAGCTGGTCGCTTTCTGACTGTCGGCGTTTGCCGACAATATCGCTTGACTGTCATCATACGACGACATAACACCAGCCTCCGAACCAGTCGGAGGCAGGCATGGACACGCTACCCGAACTTCCCGAACCCCGTGCGCCGGAACCCGCGCCGGATTTCGCCGCGCTCGATGCAGCGCTGAACGGCGCCGGCACGGCCATCGCCGATCTGCGCCAACACGTCGAAACCATCCGCCGGCATTTCAGCATCCACCATCACGTCGGCAGCTGCCCAGCGGCCGAGCGCGCGTGATGCTCAGCCCCCGCTTCACCAGCACGGGCCGCGACAATTGGCACTGCCCGTCCGAATGGCACCGGCACGATGCCCGCTGGCATGGCAAGACGATGCTCGCGCGCGACTGGCGCCGCCGCTGGGCTCCGCGCTTAGATCGTGCGACCCGCATCGTCGCACTGGTCGGCGTCGGCATCGTTCTCGCCATGGCGGCGATGCAATCGGGCCTGCTGCCATGAACCGTCGCCCGCACCCTCCCCAAGACGATCGCAAGGCCCAGCTGGAAATGCAGCGCTTCGTCGAACGCATCGGCACTGCCGTTAGCATCACGCTCTTTGCGATCACTGTGCTGGCCGTCCTTAAGTATCTCGGCTTGGGGATCGATCGATGACGCGCCCCTGCATCTGCCGCCGCCGCAAATGCGCCCGCCCGCGCCAGAAATGGGAATATTTCTGTGCCGATTGCTGGGGCCGCATTCCCCCGCGCCTGCGCGCGCTGATCACCATTGCGACAAAGGCAAAGCGCATTGTCGCCCGCGATCAGCTCCGTCACGACGCCGAAGCCCATCTGAACGGCACCCACGACTGGAATGGCTCAGCCAGTTCCGAACCGGAGATGGCCCCATGATCCCCCGCGCCAGCCTCGACCAACCCCACGGGTCGCACCGCACCCCGGTGGCGCAATCCCCCAGTGACCGACCCGTCGAGGCCGGGCCGGTCACACCCTGACATTTTTCATCCGCCATCAGGAGCCTGTCGATGACCAACGAAATCACCACAAATGCGCCGGAAAATCCGGTTACTCTCTTCAAATCCGTCGTGGCCGAGGAACGCTGGCTGCGCGGCGATTGGTATCGTCAGGGCGAAGACGGTCGCGAATATCTCTGCCTCGCCGCTGCGTTCGGAAAGCCCGGCGATATCACCAGCACCGACCAATGCCCGACCGGCCTGCTGCCGCAATGGCTGTTCGGATTGATGCCCCACCTCGACGATAATGTGCCCGAGGCGGATGTTCCGTGGCTGTTCAAAAACTTTGCCACGCGCATCGATGCCATGGTGGCACTCGACGGGGCGGCGTGGAACCGCATTCATACCGGCCTGCTCATCGCGACGGTACGTCAGGCGATCGAGGCGGCAACGCCTGCAATCCCTTCGCCAGCGCCTGATTATTGGCAACAGGTTACGGCGGCTTCGCAGCAGGTTATCGAGGCGCTCCAGGGCAAAGGCGATCTAAAGGCAGCGGAAGCGGCGGCTAGGGCGGCGGCTAGGGCGGCGGAAGCGGCGGCTCTGGCGGCGGAAGCGGCGGCTAGGGCGGCGGAAGCGGCGGCTAGGGCGGCGGCGGCGGGTCGTTCGGCGGCGGCTAGGGCGGCGGCTCTGGCGGCGGAAGCGGCGGCTAGGGCGGCGGCGGCGGGTCGTTCGGCGGCGGCTAGGGCGGCGGCTCTGGCGGCGGAAGCGGCGGCTCTGGCGGCGGAAGCGGCGGCTAGGGCGGCGGCGGCTAGGGCGGCGGCTACTCGAAAGATCGCAGATACGCTGTTCGCTCTTATCGACGCCGAAATTAACGCGACGGCGTTGGCATGACTGTCATCCACCGTCCCGCTGCCGCCACAGGATCGCCGGGCATAGGCCCGGCGATCAACGGCGCATTCGCGCCGCGATCTGATATCCCGCACCGCATTCAGCGGACACGTCGGCGCTTCAATTTCACGCCACCCGGCGCGGTGTATGTCGGACGCCCCACGCTGTGGTCCAACCCCTTTTCGGGTCGCGCGCGGATCGGTCACAAACGCAGCGTGATCCTCTATCGCGCATGGGTGACGGGCAGCCTCGACCCCTCGACCCTGCTGCGGATCGGAGTGTTCAGCGAAGCTGAGGTCTTTGCGCTCCGTCGCTGGCGCGATCGGCTGATCGCCGCATTGCCGCAGCTTCGTGGGCGCAATCTGCAATGCTGGTGCCCGCTCACCAGTGACTGGTGTCACGCGGAAACACTCCTGCGACTAGCGAACCCGCGGTTGGGGGTGACGCCATGACCCCTCTCATCATCGACAATTTCGCCGGCGGCGGCGGCGCGTCCACCGGCATCGAGGCCGCGTTGGGCCGCGCCGTCGATATCGCCATCAATCACGATGAACAGGCGATCCGGATGCACGAGGTCAACCATCCCGACACCCGCCATATCCGCAACAACATCTGGCAGATCGACCCGCAGGAAGTCTGTGAAGGGCGCCCGGTGCAGCTCGCGTGGTTTTCCCCCGACTGCAAGCATTTCAGCAAGGCGAAGGGCGGCAAGCCCCGCGAAAAGTCGATCCGCGATCTCGCATGGGTGGTGGTTCTATGGGCACAACGCGTCAGACCCGACGTGATCCTGTTGGAGAATGTCGAGGAATTCCGCACCTGGGGGCCGCTCTGCGATGAAGGTCGCCCGATAAAGGAACGCGCGGGAGAAACCTTCGACAAATGGCAACGCGCCCTGCGCCGCGCGGGCTACAAGCTCCAGTTTCGCGAGTTGCGCGCCTGCGATTACGGCGCGCCGACGATCCGCAAGCGATTTTTCATGATCGCCCGACGCGACGGCAACCCGATCGTCTGGCCAGAACCGACTCACCGCCCGCCTTCGGACGCGGAATTTCAGACCTGGCGAAAGCGCCAGCGCGCGGCGGGGTTCAAAGTGCCGGCGGCAAATCTGCCACACTGGCGCACCGCCGCAGATATAATCGACTGGTCGATCCCCTGCCCGTCGATCTTCGAGCGCAAAAAGCCGCTGGCAGACAAGACGCTGCGCCGCATCGCGCATGGCATCATGAAATTCGTGGTCGAAAACCCGCGCCCGTTCATCGTCCCGCTGACACACCATGGTGAAGGCGCTCGCGGTGCGACGATCGATACACCGATGTCGACCGTCACCGGCGCCAATCGCGGCGAACACGCCGTAATCATGCCGCATGTGACGAAGTTTCGGAACGGTGCGATCGGCAGTGGCGCATGCGAGCCCGTGCCGACCGTCACCGCCAACAGCTTCATTAAGCGACCAGGCGGGTCCGCACCGTTGGGTGTTGTCGAAGCGAAATGCGCGCCCGTTGTTGTTGGGACTGCGTTCAAGAATACGCGAGCCGCTAGGGCGTTCGATCCTCAAGAACCGCTGCACACCGTCACTGCATCGCTGAAGGACCACAACTGCGTCGTTGCAGCGTCTCTGGTGCAAACCGGCTATGGCGAACGCGAAGGACAGGCTCCGCGCGCAATCGACCCGGAGAAGCCGCTTGGCACGGTGGTAGCCGGCGGGGCCAAGCACGCGGCGGTGACCGCGTTCATGCAGAAGTTCTCGCAGAACGGCCAAGGCTATGAGCCGAGCGATCCGCTGCACACCGTTATGGCTGGTGCGCCGCGACACGAGGTCGTTAGCGCCCATATAGAGCAAGCGAACGGCGGGCCGCGCAACGACCGCCTTTCCGGCCGTGCCGCCGACGCGCCGCTCTCGACGGTCGCCACGACCGGCTCGCAACAACGCGTCGTCACCAGCAATCTGGTCAAGCTGCGCGGCACCTGTGCTCATGGTCAGGCGACCGACGAACCGCTGCACACGATCAGCGCAGGCGGCACCCACATGGCTGAGGTCCGCGCCTTCCTGATCAAATATTACGGCAACGAACAGGACGGCCACGGACTTGATAGTCCGCTTGGCACCGTCACGGTGCAGGATCGCTTCGGCGTCATCACGGTTACGGTCGAAGGCGAGGAATATGTGATTGTCGATATCGGCATGCGCATGCTCACCCCGCGCGAGCTTTTCAATGCGCAGGGATTTCCGCCCGATTATGTGATCGACCGCGACAGCAACGGCGATCCCATAACCAAGACGGCGCAGGTCGCCAAATGCGGCAACAGCGTCTGTCCGCCCATCGCCGAGGCACTGGTGCGCGCACAGTTCGCGAACGCTGACACGCGCGAAGCGGAAGATGTCGCCGCATGACCCCCGCCACCCCCTATATCGGCGACTGGCCAACGCTGCGCGCCACGGCGGAACGCCTGCGCGACGATCGCGCGCGCACCGATCCGGAGTTCGTCAAATCCGGCAAGCTCGCGCCTGCCGCCGCCGATGCCCGCGCCCAGGTCGCCGCGACGCTCGCCACCATCTGGGCCGCCGTCGACGAACATCGCGACATTCCCGAAGTGCATGCCTGTGACGCCGAAATCCGCGCCGACCTCGCATGGGCAGTGAAGGCGGCCGAACGCCTCGTCGCCACCCGCCCCGACGATCTGGCGCTGGCGCGCTATGCCGCGCGTCTCGCGACACTGGCCCATTATCACCAGCCCTATCGCCCCGGCGCCCATACCGCACTGATCCGCTTCCTCCATTGCTGCAATCAGCAGGCACGCGCCGATCGCGCGGCGCGGAATGCCGCAGCGTGAACAAGGTCGACACTCCCTTGTTACAAGCGTGCTCCAGAATGGGCCATAACCGCACGCCCGGTCAGCAGGAGGGTGGATGGGCACCGCGTCCTTGCCCCGAATGCATGAAGCCGTTCGAACCGAACCGCGCCAATCAGCTGTTCTGCACGCCTGCGCACAACACCGCCTGGAACAATCGCGCCACGACGCGCGGGCGCGTCCTGACGCCGCTGTCGATCGTCGCGCGCATCACGCGCAACGGCACACGCGGAACTTCAGAAGCGCGCAAGGCGGGACGCGAGGCCAGCAATCATCACAACACGCTGATCCAGCGTTACCGCGACGAATATCGCGCCGCCGGGCGCATGGAATGGCCAGAATATATGCGCCGCCGGTTCGCTGCGGGCTTCGATCCGCTCACATGACCCCGCTTCTACTCACCGAGGAACAGGCCGCCGAGCGGTTGAGCCTCTGCACCAAAACCCTGCGCAAGGAGCGTCAGGCGGGCCGACTGCCCTACATCTTGATCGGGCGCGCGGTTCGCTACACGGTCGACGATCTCGAGTCGTTTATTGCTCGCGCCCGACAGGACACGCCCGCATGTCAGTCTACAAACCGAAAAACTCGCCGTATTTCCAATACGACTTCGTCTGGAAGGGTACTCGCTTTCACGGCTCGACAGGGCTCAAAACAAAGCGCGAAGCCCTAGCATTCGAAAGCCGAGTCCGCAGCGATGCGATTCTCGACATTCGCGAAAAGCCGCCCATTACACTCGATGAAGCATGCGGCCTGTATCAGGACCATGCAGAGCATCAGACCAGTTGGTCAACCACCCGCTACATGCTGAAGGCGCTGATCGAAGGGCTGGGCGCAAATCGGCTGTTGTCGGAAATCACTCAACTCGATCTGCAACGCTTCTTTGCGCGCCGTCGCGCCACCCGCAGCAATGCGACCATCAATCGCGAAGTGGAAAATTGCCGTGCCGTGTGGCGCCGCGCCGCTGGCGCAAAGTTCGACATCGGCGACATGCCCGAATGGAAGCTTCTGTTCCTGAAGGGCAGCAAAAAGCCGCCGCGCGAACTATCCATTTCGGAGGAACCACGCTTGTTTGAACAGCTCCGGGCGGATCTGATCGACGTCTGCGACTTCGCGCTCAAATCGGGCTGGCGCCAGGCGGAAGTGATCGGCCTGCGCTGGAAGGATGTCGACTTCGACGCACGCCAGGCACAGACTAAGATCAAGGGTGGCGACATCATTCGCCGACCGCTGACGCCCACGCTGATCGCGATCATTGCCAATCAGCCAAAGGTTTGTCCGTTTGTGTTCACCTATATCGCCCAGGTCGACAAAGCAGAGGTGAAGCGCGACAAAAAGGGCCGAAAACACCCCGCCCGCAAAAAGGGCGAACGCTATCCGATGACGAAAACCGCGCTGCGCGGCGCCTGGGCTGCGGCAAAGAAAGCCGCTGAGATTGAAGACTTCCGTTTCCACGACCTTCGCCACACCCGTGGCACCCGAATCGTCCGTGCCACCGGCTCACTGGCAGCTGCCAAGGAAGCGCTCAAACACCGCCACATCTCAACAACGCTGCGCTATGCCCATGTGTTGGACGACGACGTGCGAAACGCGTTGGAAGCTTCTGAAAGCCATTCCGGTTTCGGTGAGCGGAAGGCCAAGCGAGGATGATACTGATCGAAGCGGGAGCTTATGACAGAGGAAGAACGAATCGAACTCGGATGGAAAATCGGGTGGGTCTATTTCGTGCAAGTCGGAAGTGGAGGCCACATAAAGATCGGTTGGGCAAAGGATCCGACAAAACGGATTGCAAGCCTGCAGACCGCCCAGCCGCAGCAACTTAAATTGCTTGGCGTCATCCCCGGTTCGTTAAAGGCAGAGCGCGAAGTGCACGCTCTGTTCTCTCAAGCTCGCGTTCGCGGCGAGTGGTTCAGGCGATCCGACGTAATCGAAGACGTGCAGCGTCTCATCATGGAAAAGGGTTTCCGCGTCATCGAAGCCAGAAGGTCCCGGAATAATCCCGAACAAAAGTCGGACAGTCGATTTAATATCGTAATTCCAAACAGTTAGGCCGCGATGATTCTCGGTGTAAACGAGATGCTCTACCAACTGAGCTAACCGCCCGATCGCGTGTGGCGCCTAATACAGCCTAATGCGACCGGGACAAGTGCCTCGCATTCAAACGAGCGTCAGCCCTTGTTTGCGGAGCGTCGCGACATAGGCGCGCATCTGGTCGCGTCCCTTGGCGCTCAGCGCGATATAGGCGCGGCGCCGATCGTCCGGATCGGCATGCCGTTCGAACAGCCCGGCGTCATGCATGCCGCCGATCCAGCGTAGCGCAGTGGTGGGCGGCACCGCCGCCGCGATGCACAGGCTGGATACCGACACGCGCCGCCCCTCCAGTTCGGCGGCGAACAGGTCGAGCAGCATGTCCCAGGCGGGATCGGCGAAGAGCTCGTCGCCGAAAAACTGCCCGCGCATCCGTCGCGCTCGAATGACGGCACGGATTTCCTCCGCCTTGATATCGACGGCATGGCCGTTGCCCTGATCGGGTCCGCGATAGCCGCTTGGCGGTTCGCGCAGCGCAATCGCGCCGACATCCGGTTCGTCGCCGCGCGTCAGCCGGACCAGCGTGTCGGCGATGCGCGCGACTTCCTCGTTCAGCCGCTGCAGCCGCGCCGCCTCGGCATCGCGCGTGACATCGTTCAAACGCAGCGCGCGCCGCTGCAACAACTGTTTCAGCGCAAGGACGCGGTCGGCAGGCCCGGGTTCGCACAGCAATGCCAGCGCGCCGTCGAACCAGCGGCCGGCGACATCGTCGAGCATCGATTGCGGCACGGTCGCCAGCACCGCCGCGCCGCCCGCGCGCGCGGCGGCAATCGCATTGTCGAACACCCGCTCGGCCTGTGCAACGTCGCGCCCGCTTGTTTCGATCAGGATGACGTCGGCACTCGTATCGATCCGCGTGACTGCCGCGTTCCAGTCGCCTCCGGCGATCTCGCGCAATCCCGCGGCGTCGATTGCCGCACGCAACCCCGCATCGTCGCATCCCGCGTCGGCGATCAGGATCGCGGACCCGCGCAGATCATAGCTATCCGAGAGCATTTGCGATGTCGTTGCGGTCATGGTCGGCCCCGTGAGTTCATCATCTGTTCCAGATTTGCCGGGTTCCTCCGAAATGGTTAGTTCAAAAATATCCATTCCGGAGGTTATTTGGCGACGGAATAGGCGGTCGCACGGCATTTGCTCCACTTCGGATCAATAGCCGCGCGCTTCGCTCAATAGAGTTCGTCCTCCTCGAGCTCGCCATCCTTAATCAACAACCAGCGAGTCGCCGTGGCAACCGATGCGAAGTTGAGGGCATAGGCGATCGTGACCGCCAGCCACATCGCCAGCGCCTGCCCGATCCTGACCGCCCCGGACGCATTGAGCTGACGCCCCATGAACCGGGACGAGGAATAGCGCGCCGCGTCGGGATCGACGAAAGACAGGGCGAACGCGTGAAACAGGTCACCGAAAAACGGATAGAGCAACGCCAGCATAATCCCGACCGCAATCAATCCGACGATCAGATATCCCGCCAGCAACTGCCAGAAATGACCGCGCGTCAGATCCCATGCATTATCGATCGAAATGCGCTTGCGGATCAGCACCAGCGGCAGCGCCGTCGACAGCCGCACCCAGACCCACAGCATGAATCCCGTCAGAATGAGCCACAAACCGACCGTGAGCCAGCGCAGCACACCCATGTCCCCCTGACTGGCAAAGGTGAAAAAGCTGCTCAGAAAGCCGATGACCAGCCCCAGAAAGATCGCGCCGAGCCAATAGAGAAGGAACATGATGACGAGCAGCGCGAAAACGCGCAGTTCGTCGGCGCTGAACCGGATCGAGAACCCGCGGGCGTTCTCGCGGTCAAGTGCGGCGCGGAAAACCGCCGATCCGATCACTGCCGTCAGCGCCATGTACAAAAGTTGCAGGATCAGCTGCACGATGATTCCGGCACCGGGCGAAACCGGCTGGGTGGGATCGCGACCGACCAGCACACTCTGCATCGCGAACAGGATCAATACGATCCCGACCATGCCCACCAGCAGCAACAGGCCCCACATCAATATCGAGCCCGGCCGCTCGAAAATCAGTCTGGTCGAGCCGCTTACGATCTTTCCGACAAGTGACATGCAACTTCCCCCCGCGAAGTGTACTGCGCCAGCACGTCAAAAATGGTTCGGGAAAATCGCCGCTCCGGGTCAGTCCAGAGCCTTGACGATTTCCTCGACCATCTTCTTCGCGTCGGCGAGCAGCATCATCGTGTTGTCGCGGTAGAAAACCTCGTTGTCCACACCCGCATAGCCGACACCGCCCATCGATCGTTTGATGAACAACACGGTCTTGGCCTTTTCGACGTCGAGAACCGGCATGCCGTAAATGGGTGAGGATTTGTCGGTCTTGGCAGCCGGGTTGGTCACATCGTTCGCGCCGATCACGAATGCGACATCGGTCTGGCTGAATTCGCTGTTGATATCTTCCAGCTCGAACACTTCGTCATAGGGCACGTTCGCTTCGGCCAGCAGCACGTTCATATGCCCGGGCATACGCCCCGCCACGGGATGGATGGCGTATTTTACCGAAACACCTTCTTCCTTCAGCTTGTCGCACATTTCGCGCAGCGCATGCTGCGCCTGCGCCACCGCCATGCCGTATCCGGGAACGATGATCACCTGTTCGGCCTGCTTCATCAGGAACGCCGCATCCTCGGCGCTGCCGCGCTTCCACGGGCGGTCGATCTTCTCGCCGCCAGCACCACCGCCGCCGCTTTCGGCGCCAAAGCCGCCGGCGATCACGCTGATGAAGCTGCGGTTCATCGCCTTGCACATGATGTAGGACAGGATCGCACCCGACGATCCGACCAGCGCGCCGGTGATGATCATCGCACTGTTATGCAGCGTGAAGCCCATCGCCGCCGCCGCCCAGCCCGAATAGCTGTTGAGCATCGAAACCACGACCGGCATGTCCGCGCCACCGATCGGAATGATCAGCAGGAAGCCGATGACGAAGCTCAGGATCGTGACGGTCCAGAAGATCCAGGGCGCCTGATCCTGCGTGAAATAGGCAACAAGCCCCAAAATCCCGGCCAGCACGCCCAGGTTGATGACGTGACGACCCGGCAGCATGATCGGCTTGCCGCTCATATTGCCGTTCAGCTTCAGGAACGCGATCACCGAGCCCGAGAAGGTGATCGCGCCGATCGCGACGCCCAGCCCCATTTCGACCCGGCTGACCGGAAAGATCACGCCACCCTCGGCGATCCCGAACGCACCGGGATTGAGGAACGCCGCGCACGCAACCAGCACGGCGGCAAGGCCGACAAGCGAGTGAAACGCCGCAACCAGCTGCGGCATCGCAGTCATCGCGATACGGCGCGCGGTCATCCAGCCCACGGCACCGCCGATGCCGATGGCGGCGGCCAGCTCGATCGGGCTCGCGATATGATGCGTTGCCAGCGTCGTGACGACTGCGATCGCCATGCCGGCCATGCCGTATCGATTGCCGCGGCGGCTCGTTTCGGGGCTCGAAAGCCCGCGCAGCGCGAGAATGAAGCATATGCCCGCCACCAGATAAGCGAGCGCCACCCAAGGATTTACCGGTGCGGCTTCGTGCATCCTATTCCTACCCCCTGAACGTCGCCCCTGCAAAGACAGGGGCCGATCTCTCCATCGTCATCTGCTGCGATTGTGGAGAGAAACATGGGCTCCCGACCGTCCGGGAGCGACGATTATTGTGCCCGGCGCCTATTTCTTCGCGGCTGCCGGGCGCTCCTTCTTCTTGTACATGGCGAGCATCCGCTCGGTGACAGCGAACCCGCCGAAAATATTGACGCTGGCAAGCGCCACCGCGACCAGCCCCAGCCACTTCGCGACTTCCTGCCCCGCCGCCATGCTGGCGATCAGCGCGCCGACGATGATCACCGACGAAATCGCATTGGTAACCGCCATCAGCGGCGTGTGCAGCGCCGGTGTCACCGACCAGACGACATAATAGCCGACAAAGCACGCCAGGACGAAGATCGAAAGGATCGCAATAAAGTCCATCGGTTATCCCCCGTTTGTCGGTATCGGCTGCACCGCATTGCGGCCCTGCACCGAAACCGACGACATTTCCGGACGCAGCCGCATCGCGCCGCCTTTATCGCGCGAGAAGACGCACAGCGCCATGCCTTCCACCCGCGCATTGAAGGTATTCACGCCTTCGAAATCGATGCGCAGGATCGTCAGATCCTCCAGCTCGGTGGCGCGAGTCGAACGTTCCTCGAATTCGGAACCCCCGCCCAGATTGGTGCTCACCAGCTGACGGCATTCACGCATCGCAGTATCGCCGGCGCTCGGTCCGCATGCGCACAACGACATTGCCGCGCCCAGCACCGTCGCCGCCCCGCCGGAACGGCAGGTCAAGGCAACGGCGCGCCGCATCACAGCAACCTGGCATTCACAACCTTGCCGTCGCGGGTCAGCCGGATCGCGTCGCCGATCTCGTCGCCATCGGGCAATACCGGCCTGCCGGCATCCTTGTCCCAGAAGGCCGACAGGAAGTTGTAGAGGTTGCGCGCGAACAGCGCCGAGGAGTCTGCGGCGAGCCGGCTCGGCACATTCTTGTGGCCGACGATCTTCACGCCATGTTTTTCGACGACCTCGCCGGCAACCGACCCTTCGACATTGCCGCCCTGTTCGACGGCCAGATCGACGATCACGCTGCCCGGTTTCATCGTCGCGACCTGTGCGTCGGTGATCAGGCGCGGCGCCGCGCGACCCGGGATCAGCGCGGTGGTGATGACGATGTCCTGCTTGGCGATATGGCTCGATACCAGCTCGGCCTGTGCCGCCTTGTACTCGTCGGACATTTCGGTGGCATAACCGCCGGTGCCTTCGCCTTCGATGCCTTTGACATTCTCGACGAAGATCGGCTTGGCGCCCAGCGACTGGATCTGCTCCTTGGTCGCTGCGCGCACGTCGGTCGCCGAAACCTGCGCGCCCAGGCGGCGCGCCGTGGCGATCGCCTGAAGCCCCGCGACGCCGACGCCCATGACGAACAGCCTGGCGGCCGAAACCGTGCCCGCCGCCGTCATCATCATCGGAAAGGCGCGACCATATTCGGACGCGGCGTCGAGCACTGCCTTATATCCCGACAGGTTCGACTGCGAGGACAATATGTCCATCGACTGCGCGCGCGTGATGCGCGGCATGAATTCCATCGCCAGCGCCTCGGCGCCAAGCTGCGCATAGGCATCGACCCGTTCGCGCTCGCCAAAGGGATTGAGGCCGGCGACGATCCATGCGCCCTGCTTCAGCCCGGCAAGGCTGTCGGGCGCCGGGCCCTGAACGCCCAGCACGATATCGGCGTCCGCCAGCACTTCGGCCCGGCTCCCGATCGTGGCACCGGCATCGGTATAGGACGCATCGGCACAGGACGCCGTATCGCCCGAGCCCGCTTCCACAGCCACGGTCGCGCCCAGAGCGATGAATTTCTTCACCGTCTCCGGCGTTGCGGAAACGCGCCGCTCACCGGCGGCGGTTTCCTTCAAGACGGCGATCCGCACCTCAGCTGGCGATCAGCATCACGACGCCGGCTACGATGATCGCAACGGCAACCGTTCCGATCTTCACCATCGACATGAAGCCGTTGAAGGTATTCTGATGTACCTGGATTTCGGCATTGTCGCCCATTGCGGCTGTTCCCCTATGCGCAAGAATTGCCGTTTCCTTAACCGGCAGGTTCCTTCCGAACAAGTGCAGCTTGGCTTCTTGCAGGCTTAAGTCCGCCTTTACCCATATTGCGTATCAAACGCCCTGATACGGGACAGTTGGGAACGAAGGAATCGCCTATGACGCGCAATGGGCAGCGACTCCTGATGCTGATTGACGACGAACCGGCGCAGCGGCGTCTGGTGGCGGCAATCACTGCGCGCCGGGGCTGGCGCACCATCTTTGCCGGCGATCCGGAAACCGCGATCGCGACGCTGGGCACGCCCGACGGGATGGCGCTCGACGCCATTCTGCTCGACGACTGGTCGTCGGATTGCGACGCCGGAATGCTGATCGAACAATTGCGCGCCCGCCGCCCGCAACTGCCGATCCTGACGCTCACCGCCAATGGTTCGGTCGCATGCGCCGTTTCGGCGATGCGCGCCGGGGCCACCGACTATCTGGTGAAGCCGCTGGCGCCCGAACGGCTGCTCACCGCGCTCGAAGTCGCGGTTGGCGGCAAGACTGCGGGCGAACTGCGCCCGTTGAGCGAAAAACTCTCGCATCCGCTCGGCTTCGACGAAATCGTCGGTTCCGCGCCCCAATTCCGCGCCGCGCTGGCGATCGCGGCCAAGGCAGCGCGCGCCCGCGTGCCGGTGCTGATCGAAGGCGAAAGCGGCGTCGGCAAGGAAGTCGTCGCCGAAGCGATTCACGCCGCATCGCCGCGTAACAAGAAGGAGATGATCTCCGTCAATTGCGGCGCGATTCCCTCCAACCTCGTCGAATCGGAACTGTTCGGGCATGAAAAAGGCTCGTTCACCGGCGCTTTCGAGCGCAAGATCGGCCGGTTCGTCGATGCCGATGGCGGCACGATCTTCCTCGACGAAGTCTGCGAGATGCCGCTCGAGGCGCAGGTCAAATTGCTGCGCGTGCTGCAATCGGGCGAGATTCAGCCGATCGGCGCACGCCATGGGCGCGAGGTCGATGTCCGCGTGATCGCCGCGACCAACAAGCTGTTGACCGCCGAAGTCGAAGCAGGCCGGTTCCGGGAGGATCTCTATTACCGGCTCAATGTCGTTCAGGTCGCCATCCCGCCGCTGCGCGACCGAACCGGCGATATCCCGGCATTGGCGCGCCATCTGCTCGGTCGAATCGCCGAACAGCCGGGCCTTCGCCCGCTCGGCATAACCGATGAGGCGCTTCAGCTGCTCGGCACCTATGAATGGCCCGGCAATGTGCGCCAGCTTCAGAACGCGCTCTTCCGCGCCGCCGTGCTGTGCGAAGGCGATGCGCTGACGCGTTCGGATTTCCCCCAGATCGCGCAACAGGCCGAAGGCCGCAGCGCCAGCCCGTCGGCCCCGGCGGGCAATATGGGCCATGCCGGCGTCACGCTGTTCCGGCCCGACGGCAATCTGCGGCCGCTGCACGAAATCGAAGCCGATGTGATTCGCCTCGCGATCGGCCATTATCGCGGGCGCATGACCGAAGTCGCACGCCGCCTGGGCATCGGTCGCTCGACTTTGTACCGCAAGCTCGGCGAATTGGGGATCGACCAGAACGCGGCCTGATCGCTGCCGCGTCAGCCCGCAACCAGCGCCGCGTCGCGCATGCCGCGCCAGACGCGCAGTGCCTGCACCGTTTCGAACACGTCATGGACGCGGATCAGCTGCGCGCCCAGCTCCGCCCCTTTCAGCGCGAGCGCAAGTGATCCGCCCAGCCGTTGTTCGGCCGGCGCCTCGTTCGCCAGCGCGCCGACGATCCGCTTTCGGCTCGCGCCCAGCACCACCGGACAACCCAGCCCGTGAAACAGCGCCAGCCCGTTGAGCAGCGCGAGATTGTCGCTCAGCGACTTGCCGAAGCCGATGCCGGGATCGACCAGTATCTTCGTCCGTTCGATGCCCGCCGCGACGACTGCATCGACTCGCGCTTCCAGCCAGTCATAGGTTTCGATCAGCGGATCGCGATAGCCGCTGCCGCCATGCGGCCCCTTTTTCGGATCGGGCGAATGCATCAGCACGACCGGGCATCCTGCCTTCGCCACCACTTCGACTGCGCGATCGTCCCATAGCAACGCCGCGACATCGTTGACGATATGCGCACCGGCTGCGAGCGCGGCTTCCATCACCCCGGCCTTGCGCGTGTCGATCGACACCAGCGCGCCGCCGCGAACCAGCCGCTCGACCACCGGCACGCTCCGCGCAATCTCGTCGCCTTCCCAGACCGTTTCCGCGCAGGGGCGTGTCGATTCGCCTCCGACATCGATCACCGCCGCGCCTGCGGCACTCATATCCACACCGGCGCCCGCAGCCGCAGCCGGATCGTCGAGATGCTTGCCGCCGTCCGAAAAGCTGTCGGGGGTCACATTGAGAATGCCCATGACCTGCGGCTGATCGAAGCGCAGCGCACGCTCGCCCAGCGGCAGCGGCGGACGCGGCGCCGAAATACGCGCCGCCAGGCCGAGCAGCGCCTCCCCCTGGGCGATCTCGTTCGCCACGGCGTTCAGTTCGGCGACCGGAACGGTGCGGCGCAGGGCGCGCGCGCCCTCGACCATGGCAGTCAGTTCATAGGCCGCGAACCATTGCAATCCGCCCGCCAGCCGCGCGACTTCGCCGTCCCGGCCCACCGGCGTATCCACGAATTGCACGGGTCGCAGATAGATATTGGCAGCAGCGCCAAGTGTCGCGTCCATCATCAAAGCTCCAGCCGATATATGCTTGCAACAACCTGCGAATATCTGCAGATTTTCGAGGCAACTAGAATCGATACGGAAATGCAACTGTCAGAAACTGGGCATGTCTGTCGAAATTTGCTATTGATCTTCTTGCAGAAATGCGGCCTAGCGACTTTATGCTTGAAGTTTCTCGTGAAGTACTAGCCTACGGCATCATTGCCCTTTCCGGGGTGATCGGCATTGCTTTTCTGACCGTCTATCTGCGGCGGCGGCACCGGAATCGTCTCCGGCTCCGCGGCATCAAACGTCACGGCCATTAATTCCCGCTTCGATCAGGCCCGTTTCAGTCGGGCCGCCTTCAATCAGGCCCTTTTCAATCAGGGCTGCGTCGCCAGCAAATAGGTCTGGCGGACAGCATCGATCGGGCGCAGCCCATCGGCAGCTTCATAATGCCAGAAGGTCCAGCCGTTGCAGCTCGGCGCGCCCTGCAGCGTGGCACCCATTTTGTGGATCGAGCCCGCCTGCCCGTCCTCTAGCGCGAGCGAACCATCGGCGCGGACGCTCGCTTTCCAGCGTCGCTTGCTGTCGCTCAACACCGTGCCGGGCTGAAGATAGCCGGTTTCGACCAGCGTACCGAACGCGACGCGCGGCGCGGCCTTGCCTGCCTGCATGATCTTCAGATTCGATTCGTCGAGCGGCAACGCGGCATCGATCCGCTCCTGCGCGGCTTCGATATAAGCCGTCTCGCGCTCGATACCGATGAACCGGCGGCCAAGCCGCTTGGCGACGGCGCCGGTCGTGCCGGTACCGAAGAACGGATCGAGCACCACGTCACCCGGCTTGGTCGACGACAGCAGCACGCGATACAGCAACGCCTCGGGCTTCTGGGTCGGATGGACCTTGTGCCCGTCCTTCTTCAGCCGCTCCTGACCCGCGCAGATCGGCAATTCCCAGTCCGACCGCATCTGGATCTCGTCGTTCAGCGTCTTCATCGCGCGATAGTTGAAGGTGTATTTCGCCTTCTCGCCCATCGACGCCCAGATCATCGTTTCATGCGCGTTGGTAAAGCGCGTGCCCTTGAAATTGGGCATCGGGTTCGCCTTGCGCCAGACAATGTCGTTGAGGATCCAGAAGCCCAGATCCTGCACCGCCGTGCCGACGCGGAAGATATTGTGATAGCTGCCGATCACCCACAGCGTCCCGGTCGGCTTCAGGATGCGGCGCGCTTCCTTCAGCCAGGCGCGCGTGAACTTGTCGTACAACGCAAAGCTGTCGAACTTGTCCCAATCGTCGGTGACCGCGTCTACATGGCTGCCGTCGGGACGGCTGAGGTCGCCGCCGAGCTGAAGATTATAGGGCGGATCGGCAAAGATCGCGTCGATGCTGTCGGTCGGCAGCGCCTTCATATGCGCGATGCAATCGCCCATCAGGATCTGATCGAGCGGCAGCACGCCTGCCGGAGTCACGGCAACGCGCGTGCTTTTCTTAACCTTCTCGATGACCCCCATACGCCCCTTCCCTGAACCAAAGGCGCCCGATCCTGCGGATGTTCGGGACTCCGTCAAGCGATCATTGGTTAACGGAAATTCCTTAGGAATCGTTAACTTGGCGGAACATTTGTCGGACCCCCGAGATGTTGAGTCCGAAACTTATCCACAGGCACAAGCGATGGGGTGTGGCCCGAAAGACTCACTTATCCACAGGCTATGTCAGCCAAGCGCCACCGCCTCTCCACCCAGCGCCTCGCGCTCGCGGAGCCGATATTCGGCTTGCTGTTCGAAGCCGAGCCGACGCAGCGCCGACGCCTCGACCAGCAGCAGATCCACGTTGCCACGCAAGCGGGTCCGTCCTCCCGCACACAGCGCGACGATCGTCGCGTCATCGCCATCGGCGTCGCGAATCGCATCGCTCAGCGCTGCGAAACCGTATCCGGCACCCAGTGCATCGGTCGGCAGGCGGGCTTCGAGCGCCCGCGCCCGCCAGGTGCCGACATCGTAGAGATGCGCTCGCGGATCGGCGAGGCGCGGATCGCGCAGCGTTTCGAGAAAGGCGCGGTGCAGCGGATGCTGGACATCCCCGACATTCTTGCGCGCATAATCGCGCGCGATATGCCCGCCGGTATTCTGCATCATATACATGCGGAAACTATCGGCGCCGAGTTCTTCGGCCAGGTCGATAAACGCCGGCATTTCGTGGAAATTGTCGAGCTGGATCGTCGCGTTCAGGTGAAATTCGCGAAACTCGCCGCGGTCGTGCTTGTCGGCGATGAAGCGCAGATTGGGATAGAGCTTCTCCCACTTGCCGGGACGCCGCACCACTTCATACACCCATGGGGTACAGGCATCGATCGAGACATTGACCAGCGCTTCGTACCGGTCGAGCCCGGCATATTCCTGCCAGCGCTTTTCGCCCATCAGCAGCGCATTGGTATGAAGGTCGAGGTCGACGTCGAGTTCATGATCGGCAAGATAGCGCAGGATCGAACGATAATGCGGCGCCGACCAGGGATCGCCCTGCCCCGACAGCGAAATCTTGACGCGTCCCCCCGCGCTCAACAGCGGCTGGAACACCTGTTGCTCGATCTTGGCAAAGCGCGCTTCCTGCGCTTCGCTCGCACCCAATATCTCGCTGCGGCACGACGGGCAGGCCAGGTTGCACGACACGTCATGGGCCAGGAACAGCCAGCGCGGCGGCGTATCGAGCGCGGTCTGCCCGGCATCGATGATCGCGCGCAATCCCGGATCGGCGACCGCATCGCGCCTGGGCAGCTGATCTTCCATGATCAGCGTACAACGCTGTTTGTTGCAATAGCGATAGCTGCCGTCGAGAATGCTCTCGCGCATCTGCTGCGAAGACGGGCTGTTCCAGATTTCCTCGGCCGTCTGCCCGTCCAACGTTCCCAGTCTTTTCTGCGTCCAGATCGAACAACAGGGCGCGACCGTGCCGTCCATCAGCGTTTCGAACTTGATGAAGGGCGCGTCGCAGAACCGGTCCGACAGATCGGCGCTTCTGCCCGGCGTACCGATACGATCGACGAAGAAATAAGCGCCCGCCACCATCGGGCAATGCGCGTGGTTCGCGGCCAGCCGGCTGAGCGCGGCCAGCCCCTCGGCGCGATCGACCGACAGGGCGTGCAGCACACCGGCAACGACATCCAGCGCCTTGCCGACACTGCCGCCCTGCCCCGGACGCACCTGCGCAATCAAATCGCGCAGCATAGCGACATCGTCATGCGCCGCGGCGTCGGCCAGCATCGGCCAGAGTTCGGGATGATCCAGATTGTCGCCCAGCCGCGCGACGATGCTGTCGAGGATTGGATAGAACGGATTTTCCTCGGGCGCCGCTACCGGCTCCGCAGCGCCGGTATCAAAGGCATTTCCCGATTGCGCAAAAGACATTCAAACCGCCCCACCCAAAATATCCGTCCGGTTCATTGTAGAGGGAAGCGGGCAAGAACGTCCGGGAGCTAGGAAAAACTTGCCGGGTGCCGGGCCTATCGCATGTAGTGGAGGTCGCTTACCGCGCCGGTACAGGCATCGATCCGCATGTGCAGCCCCCCGCCGCCCCGATGCCATGGTGGGAGTTCATCGCCATTGCCGAACCATCGCCTCCAGCCCCTGCGTCACCAGCGCGAGGCGGCGGTAATCGATTCTGTCGGGCGTATCCTTTGCATCGTGATACCAGGGATAGCGAAAGGGCGCGGTGTCGGTGACCATCACGCCACGATAGCCCGCCTGCTCGAACGCCCAGTGATCGGACCAGTCGATCCCCTGCAGCCAAGCCGGGGCGCTGCCGCCGACACTGGGAATAGTCGCATGCTCGCGAAACCGCGCCACTGCCTCGCGTACCAGCGGGCGCGACCCCAGCGTGCCGACAAAGGCAATGAAATTGCCAGTATCGGGATAGAAATAGCTGAGCGGCGCGGGGTATTTCTGGCTGCCCGGCACGTCCGAATAATAGCCCATCGTTTCGAGCGAGAACATCGCATCGACCGGCTCCCGCGCCGCCGCGAGCGCCCTGGCATAGACAAGACTGCCCATTTCGGCGGTCTTGAACCAGGGCGGCTCTTCATTGACGAAGAATACCAGCCGGATGCGCATCGCCGCCTTGCCGCGAAGATCGGAAAGACGGCGTGCGAGCGCGAGCAGCACGGCGGTGCCGCTGCCATTGTCGTTCGCGCCCGGCGCGTTGCCCGCACTGTCATAATGCGCGCCGATCACCAGCGTGTGTGCATGCGGATCGGCGGGATCGATCACCGCTTCGATATTGCGCACGCGCGTCCCACCCGCTTCGAACGCCTGCCGACGGACGGTGTAGCCCGCCGCGGCAAGTTGCGTCTCGATCAGCTGCGCCGCATGTTCGAGCGCTTCGGGATGCGCGACATTATGCGGCGTGCTGGCAATCGCGGTTACATCGGTGCGCAGTTGCGCGACCGTCGCCGGATCGGGTTCAGGCAAGGCACCGCGATAGCTCTGCCCCGGCACCGCCAACATCCAGTTGAGGCCGGCCACCGGGACTGCAACCAGCAAAAGCAGCAAACCGGCAATCACGATCCCTCGCAACGGCGCGCTGCCGCCGGAATAGCTCATTGCCCATTCCCAAGCATGCGATCCAGATAGAGCGGGCCAGCACCCGCTCCAACTTCACCGCACAAGCCGAGCCGACAAAGCTCGCTTTCGGCCATCACAGTCCGCACCTGACGAACCTTATCGCACCCGGCATCTGTATCTATCTTCAGCACTATCGCCGGTTCCGGGCGGAACCTCGCCGACCGGGCAAGATAGTCCGCAACTTCCGTCTCGCTACTTGGCTGCCCGTTCCATCGCAGTGCGCCAGACGCCGCAAGTTGAATTTCGCTTCGGTCGCGCAGATGCGGCCATTCGGTGAGCGGATCAAACCATCCATCAGGGGCAGCCCCGCACTGTTTCACACCATATGTGCCGCCACTGCAGCCCGAAAGCAGCAGCCATAGCGCCACCCCACCGGCGCGCATCGCGGCGATCAAAACATCAGCTCCGCCTGCGCCACCGGCGCGAAGCTGCGGCGGTGGTGCGGGGTTGGGCCCAGCGTGCGCAGCGCGTCGGTGTGGACGCGCGCGCCATAGCCCTTGTTCGATGCCCAGCCATAGCCGGGGAACTCGGCGTCGAGCGCGATCATCATCGCGTCGCGACGTTCCTTGGCGACGATCGATGCCGCCGCGATCGACAGGCAGCGCGCGTCGCCGCCGATCACCGGTTCGCTGCGATGCGTCCATTTCGGGCAGCGATTGCCGTCGACCAGCACGAAGGCGGGCGGCAGCGCCAGCGCCGCGACGGCGCGTTCCATCGCCAGCATGCTCGCCCACAGGATGTTGAGACGGTCGATTTCCTCGACGCTGGCAATCCCCACCCCGATCTGCGCGCATTCGATCAGCGCCGCGCAAAGCGCCGCGCGTTTCTTTGCCGACAATGCCTTGGAATCGTTCAGCCCGTCGGGGATGCAATCGGGATCGAGCACCACGGCGGCCGCGACCACCGGCCCGGCGAGCGGCCCGCGCCCGGCCTCGTCCACTCCCGCCACCGGCCCGCGATGGAGCGCGGAGAAATGAAGTTCGCGGGTAAAATCAGGCCCCGCCCCGTCAGCCATCGGCATCCTCGATACGCCAGGGCGGGAAACGCCGCATCTCGCCGGCCTGATAGAGGCAGATCGCATTGCCCGACGGATCGGTCAGCCGCGCATCGCGCCAGCCCCATTTCTGGTCGGTCGGCTCGGTATCGAACACGACGCCCTGCGCCTTCAGATAGGTTACCGTCATGTCGAGATCGCCGCATTCGAAGAAGATGACCGGGCGCCCGTCCATCTCTTCGGCCGCTTCGATCGAGAAAGTCGCGCCGCCTTCGGCTTCGAACCGGGCATAGCGCGGTTGTGCACGAACGATCTGTTTGAGGCCGAGCAGGCGATAGAAACGCTCGGCAGCCGCAAAGTCGCCGACCGGCACCGTCACCTGATTGAGCATCGGCGCAAAGCGCGACAGGTTGAGGTCGAGCCGCACGTCGTGATGCCCCATCGGCCCATGGCCATGCCCCAGCCCCGGCGCCGACAGCATCGCAATGCGGACGAACCGCCGCGCGCGGGCAATCGCTTCGGGCAGCGTCCAGTCCTTGGCGAGTTCGACGGCGATGGCGGTGGACAGCGTACAGCCGGTGCCATGCGTTTCGTCGCTTTCGATCCGCGCGTCGCGCCATTCCATTTCGGGCGGATTTTCGCCATGTTCGGGGCAGAACAGCCGGTCGGTCACCTGGCTGCCCTTGCCATGGCCGCCCTTGACCAGCACGGCGCTGCCGCGACGCGCAACCAGCGACCGCGCACTGTCGCGCTGGGCATCGCGATCGACGATCGACTGGCCGGAAAGCGCCTTCAGCTCGGGCAGATTGGGCGTGGTGACAGTGGCGACGCGCATCAGCCGCTCGAACGCGGCGATGGTCAGATCGTCGGCCAGCACGCCGCCCGATGTCGCGACCATCACCGGATCGAACACCACCGGAACGCCAGGAAATTCCTCGAGCTTTTCGGCAACGGCATGCGCGGTTTTGGCCGATCCAATCATGCCGATCTTGACCGCATCGGCGCCGATGTCGCTCAGCACCGCGTCGATCTGGGCCATCACCATGTCGGTGGAGACCGGATCGACTGCCTCGACCGCGCGGGTATTTTGCGCGGTGATCGCGGTGATCGCGGTCATGGCATGCGCGCCGAGCATCGTCGCAGTGCGGATATCGGCCTGAATCCCCGCGCCGCCGCCCGAATCGGAACCGGCGATGATCAGAATGCGCGGCGTCATGGCTGAAGCTCCGAAACGGCCTGGAAGTTTAGGAAGTTCAGGGCACGTCCCACCCGATCCGCCCCCCGCACGCGAAGACCGCGGCAGCGTGACGGGTTGGCGATCGAGGGCGTGCGACGGATCATGGGCTTAGCCTTGCCACAGCCAGGGCCGTGTAGGACAGCCCCTAATGCCCCGTAACCGAAGCGCCGCGTTTCGGGGCATCGCGATCTTCGCGGTTCACAAGACCATCCTGTTCAGGACGACCCGCTAGCACGATACTCAGAAGGGCAGAATTCAGCGCTGCGGACTTATGCGACGGGTCTTCAACCGCCCGGTCATTCGGAAACCGTCGCGCATATTGCGGCTGAGAAGAACCAGATTTGTCGCGCCCGCAATCAGTTCGAGCGCCTGCACCCCATAGAATGCCGTATCGAATTCGCCCGCCCCTGCCTTTGAAGCGAGAAACAGCGCGGATGGGATCAAGACCAGCAAGCCGTTCGCCGCGATAAGAGGCATGCGCTTCCGCTTGACGGCGACCAGTCCCGCCTTCCGCCCCTGTGCCAGTGAAAAACCCGTGCCGCCGGTGGCAGCAAGCGCGGGAACGAGCAGCAGGAACCCCCAGGGAATCGCCGTTTTGACGGCAACGACCATCTCCTTCGAACCGAGCAGTTCGCAAAACACCGTCGAAAGCCAGAAGGTCGCTATCGTCAGAAGCGCGATCGCGCCTGCTATCGGATGAATCAGCTTTTTCATGGGCACGCGTCCTTGGCTACGATATTGTCACCAGGAACCATATATGACATGATGATGTCAATATAAATGTAAGGTGCCATATGTCAGATTCGACCGAACCCTCGAAAGCCGAAGCACTGACCGAACTGATCCTGACCATGTTTCGAACCAATAATGCGACGCTCGCATGGGGCGACCGGGTCGTTTCGCCGCTCGGCCTCACCAGTGCCCGCTGGCAGATTTTGGGAGCGATCGTTCAGGCCAGTCGCCATCAGCCGGTGGCATGGCTGGCGCGGGATCTGGGCGCGAACCGGCAGAATGTGCAACGGATCGTCAACGACCTGCAGAAAGAGGGTCTGGTTTCGTTTCAGCCGAACCCGCATCACAAACGGGCGCAGCTCGTTGTCCTGACCGCAAAGGGACAACAGACCTATGAAGCGGCAATCCGCCTCTATGATCCGCTTGTTCAGGCATTGGCGCAGGGCCTGTCTGCCGGGGATATTCGGGCCGCGATCGGCGTCCTGTCGACGCTGCGGACAAGGCTCGAAGCGCCCGCTGGAGAATAGGGCGGTTCAACGACCTGCTGCACCGGCGGCCCGCCTGCGCGAGGCGAGCGGGGGACGATCAGCCAGGAAAATACCGCTTCGTACCCGCCGGATTGGCTTTCAATCGCTCCCCCGTCCGCGTCGGCCGGTCGGTAAGTTCACCACCGCAATTGGGGCAGCGCTCGTCCAGCGAGTCCGCGCATTCGGCACAGAAAGTACATTCGAACGAACAGATGAACGCGCCATGCGCATTGGCGGGCAAATCGCTGCCGCAGCGTTCGCAGTCGGGGCGCATTTCAAGCATCTGCAGAGATTGTAGCGAGCGCGAACCTCATGACAAAGACTCAATTTGATTTGATGTGCCCGATCAGCATCAGGGACGTCATTACTAAATAAAATATCTTGCGCTCACCACAGGCTATTTATTATTGCTAAGATAGAGAGGAGATAAGCACGATGTCTGTAAAGCACACTCCCACCGGGGAAGTACACCAAGGCTCCAAAGGCGGAACTACCGGATGTGGATTTAACACTAATGTCAACCCAAGCCATTGGGTGAATACGACAGAACGCATCACCTGCGATAAAAACGGCTGTAAGAACTAAGAAATCTTGCGATGCGGCTTAGCAAATGGCCGTAGCCAGCTAAGCCGCCACCGCACGCACGGCGTCGCACACGCGGTCGACCACGCGCTCGACTTCGCCGCGATCATCGCCTTCGGCCATGACGCGGATCACCGGTTCGGTGCCCGATTTGCGGATGAGCAGGCGGCCCTTGCCTTCCAGATCGGCTTCGACTTCGGCAATCGCTTCCTGCACGCTGACATCGTCGAGCGGAGTGAAGCCGGCGGCGAAGCGGACATTCTTCAGGATTTGCGGCAGCGGATCGAACTGGTGGAGCACGTCGCTGGCGGGTTTCCCCGCGCGGGCGATTTCGGCCAGCACCTGCAGCGCCGCGACCAGCCCGTCGCCGGTCGTGGCATAGTCCGACAGGATGATGTGCCCCGATTGTTCGCCCCCGACATTGAACCCGTCGGCGCGCATCCGTTCGAGGACATAGCGGTCGCCGACACTCGTCCGCTCCAGCCCCAGCCCCTGCGCCGACAAATGCCGCTCTAGGCCCAGGTTCGACATCACCGTCGCGACCAGCCCGCCGCCTTTCAGCAGCCCGCGCCGCGCCCAGCCACAGGCGATGGTCGCCATCAGCTGGTCGCCATCGACCACGCGCCCCTTTTCATCGACCACGATCAGCCGGTCGGCGTCGCCATCCAACGCGATGCCGATCGCGGCGCCTTCGGCCACCACGGTTTCGCAGAGCTTGTCGGGCGCAGTCGAACCCACCCCGTCATTGATGTTGAGCCCGTTGGGCGTCACGCCGATCGCGACGACTTCGGCGCCCAGTTCCCACAAGGCCGACGGCGCGACATGGTACGCGGCGCCGTTCGCGCAATCGACGACGATTTTCATCCCGTCGAGGCTGAGATCGGTCGGAAAGGTCGATTTGGCAAAGTGGATATAGCGGCCACGCGCATCTTCGACCCGGCGGGCGCGGCCGATTTCGGCCGACGGGGCGAGCTGCGGCTCGGCCTCGATCAGCGTTTCGATCGCCAGTTCATCGGCATCGGACAGCTTGTAGCCATCGGGCCCGAACAGCTTGATGCCATTATCGGCGAAGGGATTGTGGCTGGCCGAAATCATCACGCCCAGATCGGCACGCATCGATGTCGTCAGCATCGCGACAGCGGGGGTCGGCATCGGGCCGACCAGCACCACGTCCATGCCGACCGCGGTAAAGCCGGCGACCATCGCATTTTCGAGCATATAGCCCGACAGCCGCGTATCCTTGCCGATCACCACCCGGTGACGGTGATCGCCGCGCCGGAAATGCGCACCGGCGGCCATGCCGACCTTCATCGCCATTTCGGCGGTCATCGGAAAGATGTTGGTCGCGCCCCGGATTCCGTCGGTGCCGAAATATTTTCTTGCCATTACCTCTGCGCTCACGCCCTATCGGGATTGCCTTTCATGCCTGATAGCGGGCAATCCTTACCAGAGCGAGCATGTCCCAAACCACCCGCATCCTTCTGTCGCTGATCGGCGGTCTTGTCATCGGCATCGTCTGGGCCGCGCAATCGCCGGAAGGGGCGCTGGCCGCAACCGCCTATGCCCAGCCGATCGGGACGGCGTGGCTCAATGCGTTGCGCATGACGATCGTGCCGCTGGTCGTATCGCTGCTGGTCGTCGGCATCGCCGCGACGGCGGAGGCCGCGCGGGCGAGCAGGCTGGCGACGCGGGCGATCATCCTGTTCCTTATCCTGCTGTGGGTTTCCGCAATCCTGGGCGCGCTGCTGACGCCGCTGTTCCTCAATCTCTGGGCGCTGCCGCAAAGCGCGACCGAAGCGCTGCGCGAAAGCTTTGCCGGAGCGCAGGTGCCAGGCGAAGTGCCGCCCTTCTCCGAATTCCTCGCGGCGATGATCCCGACCAATCCGATCGCGGCGGCGGTGAACGATGCGTTCCTGCCGATGATCCTGTTCACCACCGTCTTCGCCTTTGCCGTCACGCGCCTTCCGGAAGAGCCGCGCGAAACGCTGGTCGCTTTTTTCCGCGCGATATCGGACGCGATGCTGGTGATGATCCACTGGGTCCTGTGGCTCGCGCCGATCGGCGTGCTGGCGCTGTCGTTCGTGGTCGGCGCGCGCGCCGGCACGGCGGCGCTGGGCGCGCTGGTCCATTATGTGCTGATTGTCGCGGCGGTGGGCGGCGTGCTGTTGCTGCTCGCCTATCCGCTGGCAGTATTCGGCGGCAAAGTGAGCCTTGGCCGCTTCGCGCGCGCGGTCGCCCCGTCTCAGGCGGTGGCGGTCAGCACGCAAAGCTCGCTCGCGTCGCTGCCCGCCATGCTCGAAGGGTCCGAACGGCTCGGTATTCCGGTGGCGACATCGGGCGTCACGCTGCCGCTCGCAGTCGCGATCTTCCGCGTGACCGGGCCGTGCATGAACGTCGCGGTCGCCATCTATGTCGCGCATGTGTTCGGCATGGAGCTCACCATGACGCAGCTGGCGGCGGGCGTCGCGGCGGCGGCGATCACGACGCTGGGCGCCGTCAGCCTGCCCGGCGCGATCAGCTTCATCAGCTCGATCGCCCCGATCGCCATCGCGATGGGTGTCCCGGTCGAACCGCTCGCGCTGCTCGTCGCAGTCGAAACGCTGCCCGATATCATGCGGACGGTGGCCAATGTGACGATGGACGTTTCGACCAACGCCGTCCTGGCCGCACGATCGGGCGCAGGCGGAGAGCGCACCGAAGCCGACGACTTGCTGAGCGGTTAAGGCTTGTCAATTTTTGCGCTTATTAGCCGCAATATTGCCGGATTAGCGCATCATCTTCTTTGAATGCTTGCTTCCGCCGCGCTTTCCCTGATCGCCTTCTTTGGCCCGCAGACCAACGACGTTGTCAAATTCCACGACGCGTTTGTTCTTTCGGTCCACCCGATCGAAGTCGAATGCGGCATAATTCACAGCTGGGGCGCTATCGATATCGTTCGCGATGGCAAGGGTCATATCATTTACGTTGCTTGCGCCACCTTGGAGACATTGCCTGCACTGGGCGCGCATTGCGATATCGATACACATTGGTCCAGGCTGGACGACGACGCCGTTCTGCCAGCCTATCTCGTCGATAGTCTCAAGCCAGTCGAAGGATATATTCTCGACGCGGTCCGCTGCGACCCACCGACTATTTCATAAGCACCAGTTCCTCGGCCATGCTGGGGTGCAGCGCGACAGCTGATACGCGGACGGGCGCCTCAATAGGGCGAGATACAGATCACCGTAGCCGGACACCGCCGCACGTCGCCGAGCGTCCACACAATCTGTTGTTGCAAGTTAGCCGCCACAGGTTCGTCAGCCGCGTCTCGAGCCGGCTCATAGCGCATTCGGCTGGT
Organism: Stakelama portus; assembly: GCF_003171655.1. Taxonomy (GTDB): domain Bacteria; phylum Pseudomonadota; class Alphaproteobacteria; order Sphingomonadales; family Sphingomonadaceae; genus Sphingomonas; species Sphingomonas portus. The sequence goes on along the minus strand of NZ_QFZL01000004.1, from coordinate 75,632 downwards.
CCAAATCCGACAGCCCTGATCGTCCAGCAGCGCGTCGCCGGTCGATTGAAGCGTTTGGCAGTCAGTCGCGCGCCCGTCCGTATCTACGGTGAAACCCAACACCAGCACGCCTTGCGCATGACGGCGTACTGCCGCACGCGGATAATCCTGCGAGTTGAGCCATCCGCTTTTCAGTCGCGGCTCAGTCTGCGCAGAGGCAGGCAAAACGCTGAGCCATCCAACGATTGCCGCGCCAGTCACTGCGATCCACTTCATGGTACCGCCTCTCAATACAACTTCATGACGATACGCCAACGCAGCCGTCCGCGCCACCTGCGTCACTCCGGCGACGCGGTTATTTCGGGGAATCCTGCGTCCAGTCGACGGTCCGGACGATCACTTGTTCGACGCGCACGCCTTGCGCGTCCCGCACCGGACGAAATCGCATCCGTTGCATCATCAGATCGCATGTCGTGGCGTCGAGTTGCGCGCTTCCGCTCGTTTCGATCACGTCGCATTGCCTCGGCCGACCGCTGCGATCCGTCGTCAGTCGCACGACCGTCTGCCGCGTCGCTGAGGCGTGATCCTGCGCGAAAGCGGGCGGCGCGAGGAGCGCGGTAGCAGCCAGACCGGCCAGCCCCAATATTATCGATCCACTCCTCGCCATCCGGTCATCCTGACAGATTTACTTCATCAGCACCAGTTCCTCGGCCATGCTGGGGTGCAACGCGACGGTGTCGTCAAACGCCTGTTTGGTAAGGCCCGCCTTCACCGCCACCGCTGCCGCCTGCAGGATTTCCGGCGCATCGGGGCCGATCATGTGCAGCCCGATCACCTTGCCGGTCTCGGCATCGCAGATCATCTTGTACAGCGCGCGCTCGTTGCGATCGGCCAGGACGTTCTTCATCGCGCGAAAATCGGACGTATAGACCTTGATCGATCCGAACTTCATCCGCGCCTGTCCTTCGGTCAGACCGACGCCCGCCATCGGCGGATGGCTGAACACGGCAGAGGGGACGCTGTCATAATCCACCGTGCGCGGCGTATCGCCGAACACGGTATCGGCAAATGCCTGTCCCTCGCGGATCGCCACCGGGGTAAGCTGCATCCGATTGGTGACGTCGCCGACGGCATAGATGCTGTCGATGTTGGACTTGCTGTATGCGTCGACTTTCACCGCGCCCTTTTCGTCCAGTTCGACACCGACATCGGACAAGCCGAGCCCATCGGTATTGGGCACGCGGCCGGTGGCGAACATGACGCAATCGACATCGATCGGTTCGTGCTCGGTCATTTCGACCTTCAGGCTGCCATCCGCATTTTTGGTGATGCCGCGGAATTCGGCGTGGAAGCGGAAATCGATCCCCTTGGTCATCGAAATCTGGAGCAGCCGGTCACGGATCGATTCGTCATAGCCGCGCAGGATCACGTCGCTGCGGTTGATCAGCGTCACCTTGGTGCCCAGTTCGTTGAAGATGCCGGCAAATTCATTGGCGATATAGCCGGCGCCCGCGATCAGCACGCGCTTGGGAAGCGCCTCCAGATGGAACACTTCGTTCGACGTGATGCCCAGCTCATGCCCGGGGCAGGACGGCACATGCGGCCGCGCACCGGTGGCGATCAGGATCCTGCCCGCGCTGATCGTCCGCCCGCTGGCCAGCGTCACTTCGTTCGGACCCGAAACCGTCGCGCGCTCAAGGATCACTTCGACGTCATGGCTTTCCAGCGTGTGGGTATAGGCCTTGTTCAGACGATCGACATCGGCGAGCACATTGTCGCGCAGCACCGGCCATTCGAAATCGCAATCGGGCACGTTCCAGCCAAAGCGGCGCGCATCCTTCAGATCCTCGGCGAAATGCGCGCCATAGATCAGCAGCTTCTTGGGAACGCAGCCGCGAATGACACAGGTCCCGCCGACGCGATATTCCTCGGCAATCGCCACTTTCGCGCCATGCGCGGCGGAAACCCGCGCGGCGCGAACGCCGCCGGAGCCGGCACCGATGACGAACAGGTCATAATCATAGTCGGACATCGGCAGCGCACTCCAGATCGGAACCGTTGGCCATGATCCTGTCGAAGGGCTGCTCTTCTTTCAGCGTCGCGGAGAAGAGAAGAACAGGGCTTCGACGGACTCAGCCCAAACGGCGGGAAGGTTCGGCTGGGGAGATAGGCACCCCCACCGCCGCTGCCAACCGCCCGCGGTACTGCGAGGCCGTTCGGAGGGAGGCGTTGCTCAGCAGATAACGGGTTCGGCATTGGGCCGGAAGTCGAAGCGCGCACGGGCAGTGGCCAAGGCGCCCCGGTCTTTGCGATCCGGGCTCCCAGCTTAGGTCGTGAACCCATAAACGGCGCCGTCGAGGTTTGAGGCAAAATGGCTCAGCTCAAGGAGGCAGGGCGCAGGAATATGGCGATATTTCAAGCTCTGCCGACGCAGCGCTGGGCCATTTTGGCCAAATCCCTTCGGGACGCCGGAATGGCTTCCATCTCGGCCCAAAACGGCCTTGGAAGGGCGCCCAGCCCTCCCGGCGGCCCCTTTGACCCGATATGTTCGCCATTCCGGCGCCTCGGCGGTGCCGTTTATGGGTTCACGACCTAGTCAATTAAGGATTCTGTCCCTGGAATTTCCTGCCAAACTGCCTGTTTAAAATCCAGAATGCTTCAAACGCTAAATCTCTACTGGCAAGAGGTTTAGGCGGTGGGTAGAATAGCGGCCATTTCAGGCAGTGGAGGGGGCCATGAAGGTATTGCAACTGTTCTCAGCGGTCACGATGAGTTTGGTGACCGTCGCGTGTGCTACCCCCCCGCCGATATCGCTGGCGTTTGGTCCCCAGTCGAACACTGCGCTGCTTGTGAGCGCGAGCCCACGCACAGCTATGGCGACAACGATCGAACTACGCCGGGTGAACATGGAGACGCTTCAGTTCGAAGATGAGATTGTGTCCGTCGAGAACGCCGGCATCGGCGGCAATCAGATTAACCGTCAGTCCAATATTTGGCTAAGTCTGAAAGAAATTGATGGCGGCGACTACGCGCTGGTCTCGTTGGCTACCAACACCTTCACCGGCTACTCCTCCGGACAAGCTTGGCGTTGCCTCTACTCTGGGGCACCCGTATTCAAACTTCCATCCGGGCAGATTTCGATAGTTCAGCTAGGCGCTTACTGGGGCGGATCGCCCACAGGCCTCAGCGCGCGGAACGACGAGGAGTCGGTATTAACTCAGGAGTTCGAGAGCGCGCGTGCGAGGTATCCTCGTATAGCAGGCCAAGCCGTCGTCGTCGCGCCGCACGCGATAATACGTTGGGAGGAACGGCGCGGCATTCGCCTGACTCGCAATTGCAGCGAACCATCTAGTTTCGAAGTTTTGGCCCGAAAACACGAGTAAGCCTAACAGGTAACGCTCACCGCTTGCGCACGAACTCCGCGCGCAGGACGAGGCCCTTGATCCCGTCGAACTTGCAGTCGATTTCCTGGCTGTCGCCGGTCAGGCGGATCGATTTGATCAGCGTGCCGCGCTTGAGCGTCTGGCCCGCGCCCTTGACGTCGAGATCCTTGATCAGAGTCACCTGATCGCCGTCCTGCAGGATGTTGCCGACCGCATCGCGCACTTCAACGGAGTCGCCGGCATCGGCGGCTTCCGCCTTGGCCGCCGCTTCGGAGGCGGGAATCCATTCGCCGCTCGCTTCGTCATAGACATATTCTTCGTCGGACACGCTATTCCTCCATTCGTCCCGAGCGAAGTCGAGGGACGGGCTTTGCTTCATTCAAAAACGTGTCTCGACTTTGCTCGACACGAACGGGTTTGCTTTAGACCAGACCCACTTCAGGCGCCGCGTCAGGCGCCCAGCGCGCGCGCCAGCAGATCGTTGGTCGATGCGTCGAAATCGAGGTCGCCGGCATCGGCCGCCCTGGCCATTTCCTTGCCCAGCTCCACGCCGAACTGGTCGAACGCATTGATCCCGAGCAACACCGCATTCACGAAGGTGCGATGTTCGTAAAATGCGATCAGCGCACCCAGCGTGCGCGGATCGAGCGTGTCGAGCAGCAATGTCGAGGACGGCCGATCGCCCGGATAGGCACGCGCGGGATCGTCATGCCCCTTGCCCTTCATCAGCGCAGCACCCTGCGCCAGCATGTTGAGCAACAGCTGGCGGTGATGCGCTTCGTTGAGAATATCCTCGGGCTCGACCACGCCCAGAAATTCGACCGGGACCAGATGCGTGCCCTGATGGAGCAGCTGGAACACCGCATGCTGCGCATCGGTGCCCACGCCGCCCCAGGTGATCGGCGCGGTCGGCCAGCTGACCGGCTCGCCTTCCACCGTCACCCGCTTGCCGTTCGATTCCATTTCAAGCTGCTGGAGATAGCTGGGCAACAGCCGCAGCCGCTCGTCATAAGCAAAGACGCCGCGCGTTTCGCAGCCACGAACCTGCGTATAATAGAGGTCGGCAAAGGCGGCCATGACCGGCGCATTCTGGCGCAGCGGCGTCAGGCGGAAATGCCGGTCCATTTCGGCGGCGCCTTCAAGCAGTTCCTCGAACGCGTCCCAGCCAAGGCCCAGCGCGGCGGGAAAGCCGATCGACGACCACAGCGAATAGCGCCCGCCGACGCTTTCGCTGAACGGCAGCACGCGGGTTTCATCGATCCCCCATGCCACTGCCTTGTCGGGCGAAGCGGTCAGCGCGACGCACTGGCCATAGGGATCGGCAACGCCGCCTTCGGCCATCCACGCAATCGCGCTTTCGGCATTGAGCATGGTTTCGGTGGTGGTGAAGGTTTTCGATGCAATCGCGAGCAACGTCGCCTTGGGGTCGAAATCCCGAACCGCTTCCTCGAGCGCGAGCCCATCGACATTGGAAACGATCGCGACGTCATAGCGATCGGCATCGCGGCCCAGCGCATCGACCAGCAGATCCGGCCCCAGCGCCGATCCGCCGATGCCGACATGCAGGATGTGGCGGACCGGCCCGAGCGCCTCGGCCTCGATCGCGTCGATCAACGCACGCATCCGGGCATGGAAGCCGCGCGCCTGCGCCACGCTTTCCGGCGCGCCTTCCCCGCGCTGTGCGCTATGTTCGACCGCGCGGCCTTCGGTGACGTTGATCGCTTCGCCGCCGAACAGCGCGTCACGCTTGCCGGTCAGGTCCATCGTGTCGGCCAGCGCGACGAACGTCTCCACCGCATCGCGCGACAGATGCGTCTTCGACCAGTCGAAATGAATGCCGACGACATCGGCAGTAAGGAACGCCAGTCGGTCCGGATCGCCCGCGAACAGATCGGCAAGCGGTGTTTGCGGCAATTTCCTGACGGCGGACCAGTCGGGTGTCGGCATGGGGTTCTCCTGTCTGCGCCTTGCTCCTACCGTCCCATATCCGGCGGGGCCAGTCCCAACCGAGCGCTTGACGCCATGCGCCAGTCGCAGCAGAGCAAGCGCATGGATACCGCTTCGACCGCCGAATCGACCGAAACGGTCGAAACCAAGCCCAAGAACGAATGGCTCGACCTGGGCAAGTTCCTGATCAAACTGGTGCTGATCGTCTTCGTGATCCGCAGCTTCATCTTCTCGCCGTTCAGCATCCCGAGCGAATCGATGATGCCGCGCCTGCTGATCGGCGACTATCTGTTCATCACCAAATGGAATTACGGCTATTCGCGGCATTCGCTGCCGTGGAGCCTGCCGTTGTTGCCCAATATGCACTGGAGCGATCCGGCGCGCGGCGACGTGGTGGTGTTCAAGGCACCCGGTCATGGCGACGAAGACTGGATCAAGCGCGTCATCGGCCTGCCCGGCGACACGATTCAGATGCGCGGCGGCCAGTTGATCCTCAACGGAACGCCGGTCCCCAAGGAAAAGGTCGCCGATTTCGTGCTGCCCTTCACCGGCAATTACGATGCGAACAATTGCCCGCCGGGCCATGAGGAAGTGGGCGCGGACGGGCATCCGGTCTGTCGCATCGCAAAATTCCGCGAAACATTGCCCAATGGCAAAAGCTATGAAGTGCTCGACATCGACACGCGTCCGGCCGACGACACGATCCTCTACACCGTCCCTGCCGGCCATGTGTTCATGATGGGCGACAATCGCGACAACAGCGCGGACAGCCGCTTCACCCAGGCCGAAAACGGCATCAGTTTCGTCCCGATGGAAAATCTGGAGGGCAAGGCCGTCTTCACCTTCTGGTCGACCGATGGCGATGCCAATTGGTTCCTGCCCTGGACATGGTTCACTGCGGCGCGCTGGAACCGCATGGGCGAGGGCTTTTGAAACCCGATCTCGGGGGGTGGATCGCTGAAGTTTTCGGAAGTGCGCCGGACGATCTGGCGCCGTTCGAACGCGCGCTGACGCATGGCAGCCAGGCCGCCGACAATTACGAACGGCTGGAGTTTCTGGGCGATCGGGTGCTGGGCCTGATCGTCGCCGAATGGCTGTTCGAACGGTTTCCCGGCGAACCCGAAGGATCGCTGTCGCGGCGGCTCAACGCGCTGGTGACCGGCGCGGTCTGCGCCGATGTCGCGCGCGATCTGGGCGTGGTCACGCACCTCCGCCTCGGCAAGCAGGCGCGCGAGGATGGCGCGGCGCAGAGCGACAATGTGCTGGGCGATGTGATGGAGGCGCTGATCGGCGCCTGGTATCTCGCCAACGGGCTCGATGCCGCGCGCGATTTCGTCCGCTCGGCATGGGGCAGCCGCATCGACAAACAACGTTCAGCGCCCAAACACCCCAAATCCGCGCTTCAGGAATGGGCAGCAGCACATAATCGCCGCCCGCCCGAATATGTGATCATCGACCGCTCGGGCCCGAACCACGCACCGCGTTTCACGGTACGCGTGAGTATCGGCAAGCTCGCCGAAGCCGAAGGTATCGGCACCAACAAATCGAGCGCAGAGACCGAGGCCGCAAAGGCGCTGCTGGAAAAGCTGGCGGGATAGCCGCAAGCACCGCATCTGCGGCAAGTCGCCCTTCGACAAGCTCAGGGCGAACGGTTTCTCTGGAATGTGCTTTGCGTCTTACCGGTCGCCCTGAGGGCTGTCGAAGCGCGGCCAACCCCAAACGGAACGCGGGAATGTTCTGGGCCTATATCCTCCGATGCAAGGACGGGAGCTATTACACCGGGCATAGCGATGATCTCGACACGCGCATCGCACAGCACCAGTCCGGGGCTATTCCGGGCCACACGCGCTCACGCCGCCCGGTAACATTGGTCTGGTCGGAAAGCTTCCAAACCCGGATTGAAGCCTTGGAGACGGAAAAGCGCATCAAGGGCTGGAGCCGAGCCAAGAAGGAAGCGCTTATCGGCGGCGATTGGGAACGCCTAAAATCATTGGCAAAATCCCGGGATAAGACTGAACCCCCTTCGACAAGCTCGGGGTGAACGGCGTAAGAGGGCAGCCATTCCCATCCCGTTCGGGCTGAGCCTGTCGAAGCCCGCTTCTGAGAGTATCCAGAACGTTGAACCAGATTCCTGTATCCCAACATTGCGGCCTGATCGCCGTGGTCGGCGCGCCCAATGCGGGCAAGTCGACGCTCGTCAACCATCTGGTCGGCCAGAAGGTCGCGATCACCAGTCCCAAGGCGCAGACCACGCGAACCCGGCTGATGGGGATCGCGATCGAAGGCGACACCCAGTTGCTGCTGGTCGACACCCCCGGCATCTTCAACCCCGAACGCCGGCTCGACCGGGCGATGGTCGCCGCCGCGTGGGAAGGTGCGGAGGGCGCCGATGCGATTGCCTTTGTCGTCGATGGCAAGGGCGGGATCGGGCCGAAGGTTTCCGGAATCGCCGAGCGGCTGGCGCATCGCAAGGAGCCCAAGCTGCTGATCCTCAACAAGGTCGATATTGCCGACAAGCCGCGCCTGCTGGGCCATGCGGCAAAGCTCAACGAACTGATGCCGTTCGACGAAACCTTCTTCGTTTCCGCCACCACCGGCGACGGCGTGGCCGAGCTGAAGACCGCGCTCGCCAGCCGCATGCCCGAAGGGCCCTGGCATTTCCCCGAGGATCAGGTTTCCGACGCCACCGACCGGATGATGGCGGCCGAAGTCACGCGCGAGCAGCTCTATCACCAGCTCCATGCCGAACTGCCCTATGCCAGCGCCGTCGATACCGAGCTGTACAAGGAGCGCGAGGACGGATCGGTCGAAATCCACCAGCAGATCCTGGTCGCGCGCGAAACCCAGCGTGCGATCGTGCTGGGCAAGGGCGGCAGCCGCATCAAGGAAATCGGCGCAAAATCGCGCGCCGAACTCTCGCGTCTCATGGGCGTAAAGGTCCACCTCTATCTTCACGTGAAAGTAAGGCCCGACTGGCAAGAAGATCGTTCCTTTTATCGGGACATCGGATTGGACTGGGTGGAATGAACCACAGGATACGGGCGGCGATCGTGCAGGAAGCACCATTGCCGCTTGCGATTGACGAAGGAATCGAGCGCGCCGTCGGCCTCACCAAGGCGGCGATCGAAACCGGCGCCAACGTGATTGCGTTTGGTGAATGTTTTCTGGGCGGCTATCCGGCGTGGCTGCAACATCTGCCCGGCCCGTCGCTCTGGGATCATCCCGGCACGCGCGAACTGCACAAGCTGTTGCTCGACAAGGCGATCCGGGGGGCCGACCCACGGCTGGAGCAACTGCAATGGGTGGTCGATCTGGCGGGCGTTGCCGTTGCGATCGGCGGGATCGAGCGCGTTCGTTCCAGCCTGTACAACACTCAGTTCCTGCTGCGCCCCAAACAGCCGATACTGCTTCACCGCAAGCTGGTGCCTGCGGCGCCCGAACGCATGGTGTTCGGCGCCGGCGACGGTTCGACGCTGGAAATCCATCAGGCGAGCTGGGGCCGCGTCGGCCAGCTCGTTTCGGACGAGCACTGGATGCCGCTCGCCCGCGCGGCGATGCATCATGCGGGCGAGGACGTACATGTCTCCGCCTGGACCAGCGTGCGCGACATCGATCTGCTCGCCGCATGCCATTATGCCTATGAAGGCAGCGCTTTCGTGCTGGCGGCGGGCAGCGTGCTGACCCGCGATCAGTTGATGCACGGCTTTGCCCGCGCGGGCGGCGAACATTTCCGGGCGGCGCGCGAATTGCTCGACCGCCTGCCCGCTGGCGCGCTCCACACCGGCGGCAGCGCGATCATCGCACCCGATGGCGTGGTCGTCGCCCAGGCCGATGACAGCGCGCAGATCCTGACCGCGAGCCTCGACCTTTCGGAAACCGATCATGGCCTCGCCGCGATGGATATCGACGGCCGCCATGCGCGCCCGGATGTGTTCGAACTGCGCGTCGACCGGCGACAGCGCTCGGGAATCGTCGATATCGACGCCGATGCGGAAGACGAATCGCGCGCGGCATAGGCGGCACCGGCTGAGACCCCGCCTTGCGGGATACCGGCACGGCGCCTAATTTACCGCCATGACTTCATCGCAGGAAACCGCCGCGCTCGACCGAGTCGATGCGCAACTCGACGCCAGTCTCGACCGGCTGTTCGCGCTGATGCGCATCCCGTCGATCTCGACCGATCCGGCGCATAAGGACGATTGCCTTCGCGCTGCGCAGAGTCAGGCGGACGAACTGTCGGAACTGGGTTTTGCCGCGCGCGTCGCGCCGACCCAGGGGCATCCGATGGTGGTCGCGCACCATGATGGACCCGGCCCGCATGTCCTCTTCTATGGCCATTACGACGTCCAGCCTGCCGATCCGCTGGAATTGTGGCGGAACGATCCGTTCAACCCGGTGATCGAGCAACGGGCGGACGGCGCAAAACAGATCGTCGGCCGCGGCGCTTCGGACGACAAGGGCCAGTTGCGTACCTTCATCGAAGCGTTCCGCGCGCTCAAGGAAACCACCGACGCGCTGCCGTGCCGGGTGACGGTGCTGCTCGAAGGCGAAGAGGAATCGGGGTCGGAAAGCCTCGAACCGTTCCTGCGCGCGCATATCGATGAACTGAAGGCCGATTTCGCGCTGATCTGCGACACCGGCGCGTGGGACAGCGAGACGCCGGGCATCACCACCGGGCTGCGCGGCACCGCGGCGGGCGAAGTGACGATCCGCGCCGCCGATCGCGACTTGCATTCGGGGCTGTATGGCGGCCCGGCGCGCAACCCGATTCAGACCCTCACCGAAATCCTGAGCGGACTGAAGGATGCCGATGGCCGCGTGACGCTGCCGGGCTTTTACGACGGCGTGAAGCCGGTCGACCCCGCGCTGCGCAAGGCATGGGATGCGCTCGGCTTCGACGGTGCGGCGTTCCTCAACGAAGTCGATCTGTCGGTGCCCGCCGGCGAGAAGGGCTATGACATCCTCGAACAAAGCTGGGCACGCCCGACCGCCGAGATCAACGGCATATGGGGCGGTTATATCAGCGAAGGATTCAAGACGGTGATCCCGTCGGAGGCGCATGCCAAGGTCTCGTTCCGACTGGTGCCGGGGCAGGACCCGAACAAAGTGTGGGCATCGTTCGAACAGCGCGTGCGCGACAGCCTGCCCGCCGATTGCGAGGCGCGGTTCAAACCGCGCGGCGGTTCGTTCGCCGTCTCGCTGCCGACCGACAGCGCGCCGCTGCGCGCGGCTCAGGGCGCGCTCGACGCCGAATGGGGCAAATCTGCGCTGCTTGCTTCGGGCGGATCGATCCCGGTGGTCAATTCGATCAAGGCGATCCTGGGCATGGATACGGTGATGGTCGGCTTCGCGCTCAACGACGACAATATCCATTCGCCCAACGAGAAATACGACCTGAAGGCATTCCACAAGGGCATCCGTTCCTGGGTCCGGATCCTGCGTGCGCTGGGCGCGGCTAAGGCCGAAACCGGGCAGGCAGTCGCCGCCGAATAGGCCGTGGCGGCTACCCAGCCGCCATGCCTTCGCTTATACTCGCCCACCGGCCACATCGAGGGGGGGGGCGATATGCCGGTCCGTTTGCTTTGCATTGCCATGCCGCTCGCACTGCTATGCGCCTGCTCGGCGGCCGACCCCATCGGCGACACGGCGAATGCCGCAGAGGCTCCGGGCAAGGATAGCCCCGCCCCGGGCGCTGCGGCAGCGGTCGCGGCGGATGCGCCGATCGACCGGTGGATCGTCGGCACCTGGAGCTTCGATGCCTATTGCGGCTCGTCGGACTTCGCAGTCGTCTATGCCGCCGATGGCAGCGTCGACAATGGCGGCCAGCAAGGGCGCTGGACACTGGACGGCGACACGGTGACCGAGACGATCGAACGCGAAATCGATCAGGAAACCGGCACGCTGACCACCTTGTCGGCGCCGATCACGCGCAGCTACACGGTCGAACGGCGCGACGCATCGCATGGCGTGTTGCGTTTCGAAGGGAATGACATCCCGATCCTGCGCTGTTGACGCCATCGTAATCCGCGCCGATAGCAACGTCATGGTTCCCTTTTCGTTCGCCGGCCATGCGTTCGAGGCGCTGCCCGAAGGCGCGCTGTACTGGCCCGCGCGCCGGGCATTGCTGGTCGCCGATCTGCATTTCGAAAAGGCGAGCTGGTTTGCCACCCATGGCCAGATGCTGCCCCCCTATGATTCGCTGGCGACGCTGAAGGGGCTTGAAGAGCTGGTCGATCGCACCGGGGCGCACGAACTCTGGTGCCTGGGCGACAGTTTTCACGACGTCGATGCCGGGGAGCGGCTGACCGGCGCGGCGCGCGCGCTGCTGACGACATTGATCGGGCGGCTGCGCTGGACATGGATCACCGGCAATCACGATCCCGCCGGTGCCGAACGCTGGGGCGCCGAAGTGCTGGAGGAAGCGGATGTCGACGGCATCCTGTTGCGTCACGAAGCCGATCCGCAGGAGCTGCGCCCCGAATTGTCGGGCCATTTCCACCCCAAGCTGCGCCTGACGGTACGCGGGCGACGGCTTTCGCGGCGGTGCTTCGTCACGACGTCGCGCAAGATCGTGCTGCCCGCATTCGGATCGCTGACCGGCGGGCTCGATGCCGGGCACCCGGAAATTCTGCGCGCAGTGGGACGCGATGCCGAAGCGATGATCGCGGTCGAGGGGCGGCTGCTGCGCTTTCCGGTCGCGGCCTGAACCGGCCCTCACGCGGCGGCGATCAGCGCCGTATCGTCTCGCCTTCGCATGTCACCGGGCCGGGGCCGCTGACTTCGCATTTCGCAGCGCCGGTGACCGATACGGTTCCCCCGCCGGTTGCCAGGATACGCGCCGTGTATCGCGCATTCCCGGCAATGCCGCCGACCGATTGCGAGACGATTGAGAGATCGCCCGTCGTCAGCGCGTGGGCGTCGATCGATCCGGCACCGTTGGACAGAAGCCGTGCCGATTGTGCCTCACCACTCGCCGCGATGCGGCCCGTACCGATCAGCGTCGCGCGGAAATCGCGCGCTTCGACCTTGTCGATGGTGATGGCTCCGGCGCCGTTGACATTCGCCTCTACGCGATCACCGTCCATCGCCGCGATCGTCGCGCGCCCGCCGCCATTGACCGAAATCCCGCGCAGATGCGGTGCGACGATAAGGATCTCGGCTGCCTCGGCCGGCGAATTGCGCTCCTGCCAGCCCAGCGTTCCTGCAGTCACGACCAGTGTCGTGCCGGAAAGCCGCACCTCGACCTGCTCCAGCGAATCGCGTTCGCCCACCGCACGCGCCGCGGGCGAGCGGCCCTGCGTCACTGTGACGTGATAGGGACCATCGACGCGGATGCGATCGAAACTGCCGACCATGAAGCTGCGGTCCTGCCCCGGCGCGAACGCCGCGAGCAGGATCAGCAGAGGCAGAAGGGCGAGGCCGCGGATCATTGCCCAGCCATCGCATCCGGGCACCCGACCCGGCAAGTCCGCATTAGCCGCAGCTGACGTCGCCCGATCCGGACTTGTTGACCGTGCAGGTCGCGCCGCCGCCCAGTTCGACGTCACCCGATCCGGAAACCGAAACCGAAGCGTTGCCGTTCACCGTTGCCGTGACGTCGCCCGAGCCGTTCACTGCCACGCTGGCCTGCGACGCGGTCAGCCCTTCGGCATCGATATCGCCCGACCCGCTGATCGAGAGGGTCAGCGACTCGGCGTTCCCCGCCGCTTCGATATCGCCCGATCCGGAAATCGACAAAGATGCCCGTCCGGCCTGAAGCCCCCGGATGTTGAGGTTGCCCGATCCGGAAATGTCGCCGGCGAAATCGCCATCGCCGCGTTCGACGTCCATATCGCCTGATCCGGATACGGATGCGCCGGTGATGCGCGGCATCGTCACCTGGATATGGACATCGTCGTCCGAACCCCATGACCAGCCGCTGTTGCCTTCGCGACCGATGCGCAACGTGCCGTCGACCACTTCGATACGCAGCCGCTCGATCTGCTTCGAATCGCCCTCGGCATGGACCTTGAACTGCTGGCCGATGACGACCGAGACATCATCCGATCCGCGCAGATCGACCTGCGTGAAATCGCTGGCGGCAAAATCGCGCGTGGCGTGCTGGCCGCTGCTGCGCGCATGTTCACCCTGATTTCCTGCAAAGCCGCATGCCGCGAGCGGCAGCGCAGCGAAAAGGATCAGCGGACGCATGGCATTTCTCCCGTTGTTCATGTGTATTGTTCATATAACACACGGCCTATACGTGCAAATGAAAAGGGCGACCCCGAAGGACCGCCCTTTTTCCGTTGGCCGAAAGCCGTGCCGCCCGATCAGGCCGCAGCGTCTTCCTTGACCTTGTTGTGGATCGCCGCCGCCTTGTTCAGGATTTCGAGCAGCTTCTTGAGCGCAGTCGGCTCGTCCACTTCTTCCATCGCGGCGAGTTCGCGCGCGAGGCGGCTGGCAGCCGCTTCGAAGATCTGACGTTCCGAATAGCTCTGTTCGGGCTGATCGTCGGCGCGGAACAGGTCGCGGACCACTTCGGCGATCGACACCAGGTCGCCCGAATTGATCTTCGCTTCATATTCCTGGGCGCGGCGCGACCACATGGTGCGCTTGACCTTGGGCTTGCCCTTGAGCGTGTCGAGCGCTTCCTTGAGCGTCTTGTCCGACGACAGCTTGCGCATGCCCACGCTTTCCGCCTTGTTGGTCGGAACGCGAAGGGTCATCTTTTCCTTTTCAAAGCGCAGCACATAGAGTTCGAGCTGCATGCCCGCAATTTCCTGTTTTTGCAGCTCGATCACACGGCCTACGCCGTGCTTGGGGTAAACGACATAATCGCCGACATCGAAGGACAGCGCCTTGGCAGCCATGTGCGTGTAGCCTTTCCGTGAATTCCGGCCCCAAAGGATTGCGCTTCTCGCGGGCTTCGCCTAGGCGAAGCGGGAAAGGGCGCCGGGGCTCGATTTAATACGACTCCGGAGCGAAGACGATTTTCGCCTTCGACTCTGCTCATTTAACACAGTCGTAATAAAATTACCAGCGTTTCGCGGCAGCGCGGCACGCGAATTATCCGGCCCTGCGCAGCTTTTCACGCACGGGCCGTCGCGAGTGTAACGGTTTGGCACGATCGGCGCGGCGCCTGCGTGGCGCCGACGCCGCAGGCGGCCTCAGTCGCCCTTGCCGGGGTCTGCCGAGAAATATTTCTCGAATTTGCCGTCTTCGCCCTTGTGCTCGTCGGCATCGTCCGGCGTCTGGCCGCTGTTCGACGTGACGTTGGGCCATTGTTCCGAATAGGTCTTGTTGACCTCGAGCCATTTCTCGAGACCGTTTTCGGTGTCGGGCAGGATCGCCTCAGCCGGGCATTCGGGTTCGCACACGCCACAATCGATGCATTCGCTGGGGTTGATGACGAGCATATTCTCGCCCTCATAGAAGCAGTCGACCGGACACACCTCGACGCAATCCATATATTTGCACCGGATACACGCATCGGTGACGACATAGGTCATTGGTCGCAGGCTCCATTCCGCATTGGGTCGCCCCTGCTATGCTGAGCTTTGTGGCGCGTCAACGACATTGGCGGATAGGCTTTCGAGACTGGTGTAAAGCAGAGCTGCTTCCGATGGTGACCCGCGCCGCTGCGGCAACGCCTCGATCCGCAGGATACGAACCGCTCCATTCCAGGGGAAAGCGAGCACCGAACCGACGCGAACCGGCACATGCGCGCGCTCGATTCGCCGGCCGTCGATCCGCATCGTGCCCTTTTGCGCCATCGCCTGCGCCATGCTGCGCGTCCTGGCCAGCCGCGCATACCAGAGGAAGCGGTCGACACGCATCATGTCCGCCGCCTCGGTCATTTGCCCGCCATCAGATCGGCAAGCGCGGCAAAGGCATTGTCGCGCGGCGGCGCAGGCGCCTTGGGCTTGGGTGTCAGCCCCTTCCAGGCCCAGCGCTGCGGCTCGCCTTCCTTGCCGCGGATCGCACGGAACCCAAGCTGCGCCATCAGTCGCGCCAGCGTGTCGGGCGTCAGGCCGATCGACGTCGCCAGCGCCGGATCGGGCGTGAAGGGGGCACGGCCCTTGCGCGAATCATGCGCTGCACGCGCGATTCGCTCGACCAGGTCGACTCGCACTGCCTGCGTTCCCAGCGGGCGAAAGCCGTGCGCCAGATCGGCGCCGGGCGCGTTGCGCGGCAATACGGTCGCCCCTTCCGCCGGCCCGGCCCCGAGCCGCAGCAGATCGCGACGCAGGCGCGCGGCGCCGGGCTTGAGCAAAGCGGAAGCATAGATATCGAGCGTGCCGATGGTGATGCCCAGCTTGCGCAACGCCTTGCGCGCCGGGGGATCGAGCGCCTCGACCAGTTCGGCAGCAGCGCGGCGCGGCATCATCCCGCCATGATCGAGCAACGCATTGGCAAGCGCCCGCAGCGGCGCACCCGCATCCGGGTCGCGCGTCGCCGCCTGTAGTTTCGCAAGCGGCGGCGCGGTTTCCACGACGCGATCCGCCAGCCAGCGATCGAGTCGCGCCTGCACCGCGCCACGCAACGACACGTCGAGCACGTCGAGCGCGCGGTCGAGCTTCACTTGCGGCAGCGCGGCGTTGCGATCGGGCACCAGATGCGCAACCGTCAGGGTTTCCCACAATAGCGCGACGGGAGCATCCGGGTCGGGTTCGCCGAGCGCAATATCCGCGTCCTTTGCCTCGGCCAGCGCCCTGCCCCGCCGCTGCAATTCCGAAGCGAGCCGTTTTTCCGCCGCCGCAAGCAGCATGCGCTTGTCCGCCGCGCGGGCATCCGACGCGACCGAAAAGCGAAACCCGTCGAGCGTGCCGAGGCTATGTTCCTCAATGCTCACTTCACCGTCGGCAGCGATGGTGACGGGCAGCGCATCGGCGCTGGCGCCGATCTGGCGCAGCAGCATCGTCGTGCGCTTGTCGACGAAACGCTGGGTCAGGCTGGCGTGGAGCGCATCGGACAGTTTTTCCTCGATCGCACGCGTGCGCTCGGCCCAATGGAGCGGGTCTTCCAGCCAGTCGGCGCGGTGGGCGATATAGGCCCAGCTACGCGCCGCGGCGATCCGCCCGGCCAGCGTTTCGACATCGCCGTCCGTCCGGTCGAGCCGGGCGATTTCATCGGCAAACCATTGGTGCGGGACGGCGCCGCGCCCTTCGGACAAATGGCCATAGACGCGCCCGACGAAACGCGCATGCGGATCGGCGCCCAGCTTGCGGAAATCGGGCAGACCGCACGCCGCCCACAGCCGCGCCACCGCCGCCTGCCCGCGCGCACGATCACGCACCCAGGATTGTTCGGCGAGCCGCTTGAGCACCGCCAGATCGACGGCTTCGGGCGCGGCGCGCAACACATCGCTGTCGGGCTTGCGCTCCAGGCTGGCGATCAGCGCATCGACGCTCGACAGATCAGGCTCGCCCTCGCGCCAGAACAGTTTTTCGACGCGCGGCATGCGGTGCGATTCGATTGCCAGCACTTCTTCGGGGGTGAAGGCGTTGGGCCCATCCTCGTGCAGCGATCCGAAACTGCCGTCGCGCTGGTGCCGCCCCGCCCGTCCGGCAATCTGCGCCATTTCCGAAACCGTCAGCCGCCGCTGCTTCTTGCCGTCGAACTTGCGCAGCGAGGCAAAGGCGACATGCGCGACATCCATGTTGAGGCCCATGCCGATCGCATCGGTCGCGACCAGATAGTCGACCTCGCCCGCCTGAAACATTTCGACCTGCGCGTTGCGCGTGCGCGGCGAAAGCGCGCCCATCACCACCGCCGCGCCGCCGCGCAGCCGCCGCAGCGCCTCTGCCACGGCATAGACTTCCTCGGCGCTGAACGCGACGATCGCGGAACGACGCGGCAGGCGGGAAAGCTTGCGCGCGCCGGCATAGCTCAGCGTCGAAAAGCGCGGCCTGCCGATGATTTCGGCCTCGGGGACCAGCGCCTCGACCATCGGGCGCAGCGCTTCGGAACCCAGGATCATCGTTTCGTCGCGTCCGCGCGCGCGCAGCATGCGATCGGTGAAGACATGCCCGCGCTCGGGCGTTGCGCCCAGTTGCGCCTCATCGATCGCGACGAAACCGGTCTGCCGTTCCAGCGGCATCGATTCGGCAGTGCAGAGGAACCAGCGCGCATCGGGCGGACAGATTTTCTCTTCCCCGGTGATCAGCGCGACCTGATTTTCGCCCTTCGTCGCGACGACGCGGTCATAGACTTCGCGCGCCAGAAGCCGCAGCGGAAACCCGATCATGCCGCTCGAATGCGCACACATCCGTTCGACCGCCAAATGTGTCTTGCCGGTGTTGGTGGGACCAAGAACCGCCGTAACCGCGCTGCGCGAAAGCTGAGTCATCGGCGACCAACATCGTCTCGCGCCGGCCCTTAAGCAACTCTCCCGAGTTGATGATTCGGCTTAACCATGTTGGGTTCGCGCCTGAAAATCCCGTCAGCAACTCTTCATCTTCGGTGCGGCACGGTTTGCCGCACTCGGGACAGTCGCGAGGCAAGCTTAATTTGACTTTAAACCCACCGTTGCACAGTGATCGTGTCCAAGCCGGGGGTATCGGCGTTGAGGACGATTTTTGGGGGCAGCGAGCTTTGTTCCTGCGGAGCGATCACGGATATGATGCGGGGGCCGGCGCCAATGCGCTGAGCAATCCGCGTACCACCGAATTGACAGTCACGCGCGCCGGGCTGGCGCAGCGGCTGCGCGCACGCTTCCCCGATTTCGAACTGGTGCCCGACCTGGGTTCGCGCATCGGCACCCTGCAATGGTATCGTGGCGTCGCCACCTGTGTCGGACTGTGCGCCGTCACGCTGTTCATGGCACCGGGCCTCGAAAATCCGATCTATGGCTATGTTCCCCCCGCGCTGCAGGGCCAGGAATGGGAAGCCGCACGGGTTCAGGCGATCACGCCGCTCGCCGATGGGGCGAAGACCGGGTACAATATGGCGCCGACCGGGCTGGTCGCGCCGCTGACCGACACGCCCGAGCGCCCGGTCATCGACCTTACCACCAAGATTTCGTCGGGCGGCACATTGCTCGGCGCGCTCAAGCGTTCGGGCGTCGGCGATACCGACGCAACGTCGGCCGTATCGCTGATCGGCAATGCGATCCCGCTGACGGATCTGCAGGCGGGTACGCCGTTCGACCTGCGGCTTGGCCGTCGTACCGACAAGTCGCAGCCGCGCCCGCTCGAACAGCTGGCCTTCCGCGCACGGTTCGACCTGCGCGTCGAAGTGCAGCGCGGCGCCGACGGCACGCTGGCATTGCGCCAGATTCCGATCGCGGTCGATTCGACCCCGCTGCGTATCCGCGGCAAGGTCGGATCGAGCCTCTATCGCTCGGCCCGCGCCGCCGGCGCTCCGGCCAAGGCGGTCGAATCGTTCATCCGGGCGATGGCCACGCGCATTCCGATGTCGCGGGTCGGTGCCGATGACGAGTTTGAAATCATCGTTGCCCAGGACCGCGCCGAAACCGGCGAAGTCCGCTTCGGCAATGTCCTGTACGGCGGCATCCGCAAGGGTTCGGAAAAGATCGAACTTGCTTCCTGGACCTATCAGGGCCGGACCGAATGGTTCGACATGGCGGGCAAGGGCGAAATGCGCGGTTCGCTCTCGCGGCCGGTGAACGGGCACATCACCTCGTCCTACGGCATGCGCATGCACCCGCTGCTCGGCCGTCGCCGCATGCACAAGGGCATCGATTTCGGCGCTCGCAGCGGCACGCCGATCCACGCGGTGTCCGATGGCGTCATCATCTATGCCGGTCGCAACGGCGGCTATGGCAATTTCGTGAAGATCCGCCATTCGGGCAATCTGGCCAGCGGCTATGGTCATATGAGCCGGATCGCGGTGCGCAACGGCGCGCGCGTCCGTCGCGGCGACATTATCGGCTATGTCGGATCGACCGGCGTTTCGACTGGTCCGCACCTTCATTACGAACTGTATCGCAACGGCGTGGCGGTGAATCCCAACTCGGTGTCGTTCATGTCGCAGAGCCGGCTGAGCGGCGGCGACCTTTCGTCCTTCCGTTCCAACGTCACGCGCCTGCGGGCGGTGCCGGTGTACAAGGCCGAGGAAAGCGAAGCGCCCGCCGAATAACCGGCCTGCGCATCGTCACAGCGTCGATTCCCGAAATCCCGCCCGGCAACAGCCGCTTGGCGCGTCAGCGCGCCTGCGAACGCCAGCGACGGATGGTGCGCGCGATGCTCTGATCCTCGCCGCCGGTTTCGCGCCACAGCTCGGAAAACATCGGATCGCCCGATGCGGGACGTTTATCCTCGTCGAGCGAATCGAACAGCAGCCGCACCGGAGTCGCCACACCCTCACCCACCGCGATACATTCGCGATTGCGCAGCGCGGGGATCGAATCGAGGAACCCGCGCGCACCTTCGGGCATCGCGGCGCGCACGAACGCCTGATCGCGATCATTGTTGAGCCGCATCGTCAGGATCGTGCCGCATTGCGAAAGCACGCCTTCGGCAAGATCCGACGGACGCTGGGTGATCAGCCCCAGCGACACGCCATATTTACGGCCTTCCTTGGCGATCCGGCTGAGGATGCGCCCGACCGAAGAGCCATCGGCATTGCGTTCGTTGGGGACATAGCGATGCGCTTCCTCGCATACGAGCAGGATCGGGCGCTGCGCCTCTCCGCGCGACCAGATCGCATAATCGAACACCATGCGGCTGAGCACCGCGACCACCACCGATGTAATTTCCGACGGCACACCCGACACGTCGATGATCGAAATCGGCTGACCATCGCCGGGCAGGCGGAAGATGCGGGCAAGGAAGCTGGCCATGCTGTCCGAAACCAGCATGCCGGAAAACATGAAGCCATAGCGCGGATCGGCCTTGATCTCGTCGATCTTCGCCTTGACGCGCAGATAGGGGGCGCTGTCGGTCGCCTTGTCCATCTTGCCCATTTCGAGCTGGATCAGGTTCGACAGGTCGGACAGCAGATAGGGGATCGGCGCGTCGACGGTCATTTTCGGGATTTCCGCCGCCAGCCGGTTCTTGGCCTTGGCCGCGAGCAGGCATTTGCCGAGGATATCGGCATCGACCTGGCGATCCGAACCCGAAGAGGTGAGGAACACTTCGCAATGTTCCTCGAAATTCATCAGCCAATAGGGCATCGCCAGATTGCCGACATCGAACAACGCGCCGCTGTTCCGGAACGCCGCGCCATATTCGCCGTGCGGATCGATCATCACGATATGACCCTGCGGCGCCAGCTGACAGATGCGGTGGAGGATCAGCGCTGCGGCAGTCGACTTGCCCGTGCCGGTCGATCCCAGCAGCGCGAAATGTTTGCCCAGCATCGAATCGACATAGAGCGCGGCGCGGATATTCTTGGTCGGATAGACATTGCCGATTTCGATGTTCGCGCGCTCATCGGCGGCGTACATCTGGCGCAGATCACCGGTCGAAACCGGAAACACTTCGGTCCCCGGAACCGGATAGCGCGTGACGCCGCGCCGAAAGCGATAGAGTTTGCCGGTCAGCCGTTCCTCGTCGCCTTCGCCCAGGAAATCGATATCGGCGGACAGCCGTCCCGAATCCAGATCCACCATCCGCATCGCGCGGACATTGGCGATCAGCCAGGTCGATCCGACGCGCATCTTGAGCTGCGCGCCCACCTGACCGGCCTGAGCGATTGCGGGATCGGCATCGCCGCAAAGCGATTCGATCGCGTCGGCATCGAGTATGACCTTGCTCGACGCGCCTGCGACTTCCAGCACGATTCCGATCGGCTGCACCGCAGAATGCGAAGGCACCGGCGCCGCGTCGTTCGAAACCGGCGCGTCGGAAAATTCGCGCGCGGAAAACTGGCCTTCCATCGACAACTCCCCGTTATCGGGGGATAATGCCGCAGCCGAGTAAATATAAGGTTCCCGCTGCGATCGGGCGAACCGTCAATTGCGCCGCCAGATCGCGCCCGCGCCCCATCCGAACAGCACCGACAGCGCCACCGCCGTCAGGCCATAGAGTATCGAATGCTGCTCCGCTGCATTGGCGACGAATCGTTCGAAGCCGGATTTGCGGATTTCGATCGGGCGAACGGCAGCGGCCAGCACGCGTCCGTCGCGGATCAGGAAGGTTTCGGCCGTGAACCGCCCGACCGGCACGCGCGCGGGGATGGTGATCCGCGCGCGATACAGGACGCCGTCGGTGATCTCCACGGCGCCGGGGGCTTCGTAATAAAGCCCGGCACGCTGGCGCAGATCGACCAGCCCGGCATCGAAGCGATGCTGGACATCGGGCGCCGCGCCGGACGCCGGCGACATCTGCATACTGTCGAGCCCCAGTTCATAGATTGCGCGCGTCCGGTCATCGACCAGATCGCCGATCGGGCGCGAAGAGGCGATGGCGTAAAAGGACGGCGCCGACCGATAGCGCATGCGATTGGCGTTGACCCAGATGCCGGCGATCTTTTCCTTTTCGCGCAGCTGGATCGACTGAAGCGGGCCCTTCACCACCACCACGATATCGGCGGGGTCCTCGCCATCGGCCACCGGCTCGCCATCGGGATAGACGATAGCCCCGAACAACAGCAATTCGGCACCGGTGAAGCTGTAATAAATTTCGATCTCGCGCTGCGACACATCGGGAACGAGCACCGGCTTGGCGCCGAGCAGCAGCAAGAGCGCCAGCGGCGCAAAGAACAGCCGGAGCGCAGTCACGACAATTCGACCGAGTAGATTTCATCGGGCCGCCAGGCGAGGCCCAGGAACATCCGCACCGCAACCAGCAGCACGATCACTGCAAGCGCGAGACGCAGATATTCGGGCGGCGCTTTCATCGCCACGCGCGCGCCGATCTGCGCGCCGGTGACCGAACCGATCAGCAGCAGCACCGCCAGCACGATATCGACCGCCTTGGTGGTCGTGGCGTGCATCATCGTTGCCGCCGCGGTGGTGAACAGGGTCTGGAACAGCGAGGTTCCGACCACCACCGTCGGCCCCATGCCAAGCAGATAGAGCATCGCCGGGATCAGGATGAACCCGCCGCCGACGCCGAGCAGCACCGTCAGAATGCCTGTGAAAAAGCCGAGCATCAGCGGCGCGAGCGGCGAAATATAAAGGCCCGATCCATAAAAGCGCCAACGCAGCGGCAGCCAGCTGACCAGCGGATGGTGTCGCCGGCGGCGTGCGCGCGGATGAATGCCCGATCGCTGCGCGCGGATGCTGCGCACCGATTCGGTCAGCATCAGCCCGCCGATCGACCCCAGCAGCACGACATAGAGAATGCCGATCACGGTATCGATCTGGCCGCTTTGTTGCAGCAACGCGAACAGCCATGCCCCGACAAGGCTGCCCAGGACGCCGCCCGAAACGAGCACCAGCCCCATCTTGATATCGACGCCCTTGCGCCGCAGATGCGCGAAAACCCCCGAAACGCTGGCGCCGGTGACCTGGCTCGACGCCGATGCCGCCGCAACGGTGGGCGGAATGCCATAGACGATCAGCAACGGCGTGATCAGGAACCCGCCGCCAACGCCGAACATGCCCGAAAGCATGCCGACGCCAAAGCCGAAGAACACGATGATGAGCGCGTTCACCGACAGGTTGGCGATGGGAAGATAGATATCCATTGTCGCGATGCGTAGCCCGTCCTGCGCTCCGGCAAAAGCGCCGCGGGGCTAAAAATCCGCGCCGAGCGTCACGGCGAGCCCCGATCCGGGCAATGCGTTCCCCGCCACGCGCTGCCGCCATTCGACCGCCAGACGCATATGCGTTTCGCCCGCGGGGAAATCGAGCACCGCCGCAGGCCCGATATCAAGACGGCTGACCCCGCGCTGCGCACCGCCCCAGCTTCCGGCGCCCAGCGCGACGCTCGCGCCGCGTCGTTCGCGCACGGGGCGCAAGATGCGGGCGGCGCCATCGGCATAGGGTTCGGCCTGTTCGCGCATCACCACCCCGGCCTGGCCATAGGCTTCGATCCGAAAACCCGAGGGGATTTGCGAATAGACGCCGGCGACCAGGCCCGCTCCCGGCCCACCCTTGCCGCCATCGAGCGAAACGCGCCGTTCGACCACGAGCCGCACCGGCAGGCGGGTGGGTTGCCATTCGATCGCCACCGATGCTTCGCGCCCCGGCCCCTCCAGCGGGCTGGTCAGCCGCCCGGCAAAGGCGAGCGCGCCACGCGGACCGGTGCCATAGGCGATGCGGATACCCGCCTGGCCTCCGCCAAGCTGCGCCGCGCCGGGGGCCGCCGCGTGCGATCCGCTCCGGCGGCCGAGCACCCACAGAGCGCCAGACCAGCCCAGCGACGGCGGCGTGCCGGGATCGGCTATCCGGACCGGCGCGGCCTGGCGCGGACCACCGGCATATTCGGGATCGCCGTACCGGATCAGCGCCACCATCGCGAGCTGCGCTTTGCGCGCGTCATAGGGGTCGCGATAGTGTCGTGCGACCGCCGCCACCGGTCGCAGCGGCGGGCTTGCCGTCGGGCGGAATGCAGCAGCGACCGCAACCGGAAATGCCGGGGCGCCGTTCGGCGGGGCGGCAGGTGGCGCTGCGTTCAGCGCGAACGGCACCATCGTTTCGATCGCCTGAGTCAGCGATCCGGTCGCATGCCACAGCAACGCGACACGCAGCCCGATCCAGCCGGTACAGACCAGCACCAGAAAGCGGAGCGGACGACCGCGCCGGGTCATGCCCGCGCCTGTTCCGGATCGTCGGGGAATTGATGCCGCGTCTTGTCCCATTGCGGCGGCGCCCCCGCCAGCATCCGCGCATAGGCAAAGGCCGCGCGCCGCGCCGCCAGCAGGGCGATCGCATTGGCGACGATCGCGCGCGGC
The DNA here is from genome assembly GCF_003171655.1 of Stakelama portus. Taxonomy (GTDB): domain Bacteria; phylum Pseudomonadota; class Alphaproteobacteria; order Sphingomonadales; family Sphingomonadaceae; genus Sphingomonas; species Sphingomonas portus. Next base: position 51,540 of record NZ_QFZL01000004.1, on the reverse strand, counting down.
AGCGACAACAGCGCCTGCCGCCAGCCATAGCAATGGCCGGTAAAGCCCGCACGCATCCCGGTCCGCCAGAGCAGGCTGGCAAGATTACAGGCAAGCAGCACGCGCAGCGCCGCATCGGGCAGCAGCGGCGGCGTGCGCGTGATCAAATGCACGCCGAACGCGCCGCTCCACAGCAGCAGCGCGATATAGGCGAGCGCGAGCACCGGCATCGCCAGCGTCGCCCGCCGGTCGCGCATCCGCATCCAGTGATCGGCCACCGCCGCGGGCGGCGCCCAGCCGGTCCGGTCCCATCCCGCCAGTGCGATTCCGGTCAGCCAGCGCGCCTTTTGCCGGACCGCTGCCCGCAACGTCGCGGGGAAATAGGCGCGTACCGCGACCAGCCCGTTTTCCCGATCGCGGACACGCGGCAGTGCCGTGCTCCCGCCCAGCGCCGCCATGGCAAGCCCCAGCTCATAATCCTCGGTCAGGCTGGTCGCATCGAACGGCGCCCCGCCGCGCCCGTCGGCAATGCGCTGAATCATCGCGCGGCGGATCGCACAGCCGGTGCCGGCCAGCGGAATGCCCGCCCCCAGCATGCGCCGCACCATCAGATTCTTGCCATGCGCCTCGGCAAATTCATCGCAATAATGCCCGGCAATCAGCGGGGAGTCCGGATGCGGCAGCGGCAATACCGGCAATTGCACAGCATCGTGCCGCGCCAGATACTGCGCGAACACCAAGAGTTCGCGCGAGTCGACCACATCCTCGGCATCGTGCAGCAACACGGCCCCGACACAATGCCCCTCCGCCGCTTCGTCGCGCTGCAGCGCGCGCCACAGGCTGTTCAGGCAATCGGCCTTGGTCGTGGGGCCAGGTACCGGGCCGATCACCAGGCGGACACGACGATCCTGCTGCGCGACTTCGGCCACCGCCGCAATCGTCGCCGCGTCATTGGGATAGGTGCCGACATAGAGCAGGAAATCGCCATCGCCCCAGCGCGACAACGCCGTACGCAGCATCGCGCCGATGACCGCCGATTCGTCCCATGCGGGAACGAATATCGCGATCGGCCCGATCTGGTCGCCCGCGCCTTCGCCGGCCCGGTCGCCGCGCACCGGCACGATACGGCGCCGGATATGACCGGCGGCAAAAACCAGATCGACGGCAAGATCGTCGATACCGCCGATCAGAAAGCAGATCGACGCGAAAAGCGTGACTTCGCGCGCAACGATATCGACCCAGAGGATCCAGTCTCCTCCGTTTTGCACGCGAATTCCCCCCGATTCGGAAGCAATATCATCCTTATCGATTGCGTAACGATCAAGAGCCGTCCTGCAGATCCGCGAAATCCGGCTGGACACCTGGCCCTGCCGCCATTTACCTTCGCGCGACCTTTCGGGAGGGGTTTTCCATGAAGCTCGCAACCCGCGCCGCCGTTTTGGCGCTTTTTCTGGCGCCGTTCGGCGCAGTGGCCGCCTTTGGCGACAGCGCGCCCGAAGTGGTGGTGGCAACACCCGGCATCGGCGACGGGGCGATCGAACGCTTCACCGTGCGGTTCAACGAGCCGATGGTTCCCCTTGGCGATCCGCGCGCGGCCGGCCCCTTCGACATCAGCTGCCCGGTCGAGGGACAGGGGCGCTGGGTCGATCAGCGCACCTTCGTCCATGAATTCGCCAACCCCCTTCCCGGCGGCGTCACCTGTACCTTCACGATCAAGGACGGGCTGAAAAGCCTGTCGGGCTATGCCCTCGAGGGGCAGACCAAATTTACGGTGGACAGCGGCGGGCCGATCGCACGCGCGGTGCTGCCGAGCCGCTGGGGCGGCCAGATCGAAGAGGATCAGGTGTTCCTCGTCGCGTCCAACCTGCCCGCCGACGCGAAGTCGGTCGGCGCCAATGCCTATTGCGCCGTCGAAGGGATCGGCGAGCGGATTCCGGTCGATGTCCTCGACAAGAGCGTGCCCGCGCGGCTGATTTCCGAACTCGGCACCGATCGCTGGGAAGTGCGCAGCTTCCTCAACGATGCCGGCCTGCCCGAGGCATTGCCCGAGAACGAAGCCGATCGCGCCCAGGCGATGCAGGCCGTGACCGCGCTCAAATGCCGCCGCCCGCTGCCGCCCGGTCGCGACGTCTCGCTGGTATGGGGCAAGGATATCAAGAGCCCGTCGGGCCGCACCGCCGGAACCGATCAGCGGTTCGATTTCACCGTGCGCGAACCCTTTACCGCGCGCTGGCAATGTTCGCGCGTCAATCCGCAGGCGGGGTGCAATCCGGTTCAGGACGCCAGTGTCGTCTTTACCGCGCCGGTGCCGCGTGAGCTTGCCGCGGGCGTCCGCCTGCGCACTGCGGACGGCACGGAAATCGCCCCCAAGCTGAGCGACGAGGATCAGCGTCATCAGACACTGACCAGCATCAGCTTCGCCGGCCCGCTGCCTGCCGACACGACCGCCACATTGGTGATGCCCGCCGGGATCCGCGACGAGAGCGGCCGCACGCTGGGCAATGCCGAGCGCTTCCCGCTCGAAGTGCGGTTCGACGAACAACCGCCTTTGGTCAAATTCGCTGCCGATTTCGGCATTCTGGAGCTGAACGAAGGCGGCGTGCTGCCGGTTACGGTGCGCAATGTCGAACCCAAGCTGCGCGGGCAGATGGGCTCGGTCGCCGGGCAAAGGCTGCGCGTCGACGGATCGGATGCCGAAGTCGCGCGCTGGCTGCGCACGGTGCAGAGCGCCGACGACTACAATGTCGAAACCGTCGAGCGTGGCGACAAGCAGATCCGTATCAACCACACCGGTGAAAAGCCGATCCTGACCGGCGATGCGGGCAGTCCGTTCGACATCGCTCTGCCCGGCGGCGGCAAGGAATTCGAAGTCGTCGGCATCCCGCTCAAGGACCCCGGCTTCTATGTCGTCGAGCTGGCGAGCCCCCGATTGGGGCAGGCGCTGCTCGGGCGCGACACGCCGCGCTATGTCGCTGCCGCCGCGCTCGTCACCAATATGACGGTCCATTTCAAATGGGGCCGCGACCAGTCACTCGTCTGGGTGACATCGCTCGACGGCGGGCGCGGTGTCGGATCGGCGCAGGTCCAGATTTCGGACAGCTGCACCGGCCAGTTGCTTGCGCGCGGGACGACCGACGCATCGGGCCGCCTTGCCGTGCCGCCGGGCCTGCCCGAGCCGGAAACCTGGGGCAATTGCGAAGAATATTCGGACAGCCATCCGCTGATCGTCACGGCGCGCAAGGACGGCGATTTCAGCTTTTCGCTGACCAGCTGGGGCGACGGCATCCGCCCCTATGATTTCGACCTGCCCTATGGCTGGCAGCCGCAGAGCGAGATTTTTCACACCATCTTCGACCGCTCGCTCGCGCGGCAGGGCGAAACGGTGCACATGAAACATATCGTGCGCCAGCCGGTCGCGGCGGGCTTTGCGGGCGGCAAGGCCTTTACCGGCACGCTGCGCCTTTCGCATCGCGGATCGGACACCAAGTTCGAACTGCCGCTCACCATCGATGCCAACGGCACCGGGGAAACCACCTGGAACGTGCCCCAGGGCGCGCCGATGGGCGAATATGACCTGATCGTCGAAAATGGCGACGACACGATCTGGACCGACCAATCGATCCGGGTCGATGAATTCCGCCTGCCGACCATGCGCGCCACGGTCAGCGGTCCCGATGAAGCCGCCGTGCAGCCACGTTCGCTGCCGGTCGATCTGTACGTCGGTTATCTGTCTGGCGGCGCCGCGCCCAATCTGCCGGTCGAAGTGCGCGTCGGCTATTTCGACGGCCTCAGCGCGCCTTCGGGCTATGACGGCTATCATTTCGGCGGTCGCGAAATGACCGAGGGCGTGCGCCCGATGGACGGCGACGGCGAGGATGTGACACCCGATCTGCCGCCGACCCAGACGATCCCGGTCACGCTGGGGCGTGACGGCACTGCGCGGACTTCGGTCGACGTGCCCGCGACGATCGACGGCGATACGCAGATGGTGGTCGAGATGGATTATCCCGACGCCAATGGCGAAGTGCTGACCGCGTCGCGCCGGATTCCGATCTATGGCTCGGCCGTCCGGCTGGGCATCAGAACCGATGGCTGGATCATGCAGCAGGACGATCTGCGGCTGAAATTCGTTGCGGTCGATACCGATGGCAAGCCGATCGCCAATCAGCGGATCAAGGTCGATCTCTACAGCCGCGAAATCCTTACCGCGCGACGGCGGCTGATCGGCGGCTTCTATGCCTATGACAACCAGATGAAGACGACGAAGCTGGGCGAAACCTGCTCGGCGACGACGAACGATCTGGGCTTTGCCGAATGCGCGCTCGATCCGGGCATTTCGGGCGAAGTCTATGCCGTGGCATCGACCAAGGACGCAAACGGCCATGTCGCGCGCGCCACCCAGTCGGTGTGGCTGGCGGGCGAGGATGAATGGTGGTTCGGCGGCGACAATGGCGACCGCATGGACGTGCTGCCCGAAAAGACCGAATATGCCGCCGGCGAAACCGCGCGCTTTCAGGTGCGCATGCCCTTCCGCGAAGCGACCGCGCTGGTGACGGTGGAACGCGAAGGCGTGTTGTCGAGCTTCGTCGTCGGCCTGTCGGGCAAGGACCCGGTGATCGAAGTGCCGATGCCGGGCGATTATGCCCCGGACGTCTATGTCTCGGTGCTGGCGGTACGCGGACGCGTCGATGGCTGGTCGCTATGGTCGTCGAACCTCGCGCGCGACTGGAACCTGCCCTTCTTCCGCCGCGACGCGGCAAAGCCGACCGCTACCGTCGATCTTGCCAAACCCGCCTATCGACTGGGCATCGCCCGCGTGAAAGTCGGGTGGCAATCGCACCGGCTCGACGTGTCGGTAAAGGCGAACAGCGAAACCTATGCGCCGCGTGGCCAGGCAAGCGTCGATGTCACGGTGAAGACACCGGACGGCAAGCCCGCCGGTTCGGCCGATCTGGCGTTCGTCGCAGTCGATGAAGCGCTGCTGCAGCTCGCGCCCAATGACAGCTGGAACATACTCGATGCGATGATGGGCGAGCGTCCGCTGTCGGTGCTGACATCGACCGCGCAGATGCAGGTCGTCGGCAAGCGTCATTATGGTCGCAAGGCTGTCGCTGCGGGCGGCGGCGGCGGCACGGGCGACCTTTCCGGGCTCAACCGCACCAATTTCGAACCGGTGCTGTTGTGGCGCGGCCATGTCGATCTGGACGCCAATGGCCATGCCCGCGTGCAGGTGCCGCTTTCCGATGCGCTGAGCGCGTTCAAGCTGATCGCAGTGGCGACCGATGGCGCGCAATTGTTCGGCACCGGTCAGGCAAGCGTGCGCACCCAGCAGGATCTGAGCATCTATGCCGGCATTCCGCCAATGGTCCGCACCGGCGACAAATTCGGCGCGATGTTCACGCTGCGCAACGGATCGGACAAGCCGATGCGCGTGACCGCCGATGTCGAACTGAGCCCCAGGATCGCGACCGGCCGGTCGCTGACCGTTGATGTGCCCGCCGGCGGCGCGGTGCCGGTGTCGTGGAACCTGGTGGCGCCCGAAGCCGATGGTGCGTTGCGCTGGACCGTGCGTGCCCATTCTGCCGACGGCAAGGCAACCGACCAGATTTCGGTGACTCAGCAAGTCGCATGGGCCGTTCCGGTCGAAACCTGGGCGGCGAGCCTGACCCGTGTCGGCGATACCGCCGATTTCCCGATCGCACCGCCCGCCGGTGCGCTGCCGGGCCGCGGCAGCGTCGACATCCGCCTGACCGACACGCTCAGCCCGCCATTGCAGGGCGTGCGCGATTACATGACGCGCTATCCCTATAATTGCTTCGAACAGCGGCTTTCGCGGGCGATCGCCACCGGTGACACCGCCGCGTGGAATCGTCTGGCCGGCGAAATCCCCGCCTTCCTCGATGATGACGGGCTGTTGCGCTATTTCGCATTCGAAAGCCTGCAGGGCTCCGAAGCGCTAACGGCCTATGTCCTGTCGATCACTGCCGAAGCGGGGCTGCCGATCCCGGCGGATTCGAAGGCGAAGATGATCGCCGCGATGCAGGCCGTGCTCGACGGGCGGTTGCGGCACGAGGATTATGGCGATGTCCGGCTTCAGCGGCTTGCCGCCTTTGCGGCGCTGGCACGCAATGGCGAAGCCACGGCGGCGATGCTCGGCCAGCTGGGCATCACCCCGGCGGACATGCCGACTTCCTCGCTCGGCGATTATCTCGTCGCGCTGGGCAAGGTCCCCGGCCTTGCCAACGGCGCACAGCTGCGTGCTGCGGGCGAAGCCGAACTGCGCAAGCGCCTCGTCTATGAAGGCACGCGGATCGACCTATCGGACAAGGGCAAGATGCCCTGGTGGCTGATGGCGTCGGACGACGAAGCCGCGATCAAGGCACTGATCGCGACGATCGGACGCCCCGGCTGGCAGGATGAAATGGCCAAGATGATGGTCGGCGTTTCGATGCGTCAGCAGCGCGGCCATTGGGACACGACCCCGGCCAATGCCTGGGGCACGGTGGCTGCGCGCAAGTTCGACGCCGCCTATCCGCCCAGCGCCGTCGCGGGCAGCACCATCGCTCAGTTCGGTACACGTTCCACCACGCTCAACTGGCCGCTGCCACAGGCACAGCGCAGCTTCAGCTTCCCGCTTCCGGCATCGAGCACGCCGTTGCAGATGCGCCAGTCGGGCGGCTCGGGTCCCTGGGCGATGGTGCAGGTCAAGGCTGCGGTGCCGCTGACACAGAGCGTGAGCGCCGGGTACAAGATGACGCGCGAAACCAGCGTCGTTCAGGCCGCCGACCCCGCGCATCTGGGACGCGGCGATGTCGTCAAGGTGACGATCACGGTCGAAGCGACCGCCGAACGCAACTGGGTGGTGATCAGCGACCCGGTACCCGCGGGCGCTCAGGTGCTCGGCGGGCTTGGCGGCCAGTCGCAATTGCTCCGCGCACAGGCGGACAATGGCTCGGGCGTACAGCCCAGCTATGTCGAACGCGGTCAGGACGCATGGCGCGCCTATTTCCGCTGGGTCCCGCGCGGCAGCTTCACCGTTTCCTATGTGATGCGGCTGAACAATGCCGGGGAATTCCATCTGCCACCCAGCCGGGTGGAAGCGATGTACTCGCCGGAAATCTTCGCCGCGCTGCCCAACCAGACGGTCACCGTCGCCCAACGATGACCGATGCCCGCCGTCAGCATGTCGCCGCCCTGCGGCGAAGGCTGCGGCGGTTGCGCCGACGAACGGTCGTGCTCGCTTTGCGCAGCGAAGCGCGCGCCTGGGCATTTGTCGATGCGCGCCGCGACGAATGGCGCGCGCGCGGATGGCGCGGAATCGCCACTCCGCCGCGCGTGACGCTGACGGTCGCGCTGATCCTGATTGCCGGCTTTGCCACTGCCTATTGGTCGACGTTGCCGCCCGCCCTGCCCGGCTATGCCGCGGTGCGCGACCATTGGGCGCCATCGGAAAGCTGGCTCTATGATCGCAACGGCGAATTGCTCGACAGTTCGCGCATCAATTTTCAGGCGCGCCGGCTCGCCTGGACGCCGCTCGACAAAATCTCTCCGGCGGCGCGCGACGTGCTGATGCATGCCGAGGACAAGCGGTTCGAATCGCATGGCGGCGTGGACTGGATCGCGGTTGCGGGTGCCGTTCGCGACCGGTGGGAGGGCAAACGCGCACGCGGCGCAAGCACCATTTCGATGCAGGTCGCGGCCTATCTCGCGCCCGACCTCGCCGCGCCGGGATCGCGAGGCATCCGCGACAAGCTGCGCCAGATGCGCGCAGGGATGGCACTCGACGGCAGCTGGACCAAGGACCAGATCCTCGAAGCCTATCTGAACCTTGCCGGGTTTCGCGGCGAGGCGCAGGGAATCGGCGCCGCCGCGCTCGGCCTGTTCGGCAAGACCCCGGCGACGCTGAGCCGCGACGATGCGCTGTTGCTCGCCGCGCTGCTGCCCGATCCGGGGGCCGACGCCCCGGCGATTGCCGCACGCGCCTGTGCGCTGTCGGGTGAAAGCGATTGCTCGCGTTTCGCCGGCGCGGCGGCATCGATGATCGGTCCGGCGCGCAGCCTGCAGCTCGATCCCGGCCTTGCCCCGCATCTTGCCAACAAACTGCTGCGCGAACCCGGCCAGCGCGTGACGACGACACTCGACAAGCAATTTCAGGAAATTGCGATCACGGCGCTCAAACGCCAGCTTCAGGGGCTGGGCGGCACCCGCGCGCGCGACGGTGCGGTGATCGTCGTCGACAATCGAACCGGCGACGTGCTCGCCTATGTCGGCGGGGTCGGCGGCGCTTCGACGGCGCCTGCCGTCGATGGCGCGTCCAGCTATCGCCAGGCAGGGTCGACGCTCAAGCCGTTCCTCTATGCGATGGCGATCGAGAAGGGCTATCTCACCGCCGCGTCGATCCTCGATGATTCGCCGGTGCAGCTCGACACGGCCTCGGGCCTCTATGTGCCGCAAAATTACGACCGTGCGTTCAAGGGGCCGGTGACGGCGCGGTCGGCGCTGGCCGGGTCGCTGAACGTGCCCGCCGTCCGCACCCTGCTGCTGACCGGCGTCGATGCGTTTCGCGACCGGCTATGGGATACCGGCTATCGCGGGCTGACCGAGGACGGGCAATATTACGGCTTCTCGCTTGCGCTGGGATCCGCCGAAGTCACGCTGATGGAACAGGTCGCCGCGTTCCGCAGTCTGGCGCTCGGCGGGCGCTGGAGCCGGTTACGGCTGACCGAAACCGATCCAAAAGCTGCATTGCGCCGGATCACGAGCCCGCAGGCGGCCTGGATCGTCGGCGACATGCTGTCCGATCCCAATGCGCGGGCGGTTACGTTCGGGCTCGATTCAGCACTGCGGCTACCCTTTTGGGCAGCGGCGAAGACCGGCACGTCAAAGGCGATGCGCGACAATTGGTGCATCGGCTTTTCCGATCGCTACACGGTCGGCGTATGGGTCGGAAATCTGGAAGGCGATCCGATGCGCGCCGTATCGGGCACCAGCGGCGCGGCACCGGTATGGCGCGACGTGATGCTGGCCATTCATGACGGGCATCCGGGGCATCGGCCCGAACGGCCGAGCGGCGTCGAATCGCGCCATGTCTCCTTTCCCGACCATATCGAACAGGCGCGCACCGAATATTTCCTGACCGGGACCGGTTTCGACACCGTCGCCATCGCGCCCGCCGAATCGCGCCGCCCGCGCATCGTCAATCCGGTGTCGGGCAGCGTCTATGCACTCGATCCCGATATTCCCCTCGACCGGCAGCGGCTGGCAATATCGGTGTCGGGCGAAGTGACCGGCCACCGGCTCGAACTCGACCGCCGCGACCTGGGCGCAGCCGATGCCAGGCCCCTGATCCTCGCGCCGCCGGGCCGACACCGGCTGCGGCTGATCGATCTGGGAGGAAATGTGGTCGATCAGGTGCTGTTTACGGTCCGCTGACCGGCGCAACAGCGCCGCCAGGGCAAAGGCCAATTTTGTCGCCGCGACCATCGAACCAATCGACGCACCACGCGTTTCTTCGGTTGGTCCTACCCCTTTCGGGACTGGTGCCAAGGGGCACCGGCCGCGCCGCCATCAGGGATGGCGCGGCCGAACCCCCGGAGCCCTATTTCCGTTTGATCATGATGTTCATCCGCGCCGCGGCGATCGGCTTTTCCGGCGATTCCTGCCACGCAATCGCTTCGACATTGGCGATCCGGCTACCCAGCCGAGTGACGCGCCCGCGCGCACGCGTCGGCAATTCGCGGCCGCCGCGCATATAATCGACGGTGACGTTGATCGGCTTCCACTGCGCACTCGCGTCGTCGAGCTGCTGGAGCAAGGCCGCGACCGCCGCCATCTCCAGCAATCCGCCGATCGCGCCGCCATGCAGGAAACCGGGCCTGCCCAGCTTGCCCGTATCGAACGGCATCACCAGCACCGGCGCGCCTTCGCCATGCTCGATGTCGAGACCGAGCAGCCGTGCATAGGGAATATCGATCACGAAATATCCGCCGTCGTCATGAATGTTCCCGCGACATGCGCAATCGGATCGTCCGGATCGCCGTCATGCGCCTGGCCCCGCACAAAGCCGATACTGCGAGTCAGGCGATAGCATTCGCCGCGCCCGATTACGGTTTTCCCCGGCGTCGCGGGCCGCAGATAGTCAACCCGCATGTCGAGCGTCGCATGCGGCAGGAACGCACCGCGTTTCAGCCACACCGCCGCGCTGGTCGCCACATCCATTATCGTCAGTATCGGTCCCGACGCCAGCACGCCGCTGTCGACCTGGCCGATCTGGCGCGGGTCGTACGGAATCGCGAGTTCCGCCCAATCGTCGCCATGCGCGCGATATTGCAGGCCGAGCAGACGGCCATGTCCCTCCATGCGCGCGACCAGCGCCTGCAGATCGAAGGTCATGATTTCCGTTTTCGAACCACCCGACATTGCCTGGCCGTAGCGCGGCGCATCCCGGTGCGCAAATCCCGCCGGCAAACCGCAAGATTACAGGGATTTAACTAAGCAGCCCCGTCGAACCGGCCTAGCGTCCGAAAGGACGACATTCCCAAGGGAGGCCGATATGGCGGAATGGAAGCTGGACCCGGCGGATATTGCCGAACTCGCCACGCCGGTGGCAATGCGCGGCAGCCTGCGCGCCGATGAAATCGGCCCGGACGATATATTCGAAATCATCGTCGCCATCGCGAATGTGACTTTCGGCATCCACTGACGCATGCCGGGCAGCGTTTCCAGAAGGATGCGCGCCGCGATAGTCGCGTCCGGGGCGCCGTCCCGGGCGATCGCGCAGAAATGGTATGAATCCGATGGCTATCGCGCGATCGCGGCCGCGCTGACGGCAGCGGCACCGCAGGGACATGATGCAGTGGCGGATGCGGCGGAGGCACTGCTTTCCGACCGTCCCTGGGTCGATGCGCTGCTCGGTCCGCTTGTTGCGGGATTGGCGGGCGACCCGTTTTTCGATCCCCCGTTCCGGGTCAGCCGCGACAGGCTGCGCATCAGCGCGATCCTGTTTGACTCGCCCGTCGCGACGCTGACCGGATCGGTCGTCGATGCTGCGGCTCTGGCGGCGCTGCCCCCCACCCCGACCGTCGTGGTTCCCGGCCGGATCGGCGTTACGCGCTATATTCGCTCGGGCGGGGTCCGGATCCGTCGCTGGCGCACCGATCCCCTGACCACCCAATTTTCCGCAAACAACGCCGCGCCGGCGCTGATCCAGCCGGAACTGGCGCCGTGCGACGGCGCCGTGGTGCGGATCGACGGACGCGTCGAAGGACAGTTGCTCGCCGGCGCGCAATCCGATGTGGTCACGCTGGGCTTTACGGTGCGGACCGATGCCGATCCGCTGATACGCGAATATCGCATTGCCGACGGTCATCTATCTACCATCGCCAGCAGCGACGCGCGACCCGGCGTTCCACACCCGCTGGTCGGCGATGCATGCGTGGCTGCGCGTCGACGCCCACGCCGCCTTGCCGCGCCTGCGCGAAATGGCGCGCGACGATCCGCATCCCGATGTGCGCCGGGCGGCGCTGCAGACCGTGGCTCGAATCCGCCCTCCCGAAACGGCAGGCGCCACGCCATGCCGCGCCTGATCGATGCGGGCACAGGCGGCCCGCTCTCGCTCGACCAGCTGGTCGAGGCGCTCGACGCCAGCCCGTTCGATGTCCGCGACGAGGATAGTTTCGCGTCGCTCGGGCCGCTGCTCGCGCGGCTGGGGCGCAACGCCGATTTCCTTGCCGATCTTGCAATTGCGGAACTGAAGGACCGCTGCGCCGGACAAAGCCGGACCGCCGGATATGGCCCCCAGGTTTTCCTGCTGCACCCTCCCGACGGGCGCTATCTGATCCGCGCCAATTTCTGGCCGGCACGCGACGATCCGGTGGTGCGGACAAGCGGCACTGCTGCGTTTTTCTATGACATGCCGCACGATCATAATTTCTCGTTCCTGACCTATGGCTATTTCGGGCCGGGTTACTGGAGCGACTATTATGAATATGACCATGCGGCGGTGACCGGGGTGCCCGGGGAAGCAGCGGGTCTACGCTTTGTCGAACGCGCGCGCCTGTCCCCAGAAAAGCTGATGCTCTATCGCAGCGGCCGCGATGTACATGTCCAGATTCCGGCGGATCGGTTTTCGGTATCTCTCAACATCCTCGGCATCGATCCCGCCCAGCCATGGATCGATCAATATCGTTTCGACATTGCGCGGGGCGTGATCGAAGCCGGTCTCAGCTGCGCCGCGTCCGAAGCCTTGCTGAGCCTCGCAGTGCATTTCGGCAACGGACAGGATCTGGCCGAGCATTTCGCGCGCCATCACCCCAGCCGACGAATGCGCGCGACGGCATGGACCGCGCTGGCATCGGCAGCGCCCGACCGGCAGGCGGCGCTCGCGATACTGGAAACCGCCGCCATGGCCGCCGACGCCTTTGTCGCCGGGAGCGCGCGGCTGCGGATCGACGCGCTGCTGGTCCGGAGCGCAACCGAATCCGAAACGGAGATGATTGGCACCATCATGGCGGCAACCGATCGCTAGTCTCTTCCGGTGACTGCGATCTTGTCCCTTGCCTGTGACGTCATCGGCCTTGCCGAGGCGATCGCCGCACGCGGGTTACGACTGGTCACGGTGCGCGACGGGGCATTGCACCGCCATCTCGACGCGGCGCCGGCACGCGCGGCGATCCTGGGATGGGACGTGGGCGAAGGCGATCCGCGCGAATGCGTCGCGCGCATCCGCGGCCATGGCTGGGGCGGGCCGTTGATGCTGCTGCTTTCGGGGGGAAGCAGCCGGCATATCGTGCAGGCCATCGACGGCGGCGCAGACGATGCGCTGGCGCTGCCCGCCTGCCCGGGCGAAATCGCAGCGCGGGTGGCCGCGCGGCTGCGCAGCCAGGGCGCACAGCCGATCAAGCTGGGCGCGTTGCGGATCGACACGCTCCACCGGCGCGCCACGCGGGAGGGGCGGTCGCTGGCGCTGCTGCCACGCGAATTCGCGCTGCTCCTCTATCTCGCGCAGCGCCCCGGCGCATGCGTCGGTCGCAACGAATTGCACCGCGCGATCTGGGGACTGAACTTCGATCCCGGCACGAATGTGATCGAAGTCCATATCTCGCGACTGCGCGCCAAACTGGACCGGGATTTCGCAACGGCGATGCTGCGCACCGAAAAAGGACAGGGATATCGGCTCGTCGCGCCAGACCGTTGAAGCGCCTGCATCCTGCGTCTAGCATCTCTCCATGGCGGAAAAGGCAATGCGCAGCGGGGAACGGCGCGGCACGGCATTGGTCACCGGGGCATCGGCGGGCCTGGGCATCTGTTTCGCCGAAGCGCTTGCCGCGCGCGGGCATGACCTGATCCTTACCGCGCGGCGGGGCGAACGGCTGGAGGCGCTGGCAACGCGCCTGCGCGACGCGCATGGAGTCGCGGTGACGGTACTGCCCCGCGACCTGTCAGCACCCGATGGCGTCGCCACGCTGATCGCCGATATCGGGCGGCACCGGCTTTCGGTCGAATTGCTGATCAACAATGCCGGTTTCGGCCTGCACGGTGCCTTTATCGACCAGTCCCCCGATGCGATCCGTCAGATGATCGACCTCAATTGCCGCGCCGTTGCCGAACTGTGCCGCGCATTGCTCCCCGGCATGGTGCAGATGCGCGGTGGCGGCATCATCAATGTCGCATCGGTCGCGGGGTTCGTGCCCGGACCGTGGATGGCCGCCTATTATGCCAGCAAGGCGTTCGTCCTCAGCCTGACCGAAGCATTGCGCGAGGAGGTGCGCGGCAAGGGAGTGCGCATCGTCGCGCTATGCCCCGGCGCCACCCGAACCGAATTCGCAACGGTATCGGGCCTGTCCGACAGCAAGGCATTTCAGGCGGCGGCGGGAAGCGCGGCGGATGTCGTGGCGGCGGGGTTGCGCGCCTGGGATCGCGACAAGGCGATCTGTATTCCCGGCGCCGCCAACCGGCTGGCGCCGCTTGTCGTCCGTTTCGCGCCGCGCGCGCTCGTCCGGCGCGGCGTGGCGCGGTTCCAGCGGCTTCGCCGCAAGACCTGACACGCCCGACGCGATCCCTCGAAAAACAATTGTCTTTACGCAGTAACGCACGTTAGCCATGCGACGGGGAAAGTTGATTGCGATCCGGGGGAAGCATGACCGAAGAATATGATGGTGCCGAAGAAGTCGGCACGCCGGTACCGCCTGCGCTGCTCGCATTGCTGGCGGGGCTTGCGGTGCTGGTCGGCTTTACGCTTGTCGCGCCCTATCTCCTGCCGCCGGTTTCGCTGACCGTCCTGCTGGGGATCGGGGCTGCGCTGGGCGCGCTGTGCTGGGTGATCGGCGCGGCCGTGGCGATGCGCAATGCCGGGCCGGTATGGATATTCGGATCGCTGATCGTCCTGCTCGCCGCTGGCGCGCTGGCGGGGTTCGGCGTCAGCCGCCTTCTCAACGCCGGCAGCACGCGCGATGCCAGCACCTTTGCCGAGATGGAGCTCGGCCCCGACGGCAAGCCGGTATTGCCGCGCGGGGCGGATACACGCGGCCCGATTTCGAAACGCTATGTGACGGCGTTCAACGAAGCGACGGCGGACCGGCGCGATTATGAAAATGCCGTCGGTGCGATGCAGCTGGGCACGCTCAGCAGCCCCTATCTGCTCCAACAGGCGCCGCAGGTTCTGGAACATTGCGGAGAGATCGGCACGCTCAAGGAAAAGGTCGCAGGAAACGCGGATCGTCAGGCCAAGCGCACTGCCGAACTGGCGCAGACCGTCCGTGCCTCCAATTTGCCCGACAAGGTCAAGGACGGCATCATCCTGATGATCGCGCCCACCAGCGAACCGGGCGAACCCGACCCGGCGATTACCAGCCAGAACGCGGTTCTCGACGGCACGCAGGCGCTGTGCGAATTGCTGGCGAAGAAGAGCTGGCGCAACGACGACGCGCGTTTCGGGTTCACCAATGCCGCCGACTGGGCGCGATTCCGCGAGATCGACGCACAGCGCAAGGCGGCGGCCAGCGATATCGCTGCGCTCGATCGCAAGGCCACGACGCGCTTTACCGAAGGCCGCGAAATGGTCCGCGACGTACTGAGCCGGTAACCCGCAAGATCGCGACATGAAAAGGGCCGCCGCTCCCGGATCGGAGCGGCGGCCCTTTCGACAGGCGAAGGCCCCTTAATCGGCGAACAGCAGGACCGGCGTTTCGAGCAGCTTCTTCAGCGCCTGGACATAGCTTGCTGCATCCCAGCCATCGACCACCCGGTGGTCGCAGCTGATCGACAGGTTCATCAGCTTGGCCCGGACGATGTCGTCGCCCTGAAATACCGGGCGCTCGACGATCTTGTTCGGGCCGATAATCGCGACTTCGGGACGGTTGATCACCGGCGTCGTCGCGATCCCGCCCAGCGGGCCGAGCGACGTCACGGTCAGCGTGCCGCCCTGCAGCTCTTCGGACCTGATCTTGCCGGTGCGCGCAGCTTCGGCCAGCCGGGCAATCTCGGTCGCCAGCTGCCAGACATTTCTGTCCTGCGCATCGCGGATCACCGGCACGGTCAGCCCGGCATCGGTCTGAGTCGCCATGCCCAGATGGACGCGGCCATGGCGCGTCACCACGCCGCCTTCATCGTCATAGCGCGAGTTGATCATCGGAAAGTCGGGAATTGTCCGGCAAATCGCGACGATCAGGAACGGCAACATGGTAAGCTTGGGCCGATCGCCGCGATTGGCGTTCAGGTCGCTGCGCATTTCCTCCAGCGCCGTGACGTCGATTTCGTCGACATAGGTGAAGTGCGGGATGTTGCGCTTGGCCGCCGCCATATTCTCGGCGATGCGGCGGCGCATGCCGATCACCTTGACCGGCTGATCGTCGCGCGCGCGGCTGGCATGCGGCGCCTGATATCCCTCGCCCGAGCCATAGCGCAGGAACGAGTCGAGATCGGCGTGGCGAATGCGGCCTTCTTCCGACGGCTTTACCCGCGACAGATCGATGCCGAGATCCTTGGCGCGCGCGCGCACTGCCGGGGAGGCGAGAACAGGGTGATCTGCAACCGTTGGGGCTGAGCCTGTCGAAGCCCCGTCTTCCGCAGGCGAAGCACTCGCGGCGCGGCGCCCTTCGACAGGCTCAGGGCGAACGGAGGGTTTTGCATCCCCGGAATCATCGATTCCGCCGACTTCGGCGTCCCCGACCTCGGCCGATTCCGCCGGGCTCTTCGTCTCGGTACCGGGCGTTTCCGCCGAAACCTCTTCCTCGACATCCTCGTCGACCGGAACATCCTCGGCATCGGTTTCGATGACCACCAGCGTCGATCCGATCGGAATCTGATCGCCCACTTCGCCGGCCAGTTCGACCACGGTGCCGGCGACCGGCGATTCCATTTCGACCGTCGCCTTGTCCGTCATCATATCGGCCAGCTGGCCGTCCTCTTCGACGCGATCGCCGACGGCGACATGCCATGCGACGATTTCCGCCTCGGAAATCCCTTCGCCGATATCCGGCAAGCGAAACGTAAAGCGGGCCATCCTCAGTCCTTCAGGATTTTTTCAAGCGCCAGCCGAATGCGAACGGGGCCCGGGAAATAGGCCCATTCGAGGCTATGCGGATAGGGTGTGTCAAAACCGGTGACGCGTTCGATCGGCGCTTCAAGGTGATAGAAACAACGTTCCTGCACCACTGCCGACAATTCGGCGCCGAAGCCCTGGGTCCGCGTCGCTTCGTGCACGATCATGCAACGCCCGGTCTTCTTCACGCTCTCCAGGATCGTATCGATGTCGAGCGGCATCAGCGTGCGCAGGTCGATGATTTCGGCGTCGATGCCGGTTTCCTCGACGGTCTGCGCAACGACATGCACCATCGTGCCATAGGTCAGGATGGTGACCGCCGCACCCTGCCGCGTGACCGCCGCCTTGCCCAGCGGGATGCGATAATAGCCGGTCGGCACTTCGCCGCCCGGATGGTTCGACCAGTTGCGCGCAGGCGCATCATAATGGCCACTGAACGGCCCGTTATAGATGCGCTTGGGTTCGAAGAAGATCACCGGATCATTGTCTTCGATACACGAAATCAACAGCCCCTTGGCATCATAGGGCGTCGCCGGAATGACGGTTTTCAGGCCCGAGACATGCGTGAAAATCCCCTCGGGCGACTGGCTGTGCGTCTGGCCGCCGAAAATGCCGCCGCCGAACGGCGAGCGCACCGTCAGCGGCGCGATGAATTCGCCCGCCGAGCGATAGCGCAGCCGCGCCGCCTCGCTGACCAGCTGGTCGAGCGCGGGATAGATATAATCGGCGAACTGGATTTCGGGCACGGGGCGCAGGCCATAGGCGCCCATGCCGATCGCCACGCCGATGATCCCGCATTCGGTGATCGGCGTGTCGAACACGCGGGTTTTGCCATATTTTTCCTGCAGGCCCGCAGTGGCGCGAAACACGCCGCCGAAATAGCCGACATCCTCGCCCATCACGACCACGGCCGGGTCGCGGTCCATCATCACGTCCATGGCGCTGTTGATCGCCTGGATCATGTTCATCCGCACCGTATCGCCTTCGCGTTCGGGCACCGGCGCGATGCGGTCTTCGCTCGCGGCGTTGGGATCAGTCACTGGATCGCTCATCGTTTCGGCCCCGGATGACCGGCAGCATCGTCTTCATCGAGCATCTGCTGCATCTGTTCCTTCAGATGCCAGGGCATTTCCTCGTAAACACCCTCGAACATCGTTTCGAATTTCTGGTGCATGCCATGGCCGAGGATGCCGTTCTTTTCGGCGTCCTTCTGAGTCTTGCGCACCATTTCGGCGAGTTCCTGATCCTGCGCCGCCTGACGATCCTCGTCCCATTCGCCCAGCCCGATCAGATGGTCCTTCAACCGTTTGATCGGATCGCCGAGCGGCCAGGACGACCATTCCTGCGCGCTGCGATAGGCGCTGGGATCGTCGGAGGTCGAATGGCCTTCGGCGCGATAGGTGAAATGCTCGATCAGCGTCGGGCCCTGATTGGTCCGTGCGCGCTCGGCCGCCCATTGTGTCGCGGCATAGACCGCAAGCGGATCATTGCCGTCGACGCGCAGCCCGGCAATGCCATAGCCGATCGCCCGCGCGGCAAAGGTCGTCGCCTCGGCGCCGGCAAAGCCCGAAAAGCTGGAAATCGCCCATTGGTTGTTGACGACGTTCAGGATCACCGGCGCCTTGTAGACGGTGGCAAAGGTCAGCGCCGAGTGGAAGTCACCCTCCGCCGTCGACCCTTCGCCGCACCAGGTTGCCGAAATCCGCGTATCGCCCTTTGCCGCGCTCGCCATCGCCCAGCCGACCGCCTGCGGGAATTGCGTGGTCAAATTGCCCGAGATCGAGAAGAACCCGTGATCGCGCGCCGAATACATGATCGGCAGCTGCTTGCCCTGCAGCTTGTCGCCCTTGTTCGAATAGATCTGGTTCATCATCTCGATCAGCGGATAACCGCGCGTGATCAAAATGCCCTGCTGGCGATAGCTGGGGAAGCACATGTCGTCGGCGGCCAGCGCCGATGTCGCGGCGACCGAAACCGCCTCTTCGCCGGTGCACTTCATATAGAAGCTGGTCTTGCCCTGACGCTGGGCGCGGAACATGCGCTCGTCGAACGCCCGCACCAGCGCCATATTGCGCAGCATCGTGCGCAACGTGTCGGCGTCGAGTCGCGGATTCCACGGGCCGACCGCATTGCCGTCTTCGTCGAGGACGCGGACCAGCGTGTACGCCAGTTCGTGAAACGTCCCCGGATCGGCGGCGGTATCGGGACGCGGCTGTTCGCCCGCAGGCGGCACCGCCACGTCCGAAAAATCGACCTCATCCCCCGGCCGGAACTGCGGTTCCGGCACGTGCAGGCTGAGCGGCGGAAGATTGGCGCGCTTGGCGTCCACCGGCATCTCTCTCCTAAATCCTGTCGCGGCCTTATGGGTAGCAAACGTCCCGGACCGCGTTCAGTGCCTTGTTATAAAATTTCAAGCGCGCGCGAAAGGGGCCGTAGCGCGGCGACGGCCATCGCCATCATATCGCGCCCTGCGAACGTACCGCCGGGGCCGCCATCCTCCCCCTTGGGAGAAGCCCCGAATACTCCGTTCACCATGGCTTAAAGCCGCGCATGTTCTTCTATGTTCCGGAGGGCAGACATGCACGGCAATCGGCATGGCATCATCGTGGCGAATCACCCGCGGCAGGCGATGCCGACGACTCTGGTGTGGCTGCGGCGCGCATTCGGACTGACGGTGCTGACGCTCCTCATCCTCGCGCTGACGCCGATCGCCGTCATTCTTGGCCTGCTCTGGCTGGTGAAGGCGCTGCGGCTTGTCTATCCAATGGCACGCAGGTCGATCCTGAGCACCGCGGACGGCATCGCCGAAGCCGCCTTCCCCCGACGCTGAACGCCGCGCCGTTCAGGCAGCGACGACTTTCTGCTCGATCGTCCCGAAGATCGTGTGATGACGATCATCCTCGGCCCAGATGCGCACGATATCGCCGGCCTTTAGGAAGTTCGTTGTCGGCTTGCCATCCAGAATGGTCTCGACCGTGCGCAGTTCCGCCAGACAGCTATAGCCGACGCCGCCCTGCTCGATCGGCTTGCCCGGCCCGCCATCGGCGTCGCGATTGGAAACCGTGCCCGATCCGATGATCGTGCCGGCACCCAGATTGCGGCTTTTGGCGGCATGCGCGATCAGCGTACCGAAATCGAAGGTCATGTCCTCGCCCGCATCGGCACGGCCAAAGGGCTGGCCGTTGAGATCGACATGCAGCTTGCGGTGCAGCTTGCCGTCGCGCCACCAGTCGCCGAGCATGTCGGGCGTCACGAATACCGGGGAAAAGGCGCTGGCCGGTTTGGACTGGAAAAAGCCGAACCCCTTGGCCAGTTCGCCGGGGATCAGGTTGCGTAGCGACACATCGTTGGTCAGCCCCACCAGCCGCACCGATGCCAGTGCATCCTCGCGACTGACGCCCATCGGCACGTCGCCGGTCACGACCACCACTTCGGCCTCAAGATCGCAGCCCCAGCTTTCGTCCTTCAACGGGATATCGTCGCGCGGGCCCAGGAACCCGTCCGACCCGCCCTGATACATCAGCGGATCGTGCCAGAAGCTTTCGGGCATTTCCGCATTGCGCGCCTGACGCACCAGCGCGACATGGTTCACATAGGCCGAGCCGTCCGCCCATTGATAGGCACGCGGCAACGGCGCCGCCGCATCATGTTCGTGAAACCGTTCGCGCGGAATGGCTTCGTGATCGAGATCGGTGGCAAGGTTGCGCAGATCGACCTCCACCCGGTCCCAATCGTCCATCGCCGCCTGCAATGTCGGGGCGATCGCGCTCGCATCGGCATACCAGGCGAGATCGTTGGAAACGACGACGAGCTTTCCGTCGCGGCCATGCTTCAGGCTAGCTAGTTTCATTTGTGACCTTCTCCTCTCTCGACTGACATAGGGCACGCAACGCGCGTGTCGAGCGAAAGCAACACAGGAAAGCCCTTGACGCGAGGCGTGCGGAACGTCATTCGCCGCGACCGCAAGCGGGGCCGCTCCGTCGCCCCACCCGTCCACGCCCGGTTGCCGAGTCCTGTCGAAGGGCGGCCGGTGCCCGTCCCGGCAGGGGGAGACGCGCAACCATGGCAAATGTAGCAGTGATCGGTGCCCAATGGGGCGATGAAGGCAAGGGCAAGATCGTCGACTGGCTTGCCGAGCGCGCCGATGTCGTCGTGCGCTTTCAGGGCGGGCATAATGCCGGCCACACGCTGGTGGTGGGCGAGAAAGTGTACAAGCTGTCGCTGCTCCCCTCGGGCATCGTGCGCGGCACGCCCAGCGTGATCGGCAACGGCGTGGTGCTCGACCCCTGGGCGCTGAAGGCCGAAATCGAAAAGCTGCGCGGACAGGGCGTCGAAATCACGCCCGACACGCTGATGATCGCCGACAATTGCGCGCTGATCCTGCCGTTCCATCGCGATCTCGATGGCCTGCGCGAGGATGCGAGCGGCGCGGGCAAGATCGGGACGACCCGGCGCGGCATCGGCCCGGCCTATGAAGACAAGGTCGGTCGCCGCGCGATTCGCGTCTGCGATCTGGCGCATCTCGACACGCTCGATCCGCAACTCGACCGCCTGACCGCGCATCACGACGCGCTGCGTGCGGGATTTGGCGAACCGCCGATCGACCGCGCGGCGCTGGTCGCGGACCTCGCCGAAATCGCGTCCTTCGTGCTGCCCTTTGCCCAGCCGGTGTGGAAGATGCTCAACGATGCGCGTTCGCGCGGACGCCGCATCCTGTTCGAAGGCGCGCAGGGCGTGTTGCTCGACATCGACCACGGCACCTATCCGTTCGTGACGTCGTCGAACACGATCGCCGGTACGGCAGCGGGCGGTTCGGGTCTTGGCCCTAGCGCGGTCGGCTTCGTCCTCGGTATCGCCAAAGCCTATACGACGCGCGTCGGCTCCGGCCCCTTCCCGACCGAGCTGGACAATGCAACCGGCGAGCGGCTGGGCGAACGCGGCCATGAATTCGGCACGGTTACCGGGCGCAAGCGCCGCTGCGGCTGGTTCGACGCGGCGCTGGTGCGCCAGTCGGTCGCGGTATCGGGCGTCACCGGCATCGCGCTGACCAAGATCGACGTGCTCGACGGGTTCGACGAAGTGAAGGTCTGCACCGGGTACAGGCTGCGGGGCGCGGAAATCGATCACCTGCCCGCGCACGCCGCCGATCAGGCACAGGTCGAACCGATCTATGAAACGATCGAAGGCTGGCATGAATCGACTGCCGGCGCGCGCAGCTGGGCCGATCTTCCGGCGCAGGCGATCAAATATATCCGCCGCATCGAAGAATTGATTCAGTGCCCGGTCGCGCTGGTTTCGACCAGCCCGGAACGCGAGGACACGATCCTGGTCCGCGATCCCTTCGCCGACTGACGACGCGGTTCATTGCGCCGCTCTCCACCGATCGGATCGCGCTTCGCATGACACTGCCGCCGCCGGGCACAGGCCCGACGGCGGCAGGATCGAACGCCACGAAATGCGGCTCAGCGGCCCGGAGGAACGGTTTCGCTTCCGTCGGTGGGCTCGACCGGTTCGGTCGGCGTGGTCATATCGTCCGGGGTCGTTTCCGGCTCCATCACCGGATCCGTGGCCGGTGTGGCCGGATCGGTTTCCGGCATGGTCGATTCGGTTGCCATCGGATCCGGGCACGGCGCGTTCGGATCGGTCGCCGTATCGGGCGTCACGCCCGGAGTGGGCGTGGGACAGGGGGATGCCACGGTGGTGGGGACATCCTGTCCCGGCACATCCTGCCACGGTGCCATCGAAGCGGCGTTTGCCGCCATCGCAGTCGAACCGCCGATAACAAGCAATCCGGTAATGATCATTCTACGCATGTCATACTCCATCAAAGGGTCGCAGGCGTAGAAACAACGTGCGGAATGCGATTCCGCCGAACATGCTCGGCTCCGTCCAACGCAGCTGGAGTGCTGCCTGACACTTAACCGAGATTAATTCGTGACGAATCGAGTGCGCGCCGTGGGCGCGACGTTACGCCGTCCCGCGCATATCGGGGAAATGGCGGCTTAATCCTTGCCGCATTGCGCCCTGTGCAACAGCTTCTGATCGGCCAGCACCAGCGCCATCATCGCTTCGACCACCGGCACGCCGCGAATGCCGACACAGGGATCGTGGCGGCCCTTGGTCGCGATTTCGGTGGCTTCGCCCTCCGGCGAAATCGTCGGAACCGGAGTCAGGATCGAACTGGTCGGTTTGAAGGCGACGCGCAGATGCACCGGCTGACCGGTAGAAATACCGCCCGCGATCCCGCCGGCATGATTGGCCAGGAAGTGCGGCCCCTCGCCTGCCATGCCCGGGCGCATCGCATCGGCATTTTGCTCGCCGGTGAGCGCAGCGGCGGCAAAACCGTCGCCGATCTCGACGCCCTTGACTGCGTTGATCGACATCGCCGCCGCCGCCAGCTCGCTGTCGAGCTTGGCGTAAAGCGGCGCGCCCCAGCCGGCGGGAACGCCGGTCGCGGTGCAGGCAACGATGGCGCCGAGCGAGGACCCCGACTTGCGCGCAGCATCGACCAGGGTTTCCCAGCGCGCAGCCGCAGCGGCATCAGGGCAGAAAAATGCATTGGCCTCGATCTGTCCGGCATCGAATGCAGCCGGATCGATCGCATCGCCGCCAATCGCTTCGACCCAACCGGTGATCGCGACTTCGGGGATGACCAGCCTCGCCACCGCACCTGCCGCGACCCGTGCCGCGGTCTCGCGCGCCGAGCTGCGCCCGCCACCGCGATAATCGCGAAAGCCATATTTGGCGTCATAGGCATAATCGGCATGGCCGGGACGATAGGCCCGCGCTACGTCCGAATAATCCTTTGATCGCTGGTCGACATTCTCGATCATCAGCGAAATCGGCGTACCGGTGGTGCGCCCTTCGAAAACACCCGACAGGATGCGTACCGCGTCCGGCTCGCGCCGCTGCGTGGTGAAACGCGACTGGCCGGGGCGCCGCGCATCGAGGAAGGGCTGGATATCCGCCTCGGACAGTTCGATCCCCGGCGGGCACCCGTCGACGACCACGCCCAGTGCAGGCCCATGGCTCTCGCCCCAGGTGGTGAAGCGGAAAACGCGTCCGAAACTGTTGTAGCTCATGCGGCGCTCTTTCGACTGATTTGCCGGTGCAACGCAAGGTAGCCATTGTTTACAATCATGGCGGAGATGATTGGGCCGATTAGCGCGGCGCCAATTCGCGATGCAGGTTCGTCCACGGCAAGCGCGACCCAAACGGTACACACCGAAATACCCGTTATTCCCCACATGCGCGCGCCTTCGAGCGCTGCGAACGCCCAGTTCGATGACGAGCGTCGAGTGGCAAACGTAAAGTATAGGCCAGGGAAAAGGGCGCCCAATTGGCCGAGTGCAAATTCGCTCGCGCTCACGCCTCTTCGCTCAGCGCCGCGAAGGCCGGGGCATGTTCCGCCTTGCCACGCGGGCCGCACGGCAGGCCGCCCTGCAGCTCCAGCGCCATCAAGAACGGCCCGGCATAGGGGCTTTCAAACCCCTCGGCGGCTTCGACCGAAAAGCCGAAACGACCATAATAGCCCGGCTCGCCAAGCACGAACATCAGCAGCGCCCCGGCGCGCTTCATTTCCTCCACCGCCGCGCCCGCCAGCGCTTCGGCAACGCCGGTCTGGCGAAAGGCGGGCATCACCGCGAGCGGCGCAAGCGCGACCGAGGGCACTTCCTCGCCGCCGATGATGACATCCATCTTGCTGACCGCGACCATGCCCAGCGCTTCGTTGGTCCGCTCGTCGCGCGCGATCAGCGCCAGCACCAGATCGCCGTCGATGGCGAGTTGCTTGACCAGCATCGCCTCGGCCGCGCGGGGGAAGCACGCGGTCAGGATATCGTCGATGTCATAGGCATCGCCCGGCGCCGCACGCCGGATCGCGATGCTTGCCTCGCCGGTCACGACAGGGCGATGTCGGGCGCGTCCTCGGCCTTCATGCCGATGACGTTATAGCCGGAATCGACATGATGCGTCTCACCGGTCACGCCGCTGGCAAGATCGCTCAGCAGATACAGACCCGCGCCGCCGACATCCTCGATCGTCACATTGCGGCGCAGCGGCGAATTCAGCTCGTTCCACTTCATGATATAGCGGAAATCGCCGATACCGCTGGCGGCCAGCGTCTTGATCGGACCCGCTGAAATCGCGTTCACCCGGATATTTTCGGGGCCGAGATCGACTGCGAGATACTGGACGCTGGTTTCCAGCGCCGACTTGGCGATGCCCATGACATTGTAATGGGGCACAACCTTTTCGGCGCCATAATAGCTGAGGGTCAGCAGGCTGCCGCCGTTCGGCATCAGTTCGCGGGCACGTTTGGCCACTGCGGTAAAGCTGAATACCGACACGTTCATCGTCATCAGGAAATTGTCGAGGCTGGTGTCGTAATATCGGCCACGCAGCTCGTTCTTGTCCGAAAATCCGATGGCATGGACGACGAAATCGATCGTGGGCCACCATCCCGCCAGCTTTTCGAACGCCGTATCGAGCGCCGCCATGTCCGAAACATCGCATTCGATCAGCTTGTCCGAACCCAGTTGTTCGGCCAGCGGCGCCACGCGCTTCAGCATGGTTTCGCCCGGATAGCTGAATGCCATCTCGGCGCCTTGTTCGTGCAATTTCTTGGCAATGCCCCAGGCCAGCGACTTGTCGTTCGCAAGGCCCATGATCAGGCCCCGCTTGCCCTGCATCAATCCGGTCACGTCGTCTGTTCCTCCTGTTCCGGCCCTGCCCCTAGCGCGTTCGCGGGCTCTTCCGCCAGCGCGGCGTTCAGTTCGGCTCCGATCACCATGCCCAATCCGATCACGAAGAAGAAGATCAATGCGATCATCACCCCGGCCAGGCTGCCATAGGTCAGATCGTAATTGACGAGCGATCCCAGCACCACAGGCAACAATGTCGTCGTGCCGAGCCACCACAGCGTCACGAACAACGGCCCCGGCCATTTGGGATAGGGGCCGCTGCGATAGCGAAAGGGCGTGAGCGAATAGAAAAGGATATAGAGAGCGACGAACAGTGCGACCGATGGCGCGATCCGGCTGAGCGAAACCACCTGCGCGGCATCCTGGGCAAAGGGAAGGACGCGCAGGATGAACTGTTCCGCGCCCGTCAGCACCACCTGAAAGCTGAATGCCGACATCATCAGGATCACCGATGCGATGATGATTCCGATCGAACCCAGCCGATATTCCCAAAAGGCGCGCCCGCCGCTGACGCCATAGGCGCGCCGCAGAATCGAACGCAGCGTTTCGATAAATCCCGCCGTGGTCCACAATCCCACAATCGCGCCGAACCACAACAGGCTGCCCGAACGCGCCGCAAGCACGTCCTGCACCGGCTTGCGCAACACTTCGGCGACATCGGGAGGCACGGTCTGAAGAAACGCCTCGAGTGTGCGCAGCCCCTCACCGCTATGCCCGAAAATCCGCGCCACCGCCGTGGCGACGATGAAGAAGGGGAACAGAGTGACCAGCGAAAGATAGGCAAGATTGCCGGCATAGGTGAAGCCATCGGTATAGGTACCGATGCCGACTCGCTTGGTTACTTCCCAGACGCGTTGCGACAGGCCCAGTTCGTCCAGCCTGCGCCGGATCCGACCGCCAAGACCTTGCCGCCGCGCTTCGGGCGTTTCAGGCGAGAAATCCTCTTCCTCCACGAAGGAGTCAGACGCCCAGACGGCTGCGTGGGTTCCCTTTGTCGCGACCCGGCCATGTTTCGACAAAGGCCGTCAGCTCGGCATCGTCGGCCGGCAGGTCGACCATCAGCGTTGCGAGCAGGTCGCCGCGCCCGCCGCCCTTGTGATGAAACCCGCGTCCTTTCAGGCGCAGGACCTTGCCCGAACTCGTCCCCTTGGGCACCGTCAGCATGACCGCACCATCGGGCGTGGGCACGCGTACCTTCGCGCCCAGCACCGCCTCATTGAGCGAGACAGGCAGGTCGAGCCGGACATCGTCGCCATCGCGCACGAAAAAGGCGTGCGGCTGAATTTCGATCGTCACGATCGCATCGCCAAAGCCGCCCGGGCCTTCCTGGCCCTTGCCGCCCAGCCGCATCTGCGTCCCGCTCTCGACACCGGGCGGCAGCTTGAGGTCGATCGTCTTGCCGTCGGACAGCGTGATCCGCTGCGGCGCCAGAGTCGCTGCGTCGATAAAGGGAACGGCAAGGCGATAGGCGACATTGGCGCCCTTGGGCTGGGGCCGACGGCCAAAGCCGCCAAAACCGCCCGAAAAACCGCCGCCGCCGCGCTGACGCCCGCCCTGACCGCCGAACAGCCCTTCGAAAATATCGCCCAGATCGGCGGCTTCTCCGCCGAAATCGAACTGCGTGCCGCCGGGGCGAAAGCCGCCACCGCCCGCGCCACCGCCACCACCGCCGAACCCGAAGGGCGCGGTCGGATTGCCGTCGCCATCGATTTCGCCCCGGTCGAACCGCGCGCGCTTGTCCTTGTCGGTCAGCAGGTCATAGGCCTGCGTCACCTGGCTGAAACGCTCGGCGGCTTTCGGATTGTCCTTGTTGCGGTCCGGATGCAGCTCCTTGGCGAGCTTGCGATACGCCTTCTTGATGTCGGCTTCGCTTGCCCCGCGCGCTACTCCCAGCGTTGCATAAGGATCGGCCATTGTGTCTCCTGTTCGTCCGCGCGCTATTTCGGGGCGAA
Source organism: Stakelama portus (assembly GCF_003171655.1). Taxonomy (GTDB): domain Bacteria; phylum Pseudomonadota; class Alphaproteobacteria; order Sphingomonadales; family Sphingomonadaceae; genus Sphingomonas; species Sphingomonas portus. Next base: position 24,367 of record NZ_QFZL01000004.1, on the reverse strand, counting down.
AACGGTCGGTTGCAAGGGCTGTCGCCCGCGCGCGCCATGGATGCCCGAATCAGGCGGCGACGGTCTCCAGCGGCTCGACATCGACCGAGACATCCATCTTCTGCGCGCCCGATCCCAGCACTATGCCGTCGATCGGGGCAATATCGGCATAATCGCGGCCCACCGCCATCAGCACATGGTCGCTCGCCATCCAGATGCCGTTGGTCGGATCGAGCCCGACCCAGCCGCGCTCCGCCCCGCACCACAGCAATACCCAGGCATGAGTCGCATCCGCGCCCACCAGGCGCGGCTGACCCGGCGGCGGCAGCGTGCGCAGATAGCCCGAGGCATAGGCCGCGGGCAGGCCCGCCGCGCGCATCCCCGAAATCATGATCTGCGCGAAATCCTGACATACGCCGCCGCGCTTGGCGAAGGCTTCGTGCGGCGTCGTATCGACCAACGTCGCCGTGGTGTCGAAACTGAATGCGTTCTGGATCCGCCGCGCCAGCGCGATACCCGCCTCCAGCGCGCCGCGATCGGGGGCAAGCTCCTGCGCACACCATTGCGCGATTTCGTCATCGATCGGAATGAGCGGCGAGGGGAAGAGATAATTGGCCGGGCTGGCCGCAGACATGTCGCGGCTGGCACGCGCGGCAATCGCGATTTCGCCCAATGTGGGGTCGCTTGCATCGGGCACCGGAATCATCCGGTCGACCGTCACGGTCGCAGTGCTTTCGATCGTCAGCGTCCGGGCGGGCTCCGCCACCACCAGCCGCACGACATGCGCCAGCCCCGCTTCGGCGCGCGCGGGATAGGTATGACCGCCCGGTTCGACCGACAAATGATAGGATTCGAGATGCTGGCCGGGCCAGTCGATCGGTTTGAGCCGCAGATTGCAGCGCGCGAACGCCGCCGGTTCGGCATATTCGAACCGAGTGACATGGCGGATGGCATAGCGCATCACGCCAGCACCAGCCCCGCCGCGCGCAGCGGTTCGGCCCCCTGCAGGAAATAGCGGCGCCCGATCGCATCGGAGAGGCGTGCAAGCCCGTCATCGATCCGCGCGAGCAGCGGCTCGTCGATTTCCGTCGGGCGCGCCGTGGCAACGATCGCCTCCAGCTCGCGTGCGAGCGCCTGTTGCGGTTCGGCGATGCCATCGTCGGAAAGCACCGGCAGCCCCGCCAGATGATCGGCGATCGCCTGAACCTGAAACGCGATCGATCGGGGATTGCCGGGATCGAGCGCGACCAGATCGAGCACCGGCACGCGCGCCATCCCGGTGGGATAGCGCTGGCGATAGCTGATCTGGCTGTCGGCAAGGTCGAGCAATGTCGAAAGATCGTCGGCAGTAACGTCCGCACCGGAAAAGCCACGCACGACGCGCGTCACCATCATTGCCCGTTCGAGCCGGCGGCCAAGATCGTGAAAGCGCCAGGCATCGGTCCGCGCCATATGTTCGGAGGAAAGCCCTGCCAGCGCGGAATAGCGGCGCTGGAGCGAGCCCGCCTTGTCGAGCAGCCCGCCACGCGTCGGAAAGGGCGCGTCGAGCAGGCGCATCATGTCCGCCGCCAGTCGCTCGCGCGAAATCTGACCGATCAGCCGCGCCTGCCGGTTGATCGAGCGCACGCTGTACCAGCCGTCGGTTTCCTCCAGCGCGGCACGCACGAATTGCTGAAGATCGGACCGGCGATAGCTGGCGGGCGCAGGCGCCGCGCCGCCCGCAACGACCAGATCGACGAGCCGCCGCACCGTTGCGGCCGACAGCGCCGCGCCGCTGTCCGCGCTGATCGAATTGCCGAGCAGCACGCGCAGCATCGCCAGCAACGCTTCGCCGCGTTCCAGATAGCGGCCCAGCCAGAAGAGATTGTCGGCGACGCGGCTGGGCAAGGTGCCGGGATTGCGGCGCAGCGCCATCGTCTCGCCCGAAGGAAGCAGCGTTACCGGCTCGACCGATGTCGGCCCGTGCACACAGACATCGGCCGACCAGCTGCCTTCGCCCATCACCATCGCGCGCGGATCGGGATGTTCGCCGATGCGGGCAAATCCGCCCGGCAACACGGTCCATTTCCCATCGGCGCCGCGCGCGGCGAAAACGCGCAGAATGAACGGACGCGGTTCAAGGCCATCGCCCGCCACGACCGGCATCGTCGAAAGCCGCACGACCTCACGCCCGACATAATCCTGCGGACGCCGCGCCAGATCGGCAAGCAGGGCGGCGCGTGCCGCTTCGGTCAGATCATTCCCCAGCGCGGGCCCGTCGGGCAGGCCGCGCGCGGCCACGCCGAACGCAGGGGCGATGACCAGCGAATCGAGCCGATCCGCGACGCGTTCGCGCTCCCGCTCCTGCCCGCACCACCAGGTGGCGATGGTCGGCAGCCGCAACTCCTCACCACGCATCACTTGCGACAGCCAGGGCAGGAACGCCGCGAAAGCAGGCGATTCGACCACGCCGGTGCCCGGCGCATTGGCAACGACGACGCTGCCCGCCGCCAGTGCATCGACCAGCCCGGCGACGCCGATCGTCGAATGCGAATCGAACGCCAGCGGATCGAGCAGGCGCGGATCGACGCGGCGCCACACCGCATCGACACGTTTCAGCCCGGCGATCGTCCGTACATAAAGCCGGTCGTCGATCACGGTCAGATCGGCGCCTTCGACCAGCAACAGCCCCAGATAGCGCGCCAGATGCGCCTGTTCGGCATAGCTGGGGTTGAGCCGGCCGGGCGTCAGCAGCGCGATACGCGGATCGGAACGGCGGCATAACGCGGCGATCCCTTCGCGAAACGCCGCGAAGAACGGCGCCTGCCGCTCGATGTTGAGCCGCGTCTGAAGCCCGCCCAGCATCCGCGACATGGCGAGCCGGTTCTCGAGCGCATAGCCCGCCCCCGCCGGCGCACGCACATGATCGGCAAGCACGCGCCATTCGCCATCGGGGCCACGGCCCAGATCAGCGGCAATGAATTGCAGATGATAGCCACCCGGCGGCGTCATGCCCTGCAGCGGGCGCAGGAAGAAGGGACTGCCGGTTACCAGCGCGGCGGGCAGATGCCCTTCGGCTACCAGCCGCCCTTCGCCATAGATATCCGCGACAATCGCTTCGAACAGGTCGGCGCGCTGGACCACGCCGCTGGCGATGCCCTCCCATTCGGTGGCGGGGATCATCAGCGGGACGGGCGACAGCGGCCAGGGGCGCTCCTCCCCTTCGCCGGCGATGCGGAATCCGGTGCCGATATCCTCGGCATGGCGCTGTGCCCGCTCACGCGCATGGTCGAGCGGCTCGTCGCCGACGAACGCCGCCAGCTCTTCGAGCATCGCCGTCCAGCCCTCGTCACCGCTCGCCCGCGCGCACAAAGTGTCGCTCGCCCGGCCGGGCGCGCAATAATCCGCGATCCAGCGATCGGCGATAGTGCCGGCGTCGAACAATCCCGTCACGGCACGGCTCGCCATTGATTCAATCCCCTTGGGACCAGATTGATCGAATCGATGCTGCCGCGCAACATCGCATCGCACATTACCCACAGGCTTTTGTGGGCCGTGCTTCCAATGAATCTTATAGGTCGGGCAACGTCTGTGCGGATTCGCCCCAGCCCGAAAGGCTGCGCGCACCGGCACGTTCGATCAGCGCATCGGCGTCGCGAACGTTCCATCGCTGTGCCGATTCGATGTCGCGCAATTCGCTCCAGCTGACCGGCGCCGCCACCGGAGCTCCGGGGCGCGCCCGCGCGACATAGGGGAGCACTGCCGTCGATCCGCGCTGGTTGCGCAGATAATCGATGAAGATCTTGCCCTTGCGGCTCGCTTTTTTCAGGTTGGCGGTAAACCGGTCCGGTTCGGCCTGCGCCAGCGCGCGCGCAAATCGCTCGGCAAAGGATTTGACCTCCGGCCATTGCGCCCTCGGTGCCAGCGGCACCACCAGATGCATGCCCTTGCCGCCGGTCAGCATCGGAAAACTGGCGAGCCCCATATCCGCGAGATGCTGTTTCAGGTCGACCGTGGCCTTCTTCACATCCTCGAAATCCAGTCCTTCATCGGGATCGAGATCGAACACCATCCGATCGGGCGTTTCGACATCGCTCGCCCGCGAACCCCAACCGTGAAATTCGATCGTGCCCATCTGCACGCACGCAAGAATGCCGTCGGCATCGTCGATATAGAGATAGGGTTCGGTCGATCCGTCCTTCTCGCGAATATCCACATGGCGAACATGGTCCCCGAAGCTGCCCGCATCATGTTTTTGAAAGAAACACTGCTTGCCGCGCCCCTGCGGGCATCGCACCAGGCTTATCGGACGATCGGCTGTCCAGGGGAGCATGATCGGCGCAACTGCGGCATAATAATCGGCAAGATCGCCCTTGGTGATCCCGGCGTCGGGGAAGATCACGCGATCGCGGCTCGAAATTTTCACATCGGATATCGGCAATTCGGGCACGGGCCGGGCCATTTCGTCCACCACATCCTCCGCAGACTTGTCTTCGCGCAGACCCAGGAAGCTGGCATGCCGCAACACGCCTTCTCCAGTATATTCGGCAAAGGCGATTTCGGCGACCAGCCGGGGCGTCACCCAACGGGCGCCTTTCGCGGCAGCCCTGGGAACATCGGCGGGCGGAGTCTTGCGCGCCAGCCGGTCGAGTGTGCCGCGCAGATCGTCCATCGTGTCGGTGTCGAATCCGGTGCCCACCTTGCCCCGATATTCGAGCCCGTCCTTGCCCTGCGTCGCGAGCAGCAGCGAACGGAAGCCTCGCCCCCTTGCCGGACTGGGCAGCCATCCGACGATCACGAATTCCTGGCGATGGGTGCATTTCACCTTGAGCCAGTTCTTTGTCCGCCGCCCGCGATAGGGCGCATCGGCGCGTTTCGAAACGATGCCTTCATAGCCTTCGCGACACATCGCCTCGAACAGCTTCTCGCCCGCGCCGAGCACATGTTCGGCAAAGCGGATGCGATCGTCGGTATCGGTCAATAACGGACGCAGCCGTTCCTTGCGCTGGATCTGCGGCAGATCGGTCAAATCCTCGCCATCGCATGCCAGCAGGTCGAAGGCGAAGAGCGTCAGCGCGTCGCCGCCCGCCGAAATCGCGTCCTGCAGCGTCGAAAAATCGGGGCGGCCTTCGCGAAACGCAACGATCTCGCCATCGATCAGCGCGCTGCCCGCTGCGACGCTGGCCGCAGCTTCGGCGATGCCGGGAAACTTGTCCGTCCAGTCGAGTCCCGATCGGGTATAGATGCGCGGCCCGCCCTTCCCGATCGCCAGCAGCGCGCGATAGCCGTCATATTTGACTTCATGCAGCCAGCGGTCGCCCGCCGGAACCGCATCGACCAGCGTCGCAAGCTGAAGATCGCGAAAGCCCGGCCGCGCCAGTGGCACCGCCGACTTGCGAGCTGTCTTCGATTTCGCCTTCTTGCCCTCGGCGATTTCCTGCATCGTGCGCCCGGTCTTCACGCTGGTCAGGCCGGTCTCGACCAGCATATCGGTTCCGCCGGCATAGCTGTCGTCGATCTTGCGCAGCAGCCAGTTCTCGCGCCTTTCCTTGCCGCGCGGTTTCAACCGGATCAGCAGCCATTCGCCCTGCATCCGCTCGCCCTTCAGGCGGAAATGGAGATGCCCCTTGTCGATATCCTCGGCATGCTTGCCCTCAACCGGTTCCCATGTCCCTGAATCCCACAGCATCACCGTGCCGCCGCCATAGGAATCCTTCGGGATGGTTCCTTCGAAATCGGCATAGCTCAGCGGATGATCCTCGGTGCGTACCGCCAGCCTTTTCTCGGCGGGGTCGAGGCTGGGGCCGCGCGTCACTGCCCAGCTTTTCAGGACGCCGTCGATCTCCAGCCGGAAATCCCAGTGCAATCGCGTCGCATCATGTTTCTGCACGATGAAGCGATTGCCACCCGACTCGCCGATCGCGCCTTTGGGTTCGGCGGTCTTCGAAAAGTCGCGCTTGGCGTTATAGGTGGCGAGGAGATCGGCCTTGGCCATGACGCATCATCCTGCGGCGCGCTTTTTGGCTGCGGCCTTGCTCCCGCCCGATCCTTTGCCCTTCGCGCCGCCGCTGCCGGGTTTTTCGAGCGATTCTTTCAGCGCCGCCATCAGATCGACGACATTCGACCCGCGCCTGGGCGCCGTTTCCTCGGCATCCTCGACGATCTTGCCGCCCTTGGACTTGCGTTTGCGCGCGATCAGATCCTGCAGCGCGTCGACATAACGATTGTGGAATTCGCCAGCATCGAATTTGCCCGTCTTCTTCGCGATCAGCGATTCGGCCAGTTCGAGCAGTTCCTCGTCAGGCTTGTCATCGGGAATGTCGCGGAAATATCCCTGCGCCTTGCGCACTTCATCGGCATAGCGCAGCGTTTCGAGCACCATGCCGCGCCCGCACGGCTTCAGGCTGACCACATATTCGCGCCCGCGCAACGCCAGCTGGCCCAGCCCGACTTTCTTCGTCCGCCGCAGCGCCTCACGCAGGACGATGAAGGCTTCCTCGGCCAGATCATCGGTCGGCACGACGAAATAGGGCTTGTCGTAATAGAGAACGTCGATTTCGTGCGCATCGACGAACTGGGTGAGCTCGAGCGTCTTTTTCGATTCGAGCTTCACGGCATCGATTTCATCCTGGTCGAGCAGGACATAGCTGCCCTTTTCGACCTCATACCCCTTCATGATCTCGTCGGTGTCGACCGGCCCGACGCCGGTGACGACTTTCTCATAATGGATCGGCTTGCCGGTCGGCTCATGGATCTGGCGAAACGAAATCGCCGCGCCCGATTTGGTCGCGGTATAGATTTCCACGGGTATCGAAACCAGCGCCAGCCGGATCTGCCCCTGCCAATAGGCACGCGCCGCCATCTGCATCTCCTTCGTTGCAATCGCGATTCAATCCGCAGGCGGCGGACTCGTTCCTCGACACCGGCGCGAGGGCGAACTATTGGGCGCGCCATGGTGGACGATCCGATTGCCCTGTTCGACGCATGGTTTGCCGAAGCGCAGGCCAGCGAGCCCAACGATGCCAATGCGATGGCGCTCGCCACCGCCGATGCTTCCGGCGCGCCGTCGGTGCGGATGGTGCTGCTCAAGGGGCACGATCCGGACGGATTCGTCTTTTATACCAATGGCGAAAGCCGCAAGGGCGACGAACTGATCGCCAATCCCTGCGCCGCGTTGCTGTTCCACTGGAAGTCGCTGCGGCGACAGATCCGGATCGAGGGCCCGGTCGAGCGAGTCAGCGATGCGGAGGCCGATGCCTATTTCGCCACGCGCGGCCGCGATTCGCAGCTTGGCGCCTGGGCTTCGGACCAGTCGCATCCAATGCCGAACCGCGACGTCTTCGAAAGCCGATTCGACGCGATGGCCGAACAGTTTGAAGGCCAGGATGTGCCGCGTCCCCCGCATTGGGGTGGATGGCGCGTGATCCCCGAACGAATCGAATTCTGGCAGGACCGCGCCCACCGGCTGCATGAGCGCCGCCTGTTCTGCCGCGAAACCGTGCCGGGCGGCGAAAACTGGTCCGAAACGCTGCTCTTCCCATAAGGTCAGCAGGCCGGAAAGCTGACATGCGTTCGGATCGACGCCTTTGCCGATCGCCCGTTCACCGGCAATCGCGCCGCCGTCATGCCGCTCGCATCCTGACTCGGCGGCGATCCACGGGCGATCCTGAGGGCAGTTACGTCACGGTGAGCGCAGGCGGCTTTCCGCGCACCGACTGAAGTCAGGCAGCGACTGACTGCGCCGCTTCGGTTTCGCGAATCCACCCGCCGCCCAGCACGCGATCGCCGGCATAGAGCACTGCGGCCTGTCCCGGCGCGACGCCATATTCGGGAGCGTCGAACACCACCCGGTCGCCCTCGAGCCGCGCGGGAACCGGCTTTGCCATCGACCGCACCTTGGCGAGCAGCGGCCCGCGATGATCGCCGCCGATCCAGTTGAGCCCCTCGATCCGCGCCGCCTGCACCGCCAGCGATGCCTTGGGCCCGACCACCACGCGCTTCGCGGCGGCATCGAGCCGGACGACATAGAGCGGCTCGGCCTGTCCGCCGATTTCCAGTCCGCGCCGCTGACCGACAGTGAAATGGATCAGCCCCTTATGCTCGCCCAGCTTGTTGCCGGCCTCGTCAACGATATCGCCGTCGGTTTCGGCCTCGGGCCGCAGTTTCTTCACCAGCGAAGCATAGTCGCCATCGGGAACGAAGCAGATGTCCTGGCTGTCGGGCTTGCCCGCCACGCCAAGGCCGATTTCGGCGGCAAGCTCGCGCACGCGCGGCTTGGGCATGCCGCCCAGCGGGAAGCGAAGGAAATCGAGCTGGTCCTGCGTCGTCGCGAACAGGAAATAGCTCTGGTCGCGCGCCGGATCGGCCGCGCGATGCAGTTCGGCGCCCGCCGGCCCTTCGACCCGGCGGACATAATGACCGGTGGCAAGGCAATCGGCGCCCAGATCGCGGGCGAGCGCGAACAAATCGGTGAACTTCACGCCCATATTGCACTTCACGCACGGAATCGGCGTGCGACCGGCGAGATATTCGTCGGCAAAATCGTCGATCACCGATTCGCGAAAGCGGCTTTCATGGTCGAACACATAATGGGCGATGCCCAGCCGGTCGCACACGGCACGCGCATCGCGAATGTCACGCCCCGCACAGCAACTGCCCGCGCGCCCCACCGCTTCGCCATGATCATATAGCTGCAGCGTGACGCCGATCGTCTCTGCGCCGGTGCGCGCGGCAAGCGCGGCCACGACCGACGAATCGACGCCGCCCGACATGGCGACGACGATACGCCGCCCCGAAAGCGGCCCCGAAAGCTGGAAATCGACGGCATTCATCGGCGCGGCACATAGGGTCTCGCATGCCGGGATGCAAAATTTCTTCGGTCTTTACGGGACCTTCAGCACTCGCGCCTACTGATGTCTGCTCAAGACGAGTAGTAACGGATGCGTATTTGTGGATCTGAGTTTCGCCCGGCTGGATCGGAACGTCGCCGTCACCGCGCTGCCAACGGAGCTGGCGGTGCTGATGGTCGGCGTGGCGGCCCGGCAGGCAGCAAGCGCCACGGCATCGGCCCAGTCGCGGATTGCCGCGGCCGCAGCACATGTCGACCTGCTTGCGCCCGAACACGGTGCCTTTCATCGCCCGACGGCGCTGGCGCTGTTGCGATCGAGCGCGGCTTATCTGCCGCGCATCGCATCGCGCAGTTTCGCGTCAAGCGATTGGAAACACGAATGAACACGCTGTTTACCTTGCCGTTTCAGGCAATGTTGAATCACGCGTGCCTAAAGTCGTCTCCGGTTATCAGAGAGGGGGCCCCCCGCCCCGATCGAGGTTGGTGAATGATTGAGAATCAGAAGATCCGTCCCGCAAAGGTCATTGGTCCGCTCGGCGAGCCGCTGACTCTGGATACGCTGCCTCCGCCCAGCACGACCCGCTGGGTCGTCCGGCGCAAGGCGGAAGTCGTCGCAGCGGTCAATGGCGGGTTGCTGACCGTGGACGAAGCCTGTGATCGCTATGGCCTGACCGTCGAGGAATTCGCCGGCTGGCAACGCGCGATCGATCGGTCGGGCATGCCCGGGCTGCGCGTCACGCGTATTCAGCATTATCGCTCGCTGTACGAACGTCAGCAGAAATTCTGACGGAAAGCACAAACAGAATCGCACCGGAAAAGCCCGGTTATGCGTCCTTTTCGCCTGACACGCCCCGGTTCCCGCCGCGCCCGTTCGTTTCGGGGCCGGGAACCAAGGGGCCTGGTCGCGAGTCTTAGCCTCCGTAGCCCGGGACGACCCCGGGCAAGGTAGCCCGGAACCAGCCGGGCATAAACGGAGGGACTAAGACATGGATCTTGTTGGACTTCTCGTTTGGCTCGTCGTTGGCGGTGTTGTCGGCTGGCTTGCCTCGATCGTAATGCGAACCGATGCTCAGCAGGGCATCTTCCTCAACATCATCGTCGGAATCGTCGGCGCCTTTATCGGCGGCTGGCTGTTCGGCGGCAGCATCAATGACGGTGCGATCACCATCACCACGTTCCTGGTGTCGCTGGTCGGAGCCATTTTGTTGCTGGCAATCGTCAATCTGGTGCGTCGCGGCGCGCTGCGCTGATCCTGCACCGGCAATCAATGCCCGCTTGAAAAGGGGCCGCGAGTTTCGCGGCCCCTTTTTTCGTCACTTGAGCAGGAAGCGGACCGTCACGGTCATGGTGACGTCCTGTTCGCCCGGCATGACTTGCGTATCCGCCGATTCCATCCGCGACATATAGGCAACCGGCATCGGGCCACTGCCCGGCGCTTCGCCTTCGCTGATCGAAAGGATGCGGTCGACGCTAAGGCCCGCCGCGCCGGCATAGAGATCCGCCCGCGCCCGCGCCGTGCGAATCGCATCCACCCGCGCTTCGTCGCGTGCGCTATCGATCGCATCGATGGTCAGGCTGGGGCCGTTGATGTTGTTCGCACCCTGCGCCACCAGCAGGTCGAGGATCGCGCCGCTCTTTTCAATGTCGCGAAAGCGCACGCGAACGCTGTTCGCGGCCTGATAGCCGGTAATCACCGGCGGCTGATTATCCTCGTGCCGATATTGCGGCGAAAGGCTGATATCGGCGGTCTGGATATCGCGATCGGCAATGCCGGCGCGTTTGAGCGCGGCGATGACCCTGCCCATCTGCGCGCTGTTCTGGCTCATTGCTTCGGCAGCCGTCGGCGCCTGTGTGACGACTCCCGCGCTGATCGTCGCGATGTCGGGCGTGCGCGTCGTCCGCCCTTCGGACACGACCGTGAGTATCGTGCCCTGCATAGGTTCGCCCATCGCCATGGGATGGTGCATTTCCTGCGCGCGCGCCGGCGCCGCGCCGATTGCGACGGCTGCAGCGCCCAGCGCCAGTGAAGCCATGATCGTTCGCATTATTCTCTCCTGGAAATGAAAAAGCCCCGTGCAGGGTCTGGGTAAACCACGCACGGGGCTTTAGGGTTTCGGGCTTGCACGCCCGATGAACGAAATTCCGGTCAGCGCACGCGGCGCACCATCACGATGCGATACAGCGCAAGCAGCACGACCGAGCCGGCCACCGCAGCCGCATAGCTTTCAAAGCCGCCTTCGAGTGCATAGCCCATCGACTGGGCGACGAATCCTGCGAGCAGGGCTCCGGCGATACCGATCAGGATCGTGACGATAATGCCGCCCGGATCCTTGCCGGGCATGATGATCTTGCCGAGGACACCGGCGACCAGACCGATCAGAAGCCAGCCAAACCAACCGCGTTCCATATCTTCCTCCCGATTGCGGCCCCGTGTTGCAGAGCCTTTCGCAAGCGTTGCGCGATGCCGCGGCAGTTGCAACCCGTTTCTTGACGGCAACGATCCGGTATCTTGCGAAACCATCGGTTTATCGGCATTGCGCCGCTGCTAGAAAAACGACCATTGCGGTCGGTGACTTATTCATCTAACACAGCAGATATCCTGTCTCCGGCAGCCGCCGGCACGCTTGAGATATGCACGCATGAATTACGAGGCACAGATGTTCGGTGACGACAATCGAATGGCGCTCCCCGGCGAAGAACGCCGCAGCAGGCGGCGGTGGTGGATTATCGGGGGTATCGTTGCGCTGATCGCGATCGTTGCCGTGGCGCTGATGCTTTCCGGCGGCAACAAGGAAGCGGCGACGGGAGAAAAGGCCGCGGCGTCCGAATCGCAGGCCGACAGCCAGATTCCGACGGTCACCGTCGCGGTTCCCGGACGGCGATCGATCCAGCGCGCCATTTCGGCCACCGGTTCGCTGGCCGCGCGCCGCGAAATGCCGGTCGGCGTCGTCGGCGAAGGCGGGATGGTGACTCGCGTGCTGGTCGAACCGGGCGCCTGGGTCCGCGCAGGGCAGGTGCTCGCAACGATCGACCGTTCGGTGCAGAGCGAAACCGTCCAGTCGCTCGCCGCACAGGTGCGCGTGGCGCGCGCCGACGCCGATATCGCGCAATCCGAACTCGATCGCGCGCAGCAGCTTGTCAGTCGCGGTTTCGTTTCGGCGGCCGATGTCGAACGCAAGACCGCCACGCGCGATTCGGCGGCGGCGCGCGTGCGCGTTGCCGAGGCGCAGCTTGCCGAAGCACAGGCACGCAATCGCCGTCTCGACATTCGCGCGCCCGAAGCCGGCCTTATCCTTACCCGCAGCGTCGAGCCCGGCCAGGTCGTCAGCCCGGGCAGCGGCACGTTGTTCCGCATCGCAAAGGGCGGCCAGATGGAACTGCGTGCGCAGCTTTCCGAAGGCGATCTTCAGCGGCTGCATGTCGGCGTTCCGGCGGAAGTCACGCCGGTGGGCACTGATCACACCTTCCACGGCGAAGTGTGGCAGGTCTCGCCGGTCATCGATCCGCAGACGCGCCAGGGCATCGCCCGCATCTCGCTGTCCTATGATCCCGCGCTGCGCCCCGGCGGTTTCGCCAGCGCCCGCATCATCGCCGGCGCTTCGGACGCGCCGTTGCTGCCGCAATCGGCGATCCAGAGCGACGCACGGGGTAACTTCGTGTATATTCTCAACGACAAGGACGAAGCGGTCCGTCGCCCGGTGCGTACCGGCGAGGTTTCCGACGCCGGCGTCGCGATTGTCGAGGGACTGAACGGAACCGAGCGCGTGGTGCTGACCGCCGGCGCCTTCCTGAACGAGGGCCAGAAAGTGAAGCCCGAGCTCAAGAAGCTGTAATTCAGAGTTAATTCCGCAGGGACAATGCCATGAGCTTTCGCAATATCTCGGCGTGGGCAATCCGTAACCCGGTGCCCCCGATCGTGCTGTTCCTGTTCCTGACAATCGCGGGACTGCTCAGCTTTTCGCGCATGGACGTGAACAACAGTCCGGACATCGACTTCCCGGTCGTCTGGGTTTCGATTTCACAGCCGGGCGCGGCGCCGAGCGAGCTTGAAACGCAGGTCACGCAGAAGGTCGAATCGGCCGTCCGCAGCCTGCAGGGCATCGACGAGATCACATCGAACGTCAGCGAAGGCAGCAGCACCACCGTCGTCCAGCTCGCCATCGGTACGCCGATCGATCGCGCGGTCGAGGATGTGCGCAGCGCCGTGCAGCAGATTCGCGGCAACCTGCCCGACGGGATTCTGGAACCCCAGATCGGCCGTGTCGATTCGGCGAGCGACAATGATATCGCCAGCTTTGCCGCCATCGCCCCCGACATGACCGTCGAGGAACTGAGCTGGTATATCGACAATACGGTGTCGAAGGAGCTGCTTTCGATTTCCGGCATGTCGGCGGTCAACCGCAATGGCGGCGTCGATCGTGAAATCCGGGTGCAGATCGATCCGGCCAAGCTTCAGGCCTATGGCCTTACCGCCAGCCAGGTGAACCAGCAGCTTCGTCAGGTGAACCTGAACGCGGCGGGCGGCCGCGCGGAAATTTCCGGATTCGAACAATCGGTGCGCGTGCTCGGCAATGCCAGCACTGCCTATACGCTGGGCCAGACCCAGATTTCGCTTGGCGGCGGGCGTACTGTGCGGCTTTCGGAAATCGCCTCGGTGCGCGATTCCTATGGCGAATTGCGCAGCGCCGCGCGCTTTGGTGGAAAGCCGGTCGTTTCCTTCGACATCCAGCGCGCAAAGGGCGCGTCGGATCTGGCGATCTATCAGGAAACGGTGGCCAAGCTGAAACAGCTCGAGGCCAATAATCCGCGCGTGCATTTCGAACTTCTGTCGAACTGGAGCCGCTACGCCGAGGAACAATATCACACGGCGATGGAAGCGATGATCGAAGGCGCCGTGCTCGCCGTCATCGTCGTCTTCCTGTTCCTGCGCGACTTCCGCGCCACGCTGATCTCGGCGCTCGCCATCCCGCTTTCGGCAATCCCGACCTTCTGGTTCATGGACATGCTGGGCTTCACGCTCAACCAGATGACGCTGCTGGCGCTCAGCCTGGTCGCGGGCGTGCTGGTCGACGATGCGATCGTGGAGATCGAGAATATCGTCAGACATATGCGTATGGGCAAATCCGCCTATCAGGCGGCGATCGACGCGGCCGACGAAATCGGCGTCGCGGTGCTCGCCACCACCATGTCGATCGTCGCGGTGTTCCTGCCGGTCGGCCTGATGCCCGGCATTTCGGGGCAGTTCTTCAAGAATTTCGGCCTGACCGTCGTCGCATCGGTGCTGATGAGCCTTGCCGTCGCGCGTCTGGTGACGCCGATGATCGCGGCCTATTTCCTCAAGGCGCAGGGCCATCGCTCGCATGGCGAAGGCTGGCTGAGCGACATGTATATGAAGGTGTTGCGCTGGACGCTGCGGCACCGCTGGTCGGCCGTGGTCGGGAGCGGCGTCGCGTTCGGCCTCACCATCTTCTGTTTCGCTTCGCTGCCGATGACGTTCCAGCCGACCCAGGACGAGGATCAGGTCCGGGCGAATATCGAAATGGTCCCCGGCACCACGCTGGAGGACACCGACGCCGTCGTTCGCCGCGTGGCCGAGCGGCTGGCCAGGGAACCCGATGTCGCCAGCGTCTATGAACGTTCCTTCGTCGGCAGCGGCCGGGTTACCGTCTCGCTGAAGGACGACCGTTCCGAAACCAGCAGCGAGTTTACTCGCCGGGTTACGCCCGATCTGCTCACGATTCCGGACGCACGTGTCGGCTTCAATGCCCAGGGCGGCTGGGGCGGCAGCGGACGCGAGCTGACGATCACGCTGGGCGGCGAGGATCCCAAGCTGCTCAACGAAACGGCAATCAAGCTGGTCAATCAGATGGCAACGCTGCCCGAACTGGTGGCGCCGCGCATCGCCGGCGAACTCAACCGGCCCGAAATCGTCATCCGGCCGCGGCTCGATCTGGCTGCCGATATGGGCGTCACCACGGCTGCGCTCTCAAGCGCGATCCGCATCGCGACGCTGGGCGACATCGATCAGAACAGCGCCAAATTCTCGCTGTCCGATCGCCAGATCCCGATCCGGGTGGCGCTGGAGGAAGATGCGCGCGCGCGGCTTTCGACGATCCAGAACCTGCCGGTCGCGACTCAGAATGGCGGATCGGTTCCGCTGGGCGTCGTCGCCGACATCACTTTCGGTTCCGGACCGACGCGCATTCAGCGCCTCAACCTGCAGCGGCGCATCGTCGTCGGCGCCGACCTCGCCACCGACCCCGAAACCGGCAAGGCCTATGTTTCGGGCGAGGCGATGAAGAAGATCCACGAACTGCCGGTGATGAAAGATCTGCCGGTCGGCGTGAACGAAGTGACCGTGGGTCAGGCCAAATGGCAGGCGGAGATGCTCCAGAACTTCTTCGTCGCGCTGGGCTCGGGCATCTTCCTGGTCTTCGCGGTGCTGGTGCTGCTCTATCGCCGCTTCATCGCGCCGCTGGTCAACATGGGATCGCTGCTGCTCGCGCCGCTGGGCGGGCTGCTCGCGCTGATGGCGCTCGGCTATCCGCTCTCGCTGCCCGTTTTCATCGGCATCCTGATGCTGTTCGGCATCGTCGCGAAGAACTCGATCCTGCTGATCGACTTCGCGCTCGAGGAAATGGCGAAGGGCGTCGACAAGTTCAGCGCGCTGATGGACGCCGGACACAAGCGCGCCCAGCCGATCGTGATGACCACGGTCGCGATGGTCGCGGGCATGGTGCCGACGGCGCTGTCGCTTTCGGGTGACTCCTCCTGGCGCGCGCCGATGGGCGTGGTCGTGATCGGCGGCCTGATCCTTTCGACGGTGCTGACGCTCGTCATCGTCCCGGCGGCGTTCAGCCTGGCGGTGGGTGTCGAAAACTGGCTCGGCCCGAAATTGTCGCGGCGCCTGCTCACCTATCGTCCGGGCGACAATGCCGCCGACAAGATCGAGCAGCAGCGCCAGGGCGGGCGTATCGGATATGATCCAGGCAAGCCGGGCGGCGACGAACCGCACCCGGCGGAGTGAACTCGCGGCGGTTTCGGGTATTAAGGCGGGAATGAAAGTTCGTTCCCGCCTCCGCTCCGCCGAGCCGCCTCCCCCCGCGCTGGTTCGCATGCGATGGATCGCCACCGGCATGCTGGTGGCGATGGCCGCCACTTTCATCATCGCGACGCGCTATCAGGGGCTGCACCCCGCGATCGGCTATATCCGCGCCTTTGCCGAGGCGGCGATGGTCGGCGGGCTGGCCGACTGGTTCGCAGTAACCGCGCTGTTCCGCCATCCACTCGGCCTGCCGATCCCGCATACGGCGATCATCCCGCGCAACAAGGATCGTATCGGCGACACGCTCGCCACCTTTCTGCGCGACAATTTCCTCACCCCCGGCGTGGTCGCGCGGCGCATGGGCAGGATCGACGTGGCGGGCGCCGTCGGCAAATGGCTGACCGAGCCGCGCGGCTCGCATGGGCGCGTCCAGCAGGGCGCGGCGCGCCTGTTGGTCGACATGCTCGAATCGCTCGATCAGGACCGGCTGGGCGGGATGGCGAAGCGCGCGATCGGCAATCAGCTGCGCACGATGAAGATCGCCACGCCGCTCGGCCGCGTGCTCGACAGCGCAATTGCCGAAGATCGCCACGTGCCACTGCTCGACGGGATCATCCGCTGGGCGGCGCGCGTGCTCGACGCCAACGAACATCTGATTCGCGAAATGGTGCATCAGCGCGCGGGCGCGATCATGCGCTGGACCGGGCTGGACGAACGGCTTGCCAATGCGATCATCGACGGCCTCGCCAGGCTGATCGCCGACATGGCCGACGATCCGCACCATCCCCTGCGCGCCAAGGCCGAAGAGGGGCTGGCAAGGCTCGCCGCCGATCTGCAGTTCGACGAACGGACGCAAAGCCGTGTCGAAAGCTTCAAGGTCGAAATGCTCGAAAACCCCGCGCTCGACCGGTGGTGGATGGGCATATGGGAATCGGCGCGCGCCGGCCTGCTCCGATTCGCGCGCGATCCCGATGCGGCATTCAAGGGCGAACTGGGCGAGGCGCTGCGCCAGCTGGGTGAGACGCTTCAGCGCGAACCCGCGCTGGCCGCCACCGTCAATCGCTTCGTGCGCCGCGCCGCCGTCGGCATC
The DNA here is from genome assembly GCF_003171655.1 of Stakelama portus. Classification (GTDB taxonomy): domain Bacteria; phylum Pseudomonadota; class Alphaproteobacteria; order Sphingomonadales; family Sphingomonadaceae; genus Sphingomonas; species Sphingomonas portus. Next base: position 7,426 of record NZ_QFZL01000004.1, on the reverse strand, counting down.
GCCGCCGATTATGGCGATGCGATCGTCCGGCTGGTTTCCGATACGGTGCGCAGCTGGGACGCCGAAACGATCACCGGCCGCATGGAAAACGCCGTCGGCCGCGACCTGCAGTTCATCCGCATCAACGGCACGCTGGTCGGCGGCCTGGTCGGGGTGGCGATCCACACACTCGGTACATTGCTGTAAAGCGAATTACTCGATCAGATAGTCGACGATCGCATCGCGCTTGGCGAAGAGGATGACGACCCGATCTGCATCACTCGCGGTGTCGTGGATCTTGTACATATAGGTGGTGGCACCGTCGGGACGGGGATAGGAAATCCCTTCGCCAAGCCGCCGCTTGATCACACGAAGCGATGGCGTGGCTTTAATGGCCGCCTGGAGCTCACCAGCGTCGATCGGCTGGCTGGGTACGCTGCTGCCGTCGATCCGTGCCACGCCCGGCGCGATTTGCGTTACGCCCGGCCCTCCACATTTTGCGCTGCCGCCGCCGCAGGGACCAGAAGCGCGATGAAGCTCAGGCTGACAACATATGCTTGTCGCATCGTCTATTCCACTCGCAATGCCGCTGACACACTATTGTACGCCCGCCCCACCGGAAAGGCACTATGTACCAACAGCGTCCCCTTCGCCTCGCCAGTCGAGCATTTCCCACCCGCGCTCGATTGCCATTTTCCGCAGCGGACCATGCGCATTCACTGCGAACGCCTCATCCGCCCAGCCGAGCAGCGGCGCATCGGAAACATGGTCGCTATAGGCACGGACATGCGCCTCGCCCCGCGCGATGCCGCTTTTTTGCATCCATGCCTCGACCATGCGGAGCTTTGCGGGGCCGTAACAGTTCTCGCCTTCGATGAGCGACAATAAATCCCCCTCCGCATTGCGCCGCGCCTGGGTCGCAACGACATCGTCGAACCCCAGCCGCGCGCCAATCGCCTCAGCATAATAGCCATGCGAAGCCGTCGCCATCACCAGCCGGTATCCGGCGGCGCGATCCGCCGCGATCCGTTCGCGCGCGGCTTCGAGCGTGTTGGTGTGACTGACCTGATCGGCATAGCTTTGGGCAAGGTCGCTCGCGGCTTCGTGCGACACCCGTTCGCCCAGCATCAGCCGCTGGGTAACCTGTTTCAACGCGCCGCGATCGAGCAGCTTCAGCCCATAGCCAAGCGTCGCCAGCCCGGCGATCGGCAGCAGCGCAAGCCGCCACGGCGCCCGGCGCTTTGCCGCGTGGACCAGGAAGGTCGTCCAGGTCGGCGCGCGCGTGATCGTTTTGTCCATGTCATAGATTGCGATATACTGCATTGCGGCATCGTGGCGCCTATCCGCTTGCCGATCCAGCGCAAATCCAGCAATGTCCCATCCAATGACCGCCATGGCCGATTTTCAAAGGGTTGAGTCCGACAGCGAAACGCTGCTTCGCTTCACGGGCGACCTGTCGCTTGCGTCGATCGGCGACCTGCCCGAACGCCTGCCCGGCGTCGCGCCGGTCGATCGTATCGATCTGGCAGGCGTCGACCGGATCGACACCGTCGGCGCGTGGATGATCCACCGCTTCGCAACTGCCCGCGACGTGCCGGTATCCGGCCTGGAGGGCGACGAAGCGCAACTGTATGAGCAAGTGGCGCGCGCCGCCGACCAGCCCGTGGTCGCGCCCGCTCCCGATTATGGCCTGTTCCTGCGCATCGTCGCGGAAACCGGCGAAGCGGTGATTTCCGCGTTCCGCACCCTGCACGGCCTGCTCGGCTTCATGGGCGCGACCGTGATCGCATTCTGGAACGTGTTCACGCGACCGCGCCGCTTTCGCCTCAACGCCACGGTACAGCGTTTCGAAGTCGTCGGCGTGTCGGCGCTGGGCATTATCGGCCTGATGAGCTTCCTGATCGGGATCGTCATTGCCCAGCAAGGGGCGGTGCAGCTCAAACAATTCGGCGCCGAAGTCTATACGATCAATCTGGTCGGCCGCATCACGCTGCGCGAACTGGGCGTGCTGATGACCGCGATCATGGTCGCCGGGCGATCCGGCAGCGCCTTTGCCGCGCAGATCGGCACCATGAAGCTGACCGAGGAAATCGACGCGATGCGCACGATCGGCGTTTCGCCGATGGAAGCGCTGGTGGTTCCGCGCACGCTGGCCGCGATCGTGATGATGCCGTTGCTGGGCTTTTATGCCTCGCTGATCGCAATCATCGGCGGCGGCCTGCTCTGCTGGATTTCGCTCGACGTGCCGCCGATCACCTTCGTTCAGCGCATTCGCGAAGTCGTGCCGCTCACCGACCTGTGGGTGGGCCTGATCAAGGCGCCGGTGTTCGGCGCGATCATCGCCATCGCCGGTTGTTTTCAGGGCATGCTGGTCGAAGGCGACGCCGAACAAGTCGGTGCGCGCACCACCGCGGCGGTGGTTCAGGCGATTTTCCTCGTCATCGTCCTCGACGCATTTTTCGCTGTCTTCTTCAGCGGGGTCGGCTGGATATGAGCGACGAGGACGACATCATCATTCGCGTCCGCGGACTGAAAAACAGCTTCGGCAATCAGGTCGTGCACGAGGATCTCGACCTGGATGTGCGCCGTGGCGAAATCCTGGGCGTCGTCGGCGGATCGGGCACCGGCAAATCGGTGCTGATGCGATCGATCATCGGACTGCAGGCGCCCAATGCCGGATCGGTCGAAGTGTTCGGGCACGATATGCTGGCGGGTACCCCCGGCGAGCAGACCGAGATCCGCAAACGCTGGGGCGTGTTGTTTCAGGGCGGCGCGCTGTTTTCCACGCTCACCGTCGCCGAAAATGTCCAGGTGCCGCTGCGCGAATTCTATCGTGGCTTCAATCAGCAACAGCTCGATGAAATCGCGTCGTACAAGGTGGTGATGACCGGCCTGCCGTCCGACGCCGGGCCCAAATATCCCGCCGAGCTGTCGGGCGGCATGCGCAAACGTGCCGGGCTTGCCCGTGCGCTTGCGCTCGACCCGGAGCTGCTGTTTCTCGACGAGCCGACTGCCGGGCTCGATCCGATCGGTGCGGCGGCGTTCGACGAACAGACCCGATCGCTTCAGCGGACACTGGGGCTGACGGTGTTTCTGATCACGCACGATCTCGATACGCTGCATGCGATCTGCGATCGTGTCGCGGTGCTCGCCGACAAACATGTGATTGCGGTGGGCACCATCAACGAGTTGCTGGCGTTGGACCATCCGTGGATCCAGGAATATTTCAACGGACCCCGCGGTCGCGCCGCGATCGCCGGGTCGGACCGGGCGCAAGCGCCCGCGGGGGCATGAGGGACTGATGGAAACGCGATCGAACCATGTGCTCGTGGGCGCCGTTACGCTGATCCTGCTGGCGGTGCTGGCGATCTTCGTCGTCTGGCTCGCGCGGCTCGGCGACGGCTCGGACCGCGAATATGACATTTTCTTCGCCCAGGCAGTCGACGGCATCAGCCCCGGTTCGCCGGTCGCCTTTTCCGGCGTCCCGGCCGGGCAGGTGAAGGAAATCGCTTTCTGGCCCCCCGATCCCAAGCTCGTGCGCGTGCGGATCAAGGTGAACGACAATGTCCCGATCCTGGAAGGCACGACCGCCAGCATCAACGGCATCGGCTTTACCGGCGTCAGCCAGATCCAGCTCGACGGCGCGATCAAGGGCGCTCCGGCAATCGCCTGTCCCCGACAAAATCCACGCTCGGCCTGCCCGCTCGACGTGCCGGTGATCCCCACCAAGACGGGTGGCCTGGGCGCGATCCTGAACTCCGCGCCGCAACTCGTCGAGCGGCTGTCCACCCTGACCGAACGGCTCACGCAGCTGCTTGGCGACAAGAATCAGGCGTCGATTGCCGGCATCCTGGCCAATACCAACCGCCTGACCGACGCGCTGGCGGATCGCGGACCGGAAATGGCGGCGACCATCGCCGAAATGCGCACGGCGGTCGCCCGGATCGGTGCCGCTGCCGAACAGATCGGTTCGCTAGCCGATTCGACGCGGAACGTGATGGACAACAGCGTCGATCCGGCGATGCAGAACCTCAATCAGGCGGTGCTGGCGGCAAAACAGAGCATGGAGAATCTGGACGCCGCGATCGGCGATGCGCGCCCGGGTATTCAGGCATTCTCACAACAGACGATGCCCCAGGCGACACAGCTGGTCCATGATTTGCGCCGAACCGCCATCGCGCTTGGCGAAATTGCCGAACGGCTGGACCGGGAAGGCGCCGGCTCGCTGTTGTCGTCGCCGCGCCTGCCCGATTATGACCCGAAGAAATGAGGCCGATATGAAGAAGCTTGCCATCGTCGCCGCGCTGCTGCCGCTGACGGCATGCATCAAATTCGGGTCCGAACCGCCGCCCGCGCTGCTGATGCTCAGCTCGGCAGCCACGATTCCAGCGGGCGAAATTCAGGGTTCCGCCAACAGCGCGGCGATTCTGATCCAGACCCCGCAAACGCCGCAGGAACTGGCGACGGTGCGCGTACCGGTGCATACGAGCGACACCAGCGTCGCCTATGTCAAGGAAGCGCAATGGGTGGAGCAGCCCGCCGATATGTTCGCGCGCCTGCTGGCCGATACGGTTACGGCGCGGACCGGGCGTATGACGATCAGCGAACGCCAGTCGATCGATCGACCCGCCGCGCTGCTGACCGGCGAACTGCGCTCCTTTGGCGTCGACGCGCGCACCAACGAAGCGACGGTGATCTATGACGCGTCGCTGCGTCGCGCGGACAGCGCCGTGTTCGAACGCCGCCGCTTCGTTGCCACCGTGCCGGTGTCGGCAATCGATCGCACCGCTGTGGGCGAGGCATTGAACCAGGCCGCCAATCAGGTCGCCGGTGAAGTTGCCGACTGGATCGGCAAATAATCACTGGCGACTGCGGCTAGGGCCGGCGCCGAACCCCCGGCCCCAGATCGCAAACCTCCAGCCCCGTCGCGATCATCGGCGCGTCGGGATTCATTTTCTTGTCGATCAGCGCCGCGTAGCGCGGATTATCGGTCGCACGATATTGGAAATGCGGGCGCTCATCGGCGGGGAACTGGCTCGCCAGCCGCACCGATGCGATGCCGGTCCGCTCGGCTGCCGTGGCATAGACACCCATAGGGGCGGCGCTGCGCGGCAGCGATGAAAACACGTCCATCCCTTCGACCACGCGTCCGACCACGGTGTAATTGCGATCCAGCCGCCGCGCCGACTGGCCGATCGGCGTGAACAACTCGGCGCCGGTGCCGGTATCGGGCAGCGAATCGCGCGCCACGCCGACCGAGCCATAGCAATGCGTCAGCCACGCCGCGCTGCCGTCGGTGGCGATCGGCCAGCCATCGGCGGTCACCCCCGACGCAGTCGAATAGGCGTCGCGCACCGGCAATCGCTGCGCAGCTTCGAACGCGCCGATTTCGAATTCGGCAGGCGGACGGCGCAGGATTTCGGGCGGCAGCGGCTTCTGTTCGGTCGCGTCACCCCATTGCGCCACCCAGTTTTCCTGAACGCGATAGATGGTCGCGCCGTCCCACCAATGCGCGTTGATCAGCGTGCCGATATTCGCGACATGGCCCGGCGCGAATCGCTTGGCCAGCCGAATGAAGATCTGACGCCCGTCAGTGAGCGTGATGACCATGATTTCGTCATCGGGAATATCGTGCCAGTCGGCAGCGACAGGATCGGGAGTCGCTTGCTGCGCACAGGCGGGAAGCGGACCGGCGAGAAGGGCAAGCGCAGCGAGCGCGTGAAGAGGTCTGAACATGGCTGCGGAGACTGACACGCAGTCCGGCCCGGCGCAATCCCGCTGCTTGCGTTCGCGCGCGCCAGCTTCTAGTGGACACGACCTTCCAGCGCATGCGGAGCGGTGGCCGAGTGGTCGAAGGCGCTCGCCTGGAAAGTGAGTATACGGCAAAACCGTATCGAGGGTTCGAATCCCTCCCGCTCCGCCACCAAACCAATAATATTATTTTTTTTCAAGATGTTGGTGCCTACCGGGGTCCACGAACCAACATTATGACCAACATTGTGCTTGAGCGTATGCGCTGGCGCCTTGTTGGCGCGGCGGAGAGCGACACGAGCGCCGTCGCTCCAAACGGATGAACGATGGCGCCTCCATCTTGTCTAGCCGCGGCGAAGAATTTGTTTATTCTATCCGCACTCGTTTCCAGGGCTTGGGTGGCAATCATGATTTCGTCTGGCACGCTTCTCAAACTGACAGCCCCTGCTGTTCAGCAAGGCGCCTCACTGATCTTCCAAAAGATAGCGCGGCTTCGGCGCATTAAGGACGCCATATCTGACCAACATGTCGATGACATGCTCACCGCAGCGGCGAGCGATTTTGTCATCGTCAAAGGCTCCTGGCTTGGCGAATATGACGAGCGTGTTGCAGGATTTTTGTCTGCCCTTTCGGCCTCCGGCTTGCATTCGGCGATGTTTAACGACGCACTTGTTGGAGCGCGAAGCCCTGCCATCAAAGCGGCATTCGTCGCATTGTTCGAACGAGAGGTCGATGCGCAGGCGGGAGAAGCCTTGGCAATATATAACGAAGTAGCCACCTCGTACGAAATAACGACCACGCAGATAAGTAAAGACCCGGTTTTAGCGAGGATCGTCAAACAAAGTAATCAATTTATCATAGATAGAATTGCCGAAATTGAATCCTCAATTGATTCGATACGTGTTGGTATATCTAGGCCGATAGAGAGCAAATGTCTCGGCGAGATAATACCAAGGCTTCTTCGGGCCATGGCCAATGACACTAGATTCATTCGAGTGGAGACCAGCCAGGGGAGAAAGGAGGTCGAGGTTTCCAAAATATACATCGCACCAAAATTATCTCTTCGGAATCATGAGGACATTCGTCCGGCCATTGACGAAATGCTTGGGATAGAATCAAGCCATTCTGCATCTGTTAAAGTGAAGAGACTGTTGCAAGCTGATAGAACTCAGGTAGAACAGTTTGCCAATGTCAGTATTGACGAAATTACCGGTCTTCACCGGGTGGTTGTTCTTGGTAATCCCGGAGGAGGGAAGAGCACCTTACTCCAGGCAATTTGCCATAACCTCGGGAGCCATTCCTTAAAACTGATCAACGATGGCGCAGCTGCGGCAAGCGTAGTGGTACCGATCAGAATCGTCTTGCGCGACTTCGAGCGTGCTCGACTGAATAACGCTCAACTATCAATCTTGGAATATATCACCAATGAGCTACTAAGCTTTGCTTACACTGACAAAAATGTCCTAATGGCCGTAGTCGAGCGTCTTCTCGCCAGCGGTCAAGCCTATCTGGCCTTCGATGGATTGGATGAAATCCTCAAGACCGCGAACCGCCGAACTTTTGTAGATCTAGGCCGTGAACCCATAAACTGGGCCCGTCGGACGATGCCTAGCTGATCCCGGACGTCCGTCCGGTTACAAATCGGCTATTGCGTCGTCGAAGCGTGAAGCGAGCTTTAGGAAGTCGTCGCCCCAGC
>NZ_QFZL01000003.1 GCF_003171655.1 Stakelama portus | reverse complement strand
GATCCGCACGCATCTGGGCCTCAACAAGCCGATCTATGCCCGCACCGCCGCCTACGGCCATTTCGGCCGCACCGCCGAAGGCGACTATTTCCCATGGGAACGCACCGACCTCGTCGAGGATCTGAAGGCCGCGCTGGCCTGAACCTGCGTTCGCGCGACTATAGCAACGCCCTCGCAAGTCCTGCTTGCGGGGGCGTTTTATTTGGCAAGTCCTGCCGCATGTCGCGCAGGGTACGGCATTTTGTGCCCATCCGGGGAATCCCGCGCTGGCAACCCCGTTTGGGTTCGCGGATATTTCTCTCCAAAATAGAAATCATCTCGATGGAGAGAGATATGGCACCGCACCTTAAGACTGCGACACCCTATTCGACTGCGGACAGCTCATGGCGCGAGTTCGACATGGCGTTTCAGGCAGCGGTCAACACCAACACCATGCGCGTATTTGCCTATCAGGCGACCTTTCGCGGACCGGGCGGCGAAAAGCCGGCCGATTTCGCGCGGATGATCCCCGACGCCGAACGCCCGACCTTCGACCTCAAATGCCGGCTTGCCGCGATCAGTCAGGCGATCAAGGGCGGCATCATGGGAATGGACGTCCGACTCGCGACGCGCGTGCTGACCGATTTCATCGACAACCCCGTCGAGGACGCCGAACGGATGCAGCGCATCGTTCGGCGGCTCGAATTTCCCGCCGACAAGCTGGTGCTCGAATTTTCCGAACTCGACGATCTCGAGAGCGAAAAGATGACGACGCTGGTCCATGCCTATCAGCAGCGCGGCTTCACCGTGGCGTTCAACGATTTCGGATCGGCCAATGACGGGCTGTCGCTGCTCAACGGCTTCACTCCCGACACGATCAAGCTGCCCGCCGATCTGGTGCATCGGCTCGACCAGAGCTGGCTCAGCCGGATGGTGGTCGAAAATATCGTCGCGATCACCGAACAGAAGCGGATCAAGCTGATCGCCGAAGGCGTCGATTCCCGCGCCGAATTCGATCGCCTGCGCCAGCTGGGCGTTCCGCTGATGCGCGGCGATTATCTCGCCCCGGCACAGATCGGCATGTTGTCGCCCTTCGATCCCGACCAGATCGCCGCCTGAATCTCCGGCGCCGCCACGGCGCCGACACATGCGCCGCAAATATCCGAAAGGTGCGGCACGTCCATTTTTGACCCCTTGCGCGGGCACGGCAAAGGAGTAGAGGCGCCGCCACGCTCCTCCGGAGGCCTTGTCCGATGAAACGTGCGCTTGTCCGTCTGCGTCGCCGTCTTCTCGATCTTCATTCCGCCAAATTGCTGGTCGCCGGCTATGCGGCCTATATGATGATCGGCTGGCTATTGCTGTGCCTGCCCTTTTCCCAATCGGCGCCGGTCAGCGCGCTCGACAATCTGTTCACCGCCGTCTCTGCGGTTTCGACGACGGGGCTCGTCACCATCGATCCGGGATCGCACTATAGCTGGTTCGGCCAGCTGGTCGTCGTCGCGCTGATTCAGGCCGGCGGCCTTGGCTATATGACACTGATCAGCTTCGTCATCCTGACCGCCGTCAATCCGCGATCGCGCCTGTCGCTCAAGGTCTCGCGATCGGCCTTCGCGCTGCCGCACGGCTATGAAGTGCGCGATTTTCTCCGGCGGATCGTGATCTATGCGCTGGCGGTCGAGGCGCTGGGCGCGCTGATCCTCTATTTCCTGCTGCTCGGGCGCGGAGTCGAAGCGCCGGCATGGAGCGCGATCTTCCACACGGTCTCCGCCTTTTGCACCGCCGGGTTCAGCCTCAATCCCAATAGTTTCGAATCGTTCGTCGGCGACACGCCGATATCGCTGACGCTTGCCGGGCTGAGCTATGCCGGCGGGATCGGCTTCCTCGTGGTCGATGACGGCTGGCGCGTGCTGACGCGCAAAAGCCCGCGTCTGGGCTTTACCAGCCGGGTGATCCTGCGCCTGACCGGCATTCTTGCGGTAGCAGGCACCTTGCTGTTGCTGCTCGTCACTGTCTGGCCGGCTGACATGCCGCCATGGGAACGCCTGCTCGCCGCCTTTTTCCAGGCGATGACCGCGCAGACCACAGTCGGTTTCAACACCCTGCCGATCGGCACCCTGGCGCTGCCCGCGATCATGGTCATTTATCTGCTGATGATTTTCGGCGCGTCGCCTGCAGGCACCGGCGGCGGCCTCAAGATCACGACGCTCGCCGTGCTGATCGGCATCGTCCGTTCGGTGTCGCGCGAGCGCCAGACCGTCACCTTCATGCGCCGCACGATACCCGAACAGGTTCGCACCACTGCGATCGCCGCCTGTGCGCTCTATGTCCTCATTCTCGGCAGTGCGCTGTTCCTGCTTTCGCTCACCGAAACGATCGGTTTCGAACAATTGCTGTTCGAGTCGCTGTCGGCGCTGGGCACGGTCGGTCTGTCGATGGGTGCGACCGGATCGCTGAGCGAACTGGGCAAGATCATTGTCATCTTCCTGATGTTCGTCGGGCGCGTCGGATTCGTCACGCTGGGCATTGCTGCGGCGGGGCGCGACGAGTCGGGAGCAGGCGATTCGGACGAAGTGTTCGTCGTCTGACGATCGATTCCGATCCACAACAAGGCTTTGTCTGCGGGGGTGGCGGAACGCCCCCTGCGCCCGCCCTTCGACACTCGCGAAATCGCTGCCCGGCGCGACTCGCGCGAATGCGCGGCTTGCGCGATTTCGACGCACGCGCCCCCATCCTCCGCCCCTGTGAATCTCCGTATGCGGAAGAATCCAATGGGAGTCCGCCCGTAGTTCACGAACACCCCGGTTAACCATTACCAAAAGGTTACCAGGAGGATGTCACCATGTTCGTTTACGAGACTTCGGAACCTGAAATCACCACGGCCTTCGCATTCCAGCCGATCATCGATGCGGATAGTGCGCAGCCGACTGCCTATCGCCTTGTCCTGCGTGGTGGGGCCGACAGCGGCGCGATCCAATATGCGCCGATGATCGAAGCCGCGATCGGCGCGGCGGCAGCCGCCGGTATCGGCGAGCGTCGCGCGCAATTGCTGCTGCCGCTGGGGACACAGGGCGACATGCCCGAACAATTGCTGCAATCGCTCGTCCGTGCCGCGATGCGCCACCGGATCGCGCTGTCGTCGCTGATCGTGTCGGTAAGCGCCGGCGAATATGGCGACACCGAAGCGGCGGCGCGCCTGATCGCCGCCAGCGAGCGCCGGGGACTCGCCATCGCGCTGCACGATTTCGCCGCCGCGCCTGCCGGCATTCAGCTGCTCGCCCGCGTCTCGCCGCGCTTCCTGCGCATCGACGCGACGCTGGTCCGCGCGATCGACGCCAGCAGCGCGCGCCGCCAGATTCTGGAAAGCGTGATGCGGCTGGCCCGCCGGGCCGGAGCCGATGTGATCGCGCCGGGCATTCAGTCGCCCGCCGAACTCGCCGCGCTGCACGGCATCGGCATCCGCCAGGTCGAAGGCGACTGGATCGCTCCGGCAACCGCCCGGCTGGCAATGCCGCATCTGTGCGACGAACCCGCGCTGGGACTGGGCCGTGCGATCGAACCGCGCCGCGCCAATGCCGCCGTCGCGCGTCGCGAAATCGGCAGCGCGCACCGCCGGCTCCAGCATCACCATCGCGCGAGCGGCCGCCCCGCGCCGACCGCCGAGGGCCCGGTGCAGCTGATGCCGCTCCCCGCATGACCCCGCGAAATCGGCACGATTGCGCGCAATCGAGTCCCTTTGTGCGAATCCATCTATGATTAATGAGGATTGAAACTGGAGGAGTGTGACTGTGCAGGCCTTGCCCATCTGCACCGAGGCGAAAGAGGCGACGTTCGATCTCGCCATGGCGTTTCAGCCGATCGTCGACGTCAACGGCGGCGGCATCTTCTCCTATGAGGCACTGGTGCGCGGTCCCCAGGGCGAAAGCGCGGGCGAGATCATTGCCACCGTCCTGCCCGATCAGCGCCGCGCATTCGATCGCGAATGCCGGCTTACGGCGATCCGCGCGGCGGTGGCCGCCGGGATCGGCAAGACCAGCGCGCGGCTGACCATCAACTTCATTCCCGACACGATGATCGACCCGCTGGCCGAAGCCGAAGCCGCACTGGAAACCGCACGCGAATGCGGACTTCAGCCCGAACGGCTGATCTTCGAATTCAGCGGCCATGACCGGCTCGATACGCTGCACATGGCCGATACCATCGCCGCCTATCGCAAGATGGGGATGATGACGTCGTTCGACGATTTCGATGCCCAGGATCAGGGGCTGTGCCTGCTCGGCCGCTTCACGCCCGATCTGGTCAAGCTCAACCCCGAACTGATCCGCAATCTTTCGAGCAGCTGGTCGCGCCGCCTGGTCGTTGAAAAGGTCGTCGCCATCGCGCAACGGCTGGGCGTGCGGCTGGTCGCCGAAGGCGTCGAGACCGCCAGCGATTCACAAAAGCTGCGCGCGCTCGGCGTCCGCTATCAACAAGGCTATTATATCGCCCGGCCTGCAGTCGGCCGATTGCCCCGACCGTTCGCCGGCTGACCCCGATACCCCGGTTCGGCGCGCTGCGGCTTCCCCGGCGGGAAATCCCGCGCTAACAGGCGCGCCGTGTCCGATCCCACTACCATCCGCCGTCTCTACGGCCGCCGTCAGGGCCATAAATTGCGCGCAGGCCAGTCCGCGCTGGTCGAAGAATTGCTGCCGCAAGTGAGCGTGCCCGCCGAAGGGCCGCTCGATGCCAGGCTGCTGTTCGGCGATGCGCGCCCTCTCGAATTCGAAATCGGCTTCGGCGCGGGCGAACATCTCGCCGGACAGGCGGCGGCGCGGCCCGATCACGGCTTTATCGGCTGCGAACCGTTTCTGAACGGCGTCGTCGGCGCGCTCGGCCATATCCGCGACGGCGACCTGGCCAATGTCCGCATCCATATGGGCGACGCGCTGGAAGTGCTCGAACGCTTTCCCGATGCGAGCATGGAGCGCATCTATCTGCTCCATCCCGACCCCTGGCGGAAGGCGCGGCACGCCAAAAGGCGGATGATGAACCACGGCCCGCTCGACATCATCGCGGCAAAGCTCAAGCCCGGTTGCGAATTTCGCCTCGGCACCGACGATCCGACCTATTGCCGCTGGTCGATGATGGTGATGAACCAGCGCCGCGATTTTGCATGGCAGGCGCAAAGCGCGCAGGACTTTCTCACGCGTCCCGACGACTGGCCCGAAACCCGCTATGAGCGCAAGGCACGTCGCAAGGGACATGAAGTCTGGTATTTCCGCTATCTGCGGGTCTGAATTGGGAGATCGCCATGGATGTCGTGCGCAACGAAGCCGAAAACCGCTTCGAAATCGATCTGGGGGATGCCACGGCGATTTCGGAATATACTGTCTCGGGCGACCGGATCCGCTTTACCCATACGCTGGTCCCGCCGCAGCATGAGGGGCAGGGAATCGGATCGAAGCTGATTCGCGCCAGCCTCGATTACGCACGCGAAGCGGGGCTGAAGGTGATCCCGGTCTGCCCCTTCTATGTCAGCTATTTCGAGCGTCATCCCGAAGCGCAGGATCTGCTCGACCCCGGCTATGCGAAGCGGCACCCGGATAAGTTCGGGGAATAACCACTCCGTCGCTCAGCTGCCCGCTACCCGATTCCCGCTGCGCCGCCACAGCCCGCGCGCGAGTTTCGCCGCCATTCCCGGCAGCCCCGGCCGTACGAACAGCCAGTCGCGGATCATCGGGCCGCCATCGGCGCCGATCGTCCGCTTATACCCGCTGTCACCCGCGCCCCAGTCGACGCGCGTGATCCCGTCGTCCAGCGCGCGGACCAGATTTCGATAATAAAGCAGCTTGCCCGGCGAATGTTTGCCGAATTGCGGATCATAGCTGTTGGCGATGGCATATTTCAGATCGCCGGCATTGAGGTCGAAGGAAAAGGCCGCCGGTTCGCCGTCGACGCTCAGCATCGCCGCCCACATCATCTTTGCCAGTACCGGATCGGCCGCCGCGGCGCGCCAGAAGGCGCCATGGCCCGTACGCGTGAATTTCGCATCGCTGCCATCGGTACGGTCGGCGATCCAGCTCTTCTGCTCGATCGCCGCCAGCGCATCGAACTGCGCCTCGCTCCAGTCCTCGCCCGACACGAATCGCCAGTCGGCTTCGCCATGTTCGCGCAGATGCTTTTCGTGGAACCGGTTCTTGCGCAGCGTCGAATTGCGCGGCCAGGTACCTTCGGCGCGGAGCGCGCCCATGTCGAGCAGGAAGCTTTGCGCGATGGTGCGGTCGATCGCCGTCCACCCCCGGCTGGCCGCCGCCGCGCGCAGCATCTCCAGCGCCGGATCGCCGTCATAGACAGGGCCGATCCGCAACGCATTCACGTCGCGCGCCAGCCGGTCGAGCAGCAATTCGCCGCATTCCGCCCCGGCATCCTCGCGCACCGGAAAGCTGCGGAACGGCCAATAGCATCCCGGCACGCTCGCCAGCTTCGCCCAGCCGGGCCCGGTGGCGATATAGGGAAGCGCGACGACCGGATCGCCTTCGCGAGTCAGCGTGATCGTCCGCGCCTGTCCGCCATAGGCGGCAAGCGCCGCGGCGAACCAGCCATAGCGCAGGAAACGATGCGTCGGCGCGGCGCCCTCGGCGACGCGATCGATCTGTACGGACAATCCCTCCACCGCGTCCAGCATCAGCGCCGGGGGCAGCTTGGGGAATTCGGATAGCGGCATGGCCCTGGTCATGGCGCCATTGCCTAACGCAAACCGGTTACCAACGCGTGAGGGTTTTTCCGGCCTATGCCGGTTCGTCCGCCGGCGTGCCGCGCACCCAATCGCGCGCCTCCTCGATTTCCTCGAGCCGGAACGCCCGGATCTCGGCAGGCATCAGCGCGCCGACCGCGCGCGAAACCGGGCCGATCCAGCCATGATCGGTCACTACCGCCGCGCGGGCGAATTCGTTGAGATGGCTGAAGCCCCAGGTCACGTCCTTCCACCACAGCGACGGCGCCATGCCGGTAAAGCTCTTGATGACTTCGACGACGCTCACCCGGCCGTGGCGCGTGATCTGTTCCTCGAGCGCGGCGATCACGGCTTCATATTCGGACGCGCCGATTTCACCGTCCACGGTGAATTCGATCACGCCCGCATCGGCGTCCTTGTCGAATGTCAGCAACGCTCCATCCTCCGCTTGCGGCTGTGGCAGTTTCAGTCATAACGAGCGGAGATGGAAAGTTTTCCGCATCTTTCTACGGTCGCCCAAACGATCCAGACGGCGATCGCGCCGGTGTTCCTGCTCGCCGGGATCGGCGGCATCCTGAACGTCATGGTCGGGCGGCTGGCGCGGATCGTCGATCGCGCGCGCGCGATCGAACAGCTCCATCCCAGCTCGACCGGACCGGAGCATGACCGCCATGTCTGGGAACTGCGCCTGATCAACCGGCGCATCGCCGTGATCAACCGCGCGATTTTCCTGTGCGTGTGCAGCGCGCTCGCCATCTGCCTGGTCGTCGCGCTGATGTTCGTTTCGGAAATCATCGATCTGCATATCGGGCTGGTCGTCGCGGTCGCGTTCATCACCTCGATGCTGCTGCTCGTCGCCGGGCTCGTCTGTTTTCTGGTCGAAGTCCAGATGTCGCTCGCCGCGATCACGATCCGCAAGGAGCTGCTGGAGGACGGCGCATGAGCCGCGCGGCCGAGCGCCGGTTGTTCCAGGCCGTGCTGTGTATCGCGGTGCTGGTGCCGCTGATCATCGGCGGCATCGGCGTGCTGCGCGGGGCCGGCTGGCTGGTGCAGGGACCGGTGCCGACCGATCTCGACAGCCATTTCCGCTATCTTTCGGGCATTTTCCTCGCCGCCGGCCTCGCCTTTGCCAGCTGCATCCCGGGGATCGAGCGCAAGAGCGGGCGCTTCCGCCTGCTCGGCGCGCTGGTGGTCGCCGGCGGTCTTGCCCGGCTGGTCTCCGCGCTCAGCGTCGGCATGCCTTCGACCGGCCACGCCGCCGGGCTGGTCATGGAACTGGGCGTCATGCCGCTGCTGATGCTGTGGCAGGCGCGGATCGCCCGCCGCAGCTAGGTCGTGAACCCATAAACGGCACCGCCGAGGCGCCGGAATGGGTTCACGACCTAGGGCGCCGATACCGGTTGCGCCACCCCGTCGATAGCCGCGCCCGCGTCGACGGTCGGCTTATATTCCGGCACCACCCGCGCCTTGCTCTGCTGTTCATAGGCATAGCCCGCTTCAAGCAGCGTCGCTTCGCTATAGGCCGTCCCGATAAAGCTCAGCCCCACCGGCAGCCCGTCGACCAGCCCCATCGGCACAGTCAGGTGCGGATAGCCCGAAACGGCGGGCAGGCCGCTCGCCGAAGGGCCGCTGAACTGATCGCCATGGACCGGATCGCTCAGCCACGGCATGCCATAGGTAGGCGACACCAGGATCTGCGCACCCGCCTGCGCCAGCATCACATCGATCCCTTCCGGCCCCGCCATGCGCTGCGACCGTTCGCACGCGGCGCGATATTCCGGATCGTCCAGCCCGCGCGTATCGGCGGCCATGTGGAAAATCTCCTGCGCGAAATAGGGCATTTCGGCGTCGGCATGCGCTTCGTTGAACGCGATCAGATCGGCCAGCGTCCGTGTCCGCACCGTCGAAGGCGTGGTCGCCAGATAGGCGTCAAGATCGGCCTTCAGCTCGACCAGCAGGACCTGAAATTCATCCTCGTCCAGATCGGGATGATCCGGCGGCGTGACATCGACCAGCACTGCCCCCGCCGTCACCAGCTGCTGCAAGGCTTCGTCGTATCGCGCCGCCAGATCGGCGGGCATTTCGGGGCGCAGCACGCCGATCCGCACGCCCTGCAACGCGCGTGGCGACAGGTTCGCGGCATAATCGGCTTTGTGGCTATCCGCATCCGCCGTCGCGGCATCGGCGGGGTCGGTGCCGATCATCGCCGAAAACAGTATCGCGACATCGCGCACGCTGCGCCCCATCGGCCCGGCGGTATCCTGGCTATGGCTGATCGGCACGATATGGGTGCGGCTGACCAGCCCGACCGTCGGCTTCAGCCCGACAATGCCGTTCATCGACGACGGACAGACCACCGATCCGTCGGTTTCGGTGCCGACCGCGACCGCCGACAGGCTCGCCGCGACTGCGGCGCCCGATCCGCTCGACGATCCACAGCTCGTCCGGTCGAGCGCATAGGGGTTGCGCACCAGCCCGCCGACCGCGCTCCACCCGCTCATCGAACTTGTTGAACGGATATTGGCCCATTCGGACAAATTGGTCTTGCCCAGCACCACCGCGCCCGCATCGCGCAGATGCGCGACCACCGGCGCGTCGCGATAGGTCATGTTGTCGGCAAGCGCGAGGCTGCCCGCCGTGGTCGGCAAGTCGCGCGTTTCGATATTGTCCTTCACCAGCACCGGAATGCCATGCAGCGGCCCGCGCACGCGGCCCATCGCGCGTTCCTCGTCCAGCAGCCGCGCCTGCGCGATCGCGTCGGGGCTGATCGCGATCACCGATCGCAAGGTCGGCCCTTGCCGATCGATTTGCGCGATCCGCGCGATATAGGCGCGGGTGATCGCTTCGCTGGTCAGCGTGCCGGCTTCCATCGCCGCCTGCAGATCGCCGACCGACATTTCGACGATATCGACCTGCGCGACCGGATCGGCAGGGGCCGCAACCGGCGGAGCGGCGTCCTGTGCCCCGGTCGGAACATCCTGTGGCGCACCGATCGTCAGCGCCAGCAGCGGCAAGAGTTTCAGCATCGCCATTTCCCCGTGTCCAATTTGTCACGAGGCTAGGCAGAAACGGGGTTCTCCACAACCATGATGCACTGCAACAGCAATTGCCGCGAAATTGTCACGGAAGCTTAGCGATGCCGAAACATGTCCGGCCCATGGGCCCGCCATAGCAAGGGGACCGCACATGAAGAATATCGCCATTCGTTCCGTCACGGCAGCATTGCTGATCGGCACCGCGCCCGCCGCATGGGCACAAACCAGCACTCAGGATTCCTCGACCTCCAATCCCGACGAAATCATCGTCACCGCGCAAAAGGAAGAGCAGCGGCTGATCGACGTGCCCGTCACCGTGTCGGCGGTTACCGGCGAACGGATGCGCGATCTGGGCGTGTCGGACCTCGATGAGCTGTCCAACTATATCCCCGGCCTCAACATCCAGGAACAGAGCGCCAACAATCCCGGCATCGTCATTCGCGGCATCACGTCGGACAGCGGATCGGCGCAACAGGCGGCGCGCGTCACGCTCTATTATAATGGCGTCGACATTTCGCGTTCGCGCGGCTCGTACCAGTCGATTTACGACGTCGACCGGATCGAAGTGATCAAGGGCCCGCAGGCGACTCTGTTCGGCACCGCTTCGACGATCGGCGCGATCAGCATCATTTCGGCGCGTCCCAAACCGGGCGTGTCGGCAGAGCTGACCGGCGGCCTCGGCAACTATGATGCCCGCCTGCTCGGCGGCCATATCAATATCGGCAACGACGTGATCGCCGGCCGCATCGCCGGCGAATGGAAAAAGCGCGACGGCTATGTCCACAATCTGTCGGACCGTCAGGGCGACCTCTATGCGCAGGATCAGTTCGGGCTGCGCGGCTCGCTGCGCTTCACGCCGACCGACGCACTGACGATCGACCTGATCGGCACCTATGACCAGCAGCGCAACAGCGGCACCCCGTTCATCTCGGGCAATTTCCCGACTTCGGCAGGCCCGGCGAACCCGTTCGGCGATGCCAATCTGTCGGGCGCTCCGGCGGGTATCTCGGCGGCGGTTCTGGGCAACGACAAGCTTGGCCTGCGCCGCGAAGTCTATGACGTCAATCTGACCGCCAGCTATGATTTCGCCGATGGCTGGAACTTCACCACGGTCAACGGCTATCGCAAGTTCGACAGCCAGGAAGTGTTCGATGCCGATGGCTCGGCGGCCTGGTATCTCGAATTCGAGGAAGATTCGCAGGGCTGGCAGGTCAATCACGAATCGCGCTTCGCCTATGAAGACGCGCATGTCCGCGCGTCGTTCGGCTGGAATTTCTTCCACGAAGACAATTTTCAGCGCGTGCCCTTTTCGACCGAAGAAGGCACCTATCTCGCCTGTTCGGTGGCTTCGATCCGGCAATCGCTCGGCCTGAACTGCATCAATCCCGACGGCAGTGTCGGCGCGGCGGGGGCGACCACCCTGCTCACCGGCGGACTGGCCACGGCGATCCCGTACAGCTCGGTCTTCCAGAATCTGGGCGTCAACGACAGCTATTCGGTGTTCGGCGATGTGCGCTGGAATCTGACGCCGAAGCTCGAAGTGACCGGCGGCGTCCGCGTGCTGATCGAACAGCGCAAGTCGGGCTATTATTCGGTCGCACCGAACAGCGTGCTGAGCGGCGGACCGCTGATCCCGGGCCAGGCGTCGACCAACGGCACCTTGTGGTCACAGGACAGCTTCTCGGCGGTGCTGCCGCGCGCCAATGCGCTCTATCGCTTCTCCGATACGGTCAACGCCTATGTCACTGTGTCGAAGGGCCGCCGCTCGCCAAGCGTCAATCAGAATGCGGCTTCGTCGAGCGTCGTTCCCGAAGAAACCGTCTGGAACTATGAAGCCGGTATCAAGGGCAGCGCGGGCATGTTCTCGGGCTCGCTCGCCGTCTATTATCAGGATTATTCGAACTTCCAGGTCTCGCGGATCATCACCGATCCCAACGATCCCTCGGGCCAGCCGGTGGGTTCGACAGTCACCGAAAGCGCAGGGTCGGCAAGCAATCTGGGCGTCGAAGGCGAAATGCAGGTCCGCCCGGCATCCTGGCTCAGCCTCTTCGCCAATGGCGCATGGATCGACGGCGGCATCGACGACAGGGCATCGAACGGCGTCTATGCCGGTTCCCGCTTCCGGCTTCAGCCCGAATGGCAGGCGTCGGGCGGCTTCACCATCAATGCGCCGATCGGCAGCGCCCGGTTCTTCGCGACGCCGACTGTCACCTATCGCAGCCGCATCTATTTCGAAACGCCCAACACCCAGCTGATCAGCCAGGGTCCGGTGACGCTCGTCAATCTGCGCGCGGGCGTCAGCTTCGCCGACGATCGCTTCGAAATCGCAGGCTATGTCCGCAACCTGACCGACAAGGATTATCTGCTCGACGCAGGCAATACCGGCGGCGCGTTCGGCTATCCGACCTTCATCCCGGCCGAACCGCGTTTCTATGGCGGCCAGGTCACGGTCCGCTACTAAGCATCCCTCGTCGGCAGCGACCGCGCCGGTCGCTGCCGCGCAACCCGCGCGCCGATCCGCCCCGATCGGCGCGCCAAAGCGACGGCCCGCTTCCCCTGCCGGAAGCGGGCCGTCGCCTTCACTGGCCGACCGGCAGCGTGATCCGCTCCACCGTTACCGGCTCGCCCGCGATGAACGGAGCGATCACCCCGCGAATTTCCGGCGAACCGAAAATGTCGAACTGGTGCGCGGCGTTTTCGACCACCACCAGATGTCCGTTGGGCAAGGTCTCGATCAGCGCCTCGCCATTTTCGATCGGCGTACGCATGTCGAGATCGCCGACCAGGATCAGCACCGGCACGTCGCTGTGGATCGGCGCGCGCTCCGCCGCCGGCTCGGGCGTCACGCCCCATGCATCCGCCAGCGCGCGGTCGGGAAAGTTGATTGCATTGCCCAGAATCGAATCGGGCGCCTGCGCATCGATCGCGGCGGCGCGTTCGGCGCTGGCGCCCGCGGCAATGTCGGTGATCTGGCTCATCGCATACCAGGTCGACATATTCTGCCGCACCCGCATCGCGCTCCACGCCATCTGCGAAAAATCGCCTGCCTCCATCGCGCGATATTGCCGCGCCAGCGTGATCAGCCCCTCACGCCCCGATGGCTGCGAATAGGACAGATATTGCAAGTCGAACGCGCCGAGCGTCACGTCCTGCTCGACGCCGCTGGCGAGCATCACCGGCACCGTCACCGGCGCCTCGCGCAACCGCCCGATCACCCGGCGCATCCGGTCGGGCAGGTCCGGGTCGCCGATCGCCGCGCCGATCCGGGCGATCGCCGCATCGACATGGTCGGGCAGCTTCCAGCTATCGTCCGGCCCCTCCGGCCCGATCAGCACGACCCGGTTCACCCGGTCGCCATGATGGCGCAGCACCGACAGCGCGAGATGGCTGCCATAGCTGCTGCCGAACAGGTTCATCCGCGCATAGCCAAGCCCGCTGCGGATCATGTCGATATCGTCCGCCGCCTCGCGCGTTGCGAACATTTCCGGGCGAATGCCCTGCGCGCGCATTTCCGCCGCTGCCGCGCGTATCTGTGGTGCGATGATCGGCAGCCACGCCGCGGGCGATCCCGGTACGTCGAGCGGCAGGTCATAAGGCGCGGGGAAATAAGGCGCGGGCGTCGACGCGCCCGTCCCGCGCTGGTCCATCCCGATCACATCGCCGCCGAACATGTCGAACAGCGCGTCGTCGCCGTTGCGCACGATCGATTCGGCAATGCCGATCCCCGATCCGCCGGGCCCGCCCGCCAGCACGAAGGTCGCGGTCTCGCTTGGCTGTACCGCGCGGCTGATCCGGACAAAGGCGACCTTCACCGGCGCGTCGCCCGGCCGTTCGTCGCCGCGCACCGCCGGAACCATGATCGTACCGCGCGTGACGAACAGCGTGACACCCGCGCGATTGGTCACCTGATCGGCGCGGACGATTTCCATCTGCGCCGATGCCGGCAGGGCGTGGCAGGTCAGCGCTCCGGCCAGTATCGCGGCCGCCCGGCCCAGCTTGCGCATTCCGCTCTCCCCACCCTCTTTTGGGGAGCAGCGCCGCGAGTCAGCCCGCAGCGAACGTCCCGTGAAACGTCACCGGCAATGCCGCATCGCCGCGCCAGCTTGCCACCGGCCCGGCCGCGACGTCGCGTGCATCGAGAACATGCAGTTCGGTGGCGCGCGCCGCAAGGTTCAGTGTCGTTCCGACCAGCCAGCCATCGCCTTCCTCGCTGCCGCGCGGGACATAGAGAAATTCCTCGACCAGATGATCGGCGCCGAAATCATGTTCGGCATTGCTCTGCCGCGCCCAGTCATAGACGCCGACCGACCGCGCGAACGGGCAGCCATGGCCATACAGCCCGGTATGCACCGTCAGCGATCGCTTCAGCCCCGAACGGCTGCGGTCATTCTGCGGAAACTCCGCCGCGACGCCGGTCGATTCAAGGCTCGCACTGCCATCGGGGCGCAACGTGATCGCCGACAGCATCGGCAACGGTGTCGCCACCCGGCGGCCCAGCAGCAATTCGCGCGCTTCGTCGATGACGAATTTGGGTTCGGGCGTGGTGCAGATGCCGAACCGGATCGTGCCGTCCGCCTCTTCCCATGCATCGTCCATGTGAAATGCGAAGAATGCCGGCACTTCAAAGATGCGCCGCTGCGTCGGATCATTCTTGTCGATCACCAATATCTGCGTGCCCGTCTCCGGCAGCCATTCCAGCCCCTGGATGATCGGATTGGCATTGCGCGCCAGCACCCAGGGCTGCAGCACGATCACCAGATGCCGCGCGGTCGCCGTGAAATCATGGATATAGCTGGCGCGCGGCAATTCGATCAGCTGCGTGTCGGCCAGCGCGCCGCCGGGCGCCAGCTTCCAAAGGATCGCGCGCTTGCCCGCCAGCCCCAGATTCCACACCGTCCCGTCGGGCTCGACGCGCGGATGGGCAAGGAAGGGCATATGCGCCAGATCGCTGCGATAGGTCTTCAGCCCGCGCGTCTCGAGCGCGTCGGGGTCCATCCGATAGGGCGACCCGGCTTCCCACAGCGCGAGCAGCTCGCCGCCCGAAACCAGCACGCTGGTATTGGCGGCATTCGCACTGTCCGGGCTGGTCATCACTGCGCCTTCGCGCACCGGCGTGCCGAAACCGGGCAGCAGCATCGCATTCGCCGCTGCCTCCTGCCGCCGCTTTTCGGTGTCGACGAAGCGCGCCGCCATCCGCGCCTCGCCACCGTCGATCGCATAGCGGCGGACCATGCCGTCGCCATCGAACCAATGCGTCGCCGACCCGCCGGGGCGGCGAAACTTGGCCGGACCGTTGCGATACAGCACGCCCTTCAGCCCGTCGGGCGCGCGGCCCGCGACCAGCCGCATCGCATGCGGCGCGACATCGGTATCGATATCGGCGGCGCCGAGCGTCCAGTCGGCCGGGACCATCGCGGCATAGAGTTTTTCGGGCGGCAGGATCGCTGCCCCGGCAAGCACCCCGGCGCCCGCCAGGCCCGATCCCAGAAAATTGCGACGGCTGAGCATCTGATCGTCTCCCCGGTTCAGCGCAGC
Organism: Stakelama portus; assembly: GCF_003171655.1. GTDB lineage: Bacteria > Pseudomonadota > Alphaproteobacteria > Sphingomonadales > Sphingomonadaceae > Sphingomonas > Sphingomonas portus. The sequence goes on along the minus strand of NZ_QFZL01000003.1, from coordinate 577,421 downwards.
GTGATATTCTGGGCAACCGGCGCGTCGCCGATCGCGAAGGCCGCCGCATCGAAGCTCGGCGGACCGCCTGCCCCCATCGCATCGTTGGAAAATCCGAACGGCTCGGTCGGCATGCCGAACGGATTGGTCCCGAACTTCATGTCGCCATCGACATCCTGAAAGGCGCGTACGGCATAGGTGCCCGGCGCCAGCCCGGCGACCACGACATCGGCGCCACCGGTTTTGGCATCGATCATGGCGACCCGCACCGGCGCCCCGCCATTCCACCCCTCGGCGTCATAGATCGCGACCATGATCCGACCCTGCGCCTGTTCGATACCATCGAAATGGATGGTCAGCGTGGCGGCCCCCTGCGCCATGGCGGGGGCGGCGGCGATCGGCGCGATCAGCGGCAGCGGGGCGATCAGCGCGGCGGCAAGCAGCGAGCGAAGCATCGGAAAATCTCCTCTTTGGGTTCGACGCCCAGGCCATGTCGCGGCTATGCTGATGCCGTCATCCCGATTTGCGCGAACGGAGGGGGCGAATGCGTGAAGAACAGCGATCCGCCACTGGCGCTTCGCGAATGGCGGTGGGACCAAATGGCAGTCCCGGGCAGAGCCATATACGCGGCATAACCGTCGCGACGATTGCGGCGGTGCTGATGACGATCACCGGCGCGCTGGGCACCGATGATGTGCCGCTGCTGCCGCGGCTCGGCTATTGGCTGGTGCTGATGCTTTCGGGCGCGCTGATCGGCATCGGCGTGACCAGCGCGATCACCAGCTGGGGCCGGTTGGCGCCGCGACCGATTGTCGAAGGCACGCTGGTCAGCATCCTGATCGCGGCGCCGCTGACGCTGCTGGTGATGGGAACCTCGCTGGTCTTTTTCGGCCAGACGGTGGGGACGCCGCTCGGCATTGCGCGACTGTTCGGATTGGTGCTGGTCGTGACCGGCGCAATCACCGCCGTCAATTATGCCACGGCGCGTTCCGCTGCCCAGCCCGATCCCGATCCCGATACCCCCCCGCCGATTCCGGCGCGCCCGCGCCTGGCCGAACGCCTGCCCCCGCATCTGCGCGATGCGGCGATCCACGCGGTCGCGGCCGAGGATCATTATCTGCGCGTCCATACCGCAGCCGGGTCAGACCTCATCCTGCTGCGCCTTTCCGACGCAGTCAGCGAGCTTGACGGTATCGAGGGTGCCCGCACCCATCGCAGCTGGTGGGTCGCGCGCGACGCGATCCAATCGGTCGAACGCGGCGACGGCCGTGCCGAACTGACGTTGCCGGGCGGGATCGTCGCCCCGGTCAGCCGCTCCTATTATCCCGCGCTGCGCGATGCGGGATGGCTGTCCTCAGCTTAAAGTGATTCGTCCACAGGCCGGTAAAGATGTTGCCGACCCGTAATGACAGGGGTGTGACACAACAGATTGTGGGTGCCGGTGCCGATCCACACCTTTTTTTGTTGTTCACACCCTGTTCCCTTGCATTCCGCGAACGCCAGCTAAGTCCGCGCGTCGCGCCCCGTGGCGGCCCCCTCGCATGCCGTGAACCGAGTCATTTTAGCGGTGAATCGAGTCAGTCGTTAACCATTTAGCATCTTGCGTCCATCGCCGTTCGGGCACAATCTGTTGTGGTTGCGTTGAGGGGCAAGCTCAAGCACTGGTAGGCCACTGGCCGCGACCCTATCTCGCGGAATATGCCTGTTCGTGCCTGCGCCGGGCCGTGTGATCACTTTTTGTTCTCGCGTCCCGACATTCCGGTGGTACGATCCGCCCTTGCCCCTTTGAGTCGCATCAAATGTGAACCTTCAGGGGGTGCGTAATGGAATTCAGGGAAACGGAATCGAACGTGAGCGACACCGAAACTGAAACCGCCGTTGCACCTGCGGCGAAGCAGGCCAAGGCGAAGAAGAGCCGAAGCGATTCGACGTCCGTCGATCCGCGCCCCTTCCCGGTCGAGGTCGATCATTCGCGCGACGCATTGCTCACCGAATTCGGCAAGGAAACGCTGAAGGACCGCTATCTGCTGCCCGGCGAATCCTATCAGGATCTGTTCGTGCGCGTCGCATCGGCCTATGCCGACGATGCCGAACACGCCCAGCGCCTTTATGACTATATCTCGCGCCTGTGGTTCATGCCGGCGACGCCCGTGCTGTCGAACGGCGGCACCGGGCGCGGCCTGCCGATCAGTTGCTATCTGAACTCGGTTCCCGACAGCCTCGACGGCATTGTGAAGACGTGGAACGAAAATGTCTGGCTCGCCTCGCGCGGCGGCGGCATCGGCACCTATTGGGGCACGGTGCGCGGCATCGGCGAACCGGTCGGCCTGAATGGCAAGACCAGCGGCATCATTCCGTTCGTCCGCGTGATGGACAGCCTGACGCTCGCCATTTCGCAGGGCTCGCTGCGGCGCGGCTCGGCGGCCTGCTATCTCGACATCAGCCATCCGGAGATCGAGGAGTTCCTCGAAATCCGTAAACCCTCGGGCGACTTCAACCGCAAGGCGCTCAATCTGCACCATGGCGTGCTGATCCCCGATGCGTTCATGGAAGCGGTGCGCGACGGCGCCGACTGGGAACTCAAATCGCCCAAGGACGGCAGCGTCCGTTCGACCGTCAATGCCCGCGCGCTGTTCCAGAAACTGGTCGAGACCCGCCTTGCCACCGGCGAGCCGTACATCGTCTTTTCCGACCATGTGAACGACAATATGCCCAGGCATCATCGCGAGCTGGGGCTGAAGGTTTCGACGTCGAACCTGTGCAGCGAAATCACGCTGCCGACCGGGTATGACCATCTCGGCAATGATCGCACCGCGGTCTGCTGCCTGTCGTCGCTCAACCTCGAAACCTGGGACCAGTGGAGCAAGGACAAGCGCTTCATCGAGGATGTGATGCGCTTCCTCGACAATGTCCTGACCGATTATATCGAGCGTGCGCCCGAAGAAATGGCGCGTGCCAAATATTCGGCGATGCGCGAACGCTCGGTCGGCCTGGGCGTCATGGGCTTCCACTCCTTCCTTCAGGCGCGCGGCCTGCCGTTCGAAGGGCCGATGGCCAAGAGCTGGAACCGCAACATCTTCAAACATGTCAATGCGGCAGTGAACGAAGCGTCGATGCAGCTCGCGGTCGAACGCGGCCCCTGCCCCGACGCCGCCGATGTCGGCGTGATGGAGCGTTTCAGCTGCAAGATGGCGATCGCGCCGACCGCGTCGATCAGCATCATCTGCGGCGGCACCAGCGCCTGCATCGAACCGATCCCGGCGAATATCTATACCCACAAGACGCTGTCGGGCAGCTTCTCGGTCCGCAATCCGTTCCTGGAAAAGCTGCTGATCGAAAAGTCCAAGAATTCGGACGCGGTGTGGAATTCGATCCTCGAAAAGGGCGGGTCGGTCCAGCATCTCGATTTCCTCAGCCCCGAGGAAAAGGATTGCTTCAAGACCAGCTTCGAGATCGATCAGCGCTGGATTCTCGAACTGGCCGGCGATCGCGCGCCGTTCATCGATCAGGCGCAGTCGCTCAACCTGTTCATCCCGGCGGATGTCGAGAAATGGGATCTGCTGATGCTCCATTTCCGCGCATGGGAACTGGGCATCAAGTCGCTCTATTATCTCCGCTCGAAATCGGTGCAGCGCGCCGGCTTTGCAGGCGGTGTAGAGGCGGACAACACGCCCGAACTCGCCAAGTTCGATCTGGGCGAAACCACCGATTACGACGAGTGTCTCGCCTGTCAGTGAAGGGTTCAGCCGTCGCCCCTGCGCAGGCAGGGGTCCATGACTTTCGCCGCACCGGATTTCGCCTGCGGCTCCAGCAATAGGCCCCTGCCTGCGCAGGGCGACGTGGAATGATGAAGGTGCGCAATATAGCGAAGCCCCGTAACGACTACCGCCCCTGCACGCGCAGGGCGACCGTCGTTACAGGAGCTACGCGCCGCGCCTCAGCTCTCGGTCGTGGTTTCGAACATTTCCGCCGCGACCGCGGCATTGGCGGACAGGCGCACCGTATCGCCTTCGATATCGGCGATCAGGCCGGTGGGGATATAGTGATGCTTGGCGCCTTCGCCTTCCCGGGTCTGCGGGCTGTCGGTTTTGGTCAGCTTGATGCGGTGTCCGTCGCAATGGTCGACAGTGCCCAGATGGACGCCGTCGGCGCCGATCACGTTCATATGTTCGCGGATCTGCGAAAGGTCGGTCATGACATGTCCTTTTCTGTGTCTTTGGGGGTGACCGGTTCAACGCGCGGATGCCGCAACGGCTCCGTCGCGCGGCGCGTCTTTTGCCGCGCAGATACGTCGCTTCCGCAACGATCGGGGATTTCCGCATGATCCGCACCCGCGCATTCGCCGCCATCGCCGTGCTGAGCCTGGTTTCCGCCTGCGCGCATCAGGTTCCCAGTGCCGTCGAACCGGGCAGCCCGGGGCTGCTTGCCGGCCTGTGGCACGGCTTCATCTTTCCGGTGGCGTGGATCTTCTCGCTCTTCGTGCCCGATATCGCGGTCTATGCCGTGCCCAATAACGGCGGCTGGTATGATTTCGGCTTTTTCGTCGGGATCATGTTCTTCGGCGTCGGATCGCATCGCGGCACGAAAGTCGTCTATCGCACCCGCGTGGTCGAACGCCCGGCACGGCGCGGCAGAGTGATCGACAACGAATGAGCGCGTCGATGATCCTAGGCATCCCCAGCGATATCTTCTGGGCGGGACTGGCGGGGCTGATTGCGATCATGATCGTCGTCGCCGGGCCGCTGCACGCGCGCCATCGCGCCGCACGCATCGCCGCGCTGCGCGGGGGTGCGGCCGAGCGTTATTTCCAGGAGCGCCGCTCGCTTGAGGCATATAGCAGCGATCTTGAAACCCATTGGACGCCAAAGCTGATCCGCACTGCACTGGTCACCGGGCTGTTTGTCAGTGGCTGGACTTTGCTTGGCTGGGACCTACCCGACCCGCTGTTGCCGCTCGCCACTCTCGCCCTCGCGGGGTTCGGTTTTGCTGCCGCGCTGCGCAATGCGTGGCGCATCTGGCGCGATGCTCAGCCCGATCCGCGCCATGTCGTCATCTCGCCCGCGCATCATAACGTCGCCGCCCGCACCGAAGGCCGCACTCTGCTCGCCCGCATCGCCGGAGTCGTCGCAATAGGCGCGCTTACGCTGGCCCTCGCATCCTTCTCCATGCGCGACCTGCCCGATTCCATCGCCTATCTGAAGGCATTGCTGTGACCCGCGGCCTGCTCATCGCCGACGGCATCGCCGCCGTCCTTGCCGCCACCGGCCTCGCCCTGCTGGTAAGGCCCGCCGTCGCGCGGCGCCTGCTGCGCGTGCGCGACAGCGCGGAAGCGACCTATGCGCTGCGCATTGCCGGGGCGATGTTGTTCGCCGCCGCATTGTTCTGCGCGGGCTTTGCCAATATGTTCGCCATCGCCAGCGCAGGCGCCGCATGACCGTGCGCCCCGCCCCCCACTTCACGCATTCGCCGTTCGGGGCCCCGCGCCCCGCCGCCCCTTTCGCTACATTCGTCCAGGAGTAACCCCCATGTCCCTTCTCGAAGCCCGCAAGACCTACAAGCCCTTCGAATATCCCTGGGCCTATGAATATTGGAAGCGCCAGCAACAGGTGCACTGGATGCCCGAGGAAGTGCCGCTGGGCGAGGATTGCCGCGACTGGGCGCAGAAGCTGTCCGATCACGAACGCAATTTGCTGACGCAGATCTTCCGCTTCTTCACGCAGGCCGATGTCGAGGTGCAGGATTGCTACCACGAAAAATATGGCCGCGTGTTCAAACCGACCGAAGTCAAGATGATGCTCGCCGCGTTCAGCAACATGGAGACGATCCATATCGCGGCGTACAGCCATCTGCTCGATACGATCGGCATGCCCGAAAGCGAATATGGCATGTTCCTCGAATATAGCGAGATGAAGGACAAGCACGATTATCTGCAGAAGTTCGGCGTCGACACCGATGAGGATATCGCCAAGACGCTCGCGATGTTCGGCGGCTTTACCGAGGGGCTTCAGCTCTTCGCCAGCTTCGCGATGCTGATGAACTTCCCGCGCTTCAACAAGATGAAGGGCATGGGCCAGATCGTCAGCTGGAGCGTACGCGACGAAAGCCTGCATTGCGAAGGCATCACCACGCTGTTCCACGCATTCTGCAAGGAACGCGACTGCCTCACCAAAACGGTCAAGGACGACATCATGGACGTGTGCCAGACGACGGTCCGTCTGGAGGACGCGTTCATCGACCTGGCGTTCGAACAGGGCCCGGTGCCCGGCATGACGCCCAAGGAAATCAAGAAGTATATCCGCTACATCGCCGACTGGCGTCTGGGCCAGCTGGGGCTCAAGCCGATCTACATGATCGACGAACACCCGCTGCCCTGGCTCACCCCGCTGCTCAACGGTGTCGAACACGCCAATTTCTTCGAAACCCGCGCGACCGAATATTCCAAGGGCGCAACCCGCGGCCAGTGGAACGACGTCTGGGACAGCTTCGACAAGCGCCAAAAGGCCAAGGCGGAAAAGCCGGCGAATGAGGATGAAGCCGGCGCGGAGCTGTTCCCGAATGGCGGGGTGGCGGCAGAGTAGGCGGCGAAAGCACTTATCTGGGCGATCGCGCTGGCACTGCTTGGTTTAGCCATCTGGATAGTCTCGTTAACTGGCCAAGAAAGTGCTTTTGCGAATTCCCCGCCTCGGCAACACTTCGTCGCCCCTGCGCAGGCAGGGGCCTATCGCTGTGGCGTTCTGTTCCGGCGTCGCCCCATAAGCGGACTACCCTGTGTCGCGCCGTCTCGCGATACGACAAAGACATGGGCCCCTGCCTGCGCAGGGGCGACGGGCGCGATTGATGATGCCCTCACCTGATGGTGACCATGGATCGGCCTGACCGGTTGCGCCCAGCCCGAAACTGCGCAGAAATGCGCCCTTGCGCGATGACCATGGAGGGGCGAGTGGAAAAGCGCGGCTATGTCTACATCATGGCCAACGGACCGAGCGGCACGCTCTATACCGGCGTCACCGCCGATCTGGCCGCGCGCATCCATCAGCATCGCAGCGGCACCGGATCGGATTTCTGCCGCGACCATGGCCTCACCCGGCTGGTCTATGTCGAAACGCACGAACGGATCGACGCCGCGATCGCGCGCGAGAAAGCGATCAAGAAATGGAAGCGCGCATGGAAACTCAATCTGATCGGCCAGGCCAATCCCGACTGGCGCGATCTGTGGGAGGATATGCAGCGGTGATGGGCGACCGGGGTGAAGCACGGCGCTCATAGCCGGTGCCGCCAAGACCGCTCCCCCGCCGTCACCCCGGCAAACCGATAGCCATAACCGTCGCTCCTGCGCAGGCAGGGGCCTATCTCTGTGGCGAGTTCCGCTTCGGGCGGACACATGCGCCAACCCGCCTGTGTCAAACCCTATCGCAACACTGGACAGACATGGGCCCCTGCCTGCGCAGGGGTGACGGGAGCTTTGTTGGAAAACATCTGCGCTTAGTTTGTTCTGCCCTTCCGCTTCTCTTCTTCTTCTTCTTCGTGCCTTTGCGCCTTTGTGTGAGAAATACTACGACCTCACACAAAGACACGAAGCCACAAAGACCGCACGACCACATCCGCCCATACCAAAACCCCCTGTCCTACACGAACCAATATGGTTATATGAACCGGCTCCGCGAACCATTTAGGAGCCGAAATCATGTCGTACGAACCGACCGACTTCACCCCGGCGCCCGCCACCCGCGCGCACGGCTGGACTGCCGAGCGCCAGCGTAAATTCATCGATGTTCTCGCCGAAACCGGCTGCGTTTCCGATGCCGCCGCTGCCGTCGGGCTGACGCCGCGATCGGCCTATCGCCTGCGCTTGCGGCCGGGGGCGGAGGGGTTTCACCGCGCCTGGGACGCCGCGCTCACCCTTGCCAGCGATCGCCTGCTGTCGATGGCGTTCGAACGCGCCGTGCACGGCAATCTTCGTCAGGTGTGGCTGCGCGGCGAATGCGTCGGCGAAGAACGGGTGCCGTCGGACAAGCTGTTGATGTTCCTGCTCCGCCACCTCGATCCGATGCGCTTTGGCCGGATGGCGGGGCTGATGCAGGCCGATGTCCGCGATCCGCGCGACACCGCGCGCGACGCCTTGCCCGATCTCGCCGACATGCTGGCCGACAGCCATGCCGATGCCGAAGCGCTGCGTCCCGAAACCATCGCTGCGGACGCGATCGCGCCGTTCGGCGCCGAATGATCGCCCGCCCCGCCCCGCATCCACGCGCGTGCCTACGCGTACGCGCGCGCATGTTGCGGTGCGACCCGGTGCGAACTTTGCACGCAAATGCGCGGATTTCGGAAAAACCGGCGAACCGCCGCGATCAGCACCATTCGCGGCGCGGCCCGCCCCAGCGATGCGCCAGCCCTTCGCGGACCAGTTGCGCGCCCAGCGACTCGCCATCACGCTCGACAATGCGCAGTGTGCGGCCATAACGGTCAGTCTCGCGGTCGATCGGCACCAACGTGATCGGCCCGGCATTGAGCAGTTCGATCATCCGCGCCGTCGCCTTGTGCCCCAGCGCCGCCTCTTCGGCGCAACGCGGCTCGAATGTTTCGGGCGTGTCGATATCGGCAACGCGGATCTTGGTCCCGTCGATCCAGAAGGTATCGCCATCGACGACACAGGTCACCCGCACCGGCCCACTGCACAGAGCGAACATCGCCGACCGGCTTTCCCCCGCCGGCCATGCCGACGGTACGCCCTGCTGCACGCCATCGGGCAACATGGCAAAGACGAGGCCCACAAGCGCACCCCCGCCCAGCATCAGCGACAGCTCGCGCCAGATGGTTCGCCTTTGCCGCATCGTCAGTGGATTACGCCGACGACAGTCACCAGATGCTTATCCGAGCCGCAGTTGCGGACCGGTGCCGGCGCCATGCCCACGGCGTCCTTCCCCTGCCGTTCAGTCCGCTTCCCCATATTGTTCAGGATAAGGAAAAAGCGCCTGTTTCCGCAAGCACCGCCCGCGAAACGCGGGCGGTACTCCAGCGCTTCAGCGGCGATCGCCTACCAGCGGATCAGTCCCCGCAACGGCATCGCACAGAAGCAGGGCCTGTTCTTCCCGGCATTCCGCCTGCGTGGGATACATGTGGGGGTGCAACTTGCAGAACAGGATCGCCTCGTAACAGACTTCCGTTGGCGCCGCGACGGCTGGTGCGAGCGGAACAGATGTCGCTGCTCCCAGCGCAAACAGGGCCACTGCGGTGCTTTTCGCATAACCGATGAGTTGCATGTTCAATCCCCTGGTCGAGAGTAATGCCACCCAAGCCGCAGATGTTCTGCGGCCCGGTTCAACAATCGCGACCCGGAATTTTTGATTATTGATCCAGATTAATAGGCTGCGGGGGCAGGTCAACCGGTATCTGTTGCAAGCGCGCGGGGCGCGCCATCTATGGCCGCAATCGCCCTGACCGCATGGCGGCGGTATCGCGCCACCGGCTTGACCCCCTGCCCGCTTCGCGGCATCCCCGCCGCACAACGTCTGAAAGAGTGCCGCATGCTGGAGATTGCCGCCCGCTGAGCCGATGGCCGGATGCCCCGCGCATCCGCACGCCGTCGCGCCTGCGCATCGCCGCCCGCCCCTCGGCGTGGCGCGCGCCTGCGCATGAGCCAATTCAGCGCAAAGGCAATTCCCTTGAATATCTCGAAACACGAACAGCGCGTGCTCCACGCGCTGGCGCAGGGCGGCATGATCCGCCACCGCCGCGAAACCGGCGGCCCGCGCATTATCGAAGCAATCTGCTTCACGCGCGACGGGCATGTGCTCGCCGATTGTACAGTGACGCTCTTTCACCGCCTCAAACGGCGGGGCCTGATCGTCAGCATCGACGGCGCGCCCTATCGCATTTCCCGCCTCGGCCTGGTCGCGGTGCGCGCACAGCTCGACAATCGATGATCGCCCGCCTCCGTCCGGCACCGGACGGAGGCCCCGGCGCGGGGCCCGGTTCATCGGGCATTCAGCCCGCAAAGCCGCGGTTAAGCTGGGGTTCAGGCGCCGGACACAGTTCGGGCGATCACCCTGTCGCTTGCGCTGCACGGCCTGTCCCGCCCTACGCGGGGGCGGGCGCGAGTCCGGCATTTCGCGCCGCAACCGACGCGGCACACCGCCCGTTCTTGGCCCCGGCACACAACAGCAAGGGAGGTTATCCCATGAAAAAGACCATGATCATTTTCGCCGCCGCCGGCGCCGCGCTGTTCGCCGGCGCTCCTGCAATGGCCCAGTCGGCCGTCAGCACCAGCGCAAGTTCGCACACCGAAGCGACGCTCAGCCCGATGGTGTTCACCGACGACAATTCGCACTGGCTCGATTACAAGACCGACGTGTCGGAGGCCGGGCGCGAGCTGCGCAGCGACCTGCGCCGCGCCAACGATGCCGGCGATCGCATCGACGCCTATGCCGAATATGAGCGCGAAATCGCCGATGCCCGCCATGATTTCCGCAAGGAAATGGCCGAACGCGGCGTCATCATTCCCGAAGACGCGATTCCGCCCGAAGGCACGGTGACGGTCGAGGAAGCGATGATCGTCCCGGCGATCGACGACTGATCCTTCGCAACGACAATCGGATCGGCGGGGTCATCCCCCCATAACCCCGCCGTGGACGGGCAGGTGGCCTTCCGGCTTCCTGCCCGTCACATATTTCCCGCCACGCGTACCCCTTTGTCGGGACGCGTGGCCGGGCGTTCTTTGACCTCGGTCAATTTCGCGCGGGTCGATGGCCGCCATGCTGGCGCCATGGCCGATAATCTTGCCGCTGCGGACGCGCGTTCCGACACACAGCCAACGCTGCCCTATACCGCGATCGGCGGCGCGCAGACCGTGCAGGCACTGGCGCATCGCTTCTATGCGCTGGTCGGTTCGGACCCTGCCTATGCCGAATTGCGCGCGCTGCACGGACCGGATCTGGACGCGATCGCCGATTCGCTGGCGGGGTTCCTGTCAGGATGGCTCGGCGGCCCGCGCGACTGGTTCGAAAGCGGGCGCGGATGCATCTTCAGCCTGCACGGCGCGGTGCCGATCGATCACCGCACCGCCGGGCAATGGGCCGATGCGATGGCGCGCGCAATCGCTGCGGAAACCCGCATCCCGCCGCGCATCGCCGAAGAGATGCAGGACAAGCTTGGCCGCATGGCACGCGCCATGGCGCCGCGCGGCGAAACCGCTTCCTGACGCACTGACTCCGGGCTCTTTCCAGCACCGCTACAACCTGCAACCATGGGGGTTTGGAGAGGAAGTCGCCGATGCATTATGTCGATCCCGCCGCCGGTCAGATGGACGCGTTCCGCGATTTGCCCGGCGATGTCCCGATCGAGATGCTCAACCTGATCCGCTATCGCGATCTGGCGGAATATCCCGATGAGCATGCCTGCGCTGCCGAGGGGCTGTTCGGCGCAGAGGCCTATCGCCGCTATATGGCGACCAGCGCGCCGGTATTCGCGCGCTTCGGCGGCAGGATGCTGTGGCAGGGCGAACCGCAGCTGGTGTTGATCGGCCCCGATTCGGAAGCATGGGACCTGGCGTTCGTCGCGCGCTATCCCGATGCCGCCGCATTCCTGGCGATGGTCGCCGACCCCGAATATCGCGAGGCAGTGGTGCATCGCCGTGCGGGGGTGCAGACATCACGGCTGATCCGGATCGCCGCCGCCGATACATGACGCTCAGCCGCAGCGTGACGATCGTTTGTCCGGCTGGTGCACCGGCGTCGCGGAACCGCTTCCGCCGCCTGCCCGCGCCTCGCGACGCGGCGAACGCAGCGGCTCGCTCTCATGGCGGCGCGGCGGCAGGTCGGGCCGGCGCCCATGCGAACAATCCCGCTCGCCATGGCAGATCAGCCGGTCATATCCCGAATGCGGCCCGATGCCATGCGCAGTCAGCGCCGCCGCAAGCAACCCTTCGGGATCGCGGATCGCCGCGCCCGCCAGACCGCCGACCCGCCCCAGCCAGCTTCGCAGCCACGAATCCTCGGCCTCGCCACCGCCGACCAGATGCCCCACCGGCGCATATTGGGCACAGGGCGTCGATCCCGGCGCGACGAGACGCAACAAGGTCGATGCCCAGCGCGGCGTCTGCGGCCCGGGCGGCAGATGCGGCACCGGATCGAACGCCAACTCATAACGCAGGCACGAAATCCGCGTATCGGCATAGGCCGCGGCAAAGGCCGCATCCCCCGGCCGCGTCGCCGCGACCGTCAGCACCCGGATCGAAACATCGCGAAGCCCGGGCTCATGCGCCGCGCGAAACGCGGCAAGGTTCGCCAGCGCCCCGCCCTTGCTGTGCCCGGTAAACCACAGCCGGCGCGGCGCGCCCTCCGCAAACAGACGCTCGATTTGTGTCGCGACACCGGGACTGCCGTCGGGCGCGTCATGCCACAATCGCCGCATCGATTCGGCAAAGCCCCAATGCACCGAAGTACCGGCATAATCGGGATCGCGTCGGCAGACCGAAAAACCATCGTTAAGCCAGTCGAACAACACCGCCCAGCCATCGGCGCCCGTCCTGCCGAACGGCGGCAGCGATCCGCGAAACGCCACCACCACGCCTTCGGCCACGCGACCGACCAATGCGCGATCGATCGGCACGCGCCAGAATTCGACCTCGCGCGTCACGCTTTCGGGCCGCCCCTGCCAGCCGACGCCCCGCCGCCAGGTTTCGAGATCGGGATCATAAGCCTGCGTGCACGCATAGAGCAGGCGGCGCTTGATACAATCGTGCATGGTGGCGTGCATGGTGGCGTGCATGGCGACTTCCTTTCGAACGCCAGCATCGCCCGGCCGTTAACCATCGACCATTCCGGGAATCTGCGGCTCGGGAGCTTTGCGTAGCCAGGCGCGATGAACCCGCGCTGTCGGCACGGCGCGGCAGCAAGGACACGTCGCGTGCAGCCGCCTGATTACACCGTTACGGATCAGACACTTCTCCAATACGGAGCATCTCGGTCTAGCCTTCCGCCCGACACAGCGGAACGCAGTTCATGGGCGAGGCAACCGATCGGATCGAATATCTCTGCGCGCGTTGCGGCGGCAACGCGGTTACGCGTGAAGCCTGGGCGGAATGGGATATCGCCGACCAGCAATGGGCGCTTTGCCAGACTTTCGATTTCGCCTTCTGCCATCATTGCCATCGCGAAACGCGATTGGACACGCGGCCGGTGGCAAAGCCCGCCAACTGACGTTCGATTCGTCGCGTCCAGCGGCCCGCAGGACCACCACCGGAGAAAGCGCTAGGCCAGTCCCAATTGCCACAGCACGAACGCCATTTCGTCCGCCGCTTCGTGGAGGCTTTCCCAGCGCCCCGATTTGCCGCCATGGCCCGCGCCCATATTGGTCTTGAGCAGCAGCACATTATCGTCGGTCTTGGTCGCACGCAGCCGGGCTGCCCATTTGGTCGGCTCCCAATAGGTGACGCGCGGATCGTTCAGGCCGCCCGAAATGAACAGCGGCGGATAATCCTGCGCTGCGACATTGTCATAGGGCGAATAGCTGCGGATCAGTTCGAACGCCGCCTTGTCCTCGATCGGATTGCCCCATTCGGGCCATTCGCCCGGCGTCAGCGGCAGCGTTTCGTCGAGCATCGTGTTGAGCACGTCAACGAACGGCACATCGGCAATCACCGCGCCCCACAGATCGGGATCGGAATTGACCACCGCGCCCATCAGTTCGCCACCCGCCGACCGACCGGCAATCGCGATCTGGCCCGCACTGGTGAAGCGCAGATCGATCAGCCCCTTCGCGACATCGACGAAATCGTTGAAGGCGTTGGTCCGCTTTTCGAGCTTGCCGTCATGATACCATTGCTGGCCCAGATCATCGCCGCCGCGGATATGCGCGATCGCGAACGCCATGCCGCGATCGAGAAACGACATACGGCTGGTCGAAAAGCCCGGCGGGATGGCGTGGCCATAGGCGCCATAGGCATAAAGATAGAGCTTGCCCGACCCGTCCTTCGGGAAACCGGCGGGATAGACGATCGACACCGGCACCTGCGTGCCGTCGCGCGCGGTGATCTTCAGCCGTTCGGTGGCATAGTTGCCCGGTTCATAACCGCTCGGGATTTCCTGAACCTTGCGCGTTTCGAGCCGGTCCTCGGCAATGTGATAGTCATAGACCGTCCCCGGCGTGACCATCGATTCATAGCCGAGCCGGAGCACGTCGATCGCATATTCGGGATTGTCGCCAACCCCCGCGACATAGCTGGCTTCGGGAAAGCGCAGGCGACGCGGCGCGCGGCCGTCATACCAATGTAGTTCGATCTGATCGAGGCCATCCTCGCGCCCTTCGACCACGAAGAAATCGGCGAACACGTCCACGCTGGTCATATAGAAATGATCCGACGGCGCGATCAGTTCGGTCCATTGCGTCGGATCGGCGATCGGCGCGGTCACCAGCCGCCAGTTGGTGTGCGTGTCGTTGGTGTGGATGAACAGCGTATCGTCATGCTCCTCGACATCATATTCGCGCCCGGTCTGGCGCGGCGCGACCAGGATCGGGTCGGCAGCGGGATTGTCGGCGGGGACCAGGCGGATCTCGCTCGTCACATGATCGCCGGTCGACAGGATCAGATAGCGGCGCGACTGGGTTTCGCCGACGCCGACGCGATAGCCGTCATCGCTTTCATGATAGAGTTCGACATCGCGCTCGACCGGCTCACCCAGCTTGTGCCAGCGAATGCGATCGGTACGCCAATGCGCATTGACCAGCGCATAGAGGAACCCGCCGGAATCGGCGGTCCAGACCAGTTCGGAAAGCGTGCCGGGGATGGTGTCGGCAAGCAGTTCGCCGGTTTCGAGATCCTTGACATAGGCAGTGAACCGCTCCGACCCGTTATCGTCGGTGGCATAGGCGAGGAGGCGCCCATCGGGGCTCACGCTCAGCGCGCCGAGCCGGAAATATTCCTTGCCGGCGGCCAGCGCAGGCTCATCGAGGATCAGCTGATCGGCACCCCCGGCAACGGGCTTGCGCCACCAGCGACGATATTCGCCGCCTTCCTCGAAATCGGTCCAGTAGAGCCAGTCGCCATCCTTTTGCGGAACCGTCGCATCGTCTTCCTTGATCCGCCCGCGCATTTCGCGAAACAGCGTTTCCGAAAGCGGCTTGAGCGGCGCCATCACGCTTTCGAAATAGGCGTTCTCGGCCTCGATATAGTCGAGCACATCGCGATCCTCGACCGGATCGGGATAACCGGGCGCGCGCAACCATGCCCAGGGGTCGTCCACCGTGATGCCGTGGCGTTCGAAACTATGCGGGCGCGGCGCGGCGACGGGGGGCTTGGGAGTGTCAGTCATGCACGCCTATTAGAGCGCTTCCTCGCAATCCCCAACCAGCCATTGGTCACAAGAAAGCCGGAGCACCCCAAGGGCGCTCCGGCCTTTCTTTCGCAGTCGATCCGGTTCAGTCGCCGTAGCACAGATCGTAGCGATCGGCGTTCATCACCTTGGTCCAGGCGGCGACGAAATCCTTGACGAACTTCTCGCCTGCATCGGCGCTGGCATAGACTTCGGACAGCGCGCGAAGCTGCGAATTCGATCCGAACACCAGGTCGGTCCGCGTCGCACGCAATTTCTCCTCGCCGCTCGCCCGGTCGGTGCCGACAAATGCCTCGTCGCCGGCCGGATCGACTTCCTTCCACGCAGTGTTCATGTCGAGCAGGTTGACGAAGAAGTCGTTGGTCAGCTGACCCTTGCGATCCGTGAACACGCCTTCCGGCGCATCGCCATAATTGGCGCCCAGAACGCGCAGCCCACCGACGAGCACGGTCATTTCCGGAGCGGTCAGCCCCATCAGCTGCGCGCGATCGACCAGCAGTTCTTCAGTCGGCACGCTGTGGCGCGTCGACAGATAGTTGCGGAAGCCATCGGCTTTGGGTTCGAGCACCGCAAAGCCTTCGACATCGGTCTGTTCCGCGCTCGCATCGGTGCGGCCCGGCGTGAACGGCACTTCGACATCATAGCCGGCATCGGACGCCGCCTTGTGCACTGCTGCCGATCCGCCCATCACGATCAGGTCGGCAATCGAAACCTTTTTGCCGCCACCGGCATTGGCATCGAAATCGGCCTTGACGTCCGCATAGACTTTGAGAACCTTTGCAAGTTTCTCGGGCTCATTGACCTTCCAGTCCTTTTGCGGAGCAAGCCGCAGCCTCCCCCCATTGGCGCCGCCGCGATGATCCGACCCGCGATAGGTCGCTGCCGCCGCCCATGCCGTTCGGACGAGTTCGGGAACGCTCAGTCCGGAGTCGAAGATCTTCCGCGTCAGCGTCTGCACATCGCCCGGTTCGATCGCGGCATAATCCGCCGCCGGGATCGGATCCTGCCAGATCAGATCCTCCGCCGGCACTTCGGGGCCCAGATAGCGCGCCTTGGGACCCATATCGCGATGGCACAGCTTGAACCAGGCACGGGCAAAGGCATCGGCAAACTGATCGGGATTGGCGCGGAAGCGTTCCGAAATCCTGCGATATTCCGGGTCCATCTTCATCGCCATATCGGCAGTGGTCATCATCGTCGGCGCCTTGCGGCCCGGCGTATGCGCCATCGGCGCCTGCGTATCTTGGGGATTGCCGACCGGTTGCCATTGCTGCGCACCGGCAGGCGATTTCACCAGTGCATAGTCATGGTCGAGCAGCATTTCGAAATAGCTCATGTCCCATTGCGTCGGCGTGGGCGTCCATGCCCCTTCCAGCCCTGAAGTGATGGTATCGTCGCCGATGCCGCTTTCATGCCCCGACTGCCAGCCCAGACCCTGTTGCGCGATATCGGCGCCTTCGGGTTCGGCACCGACTTTCGCTGCGTCACCGGCGCCATGGCATTTGCCGAAAGTGTGACCGCCCGCAGTCAGCGCGACGGTTTCCTCGTCATTCATGCCCATCCGCGCAAAGGTTTCGCGAATGTCGCGGCCCGACTGGATCGGATCGGGATTGCCGCCCGGCCCTTCGGGATTGACGTAGATAAGGCCCATCTGGATCGCGGCGAGCGGATTTTCGAGCGCCATTTCCTTGTCGGGCTGGATGCGGGTTTCGGCGCCCTGGCCGACCCATTGCTCCTCAGTGCCCCAATATACGTCCTTTTCGGGTTCCCACACATCGGCGCGACCGCCGCCAAAGCCGAACACCGGCCCGCCCATCGATTCGATCGCGACATTGCCGGCCAGGATCATCAGGTCCGCCCAGCTGAGTTTCCGGCCATATTTCTGCTTGATCGGCCAGAGCAGGCGGCGCGCCTTGTCGAGATTGGCATTGTCCGGCCAGCTGTTGAGCGGCGCGAAACGCTGTTGGCCCGCGCCCGCACCGCCGCGCCCGTCGCCGGTGCGATAGGTGCCCGCCGAATGCCATGCCATGCGGATGAAGAACGGGCCGTAATGTCCATAGTCCGCCGGCCACCAGGGCTGGCTGTCGGTCATCAGCGAATGGAGGTCGCGCTTTACCGCGTCATAATCGAGCGACTTGAACGCTTCGGCATAATCGAAATCATCGCCCATCGGGTCGCCCGACTTGCCCTGCTGATGCAGGATGTCGAGCGACATCTGGTTGGGCCACCAGTCGCGGTTGGTCCGTCCGAGCAGCGAGCGTTTCGCCGCGTGCTGCTTCATCGGGCATCCGCCCTGCGGTTCGTTGGTCGGGGCGTCCATGAAATTCTCCTCCGGGGGTACTGGGTATGGAAGACGGATAGCGCCGGACAGAGATTGGCGAAAACGATTAGCTTTTGTCAGAGAAATTCAAAATATCGATCTTAATGGGGAATTGCTTCTCACCGCTGTCGGGCGTTGCCCCCTGTCGCGCGCGTCCCCTTCGCCCTATATCCGGGCCATGTTTCGCAGCGGGCTCGCTGTGAGCCCTTTGACCCTTTACAGTTTTCCCGGTCTCGCCGGGGCAGGAGTAGAATCAGCCATGTCCACCTATGCCGACCGCCTGAAGGCGCTTCGCGACCAGCTGAAATCGCAGCAGCTCGACGGCTTCGTCGTACCGCTGACCGATGAGCATATGAGCGAATATGTCGGCGATTATGCGCAACGCCTCGCCTGGCTGACCGGTTTCCAGGGGTCACAGGGCAGCGCGGTCGTGTTGCCGCAAGAGGCGGCGATGTTCGTCGATGGCCGCTATACGCTGCAGGTGCGCGAACAGGTCGACGGCAATGACTATCAGTACGTCAAGATTCCCGACACGAGCATCGCCGACTGGCTGAGCGAGCACGCACCCGAAGGGGGCCGGATCGGCTATGACCCCTGGCTGCACACTCGCGCCTGGGTAGAGGAAGCGACGCGAGCGCTGGCCGAGCGCGGGGCCGAACTCGTCTCCGTCGCCAGCAACCCGATCGACGCGATCTGGGCCGACAAGCCCGCGCCGTCGGATGCGAAGCTGGTCGTTCAGACCGATATGGCAGCCGGCAAGGCATCCGCCGCCAAGCGCGCCGAAATCGCCGAGTGGCTCGACAAGCGCAAGGCCGACGCGGTGGTCATATCGGCGCTCGATTCGATCGCCTGGACGTTCAATGTACGCGGCAAGGATGTGATCCACACCCCGGTCGCGCTTGCCTATGCGATCGTTCATGCCGACGGCACGGCGGATCTGTTCGTCGAACCCGACAAGGTTACCGACGACGTGATCAAACATCTGGGCAACGCAGTGCGGGTTCAGCCGCGCGAAGCCTTTGCGCCTGCGCTGCGTGGCTTTGCCGGCAAGCGCGTCGCTGCCGATCCCGAACGCGCCGTGGCGGCGATTTTCGACCTGCTCGACGAAGGCGGCGCCAGGCCGCTTGCGGTTCGCGACCCCGCCGTCCTGGCCAAGGCACTGAAGAATCCCGCGGAAATTTCGGGCCATCGCGCCGCGCAGGCGCAGGACGGCGTCGCAGTCGTGCGCTTTCTGCGCTGGATCGAAGAGGAGGCCCCCAAGGGCGGCATCACCGAGCTTTCGGCTGCGGCAAAGCTGCTCGAATTCCGTCAGGCGCTGGGCGGGCTCAAGGACACGTCGTTCGAAACCATTTCGGGCTTCGGCAAGCATGGCGCGATTCCGCATTATCGCGTCACCGAGGAATCGAGCCTGCCGCTCGAGGTCGGCAGCCTCTATCTGGTCGATTCGGGCGGGCAATATGAAGCCGGGACGACCGATATCACTCGCGTCATGCCGATCGGCGAGCCGACCGCTGAAATGAAGGACCGTTTCACGCGCGTCCTTCAGGGGCATATCGCCATCGATATGGCGATTTTCCCCGACGGGACCGTCGGCGGTCAGATCGACGCCTTTGCCCGCAAGCCGCTATGGGAAGCCGGGCTCGATTATCCGCATGGCACCGGCCATGGCGTCGGCAGCTATCTGTCGGTCCATGAAGGGCCGCAGCGGATTGCCGCGCCCAACTATCCCGGCGGCGGACCCAACGAACCGTTGCGCGCGGGCATGATCCTGTCGAACGAGCCGGGTTATTATAAATCGGGCGAATATGGCATCCGGATCGAAAATCTGGTGCTGACGGTGCCCCGGGAGATTCCGGGCGGCGAGCTGCCGATGCTCGGTTTCGAAACGCTGACCTTTGTCCCGATCGAACGCACGCTGATCGACAAATCGTTGCTCAATGCTGCCGAAATCGCCTGGCTCGACGCCTATCACGCCAAGGTCGAGGCGATTTTGGGTCCGCAAATGGACGGCGATGATCTGGCCTGGCTCAAGGCCAAGTGCGCGCCGATCTGATCGGTTCTGGCCGGCGCAGGGCCGATCTGCATCGGGATGGTGCGAGGAGAGAAACATAATGCCGTCGCTGTTCACCACGCCCGTGCATCTCGGCCTTGGCGCCACTGCCGAGGTTCAGCCCGATTTCACCGGTCTCGAATGGTATGAGGCTTATGGCGAACGCACCGCCTCCGATGGGGCGGAGGGACGGCTCGTCAGCCTCTATACCTTCACCGAAAGCTGGGACTCATGGGAAGTCCACCCCGATGGCGAGGAAATGGTCGTCTGCATCGACGGGCAGATGACCGTGCATCAGCAGCTTGCCGACGGCAGCAGCAACAGTGTCACATTGGGGCGCGGCGATTATGTGATCAATCCGCGCGGCACATGGCACACCGCCGATGTGAACGGCGACTCGGCAACGGCATTGTTCATCACGTCGGGTCAGGGGACTGAGCACCGTCCGCGCTGAGCGCGGGATCGGGCATCTCCGCAGCGTCTGCATCGTCGCGCATCGCACGTGCCTGCGCCTTTCGGCGGCGCAGATTTGCGCGCAACTGCTCCGCCAGCCGCGCCTTGCGTTCGTCCTTGTCGACCATGGTCCCGCGATAAACCGGGAAGCCCCGGCTTGACAATCACCCGCCCCCAAGCACATAGGCCCCTCCCGCTCCACGGGAGCCAGGCGGGCTGCTGTAGCTCAGTGGTAGAGCGCACCCTTGGTAAGGGTGAGGTCGAGAGTTCAATCCTCTCCAGCAGCACCATTTTCCCATGTCCGAATCCCGCCCCGCCGATTCGCCGCCACATGCGTCGATGCGCTTCCTGACGCATCGTTTTCCGCCACGGATTCTGTGTCGCCCAGCGGGTACGGGCCCGTCTGATGTTGATCGACGCCGCGAATACGCTAGCTGGGCTGAGACCGGGCGGAATTTGCGGGCGAAGGAGCGGTTGCGGGCATGAAGAAATTCGACGTCATCATCGTGGGGGCCGGGCATGGCGGCGCGCAGGCGGCAATCGCGCTGCGCCAGAACAAATTTGCAGGCACGATCGCGATGATCGGCGACGAAGCCGAACCGCCCTATGAGCGCCCACCGCTTTCCAAGGAATATCTGCAGGGCGACAAGCATTTCGAACGCCTGCTGATCCGCCCCGAAAATTTCTGGGCCGAACGCGACATCGCGATGCTGCTTGGCGAGCATGTGACCAGCGTCGATCCCGCCGCGCATGCGGTCACCACCGAAACGGGTGCGACCTATGGCTATGGCAAGCTGATCTGGGCCACCGGCGGCGCGCCGCGGCGCATCCTGTGCGATGGCCATCACCTGACCGGCGTCCACACCGTCCGGACGCGCGCAGACGCCGACCGGATGACCGCCGAGCTTCCCAATGTCCAGCGGGCGGTGGTGATCGGTGGCGGCTATATCGGGCTGGAAGCGGCAGCCGTGCTGACCAAGTTCGGGAAGAAAGTCGTGCTGCTCGAAGCGCTCGACCGCGTGCTCGCCCGCGTCGCAGGCGAACCGCTGTCGCGCTTTTTCGAGAAGGAACATCGCGCGCATGGCGTCGATGTCCGGCTCGATGCCAGAGTCGACTGCATCCTGGGCGAAACGCATGTGACCGGCGTGCGCATGGCCGATGGCGAGGAGATCCCCTGCGAGATGGTGATCGTCGGCATCGGCATCATCCCCGCCGTCGCGCCGCTGACGGCAGCGGGTGCGACCGGCGACAACGGCGTCGATGTCGACGCCCAGTGCCAGACCAGCCTGCCCGACATCTATGCGATCGGCGATTGCGCGCGCCATCCCAACGGTTTCGCGGACGGCGCATCGATCCGGCTGGAATCGGTGCAGAATGCAAATGATCAGGCGACGGTCGTCGCAAAGAATATCGCGGGCATCGAAGCAAGCTATAATGCGGTGCCGTGGTTCTGGTCGAACCAATATGACATCAAGCTTCAGACCGTCGGGCTATCCACCGGATTCGACGATGCGGTGGTGCGCGGCGACCCGGCCGATCGCAGCTTCTCGGTCATATATCTGAAGGACGGGCACGTCATCGCGCTCGATTGCGTCAACGCGACCAGGGACTATGTCCAGGGGCGCAAGCTGGTACTCGAACGCGCCGGGATCGCGCCCGAACGGCTCGCCGACAGCACGACACCGCTCAAGGAAATGCTCGCCTGACCCCATTCCCGAATGGCGCATCGTCAGGCTATCCTGACACACTGCATGCGTTGGTGACAGCGCTTGCTGCCGCTCGCCGATGGCCTTTCAGGACAGACGGGCAGGATGCCGGGAATACGATGACAGGAATTATCCCCATGTTTCAGAAACTGCTCCGCGGCGCCGCCGCCCTTGCCCTGTTCGCCGGGCCGCTCGCACATGCGCAGGAAGCTCCCGCGACCGCGCCTGCCCGGACCGAGGTCGCGGCGGCAACGCGGGATGCCGATCCGGCGATCTGGGTCGTGAAGGACGCGGATACGACCATCTATCTGTTCGGCACCGTACATGTCCTGAAACCGGGGTTCGGCTGGTTTGACGAAGCGGTGCACGACGCATTCGAAGACAGCGACGAACTGGTGCTGGAAATGATCCCGCCCGACATGAACGAGATGCAGAGCAAGGTCATGCAGATGGCCATGCAGATGACCGGCCCGTCATTGCGCGACAAGCTGGGTGCCGAATATCGCGACACCTACAAGGCAGTGATGGACGATCTGGGCCTGCCCGTCGGGGCGTTCGACCGGTTCGAACCGTGGTTCGCAGCGATGACCCTCAGCGTGCTGCCGGTGGTCAAGATGGGCTATGATCCCAATAGCGGCGTCGAGCATGTGATTACCGAGGCGGCGACCGAGGAAGGCAAGAAGATTTCGGCGCTCGAGACCGTCGATGAGCAGTTGGGTTTTTTCGACACGATGCCCGAGGACGTTCAGATCGCCTATCTGAAGACGCTGCTCGACGGATATGCCGATATCGGACCAGCGCTCGACGAAACGGTCGAACAATGGGCCGATGGCAATCCGGAGAAGCTGGGCGAACTGATGAACGAGGGCATGATCGAAACGCCCGGCGTTGCCGCGCGTCTCCTCACCGAACGCAATCAGCGCTGGGCGATCTGGATCGACAACCGGATGGATCAGCCGGGTACCGTGTTCGTCGCGGTCGGCGCGGGGCATCTCGCCGGCAATGACAGCGTTCAGGAATTTCTGAAGCGCGAACACGGCCTGACCGCCGAGCGTATCGAATATTGACGGCGCAAGGGGCCGGCACCGCCGGTCCCGCTTTTACAGCAGCAGCCGCTCGGCCGGCGTCCTGGCACCCAGTCCCGGCCCGCGCCGGCGTTCCAGTTCCAGATCGGCGGTGTAGCGCACATCCTCGCTGCGATCGTCGAGGAATGCGACCAGCGTTTCCTCCTCCAGCTCGCTCCATTCCTTGCCGCGATGCGGGCCATAATGCACGCGCGGCAACAGACCCGGCAGCGCCGACCAGGCGATAAGCTGATCGACAGGCGTTTCGTTGAGCATGTCGCGCAAATGGAATGCAGTCACATAGGCATCGGGAAAGGCGCGGTGCGCGGGAAGACCGCGCGCATGGTCCATCCCCTCGGGCTTGCGCCAATAGCGGAGATACTGGTTCGAAAAGCCCGCCGATTCGGGCCATAGCCGCAGCGCGCATTTCCAGGTGCAGATCCAGTCCGCCGATCGGGTAAGCGCGGCGGTACAAAATTGCTGTTCGAAATCCGCGCGATGCGCGGCCAGCGCCACGCGGCGCGGCCAGGGGTTGAGCAGCGGCCGGGCGACATCGTGCCACCACGGCGCATCCGCCACATCTTCGTCGCGGATATGGTGGATCGCCTGCGTTACCGGCGGGATGGGGCGGCCGGGATTGACGAATTGCGACCCGCCTTCGCCCTGCAATTCCCAGCGGCCATCCTCGCCGCGAGCGACGTCCTGCCAGCCGATTTCGCACACGCCATGCGCCGCCGGAGATGCACCGGTGGTTTCAAGATCGATCACGCGGATGATTTCGGGAGCCTGCGCCATGGCTTCCCAAGTGGCGCCTCACGCTGCCGATTGCCAGCCTTTTCCCGGTCCGAAGAAGGAATAGATTGTTTTCGCAAGGCCGGGGGACAAATGTCTCCCGGCCTCCGATCGGATCAGTGTCCTACGGTCTCGCCGCGCTCGACTCCGCTCGCGGTAAGCTGTGCGTCAAGCTGCGCCATCAGCCGGTCCAGCCCTTCCTGGCTGCGTGCCTCGGCACGCGCAACCAGCACGTCCTGGGTGTTCGACGCACGCAGCAGCCACCAGCCGTCGGGCGTGTTCACCCGCGCGCCGTCGGTGCCGTTGACGTCGGCGCCATCCTCCTTCAGCCGCGCGAGCACTTCATCGACGATCGCGAACTTGCGGCTCTCATCCACCTGAAAGCGCAATTCCGGCGTATTGACGAAATCGGGCATCGCACCGCGGATTTCGGTGAGCGACTTGCCGATCATATGCACTGCGCGGATCAGCCGCACCGCCGCATATTGCGCGTCGTCGAACCCGTAATA
Source organism: Stakelama portus (assembly GCF_003171655.1). GTDB lineage: Bacteria > Pseudomonadota > Alphaproteobacteria > Sphingomonadales > Sphingomonadaceae > Sphingomonas > Sphingomonas portus. The sequence continues at coordinate 553,219 of NZ_QFZL01000003.1, read as the reverse complement.
ATCATGCGCGAAGAAGATATGACCGCTCATTTCGCCGGCCAGCGGCGCGCCGGTTTCCCGCATCTTCGTCTTGATCAGGCTGTGACCGGTTTTCCACATGATCGGCTCGCCGCCCAGTTCGGAGACGCGATCGAACAGCATCTGGCTGGCCTTCACATCGGCGATGATCGCCGCGCCGGGCTCTTCCTTCAGCACAGGTTCCGCCAGAATGGAGAGAAGCTGATCGCCCCAGATCACGCGGCCCTGACCGTCGATCGCGCCGATCCGGTCGCCATCGCCATCGAATGCCAGTCCGAAATCGAGCTGCTTCTCCGCGACCAGCGCCTTCAGATCGGCGAGGTTCTTTTCCTCGGTAGGATCGGGATGATGATTGGGGAAATTGCCGTCCACATCGGTGAACAGCGTGTAATGCTCACCCGGGAGCAGCTTGATCAGCTTCTCCACGACCGGACCGGACGCGCCGTTACCGCAATCCCAGCCGATGCGATAGGCGCCGCCGGCATAGCCCGCCATCAGTCGACCGACATAGGCGTCGATGATGTCGGCGTCGGTAACTTCGCCGGTTCCGTCCTCCCAATCGCCCTCAGCCGCCAGCTTGCCGATCCGCTGGATATCTTCGCCGAAAAAGGGACGGTGCTGAAACACCATCTTGAAGCCATTGTAATTTGCGGGATTGTGGCTGCCGGTTATCTGGATGCCGCCATCCACTTCTAACGTCGCTTCGGCGTAATAGAGCATCGGCGTGGGGCCCAGGCCAACCCGCACGACATCGCATCCCGATGCGGTCAGACCTTCGATCAGCGCCGCTTCCAGATCGGGAGAGGAATGGCGGCCGTCACGGCCCACCGCGACGCGATGCCCGCCCTCACGACGCAGCAGGGTCGCGAAACCGCGACCGATCGCGCGTGCATCGTCCGGGCCCAGCGTCTTTCCCACGATTCCGCGGATGTCATATTCCCGAAGCGACGTGGGATCGAACTGATGCGTCATGATGCCTCCGATGATGTGAGCGCCCTAATCCCTCAGGCGCAGGAAAAGTTCAATCCTTTGGCCTGTTGGCCTCCAAATCTTGCAGCAGCAAGTCGCGCGCCGCATTCACCCGCCGCGTCAGTTCGGCGCTGCCGCCCCGATCGGGATGCACGCGAGCGATCAGCCGCCGGTGCGCCGCGCGGATCTGTTCGGCATCGGCATCGGCGGGCACGTCGAGCAGGGTGCAGGCATCGCGATGCCCCTCGCGCACCGGAGGCTCTTGCGCCGGCTTGGGCGAACCGGGAAGCGGCCCAAAGCCGTGCCACATTCGCCAGCCAAGATACGCGACCAGCGCCGCCGTCAGAAATTTGAAGATCACGCGCGCGTCACGCGAACAGCGGCATGGCCGGTTCGGGCAATGCCAGCCCTGCCATCATCTCCCGCAATTCCTGTCGGGCGGCGACATGGGCCAGCCCCATCTCGCCGAATTCGCGGCTGTCGAGCATCGTCAGCCCCTGCGGGAACAGTTCGCGATAGATGACGCGCTCCGAAAGACCGGAAATGACGCGGAAGCCGACGCGTTTGGAAAGCTGGTCGATCGCATCCGACACGCGGCGCATGTTGCGCGCTTCGATATGCTGCATGCGATTGCGCAGCACGACCCAGTCGATCGTTTCGCCATCGGCCTTGGCGCGGCGCTTGCGCGATTCCCAGATCAGCTCGGAATAGAAGCTGGGGCGGATCACGCGAAATGTTTCGGGATCGACCTGGCCGATCAGATCGAAATCGACGAAGCTGTCGTTCATCGGCGTCACCAGCGTGTCGGCATTGGTGACTGCGATCCGCGCGAATTTGTCGTCGCGGCCCGGCGTGTCGATGACCAGGAAATCGGCGTCGGCACTCAGCCGATCGAGCGAGGCGGAGAATTTCGCCATCGTTTCGCCGTCATGCGTTTCATACCGGGGCATCGGCAATTCGCGCCCGGTCCGCTGAATCGTCGCCAGACGATTGTCGAGATAGCGCCCCATCGTGCGCTGGCGATGATCGAGATCGAAACAGGCCACGCGCGCGCCCTTCGCCGCCAGCGCGATTGCGACATGCACTGCTGTGGTGGATTTGCCGGTGCCGCCCTTCTCGTTCGCGAAGACGACGACATGCAGGCGATTCGCTGCGTCAGACAAATCAGTAGCTTCCCTTGTTGATCGCGAGGCCCGCCCCCCATAGAAGGCCGCGCTCCGACTGTATCCGAGGGTGTTGAAGCGTGCAAACCATTCGCCAACTCGAAGCGCTGCGCGAGGCCGTACGTGGCTTTCGCGCCGCAGGCGAGCGACTCGTGCTTGTTCCGACGATGGGCGCGCTGCATGCCGGCCATCTCGCGCTGGTCGATACCGCACGGCGCAACGGCGACCGCGTGGCCGTGTCGATCTTCGTCAATCCCACCCAATTCGGCCCCGATGAGGATTTCAGCCGCTATCCGCGTCAGGAACAGCGCGACGCACGGATGCTGTCCGAAGCGGGCGTGGACCTGTTGTGGATGCCGCCGGTCGAAGCGATGTACCCCGACGGCTTCTCGTCAGGCATTTCGGTCGCAGGAGTCAGCGAACCGCTGGAAGGCGCGCACCGCCCCGGCCATTTCGACGGCGTCGCGACGGTGGTCGCGAAGCTGTTCAATCAGGTTCAGCCCGATGCCGCGATATTCGGCGAGAAGGATTATCAGCAGCTCGCGGTGATCCGCCGCATGGTCACCGACCTCGACATGCCGATCGAGATCATCGGCATGCCCACCCAGCGCGAGGATGACGGCCTCGCCATGTCGTCGCGCAACGCCTATCTGGTCGAGGAAGATCGCAAGGCGGCTATCGCGATGCCGCGCGCGCTGGGCGTCGCCGAACGGACGATCAGCCAGGGCGGCGATGCGCAGGCGGCGCTCGAACAGGCCCGCGAGATGCTGACCGCCGCCGGATTCGAAGTCGATTATGTCGCGCTGGTCGATTCAGACACTCTGGGCGAACCCGTAGCGGGAAAGCCGCAGCGGCTGCTGGCAGCGGCCAAAATCCACGGAACCCGGCTGATCGACAATGTCGCGGTAAACGGGAACGGTTAATTCCGTTAACCAATTGTTCGCAATTGCTGCCCCAAACCATGATTCGCGAGTGGATCGTGGAAAAGGGGTAGCGAGATGGGCAACAGCCTCAAGAGCGCGCGTTTCCTGATCGAAAGCCGGCTGCAGGATGCGGCCCGCGGAGATGCGCAGGCATGTTATGACTTGGGAATCGTTTATTCGAGCGGTTCCGACGGGGTCGATGTCGACCTGATCGAAGCACATAAATGGTTCAACATCGCGGCGATGTCGGGAAGCGATCATGCGCAGGAATGCCGCGCGGAAATCGCCGAGGACATGAGCGCACGCGAAATCATCGAAGCGCAGAAGGCCGCACGTGCATGGCTGAGCGCGACCAGCCGCCGGGCGGCATAAACCGCGGCAGAATTGCAGGCGCGTTCGGGAAGTATCCGACGCCTGCCGACGCGAACGTCACGCGATCAGAATGGCGTGAGCGTTACGCAAACCGCGCCACGGACATGGCTGCTGCGGCTGACCAATGCGCTTGCGTTGACGAACAGCGTATCGCCGATCCTTGTCTGACCGGCGCCGGCGTGAACATGGCCGAAACAGTGCAGACGCGGCCTGATGCGGGCAAGTTCGTCGCGAAGTAGCGGACAGCCCAGGCTTTTCCCATTGCTGGACACATCCAATATGCCGGCCGGCGGCGTGTGGGTGATCAGCACATCGATGCCCGTCGGAATCTCCGCCCATTTGCGCCGCAAAACCCGATCCGGCGCATGGAAGGCGTGCCTCGGCAGGTCGGGCACCCAGGGCGCGGCATAGAATTTCAGCCCGCGATATTCCCAGCCCGCGTCCTGCAGATATCGCGCATTGGCGAAAGCAACCGCGCCGGTTTCGACACGGCGCTGCAACGCCCAGTCATGATTGCCGCCGGTGCAGAGGACCGCATCGAAGCGCTGATCGCCGAACCAGTCGTCGACTCGCGCGAGTTCGGCATCGCTGTCGCACGCCAGGTTCAGCATGTCGCCGCAATGAATCATCACGTCGCCCGCCCCCATCGCGATACGATCCTGTTGAAGATGCGTATCGCTGATGATCGAGAGCCGGACCCCGTTCACGACGGCGCGTTGCCTATTCCGCGGCCTTTTTTGCCGGAGCCTTTTTCTTCGCCGGAGCCTTTTTCTTCGGCGCAGCCTTTTTCTTGCCCTTGGCCGGGCCCTTGGCTGCCTTGGCGTCGATCAGCGCGGCGGCCTCTTCCGCAGTCAGCGTTGCCGGATCGGCGGTCTTGGGCAGAGTCGCATTGGTCGTGCCGTCAGTGACATAGGGGCCATAGCGCCCCTCCATCAGCTTCATCTCGCCGCCCGAAGTCGGATGTGCGCCGAAGGTCTTGAGCGGCTCACGCGCCGCGCCACGACCGCGCCCGCCCTTGGCTTCGGCCGCTTCTGCCAGCTTCACCACCGCCGCATTCATGCCGGTTTCGAACACTTCGACGGTGCTCGATAGCCGGGCATATTTGCCGTCATGCTTCAGATACGGGCCATAGCGCCCGATCGCGGCCTCGATCGGCTCGCCGGTTTCGGGGTGATTGCCGATGATGCGCGGCAGGCTGAGCAGCTTGAGCGCCCATTCGAGATCGAGCTCGCCCGGCAGATCCTTGGGAATCGACGCGCGCTTGGCGTCCTTGCCTTCGCCCAGCTGGATATAGGGGCCGAACCGCCCCGACTTGCGTTCGATCTCCAGCCCCGTTTCGGGATCCTTGCCCAGCGCCTCGGGCCCGGTGTCCTCGCTCCCCTCGCCGCCCGGCTGGGCGAAACGACGGGTGAATTTGCACTCGGGATAGTTGGAGCAGGCGACGAACGCGCCATAGCGGCCGCCGCGAAGCGCAAGCTTGCCGTCGGCGCAGGCGGGGCAGGCGCGCGGGTCGCTGCCATCGGCCTTGGCCGGAAAGAGATAGGGTTCGAGGAACTTGTCGAGCTCGGCAGTGATGTCCGACGGCTTCTGTTCCATCACCTCATCGGTGCGCGGTTTGAAATCGTGCCAGAATTCGTCGAGCACTGCCTGCCACCCCGCACGCCCGCCCGACACATCGTCCAGCTCTTCCTCAAGCTCGGCGGTGTAATCATAGCTGACATATTTGGCGAAGAAACGTTCGAGGAACGCCGTCAGCAACCGCCCGCTTTCCTCGGCGAAGAAACGGTTCTTCTCGACCCGCACATAGGCGCGGTCCTTGAGCACCTGAATGATCGAGGCATAGGTCGACGGGCGGCCGATGCCGAGTTCCTCGAGCCTTTTCACCAGCGATGCTTCGGAAAAACGGGGCGGCGGCTGGGTGAAATGCTGTTCGGCATTCACGCCCTTTTTGGCGGGCGCATCGCCTTCGGACATTTTGGGCAGGCGGCGCGAATCCTCGTCGTCAGCGGCGTCGGCATGTTTGCCCGAGCCGCCAACAGAAACATCGTCCTTGCCCTCTTCGTAAAGCGCGAGATAGCCGGGGAAGAGCACGACCTGACCCGTGGCGCGCAGGCCATGCTGGCCGGTCGCATCCTCCAGATCGATCGTGGTGCGCTCCATCCGCGCCGATGCCATCTGGCTCGCCAGCGCGCGCTTGTAGATCAGGTCATAGAGTTTGGCGTGATCGCCCGAACCGGCGCGGTCCTTCGAAAAATCGGTGGGGCGGATCGCTTCGTGCGCTTCCTGCGCATTCTTGGCCTTGGTCTGATAGACGCGCGGCTTGTCGGGCACATAGCTGCCGTCATAGCGAGTCGCGACTGCCTTGCGCGCTTCCTGAATCGCCGCGCTGTCCATCTGGACACCGTCGGTACGCATATAGGTGATCGCGCCGTCCTCATAGAGCGCCTGCGCGATCCGCATCGTGTGGCTGGCCGAGAAGCCGAGCTTGCGCGCGGCTTCCTGTTGCAGCGTCGACGTGGTGAAGGGCGGCGCCGGGTTGCGGGTCGCCGGCCTGGTTTCGACGCGGACGACGCTGAAGCGGCCTTCCTCGACCGCTTTCTTCGCGGCCATCGCATCGCCTTCGGTGCCGATCGTCAGGCGATCGATCTTGTCGCCCTTCCATTTGACGAGGCGCGTCTGAAATCCGGTGCCGGCATGCTCCATATCAGCAGTGACCGACCAATATTCCTGCGCGATGAAGCCTTCGATCTCGCGCTCGCGCTCGACGATCAGCCGCAGCGCGACCGACTGGACGCGGCCCGCCGATTTGGCACCCGGCAGCTTGCGCCACAGCACCGGCGAGAGCGTGAAGCCGACCAGATAGTCGAGCGCACGCCGCGCGCGATAGGCATCGATCAGATCGGTATCGAGCTGGCGCGGCTCACCCATCGCCTTGGTGACGGCGGCCTTGGTGATCGCGTTGAACGTGACGCGCTCGACCTCTGCGGGCAGTGCCTTTTTCTTGGTCAGCACTTCGAGCACATGCCACGAAATCGCTTCGCCTTCGCGATCAGGGTCGGTCGCGAGGATCAGTCGGTCGGCCTTTTTCGCTTCATCGGCGATGGCTTTCAGCTGCCGGCTCTTGTCGGCATAGGGCTCCCATTCCATCGCAAAGCCGTCATCCGGATTCACCGACCCGTCCTTGGGCGGCAAGTCGCGGACATGGCCATAGCTGGCGAGGACGCGATAATCCTTGCCCAGATATTTTTCGATGGTCTTCGCCTTGGCCGGCGATTCTACGATGACAAGCTGCATGAGGTTTTAAAGGCGTCCTTACGTGTGCGCGTACGAGGATGGGGAGCGCCTGCCCGTGCCGTCAAGATGTGGCGGGCATGTGAAAGTTTACGAAGTTCACGGCACGCCCCCCCCCCCGCTTTCGCCCTCCCCGAGCGGCATGTCGCAGGGTTGCGAGGCGGCGCGGCGTGGGTTGGCGGGCTGGGCCATTGCGAAAGGAGTGGCAGATTTGTTGCGTGTAGGACAGCGGTTAGGTCGTGACCTAGTCGATGGGGCAGCGCGCTGCGGCTACGCCCCCTCCACCATGCTATACATGGCGCCCTGCGGCCGGAGTCATTTCCCTTTCACTGCAGCAGATCGTCGATGAACAGCGAGACCAGCGCCGACTGGCTGCCGACGCCCGCCTTGGCGTAGATCTGGCTGAGTTGGGATCGCACGGTGCCGGCGGCGGCGGCGCGCATGGATGCGATTTCGGCGACGCTGCACCCCTTGAGCGCGAACATTGCGACTTCGGATTCGGCGGCGGAGAGTTTCCATTCGTCGAACCGCATCGCGATCGCTTCGGCAAAGGCGCCCCGGGCGAGCGCAAGCGCCGCTTCGCGACGCCGCGCCCGCGCCAGCACGCGGCGCAGATACAGCGCGTTGATCACGATCCCGGCGACCAATGCCACTGCGACCAGCGCCTCAAGCAGCGAGGCCAGCGAAAATGCCCCGAACGCCTCGTCGAGCCCGTCGACCAGAACATAGATGGCGGCGACCAGCTGCACCGGAAACAGCGCCACCGATGAAAAGAAGGACAGGCCGAACCGTCGCTTCCCCGTCGTTTCCGGCATGGCATTCCTCCCCATACGCATCCGCCGATATCGGCCCGTATCAACAGCTGCTTATGGGCCCGGATAGCCGCACTTCCTAAGAAACGACATGGGAATTTATGCGGAAGGACCAAGGGTTTTGACACGCGAACAGCAGGAAATGCTCACCAAGGTTCCAGCAGTGACGCTGGGCTTCTGGATCATCAAGATACTGGCGACGACCTTTGGCGAGACCGCCGGGGACACAGTGAGCATGTCGCTCAATCTGGGCTATCTGATCGGCACTGCGATCTTTGCCACCGCGCTGGTGGTGCTGGTGGTGGCACAGATCCGCGCCCCGCGATTCCACCCCGCATTATATTGGGCGACGATCATCGCATCGACCACGGCGGGCACGACGATGGCCGATTTCGCGACGCGATCGATCGGCATCGGCTATCCCGGCGGATCGGCGCTGCTGCTCGCGTGCCTGCTCGCCAGCCTGTTCCTGTGGTACCGGATGCTGGGCAGCATATCGATCCAGTCGCTGCACCGCGCCGATGCCGAAATCTATTACTGGATCACGATCACCTTTTCGCAGACGCTGGGCACCGCGCTGGGCGACTGGGTGGCCGACGGGCCGCTCGGCTATTCGGGCGCGGCGCTGATTTTCGGCGGAGCGATCGCGTTGCTCGGCATTGCCTATTTCACGACCAGGATCGACCGGGTGGCGCTGTTCTGGCTGGCATTCGTGCTTACCCGCCCGCTGGGCGCGGCGGTCGGCGACTTTCTCGACAAGCCGATCGCCAACGGTGGGCTGGAACTGAGCCGTGCGGCGGCTTCGGCGGTGCTGGCCGGCGCGATCATCCTGCTCATATGGCTGGTGCCGCAGCGCGCCGAGCGGGGTCACGCGCCGACAAGCATGAACTGAGGCGCGAGCGCGGGGAAACAGCCCCTCCCCAACCCGGCCACACCCTGCTAACGGCGCTCCCCATGCTGAACTTGCAGGACATCACCGTTCGCCTGGGCGGGCGCACGATCATTGACGGTGCGAGCGCCGCGCTGCCGCCGCGTTCGCGCGTGGGGCTGATCGGCCGCAACGGCGCGGGTAAATCGACCTTGGTCAAGGTGATCTCGGGCGATCTGGAGGCCGATACCGGATCGGTCGAGATGCCGCGCGCAACGCGGCTCGGCTATGTCGCGCAGGAAGCGCCCGCCGGCTCGGCGACGCCGTTCGAAACGGTGCTGGCAGCGGATGAAGAGCGCGCCGCGCTGATGGACGAGAGCGAGACGGCAACCGATCCCGAGCGGATCGCCGATATTCACGAGCGGCTGAACGCGATTCAGGCGCATTCGGCGCCGGCACGCGCGGCGCGTATCCTCAACGGGCTGGGCTTTGACGAGGAGGCGCAGCATCGCGCGCTGGAGAGCTTTTCGGGTGGGTGGCGGATGCGCGTGGCGCTCGCGGCGTTGCTCTTTTCGCAGCCCGATGTGCTGCTGCTCGACGAACCGTCGAACCACCTCGATCTCGAAGCGGTGTTGTGGCTGGAGGATTTCCTCAAATCCTATCCGGCGACGATCCTGCTGGTCAGCCATGAGCGCGACTTTCTCAACAATGTCTGCGATCACATGCTGCACCTCGAACGCGGCAAGCTGACGCTTTATCCCGGCGGCTATGATGCGTTCGAGAAGCAGCGCGCCGAGCGGCTGGCGCAGCTTGCCGCCGCCAAAGCCAAGCAGGATGCCGAGCGCGCCAAGCTGCAGGATTATGTCGCGCGCAATTCGGCGCGCGCATCGACCGCCAAACAGGCACAGAGCCGCGCCAAGGCGCTCGCCAGGATGCAGCCGATCGCGGCGATGGTCGAAGATCCGTCGCTCAGCTTCGATTTCCCCGATCCTGACGAATTGCGCCCGCCGCTGATCACGCTCGACATGGCGGCGGTGGGCTATGGCGACACGCCGGTGCTCCAGCGGCTCAATCTGCGAATCGATCCCGACGATCGCGTCGCGCTGCTGGGGCGCAACGGCAACGGCAAGACGACGCTCGCGCGGCTGCTTGCGGCGCAGCTGAAGCCGATGGACGGCGACATGAATGCGACGGGCAAGATGCGCGTGGGATATTTCACGCAATATCAGGTCGAGGAATTGCGCAGCGGCGATACCCCGCTCGATCACCTGCAGGCGCTGATGCCGGACGTGAAGCCCGCCGCGGTGCGCGCGCAGCTCGGCCGGTTCGGCTTTGCCGGGGACAAGGCACTGACCAAGGTCGGCAAGCTGTCGGGCGGCGAGCGTGCGCGGCTGGCGCTGGCGCTGATCACGCGCGATGCGCCGCATATGCTGATCCTCGACGAACCGACCAACCACCTTGACGTCGATGCGCGCGAGGCGCTGATTCAGGCGCTCAACGCCTATTCAGGCGCGGTGCTGATCGTCAGCCATGATCGCCACATGATCGAAATGACCGCCGACCGGCTGGTGCTGGTCGATAGCGGCGAGGCGCATGACTATGACGGGTCGATGGACGATTACATCGCGTTCGTGCTGTCGAAGGAAGCGCCGGGCGAAGGCAAGTCGGGCGGCGGCGCGAAGTTGAGCAAGAAGGACGCGCGCAAGGCAGCGGCCGATGCGCGCGAGAAGAACAAGGCACTGCGCAAGGCGGCGGACGAAGCCGAAAAGGCGCTGGCGAAGCTCACCGCGCAACGCACCGAAATCGACCGCGCCATGGCCGAACCCGACAAGGCCGATCCGGCGCTGGCGAAGCTGACCATGACCGACCTGATGAAACGCCGGGCGGAAGTGAGCGAACGCATCGAGGCGGCCGAACTGGCGTGGATGGAGGCGAGCGAGGCGCTGGAGGAAGTGGCGGCCTAAGTTCCCCCTTCACCACAACCGTTCGTCCCGAGCGCAGTCGAGGGACGTGCCGCGCGCGGATGCGCAGGGTGTCTCGACTTCGCTCGACACGAACGGGGTGGCGTCAGGCTACGGCGTCGTTCACCTGCGCCAGTCCCGCATCGACATCCGCCGCGCTGTGGCGTTCGGGGATCAGCGTGGGGTCCTCATCGGTGGGGTTGCGGTTGACGATGCGGCCACGCTTCACGCCTTCGCGCTCGCCAATCTGCTGGGTCCAGCGGACCAGGTTGGTGTAGCTTTTGACGTCGAGAAACGCGTCTGCGCTGCCATAGGCGCCGCCGCGCACCAGCGTGCCGTACCAGGGCCAGATCGCGATATCGGCGATGCTATAGTCGTCGCCCGCAACATATTCGTGCTTGCCCAGCTGGGTGTCGAGGACGTGGAGCTGGCGCTTCACTTCCATCGCATAGCGGTCGATCGCATATTCGATCTTGAACGGCGCATAGGCATAGAAATGGCCAAAGCCGCCGCCCAGAAACGGCCCGGCGCCCATTTGCCACATCAGCCAGCTCATCACCGCCGCGCGCTTCGCCGGATCGGTGGGCAGGAAAGCGCCGAATTTTTCGGCGAGATGGACCAGGATCGCACCGCTTTCGAAAATGTTGAACGGCTCGGCGCCCGAGCGGTCGATCAGCGCCGGGATCTTCGAATTCGGATTGATGTCGACAAAGCCGCTGCCGAACTGATCGCCTTCGCCGATATTGATCAGCCACGCGTCATATTCGGCACCCGAATGCCCCGCCGCGAGCAATTCCTCGAGCATGATCGTCGCCTTTTGCCCGTTGGGCGTGCCCAGCGAATAAAGCTGGAAGGGATGCTCGCCGACCGGCAGTTGCTTGTCATGCGTCGCGCCCGAAACCGGGCGGTTGATGTTGGCGAACTGGCCACCATTGCCCTGTTTCCATTCCCAGACCTTTGCAGGGACATAGCCCGGCGGCTGATTGTTCGCGGGATCGCTGTCGGCCATTGTCGTTCCTTCCGAGTTCGCCAAGCCGCTGATGTAGGGTTGCCGTCCGCTATTGCGAGACGTGGCGATGCTTGTCGGCGCAACGGCCTATCGGGCAAACCAATGGCTGGTCGCACGCGGTATCAAGGAGCAGATGCGGGCACGACCCGCACGTCATCGACACGCCCCAGACGCAATGCGAAGACGCTGCTTCCACCGCCCGGGGGCGCAGGAATGATCTGCACTATTCCGGTCACCCGGGCGTGTACCACACCGCCATTTCGGCCGACCTGCGCATCGACCAACGCACGGACTGCGCGCTGATCTCCAACCAGCAGGACTTGATTATGATTAGGGCAATCAACCTGTTGGGCTTCGACGCTATCGTGGACGCCCGCCTGAACCACCGCGATTGCCAGATCGACCTGCTCGCCTGCCCTTGCGCGGGCTTGAGCCGGATCAAGACAAGCTACCGGGTCGGGACGAAGTCCAATGTGCAGCAACAGACTGATCGCCAGGCCCATCATTGCAGGCTCACGCGCCCTCCCCCATGACGCTCAAGCCGCCCGGCGAGTTCCAGTTCGAGCAGCACCGTCTGCACCACTGCGGGGACCAGCCCCGATTGGCGGATCAGTTCGTCGACCGCCACCGGTACCGGGCCGAGCAGGCCGGTGATCCGGGCACGATCGCTATCGGCGGCGTCCTGAAGCGGCGGTCCGGCATAGCCGGCGCCCGGTTCGCGCAGCGCGCGCAGGTCGATCGGACGGATCGCCTCCAATATATCCTCGACATTCTGGACCAGCGTCGCGCCTTCGCGGATCAGCTGGTTGCATCCCTGCGCGCGTGGATCGAGCGGGCTGCCGGGCACGGCCATCACTTCGCGGCCCGCCTCCGCCGCGATACGTGCGGTGATGAGGCTGCCCGAACGCGGCGCGGCTTCCACCACTACCGTGCCGAGCGACAGCGCGGCGATGATGCGGTTGCGCGAGGGAAAGAAGCGCGCCAGCGGCTCGGTGCCGGGCGGTTGTTCGGCAAGCAGCAGGCCGTCGGTCGCGACGCGTTCCTGCAACTCGGCATTTTCGGGCGGAAAGGCGATGTCGATCCCGCTGGCGATCACGCCGATCGTGCCGCCCGACAGCGATCCGACATGGCTGGCCGTGTCGATCCCGCGCGCGAGCCCGGAAACGACCGTGACGCCTTCCTGCGCAAGCCCCTGCGCGATCTGGCGCGCAAAGCGGCATGCGGCGGCCGAAGCGTTGCGCGCGCCGACCATCGCGACACAGTTGCGCCGTGCGAGCGCGACATCGCCCCGCACGATCAGGGCAGGCGGCGCGCTTTCCAGCTCCGCAAGCAGCGGCGGATAGTCGGCGTCTCCCAGAAACAGATAGCGCGCGCCCAGTCGATCGACCGCCGCCATTTCACGCCGCACTGCGGCCTCGTCAGCGATACGCGGCTTGCCACCGCCCCGGCCGGCGAGCATCGGCAAAGCCTCCAGCGCGGCCTGTGCATCGCCGAAACGCGCGATCAGCTGGCGCCAGGTGACAGGGCCGATATTGGCACTGCGCAACAGGCGAAGCCGCGCAAACCGCGCGGCATCGTCGCCCCTATCGGTCACTTGGGAGCGCCCACCCTGGGTTCCGTACCGGTGAGCAGACGATCGATATTGGTGCGATGTTTCCACAGCACGATCAGCGCCAGCACGAGCAGCGGCAGCACTGAGTCGAATTGCCCGAAAAAGGCTGCGCTGACCGGCGCCGATACCGCAGCGGCCATGCCCGCGATCGAGGAGATGCGCAGCCCGGCGAGCAGCCCCAGCCATACGGCGGCATAGACCAGCCCGCACGGCCAGTGCAGCGCCAGCACGACACCCATCAGCGTCGCCACGCCCTTGCCGCCGCGAAACCGCAGCCACACCGGATAGCAATGGCCAAGGAACGCAGCGGAACCGGCCAGAATCTCGTTGCCCGGAAACATCCAGCGAATGACCACGATCGCCGCCACCGCCTTGAGCGCGTCGAGCAGCAGCGTCGCCGCCGCCAGCCCCTTGCGCCCGGTGCGCAGCACATTGGTCGCACCGATATTGCCAGAGCCGATCTGGCGCAGATCGCCGGCACCGGTTGCGCGCGTCAGCAGCACACCAAAGGGAATCGATCCCAGAAGATAGCCGAGCACCAGTGCCACGACCGGCCCGAGCCAGAGCAATTCGCCGTTCAAGGATTCCCCCCTGCTTGCCAGTAAGCTAGGCGCTCCCCTAAGCCGGTGCAATAACAGGCATCAGCGACCCGCCATCAAATGTCCGATCCCCGCCCCCTTTTGTTTTTCGATTCCGGCGTCGGAGGCCTCTCCGTGCTCGGACCCGCGCGTGCGCTGCTGCCGCAGGCGCCGTTCGTCTATGTCGCCGACAATGGCGGCTATCCCTATGGCACGCGCAGCGAAGCGGAAATCGCCGCGCGCGTCCCGGCATTGCTGGGCCGGCTTGCCGAACGCTATCGCCCGCGGTTGATCGTCATTGCGTGCAACACCGCCTCGACCATCGCGCTACCCGTGGTGCGCGCGGCGCTCGACCTGCCGATCGTCGGCACGGTCCCTGCGATCAAGCCGGCGGCGGCGATCACGCGCACCGGCACGATCGGCGTGCTTGGCACGGACGCGACGGTCCGCCAGCCCTATGTCGACGATCTCGCCGCCCGGTTCGCCGCCGATTGCACCGTGCTGCGCCACGGATCGGCCGAACTGGTCGATCTGGCCGAAGCGGCGCTGCGCGGCACGCCGCCCGCGCCCGAACGGCTGCGCGCGGTGCTTGCCGGGCTGTTCGATCAGCCGGGGGGAGACAGGATCGACGTCATCGTCAATGCCTGCACCCATTTCCCGCTGGTCGCGGCCGAGATGGGCGCGGTGGCGCCGCATCCGGTGCGCTTCGTCGATGGCGGGGACGGGATCGCGCGGCGGATCGCATATCTGACGCAGGGTCAGTCATGGCCGGCCGATCCCGGCATGGGAAAGGCAGTGTTCACGGCGCCTCAGGGCGACACGCATCTGATCGCGCCGGCGTTGGCGCGCTATGGCCTCGATATCGTCGAAACGCTTTAGCGACGTTCCGTCGTCGCGCGCTCAGGAACCGTGCGCGAAGGACGATGGGGACGGCGAAATTTCTTCGGCCATCGAGAAATAGCGCTCCGCCATTTCGAGATGCAGGCGCCGAACGGCGGAATCGCGCGTTCGATCCGCCCGTTCGCGCTCCTGGCGTTCGCGTCGGCGATAATATTCCTGGTCGTCGGCTCTCATGGGCACCTCGATCCGCCCAAGCGGGAGTTCTGATGGTCTCTCAGCCGCGAACTGTGCCTGGAGTTCGAGTCGTTCGCGATGACCGCCTAATACCATGAAAGCGCGGCAAAAACGAATCGCCCAGGCTGGGATGGCGAGTATTTCCAATCGGCTTGCGCCAGATCAATTGGCGGATGTGACTTCACTGTAAGACGCGTCTTTCCTTCCGGGAAAAGTCGAGCCGATGCCGGTTGCGAATCGGGCGAAAACAACATGGTGCGGCGGTCCGGGAAGGGAAAATGCAATCGGCTTCGCCGCCCGGACACGGAGTGTTGTGCGGGAAAGCCGCCTACAATAAGCATTTTCGGCAACTGGTAATCGCCGAATAATGGGTCTATCGGAGCAATCCCATGAGCACGACCGACCAAGCGCCCGCGGCAGTGGACTATTCGCGGGTATTCACGCAGGCGATCGACCGGCTTCACGCCGAAGGCCGCTATCGCGTGTTCATCGACATTCTGCGCAACAAGGGGAAATTCCCCAATGCGCGCTGCTTCGCCGGTCATAACGGGCCGAAGCCGATTACCGTGTGGTGCTCGAACGATTACCTCGCCATGGGCCAGCATCCCAAGGTGATCGCGGCGATGGAAGAAGCGCTGCACGATGTCGGCGCGGGCTCTGGCGGCACGCGCAATATCGGCGGCAACACCCATTATCATATCGATCTGGAGGCCGAACTCGCCGATCTGCACGGCAAGCAGGGCGCTCTGCTCTTCACGTCGGGCTATGTGTCGAACGAAGCGACGCTGTCGACGATGGCGAAGATCCTGCCGGGCTGCATCGTCTATTCGGACGAGCTCAACCACGCATCGATGATCGCGGGCATTCGCCATTCGGGATGCGAAAAGCGCGTGTTCCGCCACAATGACCTCGCGCATCTCGAGGAATTGCTGGCGGCGGACGATCCCGCGCTGCCCAAGCTGATCGCGTTCGAAAGCGTCTATTCGATGGACGGCGATGTCGCCCCGATCCATGCGATCTGCGACCTGGCCGACAAATATAACGCGCTGACCTATCTCGACGAAGTCCATGCCGTCGGCATGTACGGCGCGCGCGGCGGCGGCATTTCCGAACGCGACGATTCGGCACGCCGGCTGACGATCATCGAAGGGACGCTGGGCAAGGCATTCGGCGTGATGGGCGGCTATATCGCCGCCGACCGCCAGATCATCGACGTGATCCGCAGCTATGCGCCGGGCTTCATCTTCACCACCTCGCTGTCGCCCGTGCTCGTTTCGGGCGCGCTGGCCAGCGTACGCCACCTCAAGGCATCGAGCGCGGAACGCGACGCGCAACAGGCCGCCGCCGCCAGCCTGAAGGCGATGATGCGCGAAGCGGGTCTGCCGGTGATGGACACCACCACGCATATCGTGCCGCTGATGGTCGGCGACCCGGTAAAGGCCAAGAAGATCAGCGACATCCTGCTCGCCGAATATGGCGTGTACGTTCAGCCGATCAATTACCCGACCGTGCCGCGCGGCACCGAACGCCTGCGCTTCACGCCGGGCCCGGCGCATGACGAAGCGATGCTGGCCGAACTGGTCGCGGCGCTGAGCGAAATCTGGGGCCGGCTCGAGCTGAAACTCAAAAAGGCGGCGTGATGCGCTGGAGCAAGCTTCGCGCGCTTGCTCTGGATCGCTTCGCCGAGCCGCTGCGGGGCAGGCTCGACATCCATAGCGCAGCCTATGGCAACTGCACCTGCGGCCATGCGTGGCTGAGCTTCGACGGCGATGTCATCGCCAATTTCTGCACGCGCGCTCATTATATCGCCGGCGGCTGGGAGGCGGCGAGCAGCGACCGCAATCGCATGTATAAGCGCCAACTCACGCCCTTCGGTGCGTTGTCCCGGCAAGATGCCTATCGCTCCTGCTGGCAACTGATACACGAACTGTCGATTGAGGAAGCGCTGGCCAGCGATGATCTGCTGACGCAATCGCTGGCGATCGCCGATACCCGTGTCGGGATGCGGCGGTTGCAGCGGATTGATCCGGATGCGCTCGAACCGCTTCCTGCCTTTTTGCTGTTGATCCGTCTGGGCAACGACATATCTGTGGCTGACTTTATTGCCGCGCGACAAGGTTCGCCAGCAACCGAACCCGCAGATTTTGAGGATGCGTGACCAACTTCAACGACAATCCCGACACCCCCTGGACCTTCGCGACCGGCGAGCGTGAGGGCATCCCGACGCTGTTGCGGGTGCTGACCGAGCCGCCGACGCCCGCGATGCAGGCGGAAATGCCGACTCTGGTGCTGATCCAATGGCCGTTCGAAAGCGAGGACGGGCGGATGCCCGACGAGCATGAACTCGCGCAGATGGTCGCGTTCGAAGAGTCGATGATCGACGGGATGGAGATGGGCGAATGGGGCGTGTGCGTCGCCGTGCTCACCTTTGGCGGGACGCGCGAATGGCGATGCTTCACGCCCGATGCCGAACGGTTTGAGGAAGGCATCAACGAAGCACTGGTCGGCCAGCCCGTCTATCCGCTCAAATTCGCGATGTTCGAAGACCCCGCCTGGATCGCGCTGCGCGAAGTGCAGGACGCAATCGACTGAAACCCGCCGGGTCAGGCGCTACGGTTCCGACCGATCATATCGAGCAGCGCATCGGCGGCTGCGCTGCGATAGCGTTCCTTGTGCCGCAGCCCGTGAAAGGCGCGCGCCCCAAGATCGCAGGGCAACGCGTGAAGCGTGCCCGCGGCAATGGCCGGCGCGACCACCAGCGCCGATAGCGCAGTAACGCCGGCACCCGCCTCCACCGCCGTACGAACGCTTTCGTTGGAGGGCAGCGTCAGCGCGACCTGAAGCGTATCGGGATCAACGCCCTGCGCGCGCAGCGCGGCCTCCAGCGCCGATCGCGTACCGGAGCCGGATTCGCGCAGCACCCAGCACACACCGCGCAGCCATGCCGCATCGACATGCGGCTGTGGCGCGGCGGCGACGAGCAGCAGGCGATCCTCTCCAATCCGCCAATGGGCGAGCGCGGGGTCAGCGACCACGCCTTCGACAATGCCGAGTTCGGCCTCGCCCTTATGCACGCTGGCAGCCGCCATTTCGGTGTTGCCGATCGCAAGATGCACATCGACGCCCGGATAGGCGGCGCGATAGCGGGCAAGCAGCGGTGGCAGCCAATAGGCGGCGATGGTCTGGCTCGCGACCAGGCGCAGCGTCCCGCGATCCAGCCCGCCCCATTCGTCGAGCATCTGTTGCGCCGCCTGCGCCCGCGAAACGACACCGCGCGCTTCGGCAACAAAGGCGCGTCCGGCATCGGTCAGCGCAATTCCGCGTCCGACGCGATGGAACAACCGCACATCGTGCCGCGCCTCGAGCGCGGCAATCGCGGCCGATGCCGCCGACTGGCTGATGTTGAGCGCCTGCGCCGCCGCAGTGACATGTTCGCGCTCGGCCACGGCCAGGAAGATGCGGAGTTGTTCGAGGGTCATGGCCAATCAATCGCATTTGATGATTGGAATCACAATTATCATGCGTTGGATCGATTGAATTTCCGGAAGTAGCGATTTGCGGGAAAGGAATTTCCGATGGCGCGCGCCCTGTCCGTCCCCATCCCCAGCCGGTTCGAACGCCCCCCGCTGCTGCCCGGCATTGGCCTGTGCCTTGCCGTCACGCTTGCGGGCTATGCGGGAGCGGCGGTGGAGACTGCGTTGTTCGGCAAGCCATGGCTTGAGCCGCTGGTGCTCGCCATTCTGATCGGCGCGGCGGTGCGCAGCCTGTGGAAGCCGGGGCCGGGCTGGCATCGCGGCATTGCCTTCAGCGCCAAGACGCTGCTCGAAATCGCCGTGGTGCTTCTGGGCCTGTCGGTCAGCGCAACCACGATCCTGCGCGCCGGCCCCGCGTTGCTTGGCGGTATCGCACTGACAGTGATGCTCGCGCTGATCGCGGGCTATGCGATCGGGCGGATGCTTCGGCTGCCGCAGCGCATGGCGTTGCTGATCGCGTGCGGCAATGCGATTTGCGGCAATTCGGCGATCGCGGCAGTGGCACCGGTGATTCATGCCGATGGCGACGATGTTGCCGCGGCGATTGGTTTTACCGCAGTGCTGGGAGTCGCGGTGGTGCTGGGTTTGCCGCTGCTCGGGCTGGCGCTCGACCTGTCCGCCATCGGCTATGGCACGCTGGCCGGGCTGACCGTTTATGCCGTGCCGCAGGTGCTGGCCGCTGCTGCGCCGTTCGGCACTGCGGCGGTCCATATCGGCACGCTGGTAAAGCTGGTCCGCGTGCTGATGCTGGGGCCGGTCTGTGTCATGCTGTCGCTGATCGCACCGCGGCTCGATGCGGTGGACGAACCCGCCGATGCAATTGTGGCCGGCGATGTGCAGCGCCCGGGTCTGCACCAGCTGGTGCCATGGTTCATCCTCGGCTTCCTCGCGCTGGTCGGGTTGCGCGCGACGGGGCTGGTTCCCGAAACGCTGGTCGCACCGGTGGGACAGGTTTCCGGCGCGCTGACGGTCGTATCGATGGCGGCGCTGGGCCTGGGCGTCGATGTCCGCAGCATCGCGCAGGCGGGACCGCGCGTGACGGCGGCGGTGTTGCTCTCGCTGCTGCTACTGCTGACGATCGCGCTGGCGCTGGTCGCGTTGCTGGCAATCGCGTGACGCGTCAGGGGGCGATGAAGCCCCTGAGCACATTGCCCTCGGTCGTCAGCACGTTGCTGCGATAGTCAAAGCGCGGGCAATCGGCGAAGATCAGCCAATAATATTTCATCTGTTCCGACCACCAATAGCCGGGGCAGTGATCGGCCTGACGCTTGGGATTGGCGGTGACGTCGGCAAGATCGGTATAGCCATACTGCGCCTTGTTCGCGGCGAGCATGTTTTCGAAATGCACGGCGCAAACCTCGCGCCAGCGTTCGTCGCGATCGAGCAGCCACAGGTTGAACGCCGCGTCGGCCAGTTCGGGGCGGAGCGCATTGGTTTTCTGAAGCGGCTGGCCGGTCTGATAATCATATGCTTCGGGCAGCACGCCATAGCGATCCTGCACCTTCGCCCAGCTTTCGACCAAAGCCGCGCCGGTTGCGGGCATCCCGCCCTGCGCCAGCAGCCCGCCGTAAAAGGCGGATAGCTCGTCCTGTTCGCCGGTCAGGATTTCGCCGGTTTCATAATCGACATCGGCGATCCATGCACCGCCCTTGGTCCAGACGAGTTGATGCCGGACGATGCCGCCGGTCAGGACATCGTACATCGCCTTGCACTCGGCGTCGCCGAACAGCTCCCATGCGTCCCACAGATATTCATAATAGCTGTCGGCATAGGAACCGACCGTGGCGCGGCGATCCACCCATTGCCCGGTCATCGCATCGATCTTCACCGGCACCAGATCGATCTTCGAGCGCTTCTCGAACAGTGTCGCCATCGGCGCGCGCGTGGCGTCGTGATAGCGCGAGTCGCCGGTGAGACGCGACAGCGTGCCCCATTCGCTGAGCAAAGTGCCCGCTTCGGCCGGGTTCGTCAGCGGATCACGCACCGCGCCGCTGCGCAGATTGACATAGCGATAGGGCAGCCCCGTCGGCGTATCGAATGCGGGGAGCATCCGGTCGGCGAGATCCTTTGCCTTTGCCAGCAGCACCCGATCGCCACAGGCGAGATGCGCCGACAACAGCCCGCCAAGCAGCCGGATGGTCGTTTCGAACACCGAAACCTCGCCATCGACGTCGAAATCGAGTTCGGCCTTCACCCAGTCGACGCCTGCCTGAAAGCGATCGTCGAGCCCCATCAGCCAGAGCGTATCGAGCGATTCGATCAGGCTGAGCCCGAGATGCGCATGCTTGAGCGGAAAGCTGGAGGTGGTGCCGCTGACCGGCTTGATCTCGTCCTTGCCCCAGGCATGTTCGCGATATTGGTCGAACGCCCAGGCCATTTCGGCCTTCACCGCTTCACCGAGCGCCGCCCAGTCGCGCTTGGCGGCACGCGCCGCCACCGACGGCGCCATCGCCAGCCCCGCGCACCCTAAGGATCCTCGCAGCAGCCAGCGACGGTTGAAGCGCATGCCTGTCACCCCTTGGTAAGCGTTGCGCGCCAGGTATAGCCGCGCCAGAGCGAGCGAAAGTCCATCGCCATGTCGTGCTGCTCGGCCACGCGCTTCAGCACCGCGGGCAATTCGCGGCGCGGATAGACGTGAAAGTCGTTGAGCGATTTGTAATGCAGCTTTTTCGCCAATTTGGGCAGCCGCTCATACTGGCCGAAATCGACGATGTGCAGGCTGCCGCCCGGCGCCAGCTGCGCAGCGGCGCGCTCGATCGCTTCCTGCCAGGGCGGGATCATCGAGATGGTGTAGCTCATGAAGATGCGGTCGACCTTGTCGAGGCCGAACAGGCTGGAAACGTCGAATGTCCCGGCATCGGCCTGCGCCAGCGTGACCTTGTTCTCCAGCCCCTTCCTGCCGAGCGAGCTGCGCGCCTGAGTCAGCATCGCGTCGCTGATGTCGAAGCCGTAAAAGCGCGCATCGGGCCAGTGTTTCGCCGCGACGATCAGGTTGCGCGCGGTGCCGCAGCCGACTTCGAGCACCGATCCGCCCCTGGGCACATCGAGCTCGCGGATCATCGTGTCGCGCCCGAGCAGATAGAATTTGCGCGTCAGATCATAGAAATGGCGATGGAGGCCATAGGTGGCATCCATCAGCCGCTTCTGATCGGACGGGTTTTCTGCCTCTGCGCCGCTGCTCATGCCGCGTGTGGCTTCAGCGTCCAGAGGTGCATCGCGCCATAGACCGAGCTGCGGTCGCGCGCGACCCAGTCGTCCAGCTTCTCCTGCGGCGCATATTCCCACTGCGCCATGATGTCGTCGGGGATATGCCCCTTGACCACATCGGGCACCGCAGCGGTGCGATAGAGGACGCGTGCGCCGGGCTTTGCCGTGCGAGTGATCGCGGTCCAGAGGCGCGTCAGCTGGGCGTCGGTCATCCAGTCCTGCGCGTCGAGCAGGATATAGCGGTCCATCGACTGGGCCGGCATCTGCTCGAGATATTCGGACATGTTCTGATGGCGGATTTCGAGCCGGTCGGCGCGGCTCTGAATCAACTCCCAATTCTGGCGCTGCAGATAGGGGGGCAGCGGCGCATCGGGCGTGCGGCCATAGCCGCGCCCGAATGCCTGCCATGCGAAATAATTCTCGTTGATCGGGAAGTCGCAGGCGAGCTTGCGCAGGCGCGAGCGCAGTGCACCGGTAATGCCTTCGCGATCGTCGGCCTTGAGCAGGTCGTACTGGGCCGGCGGGATGCCGAGGCCGAACAGCGAAGCGGGCTGGTCGATCATCCAGCGCAGCAGCTTCTTGTCGAAGAACGGCGCAAACTTCTTGTCGAAAATCTCGCGCTGCTCTTCCATCGAGCGCGCCTTGAGAATTTCGGTCGGGTCGATCTTGTAGCGATGCGCCAGCCAGTGCGTGAAGGCGATCAGCCGGCCGAGCAGACCGTAATGATAGAAGCCGCGCTTGAACGCCGTGATCCGGCGATGGCCGTTGGGGCCGCGATGCTCCCAATAGGCGCGCGAGGTTTCGTCGAGATGCGGGCGGACATGCTCGTAATAAAGCTGCACATTGCCCGGCTGGTCGGCGAGGCCGAACAGCTGATGAAAGCTGTCATAGTCGGGCAAATGGAGCGCCGCCTGCTGCTTCATCTTGTTGAGCGCGATATGCGCCGGGTTGAGGTCGACTGCCGTGATCTTTTTGGGATCGGCGATCAGATAGGATTGCGCGTTGCACCCGCCCGAGGCAATCGTGACGAGGTGATGGTCGGGCTGCAGCTCGAGCGCTTCCATATCGACCACCGGGTCTTCCCAGATCTGGGCATAGACGAGACCGCGAAAGGCGAAGGTGAAGGCGCGTTCGAGCAGCCCTTCCTTCGAAAGATGTTCGTGGCGATGAACGGCATCGCTCACGGCGCCTTTTTTGGACGACTTGGCAACTGAAGACATGTCTTGCTCCCGGAGGGAGTGCGCGAGCGGCCCCCATAGGGGGCCACCGGGCACATTGGCGGGGAGACTTGTGCGAAGGCGCTGCCGAAATCAATCCCTTGTACAGCGCCGCCAGAGGGCCAGCCGGTATTCCCGACCCTTGCGACCCGCATTTCGAAGAAACCGCGAGGGGTCTGACCCGCCGTCACATAGTCCCCGGCCTCCGCCCCTTCGCCGTCGCGAATCGCCACTGCATACCGGGTCGTTGCGTTGCCGTACGGAATTTCCCCGGCATAGCCGGTTTCGGTCGGCACGATCGCAAAAGCGGCTGCCTTGCGCTGCGCATGGGACCGCATCCTATAGGTTTTTCATCAGGATCGCAGGAAATGACCGCGACGCCATTGAAGCCGGTGGTGCCATCGGCCAGATAGCCGCGCCCTTCGATCGCCGTCACCGTTCCGTCCAGCAACGTGCCGATTCGCTGGTCGCCGTGATCGGCGAAGATCATTCTTGCCGGGTCCGGCGGGGCGAGGGACGGAGCCCGCTGGTCCATTATCGTTTCGGCGACGCGCCGAGCGAACTCGCGCAGATCGACGGCGAACAGGCGCATCGCGGTGCCTGGGCCGCATCGGGTGCGGTCGCCGGTGCGGCGCGTGAAGGGCGGCGGTGGATGCTGCTGCTTTCGGACGGCAGCCGCATTCCGGTGAGCGCGTCGCACCTGCCGCGCGTGCGCGAACGCAGCCGGCTCGCGCAATCGGCACGCCGCGGCACATCGGGTGTGGCAATGCCCGACACGAACGCCTAATAGGCGCGCATTCCAGCACTGAGATTGTCGGGAGCGCGCCGCCTTCATGCGAATCGCCATTGCCGCGGACCATGCCGCCTATGAACTCAAAGCCGTGCTTGCCGAATGGCTGCGCGACCATGGCCATGATGTCATCGACCTGGGGACCAATGGCCCGGAAAGCGTCGATTACCCCGATTATGGCTATAAACTGGCGCAGGCCGTGGCGAATGGCGAGGCCGAACGCGGCGTTGCCCTGTGCGGATCGGGAATCGGTATTTCGATCGCAGTCAATCGCAATCCGGCATGCCGCTGTGCGCTGGTATCCGAACCGCTTTCGGCAGCGCTGGCGCGCCAGCATAATGACGCCAATGTCATTGCGATGGGCGCGCGGCTGACCGGTCGCGACATGGCGATCGCCTGTCTCGACACCTTCCTTGCCACCGGCTTTGCCGGCGACCGCCACCAGCGCCGCGTCGACAAGCTGAGCGATCCCCAGATTGAAAGGACCGACGCATGAGCACCAGTGCAATCGAAGCGGGCGTACAGCCCGACGGCTTTTTTACGCGCGGCCTGGCCGAAGCCGATGCTGCGGTGTTCGCCGGCGTACAGCACGAGTTGCAGCGCGAGCAGCATCAGATCGAGCTGATCGCCAGCGAGAATATCGTGTCCAAGGCAGTGCTGGAGGCGCAGGGCAGCGTCTTCACCAACAAATATGCCGAAGGCTATCCGGGCAGGCGCTATTATCAGGGCTGCCATCCTTCGGACGAAGTTGAGCAGCTGGCGATCGATCGCGCCAAGCAATTGTTCGGATGCGGCTTTGCCAATGTCCAGCCGCATTCGGGCGCGCAGGCGAACGGCGCAGTGATGCTGGCGCTGACCCGGCCCGGCGATACGATCATGGGCCTCAGCCTCGATGCCGGCGGACACCTGACGCATGGTGCCAAGGCGGCGATGAGCGGCAAATGGTTCAACGCCGTGCAATATGGCGTCGATCCGGAAACGCATCTGATCGATTTCGATCAGGTCGAAGCGCTCGCCAAAGAGCATAGCCCCAAGCTGATCATCACCGGTGGTTCGGCCTATCCGCGCCAGATCGATTTCGCACGCTTCCGGGCGATTGCCGATGAGGTCGGCGCGCTGTTCATGGTCGATATGGCGCATTTCGCCGGACTGGTCGCGGGCGGCGCGCACCCCAGCCCGTTCGGCCACGCCCATGTCGTCACCACCACCACGCACAAGACGCTGCGCGGCCCGCGCGGCGGCATGGTGATGACCAATGACGAAGCAATCGCCAAGAAGATCAACTCGGCAGTGTTCCCCGGCCTGCAGGGCGGGCCGCTGATGCATGTCATCGCCGCCAAGGCGGTTGCATTCGGCGAAGCGCTCCAGCCCGATTACAAGGCGTATATCGCCGCGGTGGTGGAAAACGCCAAGGTGCTGGCCGCGACGCTGAAGGAGCGCGGCGCGAATCTGGTTTCGGGCGGCACCGACACGCATCTGGCGCTGGTCGATCTCACTCCGCTGGGCGTTACCGGCAAGGATGCCGACGAAGCGCTCGAACGCTCGGCGATCACCTGCAACAAGAACGGCATTCCCAACGATCCGCTGCCGCCGATGAAGACCAGCGGCATCCGCGTCGGATCGCCCGCCGGCACGACACGCGGCTTTGGCCCGGCCGAATTCCGCGAGATCGGCAACATGATCGCCGACGTGCTCGACGGGCTGCGCAAGAATGGCGAAGCGGGCGATGCGCAGATCGAAGCCAATGTCCGCGAACGCGTCCAGGCGCTGTGCGAACGCTTCCCGATCTATCCGGAGGCGTGAGCACGCGAGGGCCCGATTATCTGTCCGTTCGTCCTGAGTAGCCGCTGAGCCCGTCGAAGCGGCATATCGAAGGACCGATGCTTCGATACGGGCCTTCGACTTCGCTCAGTCCCTACTCAGCACGAACGGATGTGAATTTGCGATGCGCTGCCCCTTTTGCACTCATGAAGACAGCCAGGTGAAGGACAGCCGTCCGACCGAGGACGGCAACGCGATCCGCCGCCGCCGCCAGTGCGAGGCATGCGGCGCGCGCTTCACGACGTTCGAACGTATCCAGCTGCGCGACCTGACCATCGTCAAGTCGGAGGAACGGCGCGAGCCGTTCGAGCGCGACAAGCTGATGCGATCGGTCGCGATCGCGTGCCGCAAGCGCCCGATCGCCGCAGCCGCGATCGAAAAGCTGGTTTCGGGCATCCAGCGCCAGCTGGAAACCCAGGGCGACAGCGAAATTCCCGCCCAGCGCATCGGCGAGATGGTGATGGAGGGGCTGAAGGGACTCGATTCGGTCGCCTATATCCGCTTCGCCAGCGTCTATAAGGACTTTCGCGAGGCACGCGATTTCGAGGAATTCGCCGGCAGCGTGCATGAGGTGGGCAAGGGGTGAGACTGGGCCGGATGGGCATTGGCCACCCCCGTTCGTCCCGAGCGAAGTCGAGGGACAGTCGCAACGGGGAGCGGTAACGATGTTCTGGGTCTATATCCTGCGCTGCTCGGATGCTTCTTACTATACCGGCCATACCGACGACCTGGAGCGCCGTGTTGCCCAACATCAATCCGGCGAAATTCCCGGCTACACCCATGACCGCCGCCCAGTCTCGCTGATGTGGCAGGAATGCTTCCAGACACGCGAGGAAGCGATTCGAGCTGAATTGCGAATCAAACCATGGTCGCGCGCCAAGAAGGAAGCCCTGATCGCTGGCGACTGGACGGCGTTGAAGCGCGCGGCCATGCCACCGGGTGAACGAGAGTCACGCGTTGCGGCGGCCCCTCGACTTCGCTCGGGGCGAACGGAAGAAGACAGATAGAAATGAGCGAAACCACCCCACCCCCCGCGATCATCCTTGTCCGCCCGCAACTGGGCGAGAATATCGGCAAGGCGGCGCGCGCGATGCTCAATTTCGGGCTTGCCGAGATGCGGCTGGTAAGCCCGCGCGACGGCTGGCCCAATCCCTCCGCGGGCCCGGCGGCGAGCGGCGCGGATATCGTGCTCGAACGCGCGCAGATCTTCGAAAGCGTCGCCGATGCGGTGGCGGACTGCACCCATGTCTATGCCACCACGGTGCGCAAACGCGGCGTGACCAAGCCGGTGGTCAGGCCCGACGAAGCCGCGCAGGCGATCCATGCCACGCCGGGCAAATCCGCAATCCTGTTCGGGCCGGAGCGCTCTGGCCTTGAAACCGACGATGTCGCGGTCGCGGGCACGATCGTCACCGTGCCGATCAATCCCGAATTCGGATCGCTCAATCTGGCGCAGGCCGTGATCCTGATCGCCTATGAATGGTCGAAACATGCCGATCTGGTCCAGCCGACGCTGGAGGAACACGACCCCGTCGCGCCGCAGGCCGAGCTGGACGGCATGATCGCGCATCTCGACGGGTTGCTCGAGGCGAAGGGATTTTATCATCCCCCCGAACGCACCCCGGCGACCAAGCGAACGCTGCGCACATTGCTGACCAAGCCCGGCTGGTCGAGCCAGGAGATCAAGACGCTGCGCGGCGTGCTTTCCGCGCTGGAGGGCAAGAAGCAGCGCCGGAGTTGACTTTGCGCGGGTTCCCGCGTACCCGCGCGCCTTCGCAATCGGCCCCGCACCCCGGTGAAGCGGCGGCCCTGCATTTCCAACACTCTGGAATTGCAGGCGAAACCGGGAACGCGATCAGGTGGAAATATCTTCCGCCGGGTCAACGTTGTTGGCAATTGTAAGGAATATCACATGTCGAAGCGCTCCAGCGCCAAGTACAAGCTCGACCGCCGCATGGGCGAAAACATCTGGGGTCGTCCGAAGAGCCCGGTGAACAAGCGCGAATATGGTCCCGGTCAGCACGGCCAGCGCCGCAAGGGCAAGATGTCGGACTACGGCATCCAGCTGCGCGCCAAGCAGAAGCTGAAGGGCTATTACGGCGACATCACCGAAAAGCAGTTCAAGCGTTCGTACGAAGACGCGTCGAAGATGAAGGGCGATACCGGTCAGAACCTGATCGGCCTGCTCGAACAGCGTCTCGACATGGTCGTCTATCGCGCCAAGTTCGCGCCGACGATCTTTGCCGCGCGCCAGCTGGTCAATCACGGCCATGTCCGCGTGAACGGCGAGAAGTGCAACATCGGTTCGCGTCGCATCAAGCCGGGCGAGGAAGTCAGCCTGTCGAACAAGGCGCAGGAAATGGCGCTGGTGCTCGAAGCGCAGGCGCTGGCCGAGCGCGACATTCCGGAATATGTCGCAATGGACGGCGCTTCGAAGGCGACCTTCACGCGCATTCCGACGCTCGACGAAGTGCCCTATCCGGTGAAGATGGAACCGAATCTGGTCGTCGAATTCTATTCGCGCTGATCCGGCTTTCGCAGTCGAATCGAAACGGGGCGGTCCTTGCGGGCCGCCCTTTTTCGTTGTGGCGAAGTTTCCTGTGTTGCGGCGACGCAGCATGGGACAGGCAAAGGTTAACAGCGCGCTGGACCTGCGCCGCGCGTAGGCTATGCATGAACACCGGGATTCGCATCGCGAGGGGGAAATCGCGCCATGACGCTGCTGGGAGCCAAGGGGCAGGAATTGCTCTATAACGGAGCGCCGCCGTTTCTGACCGTCAATTTCACGGTGATCGCCGGCGGCGTGCTGATCATCCTGATCGTGCTGCTGCTGATCGCGCGCGCAGTCGGCGTTGCCGCACGGCGGCGCCGCGAGGAAGCCGAGGAGCTGGCCGCGATCCGCGCCGAGGAAGAAGCGGCGGCAGCCGCTGCGGCAGAGGCAGCGCGCATGCCCGAACCCCAGCCGGAGCCTGTGGTCGCGCCCGAACCGGTGGTGCCGGTTGCCGAGCCGGTTGCCGAAGCACCGCCCGCGCCCGAACCTGTTGCGCCCGCACCGGTCGCCGAGCCGGCGCCTGAACCCGAGCCGGCAGCGCCCGAACCGGTCATGCCCGAGCCGGTAGCCGAAACCGCACCCGCGCCCGAGCCGACGGCGCCCGAGCCCGTTGCCGAGCCTGAACCTGCCGCCGAACCGGTGGCGCAAGCCGAGCCCGCCCCCGAGCCGCCGGTCGAAGCCGTTGCCGACGCGCCTGCGCCGGAACCATCGGCGCCTGCGGAACCCGTCACGCCTGCACCGGCACCTGCATCGGGCGAACTGCCCGCCGACGACCTCACCCGGATGAAAGGCGTCGGGCCGCGGCTGGAAGAAAAGCTGAGGTCGCTCGGCATCAGGCGCTTTGCCCAGATCGCCAATCTCTCCGCCGCAGATGCGCTGGCGCTCGATGCACAGCTCGGCGATTTTCAGGGCCGGATGGGCCGGGACCGCTGGATCGAACAGGCGGCGTTGCTCGCGAATGGCGACATTGCGGGCTATGAGGAGCAATTCGGCAAGCTGTGACACCGGCCGGTTTGGCGGGATCGGGATAAACTCCTGTCCTGGCGCGTTAAATCCGCGCCACAGGGAGGATCGTCATCGCCAGCGCCGGAGAAAGTGACAAGGACACCAGCGATCGCCCGCTGGAAGACCTGATCGATCGCGCCGAGCAGGCGGGCCATGACGGACAGGTATCGATCGGCGATCTGCTCGACGATTTCGGCAAGCGCAGTTTCGGGCCGATCATCGCGATCCTGGCGCTGTTTGCGACGGTGCCGCCGGTCGGCGGCATTCCCGGCCTGCCCACCACCGTCGGCGTCATCACCATATTGATGGCGGTGCAGATCCTGTTCGGGCGCAATCAGCCCTGGCTGCCCCGGTTCATCCGCGACCGCAGCGTTTCGAAAGACAAGGTGCGCAAGCTGCGCGACAAGGCGGACTGGGCCTTTCGCCATATCGACAAGCTGATCCGTCCGCGACTCGACTGGGCGGCGGGGCACGTCGCGACCTGGATCGCTGCCTTATGCTGCGTGCTGCTCGGCGCGATGATGCCGCCGCTGGAACTGCTGCCCTTTGCCGCGGCGGTGCCGGGCATCGCGATCCTGCTGCTCGGCCTGGGGCTTACTGCCCGCGACGGGTTGCTGATGCTGCTCGGCTTTGCCGCTTCGGGTGGCGCAGCATGGCTGTTGATCGCCAATATCCCGAAGCTGTTCTGAGCCGGTCAGGCGGGTAGCAACAGCCCCGCCAGCGCCGCGCTCATCAGATTGGCGAGGCTGCCGGCAATCAATGCCCGGACGCCCAGCCGCGCGATGGTCCCGCGCTGATTGGGGGCCAGACCACCGGTCACCGCGAGCTGGATCGCGATCGAACTGAAATTGGCAAAGCCGCACAGCGCAAAGGTGATGATGGTAATGGTTCGCGGCGACAGATCGGTCGCGGCGCCCAGCTGAATGAAGGCGACGAATTCGTTGAGCACGACCTTGGTGCCGAACAGGCCGCCCGCCGTGCCGGCTTCGTGCCAGGGAATGCCGAGCAGATACATGACCGGCTGGAAAATCGTGCCGATGATCAGCTGGAAACTCAGCTCGGGAAAGCCGAACCAGCCGCCAATGCCGGCGAGCAGGCCATTGGCAAGCGCGACCAGCGCGACGAATGCGAGCACCATCGCGCCGACCGCCACTGCCAGCTTGACGCCGGTCTGCGCACCGGCAGCTGCGGCCATGATGATATTGTCGGCCTTTTCTTCCTCGATATCCCGCTCGGCGGCGCGGATCACCTCTTCCTCACGATCGTCGTCGAGCGGCAATTCGCTCTCCGCAAGATTCGCCTTGAGTTCGGGCATGATGATCTTTGCCATCAACAGCCCGCCCGGCGCCGCCATGAATGAGGCGGCCAGCAGCGATGGCAGCGATTCCGGGCCGAGGAAGCTGGCATAGGCGGCGAGGATCGTTCCTGCGACGCCCGCCATGCCGACCGACATCACCGCGAACAGCTGCGATTCGGTAAGCTTGGAAAGATAGGGGCGGATGACGAGCGGCGATTCGCTCTGACCGACGAAGATATTGGCCGCGGCGCATAGCGATTCGACCTTGGTCACGCCCGTCACTTTCTCGATCGCGCCGCCGACCCAGCGCACCACCAGCTGCATGATGCCCAGATGATACAGGATCGAAATCAGGCTGGCGAAGAAGATGATGACGGGAAGGGCAGCGATCGCAAAGCTGTTGCCGCCGATTTCGGGCGAGGCCAGCGGGCCGAAAATGAACTGGGTACCGGCATCGGCATAGCCGAGCAGCGCGCTGACCCCCGCCGACATCGTCTTGATCGCCTCACGCCCCGCCGGGACATAAAGGACGAGCACCGCGATTCCCGCCTGCAACGCAAAGGCCGGAGCGACCTGTCGCAAGCGGATGGAGCGCTTGCGCGGGGAAATCAGAAAGGCGATCGCAAGAATGGCGACAATGCCAAGGACGCCGATGGGAAACTGAGTCAGGGTCGTTGCCTCTTCTTCAAATCTAAAGCGCGAAACGGCTGCAATCAGTCGATTTGCGGCTTCAGCGCCTTCAGCATTGCGCGCACGGTGCGAAAGCCGGGATCGGATCCCAGCGGAATGTCGAGATCGGTACGGACCTGATTGCACACATAATCATGCAATTGCGCGAACTGGGAGTCCGGTCCGGCGGTCAGCCAGTCGGTGAATTCGGCTGAGCGCTCAACCTCGCCGCCGTCGATATCGAGCGACGCGAAATCGCCGATCCGCACCTTTGCGTCGACACATCGAAGCTGCGCACGGGTTTTTACCGCAGCAACCATATCCTCGTCATCGGCGAAAATGATGAGCTGACTGAATTCACGTTGCCCGGCCACATCCGACCGGATCGAATCGACATCCAGGAACAAGGCGCTGTCGCCATTGCCTTCCACGGAAATCAGCCGCCAGTCCTGCGCAGCGGCGGGCATGGCGGATACCGACAGCATCGCCGCACCGATCGCTGAAACAAGCCTGATCAAATTGCGTATCCCCCTGCGCCGCAAACGCGCAGATTGGCCCGCGCTGCCGGGCTTGGCAAGGGTGTTGCGCGGGCATCTTTCGCTTGTGCCAAATTGCCGCTAGCAATTGACGATGGACACCCGATACCGCGCGATCCCGCGTTCGCTTTTTCTGCTCTCGGTCTTTTACGGCGGCATGGTCTGCATCGCCGGCGTGCTGGGCAACAAACAGGTTGCACTCGGCCCGGTTTCGCGGATCGGCGAATGGGTCGGGCTGGGCCCACTGGCGGTCGAAGCGGGAATCTTCGCCTTTTTGTTGCTCGTCGCAGTGTCGAGTTCGGTGGCCGAGCTTCATGGCCGCGCGACCGCGAACAAGCTGGTGTTGTTCGGCTTCATCCCGCTGCTGACATCGGTGGCGCTTTCCTGGCTGGTCCATGCACTGCCACCTTCGCCCGACATGCAGCCCGAGGGGCTGGCCGCCGTGCAATATATTCTCGGCGCGACCTGGCGCATCTGGCTGGGCGGCATCACCGCCTATGGCATTTCGACATTGCTCAACGTCACCATCTTCAGCGCGCTGCGACGCGAGGGCGGGGGGCTGATGTGGCTGCGATCGGCAATTGCCGGGGTGCTCAGCCAGATCGTCGACACGCTGATCTTCGTCACCATTGCCTTTTACGGCGTATTCCCGATCTTCGAGCTGCTCGCCGGACAGATGCTGGCCAAAGTGGTGCTGTCGGCGGTGCTGGTGCCGCTGCTCATCTATCTGTTCGTCGGGATCGGACGCGCAGTCGACCGGGGCTAGAGTCTTTCCTTTACCGTTCATGCTGAGTAGGGGCTGAGCGCAGTCGGAGTCCCGTATCGAAGTATCCGCGCCAGGCGTGCTTCGATATGCCGCTTCGACGATGCTCAGCGGCACCTCAGGACGAAACGGATTCCTTTCGAACGATGACCGATCACAGCCCCGATCCCGCAATGCTGGCCAAGGCGGAGACGCTTACCGAAGCGCTCCCCTATCTTCAGCGTTATGCCGGCAAGACGTTCGTCGTGAAATATGGCGGCCATGCGATGGGCGATCCGGAGCTGGCGCGCGATTTTGCCGAGGATGTGGTGCTGCTCAAGGCAGTCGGGATCAATCCGATCGTCGTTCATGGCGGCGGGCCGCAGATCGGCGCGATGCTGAAACAGCTCGGCATCGAATCGCAGTTTGTCGGCGGGCTGCGCGTCACCGACAAGGCGACCGCCGAAGTCGCCGAAATGGTGCTGGCGGGGAAGATCAACAAGGAAATCGTCGGCTGGATCGCCGAAGCGGGCGGCCGCGCGGTCGGCATTTCGGGCAAGGATGCGCGGCTGGTGCTCGCGGAAAAGGTGAAGCGCACCGAACCCGACCCCAATTCGGGGATCGAGCGGCATGTCGATCTCGGCTTTGTCGGCGATCCGGTACATGTCGATCCGTCGATCCTGCACCAGCTGGCCAAGGACGGCATCATTCCGGTCGTCGCGCCGGTCGCGCTCGGCGCCGATGGCGATACCTATAATATCAACGCCGACACCATGGCGGGCGCGATTGCGGCGGCATGCAATGCCTCGCGCTTTTTCCTGCTGACCGATGTCGCGGGGGTGCTGGCCAAGGACGGCGAGCTGCAGACCGATCTCGATCCGGCGGGTATCGACGCGCTGATCCGGGACGGCACGATTTCGGGCGGAATGATTCCCAAGGTCGAAACCTGCGTGAAAGCCGTCGAACATGGCGTCGATGCCGCCGTCATCCTCGACGGACGCATTCCGCACGGCATGTTGCTGGAGATATTCACCCGGCGCGGCGCGGGCACGCTCGTGCGAAAAACGGGCGGTCTTGAGCGATAGCCCCTATATTGTGTATCAGCACCCTAAGTCACTTATGCGAGGTTCGGCTTGAACGGCATCCTGATTACCCTGCTCCAGATCGTTCAGCTGCTGCTGACGGTCTTCACCTTCGTCATTGTCGCGCAGGCGATCCTGTCGTGGCTGATCGTCTTCAACGTCATCAATACCTATAACGAATTCGTCCGTTCGATGTGGAACGGGCTGAAGATGGTGACGGAGCCGGTCTATCGTCCGATCCGGCGGATTCTGCCCGATTTCGGCGCGCTCGACATTTCGCCGCTGATCGTGCTGCTGGTGCTCTACATCCTCAACAACATCGTCATCGCCAACGCGATACGCTCGCTCGCCATCGCGAGCTACTGACGCCGTCGTGCCCGCATGGCGTTTATGTGAGGACGGCATCGAGATCGCCGTCCGCGTAACGCCGCGGGCAAGGCGCGAGCAATTCGCCGCCGGCACCGAGGAACATTTCGCTGCCCGACTCGCCGCGCCGCCGGTCGAAGGCGCAGCGAATACGGCACTGATCGCGCTGGTCGCGCGCGAATTCGGCGTCGGCAAGCGCGCGGTGACATTGATCGCGGGCGATACTGCGCGGTTGAAGCGGATTGCGATCGCCGGCGACACGACAGCGCTGGCGGACCACGCCGCCAGCCTTTATGGCGACACGCCATGAGCGCGACGATCATCGACGGAAAAGCCTTTGCCGCAGACCTGCGCGAGCGGGTTGCGAGCCATGTCCCCGCCTTTCACGCCGCCACCGGACGCAATCCGGGGCTGGCGGTGGTGCTGGTCGGCGAAGACCCGGCCTCTGCCGTCTATGTCCGCAACAAGGGCAAGATGACGCGCGCGGCGGGGATGGAGAGCATCGAGCACCGCCTCGACGCGAAGGTATCGCAGGACGAACTCAACGCGCTGGTCGATCGGCTGAACGCGGATCCCACGGTTGACGGCATCCTGGTCCAGCTGCCGCTGCCCGGGCATCTCGACGCCGACGAAGTGCTGCTGCGGATCGATCCGGACAAGGATGTCGACGGGTTTCACCCGGTAAATGCCGGGCGGCTCGCCACCGGCCTGCCCGGCATGGTGCCGTGCACGCCGCTCGGCTGCGTCATGCTGCTCGAGGATCAGCTCGGCGATCTTTCGGGCAAGGATGCGGTGGTGATCGGCCGGTCGAACATCGTCGGCAAGCCGATGGCGGCGCTGCTTACCGCGCGGAGCTGCACCGTAACGGTCGCGCATTCGCGCACGCGCAACCTGCCCCATTATCTGAAACATGCCGACATCGTCGTCGCTGCGGTCGGGCGCCCGCAATTCGTGCATGGCGAATGGCTGAAGCCCGGTGCGACCGTGATCGATGTCGGCATCAACCGCACCGAAGACGGCCTGGTCGGCGACGTCGATTTCGACAGCGCGGCGAGCGTCGCCGGAGCGATCACGCCGGTGCCCGGTGGCGTCGGACCGATGACGATCGCGGTCCTGCTGCGCAACACGCTGGTCGCCGCGCATCGCCGCGAAGGCGTGCCGCTGGACGAAAACGCGATCTGATGATCGAACTCTTCATCTCCTCGCTCGCCACCTTCTTCGTGGTGATCGACCCGCCGGGATGCGCGCCCATCTATGCGGGGCTGACCGCCGGGGCGAGCGCGCGCGAACGCGTGTCGATGGCGGTGCGTGCAGTGGTCGTGTCGGCGGCGATCCTGCTCGTCTTCGCGCTGGTCGGCGAACAATTGCTCGGCGCGCTGGGGATCAGCCTCGACGCGTTCCGGATCGCGGGCGGCATCATGCTGTTCCTGATCGCGATCGACATGGTGTTCGAAAAGCGTGCGCAGCGTCGCGAGGATCGTGCGCAGAAGATCCTGGAAACCCCCGAAGTCGAGGATGTTTCGATCTTTCCGATGGCGATGCCGATGATCGCCGGACCGGGTTCGATCGCGTCGATCATGCTGCTGATGGCGCGTTCGGAAGGGACCGAACAATCGCTGGTCGTGCTTGGCGCGATGCTGACGATCCTGGTGCTGACGCTGGTTGCACTGATCGCAGCGGGGCCGCTGATGCGGCTGCTGGGTGCGAAGATCGAAGCGGTGATCACGCGGCTGCTGGGCGTGCTGCTCGCCGCGCTGGCCACGCAATTCGTGATCGACGGGCTGCGCGAGAGCTTCACTGCAGCCACCGCCGCGCTTCACTGACCGCCGACACGGCTCCGTTCGGATTGGGACCCATAGTCGATCCGCCACAGCTTGAACGGCGAATTTTCGGGTAGATCGACCGGCTTCAGCCAGTTCGGCACCTGTCCGCGCGCCAGCTGGGCATAAAAGCCATTGGGATTGCGCGCGCGATAGACCGTCGTTTCCGCCATATTGACGCAGAGCAACACATATTGCGCATGGTGACGCGCGGCGATCGGGCGGAAATCCTCGGGCTTGCCGGTAAAGGCGTGATGCACGTCGAGGATCGCCTGGCCGTTGCGATGATAGGGCCCGGCCACCGCATCATGGTGCGTCAGCGTGATCAGCCGCGGGCCGAGATCGACCTGCGTGAACATCGTCGCGGCCGGCAGCTTGTCGAGCGGCTTCATCGCCCAGAAACGCTGGCAATTGGAATTGGCCTTGGCCACCACCGGACTGCGCCCCGACGGCAGGTTGATCGGCAGCCAGTTGATCACATAGGCGACGAACAGTCCCGATATGATCATGAAGGCGACGAAGACGCCCGCCACCCGCACCAGCATCCAGCGCTGGCGCAGGAACCACGGCACCAGGATCCACAGCAACGCGGTTGCACCGGGCAGGCTGAGCATCTGCGCGGCGGGACCGGCGCGGATCTGCCACAACAGCATTGCCGAAGCGAACAGCGTGAACAGCATGACCGCCGCCCAGCCCACGGCGGCGGGCGAACGCCGCGCGCGCCAGAAGGCGATGAGCGCGCCGATCAGGCCGATCGCGGGCAGCACCGAAATCGGCAGCGCATTGCGCAGCGGCACCTTGAAGATCGGGCGCGCCTCACGGACATTGTTGAGCCACACCCGTTCGAGCTCGGGCGAAACGCCTTCCAGCCGCCCGCCCACGCATTGCGGGAATACACTGGCAAAGGCAGCGGCGATAAAGGCACCGGCCACCCCGGCAATCACCAGCCGCAGCCAGCGCCGCTCGACCCGCGGCAGCGACATGGCGAACAGCAGGGCGCCGGCGACCACCATCGCCGACAGCCATACCGGCGTCAGCGCATCGCAGCGCATTGCCATATTGTCGTAGGAACCGAATATCGCAAAGCCCAGGGCACAGCCGCCACCCAGCGTCAGGCCATAGGTACGCAGCCGTCGCGCCTCCGCCGCGTCCCACACCCAGCGCAATGTCACGATCGCGCCCGCCGCCGCGCAATAGGGCAGCAGTTCCAGCCCGATAATCAGCGACAACGCGCTCGACAGGCCAACGGTCGCGCCGCCGCGCCCGCGCCGGGGATCGGCCATGCCGGCCACCGTCACTGCCAGAAAGGCGAGCTGCCATCCGTGATGATCGATCCGCAGCGGCGCGAACATCAACATGGTCGACGTGCAGCCGAGCATCAGCACGATCGTCACCGGCCATGCCAGCGGCGCCACCAGCCGCCGTACCGCGAGCGACAGCGCCGTGATCGCAACCGCCATCGGCAGCATCGGCGCGATGCCGCACGCCAGCTTTTCCGCCATCGCCGTGCCGACGATCGGTTGCAGCAGCAAAATCAGCCCGGCAATGGGAAGGTCGACCAGCCGCGACCAATGGATATTGAACCCGGCAGGCGGATCGAGCCGATATTGGCGCAGATCGTACCAGCCCTGCCCGTTCAGCAGCGCGCGGACCTGCATCAACCGCATATTATCGTCGGTATCGCCGAGCGCGAGCCAATAGATCTGGCCCCAGCGATCGAACAGGAACCATGCCGCGATCAGCAACCAGGCGAGCAACGCCCAGCGAATCCAGTGCCGGTCGAAATCGTCCCTGAGGCGGAGCGCGCCGGACGGCAAATGCTGCAAAATCGCTTCCCCTATGCTCGCTCGCCATCTACTGCGCTGCGCGGCGCACGCAAATCCCCTTTGGGGACGGCGGGGATAATATTGGTACAGGACCGGGCAGTGCCCGGTATCGACGGGCAGTCCAGTGACGGCACTTTTCCAACAGATCGAAACGCTCCGCCGCAACGGCGTGCTGGGCCAGATCATCCGCTTCGGCATCGCCGGGGGAATTTCGACGCTGATCTATTCGGCGGTCTATCTGCCGCTTGCCTATTGGGTGTTTCCCGGCCTTGCCGTCGCGGCGGTGCCCTTTGCCTTTGCAGTGGCAGTGACGGCGGGTTTCTTTCTCCATTCGCTATGGAGTTTCAAAGGGCATGGCACGCGCGACAATAGCGGCAGGCAACATCTGAAATTCGTCGTGGTGCAGGGCGCCGGGCTGGTGCTCAATGCCGCCTTCACCTGGGTGATGGCCGATTATCTGCACTTGGCCGACTGGACGCCGCTGATCCCCATCGTCACGGTGACGCCGCTCGTCACTTTCTCTCTCAATCGGCAATGGGTATTCGGCTGATATGGATCGCATTGTCTATGATCGCATGGCCGCGCATGACACCACCCATTGGTGGTATCGCGCGCGCCGCGACATCCTGACCGATTATCTGAAGCGCTGGGGCGGTTTGCCGGGCGACGCACATATTCTGGAAATCGGCTGCGGCACCGGCCACAATCTGCCGATGCTGGCGCAGTTCGGCGAAGTCGATGCGATCGAGATCGACGAGGATGCGGGCAGATATGCCGCCGAACGACTCGGCAAGCCAGTCGGCACCGCGCCGCTGCCCGAACTGACCGGCGTGCCGCGCGGCGCCTATGACCTGGTCGCGGTGCTCGACGTGATCGAACATGTCGAAAACGATGTCGCTGCACTGAAAGCCATCGCCGAATGCCTGAAGCCGGGCGGGCGCATCCTGATCACCGTGCCGGCGCATCAATGGATGTGGAGCGCGCATGACGTGGTGAATCACCATCATCGCCGATATTCGAAAACGACGCTGACTCAGTCGCTGCGCGCGGCGGGACTGGGATGGCAGAAGCTGGGCTATTTCAATTCGCTGCTCTTTCCCGCAGCGGTCGCGCAGCGCGCGGTCGGCAAGCTGACCGGCAAGCAAGACAGCGACGATTCGCCGCCGGCAAAGCCGCTCAACATGGCGTTCGAAACCATCTTCCGGATCGAGCGCCACTTGCTTGGCCGCGTCCCGCTGCCGCCGGGCCTCTCGATCATCGCACTGGCATCGCCGAAGCGCTGAGCGTCAACGGGCGCCAAGGCGCCGTATCGCGACATTCTGCACCCGATCGCGCCACGGCTGCGTCCCGGTGCGCTGATCATTGCCGACAATGCGGATTATTGCCCCGAATATCTGGAGCATGTCCGTGCGAGCGGTCAGCCCTATCTGTCCGTACCGTTCGGTCCCGATGTCGAACTGACGATGCGGCGCGATTAGGTTTCCGGTTCAGGATCTTCGGGAAGCGGCGGCATGTGCGGCGCGAAAGTGACCGGCCCGGCATCCTGATGGCGATAACCGAGCGACGCGCGCCCCTGCACCGGCCCGGCGATATCGGCGACGAGATAGAGCGGTCGCCGTTTCGATTCGACATAGAGCCGGCCCAGATATTCGCCGATCATCCCGAGTACGAACATCTGCACCGCGCCGAGCACGACGACGACCAGCATCGTCGAGGTCCAGCCCGCCGTGTTGCGGCCCATGATCCAGCCGCCGACGATATAGAGGACCAGCAGCGCAGAGGCTGCGGTCAGCACCAGCCCGACATGGCTGGCGAAACGCAGCGGCGCAGTGGAAAATCCCGTCACGGCGTCGAGCGCGAAGCGCACCATCTTGGCCAGCGGATATTTGGTTTCGCCGGCATGGCGCTCGGCACGGTCATAGAGGAACGGAACCTGACGGAATCCGACCCATGCGACCATGCCGCGAATGAAGCGCGCCTGTTCGGGCAGCGACAGAAACGCATCGAGTGCACGCCGCGTCATCAGGCGGAAATCGCCGGTGTCGAGCGGGATCGGCGTATCGGTGATCTTGTCGAGCATCCGATAGAAGAAGGCCGCCGTCATCTTCTTGAAGATCGTTTCGCCTTCGCGCTTGCGGCGCACGGCGTAAACGACATCGGCTTGCTGCTCGACCATCGTCTGGCGCATTTCCGACAGCAATTCGGGCGGGTCCTGAAGATCGGCGTCGATAATCAGAATCTCGTCGCCCGAGCACAGGTCGAGCCCGGCGGTCAGCGCAAGCTGATGCCCGTGATTGCGTGACAGGTTGATCGCGACCAGATGCGGATCGGCGGCGGACAGCCGCTGCATCACGTCCCAGCTGGCATCCTTTGACCCGTCATTGACGAGGACGATTTCATAATCCTCCCCCACTGCCGTGCGGGCAGCGGCGGAAACGCGCATGTGCAGCGTTTCGAGGCAACCTTCCTCGTTATAGCAGGGGACGACAATGGAGAGCCGGGGCCGAGTCATGGGCGCTGGCTTTAACGCCCCGCAACGCGATCGTCATCGGGAGATTTATGCACCCGGATCGCCGCCGTCGCCATCGACGATGCTGCGCAGAAACACCAGATGCCGGGCAAAGGCGGCGCGCCCTTCGGACGTGATCCGAACCAGCGTGCGCGTGCGCTTGCCCACCGGCAGCTTTTCGATCGCAACATAACCCGCCTTTTCGAGCGTGGTGAGATGCGCGCCAAGATTGCCGTCGGTGGCGCCCGAAATCTTCTTCAAACGGGGGAAATCGAGCGCATCGCCAGCCGCAGCGCCATCGAGCGCCGCCATCAGCCGCAGCCGCGTCGATTGATGGATGACTTCGTCCGCCATGCCGCCGGTCATGCCCGCCGCAGCCAGATGCCGCCAAGGATCAACGCGCCGCCGCCGCCGATCCCCAGCCACAGGAGAAGCGTTTCGGGATAGGCGAACCAGCCGATGCAGATCGCCAGCGTCAGGGCGATGCCGAGCAAGGCAAAGCGCAGCCCCGCCCAGATGCCGCCCAGGACATAAGCGACGGCGACGAGCAGCGAGATCAGCACATTTTCCTGCGCATGGGATCCGTCGGCGCCGGTGACTCGCATCACCAGCACCAGAAAGACAAAGGCGGCAAGGACGCTGAGCGGGATGCGCCAGTCGGCGCCGTCCCCGCGCACCCGCTTGCCCAGATAGGCCCGCTTGCCCAGATAGGGATGCGCGATCGACCAGATAATGCCGAGCGGGATTCCGATCATCCAGCTGCGATAGCCGCCCGCCACGAAATAGGTGGCAAGGTTGCAGATCAGCCAGACCAGCCCCCAGACGATGATCGTGCTGCCGGCATCGGCATAGCCGCGCAGTGCCGTGGAGCGGCGGCGGCCAAGATCGACGTCGCGCAGGGCGCCGGCGGCTTCTTCGCGGTCCATGGCTCCCTCCCTTATCGCTGCGGCGGGGCGCCGAGCGCCTCGCGGAAAAACGCCACCACCTGCGGCCACATGTCGGCGCGCGCAGCGGCATTGCCCGCCGGAGTGCCACCCATCTGGCTATAGGCGCTTTCGTCGCCCGTAACAGGTTCGGGGGAGACGATTCCATGGCCCGCGTCGGGATAGGCGATATGGCGGTGCATCGGCGTAAAACCATGCGCATCGAGCCGCGCCATCACCTGTTCCGACATCAGCGTCGAGGGCCAGAGCGCATCGTCCTGCGCCGAAATCAGCAGGACCGGGCCGTTGATCCGTTCGACCGGGATGATCGCATCGGGATGCGCGTCGCGATTGGCGAGGCTGCGCTGATAAAGATCGTGGATGCCGGTAAAGGCCCGGCTGGTGTCATAGGGCAGATAGGGAAGCGGCTTTCCGCCTTCTGAAAATCCCGATT
Source organism: Stakelama portus (assembly GCF_003171655.1). Classification (GTDB taxonomy): domain Bacteria; phylum Pseudomonadota; class Alphaproteobacteria; order Sphingomonadales; family Sphingomonadaceae; genus Sphingomonas; species Sphingomonas portus. The sequence goes on along the minus strand of NZ_QFZL01000003.1, from coordinate 512,221 downwards.
TGATGTCCATATAATTGGCGCGGTTGATCCCCGGCCACACGACCGAACTCGGCACCGCCGCGACGACCGCGTGAATGCGCGCGTCGTGCGAGGCGACAAGCAACACCGCCTCGCCACCCTTTGACACGCCGAATATGCCGATATGCGCCGCATCGGCGCGCGGCTGGTCACCGATCCAGTCGATCGCGGTGCGGAAGTATTCGAGCGGGATTTCCTGCAGCTCGGTCGGCAAGCCCTCTGCCCCGAACCAGGCGATCGCCAGCACCCCATAGCCTTCGCGGGCCAGCCGCCGGCCCATCGCCTGAGCGGAAGCTTCGCCCCCTTCGGAACCGCCCAGGACGAGGATCACCGGTGCGCGCCCGGTGCCGGCCGGAGCATACCAGGTGCCGACCAGCCCGCGTTCGTGCACTGCGACACCCGCCGCTGCCTGATCCACCGGCTGCGCCGCCGCCGCGACTGGCCAGAGCAACAGCGTCGTGATCATGTGCCAGATTCGCAATCGCATTCCCGCGCCCTTCCAATAACTCTGCGATACAGAGCATCTACTCTGCATTACAGAGTATTGCAAGCCGGCTTGTCGCACCGCCGCCGGAAGGCGCGCTGGAGCGCAACGATTGACGCAGGAGCGGAGATTCCCCATAGGCATTGTTAGTGCGAATCACTTGCATTAGCAAAAACAACAAATGGGGAGCCAATGTTCACACGCACATCGGGGATCACAATCGGCTGCAGCCTGATGGCATTGGCCATCGCGATGCCCGCCCACGCCCAGAGCCAGACGGCACAGGGCGCGTCACAGGCCAACCGGGAAGCGGAGCAATCGCCCGCAATCCCGCAAATCACCGTTACGGCAACGCGCCAGCCGCTGGGTGTCGAAGACGCTCCTGCGACCGTCACCGTGATCGATGCGCGGCAAATGGCCGACGAACTCGTCACCGACATCCGCGATCTCGTCCGGTTCGAACCCGGCATCACCGTACCGCGCCAACCCGCGCGTTTCGGCGCGGCGCTGGGCGTTACCGGGCGCGCGGGAAATGAGGGTTTCACCGTGCGCGGCATCGGCGGCAATCGCGTCCTGATTCAAGTCGATGGCGTCCGCGTGCCCGATGGCTTCACCTTTGGCGCGCAAAGCGCGGGGCGTGGCGATTATGTCGATCTGGGCCTGATCAAATCGGTCGAATTCCTGCGCGGTCCGGCTTCGGCATTATATGGCAGCGACGGACTGTCGGGCGTGGTCAGCTTCATCACCAGCGACCCCGAGGATTTCCTGTCGGAGAGACAGAATATCGGCGGCATCGCGCGCGCGGGATATCATTCGGCGGATCAGGAATTTGCCGAAACCGCCATCCTGGCAGGACGCAGCGGCGATCTGTCGGCGATGGTCGCCTATACAAGGCGCGATTTTCAGGAGCTGGAGAATCAGGGCCATGTCGGGGGCACCGGGCCGACCCGCACGCTCCCCAATCCGCAGGACGGGCACAGCAACGCGGTGCTCGGCCGCATCGTATATCATACCGGCAATCACCGGCTGCGGCTGACGGGTGAGTATATCGACACCTATCTCTACACCGATGTGCTGACCGGCCTTGGCGACAATGGCATGGGCACATTGGTCGACAATCTGATCGCGCGCGACACCGGCGAGCGCAAGCGGATCGCCGCCGACTGGAACTGGCAGGGCGCCGGGACGATCGATCATGCGCGGATCGGCATCTATTGGCAGGATGCCGAAGACCGCCAGTTCACTGCCGAAGACCGCACCCCGGCGGCGGATCGCGAGCGGCGCAACACGTTTGAAAACCGTGTGTGGGGCGTATCGGGCGAAGTCGGCGCGGCATTTTCCACCGGGCCGTTTGCCCATCGGCTGCTGCTGGGCGGCGATATCAGCTTCACGCATCAGGAGGGGCTGCGCGACGGCACCGTGCCGCCGTTCGGAGAGACGTTTCCGACCCGCGCCTTCCCGGCGACCGACTATATGCTCGCCGGCGTCTATCTTGCCGACGAAATCACGGTCGGGCCGGTGACGCTCTATCCCGCGCTGCGCGCCGACTGGTATGATCTCGATCCCGACGACGACCCGCTGCTGCCCGGCTTTGCGGGCGCCGCGCAACATGGGTCGCGCGTTTCGCCAAAGATCGGTGCCGTGCTGAATCTTGGCGGCGGACTGCGCCTGTTCGGCAATTATGCGCAGGGGTTCAAGGCGCCCGAACCGGGTCAGGTGAACCAGTTTTTCGGCAATCTGGCCTATGGCTATATTTCGCAGCCCAATCCCGATCTGCGGCCCGAAACGAGCGAAAGCTATGAAGCGGGCATGCGCCTTTCCAGCGACAATTTCCGGCTGGAGGCAACGGCGTTCCATGCCGATTATGACGACTTCATATCGCAGGAAGTCGTCGGCGGCGGCTTTACCCCCAGCGACCCCGCTATCTTCCAGTTCATCAATCTCGACCGCGCCGAAGTCGAGGGTGTCGAAGCCAAGTTCGAAGCGTGGAGCGACAGCGGCATCACCGGACGGATGGCGATCGCCTATGCCAAGGGCGATGTCATCGATCCGTCGGGCGCGCGGTCCCCGCTATCGTCGGTCGATCCGCTGACGTTGGTGTTCGGTGCGGGCTATCGCGATCCGGCAGGTCGCTTCGGCGGCCAGCTGGTGATGACGCACGGCGCCAGCAAGGAAGCCCGCGCCACAACCGGGCTGTGCACCGGCGAATGCTATCGTCCCGATGCCTATACGATCCTCGACATCACGGCCTATGTCCGGCTGGGCGCAGGCATGACGCTGCGCGGCGGCCTGTTCAACGTCACTGACGCGACCTATGCAACATGGGGTGATGTTCGCGGCCTGTCGGCCAGTTCGGACGTAACCGGCGCCTATACGCGCCCGGGCCGGAACGGCAGTGTTTCGCTAAGCTATCGATTCTGAAAAGGGGAAGAGGCATGAAGGCATTTCGCAATTCGGTCGCCGCGCTGGCGGTGATCTCCTGTTCGACACTCACGCCCTTGCCGGTATCGGCGCAATCCGCGCCGCCGGTGCAGCAATCGCTTGCCACGGCGATGGATTTCGAAGCCGCCCGAACGGCGATCCTGGCCATGGCAGGCAATTACAAAGTGCGTTTCGACATGCGCGAAGCGACGCCATGGGCCGCCGACTACACGCTGTATGAGGAAAAGGTATCGGGCGGGCACGAAGTCGTCCGCGTGATCGAAGATCGCGGCGATTTCATCGCGCTCCAGCATCTGCTGGTGATCGAACATGACGGCAGCACGATGATCATCAAACATTGGCGGCAGGACTGGCAATATCAGCCCACCCGCATCCTGGCCTATACCGATGCCGACACATGGGCCTATCGCACCGTGCCCGAAAGCGAACGGGCGGGGGCATGGTCGCAAACGGTTTGGCAGGTGGACGACAGTCCCCGCTATGCCGGATGGGGCAAATGGCAAAGCGTCGCGGGCATCCCGACCTGGACCTCCAACCCCAGCTGGCGCCCGCTTGCCCGCCGCGACGCGGTGCGCAGCCCGGCCTATGACAGCTATTACGCCGTCAATCGCCACCAGCTGACGCCGACCGGCTGGATCCACTGGCAGGACAATATGAAGATGCGCGGCGTCGGCCCCGATGCCGAGCCGGTGGTCCAGGAATATGTCCTCAACACCTATACGAAGTTCGACGAATATGATGTCGCCGCCGCCGACACCTATTGGGAAGCGACCAAGGGATATTGGGCCGCGATCCGGGGGCAATGGGACAGCATCGCCGAAACCAAGGGCGGGATCCGCATCATGGAAGTCGCCGAGACCGGCAGCGCGACCAGCGTGCGCCTGCTCGAAATCGCCGATGCGCTGCAGGCGGGCGAAGTGACAGAAGCCGAAGCCATCGCCCAGGCCGAAGCGCTGATGGATCAGGCGACGGCAGCGCTGGAGTGAGGCCTCGGCTGGCGTAAGCAGGACAGCCCTTCGACAAGCTCAGGGCAAACGGACCTTTGGGGCAACCGCCCCGCAAAAGCACACCGTTCGCGCAGAGCTTGTCGAAGCGCGGTCCTTACTTTTCTCCAGCCAGCGGCTCAGTCGAGGCTCTTGCTGGCCTGTTCGAACATGTCCTTGCTGCATCCGGGCATATCGATGATCCGCTGCAGCTCGGCGCGCATCTTGTCCGCGCGTGCGGGATCGAAACGGCGCCAGCGCCCCAGCGGCGGCACCAGCTTGGCCGAAGTCTGCGGGTTGAGCTTGTCGAGCGCGATCAGCTGGTCGGCCAGAAAGCGATAGCCCCGGCCCGATGCGTCGTGGAACGCGCGCTGGTTGACGCTGAACGCGCCGATCAGCGAGCGGACGCGGTTGGGATTGGCGAGCGTGAAATCGCGGTGGCGCGACAGCGCCTCGACCATTTCCAGCGTATCGTCGCGTGCGGACAGGGCCTGGGTCTGGAACCATTTGTCGAGCACCAGCGGATTGTCCGAATAGCGCTGATAGAAAATGTCGAGCGCCGCGACTCGCTTGTCCGACGTGCCGCCCGCCAGCGTCGTCAGCGCGCCCTGCCGATCGGTCATATTGTCCGCCTGTTCGAACTGGACAAAGGCCAGGCTGGCCGCATCCGGCGCACCCGACGCGGCGATATAGCTGAGCGCCACCGATTTGAGCCGCCGTGCGCCCTTGGCCGCGGGCGACAGTTCGAACCGATTGGCACGCACCGCTTCATAGGCGAGCCGCCATTCATGCTCGAGCTCGCGCCCCAGATCACGGCGCAATGCCTCCCGCGCGCGGAAGATCGCGTCGGGATCGACCACCGCCATCTGGTCGCCGATGAAGCTTTCCGACGGGAGCAGCACCGCTTCGGCGGTAAAGGCATTGTCGAGCCGATCGTCGGCCAGCGTGTTGCGCACCGCCTCGATCACGGCGCCATGGTCGCCCTTGCCGGTCCGCACCGCCGCCACGACCGTGTCGAGCATCAGTTGCTGCATCGCTTCATAGCGGGCGAAGGGATCATCGTCATGCGCGGACAGGAAAGCGAGATCCGCGGTATCGCGTCCGCTGTCCACGATCACCGGCGCGGAAAAGCCGCGATTGATCGACAGGACCGGCCGCTCGGCCAGATCCTCGAAGACGATTTCCTCGCTCGGGTCCGAAAGCAGGACAAGCTGTTCCTGCGTCAGCGGCTTGCCGCTCTGTTCGCCGAACAGCTTGATCCGGAGCGGCAGCACCATCGGTTCCTTGACCGGCTGGCCCGGCGTCGGCGGAACGCTTTGCGCAAGGCGCAGCGTCGCGCGCGCCTCGCCCGTCCGATGCGCCAGCTCCGCCTTGACCCGCGGCGTGCCGGCCTGGCTGTACCAGCGGCGGAATTGCGACAGATCGACGCCGCCCGCTTCCTCCATGCACACCACGAAATCCTCGCAGGTCGCAGCCGTGCCGTCGAAGCGGCTGAAATACAGATCGGTCGCCCTGCGAAATTTTTGCGGCCCCAGGATCGTGGCCATCATCCGGATGAGCTCGGCGCCCTTGTTGTAGATAGTCGAGGTATAGAAGTTCGAGATTTCCATATATTCGTCGGGACGCACCGGATGGGCGAGCGGCCCGGCATCTTCCTGAAACTGGCTGGCGCGCAGGCCGCGCACATCCTCGATCCGCTTGACCGCAGCCGACCCCTGATCGGCCGAGAAGCTTTGATCGCGGAAAACGGTGAAGCCTTCCTTGAGGCTGAGCTGGAACCAGTCGCGGCAGGTGATGCGATTGCCCGACCAGTTGTGGAAATATTCATGCGCGACGACCGCCGCGATCGCGTCATAATCCCAGTCGGTCGCGGTATCGGGATCGGCAAGAATGTAGCGGCTGTTGAAGATGTTCAGCCCCTTATTCTCCATCGCGCCGAAATTGAAATCGCCGACCGCGACGATGTTGAACACGTCGAGATCATATTCGCGGCCATAGACTTTCTCGTCCCATGCCATCGACAGCTTGAGCGCATGGAGCGCGTGATCGGTCTTTGATAGGTCAGGTTCGCGCACCCAGATGCCGAGCTGGACCTCGCGCCCCGACATGGTCGTGAAGCTGCCGCGATTGGCGACCAGATCGCCGGCGACGAGCGCGAAGAGATAGGAGGGTTTGGGGAAGGGATCATGCCATTCGGCCCAGTGCCGCCCGCCATCCAGATCGCCCTCACCCACTGGATCGCCGTTCGACAGCAACACCGGGAAACGCGCCTTGTCGGCAGTCAGCCGCACCTTGTATTTCGACAACACATCGGGGCGATCGGGGAAGAAGGTGATCCGGCGGAACCCCTCCGCCTCGCACTGGGTGCAGAGCATCCCGCCCGAGGCATAGAGCCCCTGCAGCGTGGTGTTACGTTCGGGCGCGATCAGCACTTCGGTTTCAACGACATGCGCGTCGCCCGACAGCGGCACGACCAGGTCGGACCCGTCCATATGCCAGCCCGGCGCATCGGCACCATCGACCCGCACCGCAAGCGGCGAGAGCCCGTCGCCGTCGAGCCGCAGCGGCGCGTCGTGATCGCCGTTCCGTTCGACGCTGAGCGTGGCGCGAACGCGCGTTTCGGCCGGATCGAGATCGAAATCGAGCGTGATTTCGGGAACCTGCCATTCGGGCACGCGATACGCGTCGCGCCGGATTGTCTTGGGCGTCTGGGCCGCAGTCTGAGCATCAACCATAGGGGGCGAATATAGGGCGGACCGGGCGCTATCCAACGAAATCTGTCGGCAATCGTCACGTGACGGGTCTTGCGCTGTTTTACCGGAATGCTACGCCTGTCCGATCCTGAAGGCTGTACCGAGGAACTTCATGCTTCGATTCCCTCTGGCGCTCGCGCTTGTCGCGCTGGCGATTCCCGCCCACGCGCAGGTCGTCACCGATCAGACCGGCACGGCGGCGAAGAACGAAATCATCACCGCCCCGCTGCCGCAGGATCAGGCGGCGATGAAGGCGCATGTGATGTTCCTGGCAACCGATGCGATGCAGGGCCGCGAAGCGGGCAGCCACGAATATGACATCGCCGCCCAATATGTCGCGTCGCAATTCTATGCTGCGGGGCTGCGCCCGGCGGGCGACAATGGCGGCTATCTGCAGCGCGTGCCGCTGACGACGTTCAAACTCGCCGATCATGGCAGCTTCACGCTGACCGGCCCCGATGGCGCACAGGTGCCGCTGCTATTCGGCGAGGATTATGTGCCGAGCGCCAATGCGGCAAAGGCCACCACCGACCTGTCCGCGCCGCTCGTCTTTGTCGGGTTCGGCATCGATGCACCGGGCGAAGGGCATGACGACTATGCCGGGGTCGATGTCACCGGAAAGATCGTCGTGTTCCTGAACGGCGTGCCCGAGGATCTGCACAGCGAAATCCGCGCGACTTTGGGCCGGGCAAGCAGCAAGGCCGAAATGGCGGCGCGTCGCGGCGCGATCGGCGCGATCGTGATCGACAATCCGACCGGTGGCCGCAGCTGGCCCTTCTCGGCGCTGGCCGCCAACTGGCAACGCGCCGCCACGACCTGGGTCGATGGCGAGGGCAATGGCCATTCGCCGTCCGCCGCCGCGCCGATGCTCGCGACGATCAGCCGCGAAAGCGCCGCCAAGCTGTTCGCAGGGGCCCCGACAAGCTGGGAAGACATCGCCGCCAAGGCCGGCGACACATCGACCAAATTCAAGCCATTCCCGCTCGCCACGTCGCTCCATGCGATCGTGAACACCGAGCGCGAGGATTTCGTCAGCTATAATGTCGGCGGCCTGATCCCGGGCAGCGACCCCGACCTGGCGAGCGAAGTCGTCGTGCTGACCGCGCATCTCGACCATGTCGGCGTCGGTCGTGCCGATGCTTCGGGCGACACGATCTACAACGGAGCGATGGACAATGCCGTCGGCATCGCGTCGCTGATCGAAGAAGCCAAGCGCTTTCAGGAATCGGGCAAGCCGCCGCGCCGGTCGGTCCTGTTCCTTGCCGTCACGGCAGAGGAAAAGGGGCTGGTCGGTTCGGACTATTTCGCCAACAATCCGACGCTGCCCGGTCACCGGCTGGTCGCCGACGTCAATCTCGACATGCCGATCCTGACCTATGCGTTCGAAGACATCATTGCCTTTGGCGCGGATCGCTCGACGCTCGGCCCGATCGTACGCAAGGCAGCGGAAGATGCCGGTGTCGGCTATTCGCCCGATCCGATGCCCGAACAGAGCCTGTTCGTCCGGTCGGACCATTATCGCTTCGTTCAGCAGGGCATCCCGTCGGTCTTCGTCTGGCCCGGCTATGCCGGCAATGGCGAAGCGGGCACCAACGGCTTCTTCGCCGACCATTATCACAAGCCGTCGGACGAAGTGGGCCAGTCGCCCGCGATCGATTGGGAAGCGGGTGTCCGTTTCATCAACGTCAATTACCAGATCGCACGCGAAATCGCCGATGCCGACCAGACGCCGGTCTGGAACAAGGGCGATTATTTCGGCACGCTGTATGAAGGGCCGATGGCCGATTGAGTTTCGCGTGGGCGGCGTCACGTCGCTCCCAACGTCTTTTCCACACGGGAGGGGATCCCAATGTTACGTACCCTGATTACCGCGATGCTGATTACAGCACCGCTTGCAGCCACGGCGCAGACCGCGCCGCAGCTGACGCCCGATGAACAGATATTGCACGATCACGTCGCCTATCTGGCGTCGGACGAACTGCGCGGCCGCGAAGCCGGCACGCCCGATTTCGACAAGGCGGCCGATTATGTCGTGTCGCAGATGGAGGCGATCGGGCTTCAGCCCGGCGGCGTCGACGGCACCTGGTTCCAGCCGGTTCCGCTCGTCACGTACAAACCCGGCGATGTCAGCATCAGCTTTTCGCGCGGCGGGACGCCGACCGAACTGACGGCGGGCACCGAAGTGCTCGGCATTCCTTCGGCCACGCAGGAAGATCGCTCGGTTTCGGCAAAGGTCGTGTTCGTCGGCTTCGGCATCGACGATCCCGAAGCAGGTATCGACGATTATGAAGGCCTCGATGTCGACGGCAAGATCGTCGCGATGCTGTTCGGCGTGCCCAAGAATGCGCCCGAAGAAGTCGCCAATCGCTGGGGCGGGCTTGCCGACAAGGTGAAGGGCGCGATGGATCACGGCGCCGCCGGCGTTGTGCTGATCGAATCGGCGCAGCTGCGCGCGCGCATTCCCTTCGCCACGATTGCCCAATATCTGAGCGGCGGCCGCACCACGCTCGATCTGGGCGACGAAAGCGACATGGTCGAACCGATCGCGATGCTGAGCCAGGAAGCCGCAGCCAAGGTCTTTGCCGGGTCGGACATCGACTTTGCCGACGTGCTGGCCGCGGAAAACGATGCCAAGCCGATTCCGCACGGCGCGCTGGGCACGACGATGACCGCGCATGTCACGACCGATATGAAGCGTTTCACCAGCAAGAATGTGATCGGCAAGCTGACCGGCAGCGATCCCGAACTCGCCAACCAGTATCTGGTGGTGTCCGCGCATCTCGACCATGTCGGCGTCGGTCGTCCCAATGCCGAAGGCGACACCATCTATAACGGCGCGATGGACAATGCGATCGGCGTTGCCACCGTGCTGTCGATGGCCAAGCGGTTCAAGGACGCCGGCGAGGCGCCGCGCCGCTCGATCCTGTTCGTCGCACTGACGGCAGAGGAAAAGGGCCTGCTCGGTTCGCGCTACATGGCGAGTCACTGGCCGGTGGGCGATGGTGAAATGCTGGTCGGCGACCTGAATTTCGACATGCCGATCCTCACCTTCCCGCTGACCCATATCGTCGCGCTGGGCGAAGAGCACAGCACACTCGGGCCGGCGGTCCATGTCGCCGCCGACGAAGTCGGGCTGGGCGTCATCCCCGATCCGTTCCCCGAAGAGAATTTCTTCGTCCGTTCGGATCACTACAGCTTCGTGACCGCAGGCATTCCGGCGATCTCGATCGATTCGGGCCCCGCGCCGGACGGCACGGGCACCGATGCGATCCAGCATTTCCTGAAGAATGATTATCACAAGCCGTCGGACGAGATCGGCCTGATCAACTGGGAATCGGCGGGCAAGTTCGCGCTGCTTTCCTATACCTTCGTCCGCAATGTCGCGAATGCCGATGACCGTCCCGCCTGGAATCCGGGCGACGAATATGGCGTTCGCTACAATGGCTATGGCGCCGACCGCGAGCCGGAAACGGACGCGGCAAACTAAGATCGTCCCGCGATGCGCCTGCTGATTTTCGGGATGGGCTATAGCGCCGCGCATGTCGCGGCGCGGCTCGCTCCCCGGGGCTGGCGCATCGCGGGAACGACACGCGACGGTCGCGACGGCAGCATCGCCTTTGCCGATCGCGACCGCGTCGCCTTCGAAATCGAACAGGCGACGCATATCCTTTCCTCGGTCCCGCCCGCCGACGACGCAGATCCGGTGCTTGCCGACTATGGCGGCGCGATCGCCGCTTCGGGCGCGTGGATCGGCTATCTTTCCTCGACCGGAGTCTATGGCGACACGCGCGGCGCCTGGGTCGATGAAAGCGCGCCCACCGGCGGCGGCCGTCGCGTCGCGCGGGCCCGGGCGGATGCCGACTGGCTTGCCCTGCCCCGCGCGCATGTCTTTCGCCTGCCCGGCATTTACGGACCTGGCCGTTCGGTGCTCGACAAGATCGCGAGCGGCAGCGCGACGCGCGTCGACGCGGGCGATCAGGTGTTCAGCCGCATCCATGTCGACGATCTGGCCGAAGGGGTCGTGCGCGCGCTCGACGGCCCGCCGGGCGCCTATAATCTGTCCGACGATATGCCCGCGCCGCAGGCCGATGTCATTGCCTATGGCTGCGCCTTGCTGCGCGTGCCGGTTCCACCGCTCGTCCCGCTCGACGACGCCGCCATCTCGCCGGCGGCGCGCGGCTTTTATTCGGAAAACCGCCGCGTCGCCAACGGCCGCGCCAAGCGCCTGCTCGGCTGGCGCCCGCGCTTTTACGATTACCGGTTGGGCCTGCGTGCCCTGAGCGCGAGGATCAGTCCGGCAATCACCAGCACCGCCCCCGACGCCGCCAGCAACGACCAGCGATATCCTTCGAACAAGGTCGACAGCAGCATCGCGATCACCGGAATAAGGACGCTGGAATAGGCAGCCTTGGCCGGGCCGATGACCTGAATCAGTCGAAAATAGAGCGAGAAGGCAATCGCCGAGGCAGCAATGCCAAGATAGGCGATGCCGAGGAAATAACCGACCCGCCATTCGACGGTCGGCGGCCCGGCAATCGCAAAGGCAAAAGCCGCATCCACCGCCGCACCCATCAGCATCGCCCAGGCGAGCAGCGTGGGCAGCGGATAGGCTTTTGCGGTCTTGGTCGCCTGCAGCACATTGGCGATCGAGGCCGACAGGATGCCGAGAAGCGTCAGCCCGACGCCGATCAGCACTTCACCGCTGGCCGCCGGATCGCGGCGCGCCTCATGCAGGAACAGCATCGCCACGCCGATCATCGCCACGCACGACCCGAGCAGCAATTGCCGCCCCAGCTTCTGGCCCAGAAAGATGCGCGCGAACAGCGCATTGGGAACCAGCAGCAGCGCGAATACCACCGCGACCAGCCCCGATGTGACATGTTGTTCGGCGCGGTAGACGAAGTTGAAATTGAGCGCGAACTGCGGAATGCCGAACATCGCGGCAAAGGCGATGCCGCGCGCATCGAGCCGGAGCGAATTGCCCCGCAGCGCCGCGACGACCAGCATCGCCACCCCGGCGACCAGAAAACGATAGGCGACCGACCAGCTGGGCGGCACCACGGCAATCTGATCGACGATGACCAGCCAGGTCGACCCCCAGATGAAGGTCACGATGAAAAACGGTATCAGGATCGCCATCCGCGTCGATTGCGGTGGCGGCGCATCGCTCATGGAAGTGCCGCAATCGCGTCGGCAAGCGGGCGGACATCGGCCTCGCCATGATTCCAGCTGGTCACCAGCCGCGCTTCGCCTTCGCCCCAGTCATAGAAATCGAAACCGAGCTTGCGCAGCTGCCCCGCTTCCTCCTTCGAAAGGCGGATGAATATTTCATTCGCTTCGACCGGATAGACGAGCCGATCGTCCGCGGCATCGGCGATCACGCGCGCGGCGGCGTTGGCCGCGGCGGCATTGGCGAGCCACAGATCGTCTTCGAGCATCGCATGCAGCTGTGCCGCCAGATAGCGGCCCTTGGACAGGAGCAGGCCGGCGCGCTTGCGGCGATACAGCGTCGCCGTCGTCAGATCGCTGCCGAAACAGATCAGCGCCTCGGCCGACATCCCGCCATTCTTGACAAAACCGAAGCTCAGCATGTCGACCCCCGCGCGCCAGGTCAGTTCCGACGGCGCGCAACCCAGATGCGCCAGCGCATTGGCAAAGCGCGCGCCGTCCATATGCAGGCCGAGTTCATGCTTGCGCGCCACCGCGCCGATCGCGCCCACTTCGTCGGGCGTATAGACACAGCCATATTCGGTGGCGTTGGTGATCGAAATCGCGTGCGGTTGCACCTGATGCACGTCGTCACGGATCGTGCCGAGCAGAGTAGAGATGGCATCGGGTGTCAGCTTGGCCTGCGGCCCGTCGACCAGCATCAGCTTGGCGCCGTGGGTGTAGAATTCGGGCGCGCCGCATTCGTCATTCTGGATATGCGCGTCGCGGTGGCAGATCACGCCGCCATAGGGCGGACAGAGCGCGGCAAGCGCCAGCGCGTTCGCCGCCGTGCCGGTCGGCACCCACAGCGCATGGACTCGCGTTTCGAAGACTTCGGAAAAGCGCGCATCGAGCGACTGGCTCCATTCGTCGCCATCATAGGCGGTGTCGAGCACATTGGCGCTCGAAATCGCTTCGATGACCTGGGGGCAGACCGGGGCGGCATTGTCGGAAAAGAAACGCATGACTGGCGCCTTGGCGTGCCATGCGACGTGCGTCAATCGCGACCGCGCTGCGCTGCGGCCAGCGGTTCGGCTATTGCCCCCGTTCGGGCCCGCGCTGCTGCACTTCGGGGCGATCGCGTGCCCGGTCGCGTGCTTCGCCATCGGTTTCCGGCGCGTTCCTGCCCGGCGGCGCGGGCGGTGGCAGCGGGATCAGCTCGTCGTTCGGACCGATCCGGATATTCAGGCCGCGACCGGAGATTTCGCCCTCCAGTCCGATTTCGGGAACGTCGAACGCAATGCCGTTTTCCAGCATATCGCCATCGTCCGACACGGCTTCTTCGATCACCGGTTCGCGCGGCGCCGGACGCGGCGCGACGCGCAGCGCCGACACCATGAAGTCGTGCCAGATCCCGGCGGGCAGCGAACTGCGCAGGCGATTGCTGGGGCTGTTGTCGTCATTGCCCACCCACACGCCGACGACCAGATCGCCGGCATAGCCGATAAACCAGACGTCGCGATTGTCCTGCGTCGTGCCGGTCTTGCCATACGCGTCGATCGACAGTGCCGCGCGGCGGCCGGTGCCTTCGGTTACGACCGAAGCGAGCAGCGTCCGCATGCCTTCCAGCTCACGCCGGCCGAGCGCCCGGGTGCGGTCCTGCGCAAGCCAGACGTCATTATCCTCTTCCTCGGGAAGGCCGCGCGGCCGCACCGGCGCCTCACCCGAGGATATCGCGGCATAGGCAGCGGTAAGCTCGAGCAGCGAGACATTGGCAGTGCCCAGCGCGATCGAGGCTTCGTTGGGGATGTCGGTCGAAATGCCCAGATCGCGCGCCGCCCGGATGACCGCGCGCGGGCCGACCTTTTGCGTCAGCCGCGCCGCCGCGACATTGCTCGACCGCGCAAACGCCTGACGCAGGCTGATATCGCCCAGATAGCGCCCGTCGCTGTTCGACGGCGACCAGTCGCCGATCGTCACCGGTTCGTCGGCGACGGTCGAATCGGGCGTCATCCCCGATCGCAGCGCGGCGAGATAGACGAACAGCTTGAACGTCGATCCCGGCTGGCGCCGCGCCTGGGTTACGCGGTTGAACTGGCTTTCGGAATATTTGCGCCCGCCGACCATCGCGACGACGCTGCCATCGGGGTGCATCGCCACCAGCGCGACTTGCGCGCCGCCCAGCGAAGCGCGCCGGACGGCGGCCTCTGCCGCGCGCTGCATCCGCATGTCGAGCGTGGTGCGCACGGTCTGTTCGGTCGCGATTTCGCCCGCACGGTCGCGCGCCTGCGGCAACACCCAGTCGGCGAAATAGGTGCCGATCGGCAGCTCGCGGACATGGTCGGTCTTGAGCACCGCCGGCTTTACGTCCTCGCCCTCTTCCTCGGTCAGGAAGCCGGCATCGACCATCGCGGCGATCACCAGCTGCTGCCGTTCGCGTGCACCCGCCAGATTGCCGGTCGGCGCCAGCCGCGACGGCGCCTGAACCAGCCCCGCGAGCATCGTCGCCTGCGACAAAGTGAGCTTGTCGGGCGTGGTGCTGAAATAATGCCGCGCGGCGGCGGACAGGCCATAGGCATTGTCGCCGAAATAGACATAGGAGAGATAGCGCGAGAGGATTTCGTCCTTGGTCAGCCAGCCTTCCAGCCAGAAGGCGATCAGCGCCTCCTGAAACTTGCGGCCCATATTGCGGCTCGAATCGAGAAACGCGTTCTTGGCCAGCTGCTGGGTGATCGTGCTGCCGCCCTGGGTATCGCCTTCGGTCGTGGCGTTATGCACCGCCGCGCGCAGCACGCCGCGCGGATCGACGCCCCAGTGCGAATAGAAGCGCCGGTCCTCGATCGCGACGAATGCCTCGCGCACATAATCGGGAAGCTGGGTGGCATCGACCGGATCGCCGATATTGGCGCCGCGCCGCGCGATCGGCGTGCCATCCGAAGCGAGCAACGTGATCGAAGGCGGCGCAGGCGGTCGCAGCGACTTGGAAAGCGGCGCCGTGACGGTCAGCCAGGCAATCGCCAGGATCACCAGCAACAGCAGCGCGGCAAGCCCGCGCACTGCCCAGCGCCAGGGACTGGGGCGATAGGCGACCGGCAAATTGGTGGTGTAGCCGCCCGGCCCGAAATCCGGTTCATCGTCCGGATCGTTGGGCGGCGGCACCGGCCCCGACGGCGCAGAGGGCACGGGCGTACGCAACGGCACGCGCGCGGCGCTCAGGCTGCGCGGCGGCGGCATACCTCCGCGCAGTTCGAGCGGCTCGTCACTCTCGCGCGGGCCGAAATGCGTCCAGTCGAAAGGTTCCTTGTCGCTCACGCGCGCGATTCAACCATGGCGCGGGGCGAACGGCCGGGGGTCGAACGAAATGTGACGATGGTGCCTGGCTTCATCCGATTCTTCCCGAGTCCCGAAGCGACGGATGGTAAATCACCTTGTGTATTAATTCAATAATACAGCGATCCTCACCGCACCGGTGTGAAATCGAGATGCTGATAATCATAGCTGAAATCGGCGAGCGGCGAGAGCGGCTTCATCGTCACTCCGGTCACCCGACCATCGGCCACCGTGAAGGTGACGATCGCATCCTCGCCGGCATCCTTGGCAAAATTGGTGCGGAACGCGTCCGGCCCCCAGGGGGTCAGCGCGCTTTTGAACGCAGGGGTCGGCGTGAAATCGATGAACAGCCCGCCCTGATGCTGCGACACCAGGATGTCGCCATACCAGGGATCGCGATAGCGACCGGCATAGGCCGACAGCGGCAGGCTGGGGCCGCCATCGGGCGCGGTGTCGATGCCGCCCGAAATCGCGGCAAGCGCCTGTTGCTGCGACGCGGTGACGCGCGTGTCGAGCCAGTTCACCCAGTCGAAAGCGGGTGCGTCGATCAGATGATCGAGCAGGGCGTTGCGAATGCCCGCGGACACGCCGTCTTCGGTGTTGGAGAAGACCGCGACGCCGATGCCGCGCGCGGGCAGCATCGCGGTCTGCGTCACTTGGCCCGACAATCCGCCCGAATGCTGGATCAGCCGCTCGCCGCGATAATCCTGACAGAACCAGCCGAGCGCATAGGTCGTGGTGACCGGCCGGATCGGATAATCGGGCGTCGGGCCGTTCGATGCGCCGATGATCGTCTGCGGCGTCCACATTTCCCTTGCCTGTTCGCGGCTCCACAGCCGCTCGCCATCGGGCAGCGCGCCGAACGCCATTTGCGCCGACAGCCAATGGGCAATGTCCGAAACGCTCGCCTGAATGCCGCCGGCCGCATTCATCATCGTGCTTTCGTCGGGCTGGACGATTTCCATCGCGCCCATGCCGCGCACGGGCGGGCCCAGCCGCGCATGGCGCCCGGCGACATTGGGGGTATCGAGCAAATCGCGCGACGGCACCGCATCGGCCATGCCGAGCGGGCGCAGCAGCCGCGTGCTGATGAAATCCTCCCAGCTTTGCCCCGAAACGCGCGCGACCAGCAGCCCGGCGACGATGTAGAGGATATTGTCGTAATCATAACCGGCACGGAAACCGCGCGCGGGCTTGAGATAGGGCAGCGCGGTCAGCGCATCTTCGGGCACATGGCTCGACGCCGGAAAGAACATCAGGTCGCCCGCCCCGAGCGGCAGCCCGCTGCGATGGACCAGCAGGTCGCGCACCGTCATCATCGCCGTCACCGCGGGGTCGTACATGCGGAATTCGGGGATATGCTGCGTAACCGGGTCTTCCCAGCCCAGCTTGCCCGCATCGACCAGCATCGCCAGCGCGGCGGCAGTGAACGCCTTGCTGTTCGACGCGATGCCGAATCGCGTGTGCACGTCGACCGGCGCCGCCTGCCCCATGGTGCGCACGCCATAGCCTTTCAGGAACGGCGCCATGCCGGGCCGGACGACGGCAACGCCGATGCCGGGCGTGTCGAATTTTTCCATGAACGCAGTGACCACTGCATCGGCCCGGGCTTCGAGCCCGTCGTCGAGCAGCGCGTGCCGCGCCCAGGCCGGAGTCGCCAGCGTGGCAAGACCGCCCGTCGAAAGCGCCAGCGCCTGCCGCCGCGTTACCGAAAATCCGCTCACTGCCCGACTCCCCGAAAATTTGCAGCGAATCTAGCAGGCGGAAAGCCGCTGGCAATCGCGCTAGGCCTCCAGTTCGACATCCCAGTAAAGCCAGTCGCGCCAGCTATCGTGCAGATAATGCGGCGGGAAGCGGCGGCCATGTTCCTGAAGCTGCCAGTTGGTCGGGCGAATCGGCGCGATGTGCAGCGCCATGTTCGCCTGTTTGGGAGTGCGCCCGCCCTTGCGCAGGTTGCACGGCGCGCATGCCGTTGCGACATTTTCCCAGGTGGTGCGACCACCCTGGGCGCGAGGAATGACATGGTCGAAGGTCAGGTCGCGCTGCGAGCCGCAATATTGGCAGCTGAACTTGTCGCGAAGGAAGAGATTGAAGCGTGTGAAGGCGGGAAATTGGGAAGGTTTCACATATTGTTTGAGCGCGATGACCGAAGGCAGCTTCAGCCTCGCGCTGGGACTTCGCACTTCCCGGTCATAATAATCGACGATATCGACGCGTTCGAGAAACACTGCCTTGATCGCCGTCTGCCAGGGCCACACACTGAGCGGATAATAGCTGAGCGGCGTATAATCGGCGTTGAGAACAAGAGCCGGGCATCCGTCCGGATGCCGGATCAGATCGGGATGATACATGCGTTCCCCTCGCCCTGTTTCACTCGCAACGCCTTTCGACAATCGAGATGACGCCATGATGACAGCACAGGGCGCGACTCGCGGTCAAGAGCAGCGTTGATGTCGATAGTCACACGCTTCGCCCCCAGCCCCACCGGGCGCCTGCATCTGGGCCATGCATGGTCGGCGGTGCAGGCGCACGACTTTGCGCGGGACCATGGCGGGCAGTTCCTGTTGCGGATCGAGGATATCGACGGAACGCGCAGCCGCCCCGAACATGTCGCGACCATCCTCGACGATCTGCGCTGGCTGGGGCTTGCCTGGGATGGCGAAGTCGTTTTCCAGTCGCAGCGGCTGGGGCATTATCAAGCCGCGCTCGACCGATTGCGCGCGATGGGACTGCTCTATCCCTGTTTCTGCACACGCGCCGATATCGCGGCGAGCGCCAGCGCACCGCATGGCCCCAGCGGCATCCTCTATCCCGGCACCTGTCGCGGGCTGGACGCGCCCGATCTGTCGCAGCCGCATTGCTGGCGGATCGACATGGCGAAGGCGGTGGAGATCCTCCCCGGTATCGGGAGGGGGAACGCTGCCAAAGCCAGTGGTGGAGGGCGGCTACCCGGCAGCGCCGCGTGTGCGGCGCCCCCCGTCCACCAGCCTGGGGCTGGTCCCCCTCCCCGTGCCGGGGAGGAATTATGGTGGCACGACGAAATCGCGGGGGATGTCGCCGCCGACCCGATGGCGCATGGCGATGTCGTGCTCGCGCGGAAGGATGCGCCCGCCAGCTATCACCTGGCCGTCACTGTCGACGATGCCGATCAGGGCATCAGCCATGTCATTCGCGGCCGGGATCTGTTCGAAGCGACGCATGTCCATCGCCTGCTTCAGGCGCTGCTCGACCTGCCGACTCCGGTCTATCGCCACCACCGGTTGCTGACCGATGAAAAGGGCGAACGGCTCGCCAAGCGACACGGCGCGCCGACGCTTGCCGAAATGCGCGAATCGGGGGCGGACGGGCTGGCGGTTGCCGCTGCGCTGCGTGCAGGAACGCTGCCGGTTGGCATCGGCGTCGCAAAGCACTAAATTGATGCCATGAACCTGTTTCTCGCCCTGCTGCTGATCGCGGCGATGATCGCCACTGTGGTCGCGCTCGTGCGCGGCATCATCATCTTCCTCAAGACGACCGAGGCGGATCTGAACGGCACGGGACCGAGCACGCCCGGGCTGCGCGCCAACAAGATGATGCAGGCGCGGATTCTGTTTCAGGGCATCGCCCTGGTGATCGTCGCGCTCATCCTGATGCTCGCCAGCAGCGGGAGCTGATCCGCTGGTCCGGCTCAACCGGATTTACACCCGCACCGGGGATAACGGCACGACGGGGCTCGTCGATGGATCGCGCCTGTCCAAGGCGGATCCGCGCATGGCGGCGATCGGCGATGTCGACGAAGCCAATTGCGCGATCGGCATCGCGGTCACGCTGATCCGCGACCGGCCCAGCACGGCCACGCTGCGGCGTATCCAGAACGAGATGTTCGACCTGGGCGCCGATCTGGCGACTCCGGGCGAGGATTTCGCGCCTTCGGACATGGCGCTGCGCATCACCGCCGATCAGGTGGAGCGGCTGGAACAGGAAATCGATTCGATGAATAGCGTCATCGAACCCCTGACCAGCTTCATATTGCCCGGCGGCAGTCCGGCCGCAGCCGCGCTGCATCAGGCCCGCGCCGTGGTGCGTCGCGCCGAACGATCGGCAGTGGCCGCGGCGAGCGAGGTTTTGCTCAACCCGTTGGCGCTGCAATATTTAAATCGCCTGTCGGATCATCTTTTTGTCCTCGCGCGCGTTACTAACGCATCGGCCGATGGCGACATATTGTGGCGTCCCGGCGTGACGCGGGCAAAATCGGAGCAGACCGACCCATAGGAGCAACCGGGGGACGGATAGCCCTCGCCACCGCGAAAGGAGAGGCGCGATGCGAGCAAGCACGGCAAGACAAACGGCCCCACAGGCACAGGAAGAACAGTTCCGGCAGGTTCGCGCGCTCACCCGGGCACTTGCGCAGCCGCTGAGCGATGCCGATGCAACGCTGCAGTCGATGCCTGACGCCTCCCCGGCCAAATGGCATCTGGCACATGTCACCTGGTTCTTCGAAACCTTCGTCCTGCGCGATCATGTCCCCGGCTATCGGCTGCACGACGATCGCTTTCCGTTTCTGTTCAACAGCTATTACGAGGCCGAGGGCCAGCGCCACGCGCGTCCCCGGCGCGGCATGCTGACGCGGCCGAGCCTTGACGAAGTGCTGGCCTATCGCGCGGCAGTGGACGCCGCGCTGACCGCTGCCCTGCCCGACCTGCCAGAGGCGGCGCGGGCGCTGGTGACGCTCGGTTGCCATCATGAGCAGCAGCATCAGGAATTGCTGCTGACCGATATCCTCCACGGGCTTTCGTGCAATCCGCTTCAGCCCGCGCTCTGGCCCGGCGAGCGCAAGGTGCCGGTGCGCATGCCCGGACCGATCGGCTGGATCGAAGGTGCCGACGGGCTGGTCGAGATCGGACATGACGGCGATGGCTTCGCCTTTGATTGCGAAGGGCCGCGCCATCGCGAATTGCTCCATCCCCATGCCATTGCCGACCGGACGGTGACCAACGGCGAATGGGCCGCCTTCATCGCCGATGGCGGCTATGCCGATCCGCGCCACTGGCTGTCGGACGGCTGGGCATGGGTGCAGGGCGAAGGCATCGAAGCGCCGCTGTACTGGGAACGCGAGGGCGAGGCCTGGACCCGATTCGGGCTCGACGGACGTCGCGCGATCGATCCGGCTGCTCCGGTCACGCATGTCAGCTTCTACGAAGCCGATGCCTATGCCAGCTGGGCGGGGGTGCGCCTGCCCAGCGAAGCCGAATGGGAAGCCGCAGCCTCCGAACATGCCAGCGATAGCGGCAATCAGCTCGATGCCGCAGGCCCGGTCGAACCGCGCCCCGCGATCGGCGGCCCGGCCTTTTTCGGCGATGTGTGGGAATGGACCGGCAGCGCCTATCGCCCCTATCCCGGCTTTCGCGCCGCCGAAGGCGCAGTCGGCGAATATAACGGCAAGTTCATGAGCGGGCAGTTCGTGCTCAAGGGCGGCAGCTGCGCCACGCCGCGCGGCCATGTGCGCTCCAGCTATCGCAATTTCTTCTATCCGCATCAGCGCTGGCAATTCACCGGCGTGCGTCTGGCAAAGGATCTCTGACATGCTGAAACCCGAAGCGGACACCGCCGAGCAATCCGGAAACGACAGCACGCCGGTCGATCCTGCATTCCGCGCCGATGTCCTTGCCGGACTGTCGCTCGAACCCAAGGCGATTCAGGCGCGCTGGCTCTATGACCATCGCGGGTCGGAACTGTTCGAGGATATTACCGATGTTCCCGAATATTATCCGACGCGCACCGAAACCGCATTGCTCCGGGAAACCTGTCCCAAAGTGGCGGAAATCGCCGGCAAGGGCCGGGCGGTGGTGGAATTCGGGTCGGGCAGTTCGGCCAAGACGCCGATCCTGCTCGAAGCAAGCGATCCCTCCGCCTATGTCCCGATCGATATTTCGGGCGATTTCCTGCGCGCTTCGGCGGATGCGCTGCGCGACACTTTTCCCGCGCTGCCGATCCATCCGGTCGAGGGCGATTTCCTAAAGCCCATCGCGCTGCCTGAAAGCGTGCGCGATGTGCCCAAGCTGGGTTTCTTTCCCGGATCGACGATCGGCAACATGACCGCCACCGCGGGAGTCGATCTGCTCCGCGCGATGCGGACTTCGCTTGGCGAAGGATCGCTGCTGCTGATCGGCATGGACCGGGTGAAGGACCCGAGCATCCTGATCCCGGCCTATGACGATGCGGGCGGCGTGACCGCCGAATTCAACCTCAACCTGCTTCGCCGGATCAATCGCGAACTCGATGGCGACATTCCGGTCGACGCGTTTCGCCACAAGGCGGTGTGGAACGACAATCTCGCGCGCGTCGAAATGCATCTCGAGGCGCTGGAGGACGTGGATTTCACGGTTTGCGGCCAACATTTCGCCATGAAAGCGGGCGAGACGATCCATACCGAGAACAGCCATAAATACGGGCCCCGCGATGCGCGCCTGCTGCTGCGGTCGGGCAACTGGACGCCGATTGCCGAATGGACCGACGCCAGGGACTGGTTCGCGCTGATCCTGGCCGAGGCGAAGCCGGTTCGGCCCGCGCCCTAAGGCGCGCGAGTCCGCTTTCCCATTCGGGTTTCGCGGTTGTGCTTGCCCCCGCGGCCTTGCAACCGATAGAGCGCGGCCAGTGATTGAGGAGGCAAGAATGAAGACCATCGGCGTGATCGGTGCAGGACAGATGGGCGCGGGAATTGCGCAGGTTTCGGCGCAGGCGGGCTATAATGTGCTGCTTTCCGACCTCGACCTCGAACATGCCGAAAAGGGCAAGGCCGGGATCGCCAAACAGCTTGCCCGCGCGGTCGAAAAGGAAAAGATCACTGCAGCGGACCGCGACGCCGCGCTCGCCAACCTGACCTGTATCGGCGATGTTTCGGAAATGGGCTCGTGCGATCTGGTGATCGAAGCGGCGACCGAGCGCGAGGAAATCAAGCGCAGGATTTTCGAGAATGTCGGCAAGGTGCTGAGCGATACTGCGATTCTTGCCAGCAACACTTCGTCGATTCCGATCACGCGGCTGGCACAGGCGGCGCCCGATCCGGCGCGCTTCATGGGCGTCCATTTCTTCAATCCGGTGCCGGTGATGGGGCTGATCGAACTGATCCGCGGCCTTGCGACGTCCGACGCGACCGTTGCGGCAGTGGAAGGCTTCGGCAAGTCGCTGGGGAAGGAAATCGTCCACGCCAATGACGCGCCGGGGTTCATCGTCAATCGCGTGCTGATGCCGATGCTCAACGAAGCCTGTTTCGCACTGGGCGAAGGCGTGGCGACGATTCCCGATATCGATACCGCCGTGAAGCTGGGCCTCAATCACCCGATGGGCCCGCTGACGCTCGCCGATTTCATCGGGCTCGATACCTGCCTCGAAATCTGCAAGGTGCTGCATGAAGGCACCGGCGATCCCAAATACCGCCCCGCCCCGCTGCTCATCAAATATGTCGAAGCGGGCTGGTATGGCCGCAAGACCGGGCGCGGCTTTTACGATTATTCGGGCGAGACGCCGGTTCCGACGCGCTGATTTGGCCAATCATGCACCGTTCGCGCTGAGCTTGTCGAAGCGCTGTCCTTCTTCATTCCGCTCGTCGGGACAAGAAGGAACGGCCCTTCGATAGGTTCAGCGCAAGCGGAGATTAAAAAAGCGCGCGGCAGGCGCCGATAAGCGGCCGAATCCCCGACCTAATCCCCGCCCGCTTCCTTGCTGACCAGCAGCTTGTCGATCTTGCGTTCGTCCATATCGACGATTTCGAAGCGCCAGCCCTGTTCGTGGAAATGCTCGCCTTCCTCGGGAAGGTGCTTGAGATGCGCGAGCGCGAGCCCCGCGACCGTCGCATAATCGCGATCCTCGGGCAGTTCGATCTCCAGCTTGTCGGCAAGACCGTCCGCCGACATCTGCCCCGACACCAGCAACGATCCGTCCTCGCGCTCGACGATATCGGGGTCGTCATCGGGATCGACGTCGGAGAGAAATTCGCCCGCGATCGCCGCAAGCAGATTGGCCGGCGAGACGATGCCTTCGAAATGGCCATATTCGTCATGGACCAGCCCCATCGGCACTTCGGCGGCGCGCAGCATGTCGAGCGCATCCATCGCATCGATCTGATCCGGCAATACGGGGGCGTCGCGCATCAGCTTGCGCAGGTTGAGCGGTTCGCCCCGGCTGAGCGCCGCGACCAGATCGCGCGCCTGAACGACGCCGATGACGCTGTCGACCGATCCTTCGGCCACGGGCAGGCGCGTATGCGGCGTATCGATCAGCGCCGCGCGAACCCCCGCATCGTCCAGATCGACATCGAGCCATTCGACATCGGTTCGCGGAGTCATCACTTCGCGCACCGGACGATCGGCAAGCCGCACGACTCCCGAAATGAACGAGCGCTCATGCTCCTCGATCACGCCGGACCGCGTGGCTTCGGCGACCAGCAGGTGCAGTTCCTCCGCCGTGACGCGGTTTTCCGATTCGCGGTTCATCCGCAACAGGCGGAAGACAAGGCCGGTGGTCGAATCGAGCAGCCAGACGAGCGGCGCCGTGATTCGCGACAGCCACAGCATCGGAATCGCCATCAGAATTGCGATCGGTTCGGGCGATCGCAACGCAAATTGCTTGGGCACCAGCTCGCCGATCACCAGCGAACCATAGGTGGTCAGTCCGATCACCAGCGCGAAGCCCAATGTCGCCGCCGTTGCCGAATCGATGCCCAGCGTTTCGAGTCGCGCACCCACCGGTCCGCCCAGGCTGGCGCCGGAATAGGCGCCCGCGACGATGCCGATCAGGGTGATGCCGATCTGGACCGTCGAAAGGAACTTGCCAGGGTCCTCGGCAAGTCGGATCGCCGTGGTGGCGCTGGTCTTTCCCGCGCGCGCCAAGGCTTCCAGCCGCGCCTTGCGCGCGGACACGATCGCGAGTTCGGACATGGCGAACACGCCGTTCAAACCGATCAGCGCGAGAATGATCGCGACGTCGAGCCAGGGAAAGGGAGGAAGCGGGTCCATCGGGAGTGTCTCTCCATAACCGCACTTTCACGCGCTTCACAACTGGCTGGTCATCTTTCGTTCAAATCGGAGGCGGAACAAGTCGTGCCGGTGGCGGGTTTTGCGCCTCGAGAATGACGATCAACGGCCAAATGGCCGACAGGAGGAAGACTATGAAAATGGGTTCGAAGATTCTGGGCGCGGCTGCGCTGGGTGCGATGACGCTGACCGCGGCGTGCGTTACCGATCCGGTTACCGGCCAGCGGCGGATTTCCAGCACCGCAATCGGCGGCATCGGCGGCGCGCTGGGCGGCTATCTGCTCGGTGACATCATCGGCGGTCGCAACAGCCGCACCGAAAGCCTGATCGGCGCAGGCATTGGCGGCATCGCCGGTGCGGCGGTCGGCAGCTATATGGACCGGCAGGAGCGCGAATTGCGCCAGCGCACGGCAGGCACCGATGTCAGCGTCGTTCGCGAAGGCGACGACCTGATCCTGTCGATGCCGTCGAACGTGACCTTCTCCACCGACAGCTCGACCATCCAGCCGCAGTTCCGCTCGACACTCGATCAGGTGTCGGACGTGCTCGCCAATTACGAAAACACCTTCGTCGACGTGTACGGGCACACCGATTCGGTGGGCAGCGAAGCCTATAATCAGGCGCTTTCCGAACGCCGCGCCAGCTCGGTCGCGGATTATCTGAGCGCACACGGCGTCAATTCGGCGCGAATCGCAACGCGCGGCTTCGGTGAAACCCAGCCGGTCGCATCGAACGAGACCGAGGAAGGCCGCGCCGCCAATCGCCGCGTGGAAATCAAGCTGGTCCCGATTCAGCAATAAGGCGCCCCGGCTCCTTTCGGACCATCCGGCCGGTCTCTCGCGCGAGAGGCCGGCCTTTTTTATCGCCGGTCGCGGAAAAAATCGCGCAACAGCGCCGCCGCTTCGCCTTCGCCGATACCGCCATAGATTTCCGGACGATGATGGCAGGTGGGTTGCGAGAAAAAGCGCGGCCCATGTTCCACCGCGCCGCCCTTGGCATCGGGCGCACCATAATAGAGCCGCGCGATTCGCGCATGTGCGATGGCGCCCGCGCACATCGCACAGGGTTCGAGCGTCACCCACAGATCGCAATCTTCCAGCCGGTCGCGCCCCAGCGTCCGGGCAGCTTCGCGAATCACGCGTATTTCGGCATGGGCAGTGGGGTCGTTCAGCCCGCGCGGCGCATTGGCCGCGCTCGCGACGATTCGTCCGCCGCACGTCACCACCGCGCCGACCGGCACTTCGCCATCGGCGGCGGCGGCGTGCGCTGCGGCAAGCGCCGCGCGCATCGGTTCGGGCAAGGGAAACATCGCCCGACGCCTTTAATACCGGAGTGGTCGTACGTCACCTTGCTCCGCCGATCGGCGGAGCAAGGCGCGAATCACTGCGCGGGCGTGGGGGTCGGCGAAGGATCGCCCGCCTGTTTCACTTCGACAGTCGGCAGCGAGATCGTGGTGTTGCGCATTTCGACGGTCGGCAATTCGACGGTCTTGTTGGTGGTGCCGATACCGATGGTTCCGGTTTCGGCCTTGAACGACGGCATCTTGCCGCCTTCCACATTGAAACTGACGGAGGGCAGCGAAGCCCCTTCTTCCTGCTGTATTTTCAGCATGCCGAGCGCCATGAGGACGACGACGGCAATTGCTGCAATACCAATCAGGGCGAGAATCGCACGCATCGTCCTGTCTCCCTTGTAATTTGCCGTGGTTGAATCGGCAGCGTAATAACACTCTATCAACCATGATGGTTGCGCGGTAAACGGTGAATCGGTTGACGCCGCGTCCCATTGCGGGTATCGGCGCGCTCTTTCCGGGCTCGCTAAAACGAGCTGAAATCAGGATTTGGAAGCGATGTCGCGCATTTGCGAGCTGACCGGCAAGGGCCGGCAGGTGGGAAACAATGTCTCTCACGCCAATAACAAGACCAAGCGGACCTTTCTGCCCAATCTGCAGAATGTGACGCTGATCTCCGATGCTCTGGGCAAGGGTGTGAAGCTGCGCGTTTCGACGCACGGCCTGCGCTCGGTCGAGCATGTCGGCGGTCTCGACAACTGGCTGCTGAAGACGCGCGACGACAAGCTGTCGCTGCGTGCACGCCGCCTGAAGCGCGAGATTCGCAAGAAGGTCGCGGGTACCGAACTCGCCGCCTGATCGGTCGTCCGGTTCGCCGGACGCATGCGATAAGGGCCCGTTTGCCATTCCCTTCCGTAGCCTGTCGCTGCGGAAGCGCGTGGCTGGCGGGCCGTTTTGCTGTCAGCGTTCGGCGTCGAGCCGGAATTTGAGCAACAGGCTGCGCTGCAGCATCATCTGATTGTCATCCGACACGATCCAGACGATCGTCGCCCCGTTTTCGCGCGTCACCGCAATCCCTTCGAAATTGTCGTGGATCAGCGGCGCGGCCAGTGTCGCGACTTCGCTGCCCGAAACAATGGCACCGGCGCGAATCGATTCGCGCGGGATTCGTTCGATCCGCGAATCGAACCGAACGGGCAGCCGAAACCGGCGCAACAGCACCAGAAGATCGCCATCGGGCAATTCGGCGAGCGACGTCGGCGCATAGCCGCGCGGGGGCCGATAGGAAAAACGAAAGCCGTGGCGCGGCGCTTCGACGGGATCGCCCGCAAACCAGATACCGTCGCGCAGCCTGGGATTGTCGCCAGCGCTCCATTCGGAGAGGACGACAAAAGCGCCGTTGGCGAGCCGCGCCATCGATTCGGGGCCGCCCGTCTCAATCCATTTCGCCATTGCCGGGGGCGCGACATGCTGCTCGGCAACGCGCAGATCGGGCGTGTACCGCCAGATCTGGTTGACGACTTCAAAACCGACCCAGAATTTCCCGGTCGCCGGATCATGCGCCAGCGATTCGCTGTCGCGTTGCAGCGTGTTCCACCCCTGTCCCGGGCCATCGCCCAGATCGGCGAAACGAACATCGCGCGGTTGCCAGTCGCGCCCCATGCGGAAATCGACGATCCCGCCGCGATCGCTCAACAGAATGAATCGATCCCCGACCACCGCCAGATCGGAAAAACCGCCGAACACCGAATCGCGGCTCATCAGCCGCACCCCGCCCAGATAGGTCAGGCTCCCCAGCTTTTTCCGGCCGGGGTTGCCCGGATCCAGCGCCACTTTCTGAGTCACGATCGCGCGGGCAGGGCCCAGCGTGTAGCGCCATTCGGGTTGCAGCGCCGCGAAAGGCGACAGGATCAGCGCGAGCAGGAAGAAACGCCAGGCCGATGCCCGGCCCGGAATCCAGCGGAAAACGGCAGAACCGGAAACTGAACGTTTGGTAACCATATCGT
This sequence comes from Stakelama portus, assembly GCF_003171655.1. GTDB lineage: Bacteria > Pseudomonadota > Alphaproteobacteria > Sphingomonadales > Sphingomonadaceae > Sphingomonas > Sphingomonas portus. The sequence goes on along the minus strand of NZ_QFZL01000003.1, from coordinate 484,755 downwards.
TCAGCACCGTTTCAACGGAACCCGATTAGGGTCTGGACTGTTGTAGCGTAACATCCCTCATGTGGCGTACCGAGGGTCGGGGCTGGAATCCGCAGGGATTCCGGCCCCAAGTCTTTATTGAGGCAGCCGGACGCCCTCAATACATATGCTGGCCACCGTTGATCGACATGGTCGATCCGGTGACGAAACCGGCCTCTTCCGAACAGAGGAAAGCAACGCCACGCGCGATCTCGCTCGCCTGTCCCAGGCGGCCGACGGGAATCTTCGCGACGATCTTTTCCAGAACCTCGGCAGGAACCGCTGCGACCATGTCGGTATCGATATAGCCGGGCGCGACGGCATTCACGGTGACGCCGAACCGCGCACCTTCCTGTGCCAGTGCCTTGGTGAAGCCGTGGATGCCCGATTTGGCCGCGGCATAATTCACCTGGCCATATTGTCCGGCCTGGCCGTTGATCGAACCGATATTGACGATTCGCCCCCATTTGCGTTCGCGCATGCCGGGATAGGTGGCGTGCGCCATATTGAAACAGCCGCCCAGATTGATGCGGATCACGTCTTCCCACATGTCGCGCGACATTTTCTGAAGCGTCGCGTCGCGGGTGATGCCGGCATTGTTGACGACGATGTCGACATTCCCGCCCAGCGTTTCGGACACTTGTTTCACGCCCGCTTCGCAAGCGTCGAAATCACCGACATCCCATTTGAACGCCGCGATGCCGGTACGTTCGGAAAAGGCGCGGGCCTTTTCCTCATTGCCGGCATAGTTGGCGGCCACCACAACGCCCTGATCCCTGAGCGCCAGGCTGATCGCCTCGCCGATTCCGCGCGTGCCTCCGGTTACGATGGCTATGCGTCGTGCCACTGACATTCCCCTCAACTATGCTTGTTGCCGAAAGCTATGCAGCTGTGACCCAGCCTGCAAGCTCGCTGCGCAATATCTTATGCAGCATGGCGATGCCGACATCGCCATCGTTGAGACAAGGCAGATAGGCGAAATCGGTTCCACCGGCTGCGACGAAAGTGTGGCGGCCGCGGATCGCCAGCTCCTCGAGCGTTTCGAGGCAATCGGCGGAAAAGCCCGGCGCGACGATCGCGATCTTGCGAACGCCCTGTCCCGGCAATCCGGCGAGTACCGTGTCGGTCGCAGGTTCGAGCCATTTTGCACGACCGAAACGCGACTGGAACGTCACGATCAGCTCGCGCCCCAGCGCATCGCCCAGCAAGCGCGCGGTCTTGCGGCAATGGCAATGATAGGGATCGCCCAGATGCAGCGTCCGCTCGGGCATGCCGTGAAAGCTGGCAAGGATCGCATCGGGCGCGAAATCGAGCGTCGCCAGCGCGTCGCTCACCGATTGTCGCAGCGCTTCGATATAGGCCGGATCGTCGTGATAGGGCGGCAGCGTGCGGATCGCGGGCTGCCAGCGCATTTCCGCGAGCGCGGCAAAGGCCGCGTCGTTGGCCGTGGCGGTCGTCGCCGCGCAATATTGCGGATAGAGCGGAGCGAGCAGGATGCGCTCGCATCCTTGTGCCTTGAGCGCCGCCAGCCGGTCGTCGATCGCCGGATTGCCGTAGCGCATGGCATAATCGACCACCACCTGCTTGCCGAACGCGCCCTCCAGCGCCTGTGCCTGGCCGCGCGTGATCGCAGCGAGCGGCGACCCCGCCTCGCTCCACACCTGAGCATAGGCATGGGCGGATTTTTTGGGGCGGGTGCGCAAAATGATGCCGCGCAGGATCGGTTGCCACAGCAAGGGCGGAATCTCTACGACGCGGCGATCCGACAGGAACTGGCCCAGATAGCGGCGCACCGACGGCGCATCGGGCGCCTCGGGCGTGCCGAGATTGATCAGCAGCACGCCGATCCGGCGATCGGGCACCGGCGGATGGTTTTCAGGCAGCATCAGGACGCGTCCGAGAGGAGGGGCAGGCGACGGAAGCGAACGCCGGTGCTCGCCTGAAGCGCATTGGCGATGGCAGGCGCGACCGCAGGCACGGCCAGTTCGGCGACGCCCCCGGGATCGGAGCCGCTGCGGATCAGTTCGACGGTGATGTCGGGACAATCGGCAAGGGTCGGCAGCCCCAGATCGGCCAGCCGCTGTGCATCGGCCATATTCTCGGTAAAGCTGGTCGTTCCGCCCAGCGCCGCCGCCATGCCGAAGATCAGCCCGCCCTCGATCTGCTGGCGCACCAGATCGGGATTGATCACGCGTCCGCAATCGACTGCAGCGACCAGCCGTTCGACCTTCACTTTCTTGTCGCTGCCGATATGCGCCTCCGCCATCACGGCAATATAGGAATTGCGAAAGGCGTGGCAGGCGATTCCCTGCCCGCTTCCCGGCACCCCGCCCTGCCAGCCGCCCAGCTGCGCCGCCGTGGTGAGACAGCGCGCCAGCCGGACATTGTCGCCAAGCAATGCCATGCGGAAACTATGCGCTTCGATCCCCGCGACATGGGCGAGTTCGTCGATGAAGCTTTCGGTGAAAAACGCCGTGTAGCTATGCGCGCCCGACCGCCAATATCCGGTCGGCACGCCGATATCGGCGGGATGGTGATCCACCGCATAGCTGGGAATGGCATAGGGCGGGACCGCGCCCGCCACTGCGCTGGGATCGGAGCTGCCCAGCGCCAGCGAAGCCGATGCGACCAGATCGCCACCCAGCAGCCGCGAAGCAAGCTCGCGCCCGCTTGCCGGTGCCGCGATCTTGGCAAGCCAGCCCATAATCGCGCCCTTGTCGTCGATCCGGGCGGTCATCCGCGCCGCCGCCGCGGGACGGAAACGATCGTGCGCCAGATCCTCACTGCGCGACCAGGTAAGCTGGACGGGACGTTCGACCTGTCTGGCAAGCACCGCAGCCTGTTCGGCGACCGCATGTTCCAGCTTCGCGCCGAACGAACCGCCCCCGATCATCGGATGAATGACGACGCGATCCTCGCTGACGCCCGCCGCCCGGGCCGCCGCAGCACGCGCGAGAGCCGGCGCCTGGGTTGGCAGCCACAGGCTGAGGCGGCCATTGTCGTAATAGGCCGTCGCCGTCATCGGTTCGAGCGGCGCATGGACCGCCAGCCCGACGCGATATTCGCCGGTCACCACGCGCGCATCCTTGAACACCGCCGAAAGGTCGCCCGCCGATGCGACGCGCGTGCCTCCGCCATCCAGCGCCGCGGTCAGCGCGGCCTCGATCGAATCGCTGTTCACCGGTTCGCCCTCGACGGCGAATTGCGGGTTCATCGCCTCGACAGCGCGTTCGGCGGCCCAGCCATTATTGGCGACCGCCGCAATCCATGTGTCGGTGCGCACCTTGGTAAAGATGCCGCGCACGCGATCGGCGGCCTGGCCGTCATATTTGGTCAGCCGCGTCGCACCGGGAGGCGCCTGCCGCACGGCGGCGAATACCATGTCGGGCAACCGGATATCGCCGGCATAATTCAGGCTGCCGTCGACCTTGGCCGGAACATCGAGCCGGGGTAGCGCCTGACCGGTCAGGCGGTTTTCCTCGCCGCCGCGCAACAGCACCGGGCTGGGCGGCTTTTCATGCACGGCCTCTGCCGCCAGTTCGCCAAAGCCGATCCGCGCGTCGCCATGAATGACCTTGCCATCGGCGGTGCCGCAAGCCTGCCAATCGGTATTCCAGCGCCGCGCCGCCGCCTTGCACATCATGATCCGCGCCGAAGCGCCGGCGATCCGCAACGGTTCCTCGAACTGGCGGATCGACGTCGATGCGCCCGTCAGCATCAGCGTCGATCGTGTCGCATGGCTGCGCTGCCAATCCTCCGGCAGTCCCCCCAGCGCCACTTCGAACAGGATCGAGGCGGCGAGCGGATTGGCGTAAAGCGGATTGAGCGGCGCGGCCTCCACGCCCACCCGGTTCCAGTCGGCGCCCAGTTCGTCGGCGACGATCTGGGGCAATGCCGTAAACACGCCCTGGCCCATTTCCGCCTGCGGCACGGCAACCGTGACATGCCCGTCGGTGCCGATCTTGATCCACGCGCCGAAAATGCTCTCGCCCTCTTCGGCAGTGAGGTTGGGCATATAAGTGCGCGGCCACAGGCTCCACGCGACGATCAGCCCGATACCGGCCCCGCCGCCGATCAGCAGCGTGCGCCGGCTGGGCCCGCGATTCGCATGTCCGTTTTCCGCCATCCCCATCGCTCTATCGCGCCCGCGCGCGCTTCGCCAGCCGTCGCCTGTGCGGTGCCCGCGCGATTTTGCCGTCTTGGGTTTGTCGCCGCACCGCGATAAGAGACGCGCGACCCCCGGGAACGGACCCCGGCGCCGGAAAAGGCTCTCCCACGTGATCGAATCCATCTTCTCCGTCGCCAGCAACTATCTTCACTTCAGCGACCTCCATCTCAATCCCAATGTCTTCACCATCATGGTCTGGGGGCATGCGCTGTCGCTCAAATGGTATTCGATCGCCTATATCGCCGGGCTGATCCTCGGCTGGATCGTGCTGATCCGGATGCTGAAGCAACCCGGTGCGCCGATGGCGCCGCGCCATGCTGACGACCTGTTCTTCTATGCCGCGCTGGGCGTCATTCTGGGCGGGCGCGTGGGCTATGTGCTGTTCTATCAGCCCGAAATGCTGCTCAATCCGCTGCAGATCCTGCAGCTATGGGATGGCGGCATGTCGTTCCATGGCGGCGCGATCGGCGCTTCGCTTGCGATGTTCTATACCGCGCACAAATTCCGCCTCGATTGGATGCGGGTGCACGATTATGTCGCCACCGTCGCGCCGATCGGCCTGTTCTTCGGTCGCTGCGCCAATTTCGTGAATGGCGAACTCTGGGGCAAGCGGACCGATGTTCCCTGGGCGATGGTGTTTCCCAATGCCGGGCCATGGCCGCGCCATCCGAGCCAGCTGTACGAAGCCGGACTGGAAGGGCTGCTGCTCCTCGCCATCCTCACCTATTTGTTCTGGAAGACCCGGGCGCGGTACAAGCCAGGCCTGCTCGTCGGCACCTTCCTGCTCGGCTATGGCTGTTCGCGCTTCTTCGTCGAGTTTTTCCGCGAAGCCGACCAGCAGTTTCAGGGCACTTTCCTCTATTCGGTGATCCATATGGGTCAGTTGCTGACGCTGCCGATGATCTTCGGCGGGCTTTATCTGATCCTCACGGCGAACCGGCGCACCGATCGCGTGCGCCCGGTGCCCGCCGAAGAGAATGCCGCCTGAACCAGTGACGCAGGCTCCGCTCGCCCAGCGCCTTGCCGAAGGCATCGCCGCAAGCGGGCCGATCCCGCTCGCCCAATATATGGGCGAGGCGAACGCCCATTATTATGCGACGCGCGATCCGCTCGGCGCGCGCGGCGATTTCACCACTGCGCCCGAGATCAGCCAGATGTTCGGCGAGCTGATCGGCCTGTGGTTCGCCGATCTGTGGGATCGCGGCGAACGCCCACCGGTCCGCTATGTCGAATTCGGGCCGGGGCGCGGCACGCTGGCATCCGATGCGTTGCGCGCGATGCGAAAGGTCGGGCTCGAACCGCCGGTGCATTTCATCGAAACCAGCCCGGTGCTGCGCGCCGCCCAGGCCGAACGCGTGCCCGATGCCGAATGGCATGTCGATCTGGTGGGCGTGCCCGACGACGCGGCATTGCTGGTCGTCGCCAATGAATTTTTCGATGCGCTGCCGATCCGCCAGTTCGTGAAGACCGGCGAGGGATGGTTCGAACGGCTGGTCGATTGCACCAGCGGCGTGTTTCACGGCGTGGTCGGCGACCGCCGCTTCGACCAGATCGTACCGCAGACGCTGCGCGACGCGCCCGAAGGATCGATCCTCGAAACCTGCCCCGCGGCGATCGCAGTGATGCGTCAGCTTGCCGCGCGGCTGCACCATCAGGGCGGCGTCGCGCTGATCGCCGATTATGGCTATCGCGGCCCGGCGACCGGAGAGACGCTGCAGGCCGTGCGCGGCCATGCCTATGCCGATCCGTTCGCCGATCCGGGCGAGCAGGACCTGACCGCGCATGTCGATTTCGGAACGCTCGCACAGGAAGCGGTGGCCGAGGAACTGGAACTCTATGGCCCGGTCGAACAGGGCCCCTTTCTCGAAGCGCTGGGCATCGGCCCGCGCGCCGCGTCGCTGGCGGCAGCGGCCCCGGATCGCGCCGAGGATATCGACATCGCCAAACGGCGCCTGACCGGCCCCGACGCCATGGGGCATTTGTTCAAGATGCTCGCCGTCACGGCGCCCGGCGCGCCCGAACCGGCCGGTTTCTGATGGCGGCGATCCGCCCGGCGTCGCCTTCGGACGCGGCGGCGCTGTCGGCGCTCGCATCGCGAATCTTCACCGAAACATTCGGCACGCTGTACGCGCCCGAGGATCTTGCGCAGTTTCTGAACGAAACGTTCGGCCCCGGGGGCCTGCCCGCTCAGATCGGCGACCCTGTCTTTGCCATTCGCGTCGCCGAAGCGAGCGGGGCGCTGGTCGGCTTTATCAAGACCGGCCCGGTCGCCTTTCCCGGCGACTGGGGCAGCGACACGACCGAACTCCACCAGCTCTATGTCGCTGCCGAAGCGCAGGGCAGCGGCGTGGCGCAGGCGCTGATCGACTGGGCGCTGGATCATGCGCGTGACGAAGGCTATTCCCGGATCGTGCTCAGCGTTTTTGTCGACAATATCCGCGCCCAGCGATTCTATGCCCGCAACGGCTTTGTCGAAATCGGGCGCTATGCGTTTCGCGTCGGCAATCATGTCGATGATGACCGGATCTGGGCGCGCGCATTGTGAGCGCCGCGATCGACGTGCACCGCGCCAGTGCGCTTGGTGACATTCCGCATGGCTTTCTGGGACGACGCGGCGGCGTATCACAGGGGATGCATGCCGGGCTGAATGTCGGTCCCGGATCGGACGACGAAGCCGAAGCCGTCGCCGAAAATCGCCGCCGTGCGCGCGAAGCTGTGCTGCCGGGCGCGCGGCTCGTTACGCTGTATCAGGTGCATTCCGCCGATGCCGTCACCATTGTCGAACCGTTTGAGGAACGCCTGCGTCCGCGTGCCGACGCGCTGGTAACCGACCGGCCGGGGCTGCTGCTCGGCATTCTGACCGCCGATTGCGCGCCGGTGCTGTTCGCCGATCCGCAGGCCGGGGTGATCGGCGCAGCGCATGCCGGATGGAAAGGCGCGATCGGCGGGGTTACCGATTCGACCATCGCGGCGATGGAGATGCTGGGCGCGCAACGCGACCGGATCGCCGCCGCCATCGGCCCGTGCATCGCGCGGGCGAGTTATGAAGTCGATGACGGCTTCCTTCAGCGATTCTGTGCCGAAGACCCGGAGAATGAACGCTTCTTCGCCGCCGGACGCCCGGGGCATCACCAGTTCGATCTCGAAGCCTATGTCGCGCACCGGCTGGCATCCGCCGGCATCCGGCAGGTCGAACTGCTCGGCCTCGACACCTATGCCGATGCCGACCGTTTCTTCAGCTATCGCCGTGCAACCCATCGCGGCGAACCCGATTATGGACGGCAGATCAGCCTGATCGGGCTCGCCTGAACCCCGCGCGTCGGGCGCGGCAGAAAAACATCACGCGCAATTTTATTATATTGGGTGATCCAACCGGCCACCGGGTTCGTTACAAGGACATATTGCGCCCGCGCCAGTCGGGCGAACTTCAGTCTTTGAGAGGAATTGCATGACCGACGAAACCGAAGCCGACATGACCGGCATCACGCCGCGCCGCCGGCCCAAGCCCGATGTCGACGAGATTGGCGGACGCAAGCTCAGGCCGTCGACGCTGATGATGGGCCATGGCTATGATCCGACATTGTCGGAAGGAGCGCTGAAGCCGCCGATCTTTGCCACCTCGACTTTTGTCTTTCCCAACGCAGCCGCCGGCAAGCGCCATTTCGAAGGCGTCACCGGCATTCGCCCGGGCGGCGCCGAAGGGCTGGTCTATTCGCGCTTCAACGGTCCCAATCAGGAGATATTGGAGGATAGGCTCGGCGTGTGGGAAGAAGCCGAGGAGGCGCTCGCCTTTTCCTCCGGCATGTCGGCGATCTCGACTCTGTTCCTGGCGATGACCAATCCCGGCGACACGGTGATCCATTCGGGGCCGCTTTATGCTGCCACCGAAACGATGATCGGCCGCGTGCTGGGCAAGTTCGGCGTCAACTGGCTCGATTTCCCCGCCGATGCGAGCCGCGACGAACTTGAGGCAGTGATGCGCAAGGCAGGCGAAAGCCGCGTCGCACTGATCTATCTCGAAAGTCCCGCCAACCCCACCAATGTGCTGGTCGATATCGAAGCGGTGGTCGCCGCGCGCGATGCCGTGTTCGGCAAGGACAACGGCCCGCCGATCGCAATCGACAACACCTTTCTGGGTCCGCTGTGGCAAAAGCCGCTGCGCCACGGCGCCGATATCGTGGTGTACAGCCTGACCAAATATGCCGGCGGTCATTCGGATCTGGTCGCGGGCGGCGTGCTGGGATCGAAGAAGCTGCTCGATCCGATCCGCGCGATGCGCAACACGATCGGCACGATCTGCGATCCCAACACGGCGTGGATGCTGCTGCGCAGCCTGGAGACGCTGGAATTGCGCATGACCCGCGCGGGGGAAAACGCCGCAAAGGTGTGCGAATTCCTGCGCACCCATCCCAAGGTAGAGAAAGTCGGCTATCTCGGCTTTCTGAAGGACGATGCGCAGGCGGATATCTATCGCCGCCACTGCACCGGCGCCGGATCGACCTTTTCACTCTATCTCAAGGGCGGTGAGAAAGAGGCTTTCGCCTTTCTCGACGCGTTGCGGATCGCCAAGCTGGCAGTGAGCCTGGGCGGCACCGAGACGCTGGCATCGGCACCGGCCGCGATGACGCATATTTCGGTTCCCGACGAACGCAAAAAGGCGCTCGCGATCACCGACAATCTGGTGCGCATTTCGATCGGGGTCGAGGATGCCGATGATTTGATCGCCGATTTCGAAGCCGCGCTGGCGGCAATCTGAATCGCGGCTACACCAACCCATATCAAGAAATTGATATGGAAATGGGCTGAAAACGCATTTTAACTGCGTTTTCGGCCCTTTTTTGTCTGATTCCCCGTCCGGCAGCCCGCTCGCCCTCTACGAAAGAACAGAAGAGCAATCGGGCTCCGCAGGTTTGGTATATGAGGAATTAGCATGGAGTGGTTCACGGCCAAGGCGCCGATACGCAAAAAGCTGGAGGTCACGTTTATCGCGATGACCGCATTGGTGGTCCTGGGAGTGCTGTGCGCTGCCTTGACGCCGACCTATATCGGACTGCCGCTCGGCGCGCTCGTCGCGATATTCACCGGGGTGCTCGGCATGCGCCTGCGAAAGGCGATCGCCGATCCCTATGTGGCAACCGTGGTACGCATGGAGGGCCTGGCCGCCGGGGATCTCGACAGCGAAATCCAATACACCGAATTTGAAGACTGCGTCGGCCGCATGACCAAGGCGATGTTCACCTTTCGCGACACCGCACAGCGCCAGCGGGAAAGCGCACGCGAACAGGAAGTGATGGTCAGCACCTTTACCGAAAAGCTCGAGAAACTCGCCGATGGCGATCTGACCGCGACGATCGATACCGATTTCACCGGCGACTATGTGACGCTGAAGAACAATTACAATGCCGCACTGGAAAGCCTGCGTGGCCTGATCGCCGCCGTTATCGAATCGGGTTTCGCGATTCGCACGGGGTCCAACGAGATCGCGACCGCGTCCGAAGACCTTGCCCGTCGTACGGAAGCGAATGCGGCCAGCCTCGAACAGACTGCCGCGTCGATCACGCAGATGGACGGCCGGCTCAAGGCGACTGCCGCTGCCGCACAGCGCACCGTGACGCGCGCCGATGGCGCGATCGCTACCGTCGATGGCGGTCGCGGGATTGCCGATGAAGCCGTGCAGGCGATGGGCCGCGTTTCGGACAGCGCCAAGGGCATCGACAGCGTGATCGAGGGGCTCGACAAGATCGCGTTCCAGACGCGCGTTCTGGCGATGAATGCGGCGGTCGAAGCCGGACGTGCCGGTGAAGCGGGACGCGGTTTCGCGGTCGTCGCCGATCTGGTCTCCGCGCTTGCCATGCGCGCCGAAGAGGAAGCCGGTCGCGCCCGCGATCAGCTCACCGCGACGCAGGGCGACATCCAGATGGCGGTCAGTGCAGTCGAACGCGTTGACGAGGCCCTGTCGGCCATTTCCGAAGGCGTTACTGAAGTCCATGGGCTGCTCGGCACGATGGCCGAGGACAATCAGGCCCAGGCCAGTGCGATCACGGAGATCAGCGCAGCCGTCGGGTCGATGGATCAGGCAACCCAGCAAAACGCTGCAATGGTCGAGGAAACCTCTGCCGCGGCGCGCTCGCTGACCAGCGAAGCCGAAACCCTGTCAAATCAGGCATCGTCCTTCGTGATCGACTCGGGCGGACGCCGCCCCGCCGCAAGTTCGGCCAGCACGCGGGCCCCGGCCCGGCCCGCTGCGCCGAGCACCCGATCCGCGCCGCTCATGCCGGCCGCGATTGCGAGCAGCGCGCAAACCAACAGCGGGGACTGGGCCAGCTTCTGAGCCCTGCATGTGACGGGAGCGCCGCGGGAGCCGGCGCTCTCCCGTCGCCCGTCAGCCGTCGCCGACGCGTTCGATGTCTGCACCCACCGCCTGGAGCTTTTCCTCAAGCCGTTCATAGCCGCGATCGAGGTGATAGACGCGGTTGACCTGCGTCTCGCCGTCGGCGGCCAGACCCGCGATAATCAGGCTCATCGACGCGCGCAGATCGGTCGCCATCACCGGTGCACCGACCATCCGATCGACGCCGCGCACCACCGCAGCACGCCCGCGCACCTGAATATCGGCGCCCATGCGCGCCAGTTCGGGCACGTGCATATAGCGATTTTCGAAGATCGTTTCGGTCAGCACGCTGGCGCCGTCCGCCTTGCACAACATCGCCATGAACTGTGCCTGCATGTCGGTGGCGAAGCCGGGATAGGGCGCCGTCGAAAGCGTCAGCGGCGCAAGGCCGTTCGACGCTTCGATATGAATCGCATCCTTGCGCTCTTCGACCGTCACGCCTGCTTCGCGCAGCGCATCGAGCGTCGCCAGCATATCGCCCGCCGCCGCACCGACCAGATCGACGCTGCCGCCCGTGATCGCCGCGGCACAGGCATAGCTGCCCGCCTCGATCCGGTCGGGCATGACGCGATAGGTGGCGCCGTGCAGCCGGTCGCGGCCTTCGATTTCCAGCGTCTCGGTACCGATACCGTCGATCGCCGCGCCCATCGCGACCAGCAGATTGCAAAGATCGACGATTTCCGGCTCGCGTGCCGCATTTTCGATCCGGGTCGTACCCTTGGCCAGCACCGCCGCCATCACGGCGTTTTCGGTGGCGCCGACCGAAACGATCGGAAAATTGACGCGCCCGCCCGGCAAGCGCCCGCCCGGCGCCGTCGCCTTCACATAGCCGGCCGTGACTTCGATTTCGGCGCCCATCGATTCGAGCGCCTTGAGATGGAGGTCGACGGGCCGATTACCGATCGCGCAGCCGCCCGGCAGCGACACGGTCGCTTCGCCCATCCTCCCGACCAGCGGCCCGAGCACGAGGATCGACGCGCGCATCTTTCGCACGATGTCATAGGGCGCGACCGTGGAAGTGAGTCGCGCGGCGCGCATCGTCATAACCCGCCCGAAATCGGCAGGATGCGCCCCTTCCACCATGGTGGAGACACCGAGCTGGTTAAGTAGATGTCCGAAGCTGTCGACGTCGGCCAAACGCGGCAGATTACGCAGCGTCAGCGGCTCGTCCGTCAGCAACGCGCACGGCAACAGCGTCAGTGCTGCGTTCTTGGCGCCCGAGATAGCGATGCGGCCCGAAAGGCGATTTCCGCCACGGATCAATATGCGGTCCATTGCGGCGCTTCTAGCCGGTGACAGCGTTGGTGCAAGGGGCAGAGCGAGTATGTGACTTGATCGACTTTAATGCGTTGATTTGTTTGGGATGCTTTGGATCGAACAGGTGGGGGAGCAAAGTGTGTCTGCGAGTTGTTTCGCGGATGTTTTGGGCCGTCTGATTGATCTGACGGGCTCTGAAACGGCCGCACTTGAAAATCTTGAAGAGCGTCAGCGGACTTTGCGCCGCGGGGCGGTGCTCCAACGCGAGCGCGAACGCTGTAACGAGCTCTATGTGCTCCGCAAGGGGCTGATGATGAGCTATGTCCTGCTGGATGACGGCAGCAGACAGATATTGCGCTTCCTGTTTCCCGGCGACTTGATCGGCGTTTCCTCGCTGATTTACAGCGAAGCGCCCGAAGCGCTCTGCGCGCTTACCGACTGTGTGGTGGCGCCGTTCGACCGAAGCCTTTTGTCGCGTATTTTCAGCGACCATCCCCGGCTTGCGGCGATGATTTTCGTTTATTGTCAGATCGAACGTGTAACGTTAACGGACCGGCTGGCCGCGCTGGGCCGGACATCGGCAAAGGCACGGATCGCGGCCTTGCTGCTCGAACTGCGCAACCGGCTGCGCGGCACCGACCGCAGCGTGACCAACGTGTTCCCGCTCGGCCTGACGCAGGAGGAAGTCGGCGACGCCACCGGGCTGACATCGGTCCATGTCAACCGCATGTTCCGCCAGCTGGAAGAGGAAAAGATGATCTCCCGCGAAGCCGGGCGTGTCACGTTGCTCGACGAAGCGGCGCTGACGCGCGCGGCGAACTACGCCAATCGCTATGAACGTCTGGATCTGAGCTGGCTGCCGCCGGCGCGGTGACGCGCGGGATCAGGCCTTTTCCAGCGTGCATTGCAGCGGATGCTGATTCTGCCGCGCGAATTCGATCACTTGCGCGACTTTGGTTTCAGCCACTTCATAGCTGAAGACACCACATACGCCGACACCGCGCTGATGCACGTGCAGCATCACGCGCGTCGCCTCTTCCATATCCATGCGGAAAAAACGCTGGAGCACCAGAACGACGAACTCCATCGGCGTGTAATCGTCGTTCAGCATCAGAACGCGATACGGCGTCGGTTTTTTCGTACGCGTACGCGTCCGGGTCGCGATGCCGACCGAGTTGTCGCCATCGCCGCCCTGGGCGTCGTCTTCGTTCATCCGGATGGGAAGGAATGTCACTGCCATTGCGGCTCCAGAAATATGGACCCCATGGCGAGAGGGCAAGTACCCGCCGTCCGGTCCCGGCACGGAAGCCGGTCGTAGCGGGACAGTCGGCGCCGGAACGCGATGCCCCAAAAGCGGTTCGGGCGGCCGCGCCATGCGCGACCGCCCGATGCCTCCCTTTGAAAACGGCTGCGCTCAGGCGACCGTTTTAACCTTTTCCGCCGCAACGGCGAAACGGTTCGAAAGCGGCTGCGCGGCATCGCCGGCGAGCTTCAGCATCGCTTCGGTCGTCTTCGACGCTTCGGCGACATAGCTGTCGAATGCGCCACGCACATATTCGCTCTGCAGCTTGAAGAAATCGGCCGGGGTCTTGACCGACGCGAGGTTCTTGAACGCCGCAGTGGCTTCCTCGAACGACTTGCGACCGAATTCGGCAGCTTCCTGGCCAAAGCCTTCAAAGCCCTTGGCAGTGATCTTGCCCGATTCGACCAGGGCTTCGATATTGCCCTTGGCGAAATCGTTCATTTCCTCGGCCATCTTGGTCGACTTTTCGACGGCGGCCTTGGTGCGATCGTTGAAATCCGCGAACATCGCCTGTGCACGGTTGATGGTGTTTTCTGCAGTGGCTTCCATTGCAATCACTTCCTTTTTGATTGCGGCGGACGCTTCGGTCTTCGCCGCAACGGGTTCGGGTGCGCTGGCGGGGGCCGGCGCCGGTTCGGTTTTCTTTGCTTCCTGCGGCGCCGTCTCCGCTGCCGCGGGAGCCGGGGCCGCAACCGTTTCGGGCTGCTCTGCCGGGGTCCTGGCGGCTGCCGGAGCGGGCGTCTTCTTGTTCGTCGCAGCCGGCTTCTTCGGCTGCGCGGGCTTCGCAGCTGAACGTGCCTGCTGCTTGGGTCCCTTGCTTGCCATGATGGGCTCCTGTCTCTTGCTGCAATGCAGCATTTAGACATGGAGTGTTTAAATTGCAAGTGTTATTGTGCAGTGCAGCATAAGGGCTTCAGCCCCCGGAACGCACGTTTTACCGCATCCGCACATAGGTTCCCGGCGCATCCGCCAGGCTCTTCAGCTTGCCGTCGCCGGGCACGCGCGCGCCCTTGGCGGGCGTGGTTTCGGAATCCTGCCCGCGCAGCCATGCGACCCAGTCGGGCCACCAGCTTCCCTTTGTCTCCTTGGCGCCCTTCACAAAGGATTCGAGCGTTTTGGCGCGGCGCCCATTGGTCCAATACTGGTATTTCCCGCTCGACGGCGGATTGATCACACCGGCGATATGGCCACTGCCCGCAAGCAGGAATCGTGTCGGGCCGCTGAAATGCTCGGTCAGCTTCCACACGCTTTCGGCCGGCGCGATATGATCTTCCCGCCCGGCCTGAATATAGGCGGGGGTCTTTACCTGTCGCAGGTCGATCGGGGTGCCGCCGACCGACAGCGACCCGGGCTCGACCAGCCGATTGTCGCGATACAGATCGGTCAGATAGGCATAATGCCATTTGGCGGGCAGATTGGTGACGTCCGAATTCCAGTGGAGCAGATCGAACGGCGTATAGTCTTTGCCGAGCAGATAATTGTTGGTGACATAGCTCCAGATCAGATCGCGGCCGCGCAACAGGTTGAACGTCGCCGCCATATAGCGACCGTCGAGAAACCCTTCGGTGGAAAGGCTGCGGATCACCGCCAGTTGCTCGTCATCGACGAAATTGACGAGATCGCCCGCGCGGCTGAAATCGACCTGGGCGGTCAGGAAAGTCGCGCTTTTGACCTTGTCGGCCTGCCCGCGTTCGGCGAGCACCGCCAGCGTCGCGGCAAGCGTGGTCCCCGCGACGCAATAGCCGATGGCATGGACGCTATCGACGTCGAGCAGATCGCGCACGGTATCGATCGCATCGATCTGGCCGCCTTCGACATAATCGTCCCAGACGACATCCTTCATCGACGCGTCCGCCGATTTCCACGACACGACGAACACCGTCACGCCCTGTTCCACCGCCCAGCGGATGAAGCTTTTTTCCGGCGTCAGATCGAGGATGTAATAGCGATTGATCCACGGCGGAAAGATCACCACCGGCGTCTTCAGAACGTCGGGCGTGGCTGGCGTATATTGGATCAGCTCATAAAGCGGCGTCCGCTTCACCACCTTGCCCGGCGTCGTTGCCAGATTGCGCCCGACTTCGAACGCGTCGGGGTCGGTCTGAGTCATCTGCCCGCGCGCCATGTCGCTCAGCATGTGCTGCAGACCCTTGAGCAGGCTTTCGCCCTTGGTCTCGACGATCTTTTCCAGCACTTCCGGATTGGTCGCCGGAAAATTGGCGGGGCTCATCGCATCGAGCAACCCGCGCGTCGCGAAGCGCATCTGTTCCTTGTGCCGCGCATCGACGCCTTCGATCGCGTCGACGCCCTTCAGCATATGTTCGGCGAGCACCAGATAGCTCTGGCGGATAAAGTCGAACACCGGTTGTTCGTGCCATTGCGGCGCCTTGAACCGGCGGTCGCGCGCCTGTTCGGCGGCCTGACCCAGCGGTTCGCCGGGTTCCTGAGTCAGGAACCGCGTCCACAGCTGCATCGTGTCCGACCAGAAATCGGCGCTCGCACGAATCGCGGCGCTCATGTCGATCTCGTGCGACAGCGCGGCGGCCGGCGGCAGGTGCGCCATCATGTCGAGCCCATGTTCGAGCATCATCTGCTGCGCCCGGCCGATGACCCAGGTCCAGTGCTGCATGTCTTCGAGCGAAGGCATCGTCGCCGTGTTCGGTCCGGTGTCGCTCGTGCTCATTATCGCCTTTCCGTCAGAAGGACTGCAGGATCATCCAGCTTTCGCCAAAACGGCCGTTGCGGGCATCGTCTTCGCGTATCCAGAAATAGAGCCTGCCGCCATCGCCCCATTCCATGTTGAGATCGGGGTCGCAATCGACCTGCAGCAACATCCGCCAGTCGTTCGCGCCCGCGCCCAGCGCCGTATCGGCGTGCGGCGGCAACTGGTCCGGCTCCAGCACCGGGATACCCTGAGAGGCGCATTGGCACTGCTCCTCCATGATATCCGCCTGGATCGGTTCCGGCCACCCGCCGACGCGGTGCCGCTGCTCTCCGAGCAGCTCGAACGGTTCGTACAGGGCGTCGAGATCACGTTCTGACAACGCAAGATCGCCCAGTGCGATCCGTGCCGTCGTCGGCCACGACACTTCCGGCACGAACATCACCGGGCGGACCGGAAAGGGCGTGCATGCATCGGGCGGCGGCAAGGTCAGCCCCTCAGGCTCGGCACCCGGTCGGAATCGCACGACCCAGCTGCCTTTCTTGGCGGGATCGAGCCCCCAGCCGCGCTGTTTGCAGTCATAGAAGAATTGCAGCACGCCCGATCGCGGCAGCCAGTCGGGACCACCGACGCTGTTCAGTTCGGACAAGTCGAGCTGACCGATGAAATCGAGCGGCTCGCCATCCCAATAGGGCCAGTCGCCGCCGATATGCCCCTGGGGCATGCCGCCGAGCCAGCTTGCGGTGGCTTCGATGCTCGGACCGAGCAGCCATGTTTCCTGCGCCGCCTCGCGCAGGCGGCGGCGGGCCTCGTTAAGCGACATTGCTTGCCCCTTTCGCCGCGCTTTTGCTGGCATGGCAGTGCACACAGGTATAGAGTCACGCGCAGCGGCTGCCAATTCGGAACCGCAATCATTTTCTCCACGCGAGGAGGCGTGACTTTTCCCATGTCCGACGAGTTCTACCGCATCAAGCGTTTGCCGCCCTATGTCATCGCCGAAGTCAACGGCATGCGGGCAGCGGCGCGCGCGGCAGGCGAGGACATCATCGACCTGGGAATGGGCAATCCCGACCTGCCCCCGCCCGACCATGTGATCGAAAAACTGTGCGAAGTTGCGCGCAAGCCCGATGCCCATGGCTATTCCCAGTCAAAGGGGATCCCCGGGCTGCGCCGCGCCCAGGCCAATTATTACGGGCGCCGGTTCGGAGTCGATCTCGACCCCGAAACCGAAGTCGTGGTGACGATGGGATCGAAGGAAGGGCTCGCCAGCCTTGCCACGGCGATCACGGCGCCGGGCGACGTCATTCTGGCGCCCAACCCCAGCTATCCGATCCATACCTTCGGCTTCATCATCGCCGGCGCGACGATCCGCGCGGTGCCGACGACGCCCGACGAGGCCTATTTCGAAAGCCTTGAGCGCGCGATGTACTTCACCGTGCCGCGGCCGAGCGTGCTCGTCGTCAATTATCCGTCCAACCCGACGGCAGAAGTCGTCGACCTCGCTTTCTACGAACGCCTGGTCGCCTTCGCCAAGGAACAGGGGCTGTGGATCCTGTCGGACCTTGCCTATTCCGAGCTCTATTTCGACGGTAATCCGACGCCTTCGATCCTGCAGGTCCCGGGCGCCAAGGATGTGGCGGTGGAATTCACCTCGCTGTCCAAAACCTATTCGATGGCCGGATGGCGGATGGGCTTTGCGGTCGGCAACAAAAAGCTGATCGCCGCGATGACGCGCGTGAAATCCTATCTCGATTACGGCGCCTTCACGCCGATTCAGGCCGCGGCCTGCGCCGCGCTCAACGGCCCGCAGGACATCGTCGAAAAGAACCGACAACTCTATCACAAGCGCCGCGACGTGATGGTCGAAAGCTTCGGCCGCGCCGGATGGGATATCCCGGCGCCGCGCGCGAGCATGTTCGCCTGGGCACCGCTGCCGCCCGCGCTTGCGCATCTGGGCAGTCTCGAATTTTCGAAGCAGTTGCTCACCGAAGCCAAGGTCGCGGTCGCGCCGGGGGTCGGCTATGGCGAAAATGGCGAAGGCTATGTCCGCATCGCGATGGTCGAGAACGAACAACGGCTGCGCCAGGCGGCGCGCAACGTGAAAAAATATCTTCAATCGATGGGCGTCAATTCGGGCGGACAGAAGAAGACCGGCTGAAGCGCCTGCGATTTTGCATCGCAACAATCACGTGATTTTTGCATGGCCTGTGGGTATCCGCAGGCCATGTCCATTTCCGCATCCGAATTTTCGACGCCGATCCGCGTCCGTTACTCCGAAATCGACGGTCAGAAGATCGTCTTCAATTCGCGCTATCTGGAATATGCCGATGTCGTGATCAACGAATTCTGGCGCTGGACCGGGATCGACGATCTGGGGCCGGAATGGACCGAAGCGGAGTTTAATGTGGTTCGCGCGGAGCTGAACTATTCCCGCCCCTTCCGATATGACGATCTGATCGACGGGCGCGCGCATGTCGCGCGGATCGGCAATTCGAGCATGACGATGCGCGTCGAACTCTATCACTCTGGGACAGGCGCGCTGCACACCATGGTCGATGTCACCAGCGTCCAGCTCGACCTCGCAACGCGCCGCCCGCTGGCCATTTCGCCGCGCGTGCGCGCACGGCTCGAAACGCTGATGGCGCCGGTTACAGCCGATAATTGAAGCTGACGCTGATCCGGTCGCTTTTCGCGCTGCTCTGCATCACTTCGTGGCGCAGCCAGCTTTCCCACAGGAAGATCGCTCCGGCCTCCGGCTGCGCATAGACAAAGGGCTGAAGATCCTCGGGCGCGTCGGGCGTGCGGACCGGGGCGGCCATCAGCATCGAAAGCCTCGGATCTTCGAGCTTGAGCGCACCCGAACCCGGCGGCACGGTGACATAGAGCGTCCCCGATACGACGCTGTGCGGATGGATATGCCCCGAATGCGTTCCGCCGGGCTTCATCACATTGACCCACAGGCTGTCGAGCTTGAGCTTGCGCCCGCCAAGGTCGAACGCGCATAGCTTCGCGAACCGGGCAACATGGCGGTTCAGGTGACGGACCAGATCGCCGAAACGCGGATCGCGCTGCGGCAGATCGGCGAGCGAGGCATAGCTGGTATAGCCGCGATAGCCATGTTCCTTCGACCATGCCCGACCGGCGCGATCATCGCCGGAAAGATCGCGGCACGCATCCTCCAGTTCCTCGAGCAATGCGGAATCGTCGAGCGCGCCTTCATAGAAGCGCGTGGCGAAAAGCGAGCGAACGGCCATCTTATCCTGCTCTGACTGCGAAAATTGCTATTCGGCTGCTTCGGTGTTCGCCGGAGCGGCCTCGGCCTCTTCGGACAGCGCCCAGAGCATGTCGCCCTTGCCCAGCGGGCGGCCGTCATGGCTGAGCACCTGCACCTGGCGGATCGGCTTGCGATCGCGCGCGTCGACCAGGATCGGATTGGCGGGCACCCCGGTTTCCCACCGTTCGCCCCATTGCCGCAGCGCGACCATCGTCGGCAACAGCGCATAACCCTTGTCGGTCAGCCGATATTCGATCTTGCGACGGTCGTCCGCATGCGGCCTGCGTTCGAGGATGCCGTGATCGACCAGCCGCGTGAGCCGGTTGGCGAGGATATTGCGCGCAATGCCCAGTTCCGACTGGAACTCCTCGAAATGGCATAATTTGTTGAACGCGCCGCGCAGGATCAGAAACGACCAGCGCTCGCCCATGGCTTCCAGCGCCGCGGGCAGGCTGCAGCTCGCGACCAATTCCCGCAGCGATTGTCGAACGGCATCATCCATGAACGCGCACCATACTCACATTTCGGCCGGACCCAAATCGCTTATGCGTTTTGCGTCGCAGCAACAGTTTCAACTTGCAACTATCATTTTGGCGATTTAAGTAGCGTTTCGCAACTTAATGCTGCGCATTTTTCAAAGGATTCGTCATGGCCCGTCTGACTTTCGCGGCTGTTGCCGCTGCAGCCTCGTTCGCCCTCATGCCCGGCACGGGCATCGCCCAGGTATCGAACGGCTATTATTCCGCCACGCCGGCAACCGCTCCGGCCCCGGGGCAGATTGTCACCCGATCGACGGTGTGGACCTGCGGCGAGACCAGCTGCGATGCGCCCAAGGGGCGTTCGCGCGATGCGATCATGTGCCAGCTGATCGTTCGCGAGGTCGGTGAGCTCGCAAGTTTCAGCGCCAATGGCGAAGCGTTCGACGCCGAATCCTTGTCCAATTGCAACGCGCACGCGCGAAGCTGACCATTTCTGTTGCAAATCCGCAGCACGCGGCCCCATCTAGGCTCAGCTTGGGCATTCCTGCCTGCATTGGCTGAGGACAGAGTAAGACGCGCGTGCTGCGGCAATATGAACTGGTAGAACGGGTCAAAGGGTACGACCCGCAGGCCGATGAGGCGTTGCTCAACCGCGCCTATGTCTTTTCGATGCACGCGCATGGCAGCCAGAAGCGCGCATCGGGCGACCCCTATTTCAGCCACCCGATCGAAGTCGCGGGCATCCTGACCGACCTGCATCTCGACGATGAGACGATCGCGACGGCGATCCTGCACGACACGATCGAGGATACGGTGGCGACGCCGGAGGAAATCCTCAGCAAATTCGGTCCGTCGGTGGCGCGGATGGTGGATGGCGTCACCAAGCTGTCGCGCATCGAAGCGCAGAGCGAGAATGAGCGCGCCGCGGAAAATCTGCGCAAATTCCTGCTCGCCATGTCGGACGACATCCGCGTGCTGCTGGTCAAACTTGCCGACCGGCTGCACAACATGCGCACGCTTCATTACATCAAGAAGGAAGACAAGCGCCGCCGCATCGCGCGCGAGACGATGGACATCTATGCCCCGCTCGCCGAGCGGATCGGCATGTACGAGTTCATGAAGGAGATGCAGACGCTCGCCTTCCGCGAACTCGAGCCCGAGGCATGGGAATCGATCACCCGGCGCCTTGAGGCGCTGCGCAAGGACGGCGACGATCGCATCGCCAGGGTTTCCAAGACATTGTCGCAGCTGCTCGAACGCAACGGCATCGAAGCCGAAGTGTCGGGGCGCGAGAAACACCCCTATTCGATCTGGAAGAAAATGTCCGAGCGGCATGTAAGCCTCGAACAGCTTTCCGATATCACTGCCTTTCGCGCGATCGTCGGTACCGAAGAGGAATGCTATCGCGCGCTGGGCGTCATCCATCGCAAATGGCCGATGGTCCCGGGCCGCTTCAAGGATTATATCTCGACGCCCAAGCGCAACGGCTATCGCTCGCTGCACACCAGCGTGATCCTTGCCGAAAATACCCGCGTCGAAATTCAGATCCGCACGCACGAAATGCACGCCCAGGCCGAATATGGGCTCGCCGCGCACTGGGCCTATAAACAGGACGCGGTGCGACCCGATACACAGGTCAGCTGGATCCGCGATCTGGTCGAAATCCTCGACAATGCGGGCAATGCCGAAGAGCTGCTCGAACATACCCGCATGGCGATGTATCAGGATCGCATCTTCGCCTTCAGTCCCAAGGGCGAGCTGATCCAGTTGCCCAAGGGCGCGACGCCGATCGATTTCGCCTATGCCGTCCACACCGATCTGGGCGATCAGGCAGTGGGTGCAAAGATCAACGGGCGCGTCGTGCCGCTGCGCACCGAAATCGCACAGGGCGATCAGGTCCAGATCCTGCGTTCCAAGGCACAGGTGCCACAGGAAAACTGGCTGAACTTCGCGATCACCGGCAAGGCGCGCGCGGCGATCCGCCGCTATCTGCGCCATAAGGAGCGCGAGGAAAACGAAGCGCTTGGCCGCAAACTCTATGACGAAATCGTCCAGCGGCTGCCCGCGCCGGTCGGCATGGACGGGCTGATGGACGCGCTCAAGCGGCTGCAGCTACCCGACGAAGCGGCGCTGATGGACGCAGTCGCGCGGCAGCAAGTGACCGACGCCCAGGTGATCGAGGCGCTGATGCCCGGAACCGCCGACGGGCTCGAACAGGATATGCCGCCGCAGCAATATGCGATTTCGATCAAGGGGCTGACGCCGGGCGTCGCCTATGATCTTGCCGATTGCTGTCGCCCCATTCCCGGCGACCGGATCGTCGGCATCCGCCGGCCCGGCGAAGGCATCGAAGTACATGCCATCACCTGCGAAAAACTGGCCGAAGTCACCGATGCCGACTGGGTCGACCTGCAATGGGGCGAAAAGGCCGCAGGCGGAGTCGCGCGGATCAACGTGACGCTGAAAAACGAACCCGGCGCGCTGGGCACGATCGCGACACTGATCGGCGCGCACAAAGCCAATATCCTTGGCCTGCGCATGGACGATCGCGACACGACCTTCCACACCAACACGCTCGAGCTGGAGGTACGCGACCTCCAGCACCTGATGCGCCTGCTCGCGGCCCTGCGCGCGACCGAAGTCGTCAGCTCGGCGGAGCGGGTTTAGGGCTCACGCCGCCCCCGGCCCCACCGGGCCGGGAAAGCGCGACGCTTACGCCATGACCTTTGCACCGCGCATCACGCTGGTGCTGTAGCCGACGCGCGTCGCGGCGGGATCGTGGCGAGTGATGCTGTCGACGAACAGCCAGTCGTTCGTCGCCTTCTCCGGCGTCAGCGTCATCGCCATATAGCCGCGGTTGCTGGTGTCGCACCATTTCAGCTCGCTATTCGCGTCGACCAGGCTGCGCGCGATCGTGCGCGGATCGGCGGTGGTCGCCGATTCGAACCCCGGCGACGACACGCTGTGCCCGGCAAATTCGACGCCCGCCGGCCTGCCGTCCTGCGCCAGATCGAACGCCCAGGCATTGTGGCTGTCACCGCACAGGACCAGCAGTTCGGCGTCCATTTCCTGCGCCGATTTGAGGAAGCGCGCGCGTGCGGCGGGATAGCCGCCCCAGCTGTCCATATTGAACGGCAGACCGGCCTGCGCGGCGATCGCGCCGGCCTGAAAATATTGCTTGGTATAAGAAGGCGCGTCGGGCGAGAGCCAGTCGAGCACATTTTGCGGCGCGCGCAAATTGCCCATGATCGTGCCGAAGCCGACGACCTGCCATTTGGTGCCGTGATGGATCGAATGGCGCATTTCCTCGGCAAGCCAGGCTTCCTGCGTCGTACCCATCATCGTTGCGGCCGGGTCCTGCCATTCGCCGTCGCGGAACCGGGCGAGCGCCTGCCCCGGATTGGCGGCAGTGAACAGCGGCGCAAGTTCGGCCTGCTTGCTGCGCGCGATCAGCCGCGTATCGGTGCGGAAGAAGGTCGCGAGCGTGCCGATCTGATAATGCGCCCAGGGTTCGTCGGAAATCGGCATCCATTCGCGCCATGCCTGCAGCGCCGCGGCCTTGCGCGTGCTCCAGTCGCCTTCATCGGCCTGATGGTTCTGCGCGCCGCCTTCCCAGCTGTCATTGGCCGATTCGTGATCGTCCATCGACACGATCATCGGCTTGGCCGCGTGCAGTTTCTGCAAATCGGGGTCCGAACGATAGCTGGCATAGCGCAGCCGATAATCGGCAAGCGCGATCAGCTCGCCATCGGGCGCGGGCCAGCGACCGTCGACGGCGCCGCCGGCGGGCGCATAGCCGCCCTTCTTATATTCGTAGAGATAGTCGCCGAGATGGACCCACAGGTCGATATCGTCGCGCGCGGCGGCATGGCCATAGGCGTTGAAATAGCCATAGGGCATGTTCGAGCAGGAGAAAGTCGCGATGCCGAACCGCGCGACATCGCCCTGGGGCAAGCTCTGGGTGCGACCGATTGGCGACATGCCGCCATCGGGCGCGATGAAGCGATAATGATAGGCGGTTCCCGGCTTCAGCCCCGTCACCGTGATCTTGGCGGTGTGATCGCGCCACGGGCCGGTGATCATTTCGCCGCCGCTTACGACCTGCGCAAAATCGGCATCCTCGCTCACTTCGACGCGCAGTTTCGCCGCGCCGCCATCGGCGGGGACATAGCGGGTCCACAGCAGCATCGACGTCGCCGACGGTTCGCCGCTCGCCACCGAATGGGTAAAGCCGCGCATATCGGCGACGGTCAGCGCGCGGGCAAAACCCGGCACGGCAAAGGCACCCAGGCCCAGCGTGCCGGTCATCAGAAGGGAACGGCGGTCGATCTGAAACGTCATGGCGAAACTCCTGTTCGGCCCAGCTCCTGCACCGCGGATATGGCGGGTTCGTGACAGTGTCCGCCGCCACCGCTAATGCAGGATCATATTCCAATCCGCGGAAAGGTCTTCCTCGATGCGCTTCGCTATTGTCCCCCTGCTTCTCGCCACCGCCGGCTGCACCACCGGCATGGCCGGCTCCGTTCCTGGCGAACCCGTGCCCGCCGCTCCGGTGGAAACGCCCGTCCCGCCGCACGCCGAAGCCTATGACCTTCAGGCGCAATGGGACAAGATCGCGCGAATCGACATGAACCCCGACACGGGCTTTCTCAGCGACGAGGAACGCCAGGTCGTCAATCTGCTGATCAAGGCATCGAACGAACTCAATCAGGTCTATCTGCGCCAGCGTGGCCCGGAACTGCCCGCGCTCCGCGAAACCATCGCGCGCAGCCGCCGCGCCGATGTGCCGTTGCTGCTCAAGATGTTCGACCGCAATTTCGGACCGTGGGACGAGATTGCCGAGCTGCACCCCTTTTGGGGCACGACTGCGATGCCCGAAGGCGCCGGCTTCTATCCGCACGACCTGACGCGCGAGCAGCTTGACGCCTATATCGCCGCGCATCCCGATCAGAAGGACGCGCTGCTCAGCCCCTATACGGTGGTGAAGCGCGACGGCGACGCGCTCGTCGCCATCCCCTATTCGGTCGAATACAAACAATGGCTCGAACCCGCCGCGCAATATATGGAACAGGCAGCGGCGATCACGACCAACCCCAGCCTCAAACGCTTCCTGACGCTGCGTGCGCAATCGTTCCGTACCGACGATTATTATGAAAGCGAACTGGCGTGGATGGACCTGAAGGACACGCCGATCGAAGTCGCGATCGGACCGTACGAAGTCTATACCGACCGGCTGATGGGCACCAAGACGGCGTTCGAAAGCTTCGTCACGTTGCGCGACCCGGAAGAAAGCGCCGCGCTCGACAAATATAAGGGCTATCTCCGCGACATGGAGGCAAATCTGCCGATCGATGACGCGTACAAGAATTTCCAGCGCGGTTTCGCCAGCCCGATCTCGGTCGCCGAACAGGTGCATGGCGGCGGCGACAATGTACCGGGGGTGCAGACCATCGCCTTCAACCTGCCCAATGACGAGCGCGTGCGTGAGGCGAAGGGCGCGAAGAAAGTGATCCTGTCGAACGTCCTCGGCGCCAAATATGAGCGCATTCTGGCGCCGATGGCCCCGATCGTCCTCGCCCCCGATCAGGCCGGTCTGGTGGTGAAGAAATATATGCAGCTCGAAACGCTGTTCCACGAATTGTCGCACAGCCTGGGGCCGGGCACGATCACGATCGACGGCCGCACCACCACGGTGAATGCCGAATTGCGCGACCAATATTCGGCGCTCGAAGAGGCCAAGGCCGATGTGATGGGCGCGTGGAACATCCTGTTCATGATGGACAAGGGCGAATTGCCCGAAGCCGAAAAAGACCAGCTGCTCGCCACCTATTTCACCGGTATCTTCCGCGCGATGCGCTTTGGCACCGAGGAGGCCCATGGCAAGGGCGCAGCGGCGCAATATGGCTATCTGCTCGCGCATGGCGCCTTCGCCTGGGATGATGCCAGCGGCCATTATGTCATCGACATGGACCGGATGGAGAGCGGCATCCGCGCGCTGCTCCACGACATGCTGATGCTGCAGGCGCATGGCGATTATGCCGGGACCAGGGCATTCTTCGACCGCTGGGCCGTGCTCGACGATCATGCGAAGGACGCGATTGCCGCGATGGATGCGATCCCGGTCGATATTCAGCCCATCTATCCCGAGGAAATATGAGCCAAAGCGCGTGGCGGGCGTCGGCGATTGCCGCGCTCGCCCTGCTCTTCGCGTTGCTGGCGATCGCGCGGCCGATCGACCATGACGAGAGCCAATATGTCGCCGCCGCGATATTGAGCGGCAGCGCGCTGCCGTTTCGCGACTTCGCCTATCTGCAGACGCCGCTTCAACCGCTGCTGTTTGCGCCGTTTGCCGCGCTGTTCGGCGCTTTCGCCTGGCAGGGGCTGCGGCTGGTGAATGCGGCGCTGGGGCTGGTGGCGGTGCTGTGCGTCCATCGCGCGGCGCGCGAGGCAGGAGCGTCGCAACGCGCCGCCACGATCGCGGCGGCGCTGTTCGCGACGACCGACATTTTGTTGTTCAGCATCGGCGTCGCGCGCAATGATGCGCTTCCCGGCGCGCTGGTTGCCGCCGCGCTGATCCCGATCCTGCGCGCAACGCAAGGCAAAGCGACGCCGGTCGGCGCCTTTCTTGCCGGATTGCTGCTGGCAAGTGCTGCGGCGGCCAAGATATCCTGCGCCTTTCCGGCTGCGGCCTATGGCCTTTATACCCTGTGGCACCGGCGGCATCTGCCGCTTTGGGTCGCTGCCGGGGCGCTGGCGCCATGCCTGCTGGTCGTGGGACTATGGATCGCCGCGCCGCAGGATTTCCTGTTCGGCGTTTTGATTTTCCCCTCAGCGGCGCCTGCCGATTATTATGCTGCGGGCGAGCGTGCCTGGAAACTCTGGGCCGCGCTCAAACCAGTCGATGCGCTCAAATTCCTCGCGCTTGGCCCCGCGCTGCCTGCGCTCGTCTTTCTCTCTATCCATCGCCCGCGCTCCGAGCCGGCGCTGCTATGCCTCGCGCTCGCGGCGGCGGCACTGATCGCCGCGCTGTTGCCGACGCCGATCTGGCGCCAATATCTGCTCCCCGCGCTGCCACCGCTGTTCGTCGCGCTGGCGATCATGCTGCCCGAGCGGCTGTCGGGAGCCTGGAAAATGGCCTTCCTGATATTCGCACTGGCCGGTCTCGCGCCCAGCCTGTCGGCGGTTTTTGCCGGAAAGCCCGCAATGGCGACGGCGACGCGCGAAATGGCGACGCTAGCCGCGGCGATGGACGCGGCCGGCGTGACCGGTCCGGTCGCGACGCTGGCGCCGCAATTCCTTGCCGGGACCGGGCGCGCGGTCGACAAACGCTTCGTCACCGGCCCCTTTTATTTCCGGGCGCAGTCGCTGCTTTCGCAAGAGGAAGAGACGGCGCGCAATCTGGTTTCGGCGCCAAGGCTCGCGGACAGTTTCCGCACGCGTCCCCCGGCGGCGATTCTGGTCGGCGGCGAAGGCGCATGGACGAGCGGCGACTCCGCGCTCGATGCGATGCTCGAAGCCTGGGCAGTGCATGCCGGATGGCGACGGGTGCCGATGAACAGCGACCGGTTCCGCCTCTATGTCCCCGCCGACGGCACGGGAAATCAGGCGACGCGCAGCCGGACCGATCCGCCGCGCCGCCGCTCCTCCAGCTTTTCGGCATAATAGTCCATCAGCGCGATGGCATGGTCGCGGTCGGACCGGACCCGTTGCGATGCGGCGCGTGAGGCCGCGCGCAGGATCGCCGGTTCGCGCGCGAACATGCGGCGAATCGCTTCGGCTGCGGCCTGAGCGTTGCCGGCGGTATAGGTTTCGGCGAACTGCACTTCGGCAATGTCCGAACATCCGCCGCGATCGGGCACGATCAGCGGCAGGCCCGACGCCAGCGCCTCGGTGCCCACCAGCCCGAACGGCTCGCTGTCGGCACCGTGGATCAGCGCGTCGCAACTCGCCATGATCTGCGACAGCCGGAACCGGTCATAGATCGGGCGGAACATGCGGATATGCGGGCTGCCCGCGATTCGCTTTTCCAGCCGCTGACGATCGACGCCGTCGCCCAGCATGATCATGCCCACCGGCAGGTCGCTTCCCGCCGCCTCGACCGCGTCGATCACCACCGACCAGCGTTTTTCGCGATGGTGCCGGCCCATGCCGAGCAGCAAATGCCCCTCGGGCGGCAGGCCGATCTGTGCGAGGATCGCCGCGCGCAGCTTTTCGTCGCGCAGGTCGGGCGAGAAATAGCCTTTGTCGATGCCCAGCGGCATCGACGCATCGACATGCATGCCGCGCCGCCGGAACCGCCGCGCCAGAGTCGCGCCGTTGGTGACGAACGCGTCATATTTCTCAAGAAAGCGATTCATATACTGGGTGTACCAGTCGAACATCGCTTCGACCTGATCGCGATTGGCGATGCCGTCGAGCCAGCGCTGGGGATAGGCGCCGATATTGTCGTTATGCGCAAAGAAGATCTTGAGCGCATCGCCTTGCCAGTTGCCGACAATCCATGCCGGACGCCAGGGGGAGCTCGCCTCCACGACATCGGGCTGGATTTCGTCGAGCAGCTTGCAGATCGGCGCGCCGTCGATGAAAATGCCGTAATTGCGATCGAAGATCAGCCGGGGCGCCTTGACCCAATGAATGCGCCCGCCGCCCGGCCGATCCTCGATGCTGTTTTCGCGGCCCGGGGCGATCACGATCAGTTCGTGCCCCAGTTCCGCCAATATCCCCATCTTGCGGTCGAGATAGGTGCGCACGCCGCCGCCGGTGGGCGAATAATATTCGTTGACGTCGACGATGCGCATCGATCCGCCTCCGCTCATTCGATCGGGCGGAAGCCGGCGACCCCGCGCAGATATTGCGCGCGGATCGTGACGTTGGTCACGCCCGAACCGACCGTCACCAGCGCCTGTTCCAGACGCGGGCGGCTGCGGCCCAGATTGCCCGGACGCGCAAAACCCGCGCCGTCGCGCCAGAAATTGAACTTGTTCTTGCCGTCGCGGTCATGCGTGAAGAACAGGGCATAGGTGCCGGGGCGCGGCGCCTTGATGCACATCACGACATTGCCCGATCCGGGCGTGTTCGCCCAGATTCGGCGGAAGAACTTGCCTTCGGAAACAAGGTCGCGATCATCCTTCAGGAAATCGCTCTCGTTGCCGGGGTAAAGTTCAAGCTTGAGCCGCCCGGTGCGGTCGCGCAGGCCGGTGATCGTGGCGCGAATCGCCGGGCCCTGCCCATTGGCACAGGCCGAAGCATCGTCGCCCAATATGCCACTGCCCTGCGCGGCGGCAGGCAGAGGCGCAGCCATGGTCAGCGCGCCAAACACCGCCACGGTCAGCAAGTTGGTGGTCTTCATGTTTCCTTCCTCAAAACCGAATAGAGGCTGAAGCAGCCGATAAGCAGAGCATGCAACAGCAGAGATAGCGCTGCGGTGAACGCGAGCAGCTCCGATATCGCATCTCCTCTACCAATCATCATGATCGCAAATGCGGCGAAAACCGTTTCCTTCTGAGGCAGGAAGGGCAGGCGCGACACCAGCAGCCGCCCGGCAACAAGAATCAGCCACATTCCCACCGACACCGCCGGAAGCGCGAAATACCATGCAAAGGCGAGCGTCACCGAACCCGATATGATGCGCGAACATTGCATCCCGAAGACCCACCAGAGCGTTCGCACCGGCAGCGAAAAGACCCGCCGCGAGAAAATGAGGAACGGCAGCGTCATGATGATGATCGCCCCCACCGCGAGCAGCACCGTATGCTGATCCTCGGGTTTGAGCAGCTTGATGCCGAGCGGCAGCACGATCAACAGCATCGTCAGCGTCACGGCATGGCCGGCCATCGCCGACATGATGGTGACGTCCTTCACTGCGCCAAAGGGCGCCGCGACCATCTTCGTCCGCTGCCGCGCCCAGGCATAGAAATAGGCTTCGCCCGAATAGCCGATCAGCGTTTCGTTGGAGATGCGCTTCTTGTGCAGCGCGACCATGCCCGACAGCGGGATTTTCCATAATTTGCGGAAAATGAACCAGTCGAAGGTCGGCGGGATCAGATAGGCGGTCAGGAAGAAGAACCAGAAGCCGACGCTGCGCGGAATCACGCGCGACAGCCCGGCCAGACCGCTGTCCAGCAGCTCGCGACCCACCGCCACGATCATCAGGACAGATAGGATCGCGCCCAGAATCGTCGGCCAGCGACGCCGGATCCGCTGGATCGGCTCAAGCCCCGTTACATCGGCTGGTTCGGATTGCGTATCGACCGTGCCCCCGGCAGCGGGAGCATCCAGTCCGGATCGGGTTGCCAAATCGCTCTCGCTGTCGTTCACAAGGCTGTTCGTAATACTCAAAATGAGCGGCTTACGCTCTCCCGGCGACGACGCTCCACTACACTCGGCTTCCCGAGATCGGGTCTGTTGGCGTGATGATTTGGCGATTATAAGGCCGATCCGCAAGTCCATGCACGAATCCACCCCTCCCATAGCGGCGCATGTCATGACGCTCGCCCAAAGCTTTCGCGGCGGCGGAGTCGAACGCGCGATGCTGCGCATGGCAAGCGGATGGGTTGCGGCGGGGCGCCGCGTCACGCTGATCCTGGGCAGCCGGGAAGGGCCGCTGGCGCAGGAAATGCCGGACGGACTATCCGTGATCGAATTGGGCGACACCGCGTATCGCGCGCTGATGGCGATGCCGACACTGGCGCGCGACCATCGCCCCGACCTGATCTTCATCCCCGGCAATCATTATACCGGCGTGGCGGCATGGACACGATTGCGGATGGGCAGCAACGCGCCGCCGATCGTCGCCAAGGTTTCGAACAGCCTGGTCCGGTCGGATATGCATGGCATCGGCGCCTGGGGCTATCGGCGGTGGCTGCGCAGCCATCCGCGCTTTTGCGACCATATTGTCGCGATGACCCGGGCGACCGCTGCCGAAGCAGTGCGCGAGATGCGGATTGCCCCGCAACGCGTTTCCGTCATTCCCAATCCCCCGGCGCTGCCGCGCGCGGACGCCGTTCCCGTGGCGCTGCCGGCCGGACGCTACCTGCTCGGCGTCGGGCGGCTCGAGCCCCAGAAACGCTGGGAGCGGCTGATCGAAGCCTTTGCGCGGCTGGATATGCCCGACCTGTCGCTGCTGCTGCTCGGCGAAGGCAGCGCGCGCGGCGCGCTCGAAGCACAGGTGGCACAGCTGCGCATCGCGGATCGCGTGATGCTGCCCGGCTATGCCGCCGATCCCATCCCCGCGATGCGCGGCGCGGCGCTGGTGGCGCTGACGTCCGATTTCGAAGGAGTTCCCGGCGCCGTGAACGAAGCGCTGGCGCTCGGCACGCCGGTGGTGGCGACCGAATCGAGCGTTTCGATTCGCGAACTGATCGCGCCCGAAAGCGGCAGCATCGTGCCGCCGGGCGACGGCGATGCGCTGGTTGCTGCGCTCGAACGCTGGCTTGCGCCCGGTGCGCCCCGCCCGGCGCCGCGCCAGGCCGGGGCGATCGATTCGACCGCGGCCTATCTGGCGCTGTTCGACGCGCTGATGGCTCAGCGGGGGCGGTAGCGCAGGCCGATCCACAAGCTGCGCGGGCTGGCGCGTTCTATCACATCCGAAATTCCCGCCTCGACGCGCGTGTCGAACAGATTTTCGCCGCGCAGATCGAGCGAAAGCCCCGCCGCGATCGGCACGCGCAGCACGGCATCGACCGTGACCGCGCCGTTCAGCCGCGCCAGATTCTGATCGTCGTCGAACCGCGGACCGGCATAACGCAGCGTCACCGCGCCGCCCGCTTCGCCCGGCCACCAGCCGAGGCTCGCCGAAACGCTGTGCCGCGCCGTCTGGGCGGGCCGCAATCCGTCGAGCGCCGCCGCGACGCCCGATGCGCGTACGCGCGCGTCGGTCCATGCCCAGCTCGCCGAAAGCGCCCATGGCCCCTGCCGCCAGCGCGCATCGACTTCGGCGCCATGCGATTCGATGGCATCCAGATTGCGCCGCTGACGATAAACCCCCGCCGCCGAAACGAAACCGACCCCGGGAAAGCTGCCCGGGCCGTTCGCCAGCGTCACATTGGCAACGGCATTGTCGAGTCGGTTCCAATAGCCGGTGGCCGACAGCGTCAGCCCGGGGGCCGGTCGCCAGTCTATCCCGGCCTCGCCACCCCATAGCCGTTCGGGCGTCAGTTCGGCATTGGCCGCCGTCGCATCCGCGCCGACGCGATAGGGGCGATAAAGTTCGTTGAGCGTCGGCAGGCGCCAGCCGCGATAGCCCGCGCTGCGCAGCGTGAGTGCCGGTGCCGCTTCCAGCGCAGCCCCGATCCGGCCGGTCGCTTCCCATCCGGTGCGCGGCGCGAACCGGGCATCGGTAAGCGCCGGACCGCCGATCAGCGGCTGTTCGATCAGCCGACCCTGGCCGATCCGCCAATGGTCGATACGCCCGCTGGCATTCAGCGTGACCGCACCGTCGCGATAACTGAGGTCGGCAAAGCCGCCCATGGTCAGGCTGTGTCCGCCCGCTTCGCGCCGCCGGGTCGGATCGCCGGCAACGAAGATATAGCGTTCCTGCGTTTCGCCTTCGACATGGCGCAGGTCCGCGCCGATCCGCAGCGTCAGCGCATCGCCCGTCGGCGGTTGCGCTTCGATGCGCGCGCCGATCCCGGTCGACGGGACATTATACTGGTCCAGCGCGGGCGTGGCTGTGTCGCGCGCGTCGCTGACGCTGGCAAAGCCGCTCGCCAGAGTGCGGGTCTGAAGATAGCCGAGCGCCGACCATTGCCATGCCCCTCGCCCGACCAGCCGGATGCTGGCGTCCACGCCTTCGCTCTTCACATCGGTAAAATCGACGCCGCGATTGCGCCGGTCGGTGAAACCCGAAAGATTGGCCTGCAATTCGGTAACGCCGCTGAGCGGTGCCACGGCGCGAAGCGCGAGACTCGCCTGTTCATAGGGCGCGGCATGGTCCACCGGGCCGCGATCCTGTGCCACCACCGGCGCGAATCCGTCGCTGCGCCCATATTGCCCCGCCAGCGTGACGAAACCACCACCGCGCGGCGTGATCGCGGCAGTGGCGACGGCGTCGATACTGTCGCGACTGCCATAGCGCAGCCCCGCGCCGAACGGGCCGAGCAGTTCGGGCCCGGCGCTGGTCATCGCGATCGTTCCCGCCAGTGCACCCGGTCCGGCAACGCCGCTGCCGCCGCCGCGCGTCACGCGCACGCTCGCCATCCGCTCGGGCAGATAGGCGGGAAACGCCACCCATCCGCCGAACGGGTCCGCCTGTGGCACGCCGTCGAGCGTCAGCAGCGTGCGGCTCGATGCATTGCCGCCCAGCCCGCGCAACGTCACGCCCTGGCTGGTCGGATGCGCCGAACGCGAATCGGACCGGCGGAACGCAGCGATACCCGCGACATCGCCGAGCAGATCTTCCATCCGCCCGCTCGCGCTGTTCATCAGGCGGTCGCGATCGATCTCCACGGTCGCATAGACGTCGTCGCCCGGGGACGGGTCCAGCCCCTCGCCGGTCACGACGATTTCGGGCGACGCCTGTTGCGCGAGCGCCGGCATCGCCGCCAGCAGCGCAGTCGCGGCGGCAGCGCCCTGCAACAGCGGCTTCGTCATTCCGCCGGTTTCACCTTGTCCGGATGCGCGGCGGCAAATGCCGGGATCGCCTGTGCCTGCGCATCGATCGCGACCAGTCGCGGATAGGCGTCCAGCGGGCATTCGAACCGGCGCGCATTATAGAGCTGGGGTATCAGGAACAGATCGGCAATGCCCGGCGCGTCGCCGCCCAGAAAGCGACCCTCGCCCGCCATTGCCTCCAGCGCGGCCAGCCCTTCGGCGGTCCAGTGACGATACCATTGGTTGCGCGCATCGCCATCGGCGCCGAGCGTGTCGCGCAAGTGGTTGAGCACGCGCAGATTGTTGAGCGGGTGCACGTCCATCCCCACCACCATCGCCTGCGACAGTGCCTGTGCACGCGCCAGCGGATCGGCCGGGATCAGCCGCGGTTCGGGGAAGCGCGCGTCGAGCCAGTCGATGATTGCCAGCGATTGGGTGAGCACCGCGCCCTCGCCCGTGTCGAGCGCGGGCACCAGCCCCTGGGGATTGCGTGCCAGATGGTCGGCCGAACGCTGCTCGCCATTGATCAGGGATATGGGCGCGCTGTCATAGGCGACGCGCTTCAGATTGAGCGCGATCCGCACGCGATAGCATGCGGACGAACGGAAATAATCGTAGAGCAGCATCTCTCTGTGGCTTCCTTTCCTCGCGGCGGAGGGCGGCGGCCTTGTCCGGCCGTCCGCAATTCGGGCAATCGATTCGGTATAAACGAATCCTGTCCGATATGGCTATGCGTCTCCGCCGCGTGCGGACGCTAGCCCGGCGATGGTTCGGCCTCGACGGTTTCGGGACTGTCGCCATCATCCTCGCTCCCGCCATCGCGTGCGGCGAGTTCCGATTCGCGTTCGAGCAGCACTTTCACCATCGCCAGCATCGGATCGGCCAGCGCCAGGCCCAGGACGCCGAACAACGTGCTCGCCAGAATCTGCGAAGCGAGAGTCAGTGCGGGGGGAAGGTCGACGGTGCGCCGCGCCACCATGGGAATAACGACATA
This sequence comes from Stakelama portus, assembly GCF_003171655.1. Taxonomy (GTDB): domain Bacteria; phylum Pseudomonadota; class Alphaproteobacteria; order Sphingomonadales; family Sphingomonadaceae; genus Sphingomonas; species Sphingomonas portus. The sequence continues at coordinate 450,619 of NZ_QFZL01000003.1, read as the reverse complement.
GCCGTCGAAATTCTGGACCCCGAAATAGATGATGATCGCCCAGAACCCTTCGGCATTGCCGACCGAAAATCCCGCCGCGACCATCAACACGCCGCTGATGAACGCGCCGATATTGGGAATGAAGGCGAGCGTACCGGTGATGATGCCGAGCAAAAGCGCCATCGGCACGCCGGCGATCGACAGCAACAGCCAGGTGATGATGCCTTCGAACGCCATTCCGGCAAGCCGCCCGGCGAGCAACCGCCGCATCGTCACTGCCATCGCGTTCACCGTCACCGCGAAATCGTCGCGCGCGGACAGCGGCACCATCCATTGCAGCCCGCGCTCGTAAATACGCGGTTCCAATGCCACGAACAGGCCGAGGATCATGATCATCAACAGCGCCGCGAACGCGCCGATTACCGATCCGACCACCGACGTGACCTTGCCGATCGAGCCCACCACCTGTTGCGCCAGGCTGAATATGCCCGACCGTTCCTGAAGCAGCCCCATGTCGGTCGCCCATTGCGCGACATGCTGGGCCTGAACCATCAGCGTTTCACGCAGCTGTTCGGCCTGCTGCGCGATTTCCATCCCGGCGTGATAGAAAGTGCCCGCGACGAACGCGATCACCAGCAGCACGACGATCATGATCCGCACCTGACGCGGCAGCGGCAGCACCTTGCCCAGCAGACGCGCGCCGCCGTCGAGCATCGATGCCACCACCAGCCCGCCGAAAATGATCAGCAGCGGCTGAATCAGCAGCACCACCAGCGCCACTGCGATCGCCAGCCCGAACCAGACCGATGCGCGCTTCAATTCCGCGCGCACCATCGGATCGCGCATCTCGTTGGGGCCCGGTTCGGGATAGACGGGGATGCGATCCCGGCTCATTGCTTGCCGGAGCTCGGATGCAGCGTCTTGCCCGCGCGGCCGGAGCGGAACGCGCCGAGCCAGGTCGCCGGATTCCAGCTTTCGCTGCCATTGAGCGAGAAGGTGATGAATTCGGCGCGGCCGCCGATATTCTCCCACGGCACCGGGCCGCCCAGGCCGCCATCGGCGACCGGAAAGCGGCTGTCGGCGCTATTGTCGCGATTATCGCCCATCAGGAACACATGCCCTTCCGGAATGTGGATCGGCCCGAAATCATCCGCCACGGTACGCCCCAGATCGACCGTTTCATAGGAACGGCCATTGGGCAGGGTTTCGCGATAGATGGGCAGGCGGCAATAAAGCTGGCCATCGGCACCCTCGATCCGGCGGCCGGGATATTGGCCCCGGTCGCAGCGGCTATTCGCATCGACCGGAATCAGTTTCGGCCCCTCGGCAGTGCGCTGAATGGGCTTGCCATCGATATAGACGGTGCCGCCGCGCCCCTCGATCGTTTCGCCGGGCAGGCCGATGACGCGCTTGATATAGTCGGTTTCCTTCCCCGGCGGGGTCAGGATGACGACATCGCCGCGCTCGGGCATCCTCCCGAACAACCGTCCATGGATGAACGGCAATATGTGAAAGGTCGGGGAGACGAACGAATAGCCATAGGGATATTTGGTGACGATCAGGCGATCGCCGACCAACAGGCCGGGCAGCATCGATTCGGACGGGATATAGAAAGGCTTGGCAATCAGCGTGTGAAAGCCGAGCACGGCGATCACCAGCCAGAACAGCCCCTTGATTTCGCCCCACCAATCGGTGCGATGGGGCGGGTCGCCATCGTCGCTGCCTGCGCCGGCATCAACAGCGGCATCGGCATCGGCAACGGCATCCCCGTCATGCACGGGCGCGTCGGCACCGTCGCCGGGCCGCGCATCGACCGGCTGCTCGCGTTCCAGTGCCAGATCGTCCGACGCCATTCTCTACCCTTCTGCCCGCGCCACCGCTTCGATCATCACCAGCGCGAACGCCCAGGGGTGATCGTCGGTCAGCGTCAGGTGTATTCGCGCCTCGTGACCCTCGGGCACCAGCGCGTCAAGCCGCGCCTTGGCGCCTCCGCTCAGCGCCAGCGTAGGTGCGCCCGACCGCGCATTGACCACGCCGATATCCTTCATGAACACGCCGGCCCGAAATCCCGTACCCACGGCCTTGGAGAACGCCTCCTTGGCGGCGAAGCGCTTTGCCAGCGTCCCCGGCTTGGTAAAGGGACGCCGGTTCGCCTTTGCTAGCTCGGTTTCGGTAAACACGCGGTTTTCGAACCGCGCACCGAACCGCTGCAGCGACGACTCGATTCGCTCGATATTACAAAGGTCTGAGCCAAGGCCGATGATCATGAAAGCTCGTTAGCGAAGGGATAGGGCGGCAATAAGGACATGAAACGCGCGATAGTTCCGAAATGCTCCGGATCGGGACTCAGCCCCCCAGCGCCATCGAAGCGGATCCCGCCGCGTGGCGCCGGAAGCCGAAGCCGGGCGCGCGTTTCACCGCGCCGCATCCATCAGTGCACGCATCCGCTGCACCACCGGGGCGAGCCCGTCGAAAATCGCCTCGCCGATCAGGAAATGGCCGATATTGAGCTCGGCGAGCTGCGGAATCGCGGCGATCGGCACGACATTGTCGAAGGTCAGGCCATGGCCGGCATGGACCTCGATTCCGTTTTTCGCCGCCAGCGCCGCGGCATCGGCCAGTCGCTTGAGCTCGACGGCACAATCCTCGCCTTCCAGTTCGGCATAGCGGCCGGTGTGCAATTCGACGACCGGCGCGCGCAGGCGAATCGCCGCGTCGATCTGCGCGGCATCGGGTTCGATGAACAGCGACACGCGGCTGCCATTTTCGCGCAGCGCCGCGACGATCGGCGTCAGATGATCGATCTGCCCGGCGGCATCGAGCCCGCCCTCGGTCGTCCGCTCCTCGCGCTTTTCGGGGACGATGCACACCGCATGCGGGCGATGGCGCAGCGCAATGGCGAGCATTTCGTCGGTCGCCGCCATTTCCAGGTTGAGCGGAATCGGCAGCCCCGCCGACAGTCGTTCGATATCGCCATCGGTAATATGCCGGCGATCCTCGCGCAGATGCGCGGTGATGCCGTCTGCCCCCGCTTCGGCGGCCAGCAGCGCCGCGCGCACCGGATCGGGATAGCCGCTGCCGCGCGCATTCCGCACGGTCGCGACATGATCGATATTGACGCCGAGGCGCAATGGTCCGCTCATCGGCGCTTACCCGGCAAGGGCGCGGCTGCCCGGCTTCACCGCCGGGATCGCCGCGAGTTCGGGCGGCAGCTTGTCGGCCTCATATGCCGGCACATCCATCCTGAGCAGCGAAACCAGCGGCACGCCGATATCGGCCTTGCCGTTCGACCGGTCGACGATGCACGCCGCACCGAGCAGTTCGCCCGGATGTTTGCGAATCGCGGCGATGCATTCGCGTGAGGAAAGGCCGGTGGTGACGATATCCTCTACCATCACGATCCGCGCGCCCTTCGGAATCTCGAATCCGCGCCGCAACTGGAACTCGCCATCCTCGCGCTCGACGAACACGGCCCTGCAGCCGAGCCCGCGCGCAGTTTCATAGCCGGGGATGATTCCGCCGATCGCGGGAGAGACGACCATATCGACCTCGCCGAACGACTCGCGAATCGCCTGTGCCAGCGCGCCGCACACGCGACCGGTGCGCGCCGGGTCTTCGAAAATGCGCATCTTCTGAAGAAATATCGGCGAGCGCAGGCCCGAGGACAGGATGAAATGCCCTTCCAGCAAGGCTCCCGCATCGCGGAACTCCGCCAGAATTTCGTCGCCTGTCATGCCATTCCTTCCCTGATCGAAGCCGCACTTCCTCTAAGACGGCACTTGACGCGCCGCAACCACCGCCGAAAAGACCCCGATCATACGCTTGAGACATCGGGATTCGGCGCGTATAGGCCTCGACTGACCGCCTGCGACCGAGAAAACCGGCGCTCCGCAAAAGGGTGACTATTGAAGATGCGCATGCTTGGATTGACTTCGATTGTCCTGGCCGCGAGCCTGGCGCTGGGGAGCGCCGGACACGCCCAGGCTCCGACCGCCGCTCCGGCGACGGAAAGCACAACGGCCGCAAGCGATGCGCCCGCAACCCCGCAGGCCGCTCCGGCCGACCCCACGCTGAATGCCGATGGCACGCAGAAAGTGGCGCCGGTGGCCGGCAAGGGCCAGCCCGTCGCTCGCGCGATCGGCCTGCAGGAACAATATTCGGTCATCGGCGATGACGGCCTGTGGTTCCATAACTGGGTGCTGCTGCCGGTACTGATCCTCATCTCGGTCTTCGTGCTCGTGCTGCTGGGCTGGGTCATCTTCCGCTATCGCCGCGCCGCCAATCCGGTGCCGTCGAAGACGTCGCACAACACCACGATCGAAGTCGTCTGGACGCTGGTCCCGGTGCTGATCCTGCTGGCGATCGCGGTCCCGTCGATCCGCCTGCTTGCCAAGCAATATGAACCCGCACCGGACAATGCCGTCACGCTGAAGGCGATCGGCAACCAGTGGTTCTGGTCCTATGAATATCCCGACAATGGCGACATCAGCTTCTCGTCGAACCTGCTCAAGGAGCGCAATCAGGTCGAAGCCGGCCAGCGCTATCGCACCGACGCAGACGGCCCCCGCCTGCTCGCCACCGACAATCGCGTGGTGCTGCCGGTCAACACGCCGATCCGCCTGATCACCACCGCCAACGACGTGATCCACAGCTGGGCGATCCCGGCTTTCTGGGTCAAGCTCGACGCGGTCCCCGGTCGCCTCAACGAAACCACGTTCGAGATCAAGGAACCGGGCATCTATTACGGCCAGTGTTCTGAACTCTGCGGCGCGCGCCACGGCTTCATGCCGATCACCGTCGAAGCGGTCTCGCCGGAAGAATATGCCGCATGGGTCCGCGCCAAGGGCGGCACCATGCCGGGCGACGAAGCGGCGAGCGAAGCCGCTTCGAACGAAACCGCCGAAGCCAATGCGACCGAAGCCGTCGACGGCAACGCCGCCGAACCGGCCGACAACACCGCAACTCCCGCCGCTGTGGAATAAGCAATGACCGATACCGCACTCTCACCCGCCGCGCATGATCATGCGCATGACGATCATCACACGCCGGGATTTTTCGCGCGTTGGTTCATGTCGACCAACCACAAGGATATCGGCACGCTCTATCTGATCTTCGCGATCATCGCCGGCATTGTCGGCGGCGTGATTTCGGGCGTGATGCGCCTCGAACTCGCCCAGCCGGGCATCCAGTATCTCCAGGGCATTGCCGGCTTCGTCCATGGCGGCGAGCAGAGCTTTGACGAATCGCTTCACTTCTGGAACGTGCTGATCACCGCGCACGGTCTGATCATGGTGTTCTTCATGGTCATGCCCGCCATGATCGGCGGTTTCGGCAACTGGTTCGTTCCGATCATGATCGGCGCGCCGGACATGGCGTTCCCGCGCATGAACAATATCAGCTTCTGGCTGACCGTGGCGGGCTTCGTGTCGCTGATGCTTTCGCCGTTCGTCGGCATCGGCGCGGGTACCGGCTGGACGGTCTATGCGCCGCTTTCAACCTATGGCGAGCCGGGGCCGTCGGTCGATTTCGCGATCTTCTCGCTCCACCTTGCCGGTGCGGCGTCGATTCTGGGTGCGATCAACTTCATCACCACCATTTTCAACATGCGCGCGCCGGGCATGACCCTGCACAAGATGCCGCTGTTCGTGTGGTCGGTGCTGATCACGGCCTTCCTGCTGTTGCTCGCGCTGCCGGTTCTGGCCGCCGCGATCACCATGCTGATCACCGATCGCAACTTCGGCACGGCCTTCTACGATCCGGCCTATGGCGGTGATCCGATCCTGTACCAGCATCTGTTCTGGTTCTTCGGACACCCCGAAGTGTACATCATGATCCTGCCGGGCTTCGGCATCGTCAGCCAGATCATCGCTACCTTCAGCCGCAAGCCGGTGTTCGGCTATCTCGGCATGGCCTACGCCATGGTCGCGATCGGCCTGGTCGGCTTCATCGTCTGGGCGCACCACATGTTCACCACCGGCCTGCCGGTGAATGTGAAGATGTACTTCACCGCCGCGACGATGGTGATCGCCGTGCCTACCGGCGTGAAGATCTTCTCGTGGATCGCGACGATGTGGGGCGGCTCGATCAGCTTCAAGACCCCGATGGTCTGGGCAATCGGCTTCATCTTCATGTTCACCGTCGGTGGCGTGACCGGTGTGGCGCTCGCCAATGGCGGCTTCGACGATGTCGTCCACGACACCTATTACGTCGTCGCCCACTTCCACTATGTGCTGTCGCTGGGCGCGGTGTTCGCGCTGTTCGCGGGCTTCTATTACTGGTTCCCGAAAATGTCCGGGAAGATGTATAACGAGTTCCTCGGCCAGCTGCACTTCTGGGTGTTCTTCATCGGCGTGAACATGCTGTTCTTCCCGATGCACTTCCTGGGCCTGGACGGCATGCCGCGGCGTATCCCGGACTATCCGGACGCCTATGCCTTCTGGAACTATATCGCGAGCTGGGGCTATGCGGTGATGGGGGTCGGCGTGCTGATCTTCTTCCTCAACATCATCCTCTCGCTGCTGGCGGGCCGCAAGGCGGAAGCCAATCCGTGGGGCGAAGGTGCCACGACGCTGGAATGGACGCTGTCCAGCCCGCCGCCGTTCCACCAGTTCGAAACGCTGCCGGTGATCGAGGAACAGGCGCATCACTGATCGCGGTTCCTGACCGAGACGAAAACGCCCCGGAGGAGACTCCGGGGCGTTTTTCGTTTGGGGTGGACATATCGCCTCTCGCCGCGATCGGGTGACAGATGAAGTACAGCATGCGCTTGCGTGCATTTGCCCCGACTCGCGGAGCATGGTTCACACCCCTGAAAAACGCGTCTGGGCGCAGGAAATGAGGAATAACGGTTTCTAAAATCCGGTGCCGTGCCGAATATTATTGGCGGACCATGGCCGATCGCTCAAAGTTGGGCGGCCAGATATGCCTTGCAAATACGCGGCATAACAGCCATATAGAGCTCCGCTACAGTCGCAAATCGACGGTTTCTGGAGCTTTGCGGCCCCCTTTTCCTTCTATCTGCACAACGGCGCCGGGGTGATCTTCCGGTGGTCGGCTCATTTCAGGAAAAGGAATCTCCCCAAGCACCTCTGGCACTGCCAGCTTCCGCAATGTCGGAAGCGCGATGACGGCGTCGCTTTCGACATTCGAAGCGGCGATGCCCCGGTTTCCATCGATGTACATCGGTGCATCCGAACGAACCGGCAGGAACATGCCAGGCACGCGCCCGCGGACGTCCCGCTGGCACCAACCCGATACCCAGGGCGAAACGCCGGCGGCGCATCTGTCGCCACAGGCGGAACGCCGCATCCCCGCGGCGTTGCGCGCCGGGTGTCGATCACAATCCCGGCCATTTGCATGCCGCATCCAGCGAGACCGCAGCGCGCAACGGCCGAACCCAGTTACAGGATATTACATGATTTCACGTTCCAACCAGCGGCACGCACGCCGCCAGCATAATGCTTTCCGCCCCGCCCCGTGCGGCCAGAATGGTGCAAAGCCCCTGAACCTCCCGAACTTCTGCCCGGTCGCCCGCGAAGCGGCGATCGCGATTCTCGGCTGACAGGTTCGACCGCGCGCACGCCATTTCCGGCGTGCGGCCGCGACGGGCGCTTCAGTTCCGGCCTTGACCGGGCGCGCCCGCCGCGCATGCTAGCGGAAACCCCGCGATAACCGTTTCGGGCAACCGTGCCGGACGCTTGGTATCGGCTTCGATACAGCACCATCGCGATCGCACCTCGGCCACGCATTCGTCACCGCGACGGATCACGGTTTCATAATAGGCGCTTTCGCGCCGCACCCGTTCCAGCAGCACCGATGCCACAAGCCCGTCGTCCAGAAACGCCGGCTTGCGATAGGTGATTTCATGCCGGACCGCGACCCATCGGAACGCCGCGATCGCATCGGCATCGGCAAATGCGTGCCAATGGCTGAGCACGGCATTCTGTACCCATTCCAGATAGATGGCATTGTTGACATGGCCCAGCGCGTCGATGTCGGTCGGGCGGATGGCGATGGGATATTCGTGCATCGCATAGCGCGGCGCATCGGTCATTTGCGCCGCCGCGCCCAGAATGCCGGCACCCGTTGATGCGGATATCGCAGCAGATATCGTTCCCGCCGCCTGCGCAGCTTCAGAACCGCAACGGTGGCACAAAGCGCAAAGGCCATGAGCGCGATCAGCGCATAGGCAATCACCAGACGTGTTTCGATGACGAGGCTCCCGAACGGTAAGCGGGAGCGCAATGTCTCTCAGCCGTCCGCGCTTACATGTGAACCTGCCGACGATAGGGCCAGCCTAGCACAGATCGCTGCCGCACCACCCATGTAGAATGCGCGCCGCCGCGTAGCGCGCGCCCTCAGTCGAGAATAGCGGGCAGATCGAGCCCCTTTTCGCGCGCGCAGGCGATGGCTTCGGGATAGCCGGCATCGGCATGCCGCATCACGCCGGTGGCCGGGTCGTTCCACAATACGCGTTCGATCCGCTTCGCGGCCTGCGCGCTGCCATCGGCGACGATCACCATCCCGGCATGCTGGGAATAGCCCATGCCGACGCCGCCGCCATGGTGCAGCGAGACCCAGGTCGCGCCGCTCGCGGTGTTGAGCAGCGCGTTGAGCAACGGCCAGTCGCTCACGGCGTCGCTGCCATCGGCCATCGCCTCGGTCTCGCGATTGGGCGACGCGACCGATCCCGAATCGAGATGATCGCGTCCGATCACGACCGGCGCCTTCAATTCGCCCTTCGCCACCATGTCGTTGAACGCCAGCCCCAGCCGGTGGCGATCGCCCAGCCCGACCCAGCAGATGCGCGCGGGCAGCCCCTGAAAGCGTATCCGCTCACGCGCCATGTCGAGCCAGTTGTGAAGATGCGCATCGTCGGGCAGCAGCTCCTTCACTTTCGCATCGGTGCGATAGATATCCTCCGGATCGCCCGACAGCGCCGCCCAGCGGAACGGCCCGACGCCGCGACAGAAGAGCGGGCGGATATAGGCCGGTACGAAACCGGGAAAATCGAATGCGTTTTCGACGCCTTCGTCCTTCGCCATCTGGCGGATGTTGTTGCCATAATCGGTGGTCGGCACGCCGGCCGCCTGAAAATCGAGCATCGCGCGGACATGGACAGCCATCGATTGCCGCGCGGCCTTCGCCACCGCTTCGGGCTCGCGTTCGCGCCGCTCGATCCATTCGGCAACGCTCCAGCCGATCGGCAGATAGCCGTTGACCGGATCATGCGCGCTCGTCTGATCGGTGAGCAGATCGGGGCGGATGCCGCGCCGGAACATTTCGGGCAGGATTTCGGCGGCATTGCCAAGCAAGCCGACCGACACCGGCTTGCCGTCCTGGCGTGCCCGTTCGAGGATCGCCATCGCTTCGTCGATGCTGTTCGCCGACGTGTCGAGATAGCCGGTGCGCAGCCGCATCTCGATCCGGCTCGGCTGGCATTCGACCGCAAGGCAGCTCGCCCCCGCCATCACCGCCGCCAGCGGCTGTGCGCCGCCCATGCCGCCCAGCCCCGCCGTCAGCAGCCAGCGGCCCGAAAGATCGCCGCCATAATGCTGGCGCCCCATTTCGGCGAAGGTTTCGTACGTGCCCTGAACGATGCCCTGCGTGCCGATATAGATCCACGAACCCGCAGTCATCTGGCCGTACATTGCCAGCCCCTTGCGATCGAGTTCGTTGAAATGCTCCCAGCTCGCCCAATGCGGCACGAGGTTGGAATTGGCGATCAGCACGCGCGGCGCATCGGGATGCGTGCGGAACACGCCGACCGGCTTGCCCGACTGAATCAGCAGCGTTTCGTCATCCCCCAGCCGCTTCAGCGTCGCGACGATCCGGTCATAACTGTCCCAATCGCGCGCGGCGCGACCGATGCCGCCATAGACGACCAGTTCCTCGGGCCGTTCGGCGACATCGGGATGGAGATTGTTCATCAGCATCCGCAGCGGCGCTTCGGTCAGCCAGCTCCGCGCGCTCAGCGCCGTTCCGGTCGCAGGCTTGATGACGCGGCTATTGTCGTGACGATTCACGCGGTTTCTCCCAGCGATCAGGATCGGGCAAAGGCAAGGCAGGCGGCGATCACGTCGCGCAGCACGGCAGTGAGCGGCGCGGCCCGCTCTGCATCGAATTCGGGCGGCCAGTCGGGCGCGCGCGGCGTTTCCGGCTCATCGAGATAGCCGCGCATCGCCAGTTCCATCTGGATCGCGTGCACGCCCGTTTCGGGGCGGCCATAATGGCGCGTCGTCCATCCGCCGCGAAACCGCCCGTCGACGACATGGCCCAGTCCGCTCGCGGCGCAGATATCGGCCACGGCCGATGTCAGTTCGCTCGCGCAGGTGCTGCCGCCATCGGTGCCGATATTGAATTGCGGCAATATGCCGGCGAACAGCCGGGGAATATGGCTGCGGATCGAATGCGCATCATACAGGACGACGCGCGGATGGCTGGCGCGCAACCGGGCAATCTCGGCCGAAAGCGCGGCGTGATAGGGCTCGAACCACAACGCGCGGCGGCGCGCGATCTCGTCCGAATCGGGCTCTGCATCGGCATAGAGCGGCTCGCCGTCGAAGGTTTCGACCGGGCACAGCCCCGTCGTAACCTGCCCCGGATAGAGCGAAGCGCCACTCGGATCGCGATTGACGTCGATCACGCTGCGCGACACGCCGGTGCACACCAACGTGGCGCCCATTTCGGCGGCGACGGCATAGAGCCGGTCGACCCACCAGTCCGCATCGCGCCGCGCCAGCCAGTGCGAGCGGAATCGCTCCGCCACATCGCCAAGCCCCGTTCCGGTATGCGGCAAACCGATCACCAGCGGCGCATCGCCGCGCGTGACTTTGAGCCAGCTCATGCCACCATCCCGGGCAGCGGGAGGGCCACGGCATCGACGATCGCGCCCGAACGGATCAGCGCCGCCGCCGCCTCCATATCGGGATGCATATGCCGATCATCGGCCAGTGTCGGAACCTGGGCACGCAGGCGCGCGCGCACAGCCTCCAGCGGATCGGAGGAACAAAGCGGCGCATGGAAATCGCACCCCTGCGCCGCAGCCAGCAGCTCGATCCCCAGAACCATCGTCACATTCGCCGCCATGTCGCGCAACCGCCGTGCCCCATGCGCAGCCATCGAGACATGGTCTTCCTGATTGGCCGATGTTGGGATCGAATCGACGCTGGCGGGAAAGGCGCGCTGCTTGTTTTCCGATACCAGCGCGGCGGCGGTTACCTGAGGAATCATGAAGCCCGAATTGAGCCCCGGACGCGGCGTCAGGAACGCAGGCAATCCCGAGAGCGAAGCATCGAGCAGCATCGCGACGCGGCGTTCGGCGATCGACCCGATTTCGCAAAGCGCCATCGCAATCATGTCGGCGGCGAAGGCAACCGGCTCTGCATGGAAATTGCCCCCCGACAACACTTCGTCGGTATCGGCGAAGATCAGCGGATTGTCCGATACGCCATTGGCTTCGGTGGCGAGCATCGCGCCGGCCGAACGCAGCACATCGAGCGCGGCGCCCATCACCTGGGGCTGGCAGCGCAGGCAATAGGGGTCCTGAACGCGCGGATCATCGTCGCGATGCGAAGCGCGGATCGCCGATCCGGCCATCAGCTCGCGCAGTGCGTCCCCCACGGCAATCTGCCCGGCATGGCGACGCAGCCTGTGGATGCGTGCATCGAACGGCGCGTCGGTGCCCTTGGCCGCTTCGGTCGACAGCGCGCCGGTGACGAGCGCGCTGCGAAACGCGGTTTCGGCATCGAACAGCCCCGCGAGCGCATAGGCAGTCGAAAATTGCGTGCCGTTGAGTAGCGCCAGCCCTTCCTTCGGCCCCAGATCGAGCGGCGCAAGCCCAGCGCCCGCCAGCGCCTCCCCCGCCGGAAGCCGTGCCGCGCCGGTGTCGATTTCCCCGACGCCGAGCATCGCGGCCGCCATATGCGCGAGCGGCGCAAGATCGCCCGACGCGCCCACCGATCCCTGCGCCGGAACGACCGGCGTCAGCCCGCGCGCCAGCATCGCTTCGATCAGCGCGACCGTTTCGGGGCGCACGCCCGATGCGCCCTGACCCAGGCTCGCCAGCTTGAGCGCCATCATCAGCCGCACCACCGGCACCGGCGCCGGATCGCCCGTACCTGCGGCGTGGCTCAGCACCAGATTGCGTTGCAGCGTGGCGAGATCGTCATCGCCGATCCGCACCGTCGCCAGCCGTCCGAAACCGGTGTTGATGCCATAGGCAGGCGCCCCGCGCGCGACGATCCGCGCAACCGAAGCGGCGCTTTCGGCGATGCGCGGCGCGCTGGCCGCGTCGAGCCGCGCGGGCGCACCTTCGTACACCGCACGCCATTGCGCCAGCGCGACGTCCCCCGCCACCAGCTCGATCATGCCGCCTGCCCTTTCCAGATGCGCGCATGGAGCGGATTGAGCCCCATGCGATAGACCAGCTCCGCCGGCCGTTCGATGTCCCAGATCGCCAGGTCGCAGGATTTGCCTGGCGCGATCGTGCCGGTTTCCGCAGCCAGCCCCAGTGCGGCGGCGGCGTTTCGCGTCACGCCGGCCAGACATTCGTCGATGGTCAGCCGGAACAGCGTCGCGGCCATGTTCATGGCCAGCAACAGCGACGAAAGCGGCGACGTGCCCGGATTGCAATCGGTCGCCACCGCCATCGGCACACCAGCGTCACGCAGCGCGTCGATCGGCGGCAGATGCGTGTCGCGCAGGAAGTAAAAGGCGCCGGGGAGCAAGGTCGCGACCGTTCCCGCCCGCGCCATGGCAGCCGCGCCATCGGCATCGAGAAATTCGAGATGATCGGCGGACAGCGCGCGATATTGCGCGGCCAGCGCCGCGCCATGTTGATTCGAAAGCTGTTCGGCATGGAGCTTGACCGGCAGGTCGTGGCGCGCGGCGGCGGCGAACACGCGCTCGGTCTGGTCGCGCGAAAAGCCGATATTCTCGCAAAAGGCATCGACCGCATCGGCTAGCCCCAACTCGGCGACGCGCGGTATCATCGTGTCGCAGACATGGTCGACATAGCCGTCGGCATTCCCGGCATATTCGGGCGGCAACGCATGCGCGCCGAGAAACGTCGTGGCGATCTGTATGGGCCGCGCGGCGCCCAGCGCCCGCGCCGCGCGCAGCATCCTGAGCTCGCTGTCGAGATCGAGGCCATAGCCCGATTTAACCTCGACCGTCGTCGCGCCCTCGGCGATCAGCGCGTCGAGCCGGGGCAGCGCGCCGGTGACGAGCTCGGCTTCGCTTGCCGCGCGCGTCGCACGCATCGTCGACACGATGCCGCCCCCAGCGCGGGCGATCTCCTCATAAGAGGCGCCCGCCAGCCGCATTTCAAATTCCTGCGCGCGATCGCCGCCATGGATCAGATGGGTGTGGCAATCGATCAGGCCCGGCGTGATCCAGCGCCCTTCGCAATCGATGCTGCGCGCGGCGGGCGGCGCCTCCGCAGCAGGCCCGACCCAGGTGATGCGGCCATCGGTCGCGGCAATCGCGCCCGCTTCGATCACGCCCAGACCGTCGCGATCGGCAGCAAGCGTCGCCAGTCGCGCATTGGTCCATAAACTGTCGCAGCGCATCGCCATATCCGCTTCCCATTGGCGCTCGATTCGATAATGTATATACTTAAATTCGACATGTAGCACCTGTCCAGTTGCAGGGAAGGAAGGCGATGGCGCTCTGGTTCGAACGGGCCCTGCTGGAGGATGGATGGCGCGATTCGGTGCGCGTCACGCTGGCGGGCGACACCATCGCCGACGTTGCGCCCGGGGCGGCGCCACAGCCCGGCGACCAATGCTTCGGCCCGGCGCTTCCCGGCATTCCCAATGTCCACAGCCATGGCTTTCAGCGCGGGATGGCCGGCCTTGCCGAACGTGCCGGCGACGATGCGGACAGTTTCTGGACCTGGCGCGAGGCGATGTACCGGTTTGTCGACCGGCTCGATCCCGAAGGGTTCGCCGCCATCGCCGCGCTTGCCTATGCCGAAATGCTCGAAAGCGGCTTCACCGCAGTCGGCGAATTTCACTATCTCCACCACGCGCCCGACGGCCGTGCCTATGCCGCGCCGGCACGAATGGCGCAGGCCGTGGTCGAAGCCGCAAGCGAGACTGGAATAGGGCTCAGTCTGCTCCCGGTATTCTATGCCCATTCGGGCTTTGGCGGTGCGCCTCCCAGCCCGTCACAACGCCGCTTCGTGCATGATTGCGACAGCTTTGCGCGGCTGATCGACGGGTGCCGGACGGCAGTGTCCGGGCTCGACGGCGCGGTGCTCGGGGTGGCGCCGCACAGCCTGCGCGCCGTGACGCCTGACGAGCTTGCCGACCTCGCCGCGCTGGTGCCCGACGGGCCGATCCATATCCATGTCGCCGAGCAACAGGCCGAAGTCGATGCGTGCCTGGCGTGGAGCGGGCGCCGCCCTGTCGCATTCCTGCTCGACACCATAGCGATCGATCCGCGCTGGTGTCTGGTTCATGCGACGCATGTCGATGACGCCGAACTGACCGGCATTGCCCGGTCGGGCGCAGTCGTCGGCCTCTGCCCGATTACCGAAGCCAATCTGGGCGACGGCCTGTTCCCCGCGCGCGCGTTTCTGGAACAGGGGGGGCGTATCGGCATAGGGTCGGATTCGAATGTCGAGATCGACGCGGCGGGCGAATTGCGCCTGCTCGAATATGGGCAGCGGCTTGCGCATGGCGGGCGCAACCTGCTCGCCGCCGGGCCGGGCCGGTCGACGGGACGCAACCTGTACGACGCGGCGCGGACCGGCGGCGCACAGGCGCTGGGCCGCATCCGACCCGCAATCGCACCGGGCGCCGTTGCCGATATCGTCGCGCTCCGCGCCGATGCCCCTGCGCTGGTCGCACGACCGGGCGACGCTCTGATCGACAGCTGGGTGTTTGCGGGCGGGCGCGGGGTGGTGGAAAGCGTCTGGTCGCGCGGGCGCCGCTGCGTTAGCGGCGGGCGCCATGTCGCGCGCGACGCCATTGCCGCACGCTATCGCCAGACGCTTGGGAAATTGCTCGATTGACTGCCGGTCCGGTTCCGCCTCTCGCCATCCACACGCGTATCCGTCAGGAAATCGAACGCCGCATTCGGTCGGGCGAATGGGCGCCGGGGCACCGCATTCCCTATGAACATGAGTGGATGGCCAGCTATGGCTGTTCGCGAATGACAGTGAACCGCGCGCTGCGCGGGCTGATCGACGCCGGGCTGCTCGAAAGCCGGCGGCGGGCGGGCACGTTCGTCGCAGCCCCGCGCTTCGATCGCGCGGCGCTGGAAATCCCCGACATCCGTGAGGAAGTCGCGCGACGGGGTCTCGCCTATCGGCTGGAGCTGTTGCGCACCGAACGTCGGACCGCGACCGATGCCGACCAGCGGCTGTTGCGGCTCGATGTTCCGGGCGATGTGCTCGCGATCGATTGCCTGCATTTCGCGGGCGACGACCCTTATGCGCTGGAATTCCGCCTCATCAATCTTGCCGCCGTGCCCGAAGCGGCGGAGCGGGATTTCTCCGACGAACCGCCGGGCTCCTGGCTGCTCGCCCATGTTCCCTGGACCGAGGCCGAGCATCGCATCACGGCAGTCGCCGCCGACGCCGCGATCGCCCGGCAATTAGCGATCGCTCCCGCCAGCCCCTGTCTCGCACTCGAACGCTGGACGTGGCGCGGGAGCGAGCGGATCACCTATGCGCGCCAGACCTGCCCCGGCACCCGCCACGCGCTGGTCGCGCATTTCCGGCCCTGAGTGGCTCGGGCAATCACGTCGCTATTCGCATTTCACTGCGCGGGCACAGCGGTACAGACGCGGCTTGCGCCAGTGGTTTGCTGCGCGACGCGCTGGAGCGCGACGGCGGCCAGCGGCGAAATGCCCAGTTCCGATGCTGCGATCTCATCCCTGCCGAAACCGGTCGGATCACACCCGGTCACATCGGCAAAGATGACCAGCGCCTCGAGATAATAGCCCGCGCTGCTCGCATGATACTGGTCATAGGTCCACAGGTCGATCTGGCCGAACGCAATCCCGTCATAGGGATCGGGATCGGCCACGCCGTCCGCGATCGCGCGCGAAAACGCCTGCCCCACCGGATGGATCGTACCAATGGCGGGTATTTCCGCCTTGGCCTTGTCATATCCGGCGCGAATATCCTCGGCCATCCGCGTGATCGGCTGACCCGACCAGCGTTTGCCCGCGATATAGGTGAGGTCTGGCCGCGACCAGGTCGCGATCATGCTGATATCGACATCGGGATTGGCGCGTTTGAACAGGTTCGCGAATTTGCGGGCATATGCGATCAGCGTCGCGGGATCGCCCGGATTGTCGCGCGTGAAGGTGCTCAGATCCTGCAAGACCACATGGTCCCATGACCGGTCGACCACATCGCGCCGGTGGTCCCAGTGCCAGCCCAGCGTCTTGCCCCCGCTTGTTTCCAGGCTGACGGCGTAATCGAGCCCCGCCTCAACGGTAAACAGCTTGAACAGTGCAGGCACCCCGCCGACGCCGTCGCCGTTCAGATCGGTGACGCTGTCGGCGCGATAGCGCCATGCCGCGCTATGCCCGCCATAGGTGAAGCTGTTGCCGATGAAGAGGATCGTTTCCGGCTGCTCGGCGGTCGCCGCCGCCGCCGTTGTTTCCGACGGCGGCGGGGATGCCGGATGGTCCTGTGCCGATGCTGCAGGCGCCATCACGACACCCGCAAGCGCAAGCACGACCCCGGCGACCCTGTCCTTCCTCAACCGCATCCTCACAGATCGAAACCCACCGAGGTGTAGATGTAGCGGCCATAGGGCTGATAGAGCTCGCCGAAATAGCCGTCTGCGGTCAGCGGCGGCTGCGTATCGAACACATTGCGTGCGCCGATCCGGAACCGCAGCCCCTCGAGCGGCCCCAGCTCGCGAATGCGATACTGGACATAGAGATTGACCATCGTCGTCGCCGGCACCACCCATTCCTGGCCCGTGTCCGACAGGAAGCTCGTGTCGTGCACCGACCCGGTATATTGCGCGGAGGCGCCGATCCGGAAGCCGTTGAGCGACCAGGTGAGCGAGGCCGTTCCCTTCCATTTCGGACGGCCGTTATTGGCAAGCAGATTGCCCCCGCCCGACAGCGGCGTCCCCGCATCGATCGTCCCGGCGTCGCGGGCATCGAACAGGATATCGACCAGATCGCCGCGGTCGCGCTTGAATTTGAGGAGCTGCGCGACGTTCAGGTTGAATTCGAACCGGCCCAGGCCGTGATCGCGCAGCGTATAGCGGACGCCATAGTCGATGCCGCGCGCGGTTTGCGGCAGGAGATTGACGAAGGAATCGTTCACTCCGATGACTTCGCCGACCGGATCGATACCGGTGCCGGCAAAGAATGCGACGTCATCGGCCGTCGGCGCGGCGCGCACGACATTGGGATTGCTCGCGCCCTGAATCTGCTGAAGGTAGTCGAGCGCCAGCGAGTTGCTGCCGCCGAACTGGCCGACAATGCCGTTCTGCTTGATCTGCCACCAATCGACCGTGAAGGTCAGGTCGGGAATGAAACCCGGCTGAAGCACCAGTCCGAACGTGACATTCTGGCTGCGCTCGGGCTGTAGATCGGGATTGCCGGCGACGCGGATCGAATAGCTTGCCGGTTCGGAGCATTGGTTGAAGTTGCTGATCCGTCCGGCCCGCAAATCCGCTTCGCAGCGGATATAGTCGTTGTTCGTACCCAGCCGGCCATATTCGCCGGCATGAAGCTGTTCGAGGTTCGGCGCACGGAAGCCGAGCGCGAAGGATCCGCGCAGGCGGACGCCCTTGAACACGTCCCATGCCGCCGCGGCCTTGGGCCGGAAGATCGAACCGAAATCGCTGTAATTCTCATACCGGCCCGCCAGCTGCAGCTCGAGCTTGCGGATCAGCGGGACGCCCATGGCCGGCGAAATGACCGGCACGGCAAGCTCTCCATAGGCCGAAAAGACCCGCCGGGAACCATAGCTGTCGGGCGTGGGGCTGACCGCCACGACATTGCTTTCATTGGTCTCGCCGGTGACCATGTCAGTGAAGGTGTTCGTGCCGTCCAGATTGGGATCGCGGTCGTCGCGCTGGGTTTCGCGGCGCAGCTCCATCCCGATCGAAAGCCCCAGATCGCCGGCGGGAAGCTGGATCAGCTGGCCGGTGCTGATCCGCGCGTCGAACATCGCCAGCGTCGTCCTGTCGAACCGGCGCATCCTGAAAAGGAACGGTTGATAGGATGCGGCCGAACTCGGCGTGCAATCGCCGACGCTGTAGTTGCCGTCACAGCCGCCACCGTTGAACGGGTTATAGGCGTCGGGCGTCGCCAGAGCGAGCTGCTGTTGCAACAAGGTGGTGTTGATATTGTCGGAAAGGTCCTCCGACGTTGCTTCGGAATAGGTCCCTGCGACTTCCCAGTCCCATTTGTCGAACGATCCGCGCGCGCCGCCCAACAGGCGCCATTGATCGTTGGTGACATCGACATTCTGCAAGCCGGTATCGACAAAGCGATAGCGCGTGAGAGTCACCGGAATGCCTTCGTCCGGAATGTCCAGCCCGGGCAGGCGATTGGGATTGGGCGATCCGTCGGGCAGCGTCGTCGCGCCGAACGGGTTCCAGTAATTCGATGCCGGAACGGTAACGTCGTTCAACCGGATGACGGCCGGTTGCAGCCGGTGCGACGTCGCATGATAATAGCCAGCCTCGCCGAAGAGCGTGAGGGTGTCGCTGACGTCGTAATGCGTTGTGGCGAACAGATTGATCCGCTCGAGCTGAGACCGGACGGTCGTCCCGACCGCATCGTCGAACCGCAGATCGCGGAACGTGTTATAGCTGATGTTGCCGCGCCCGATGCACATGCCGTCGGACAAATTGGTGCGGCAGCCGTCATGATCCTGCGGCTGGATGTGGAACGACCCCGCACCGGACGTCAGCGTCCTCGATCCCTGACGCACCACCACGCCGTTGGTCGAAAAATTGGCGAAGGGCGTATAGCTCGACCGGTTGTCCGGATCGGTCGAATCGGCATAGCCGGGATATCCGGCGAAATAGCCGCGAAGATCGCCGGTAGCGGTATAGCTTTCGTCGCTCGCCAGCATCGCCGTACGATGGGTATATTCGCCCATGACGGTGATATTGCCCCGGCCATTGCCGAAATTGGTGCCGCCGGCCAGATTGGCGTTGAATTCCCGCATATGCGTGCCTTCCGCACCGCCATAGCGCAGGCTGCCGCGCAATCCCTGATAGTTTTCGGTCGTCACGACGTTGACGACACCCGCCACCGCGTCCGAGCCATAGATTGCGGCAGCACCGTCGCGCAGCACCTCGACTCGCTCGATCGCGCCGACCGGCAGGGAATTGGCGTTGAACGTCTGCTCCGGCACATTGGCGATGCCGGCCTGGGTAACCGGGTGCTGGACCAGGCGGCGGCCGTTGATCAGGACCAGCGTGTTGCCGGGGCCCAGATCGCGGATGTCGATCGAACTGACGTCGCCGCGCGCGGCATTGCTCGTTTGCGGGCTGTTGTTCGGATTGAAGCTGACATCGCCCATTTGCGGGATCGATCGGAGCAGCTCATCGCCGGACACGGCGCCGGTGGCGGCGATCTGGTTCGAATCGACGACCGTGACAGGCAATGCTTCGGTGATGCTGGTCCCGGTGATGCGCGAACCGACGACGACGATTTCGGTCGGCGCCGCGTCATCCTGTTCGGCCGCCTGAGTGGCGTCCTGGCCCTGTGGCGCAGTGGCCTGCTGTCCCGCAGGCGCGGTCTGGGCGGCGGCGACCGCCGGCCATCCTGCCAGTGCCGTGGTCAGCAGCGCGCATGTCCTGAATGTCTTCATTTCCTGTCTCCTCTCACGGCGACACGTCTCTTTCGGACGTTGCCGCTCCCCTGTGCGATGTGATTTGGGTTTCAGCCTGTGGCGGTCGACGCCTTTCGCTCGACCTCTTCGATGCTGGCGGGTGCGCCGTGCATCGCCCGGTCGAACAGTTCGGCATCGAATTCGCCGTCCCATTTGGCGACGACGATCGTGGCGACTGCGTTGCCGACGAAATTGGTGAGGCTGCGGCATTCGCTCATGAAGCGATCGATGCCGAGGATCAGCGCCATGCCGGCGACCGGCACCGACGGCACCACCGACAAGGTCGCGGCGAGCGTGATGAACCCCGCGCCGGTGACTCCCGCCGCGCCCTTCGAACTGAGCATCGCGACGCCCAGCAGCAGCAATTGCTCGCCGAACGACAGCGGCGTACCGGTGGCATGCGCGATGAACAGCGCCGCCAGCGTCATATAGATGTTGGTCCCGTCCAGATTGAACGAATAGCCGGCGGGAACGACCAGCCCGACCACCTGTTTCGAGCAGCCCGCGCGTTCCATCTTTTCGAGCAGGCTGGGCAGCGCGGCTTCCGACGACGACGTGCCCAGCACCAGAAACAGCTCATCCTTCAGATAGCGGATCAGCTTCAGGATCGAAAAGCCGAACAGCCAGCCGACGCCGCCGAGCACGACCAGCACGAACAACAGGCTGGTGATGTAGAAGGTGCCGACCAGCGCCGCGAGGCTGGCAAGCGAGCCCACGCCATATTTGCCGATCGTGAACGCGATCGCGCCGAACGCGCCGATCGGGGCGAGCTTCATCAGCATGTGTACCATGCGGAACACCAGCTGGTTCGCCGATTCGAGCACACGGAGCAGCGGATCGCCTTCCTTGCCGATCAGCGCGAGCGAAATGCCGGTCAGCACCGCCACCAGCAGCACCTGGAGAATCTCTCCGCTGGCGAGCGGCGACACGATCGTCTTGGGAATGATGTGCAGCAGAAAGCCGGTGATCGTCTGATCATGCGCCTGTTGCGTATATTTGGCGACTGCGGCGGTATCGAGCGTCGCCGGATCGATATGCATGCTCGCGCCGATCTGAGTCGCATTGGCGACGATCAGGCCAAGGATCAGCGCGGCGGTCGACAGCAGCAGGAAATAGCTCAGCGCCTTCAGCATGACGCGACCGACCGACCCGAGGTCGCGCATATTGGCGATGCCGGTCACCAGCGTCAGGAAAATGACCGGCGCGATGATCATCTTGACGATCGCGATGAACGCGTCGCCGAGCGGCTTGAGCCCTTCGCCGGTGGTGGGCCAGATCGCACCGACCAGCGTACCGAGCGCGATCCCGGCCAGCACCTGAACATAGAGATGCCGCCACCATGGGGTGCGCTTTGGCGCCGCTGCAGCAGCCGTCAGGTCTCGCAAGTCAGTCTCTCCCGAATAAGGTTCCGGCGTGTTTCCGACGGTAACCGCAGTGAGGATAGCGTTGGACAGCGCGACGACAGCGATTTTCTTGAACTTGCTAAGATACTGATATATATTTGTTTTTGATTCCGAGTGCCGCATTGATGTGTGGATAACCACACAGCACATCTCGACAATGTGCGAAAATCCGCACACTAAGCGCCATGCGCTTCGCCAACCCTATGCGGACCGACCGACGCCTGCGTCCCTGGGTGATGGTTGTCGCGGCTGCGGCGTTGATCGGGGCGGTGGCCGCGATCCTGCTGTCGGGTTCGATCGCTTCGAAGCGTGCCTATCAAAGCTCGCGCGTCGAAGGCCGCGCGTCCGCCGCGCTCCACGCCGCCCTGCTCCGCAGCGAGCTGCAGAAATTTCGCCTGATCCCGCTCGCACTGGCCGACGATCCGCAGACGCGTCAGGTGCTCGATTCGCCCGATCGTGAGGCAGTGGTGACGTTCGACCGGCGGCTCGAACGGCTCAACGATCGGATCCACAGCGCGGCGCTCTATCTGCTCGATTCGCAAGGCACGACGATCGCCGCTTCCAACTGGAATCAGCCGCTGAGCTTCGTCGGGTCCAATTACGGGTTCCGCAGCTATTTCCAGGATGCGCTCGCCAGCGGCAATGGCGAGCAATTCGCGCTCGGCACCGTCAGCCGCCTTCCCGGCCTCTACATCGCCCGGCGCGTCGAAACCGGGCGCAGCACCGGCGTCGTCGTGCTCAAGGTCGAATTCGACCAGCTGGAAAATGAATGGCGGCAATCGGGCTCGCCTGCCTTTGTCACCGATTCGCGCGGCGTCGTCCTGATCACCAGCCGCCCCGGCTGGCGCTTCCTCACCAACCGGTTCATCGACAGCGAAGAACGCGCCCAGCTTCGCAAGAGTCTCGATTTCGGTCAGGCGCCACTGACGCCGCTGCCGATCGCGCGCACCAATCGCCCCGGCATCGTCACCATCGCCGGGTCGCGCGACGAAGCGGCGAACGAATATGTCGAAACGCTGCTGCCCACCACGACACCGGGCTGGACGCTGCACCTGCTCACGCCCGTCACTGGCGTGAAGCAGGCCGCCTATAGCGCGCGCATCGTCACGGCGGTCATTTTGTTGCTCGCGGCATTGCTGGTCGGGATGTTCGTCCGCCGCAGGATGCGGCGCGCACAGGCCGCCGCGCGCGCAGAAGCCAACCGCGCGCAGCTCGAAGCCGAAGTCGAGGCACGCACGCTCGACCTGCGTCAGGCCAACCGCAAGCTCAAACAGGAAATGCACGATCGCCGCGCGAGCGAAGCAAAGCTCGAACAGGCGCGCGACCAGCTCGTCCAGGCGAACAAGCTCGCCTCGCTCGGCCAGATCACGGCCGGGGTCGCGCATGAGATCAATCAGCCGGTCGCCGCGATCCGCAGCTATGCCGACAATGGCCGCATCCTGATCGAAAAGGCGCGCAACGCCGATGCCGCCGACAATCTGTCGCGCATCGTCGCGATGACCGAACGGATCGACGCGATCATTTCGGAACTGCGCGGTTTCGCGCGAAAGGCGCGCGGCACGCTCGGCCCGTTGCGGATCGGCGATGCGATCGACGGCGCGACGCTGTTGCTGCGCGACCGGATCGAGCGGCGCGGCGTCGCAGTCACCGTGGCGGGCGATATGGATGCGATGGTGATCGGCGAGCGGGTGCGGCTCGAACAGGTGCTGGTCAATCTGATCGTCAATGCACTCGATGCGATGCAGGATGCTGCCGATCCCCGGATCACGCTGACGGTCGCCGCACGCGGCAAGCGAGTCGATGTCGATATCGCCGACAATGGCCCGGGCCTGACCGAAGAAGCGGCGGCATCGCTGTTCCAGCCGTTCCAGACAAGCAAGGAACAGGGCCTTGGCCTTGGCCTCACGCTGTCGCGCGACATCATGCGCGATCTGGGCGGCGACCTGTCGCGCGTCGCCGTCGCCGATGGCGCCTGTTTCCGCATGACCCTCAAATCGGCATGAGCGAACCGGTAAAACGCGTCGCGTTCGTCGACGATGATGCGGATATGCGCGCATCGAATGCCCAGACGCTCGAACTGGCGGGTTATCAGCCGCTGCTGTTCGATAATGCCCGATCGGCGCTCGACCATCTGACGGCGGACTTTCCCGGCGTCGTCGTCAGCGATCTGCGCATGCCGGGCATGGACGGGCTTCAGCTTTTCGCCGCCCTGCGCGAGCGCGATCCGCAGCTGCCGGTGGTGCTGATCACCGGCCATGGCGATGTCGCCACTGCGGTGCGGGCGATTCAGGACGGCGCCTATGATTTCCTGACCAAGCCCTATCCGGCGGACGCATTGCTGCGCGCGGTGGGGCGGGCGTATGAAATGCGACAGGTCGCGCTCGAAAATCGTCGCCTGCGGACGCAGGCCGAACAGGCGGCGGGCGCATCCGCGCTGATCGGGATTTCGCCCGCGATCGAACAGGTCCGCCGTACCATTGCCCAGATCGGCCCGACATCGGTCGACGTCCTGATCGAAGGGGAAACGGGCACCGGCAAGTCGCTGGTCGCGGCGATGCTGCATCGCGCGAGCGACCGTCGCCGCCGCGCGATGGTGACGGTCGATTGCGGCGCGCTGCCCGATCAGATGGTCGAGGCCGAATTGTTCGGCCATGTCGCCAATGCCTTTCCCGGCGCCCGCTGGCCCCGCATCGGGCGCATCGAGGCAGCCGATCAGGGGACGTTGTTCCTCGACCATGTCGACCTGCTCACCCAATCGGCACAGCCCAAGCTGCTGCGCGCGATCGAAGCGCGCGAAGTGGTGCCGCTGGGCGGCAATGAAGCGCGCCATCTGGATTTCCGGATGATCGCGACCAGCCGCCAGTCGATGGCCGACACGATCCGCAAGGGCGGGATGATCGACACGTTGCGATACCGGCTCAACCGTTTCACCATCGCCTTGCCCCCCTTGCGCGAGCGCCCCGAGGATATTCCGCTGCTCTATGCGCATTTCCTCGACGAATGCGCCCGCCGGCACGGACGCGCGGTTCCTGCGCTGCACGATGCCGACTGGGGCGACATGCGCGCGCATGACTGGCCGGGCAATGTGCGCGAGCTGATGCACATGGCCGAACGCCGGATATTGGAAGGCGAAGGCGCGCTCGCGCCCTGGTCGTTCGAAAACCGGCCGAGCCTGTCCGACGCAGTCGATGCGTTCGAGGCGCAGCAGATCCGCAGCGCGCTCTCCGCCACGCGCGGCAATGTGAGCAAGGCAGTCGACCTGCTCAGGATTCCGCGCAAGACCTTTTACGACAAGGCGCGTCGCCACGGCATCCGCCCCAGCGACTGGCGCGGTTCGGGCGGCTGAGCCGGCGGGACCGGCCCATGGCGCCGATCTGGCATGGGATTGCAGGCCCCTGTATATCCGCGTGTATATCCCCGCCGATTTCGAATCATATGGCAGACCCCGCTCCCCCCGCAGGCCTTGAAGCCGCGTTCCTGACGCATCGCGCCGCCCTGCTGCGCTTTCTGGTCGCGCGCGGCGCGGGCGATGCGGCGGAGGATCTGTTGCACGAATTGTGGCTTCGGATCGAAACGGCGCGACCGGGACCAATCGCGTCACCGCTTTCCTATCTCTATCGCGCTGCCGACAGCCTGATGATCGATCGCTATCGCGCCGAACGGCAGGCGCGGCGGCGCGAACATGCCTGGGTCGATCAACAGGCAGGCGCACAGCCGGGCGTATCCGAGGAAGCATCCGCCGAACGATTGCTGATCGGTCGCGAATATGCACAGCTGGTTGCCGAGCGCCTTGGCACGCTCGATCCGCGCGCAGCCGCCGCGTTCCGCCGCCACCGGATCGACGGGCTGCGCCAGCGCGAGGTGGCACGCGAACTGGGCATCAGCCTGAGCACGTTGGAAAGCGACCTGCGCATCGTCTATCGCGCGCTCGCCGCGCTTCGGGAGGAAATCGATGAGGCTTGAGGCAATCGTCTCCGTCCTCCCCTCAGGAGGTCGCCCGCATGGCGCATGACGCACGCATCGAAGAACAGGCCGCGGCATGGGCCGTGCGAACCGGCGATCCCGCGTTTGAGGATTGGGAGGGCTTCACCGCATGGCTGGAGCGCGACCCGGCCCATGCGCGCGCCTATGACCGGGTCGCCTCGGGCGTGGCCGACGCAGTGGCGTCCGAGCCGCCCGTCCGGATCACCGATACGGACGAGGTAGCCACGCCGGCCCGGCATGCCTCGACGCGCCGCTGGTTCGTCGGCGGCGCCATCGCGGCATCGCTGGCGATCGCCGGCATCGGCTTCTGGCAATCGTCGGACGGCGGCTATGCGATCGAAACCGCCAGTGGCGAAACGCGCACGATTCCGCTCACCGATGGCGGCCAGATCGTGCTGGCGGGCGACAGTCGCGTCGCGCTGAACCATGACGATCCGCGCAGCGCGACACTCGATCGCGGCCAGGCGCTGTTCGTGATCCGCCACGACGACACAAAGCCGTTCCGCGTGACGGTGGGCGACGCGCATCTGGTCGATCTTGGTACCGTGTTCGACGTGACGAACGGCGATGGCGGCCTCCGCGTCGCCGTGGCCGAAGGCGCGGTCGCCTATAATCCGCAAAAGGACAATGTCCGGCTCGATCC
This sequence comes from Stakelama portus, assembly GCF_003171655.1. GTDB lineage: Bacteria > Pseudomonadota > Alphaproteobacteria > Sphingomonadales > Sphingomonadaceae > Sphingomonas > Sphingomonas portus. The sequence goes on along the minus strand of NZ_QFZL01000003.1, from coordinate 424,779 downwards.
CGGCGATGTGCTGACCACCCGCGCCGGCAGCCCGGGCTATGCGGTTTCGCAGGTTCCGGCGGATCAGGTCGGCGAATGGCGCGAAGGCAGGCTGACGTTCCGTGATGCCAGGCTGCGCGATGTCGCTGCCGACCTTTCGCGGATGACCGGCATCGCCTTCACCGTTTCGACGAGCGCGGCGGACAAGCGTATTTCGGGAAGCGTGCGCACCGCCGATATCCGCGAAGACCCGGAAATGCTGGGCGCGCTGCTGGGCATCGCACTCACCCGGACCGGCGACACATGGGTGATCGGCTGAACCACCACAGGGCCCTTTGTTCGGCGCTGCTGTGCAGCGCCATGATCGCGGCATCCCCGGCGCAGGCGACTGCGACGACGATGCGCGTCGACACGCCTGCCGGACGCGCGGGCGATGCGGCGGCAATACTCGCGCGCCAGCTTGGCGTCAGCATCGTCATCCCCGATCCCCGCGTCGCCAACCGGCGCGTAGCCGCAATCCGGGGACGCATGTCGGCGCGTGAGGCCGTCGAGCGGCTGGCGCGCGCCGCCGGTGCGACGGCAATCGCCGCCGGGCCGGGCGGATGGCGGCTGGTCGATGCGCCGCCGCCCCGGCGCGAAATCCGCCCCGCGCCCGCGCGCCCGGCCGCTCCGCCACAGCCCGTCGTCCTGCCCGAAATCGAACAGCCCGAAATCATCGTCACTGCCAGCAAGCGCGATTCGCTGCTCGCCGATTATGCCGGTCAGGTGGCGAGAGTCGACGGCAGCGACCTTGCCTTCGGTTCGGTAGGCGGCAGCGACCGGATCGTGTCGCAAGTGGCAACCGTCACGTCGACGCATCTGGGCAGCGGCCGCGACAAGCTGTTCATTCGCGGGATCGCTGATTCGAGCTTCACCGGCCCTACTCAGGCGACAGTCGGCATGTATCTGGGCGATCTGCGGCTCAATTATAACGCCGCCGACCCCGATCTGCGCCTGTCCGACATGGCGTCGGTCGAAGTGCTGGAGGGGCCGCAGGGCACGCTGTATGGCGCCGGATCGGTGGGCGGCATCATCCGGCTGATACCCAATCCCCCCGATCTTGGTTCGACGGTCGTTACCGGCACGCTGGGCGGCACGGCAACGCAGCATGGCGCCCCCGGAGGCGACATCAGCCTTACCGCGAACCTGCCCCTGCAACGCGACCGCGCGGCGTTGCGCGTCACGTTCGGCGCGGAGCGGCAGGGCGGCTATATCGACAAGCCGCTGATCGGCCGCGACGACGTCAATCGTACCGACATCGTCGGAGGGCGGGCGATGCTGCGCGTGGCTCTGGGCGATGTCTGGACGCTCGACCTGCTCGGCGTGGGACAGCGCACGCGCGGCGCCGACAGCCAATATGCCGATCGCGACGGCCCGCCGCTGACGCGATCGAGCAGTGTCGGCGAAGGCTTTTCCGCCGATTACGGCCAGGCACAGCTGGTGCTTTCCGGGCAATTGGGGAGCGTGAGGCTGCGTTCCTCGACCGGCCTGGTCGGTCAGTCGCTCGAGGAACGCTATGACGCGACGCTGCTCGACGGAGCGCCGCGCCTGTTCCGGCAAAATCGCCATACGCGGATGATCGCCAACGAAACCCGCCTCTGGCAACCGCTCGATACACGCTTCGGATGGCTTGCGGGTGTCAGCTATACGCACAATGAATCGCGCCTGACGCGCAAGCTGGGATCGGTCTTCCTCCAGTCGCCGACAACCGGCGTCGAAAATGTCATCGACGAATTCACTGCCTATGGCGAAGCCAGCGTGCGGCTCAATCCGGCAGTGGTGGCGACGGTCGGCGGGCGCTGGACCCGGTCGCTGCTCGGCGGCTCGGGCGAGGACGTGCTGGCGGCGATCGCCCTCGCGCGCGCCGACATCACGGCACAGCGCACGGAAACCGCCTTCCTCCCTTCCGCATCGCTGCTGGCGCGGCTCGATCCCGACCTTTCGGTCTATATCCGGTATCAGCAGGGCTTTCGTCCCGGCGGACTGGCGGTCGAAGGCGAATTCGTCCGCCGCTATCGCAACGATCGCATCGCTACACTCGAATTCGGCGTGCGCCATGGCCGCGCGGGCGCGGGACCGTTCGATATCGCGGCCAGCATATCCTATACCGACTGGCGCGACATCCAGGCCGATTTCGTCGACGGACAGGGATTTCCCAGCACCGCCAATGTCGGCGATGGTCATATCTGGACCGGCACGCTGTCGGGCGGCGTCGCGCTCACCCCTTCGCTGCGTCTCGACGCAGGCCTGATCTACAATCACAGCCGCGTCGACCAACCGGCGGCCGGGATGCTGCCGATGCTGCGGATCGACGAAGTGCCGAATATCGCGCGCATCGTCGGGCGGTTCGGGTTCGACTATCGCCGCCCGCTCGGCGGCGATCTCAATCTCGAGGCAAAGGGATGGGCGCGCTATGTCGGCCCCTCGCGCCTCGGCATCGGACCCGAACTCGGCGCGCGGCAGGGCAATTATCTGGACAGCGGCGTGACGGTGCGTGTCGGAAGCGCGCGGCTGGGCGTGTCGGCCAGCGTCACCAACCTGACCGACACGATCGGCAATCGCTTTGCGCTCGGCACGCCTTTTTCGATCGGCCGGGATCAGATCACGCCGCTTCGACCCCGCAGCTTCCGGCTGGGCATCGACGCCGGTTTCTGACTTTTTTGCGTCGGCCGCCAAGGCTGGCCCGCAACGTCTCCGTCCTTTGGATCGAGTACCGATCCGAAGGGGATTTTCATGCGTCGTTATCTGCTTGCCACGTCCGCACTGGTCGTTTTCACGACACCCGCCGCCGCCCAGACCGTAATCGGCAATGCACGCACCGAGCCGGTGCGGACCTCCACAGTCAAGGATGGCGGCCCCGATGCGATCCGTATCTCCAGCGCCGGGTCGGTAAAGCCGACCGGCGGCACCGCCGTGACGATGGACAGCAACAACGGCGTCACCAACGAAGGCACGATCGCGATCAGCAACGCCAATGGCGCAGTCGGCATCGGCGCCTCGGCGGGAACCAGCGGCGATATCGTCAATAGCGGCACGATCACGATCGACGAAACCTATACGCCGACCGATATCGACAAGGATGGCGATCTGGACGGCCCGTTCGCCGTGGGTTCGGGGCGCTATGGCATCCGCACCTATGGCGCGCACAACGGCAAGCTGGTCAATGACGGGACGATCACTGTCGAAGGCAATGATTCGGCCGGCATCTGGCTGGGCGGCACACAGACCGGCGCCTTCACCCACGATGGCAAGACCACCGTGCTGGGCGACAATTCGATCGCCGTCCAGGCACAGGACATCGTCGGCGACGTGCGGCTGGCGGGCACGGTTACCGCCACCGGCGCCAATGCAGTCGGCGCGCGCTTTTCGGGCGACATCGACGGTGCGATGGTGGTGCAGGGATCGATTTCGGCGACCGGATACCGCTATCCCAACCCACCCCAGGATACGAGCAAGCTTGATGCCGACGATCTGCTCCAGGGCGGATCGGCGCTGATCATCGAAGGCGATGTGAGCGGCGGCATCGTGCTCGCCACCGCGCCCGCGAACAGCGACCCCAACGACAATGACGAAGACAAGGACGGCATCGACGATTCGAAGGAAGGCAATGCCGCCATCGTTTCCTATGGCGCCGCCCCGGCGATGGTGATCGGCGCCGCCGACCGCGACATCGCCATTGGGGAAGTCGCCGCCAGCGGCAGCAAGTTCGGCCTGATCATCGACGGCACGATCGCCGGCAATGGCGTCTACACCGGCGTTAACGGCAACGGGCTGGTGATCGGCGGACGCGGCGGCGATGTCACGATCGCCAACGGCATGGGCGTGGCGGGCAAGATTACCGCAACGTCGAAAGGCGGAACGGCAACCGCGCTGCACATCGGCGAGGGCACGACAATGCCCGAAATCCGCGTTTCCGGTGCGGTCGGCGCGGAAGGCGCGACCGCGACGGCGATCCGCATCGACGCCGGCAGCACGGTCGGCACCATCCGCAACAGCGGCGCGCTTGGCGCCAAGGCGACGTCTTCGGCAGGCAGCGCAACCGCGATCATCGATGCCTCGGGCAACGTAACTCAGATCGAAAATAGCGGCGCCATCTCCGCAACCGGGGCAGCCGCCGATTCGAACCGCAACGTCGCAATCGACGTTTCGGCGAACACCAGCGGCGTGACGCTGCGCCAGACCGAAGTGGCGGCAGGGATCACTGCTCCTTCGATTGCGGGCGATGTCCGTTTCGGTTCGGGCAATGACATATTCGAAATCGCCGACGGATCGGTCGCGGGGCAGGTGCGCTTCGGCGCGGGCGACAATGCGCTGCGCCTTTCGGGAGACGCGCGCCAGTCGGGCGCGGTCGTCTTCGGTGCCGGTGCCGACGCCATGTCGCTGGCAGGATCGAGCAGCTTCACCGGCTCGGTCGATTTCGGCGGCGGTGCCGACACGCTGTCGCTTTCGGGAACGTCGCATTTCGCGGGAACGCTGACCAATGCCGGCAATCTGGCGGTTTCGGTTTCCGGCGGCGTGTTCGACGCGCGCGGCGCATCGTCGATCGGGTCGCTCGCGGTCGGATCCGATGGCGTGCTTGCAGTGACGCTCAGCCCCGATTCCGCGATCGGCACCGCGCTCAATGTCGGGGGTGCCGCATCGTTCGGCGACGGCGCGACGCTGCGCCTGAACGTAACCGATGTCGACAATGCCGAGGGGCGTTTCGTGGTGTTGCAGGCCGGATCGCTGACCGGCGCATCGAAGATCGACACCGATTCCGATCTCCTGCCCTTCCTGTACAAGGGCGTGCTCGCAAGTGACGCCCCCGCGAACCAGCTGGTCGTCCAGATCACGCGCCGCAACGCACAGGAACTGGGCCTCAACCAGTCCCAGGCAACGGCCTATAACGCCATCTATGCCGCGCTTTCGCAAGATGACGATGTCGCAGGCGTATTTCTCGGCATTCGCGACGGTGAATCCTTCCGCCACACGCTCCGCCAGATGTTGCCCGATCATGCCGGCGGCGCCTTTGACGGGCTGAGTCTCGGCGAACGCACCATGGCGCGGCAACTGGCCGAACCGCAGAACCCGCTGATCCAGCGCGGCGGTTTCAAGATGCTGATGACTGCCGGCGGCTGGGGCACGACCAAGGATGAAGGCGACACCGCGGCCTATGATCTGGGCGGTCTGGGCTTTTCGCTGGCGGGCGTGTTCGAAACCGGGGTCGGCGATTTCGGCCTGTCGGCGACCTATTTGTGGAATAAATGGACCAATGGCGGCAGCGACAATGAAGTCCTGTCGGATACCTATCAGGTCTCTGCCTTCTGGCGCGGCGAGTGGGGCGGTTTCGCCGCGCGCGGACGTGCATCGATCGGCACGGTCGATTTCAACGGATCGCGTTTCTTCAGCGGCGAAGCCGATGGCGAGGAAATCGAGCGCCAGGTAAAGCGCAGCTGGGGCGGCACGCTGACATCGTTCAGCGGCGGCGTTTCCTATGAATTCGGCGGCAGCAGCTTCTTCCTCCGCCCGGGCGTTTCGGTCGATTATCTGCGGCTGAGCGAAGACGGCTATACCGAAACCGGCGGTGGCGAGGCGCTCGACCTGATCGTCGAATCGCGCACCAGCGACGAAATGGCCGTCGAAGGCGGCGTGACGCTGGGCATGGACCTGATGGGGAGCCGCCGTCGCGACAGCAACTGGTTCCGTGTGGAAGCCGAAGGCGGCTGGCGCGAGCTGGTCGGCGGTTCGATGGGCGCGACGACCGCGCATTTCGCCGGTGGCCAGTCCTTCACGCTGACCCCCGAGGATCGCAGCAATGGCTGGTATGGCCGCGTGCGCGCCATGGGCGGTGCGGAACAGTTCCAGGTCGGCGGCGAAATCGGCGCGGAAAAGCAGAACGACCGCGTGGGCATGTCATTGCGCGCGAGCTTCGGCCTGCAATTCTGACCTCTTTATCCGGCGACAGATCCCCCAATCCCGTCGCCGGATCGGATGCGCCCGGACATTCCAGTCCGGGCGCATCCACCTTTCCAGGCAACGCTGCGCGCGGCGTCCGACCGCCGGACGATCAGTGCCGAAGCCGGGCCGGCAATCGCGCCGGGCGATCCGATGAGCCCCGGACGATCAGTTCCACTGGCAACATGATTTGCGCCGGCGCGGCCTTGCCGTCGATCAGCGCCAGCAGCATCCGCGCCGCCTCTCGCCCCATCGCATGCCGCGACTTTCGCACGCTGGTCAGCCCGGGCTCGGTCATCTCGGCGAACATGCTGTCGTCGAAACTGGTAATCGCGACGTCCTGCGGCACCCGGATCGCATGATTCTCAAGATATTTGAGCACGCCGAATGCAAGGATGTCCGATCCGCAGAACAGCGCCGTCGGTCGATCCCCCGAACGTTCGAAAAGCGTCTCGCAAGCGTGATAGCCGCCGCGCCAGGAAACATCGTCGGCATGGACCACCAGCGCGGGATCGAACGCGATGCCCGCCGCGTCGAGCGCCGCCCGATACCCATGGAGGCGACGTTCGAGTGCAGTGCGGCTGGGGCCGCCGATATGCGCGATCCGCCGGTGACCCGATTCGATCAGATGCGCCGTCGCGATCATCCCACCGCGCTCCTCGTCCGCGACTACGAAATTGGCGCCCAGGCCCTCGACGCGCCGGTTGATCAGTACCAGCGGGAACGGCAGCGGATGCGAAGACGGCACGATCGGGTCGTCATGCTCGATCGTCAGCGCGAGCGCATCGACGCGCAGCCTGCGCGCCGCCTCCAGAAGCGAGGTCCGGTCGGTCCCGAAATAGGATTCGGAATAGACATGGAGCGAATAGCCCTGCGGCGTCAGTTCGTTGAGCATGCCACGCATCACATCGGCCTGGAGCAGGCCGGTCGGCCAGCGATCTTCGCCGGGAATGATATAGCCGATCGAAAACAGCCGTCCCGTCGACAGCGTCGCCCCGGCCTTGTTGGAGATATATCCCCGCCGCTCCGCCACGGCCTTGATCCGCTCGCGCGTTTCGTCGGACATGCCCTGCTTGCCACGCAGCGCGCGCGAAATAGTGGTCAGCGATACGCCGAGTTCTTCCGAAAGATCCCGCAGAGTCGTTTCACCGGGAGAGGATAATTTCACTATCTTCTTCGGCTTTGGCACGCCGCGCTTACCCCATGCAGCCCACAACACTCCCCGTAAAACGCGGGGAATGCTTCAATGCCTTACGCGCCATTTACCATCAACCGAAAAGTCGATGTCAGACAAACTGATCATCGCGATTACTGTCGACAGAAGCGTGCGATATTCATTTCCTATCGGTAAAGTAGAGATAGCGAATATCCGAGTTACGCCGTGCAATTCTTCTCGGACACAGTCGGATTCCACCTCTGCCGCAGTCATGGGCAACCGATGGAAACACGCTCCATTTCGGATATTCCGGGACGCCTTGGCATGCCAATACCTTCAGCATCTTGCAGAGATCAGAAGATGCGCACCGGTGCTGCCGAGGCGACATCGCTGCCCGACGTTACGAAATCGAGCAGTTGCGCAACGCGCGGCAACTCGCATTCGAAGAAGAAGCGACAGCCGTGGCGCTTTCCCGCGACAAAATCGGCGTTCGCCGTTCCGGCTGCGCCCGCCGCATCCGCCGCCAGCGCCTGATCGAGCCAGATCCAGCCCAGCACGACATGGCCGAATGCCGAAAGGAACGGCGTCGCATTGTCGAGCGCCGCTTTGCCGTCGCCTGCACGCAGCGCGCCGATCGTGCCGATCACGGCGCCCCACGCGCGGTCCAGCGCTTCGGCATGGTCGCCCAGCCCCGCGACGGTCCGCGCCGCGGCCACCGTACGCATCAGCCGCGCCTCGAGCACCGGCAATCCGCCGCCGTCGCGCAATATCTTGCGGCCCAGCAGGTCGACTGCCTGAATGCCGGTGGTGCCTTCATGGATCGGATTCAGCCGATTGTCGCGCCACAGCTGCTCGACATCGAAATCGCGGGTATAGCCATAGCCGCCGTGAATCTGAATCGCGATGTCGTTGGCGGCAAGGCCATATTCCGACGACCAGGTCTTGGCGACCGGCGTCAGCAGACCGAGCAGCGCCGCGTCTTCGGCATTGTCCTGCGCCGTATCGACCAGCCGCGCGCAATAGAGGCAGAGCGCAAGCGCGCCTTCGGCATAGCATTTCTGCTGAAGCAGCATGCGGCGCACATCGGAATGTTCGATGATCGCCACCGGTTCGCCCGAACGCCGCCCCGCCGGGCGCCCCTGCAACCGCTCGCGCGCATAGGCGACCGACAGCAGATAGCTGCGATATCCCATCGCCGCCGCCCCCATGCCGACGCCGATCCGCGCTTCGTTCATCATCTGGAACATCTGGCGCAGGCCATCGCCCGGCGCGCCGACGATCCAGCCTGTCGCACCGTCCCGCTCGCCGAAGTTGAGCAGGCAGTTGCTGGTACCGCGATAGCCCATCTTGTGGTTGATCCCGGCAACGGTGACATCGTTGCGCGTGCCGTCGGGCAGGATCTTGGGCACGATGAACAGCGATATCCCCTCGGTCCCTTCTGGCAGCACGCCATCGGGTCCGGGAACCTTGGCCAGCACGAGATGGACGATATTTTCGGTCGCGTCCTGATCGCCGCCCGAAATCCACATCTTGTTGCCGGTCAGGCGATAGCGCGCGCCCAGCGCGTCCTCCCCGTCCGGGACGGCGCGTGTGCGCACATCGGCAAGGCTGGACCCGGCCTGCGGTTCGGACAGGCACATGGTGCCGAACCAGCGTCCCTCGATCTCCGGCCGGGCGAATGCGGCGACCTGCGCCTCGGTACCGAACGCGGCGATCAGCCGGGCATTTGCGACCGTCAGCATCGGATAGGCCGCCGTCGCCGCATTCGCCGCAGCGAAATAGGCAAAGGACGCGGCGCACAGCAGATAGGGCAGCCCCAGCCCGCCCTGCTCCTCGGGAAAGCCCGCCGAGAACAGGCCGAGTTCGGCATATTGCGACAGCGCCTCGCCAATCGCCGGACAGATGCGCACCGCGCCATCGGCGAATTGCGGCTCTTCGCTGTCACTCCGCTTGTAATGCGTCAGAAACGCATCGGTCGCGAGCTTTTCGGAAAGGTCGAGTATCGCATCGACGGTATCGCGATCGGCAAGCGCATCCGCCCGCAGCCAGTCATGGAGCAGGAAATTCAGGTCGTCGCGGCGGATAAGCTGGCTCGTCATTCACACCCCTAAACAATATCGGCGTCGGCGCCCGGAACAGGCATCCGCCGCTCAGGCGGCCTTCCCATATTCGGCGCGCAGCCGCTGCTTGTCGATCTTGCCGGTCGTTGCAAGCGGCATGGCAGGCACGCGGACTATGGCATCGGGCATCCACCAGCGCGCCACGCGCGGGCGCAACGCATCGAGCAGCAGATCGTCCGGGAAATCGGCGCCCTTGCGCGGCTCTATGACAAGGATGGGGCGCTCGCCCCATTTGGCATGGGCGCGTCCCACCACTGCCGCCTGCGCGACTTGCGGCAACGCACCGACAATCGCTTCGATTTCCCTGGGGTTGATCCATTCGCCGCCGGATTTGATCAGGTCCTTTGCCCGCCCGGTGATGCTGACATTGCCCGCCGCGTCAATCGTGGCCAGATCGCCGGTATCGAACCAGCCATCGGCATCCACCGCCGGGGTATCCTGACCGAAATAGCTCTCCACCACGCTCGCGCCGCGCGCGTGGAGCCGCCCTTCCGGGCCGCGCTGTTCGGGAAGCGGCACGCCTTCGGCATCGGTAAGGCACAGGTCGACACCGATCGGCGGCCGCCCGGACTTGGCCGCGTCCCGCCGCGGCGTCGATGCCGGCATGGTGGTGCCGAGCGGGGACAATTCGGTCATCCCCCAGCTTGTCTGGACGATCACGCCCAGCCGCTGTTCCAGCCGGTCGAGCAATGCCTGGGGCACCGCCGATCCGCCCAGCATCAACCGTTCGAGTGACGGCAATTCCTCGCCGGTCGCGTCGAGATGATCGGCCAGTCCCAGCCACACCGTCGGCACCCCTGCCGCCACCGTTACCCGCTCCTCGCGGATCAACCGCGCGAGACTGGCGCCGTCCTGATAGCGACCCGGCAGCACCAGCCGCGCGCCCACCGCCGGCGCGGCAAAGGGAAAGCCCCAGCCATTGGCGTGAAACATCGGCACCGCCATCAACAGCGTGTCGACGGCGCGAAGGCCGCTGGCATCCGCCTGAAGCTGGTGCACCGTGTGCAGATAGTTGGAGCGGTGGGTATAGGTGACGCCCTTGGGCGCGGAGGTGGTGCCCGACGTGAAGCACAGGCCCGCAGGCGCATTTTCATCGACCTGGCCCCACGCCACCGCTTCGCCATGCGCTTCCAGCAGGTCGGCATAGCGCCAGACGGTCGCGTCGCCGCAATCGGGCTGCCCCCCCTCGGCGCCGGGCTCGTCGAGCAGGATGATATGTTCGATCCCGGGGCATGCGCGCGCCAGCGTGTCGCCCAGCTCGGCAAGATCGGGACTGAGCGCAAGCACGCGATTGCCCGCCTGATCGAGCATCGCGGCGAGATGTTCGGGCGTCAGCCGCGGATTGAGCGTGTGGCACACGATCCCGACGCCCATCGCCGCATACCAGCATTCCATCTGCGCCTGGGTGTTCCAGCCCATGATGCCCAGATTGTCGCCCGGCCCCAGGCCGAGCGCATGCAGCGCGCCCGACAGGCGCCGGCTGCGATCGCGCAGCCGTGCATAATCGGTCCGCATCGACATGCCGTCGCCGCCGGTCACGACTTCGCTGGTGCCATGCCATCGCGCGGCATGGTCGATAAATCGGTCGAGCGTCAGCGCATAGGGCTGCATCGTGCCGGGCACGGTGGCGCCATTCATCGTTCGGTTCGGTTCCTTTTATGCGGCGGGCTGACCCGCGCGACGTTCGCGAGAGAGGCGGCGAGCGAGTTCGAGATGCAGCCCGATCGCGAGCAGATAGAAGGGGATCAGGCTGTAGAATGCCAGCTGAAGCGAATTGTCCGGATGCGCCGGGCGCAGCCAGTCGCTCACCGCGCCGACCCAGGTGGGGCCAAGCCCCAGTCCCACGAGATTCATGATGAGCAGCAGCACCGCCCCGGCGAGCGTGCGCTGATGCGCCGCTACCCGGTTCTGCACCAGCGTTACGGCCGGGGTCAGATAGAAATAGTTGAAGAAGGTCGGGACCGCGAGGAACGCCATCGCGACCGGCCAGCTGGGCGCATGGACGAAACCGATAAAGCCCGGCACCGCAAGCGCGAGCGCGATACCCGGCAACAGGCCGAAAACCTGCGGCGCGCGCTCAGCGAAGCGATCGGTCAGCCGGCCCGACAGAAAAATGCCCGCGCTGACGAAAATACCCAGGATCAGCGTGTACCAGATCGCGATCTGGTCGAGAGTCATCGCCTTTTCGCGCATCAGGAACAATGTCGTGAAGCCCAGCGTGCCATAGGTGACGAACTGCGTCGCCGCCGCGGCGAGCGACACCAGCAACAGCGTCGGGCGCGTGACGAACATCCGCATCGTCGCCCAGAAACCGATCGCGGCCGCTTCCGCCGATACAGGCGTGGCTGCGGGCTTGTCGGTCGCGCCGCGCCGGGGTTCGCGCACGAACGCTCCCACTGCCGCCGCCGCCATCAGCCCGACACCGCCGAGCACGATGAACGCCAGCCGCCAGTCATAGGCCGCCGCGATCGTCGCACCGAACGCCACGCCCAGCGACTGGCCGATCGGCGGCCCGAGGTTGAACAGCGCCAGCGCCGTGCCGCGTCGGTTGGCGGGGAAATAATCGGATATGATCGAATAGGACGGCGGCACGCCGCCTGCTTCGCCGATGCCGACGCTCATCCGCGCGACCACCAGCTGGGGATAGGTGTGCGCCATGCCGCATGCGATCGTCGCCGCGCTCCACAACGCGCAAGCGATCGAAAGCACGCGCACGCGGTTGCTGCGATCGGCGAGCCAGGCGACCGGAACGCCCAGAATGCAATAGAAAAGCGCGAAATACAGGCCACCCAGCCGCCCGAGCTGGCCGTCGGACACGCCAAGTTCGTCCTGAATCGGCTTGGCGAGGATCGACAGCAGCTGGCGGTCGAGAAAATTGAGGACATAGACGAAGCAGAGCAGCGCCAGCACGACCCATGCATATCGTCCCGTCCGCCGTTCGCCGGCGCTGTCCGCCATTGTTGCATTCGCCATGCCGTGCCCCTTGCTCACGGGCAGCGGCCGTACCTTTCGGTCACCGCGCCCGCCCTGATGCGATCACAGGTTTTCGTCGTCGGGCCCTTCGCAGATTGCCCGAACGCCGGCGGCCATGAACTTCGCCATGTACCGTTTGATCGAAACGAAATCGTCGGACGAACACAGGCCGTGCGACAATTCGTCGAGACGGCCGGTCCGCGCCATATTGTGCGTCATCGCGCCCGACACGAAATGATAGGCCCAGAAGATGCGCCGTTCGTCGCAATCGGGCATCGCCTTCTTGAACAGGTCGATCAGCGCGAGGACGACCGGGTTGAAATAATTGGTCATCTTTTCCGCGCCCCATCCGGTCGCGCTGTTGGCCTGCGCGGCGATCTTGCCGAACGCGACCCAGGTTTCCTCGTCTTCGATCTGGGCGTCGAGATCGGCATCGATCCAGGCATGCAGCGCGCCTTCGACCGTCACTGCGTCGCCGGCCTGCTCGGCATAGAGGCGCATCGCTTCCAGCCGGTTGCGCGCGGAAAGCGGCGCCTTGCGCTCCCACACCGCCTCGTACAGGCTTTCCTTGCCGCTGAAATGATAATGGATCAGCGTCGAACTGACGCCGACGCGCTTGGCCACGTCCTTCAACGTGACGCCATGAAAGCCGAATTCAGCGAACAATGCTTCGGCGGCATCGAGGATACGCTCGATAGAAGCCTCGCGTACCCGCTCCTTATGGTTGCGGGGACGCGGCTTGGCCGGTGGCTGCACGGAAGGCTTCAGCGCGGAGGATTTTGTACTGGTCATAGAATTCCACGCTGGCGACCCGACAAGGAAGGGTCAACGCCGGAGCATCGTCCCCCTTGCCGATCGACGTCGCCACCGCAGCTCCGGCGGCGACGTCCGGTCGATTACATCGTCCAGTTCAGGCGGACGCCGAACGTGCGCGGCCGCAGAACCGAATAACGGCTGATGATGAAGCGTTCGGGGTGAATATAAGTCACCGCGTCGCTGTCGAGCAGGTTTTCGACATAGAAAGTGGTGGTCAGATTGCCGATCCGGACCCCCGTCTGCAGGTTGATATAGGTATAGGCGTCGGTCTCGTCATACAGCGGGGCGGGCACCCCGGTGCCCGGCGTGTTCGGAAAGCCGTTGGGGAACGATCCGACATATTGCACCTGAAAGCCGGAAAAGCCGCTCGCGCCGCCCCACAGCTTATAGCCATGGCTGCCATAGAAGGATCCCTGGACCGGCGGCGATGCCAGCTGCGACCCTTCTTCCGCACCGGAAATCAGCGCTTCTTCGGGAGTCAGATCGACGATCTTGGCATCGTTGACCGACCCGTTGAGCCCGATCACCGTCAACGGCGTCGGACGATAGGCGAGCTCGACTTCCAGGCCGATGCTGCGCGCCCGGCCGATATTGGTGCTGAACTGCACCGAATCCGACGGACGGTTCGCCTGGACCTGGATATTGCGCCAGTCGATATAATAGCCGGCGATCGCAGCGGTCAGCTTGCCGTCGAGGAAACGCCCCTTCAGGCCGATCTCATAATTGGTCAGGCTGTCCGATCCCGCGCCTTGCGGAATGACGATGTCGTTGGGATCGACCGGACTGACATAGCCCGCGCGGGCATTATAGACCGGCGTGCGATAGCCGGTAGAAATCGTCGCATAGGTCGAAAGATCGCGGTTGGGGCGATAGCTGATGCTCGCCTTCCACGATGCGCGTTCGGCACCCGGATACGTGCTGGTGGTCGAAGTGGTCGCCGCCGTCGGGATCGCCAGGATCGGCGCGTTCGGCGCGCGCGCGGCCAGCGCATAGGCGAAATAAGAGGAATTGAACCCCGGCTTGGTGGTAACGTCGCCGCCATATTTGCCGTAGCGCAATCCGCCCGTCAGCGACAGCCGGCTGGTCAGGTTGAACGTCAGTTCGCCAAAGCCCGCCAGTTCATAGGTCGAGGTGTCGTTGCCGAATTCCGAGAAGGTGACTCCGTCGCCGGGCAGCGTGTAGCGCTTGGCGGCAAGGAACGCCGCCGTCGTCTGGTTCTGGCCGGTCAGTTCCGAATCGCGGTGCAGATAAAAGCCCCCAACGACCCAGCTGAGGAATCCGTCAGTTTGCGACACCAGTCGCGTTTCCTGGACGAAGGTCTTCACATGCAGACCGTCGACAAGGAAATAGGGCACGTTCGCCGCACCGAAGGTGCCGAGCAGATCGACGTCGAACCGGCCGTCCGCGATCGAATAGGTCGATGAACTGGTCAGCTTGGCGAAATCGAAATCATAATCGATCGTGCCGTTATAGATCTGCGTCCGCGACGTGTAGCGATCGGGGCGCAGCGAATAGCGCTTGCGCTCGCCCAGATCGGGCGATGTCAGCGACGCATCCTCGGGGAAGCTGTCCTCGTACGAACCGAGCAGGCGGATGCTCAGCCGGTCGGTCGGCTTGAACAGCAAGGTCGCGCGACCGCCCCAATCCTTCAGCCCGTTCGAATTATGGACGCCGGTGCCAAGGTTATCGATATAGCCGTCTTCGTCGCGATAGAAGCCGACGACGCGCAGGCCGAGCATGTCGTCGACCAGCGGCACGTTGATCATCGCGCTCGTGCGCAGGCGCGCGCTGCTGCTGACCGGCGTCAGGCCGACATCGACCAGCGCCGACGCATCGAAATGGTTGAGCTCAGGGCTTTTGGTCAGGATGCGCAGCGCACCCGACAACGACCCCGATCCGAACAGCGTGCCCTGCGGCCCGCGCAGGAACTCGACGCGTTCGACGTCATAGAGGAACGGGTTCAGCGTTACCGTGTTGCCGATGGTGCTGAGCGGCAGTTCGTCGAGATAGATGGTCGTGGTGGTCTGAAGCCCGGCGCCCCAGCCATTGGTCGAAATGCCGCGGGCGGTGATGCGCGCATTATTGTCGCTCGCCTGATTGAGCACGACGCCCGGCGTTTCGCGCGCCACGCCTTCGAAACCGACAATGCCCTTTTCGGTCAGTTCTTCCTGATCGAACGCCGTGACGCTGAGCGGCACGTCCTGCAGGCGCTCGGCACGGCGTGTGGCAGTGACGACGATCTCGTTGGCGGAAATTCCGTCCTGATCGGCAGCAGTGGCATCATCCTGCGCGGGCTGCGTCGTGCTCGTCTGCGCCATGGCCGGCTGCGCCGCTGCGATCAGCGCAAAAAGCGACGCGGTATAAGCCAGTGTCTTCATATCCCCTCCTCCTCGCCCGGCGCTATCGGCGCGCCGTTCAGCGATCGGGGCGATATTTCCGCCTTTTCCCTGCCCGAGTCAATACTGACTTATTCGTCAGTCAGTATTGACTCGGGCAGCGTTGGGCGAGGCCCGACGCGCCGCGAACCCACAGCGCGCGGGCGGTGCTATTCCTGGTGATGAAAGGGGAAAGCGGGCACGACGGCCGAACCGCCAACGGCGCTGCGGCAGTTACTGTTCGCGCGGATCGCGCCCGAAATTTAAGCGGCGCGTCACGTTATAATCGAGCACCGCCATCACGAAATAGGCGCACATCTGCTTGAACCGGACCCATAATGTCGTGCGCCGCTTGTACAACGCCGGCGTGATCGCTTCCGAACTCGCGATTTCGCCTTCGACATAGGCGCGGACATGCGCGGCAAAGGCCGGGCACTCGATCCGCAGCATCAGTTCCAGATTGAGGAACATGCTGCGGATGTCGAAATTCGCCGATCCGATGTGCACGACATCGTCGATCACGAACAGCTTCGTATGCAGCTTGGTCGGCTGATATTCATAAACCTGGACCTGTTTGCGCAACAGCCCGGCATAGGTAAAGCGCGCGGCCCAGATCGCGGCGCCATGATCCATTTTCGACGGCAGCACGACTCGCACCCGGCCGCGCACCCCGACCTTGTCCAGCCGCCGCAACATTGCGGGATTGGGCGCGAAATAGGCAGCGATCAGATCGATCCGCTGCGAATCCTCCATGTCCTTCTTCACCACCCGCGCCCAGGGGGACAGGCGCCGGGTCGGGCCGCCGAGCAGCCAGCGCGCATTGCCGTGCGGCTCGCTCCATTGTTTCAGGGCTTCGGTCAGTTTCGAAAGCGGCGCGCGCTGATGCCGCACCCAGCGCGACAGGGCGTCGAAATATCCCACCAGCCGCGCCGCCGCCGGCCCTTCGACCAGCAGCCCCAGATCGCGCCACGCCTCTTGCGCTGCCGTCCCGAAATAGCTGTCCTCGATATTGAAGCCGCCGATGATGACGCGCTCCTCATCGGCGAGCGCCAGCTTCTGATGGTTGCGCAGCAGATAGCGCCGCCCCCATCGCGGCACGAAACGACAGACCTGCGCGCCGGCCTCGCACAGCGGATCGAAGAAATTCCTGCTCGCCGCCTGCTCGCTGCCCAGCCCGTCGACGATCAGCGAAACCGTCACCCCGCGCCGCGCCGCGTCGATCAGCGCGTCGCGAATCGCCTCGCCCGCTTCGTCGGCGACATAGATATAATAAAGCAGCCGCAGCGAACGCTTCGCCCCCGCGATCAGGTCGAGCAGCGCGCGCATCCGGTCCGGCCCGCGCGTGATCATCGTCAGGCGATTGCCGTCGACAACATGGCTGTACGGGGGCGTATCCTGATCGCTCATTACCTCCTGATGGGGCCGGGTGCGGCAAAGAACAAGCCATCGCCGCGGCAAATCCGGCCGGGCGATACCGGCGCATTCCTTGACAGCAGCGCCTCGCATCCCTAGGTGCTGTGCCTTTCCGGAAACCCTGAGATTCGAGGAAGCCGCGCATGGCTCGCGTCACTGTCGAAGATTGTGTCGACAAGGTCCCCAACCGTTTCGATCTGGTCCTGTTCGCCGCGCAGCGCGCACGGCAGATTTCGGGCGGCGCCGATCTGACCATCGATCGCGATCGCGATAAAAATCCCGTCGTCGCCCTGCGCGAAATCGCCGAGCAGACGGTTCGTCCCGACCATCTGGAGGAAGCCGTTGTCGGCGGGCTCCAGCGGGTCCAGATCGACGATGAGGAAGCGCCCGACGAAATCGGTTCGCTCTCGGCCTCGGCCGAAGCGCTGCGCCTCACCGCAGCCGCTCCGCCGCGCAACACCAATGTCGGCGGCGATTACGAAGGCTGATCGCGCGACAGACGGTTTGATGAAAAAAGGGCCCCGGCGTATCGATCGCCGGGGCCCTTTTTCTTGCATCGCGCACGAAAGGCGAACCGCCGCCGACGCGAGTCGCACGCCGGTTCCGGCTATTCCGCCTCGCCCGCGTCTTCGCTCCGCCCCTTGAACCCCTGCGCAACGACATACCATTCGACCGAGCCCTTGCGGCTGGCGGGCGGCTTGGCATGCTTCACCGTTGCGAAATTGCGCTTCATTTCGGCGACCAGCGCCGAATCGGCGCCGCCGGCAAACACCTTGGCGACGAACGCCCCGCCCGGCTCGAGCGTTTCGCAGGCAAAGGCAAAGGCGGTTTCAACCAGCCCCATGGTGCGCAGCGCATCGGTCTGCGGATGGCCGACGGTATTCGCCGCCATGTCCGACAGGACCAGATCGGGAGCACCGCCCAGCGCTTCGATCAGCTTTTCGGGCGCCGCATCGTCCATGAAATCCATCTGCAGGATCGTCGCCCCGTCGATCGGGTCGACCGGCAGCAAATCGATGCCGACGACGGCGGCCTTGGGCAATCTCCGGCGCACCACCTGAGTCCAGCCGCCAGGCGCGATGCCCAGATCGACGATTCGCCGAGCGCCCTTCAGAAATCCGAATTTCTCGTCGAGCTCGGTCAGTTTATAGGCTGCGCGGCTGCGATAGCCCTCCGCCTTGGCGCGCTTCACATAAGGGTCGTTGAGCTGGCGTTCGAGCCAGCGTGTCGATTGCGCGGTTCGCCCCCGCGACGTGCGCACGCGCGTATGGCCGCGCCCGCCGCCCCGGCTCATGTCCGCTGTCCCTGCATCAAACGCCGCAATATGCCCTCCCGAATCCCACGATCGGCGATCCCTAGCCGCTCGGCGGGCCATAAATCGAGGATCGTTTCAAGGATCGCGCAGCCCGCGACGACCAGATCGGCGCGCTCGCCACCGATACACGGCACCTGCGACCGTTCCGCCACGCTCATCCCGGCCAGTTGGGCGCTGACGCCGCGCATCGCCGCGACCGGCACGATCAGTCCGTCGATCACGGCCCGGTCATAGGCCTCGAGCCCCAGATGGACGCTCGCCAGCGTCGTCACCGTACCGCTCGTACCCAGCAGCCGCGGGCGCCCCGGCGGCGCTTTCAGCCGCTTGGCAAAGGGCGCGAAACTCTCACGCACCCGCGCGCGCATATCGGCATAGGCCGCGGCACGCGCCTCGGGCGAATCGCCGCGCGCAGTCGCTTCGGTCAGCGACACCACGCCCCAGGGCGCGCTGTGCCAGTCGAGAATCGGCGGCACTTCCTCGCCCGGACCGACCAGCACCAATTCGGTCGATCCGCCGCCGATATCGAACACCAGTGCGGGCCCGTCGCCCGGTTCGAGCAGCGCATGGCACCCCAGCACGGCCAGCCGCGCTTCCTCTTCGGCGGTAATGATGTCGAGCGCGATCCCGGTTTCGCGATAGACGCGTTCGATGAACTGGGTGCCGTTGCTCGCGCGGCGGCACGCCTCGGTCGCGACCGAACGCGACAATGCCACATTGCGCTTGCGCAGCTTGTCGGCACAGACGCGCAGCGCCGCGATGGTCCGTTCGATCGCCGCATCGCTGAGCTGGCCATGCGTGGCGAGCCCTTCGCCGAGCCGGACGATGCGCGAAAACGCATCGACCACGGCAAATCCCGCCCCCTGGGGCCGGGCGATCAGCAACCGACAATTATTGGTGCCAAGGTCGAGCGCGGCAAAATGGCGCGCATGGGGCCATCGCCCCCGCCCTGAAGATGTTGATGCGGTCGTCGCGCGCGAGGAGCCATGGCCGGGGCCGTTGCTCCCTGGGCGCGGCATCCTGGCGGAGCCGTCCCCCATATAATCCACTCGCTTATGTTCTTTCCGTCACGGATCGAAAAGCCGATCCGACCGGCGCTTGCATGCGAGGCTAGCGCAGCGGGAGCCGCGGAGCAAGCTGGCGCCCGACAAGGCGTTGACATGCGCGGGGCCGCCGCCTATTTCGCGCCCCTCATTACGGCATTGCCCTGTCGTCTAATGGTAAGACTACGGACTCTGACTCCGTCAATCGTGGTTCGAATCCACGCGGGGCATCCAAACTTCCACAGCGCCGGCAAAATTCCCCTTGCGGGGGCCGCTCATGCCTCGCGGCGACGCATGAGCTGGCCGATCTGCTTCAAACTGGCCTTTTCGCCCGCCGCGAGCAGGCTGTGGCGGAAAACGCGGCCGAGGAAGATGAATTCGACGGCGATGAACGCGGCAAGCAGCACGCCCGCACCGATCACTTCGAGCATCGGCACGCCCGATCCCAGCCGGGCGAGCATCGTGAAGGGCGTATAGAGCGGAATCCACGTCATCACCTGCACCGCCAGCCCGCCGGTCTGCGACATCACTGCCTGCGCGATAAAGGCAAAGGGCATGGCGATCACCAGAATCACTGGCGTCAGATAGCTTTGCGCGTCGCGGAAACTGTCGCTCATCGCCCCGATCGCCAGGAAGATCATCGACACCATCACATAGCCGGCGAGGAAGAAGTAGAGCATCGTCAGGATGACCCCCGGCGTTGCCACCGGCGCGATCGCGAGTCGCATCATATCGGCAATCTGGCCATGCGCGGCAAAGGCGACGCCGGCGGCGCAGACCGCCCAGAACAGCACCATCACCAGCCCGACCGCGACCGTGCCGAACAATTTGCCGTACATCAGTTCATTGGGGCTGATACAGGCAAGCACGGTCTCGATCAGCTTGTTCGACCGTTCCTCGACCGTTCCCTGCAACATCCAGCTGCCCGAAAGCAGCAGCGACATGAGCAGGATATAGGCAAGCAGCAGTGGCAGGATCGACTGGATCAACACCTTTTCGCGTCCGCCACCGGGCGGCGGGCTATTGATCCTGATTGCCGGGACCAGCGTGTTCGCGGCGACGGATTGCTGGGCGCTCAGCCCGGCATCCTGCAGATACTGCACCCGCATCGTACCCGTCAGCACCGACTGGACGGTCTGCACGAAGCCGGGCGAAACGCGACCGTTCGACCAGATCCGCACCGGCGTCTGCGGCGTCACGCGCTCGGGCACGTACAGCACATAATCCAGCTTGCGCAGGTCCGAATCCTCGGGCGGGTCGAGATAGGGTTTCACCAGCGCGTCGAGCTGCGCAGGCGGCGCGGCCGCAATATCGGCAGGCGTTTTGACGATCTCGTAATTCGCCTCGGGCGCTTCGAATTCGGGCGTCCCCTTCGGCGCGGCGGCGGCCAGCTTCTTCGCCACTGCGTCGGCGCCGCCATCGGCAGCGAATTGCGCAGCGTCGGCATCGGTATACCAGCGGTCATGCTGTGCCCAGGGCGCGGCGGGATCGACCGATTCGAGCCCATAGCGTTCGACATAACGGGCCAGGGCACCGAGCACGCGCTGCTGCTCGTCAAGCTCGATCCGCTGCGCCACGGCCCGACCCGCGCCGCTGCCGCCGTCGATCAACATCACGTTGCGCGTATCCGAATCGCCCAGAAACGACTGGGCAAGCGGCCCGACTGCAAGCGCGACCGGCAGGATCAGCAGCGTGAACCAGAAACTGCGCGTCGCGGCGATCTGGCGAAATTCGCGCGCGGCGACGAGGAGGATGTGCTGGATCATGCGCGCGCCTCCCCGGCACCGACGATATGGATGAAAACATCATGCAGGCTGGGCTTGTGCTGTTCGAACCCGCGCAGGGCAAAACCGCGCTGCGTACAGGCTTCGAGCAGGTCGCCCGGATCGCGGCCCTGCTCCATCTCCACTGCCCATGCGGTCCAGCCATGTTCCGCCGGCCCGGCCATGGTCGCGCGGGCGACGCCCGGCAGGCCGTTGGGCGCCTCACGCGACAGGATGGTCAGCCGCGCCGGCAATTCGGCGCGCGCTTCGTCGAGCGTGCCTTCGAATCGCTTGGCCCCCTTGGCCAGCAGCAACAGGCGATCGCACAGCCGTTCGGCATGCTGCATGACATGAGTGGAAAACACGACCGTGGCGCCCCCTTGCGAAGCACGCCGTATCTCGTCCTCCAACAGCCCCTGATTGACCGGGTCGAGCCCCGAAAACGGTTCGTCGAGGATCAGCAGGCGCGGCTTGTTCACCACTGCGGTGGCGAGCTGCACCTTCTGCGCCATGCCCTTGGACAGCTTGTCGACATTGGTCTTGGCAAAATCGGACAGGCCGAACCGTTCGAGCAACCGCTCGCCCTCGGCCCGTGCATCGCCCGCGCTCATCCCCTTCAACCGCCCGAAATAGACGATCGTGTCGATCGCGCTCATCGTCTTGTAGAGGCCGCGCTCTTCGGGAAGGAAGCCCAGATCGGCGCTGTTCTCGCGCCCCGGCGCC
This sequence comes from Stakelama portus, assembly GCF_003171655.1. GTDB lineage: Bacteria > Pseudomonadota > Alphaproteobacteria > Sphingomonadales > Sphingomonadaceae > Sphingomonas > Sphingomonas portus. The sequence continues at coordinate 403,133 of NZ_QFZL01000003.1, read as the reverse complement.
TTGCCCAGCACTTCGATCCGCCCGGCGGTCGGCCGGATGATGTCGAGCACCATGCGCAGCGACGTCGTCTTGCCCGCGCCATTGCCGCCCAGAAAGCCGTACACTTCCCCCTCGGGCACCGCAAAGCTCAGATCGTTGACGGCGGTGACATTGCCGAACCGCTTCGTGACCTGATCGAGTAATAACGCTGTCATCGGTGCCCCCGGGAAATCGGCTGTATTACTGGACTGTATCAGCGCGGTTTTCAACCGCTCGGCGATATGGCGCACCGCAATGCGGCTTTGCCCGACAGCGTGTTTTCGCGGACCGCGCGGCCCGGCCCGATCCGGTTTGCGCGCTAGCTTGCTTCGGCGATCAGTTCCGCCGCCGCGTCGCCAGTCCAGTCCATCCCGCCCAGCATCCGCCAGACCTCGCGCCCTTGCGAATCATACAGGATGGTGGTCGGCAAATTGGTCTGCATCGACAGGCTGAAGGCCGCTTCATCGTCGCGATAGGGCTGGAGATGGGCGTAGCGGTTCTTGGCAAAGAACGCCGCGACCTTCTCCGCGCCGTCGAAATCCTGGCTTAGCGCGATCACCTGCACCTTGCCGGCCTCGCGCCCGGCCAGCGTATCGAGCGTCGGCAGTTCGGCGACACAGGGCGCGCACCAGGTCGCCCACAGGTTGAGCAGCACCGGCTTGCCCTGGAAAGCGTCGAGCGACGTTTCCGATCCGTCGGGCGCAACGATCTTGAGATGCGGTGCCATTTCGCCGGCATGGCTGCGATCGAGCTTGCCGATTTCCTCCACGGCGGCATTGCCGTCGACAGGCGGCATCGGCGCGTCGACGGGAAGCGCGTCGTTCGCTTGCTCCGGCGGGTTGCTTTGCCTATCGCAGCCGGCGAGCGAAGCTGCGAAAGCGACAAGGAGAAACGCGATTACCGGGCGCAAGACAGGCTCCAACAGCATGTGGGGCGGGCGGTTCGCCGAAGGCCCCTCGGCAGTGATGCGCGAGATAAACGCCTCGATCCCGTTCGACAAGCGACTGTGGCAGCAGGACATCGCCGGATCGCAGGCGCATGTCGCGATGCTGGGCAAGCAGGGCATTGTCGCGCCCGAGGATGCGCAGACGATTTCGCAGGGCCTTGATGCCGTCGCCGCCGATTTCGAACGCGACGGCGTGCCGGTCGATTATGCGCTCGAAGACATCCATATGGTCACCGAAAGCGCGCTGGCCGAAAAGATCGGCCCGGTCGCCGGACGCCTGCACACCGCACGTTCGCGCAACGATCAGGTCGCGACCGATTTCCGCCTGTGGACGCGCGAAGCGATGGACGAGGCGGCAGCCGGGCTGAAGGCGCTGCAAACTGCGCTGCTCGCGCGCGCCGGGGAACATGCCGACAGCGTGATGCCCGGTTTCACGCACCTCCAGTCCGCCCAGCCGGTGACGCTCGGCCACCATCTGATGGCCTATTATGAGATGTTCGCGCGCGATCGGGCGCGGCTTGCCGATGCACGCGCGCGGCTCAATCGCTGCCCGCTCGGCGCCGCCGCGCTGGCCGGCACCGGCTTTCCGATCGACCGCGAAGCGACTGCCGCCGCGCTCGGCTTCGATGGCCCGACGCGCAATTCGCTCGATTCGGTATCGGATCGTGATTTCGCGATCGAATATCTGACCGCCGCCGTGCAGGCATCGCTGCATCTGAGCCGGCTTGCCGAAGAATTCGTGATCTGGGCGAGCCAGCCCTTCGGCTTCGTCAAACTGTCCGACCAATGGTCGACCGGATCGTCGATCATGCCGCAAAAGCGCAACCCCGATGCCGCCGAGCTGGTGCGCGGCCATGCCGGGCGCATCCTGGGCTGCATGACCAGCCTGATGGTGACGATGAAGGGGCTGCCGCTCGCCTATTCAAAGGACATGCAGGACGACAAGCCGCCGGTGTTCGAAGCGCACGACCTGCTGGGGCTCAGCATCGCGGCGATGACCGGGATGGTCGAAAGCGCGCAATTCCGCACCGATCGGATGCGCGGGCTGGCCGAATCGGGCTTTGCCACCGCGACCGACCTTGCCGACTGGCTGGTACGCGAAGGCGGCGTGCCCTTCCGCGAAGCGCATCACATCACCGGTCGCGCCGTCGCGCGGGCCGAAGCCGATGGCGTGCGGCTCGACCAGTTGCCGATCGAAGCCTTGCGCGAAGTGGATGCGCGGATCGACGAACGCGTCTATGACGTGCTCAGCGTCGATGCGTCGGTATCGAGCCGGATGAGCTTTGGCGGCACTGCGCCCGCACGGGTTCGCGAAGCCATTGCGACTGCACGCCAGGCGCTGGAAGAGGAAGATCAGTGATGCGGACCGCCCTTGTCGCCGTCACCACCAGTGCACTGCTCCTGCTGTCAGGCTGTGGCGCGCGCGAATCGCTCGAACCTTCGGCGGGCCAGCCGCTGCCGGTCGCGCCCTATGGCGCAGAAGCGACTCCCACGCCCGACGATTTGCTGGCCGCGCCGGTCCAGACGCGCCCGGCGCGCAGCGACGATCTGATCGAAAGCTCGGAAAAGCGCCGCAACGACGATTTCGACCTGCCGCCGCCTAATCGCTGATCGCGCCTGCCGCAGCGGCGGAATTCGCACCCGATCCGGGCGTTGCGTTCTCGCTTTCGAACGACGTCATGCCAAGCGCGGCCATGCCCATCAGGCTGAGCGCGCTGGCCGGTCCCATCGCGACGAATACCAGGATGCCGGTAACGATCGGCGCCGTGCCGATCGCCTGACGCAATCCCGAATACATGCCGCGCGCGCCCGCGACGAGCAGCACCAGCATCACCAGCGTCCCGACCATTTCATGTATCTTTTCGAACATGTGCGCGATCGGGAACGCGAGCGTGAAGATTACGAAACCGACCGCGAAGATCGTCCAGCCGCCCGCGTCCTTTTGCGGCACGGCTGGCGCGGCCGTCGCGGCGGGTGCCGCCGCGGGCGGTGATTCGTCGGGCAGCGTCTCGCCCGCCGCGGCCCGGCGCTGAATTTCCTCGAGCACGCGGGCCTGTGCGGCGGTGGCCGCTGCGTCTTTCGAACCGGTCGCGCGGAACAGCCCTTCGAAAATATCCGATACCGGCGGCAGTTCCTCGTCGGGAACTTCCGCTTCGCTCTCGGCAGCGGCTTCTGCGCGCCGCTCGTGCAGGGCAAGCTGATAGGCGCGTTCGAGATCGACATCGCGCGGCCCGACCGGACGCCCCGCATCGGCGAAGGTATAGAGCATCAGCGCCGCCGCCTTGAACGCGTCGGTTTCCACCGGCGTCCATTCGGGATTGCTGATCCGCGCAAGATCGTCGGCATGCGCCGCCGGATCGGGCACCGGATCGTCAGCGGCCGGCGGCACGCGCACCTGATACTGCGACAGCATCGCGCCCAGATCGCCTTGCGCCTCGGCTTCGAGCAAGTCGCGCGCGACATTGAGCAGCAACATGAAATCGGGGAAATCGGCATCGATGGCGCCTTCGGCCAGCAGGCGCGGGCGCGCCTTGTCGGCGATTTCCACAATCACCGCGCGCTTCTGCAGCTCGCCCAGCCTTGCCGGATAATCGTCCGCCGCCGCTGCCGCTTCACTCGGTCGCGGCGGCAATTCGGGGTGCAGCCGAACCTTGCTGCCATCCTTCATCGTCAGCTCATACACCGCGGTCTCCGGGTCGGCGCCGGGCGGCGGCGCCAGGTACAGCGGGCCTTCGCCGAACACGAACTGCGCCCCGCAGGATCCGCAGGTCAGCTCCTGCCTGCCCAGGCCGTCGGCGCGAACCGGTTCAAGGCAGTTTCGGCAATGCGTGAAGATCATCCGCATGGGTCTCCGCTGTTCCGGGAGCACATCGTTTAGGGTACGCAACAACATATCTGCAATGCCGTGCAGCCAGAAAAGTCCCTTTCCAGCGCTTTCGCTTTCCCCCATGGACGGCGCGCCATGGATCATTTCACGCTTCAGAACGGCGAGCTCTACGCCGAGGATATTCCGGTTTCGCGGATCGCAGCCGAAGTCGGCACGCCGGTCTATATCTATTCGGCGGCGACGCTGCGCCGCCATGCGCGGGTGTTTCGCGAAGGGCTGTCGGCGCTGCCGCGCGTCCATTGCGCCTTTGCGATCAAGGCCAATCCCAACCTCGCGGTGCTGCGCGTGCTGGCACAGGAAGGGTTCGGCGCGGACGTGGTTTCGGTGGGCGAAATGAAGCGCGCGCTGGCGAGCGGCATGGCGGCAAAGGACATCGTCTTTTCGGGCGTCGGAAAGTCGCGCAGGGAACTCGCCGCCGCGCTCGACGCCGGAATCGGCCAGTTCAATCTGGAGCTTGAGGAAGAAGGCGTCGTGCTGGCACAGCTCGCTGCCGAACGCGGGATCACGGCGCCTGCGGTGCTGCGCGTCAATCCCGATGTCGATGCAGGCACGCATGAAAAGATTTCGACCGGCAAGGCAGAGAACAAGTTCGGCCTGCCGATCGATCAGGCACCGGCGATATTCGACCGGCTGGCAAAGCTGCCCGGCCTGAATTTGCGCGGCGTGGCCGTCCATATCGGCAGCCAGCTGACCAGCCTCGACCCGCTCGAAGCCGCCTTTACCCGCGTCGGCGCGCTGGTGGCCGATCTCCGGGCGGGCGGGCACGCCATCACCCATGTCGATCTGGGCGGCGGCCTGGGCGTCCCCTATCGTCCCGGCGAAACCCCGCCGAGCCCCGCCGATTTCGGCGCGATGGTAGCGCGCGTGACGCGCGACTGGGACGTCGAGCTGATGTTCGAACCGGGCCGCGTCATCGCCGCCAATGCCGGCGTCTTCGTTACCGAGGTCCTGTGGGTGAAGCCGGGCGTTACCCATCCCTGGGTCATTGTCGACGGCGCGATGAACGATCTGACCCGCGTCGCCATGTACGACGCCTATCACGCCGTCGAATCGGTGCGCCCAAGCGGCACGCGGATCACCGCGAACATCGCCGGACCGGTATGCGAATCGAGCGATGTCTTTGCCAAGGCGCGCGAAATCGACGCGGTCGAGAGCGGCGACCTGATCGTCCTGCGTAGCGCCGGCGCCTATGGCGCGACGATGGCGAGCACCTATAACAGCCGCCCGCTGGTGCCCGAAGTGCTGGTCGAGGGCAGCCGCTATGCCATCGTCGCCGAACGCATCGCTGCGGAAACGATCATGTCCGAGGAGAATGTCCCGGACTGGCTGACCGCATGAGCGCAACCGGCCTTCCGGTGCTGCTGCGGCTCGCCGGACGGCCGGTGATTCTGCTCGGCGAGGGCGAGGCCGCCCAGGCGAAACGCCGTCTGCTCGAACGTGCCGGTGCGCGGATTTGCGGCGAGGATGGCGACGCGGCGCTGGCGATTGTCGCCATCGAAGACACCGAAACCGCAATCGCCGCGATCGCCCGGCTCAGGGCGCGCGGCGTGCTGATCAACGCCACCGACCGGCCCGACCAGTGCGACTTCACGCTGCCGGCGATTGTCGACCGCGATCCGGTGCTGATCGCCATCGCCACCGGCGGCGCTTCGGCGGGACTTGCGGCGGCGCTGCGCCAGCGTTTCGAAACACTGCTCCCCGCCGGGCTGGGCGCACTGGCTTCGGGACTGAAAGAGGCGCGGGCGGCGTTGCGGACCCGCTGGCCCGATGGCGGCGACCGGCGCCGCGCCATCGGCGCCGCGCTGGCGCCCGGCGGCGCGCTCGACCCTCTTGCCGATCACGCGGAGGACTGTGTGGCCGGGTGGCTGGCGGCGGCCGACACTCCGGCAGGGTCCGATCTGGTCCGCATCACGCTGACTTCGGTCGACCCCGATGATCTGACGCTGCGCACCGCGCGCCTGCTGGGGCAGGCGGACAGGGTCTTCCATCGCGCGGACGTTCCCGCCGCGATCCTCGACCGCGCCCGGGCCGACGCGGCGCGGCACCCCTGCGCCGCGCCGCCCGCCGATCCCGGCCCCGGCCTTTCCCTGGATCTGGAGATGAAGCGATGAGCGGCTTTGCCTATGTGGTGCACGACGGCCATGTCGAATCGCCCGACCTGCACGATGCATTGCAGCGCGCCGGCGAACTGCGCTGGTTCCACCTTACCACCAATGACGATCAGGCCCGGCGCTGGCTGACCGACGCGGCGCAATTGCCCCCGTTCATCGTCGATGCGCTGACGGCGGCGGAAACCCGGCCGCGCTGCGATCCGGTGGGCGATGGCGCGGTGATCAATCTTCGCGGACTTTCCTCGGCAATGCTCACTGCATCGGATCCGCTGGCGTCGATCCGCCTCTATGCCAGCGAAGGCAATGTCTTCTCGGTAACGCGCAAGCCGATGAACGCGGTCGATTCGGTCCGGCTGCAGGTCGAAAACGGACGCGTGCTCGACCCCGGCGACCTGATCGCCGCAATCGGCGATGCGATCACGGCCGAGCTCGATCCGATGGTCGCCGATCTGGGCGACGGGCTCGACGATTGCGAGGAAAACCTCGACATTGCCCATGCGTTCGAATTGCGGCGCAGCGTCAACGATGTGCGGATTCGCGCGATCGGCTATCGCCGCTTCCTGTCGCCGCAACGCTCCGCGCTGGAAAAGCTCAGCACGCTGCCGCAACCCTGGCTGCGCGACGATGATCGCCTTCATCTCGCCGCCGCCGCCGATCGCGCCGCGCGCATGGCCGAAGAGCTGGAGAGCATTCGCGAACGCGCTGCGCTGACGCATGAAACGCTGACCGATCTGCGCGCCGAACAGATCGATCAGCGCTCGCTGATCATCGCGGTGGTGGCGATGGTGTTCCTGCCGCTGACGTTCCTGACCGGCCTGCTCGGCATGAATGTCGAGGGGATACCCTTTGCCCATCGCCCCTGGGCGTTTGACGGCGTGGTCCTGGTTTGCGTCGTGATGGCGATCGCCATCACTGCCTATTTCGTCAGAAGGCACTGGTTCCGACGCTGAGCCGCTCGACTTCGTCGTGCAGCGCCTGAATCGAAGCGATCAGCCGGGTCCGGTCGGCACGGCTGGTCGCCAGTTCGGTGCGCGCTTCGCCCAGTTCGATCGCGCGCGCCGCGATCCGCGCGTCGAGCGCAAGGTTCGATCGCTTCAATTCCTCGATCCGCCGCGACCGCGCCAGCGTGCGTGCGATCCGCGCGGCAAGCACCGAAAATTCGAACGGTTTGGCGACATAATCGTCCGCCCCCGAAGCCAGCGCATCGACTCCGCTTTGCGGATCGTCGCCGCCGGTAATCATGATGACGGGCAGATCGGCGGTATCGGGCGCGCTGCGGATTTCGCGCAGCACCGCCAGTCCGTTGACATGCGGCATCCGCATGTCGAGCAGGACCAGATCGAACCCGCGCCCCGATATCAGGTCGAGCGCTTCGGCGCCGCTGTCCGACTGGACGACCATATAGCCCAGATCGCCGAGTCGACGCGCCATGACGTTGAGGTTCGTCCGGCTCTCATCGACGGCCAATATGGTCCGCATATGTTTGCGCGACGCCAAATGCCGATTTTCGCCTGCCGAATCGTCCATCGCCAGCCCCCATGTATGGAGTGGCGCATGCTAGGCGGCAGCGGTCACAAAATGGTTAAGCCCGGCGTCGGCAGGTCAGCGTCGATCCAGGAAATCGAAGATCTGGCCGACCATGATCGCCATCTGCCCCGTGCATTCGGCCACCGCATCGCCTTCGCCCATCGTGTTGATCGCGATGCCGATCGGCGTCGGCCAGCCGCGCAGCGCATGCGCGACGGTGCGCAGCGCCTGCAATGTCGAAACCGCCGCCTGCCACCCCGCCGCCGTGGCGATCAGCCCGACCGGCATGCCGTCGAAATAGACGCGCGCGTCCTTGCTGGTCAGCTCGACATGGTCGAGCGCATTCTTGACCAGCCCCGAAAGCGTGCCGTGATAGCCGGGCGAGCCGATCAGCACCGCATCTGCGCTGCGCAGCGTTTCGATGAACGCATCGACGCGCGGCAGGTTTTCCGCCGCTTCGGGATCGAAATTGGGAAAGTCGATCGCTTCGCCGGTAAGCAGCGTCGTGCGCGCACCGCGCGCCTCGGCAATGGCGAGCGCGGCGGCAAGCGCCCGGCCAGTGGAGGATTGCGGGCGCAGCGTGCCACCCAGTGCGACGATGTGCGGTTCGGTCATCACCTGTCCCGCTAGCGGAATTGCGGGACGGAAACCACCGCCAAGCCGCTTTGTCTGGCCCGCCCGCTACGACTATTACCGCATCATGGGGCGATTCGAGGGGAAGGGCGCGTGGAATTTACGCACGGACCACTGGCTGGCGTAAGGATTATCGAATTCGGTTCGACCGGTCAGGTGCCGCTCGCGGGGATGTTGCTGGCCGATATGGGATGCGACGTCATCCGCATCCGGCGCAGCGCACCGGACGGCAGCGCGGTTGCGCCGTCGCTGTTTCGCGGGCGCTCCGAATTGTCGCTCGATCTTTCCGATCCCGCAGCGCGCGAACAGGTCTTCGCGCTGATCACGCTCGCCGACGGGCTGATGGAAGGATTCCGTCCGGGCACGATGGAGGAGCTGGAGCTCGATCCGGCCCGTTGCATCAATGCCCATCCCGGGCTGGTGTATGGCCGCGCGGGCGGATGGGGGCTCGACGGCCCGCTGTCGGGACGCGGCGGCAACGATATCAACCATCTGGCGATCAGCGGCGCACTGCATGCGATCGGCACCGAAGATACACCGGTCCCGCCGCTCAATCTGGTCGGCGAATGCGGCAGCGCGCTCTATCTGGCGCTCGGCATGGTCGCGGGCATCCTGTCGTCCCAGGCGACCGGCAGGGGCCAGGTGATCGACGCGGCCCAGGTCGATGGTTCGGCGTCGATGATGACGCTGCATTACGCGCTCCACGCCGGGGGCCGCTGGCATGACCGGCGCGCGGCCAATCTGGTCGATGGCGGCGCGCCCTTCTATCGCTGCTATGCCTGTGCCGATGGCCGCCATGTCGCAGTGGGGGCGCTCGAACCCGTCCATTTCCGCGCGTTATGCGAGGGGCTGGAAATCGCACCGGATCGTTTCAAACAGTTCGACCGCAGCTGCTGGCCGGACATGGAATCGGCATTTGCCGAGGCATTTTCGGCGCGCCCGCGCGAAGGCTGGGCAGAGCGGTTCGCCGATCTGGACGCATGCGTGTCGCCCGTGCTGTCGCTCGCCGAAGCGCCGCATCATCCGCATAACATGGCGCGCGGCCTGTTCGGATCGCCGCTCGGAATGCTGCAGCCGATGCCTGCGCCGCGCTTTTCCGGATCGCCCGCCCAGGCCGTGGCGCAACAGCCCGAGGATGTCGAAACCATCCTCTCACGCTGGCAATGACGGTCGCGACGGCGGATATTCAGCTCGCCCGCACCGCGCTCCACGCACCCGCGATTTCCTGAAGGCTGTCGGCCGCGTCGCGAAGCGGGGCGGGATCGATGCCGGTCGACGCCGCCAGCACCTGCTGGCGCAGCCCGTGATAGAAGGTCGCCAGCGTTCGCGCGATTTCGCCGCCCTGATCGAAATCGAGCCCGGCCTCCAGCGCGAACAGAATCGCCGTCGCGCGCGAGATCCGGTCGTTGCGCACGCGCGCCTGTCCCTGCTCGATCGCAAAGGCGGCGGCGCGCAACGCGCTGACGCCTTCTTCGTAGAGCAGCCCGACCAGCCGATGCGGATCGGCCTCGCCCGTCCGACCGGCGATGTCGATCCGCCGATAGGTTTCCGCAGGACTGCGGGCGAGAGGGGAGGCATAGCGGTTCATGGGTTCAGTTGCTCGACGCGTTCCACGCATCGACCTGCTGCTTGATGAAGTCCTGAGTCGCCTTGTACGAAGCGACCTTGGCATCCATCGCCGCATATTGCTGAGTCAGCCGGGTGCGCAGGCTTTCGGCGGCGGTCAGCGCCGCTTCGTGCCGCTCATCCAGATCGTCCTGCTTGTCGGTATAGCGCGTCTGGCTGGCGGCGAGGCCGGTCTTGGCGCTCGACGCGGCAGCGGAGATATCCGCCATTTTCGACGGCAGTCCGTTCGCTGCGGCGAACATCTTTTCGACCGAATCGGGAAAACGCGCCAGCGCGGCCTCCAGCCGTTCGGTATCGACCGAAAGCGTGCCGTCGCGATTGGTGGCAACGCCGATTTCGGCCAGCGTCGTCGGCGTTCCCGCCGGCGCATCGGCGATCAGCGGCGCGAGCGTAAGCCCGCTCAGCGAACGCGACAGCGTGCGCACCGCCGAATCATTCTTCAGCGTGCCGGTCGAAACATCGGTCGCATCGCCGATCATCCCCAGATACTGGTTATAGGTATCGACGAAATCGCTGACCACCGCGCTCAGCGCGGCAGTGGGGCGTTCGGATCCCAGCTTCAGCGTCGTGCCCGGCGCCGCCTTTGACAGGTTGATCTTCACCCCCGGGATCAGGTCGGTGATGGTGTTGCTGCCGCGCCGGACGGCAATACCGTCGACGGCAACGATCGCGTCGGCTGCGGCGGTGCCGATGGTCGTGCCGGTCGCGCCGACACCGATGTCGAGTGCGGCGAGCCCTTCATCGCCTTCGGTTTCGGCGGCGGTCAGCGTGAATGCCTGGTCCGCGCCCGTGGCGCTCTTGAGCACGAGGCGCGCGCCGTCGGCATCGGTCAGGATCGATGCCGTAACCCCCGCCTTGGCCGCGTTGATCGCGTCGGCAACCCCCTGGAGCGTCGCATCATCCTCGCCGATCACGATATCGAATGTTTTCTCGCCGGCAGTGAAATCGGTCATCGCGCCGTCGCTGACGCTCGCCGAGCCGAACGTCAGCGTCAGCGTGCCGGTGCCGATCCGCGCATCCGCGCCCGCGATCACGCCGGTGCTGGCAACCTGGGCAGAGGCGAGCTGGCGCACTTCGATCTGCGCGTCGAGGCCGCTGACGCTCGCACCCGATAGCGCCGATACCGACAGGATCGAACTGTCCGAGCTGGTCGGCTGAGTCGCCAGGCTGCCGTCGGTGGCGCGCGATTTGAGCGCGCCCGCAAAGCCGGTGATGCCCGACAGCAGATCGCCGACCGCAGATATCTGCGTGTCGAGCGTTTCGCTGTTGGTGTCATATTTGCTGGTTTCGGCGGCATATTGCGCGTCGACCAGATCGCTGACGAGCTGCTTGGTGTCGATGCCCGACCCGGCGCCCAGCGTGGATATGATCGATGCCGTCGTCACTTACGTCCTCCTGATCCGATGGACGGCCGCGCGCGCGCCGCCTTTAGCGTTTTGCGCCCGGTTGCAGACCATTTTCGTCGAACAATGCGGTTTGCGGCAGGTCGATCGACGGCGCCGCGCCGCCGGCGCTGCGATTGATGCCGAAGACAAAGGCCAGGACTGTCGCGACTGCCATATACAGGTCGTCGCGGATCTCCTGCCCCTCGCGGCTGGTATAATAGCAGGCACGGGCGAGCGCCGGATATTCGAGCACCGGCACGGCGAACTCCGCGGCGAGTTCGCGGATCGCCAGCGCGGTCTGGCCGCGCCCCTTGGCGACCACCACCGGCACCTGATCATTGCCCTGGTCATAGCGCAGCGCGACCGAAAAATGCGTCGGGTTGGTGATCACGACATGCGCCGTCTGCACGCTCTTGCGCAGCCCGCCCTTGACGATTTCGCGCTGGCGCTGGCGCTGCGCCGCCTTGTTTTCGGGCGACCCTTCGCTTTCCTTGTGCTCGTCCTTCACTTCCTGCTTGGTCATTTTGAGCTTGCCGAGATGGCGGACGATCTGAACCGGCAAATCGATGCCCGCGATCAGGGCGAGCCCCCCGGCCATGGCAAAGATCAGCGCGACGAATTGTCCGCCCAGCGCGCCGATGGCGCTGTCGATATCCGATGAGACGAGCCCCATCATCGATCCCGATGCGCTGCTGAGCATCCAGGCGCCTATCGAAACCAGCAGCACGACCTTGAGCAGCGATTTGCCGAGTTCGATCCAGCCATTGGGGCCAAAGATACGCTTGAGCCCCGATGCAGGATTGATCCGCGATCCCTTGGGCGCGATCAGCTTGCCGTTCCATGTCAGCGCGCCGATCCCCGCCTGGCTCGCCACGGCAGCGATCATCACCAGCACGAGCAGGCTGGCGAGCGAAGGCGCCAGCTTCCACCCCGCTTCGACAAGCGCGCGCCAGGGTTCGAAATCCTCGATATCGGCGCGACCAAAGGTAAAGCTCGCGCGCATCACTTCGCGGCAGGCCGACAGCATCGCCGGCCCCATGAACGCCATCCAGCCGCACCCCGCCAGCACCACCAGCGCCGCAGCGAAATCGCGCGACTTGAGGACATTGCCGTCCTCGCGCGCCTTGCGCTTGCGTTTCGGGGTTGGTGCCTCGGTCTTTTCGCCGAATGACTCCGCCATCAGCCGAGCACCAGCGTCTGCGAAGCTTCAAGCGCTTCGTGGATGATGACCTGCAGATAATCGCCCATTGCGGGCAGCGCGATCAGGATCGCGATCACCCCCATCGCCAGGCTGGCCGGCAGGCCCACCGCGAACAGGTTGAGTGCGGGCGCCGAGCGCGACAGCATGCCGACGATCACATTGACGCAGAGCAGCAGGAAGCCGACCGGCAGCGCGAGCAGCAACCCGGCCAGAAACGCATAGCCGCCGAACAGCGCGATGTTGAGCAGTCGCTGCGGATTGAGCCACGCCTCGCCCGGCGGCATCAGTTCATAGCTGCGCACGACCAGGTCGACGAGCACGAGATGCCCGTCGACCGACAGGAACAACAAAGTCAGCAGCACCGACAGGAACTGGCCGAGCGCCGGAGTCGAGGTCTGGCTTTGCGGATCGACTGCCTGGGCAAAGCCCAGCCCCATCGAAATGCCCATCACTTCGCTGGCGACGAGCGGCGCGGAAAAGGCGATTTGCAGAACGAAACCGATGGCAAGGCCGATCAGCGCTTCGGCTGCGACCATCAACATGGTGGTGATCGAGAAGATGTCTTCGGGCGGCACCACCGGCGCGGCGTGCATTGTCAGCACGCCGATCGCGCCGGTCAGCGCGATGCGCGCGGGCAGCGGCACCGAAACCGCGCTGAACACCGGCGCGGCCAGAAACGCCGCACCGACGCGCACCATCACGAACAGCAACGCCCAGAGCTGCGGCTCGACAGAAAGGCCGAAGCCCATGGTCATACCCGCGAGCTCCACTGCCCCCGTGCGTCCCGAGCGCAGTCGAGGGACGTATCGCCGGCGCGCGGCCAGCGTGTCTCGACTTCGCACGACACGAACGGTTGGTTGTTCGACGGAAATGGGCTGGCGGGCGGCACCGCGCTATCGCACCAGCTCGGGAATGCGCGCGAAGATATCGATGGTGAAATCGCTGAGCAGCCCCAGGATCATGCCCCCGAAAATGACGAGGCTGAACCCGACGATGGCCAGCTTGGGCACGAACGACAAAGTCTGTTCGTTGATCGAGGTTGCCGCCTGCACCATGCCGAGCACCAGACCCGAAAGCAGCGCCGGAATCAGGATCGGTGCCGATGCCAGCGCCAGCACCCATACCGCCTGCCGCGCGACGGAAAGGAAATAATCAGCGTCCATCAACCTGCACTCCAGTAAATTCCCGTTGGGGCTGAGCTTGTCGAAGCCCCGCGTTCCGCGAGCGCTGCGCTCGTGGGTTCTCGCCCTTCGACAGGCTCAGGGCGAACGGTGCGCTTCCTTCGTCCGTCACGTCACGAAACTCGAAGCGAGCGACCCCATCGTCAGCGCCCATCCGTCGACAAGGACGAAGAGGAGCAGCTTGAAGGGCAGCGAAATGATCGTCGGCGACATCATCATCATGCCCAGGCTCATCAGCACCGTCGCGACCACAAGGTCGATCACGATGAACGGCAGGAAGACGAGAAAGCCGATCTGGAACGCGGTCTTCAGCTCGCTGGTCACGAATGCGGGCAGCAGCACCGAAAAGGGCGTGTCTTCCGGCTTGGCGATCGGCCCCGTCTTGGCCATGTCGGCAAACATGGTGACGTCTTTCACCCGCGTCTGCTTGAGCATGAAGGCGTGGAGCGACTTGCCGACACCCGAAATCATCTCGGTCGAGCTGATCTGTCCGGCGGCATAGGGCTGGATCGCGGTCGTGTTCGCCTGATTGACCACCGGCGCCATCACGAAGAAGCTCAAAAACAGCGCGAGCCCGATCAGTACCTGATTGGGCGGGGTCTGTTGCAGGCCCAGTGCCTGACGCAGGATCGCCAGCACGATCACGATCCGGGTGAAGCTGGTCATCATCAGGATGATGCCCGGCAGGATCGTGAGCAGGCCCATGATGATAAGGACCTGAAGCGACAGGCTGAGCGGTGCGTCATTGCCGCCCAGATCGCCCAGCGCGCGATCGAGCGCATCGCCGACCCCCGGCGTCGCGGGAGCCGGCAACGGCGCCCCTTGCGCAAAGGCGGGCGTCGCGAACAGCATCACCGCCAGAAGAGCCGCAACCATAAGCCGCACGTCGCCCCTGCGCAGGCAGCGGCCCATGGCTGAAGCATATCGCGCAATCGCTTGAAACAGATGCGCTGTCGCCTGTGTCAGCGCTTCGGCGACACGCGACAGCAACAGGCTCGCGCCTTCGCAGGAGCGACGGGCTGGAACGAAAATCATCCCTCGCCCCGATCGACCAGAGTCACGCCGGAGCGCGCGACCGATACAAGCAGGCGGCGCCCCTCGAAATCGACGACCGCCAGCCGGACGCCGGGCGAAACCATCATCGTTTCCTTCACCTGGATCATCCGCTCGCCCTGCGCGCGCGGCAGCCGCCCCTCGAGCTTGCGCCAGAGATAGAGGCAGCCGATCAGCAAGCCGCAGACGAGCGGCAGCAGGATGACCAGCTTCAGGACATAGGCCCAGATCATGCGTTGGCGACTCGCTTCTCCGGATTGACCAGCTCGGTCATCCGCACCCCGAACTTGTCGCCCACCGTCACCACTTCGCCGCGGCCGATCAGCGTGCCGTTGACGAAGACGTCGAGCAGTTCATTGGCTTCGCGGTCGAGCTCGATCACGCTCTCTTCGCCCAGCGCGAGCAATTCGCGCAGCGACAGGCTGGTCGAGCCGATCTCTACCGTAAGCTTTACGCCGACGTCCTGCAGCAGCCGGAAATTGGCCGCCAGCGCCGCGTCGACCGGAAATGCGCCGGTCATGTCGTTCATTGGAAATCCCCCTCTTCAAATTCCTCGATCGCCGTCAGGCGGACGGCGGCAAACCCATTGGCGGTGCCGACCTGGCCGGTGCCCAGCCGGCGGTCGCCGACCATCACCGGGACTTCGGGACCGAATTCGATCGGTATGATGTCGCCGGTCTTGAGCTCCATCAGCCGGCCCAGCGCGATCGTCGGTTCGGCAAGAACCGATCGGACCGGCAGTTTCACCGACATCACCGCGCGGGTCAGCTCGGTGCGCCATTGCGGTTCGACATCGGCCTGCGCCGACCGGACCTTGGCGGTCAGCTTCGCGCCATGCGGCTTCAGCCCGGCGACCGGATAGACGAGATCGATAAAGGCAGGAGCGGCGTCGCCCGCCGCAAAGCCGAAGCGAGTCACCACCATCGGCGCCTCGCCCAGATCGGGTGCGGAGGCGCAGCTGGCATCGGAAACTTCGGCGAAATCGATCTTCGATACCGGTTCCCACGCAGTGCGCAGCGGCGCGATCATGCCGCGCGCGATCCGCGCGACCATCGTTTCCGCCGATGTCGTGAACTCCTCGGGCATCGGCGAAGGCGCTTCGCCCTCGCCGCCGAAAAACGCATCGAGCATTTCGAGCACCAGCGCCCCGTCGATCACGATCAGCGCGCGCGCACGCCCCGGCTCCATCGCCAGCGGCTGCCATGCGGTCAGACCGTCGCCGCGTTCAGCGCGGTAATCGGAAAAACGCTGCACGACCAAGGGTTCGGCCCAGCAGCGCAGCTCGCGCCGCATCATCGCTTCGAGCATCGGCTTCAGCCCCTTGGCCAGTCGTGCCGAAAGATGCTGGAGCGTTACCAGGTCGCCGAACGGATTGAGCGGCGACGACCCCAGTGCCGGGGCGTGATCCGCTCCGGCCCGGGGGCGTTCGCGCCGTTCGGGCGCCTGCGTTTCTGAAAGGGCGTTAACCATGCCCGTTCACTGAACAATGAAATTGGTAAAGTAGACGTTACCAATCCCCCCAAAACCCTCTTTTTGTTTGAGCACGCCGTTGATCGCATCGACCAGACGCTTCTGAAGCTGGCGCTTGCCCTCGACGGTGAACACCTGTTCCTCGGTGGTTTCGCTCAGCGTCATCAACACCGCCGATCGCACCGCGATTTCGTGCGTGCGCAGGTTCTGGATCACGCGGTCGTCATAATGTGTCGCCACGGCCAGCCCCACCTGGATGAAATGCACGCTGTTCTGAAGGTTCGAAGTGAACTCCTTTTCGAGCGTGTAGTAATTGGAGGCATATTGCTCGCCGCCCTGGCCCTCGGGCGTCGGCGTGCCTTCATGGCTTTCCCCGCCTTCTTCACCATGGCCGCCGCCTTCTTCGCCGGCGCGCTTCTGCTCGGATTTGGGGACGAGGCCGGGCTCATCGACTTTTGCGGCATGATCGCCGCCGCCGCCCAGCCATCCGGCCTGCGCGGCATAGAGGCCACCGCCCACGCCGCCGCCGACCAGGACAAGCAGCCCGACGATCAGCAGCAGCATTTTCATCAATCCGCCCTTTTTCTTCTTGGGCTTGGTACCTTCGGTCGTTTCGTCGCTCATCTTCGGCTCCCGGATGATCAGGCAATACGGTCAGTAAGAATGTCTTCGGCGGTGTCCCCGGCGCGCGCGGCGGCCGGCGCATCGGAAAGCACCGGCTGCGCCGGGGCGGCGGGACGTTGCTCGCCCCCGGCCGTGCCCGCGCCCGACTGGCCCGCATCGGCCAGTGTCTGCGACAGGCGAATGCCGCGCGCTTCGGCAAGTTCGGTGAGGCGCGGCGCCGCGTCCGCGAGCATCGCGCGCGCGGCATGTTCGTGCGCGTCGATCCGGACATGCGTCGAATCACCCTGGCGATGGACCGAGATATCAATCCGACCCAGCGCATCGGGCGACAGTCGCAGCCGGGCGACGCGCGTGCCGCCGGCATCGCGCAGCACGTCGATATGGTCGATCATATCCTCGACCCAGCCATCGCCGGTCATGTCGAGCTGCGCCTCGCTGCCCCCCGCAGCGGCGGCGACGGCACGAACATCGGCGGCAGCCCCCGCTCCGCCCGCGATCAGCGCTTCCAATCCTCCCGTACCGCCCGTGGCGGCGCCCGGCGCACGCCGGTCCTCCAGCGCCCAGTCGCCGATCGCCGCGCGCGGCATGATGTCGCGGACCAGCGGATTGGCGGGCATCGGCAGCGCGGCGGCAAGCGCGATGTTCGGCGCTCCGGCGGTCTGGATCGCGGAAGATACACTCTCCGCCTGAACCGGAGCGACGGCGGAGGACGGCGCGCCGTTCGGCACTGTCGGTATCGCCGGTTGCACGGTCGCGCCGCCCATGGGCGGCGTGGTCGACGCCGGTGCAACGGCGCCATCAGCCTTCGCGATTCCCTGCGGGCCGCTTCCAACCGTCCCCCCGAACGGTGGAAGCGGCGCCGCAGCAGTGCGCGAGGCACTGTTCGAAACCTCTATGCCCCCGGTCTGCGCCGGGGCGGTTTGCGGCGCTGTCGCCGCATCTGCCGAACCCGCGTCCGCGCCGCCCGGCAATCCGCGCGAGAGCGGCGTGCGCGACAGGACCGGCGCGGGCCGATCGGCGGTCGCATTGGCCGCCGCGCCGCTGTCATCCGGCTGCGGGGCGACGCCCGGCATCCAGCCGAACAACACGTCTTCCGCGCCGTCCTCTTCGGTCTCGCCGTCTCCCGCGGCGGCAACCGGCAAATTCTTGCCGCTTCCGGCAATCGCCTGCCGTTCGTGCCCGGCAAGCTTGCCATCGGGTGTGCGATCGATGCGAACATCCGCCAGCGCGATCGCAAACCCGCTCGAACCGGCCGAAAGCGGCGCGGATTCAGGCCTGACGCTGGCCGGACCGGCAACCGAGATCGCGGAAATCTGCACCCTGAAACTCCCAGTGACGTTACGTCACCGGATACTCAGCAAGGATCGTGCCGTTTTCGCCGGATTGGCGGCAGTTTTTCCAGCTCGCGCAGCGCGCGCAGCGCCGCATCGGCCTCTTCGCGTGCGATCAGCTTTTCGACGGCATTCTGGTCGCGCTTCGCCTCGCGCGTCGCGACGCGGGCGGCGTCGAGCCCCTGTTCGGCTTGTTCGATCCGCTTGTCGGACGCTTCGGCGGTGCGATGCAGCCGCTCGCGAAAATGCGCGGCGGCGATCAGGCTGGTCGCGGCGATCGGCGCGGGTGCAGGCGCGGGCGCGACATTGTGCGACAGTTTCAATATGCGTTCGCGCATCGCCATTTCCTCGGCGACGCGCATCCGCGCCTCGGCTTCCTCGGCGCGCACCTGATGCAACTGCAGCGACCGGACCCGGTGGAGCCGGTCGAGCCGCCGCGCTTTGGCGTCAGCCATCGCCGAACACGCCGGTCAGCTCCGCAATCGCCTCGTCGAGCGACACGCTCGTATCGGCGTCCTGGCGGATATATTCCAGGATCGCCGGATGACAGGCGATGGCGTTGTCGATCGCCGCATCGGCCCCGGCACGATAGGCACCCATCAGCACCAGATCGCGATTTTCCTCATAGGTGGCGAGGTGACGGCGCAGCACGCGGGCGGCATGGATATGCTCCTTGCCCGCAATATCGGTCATCACGCGGCTTACCGAAGGCCCCAGGTCAATCGCGGGATAGACACCGCGTTCGGCCAGTTGCCGGCTCAGCACGATATGGCCGTCGAGGATCGAGCGCGCGCTGTCGACGACCGGATCATTGCCATCATCGCCATCGGCAAGCACGGTATAGATCGCGGTGATCGATCCGCCCGAGCTGACACAGGTTCCCGCGCGCTCGATCAGGCTGGGCAGCATCGCAATGGCGCTGGGCGGATAGCCGCGCGCCGATGCCGGTTCGCCCAGCGCCAGTCCGATTTCGCGACCGGCATGGGCGACGCGGGTCAGGCTGTCCATGATCAGCAGGACCTTCTTGCCCTCGGCGCGGAAGCTTTCGGCAATCGCCGTGGCGCGCAACGCGCCACGAATGCGCAGCACCGGGGAATGATTGGCCGGGACCGCGACGACGACCGAGCGCGCACGCGCTTCGCCCGCCACTTTGGTTTCCAGAAAATCGGCGACTTCGCGCGAGCGTTCGCCGATCAGGCCGATCACCACCACATCGGCCTGCGCCGCGCGCACCATCATGCCGAGCAGCACCGATTTGCCGACGCCGGATCCGGCCATGATGCCGACGCGCTGGCCCTGTCCAATGGTCAGCAGCCCGTTGATCGCCCGGACCCCGACATCCATCGGCTGAAGCACGCGCCCGCGATCGAGCGGCGATTGAAGCTTGCCCGCCAGCGGCCAGCGGCCAGCGCCGCGAATCGGGCCCAGCCCGTCGATCGGCTTGCCCGCGCCATCGACCACGCGGCCCAGCAGCGCGGCGCCGACTTCGGCTTCGCCCGGCGGGCCGATCGGGCGCACCGGCGCATTGGGCAGCAGCGCCGCCGGCCCCCCCAGGTTCATCAGCAAGGTGCGGCCCGAACGAAACCCGATCACTTCGGCTTCGACCCGATCGCCTCCCGCCGCGCCGACCGCACAGACGGTTCCGACCGGCAGGGTCAACCCGACGGCCTCCATCAACAGCCCGTCATAGGACGCTAGCCGTCCCGAAACCTTGGGCTTCGGCGCGAAATCGGCGACGTTGAGCCCTTCGAGATATTCGTGGGAGAAATCGTTCAGCATGACGGCGGTATCGGCACCCGGTCGATCGCTTCGGCCAGCTGTTCGATCCACAGATCGGGCCCGTCCTCGACAATGGTCGACGCGCTTTCGATGACGAAGCTGCCGCGTCCGATATGCGGATCGCCGACCGGGAAGATATTGCGCGGCAATCGGCCCGACAGCAGCGCGACATCGTCGGGATGCACGCGCAGCAGCGCCGATTCGGCATTGTCGGCAAGCATGTCGACTGCCGCTTCGATCCGCGCGGCGAGCATGTCCGGCGCGATGCCCAGTTCGCCCACCAGCTTGCGCACCAGATGGAGCACGGTCTGGCGGATCTGCGCGGCAAGCCGGTCGCGATCGAAATGCGTTCCTGCGGATAGCGATTGCGACACTTGTTCGAGCAGCACCAGTTCCTGCGACCGGGTGGCGGCGGCTTCGGCAAGCGCGGCGGCGCGCCCCTCGGCAAAGCCCTTTTCCCGCGCATCGGCAATCGGATCGGAAAAGCCCGCCTGCTCCGATGTCGGCGGCAGGACTTCGCCGTCGAACGGATCCCATCCCTCGGTCGGGTTGGTTCCGGGATTGGCCGGGCTGAAATGGCGCGGCTGAACCGGGTCCTGCTCGGTCTCGGCTTCGGGACGGCCGACGATGCGCATCGCGTCGCCCGGCGAAAATCCGCCATTGCCCGTGTCGGCAAAGGCGCGTTCGAGCGCGACTTCGGCCGCGACCTGGCGGCTGGCGAATCCGGGGACAAACTCAGACATATTCGTCGTCCTCACCGCCCGGCATCTGGATCGTGCCATCCTTCACCAGCGCACGGGCGATGCCGATCATCACCTTCTGCGCGTCGAGCACTTCGGCCATCTTCATCTGGCCGCGCGCTTCCATCTCGTCGCGAATGCCGTCGGCCGCGCGGCTCGACATGCAACCCAGGAAGCGATTGCGATCGTCTTCCTCGACACCCTTCAGCGCGCGGGCGAGCGTATCGGCATCGATGCTGCGGATCAGGGTCGAAAGATTCTTGTCGTCCAGATCGAGCAGATTGTCGAAGACGAACATCGCCTCTTCGATTTCCTTGGCGACTTTCTTGTCGATCTTGGAAAGGCGCGGCATCACCCGCGCTTCGGTGGCCTTGCGCGCACCCGACAGGATCTTTGCCGCTTCGCGCGTGCCGCCCAGCTGCAATCCGGCGGTCGGCTTCTTGCGGGCGCCTGCGCGCGTCTGAAGCATCGCCTTGAGTTCCTCGATCGCATCCGGCGGCACCGGCCCGAGCCGTGCCACGCGCCGCAAAATCTGGGGCTGCGCGGCTTCGGGCAGCGCCTCGAACACCTTGGCGGCGATATCGGGATCGAGATTGGCGAGCAGCACCGCCGCGATCTGGGGATGCTCGGTCTCGATCATCGATGCGATTTCATCGGGTTCGAACCATTCGAGCAGTTCGATGCCCGATTGCTGCTGCGCCGGCATGATCCGCGCGAGCACGCTTTCGGCGCGTTCGGGACCAAGCGCCTTGGTCATCATACCTTCGATCCGCGGACCCGGATCGAACCGGATGCCGGTCCGCGCGCGCGCCTTATAGACGAAATCGTCGAGCACCTGTTCGACTTCCATTTCGCTGACATCGGCAACGGCGAACATCGCCTTGCCCAGCGAACGGACTTCCTCGGGATCGAGCTTCTGCAGGATCGACGCCGCTTCCTCTTCGCCGACCAGCATCATCAGCACCGCGGCGCGCTCGACGCCGGTGAAATGGCGGGCCTGCACGTTCATTGGCCGTCTGCCCGGATCATGTCGCGCACCGCGAGCGCCGCGCGTGCCGGATTGTCGCGGGTAAAGCCGCGCACCGCGCCGACGCGCTCGTCATAGCTGGCGCTGCGATCGAGCGCCTCGATGCTGACCGGCGGACCGACCGCAGCGGGATCGCCGCCTTCGCCGGGCGCGCCATAATGCCCGCCCATCGCCAGTGCCGGGCGGTTCGGGGCGCCGCCTTCGTCACGCTTCTTGAGCAGCGCCTTTGCAAGCGGCCGCACCCCGAGCAGCAGGACGAGCAGCGCGATGACCAGCGCCGTGGCGTGGCGCGCCACCAGCGGCACCCAGCCCGCCTCATACCAGGCGGCGCCGGTTTCCATGGCCGGCACTTCGGAAAATTTGCGACTGATGACAGTCACCTTGTCGCCGCGCGACTGGTCATATCCCACCGCCGCACGCACCAGTTCGGTGATCTGGTTCATTTCGGCTTCGCTGCGCGGCTTGCCGTCGGTTTCGCGCAACAGGACCGCGACCGAAAGCCGCTGGACGCTGCCCGGCACCTGCCGCGTGACGGAGATTTCCTTGCCGAGGTCATAGGTGCGCGCGAAGCTGTCGGTCTGACGGACAACGGCGTTGGGGTCGGCGCCCGGCGCACCGCCGCCCGCACCCTGTTGCCCGCCCTGACCTTCAGGCGCGGAAAGCGTGGCATCGGCAGGCGGCGTGTTCGACAATGCGCCGGGAATGCCGCCCGGCGCCTGACCGTTGCGGTTGCCCGGCGTGCCGGTCCAATTGCCCTGTTCGGCGCGCAACGCGCCGCTGGGGTCATAGCTTTCGCGCGTCGCCTGGCTTTCGTTCAGATCGACATCGGCCTGAATTTCGGCCGTGAAATTGCCGGCGCCGAGCATCGGCGTCAGCAGCTGGACCAGCTTTTCGCGATAGTCGTTTTCGACGCGCCGTTCGAAATCGATGCGTTCATTGCCCGCGCTGCCACCCTTGTCGGCATCGCTGCCATGGCTGAGCAGGGCGCCCTGCTGATCGACGATCGTCACGGCATCGGGCTTCATGCCCGGCACCGACGACGCCACCAGATTGACGATCGAACGCACCTGCGCATCGCCAAGTGAGCGCCCCGGCTGCAATTTGACGATCACCGATGCCGAAGGTTCGGCATGGTCGCGCACGAATACCGAAGCTTCGGGCATGGCAAGGTGGACGCGCGCCTCGGCCACCGAATCGAGTTCGGTGATCGATCGCGCCATTTCGGTTTCGCGGGCCTGACGCAGCCTTTCGCCCTCGACGGCGCGGCTGGCGCCGAGCGGAAGCTGGTCGAGAATGGCATAGCCGCCCGGCGCCGCATGCGGCAGATCCTGGCTGGCGAGCAGCATCCGCGCCTTGTGATATTCGCTTTCGGCGACCGTGATCGAACCGGCGCCGTCGAACCCGGAATCGATGCCCGCGGCGTCGAGCGCCTGAACGACGGCGGCCTGATCGCCATCCGCCAGATTGGTGAACAGCACGCGCTGCGGCGGCGTCGAGATCACCGCCCATGCCATCGCCCCCGCGATCACCAGACCGACGAGGAAAATGAGCGGCAGGCTGCGCCGGATCAGCGCAGGGCTCACCATGCTGCTCATCTGATTGAGCGGATTGGCGAAGCCCGAAAGCGGGTTCGCCTGGACGGGCGCAGCGGGCTGCGGCTGGGTTGCTGGCGTGCTCATAGGTTAGACCGGCATGCTCATAATGTCCTTGTAAGCGGACAGGAGTTTGTTGCGGACCTGCATCGTCGCTTCAAAGCCTACCGAGGCTTCCTGACGGGCCAGCATGACCTTGGCGATGTCGACGGTTTCGCCGCGCTCATAGGCGGCGGAAAGCTCGCCGGCGCGGGCCTGCGCATTGTTGACGTTGCGCACCGCGCCTTCGAACACGTCGGTAAAGCTGGCAGGGCCTTCGGCCTGTGCGGCGGGCGCGGCGGAGGTCGCCTGCTGCGCGCGCGACAGCGCCTGATTGCGTTCGACGATCTGCGCCCGCAGCGCCATGACGCGATCGACGCTCATCGGTCCGGTAACGCCGCTCATGCCGACACCCGGTGCGGCATGGCGTCGATATCCTCACCCTGTTCGCGCGCCTTGGCGAGGCGATAGCGCAGGGTGCGTTCGGAAATGCCGAGCCGTTTCGCGGTTTCGATCCGGCTGCCGTTGCAGGCGGCGAGCGTTTCGCGGATCGCCTGGAATTCGGACATCTGAACGATGTTCGACAGGCTGTCGTCGCTCGCGATCCGCGGCGCGGACGCGGCGGCGGGACGCCGGTCGAACAGGATATGTTCAGCGCGGATTTCATCGTCCATCGTCAGCAGCATCGCCCGCTGGATCACATTTTCCAGCTCGCGGACATTGCCCGGCCAGTCATGGTCGATCAGCGCGTCGATCGCGTCGTCGGCAAGCCAGGGCAGCTTGGCGCGGCCCGCGGCGTGGCGCAGCACCATCGCCGATGCGAGCGCCACCACGTCGCCCGGGCGTTCCGCCAGCGATTTGGTGGCAAGCGGAAACACCGACAGGCGATAATAAAGGTCGGCGCGGAACCGGCCCGCCTCGACTTCGTCCTGCAAGTCGCGGTTGGCGCAGGCGATCACGCGGACATCGACTTTTTCGGGCAGCGTGCCGCCGATCGGCACGACTTCGCGTTCCTGCAGCGCGCGCAGCAGCTTGGCCTGAAGCTGGATCGGCATTTCGGCGATTTCGTCGAGCAGCAGCGTGCCGCCCTCGGCCGCGCGGAAAAATCCCTGCCCCGCCGCCGAAGCGCCGGTAAAGGCGCCCTTGTGATGGCCGAACAGCATCGCTTCGAGCATGGTTTCGGGAAGCGCGGCGCAATTGACCGCGATGAACGGGCCGTCGCGGCGCGGCGAAGCCTGATGGATCGCCTTCGCCATCACTTCCTTGCCCGTGCCTGTGGGGCCGTTGATCAGGACCGTGACGTCCGACTGGGCAATGCGCTCGGCAAGTGCGAGCAGCGCCAGGCTTTCGGGGTCCGACGCAACCGGCGCGTTGGCGCCGCGCAACAGCGCGCTGGCAAAGCCGACACCGATCGCGTGGTTATCGGCGGTCCATCCGACGCGTGCGGGATTGCCGTCGTGAAAGGGTATCGCTTCGTTGCAATCCGATCCGACGATCAGCGTGCGCGCCGCGATCGGCGGCGTTTCGCCTTCGACGACCAGAAACAGGTCGCCCGCCGACGGCTTGTCGGCTTCGAAGGATTTGACGGTGAAGCCCTGCGCCCGCAGCGCGGACACCAGTGCGTATTTCTGTCGCAGCACCGCTGCGGACGGAAAAATCGATCCCATTGATCCCCCCTGTTCGGACCGACTTTTTGGGGGGTTAATGGTAAACAGGCCGTAAACCTTAAAATTATTTTCCGCATTTTTTCGCCGCAGTTTCCGGGCGCACCTACGCGCGCGCGCGCGAGGGCGAGGCGATTTTTTTGCTTAATCCCCTCCTCACCCTGCCGTTCCTCGGTGTGGCGGCTCGGGCTCCCGTGTTGGGGGGTGCAGTGAGGGGCGCCAGCTTTGAGGAGTATTGGACATGACAGTTATCGGAACCAATATTGCCAGTATCCGGGCGGCCAACGCTTCGAGCGGTGCGAACGCCACGATGCAGACGGCCATGGAGCGGCTGTCGACCGGCAAGCGTATCAACAGCTCCAAGGACGACGCGGCCGGCATGGCCATCGTTTCGTCGATGACGTCGTCGATCCGCGGCATGAGCCAGGCGGTCCGCAACGCCAATGACGGCATTTCGCTGGCACAGACGGCGGAAGGTACGCTGGGCGAAGTCAGCAACATGCTGCAGCGCATTCGCGAACTGGCGGTGCAGTCGGCTTCGGGCACCTATTCCGACGGCGACCGCACGAACCTTCAGGCGGAAGTCACGCAGCTTACCGCGCAGATCAAACAGTCGCTGGGCGATGCCGAATTCAACGGCGTGAAGCTGTTCGACACCGCCAAGGGCGGCAGCGGCGTCAGCCTGTCGATCCAGGTCGGTTCGAAGGCGTCGCAGACGGTGAACCTGTCGATCGGCAACCTCGACACGTCGAGCTTCGATCCGGTCGCTGGTGTCGAAGGCAAGGAAGCCGTCGCAGCGCAGGACGCCGTCGACGCCGTCGATGAGGAAAAGATGTCAGCCGACGGCACCTACACGGTGAAGGAAGGCGACGATTTCGTCGGCAAGACCTACACCGCCACGCAGGATGACGAAGACAGCGGCACGATCGGCGGCAGCTCGCCGACCGCTGGTCAGGAATATACGCTGGCTGCCGATGACGTTATCTATCTCACGGCGGACACCGTCACCACGACGGGTGTCGAAGCGAAGGCGGCCGTCGAAGCGCAGGAAGCAGTGGAAGCCGTCGCTGCGACGCCGGGCCTTGACGTTACGTCGGCTGCCAATGCCACTTCGGCGCTGGGCATCGTCGACACCTTCCTCACCAGCCTGAATACGGTTCGTGCCGGCATCGGCGCCGCACAGAGCCGTCTGGGTTCGGTGGTGACCAACCTGACCAACAACGTCACCAGCCTCACCGATGCGCGCAGCCGCATCGAGGATGCCGACTTCTCGGTCGAAACGGCGAACCTCGCCAAGGCTCAGATCCTGTCGCAGGCATCGACCGCGATGCTGGCCCAGGCCAATCAGAGCAAGCAATCGGTTCTGCAGCTCCTGCAGTAAGCGTGTGCCGGTCCGGGGGTGTCACCCCCCTGACAGGCACCTCCGGCCGGTCAACTCCCGCTTTCCGGGAGGCGCAACGGGCCCCGGCGGTCGAAAGACTGCCGGGGCTTTTGCGCGTCGACGCGCGCAAGAGTCGAGCGCCGTTCGACCGGCGTCATCGACTCGATTGACACATCGACTACAGTTGTAGTTATAGTGCGGGCGGCAACCGCGCGATGCCGTCGATCGCGCCCTTTCCGACAGGATATCCATGTCTCCCGCCGCATCCCTCAGCGCGGCTGTGCTGTTCTTCGCCGGTATCGCACCGGCAAGCGCACAGCCTGTTACCGAGCCTGCCGAAGCCGCCCGCTCCGATCTGCCCGTCACGGGCGAGATCACACTGTTTCAGTCGCCCGGTCGGGTCCTGGTGATGATGCGGGTGGGGGACGGCGATTTGCTGCCGATGGTGTTCGATACCGGGTCGGACGGCAACACGATCGACCTGTCGCTTGTCGATCGCCTGAAGCTTGAAAGGATCGGCGAGGTTCAGGAAGTCGACGGATCGACCGGCCATGTCCGCATCCTGCCCAGTGTCGCGCTGCGCGAACTGACGGTCGGCGGCCTTCCGGTCGGAAGCATCGATGCAGCCGCGGTCGAATATGACCGGAACGACGCGATGGGCATTTTCTCGTCGGAGACGTTCACCCAAAGCCTGCTCTATCTCGATCTGGCAAGCGGCCGCGCGGTGCTGACGGCACGCGATGCGGCAACCCGCCCCGCCGAGGCGCCGATCGATTATGTCGACGGGCTGCCCACCGTCCATATGGTCATGCCCGACGGCGGCACGATGGTGGCGCATTTCGACACCGGGTTCGACGGCGCGCTCAGCCTGCCGCTGTCGATGATCGACAAGGTGCCGCTGGAGCATCCCGCCCAAGTCGTCGGCCGGTTCCGCTCGATCAGCCAGGAAGGCGATGTCTATGGCGGCCGGATCAGGGGGACCGTGCGGATCGGTCCGGTCGTGCTCGAAAATCCCGAAGTCACCTTTCTCGGCGATATCGCCAATATCGGCCTGCCGATCCTGCGCAAGCTGACGCTGGTGATCGACGCCGAGGCGAACCGCAACTGGGTGCTGGCGCCGGGCTCGCTGCCTGAAGGGGACCAGTAAGGTCGGGCAAGCCTAACCCAGCCGCCGCGCCAGTCCCTTTTTGAGCCGGGCATGCGCTGCGCTCTTGATCTGACAGATTCGCGCGGCGCCAACGCCGATCACCTGTCCGATCTCCTCAAGGTTGAGTTCCTCGACATAATAAAGCTGGATCACCAGCTGCTCGCGCTCGGGCAGCTCGCCGATCGCCGCGATCAGCGCCTCGCGCTGGTCGGCCTCGGCCAGCTGGTCGAACGCGTCGGGCTCGTCGGACATGAACCAGGGCGCATCGTCCGAATAGACATCGTCGATCGAATCGAATCGCACTGCCTCTGCCGTCACATATTCGGTGCGCAGCTTTTCGACGCTCACCCCCAGCTTCGTCGCGACTTCCTCGTCGGTCGGCGTGCGATCCAGGCTGTCGGTCAATGTCGTGACCGCTTCGTTATAGGCGCGCCTGCGCCGCATCGCGCCGCGCGTCGTCGTCGCCTGGCGGCGCAATTCGTCGATCATCGCGCCGCGCAGCCGCGTGACGAGATATTGTTCGAAGGTTACCTGCCCGCGATCCTCGAACCCGCCGGCGGCCTCGACCAGCGCGACCAGCCCCACCTGAATCAGATCCTCGACTTCGACGAGCGCGCTCATCGTGCCGTGAACGTGCCAGGCAAGCCGCCGCACCAGCGGCAAATGCCGCTGCACGAGCAATTCGGTATCGCGCGCCGGCGAAGAGGTGCGCGAATAGGTAAGCGGAGACTGGGCCGGAACAGCCGACATTGCGGTGTCTTTCCTCTTGGATTGGGCGGTCATGCGGGCAGCGCTCCCGGTGCGCCGATCACGGCGACGACTTCGACGGGCTTGTCTTCGGGAACCTCGAAGAAACTCATCACCGGCGTGTCGGGCAGCGCGGTGCGGATCAGCTTGCGGATCGCGATGCGGATCGCCGGCTGCACCACCAGCGCGAACGGCTTGGCCTCTGCGACCAGCGGCCCGGCCGCCTGAGTCAGCGCGTCGACGATGCGGCGGCCAAGATCGGGTTCGATCGCATGGCGTCGCGACATATCGTTGCGCAGCGTCTGCCCCAGCAGCCCTTCGAGCTGCCCTTCGAGCGTCATCACCCGCAGCGGTTCGCGCACGCCGCACAGGCGCTGGATGATCAGCGGGCCCAGCTCGGGCCGGATCAGCTCGATGATTTCCTCGGCATCGAGCGTCCGCTGCGCGGCGACGGCAATTGCGGCGGCGATGCGGCGGAATTCCTTGAGCGGGATATTCTCGGCCAGCAGTCCGCGCAGCACTTGCGTCAGCGTGGTGAGCGGCACCGGATTGGGGCTGAGCGAGGCCACCAGCTGTGCCGACCGTTCCTTGAGCCCGTCGAGCAGCGACTGGACCTCGTCGGGGCCGAGCAGGTCGCTCGCGCTTTGCGACAGGCACTGGTTGAGATGCGTCGCCACCACCGTGCCGGGATCGACGACCAGATAGCCCGCGCCAGTGGCGGCATCGGCATCGCCCCGCGCAATCCACACCGCGTCCAGGCCGAAGGTCGGGTCCTTGACCGGCTTGCCGTCGAGATCGCCGACCGCCTGACCGGTATCGAGCGCCAGCATCTCGTCGGGCGAGACGCTGTCTTCGCCGATCACCACGCCGCCGACGACGATGCGATAGGTATAGGGGCCAAGGTTGATGTCGTCGCGGACCCGCACCTGCGGCACGACGAAGCCCAGTTCCTTGGAAAGCTGGCGGCGCACGCCGGTGATCCGCCCCATCAGCGGCCCCCCGCGACGCTCGTCGACCAGCGGCACCAGGCCATAGCCGATATCGAGCATCACCTGCATATTGTCGGTGACTTCTTCCCATCCGATCCGCGACAGATCCTTGGGTTCCTCCACCACAGCCTCGGGTTCGGGCGGGCGCTGGGCGTTTCGGTACAGGCGCCAGGCCGCATAGCCCGACCCGGCGGCAAGCGGCAGGATCACGAAATGCGGCATGCCCGGCATGACGCCCAACAGCGTCAGGATCGCCGAAACCGGCATCCAGGTGCGGTGGCTGCCGAACTGGCTGCCGATCTGGCCGGCAAGATCGTGGCTGGACGTAACACGCGTGACGATCGCGGCCGCCGCGATCGACAGCATCAGCGACGGCAGCTGCGCGACCAGCGCGTCGCCGATCGCAAGCAGGACATAGGTATGCGCGGCATCGCCCACCGCCATGCCGTGCGAAGCGACGCCCAGGATCAGGCCGCCGATGATGTTGACGCCCAGGATCAGCAGGCCCGCAATCGCGTCGCCCTTCACGAATTTCGACGAACCGTCCATCGCGCCATAGAAATCGGCTTCGGTCGCGACTTCGGCGCGGCGCGCGCGCGCTTCGTCGGGCGTGATCAGCCCGGCATTGAGATCGGCATCGATCGCCATCTGCTTGCCCGGCAACGCATCGAGCGTGAAGCGCGCCGACACTTCGGACACGCGGCCCGCGCCCTTGGTCACCACGATCATGTTGATGATGATCAGGATCGCGAAAACAAACAGGCCGACGATATAATCGCCGCCGATCAGGAAATCGCCGAACGCCTGGATGACCATGCCGGCGGCGGCTTCGCCTTCATGACCGTGGACCAGCACGACGCGCGTCGAAGCGACGTTGAGGCCAAGCCGGAACAGCGTGGCGAACAGCAGCACCGTCGGAAAGGACGAGAAATCGAGCGGCTTTTGCGCGTTCAGCGCCACCATCAGCACGGCAAGGCTGATCATGATGTTGGTGACGAAGAACAGGTCGAGCAGGAACGCCGGGATCGGCAGCACCATCAGCACGACCAGCGTCAATATAGCCAGCGGCAGCGCGAAATTGCGAAGCGAGGGCACCATGATACGCGGTGAAATACGCAAAGCTTGCATTCAGTCAGGCCCCCAGGCTCGCGAGCATCAGATAGGCGAGGTGCGCGGTCTCCGGCGTCGGACGCAGGGGATTGAGGCGCATTCCGGTGTTGAAAGTGCCGAACCCGGCATTGGGCGCGGCGGCATCGGCAAGGCCAGTATCGGCCGTGCCGCCGGCGATACCGAACCGGTCCATCGCCGCCTGGACCCAGGCGCTTTCGTCCGCGCCGGCGCCGTTGCCGTAGATCACGCTGCCGCCCCCGGCGAGCTGTTCGCCCGGCATGGCGAACGGCGCCGAAGCCACGCCGCTGCCACCCACGGCGGCGACGCCGCGATCGAGCTTGTCGGAAAAGCCGGAATAGATTTGCGCCAGCGTGCGCGGCTGGCCATCGGGCGCGTAGAAGATGTTGCGATTGGCGCGCGCGGCGGCCGGGAACATCGCCGCGCCCGACCGGTCGGGCGAAGCGTCCATCGCGGTCAGGAAATTGCGCGCTCCGCCCAGTCCCAGAAAATGCGCCATATAGAGATCGGTGCCGGTGACCGAGCGACCTAGCGACCCTTCGAGCGATTGCTTGTTATCGGCGGCGTGTTCGGCCGCCATCAGCGCGGCGGTCTGCGGATCGTTGCGCAGATCGAGGATGGCCTGGCGCGTCGCACCGTCGGCAACGATATAGCGCCCGCCCTGTGTCTGGCGGATGCTGTCCGCCGCCCAGCCGAGCCCATGCTCCTCGCCATGTTGCTTGACGACCGCCAGCCAGCTTTGTTCGATGAACTGATACAGGCCCGACGCGCTCGACGTCGGTGCACGCGCATCGGGGCGCATGCCGCTTTCGACCTGCGCCTGGCCGAGCAGATAGGTGAAGTCGACGCCGGTCCGGCAGCTCGCATTCGCGATCGCCGTCTGTACGTCCGTCCTGTTTCCGACCGAAGCGAGTTCCATCGACCCCTGATCCCAGTGTCTGGTTCAGGGACAAATCAGCAAGGACCGTGCCAGTTATTCGGAGTTCGGCGATTTTCTGAAACGGGCGATCCGCGAACCGCGCGGCAGAGCGCGCTTTGCTCCCGCACGCCGCAAGCATGCGACGAAAAAGCGCCTCGAAATGCTGAAAATTTCGGAGTTCTGCAGGAAAATCCGGCGCTCAGGCCGCGTAGGTCGCGCCGCGCCCATAAGCGGGGTTTGCCGCACCGGAAAGAATTTGCAGGCGGCGGCGAACATTTGCCGCCATCAGATTGACATAGATACGGCAGGTTTCGTTGAGGCGATGCGCCTCGCCCGCCAGATCGCGGATTTCCGCGTCCGCCGGTTCCCCATCGTGCCGCGCCGCCGCTTCGATACCGGCCAGCTTCGCCTTGGTGGCGGTCTCCAGCGCGGCAACGTCGCTCGCTTTCAGCGCAGCGATTTCGGCATGCAGCGCCTCGATCACGGCAATCAGTGCGTCACGCCTGTTCATTGGAATCCCAATTCATCTTGAGCGCCAGCAACCGATCCGCGATCGTCGACGGGACGAGCGGGAAATTCCCGCTTGCCACTGCACGGCGGATTTCGGCGACGCGTTCGGAATCGACCGGCGGCTTCGCGGCCATCGCCCGCGAAAGCAATGTCGCGGCAGGTGCCTCAGCGGCTTCGCTGTCGCGATTGGCGAGCTTGCGTGCCGCCGCAACGGGATCGGCAGGACCGACCGGCGCAGAGCGACGGTCGATTGCCGTTCCGTTTCTGATGCCGATGGGATCCACCATCTCCGCCGTTCCTCATCCAAAAAGATGTTCTCACAGCCATGAACGACAGGCTGCGTCACATCTTTAGCGAAAAATTATCGTGCCCATCCGGGCAACGTCGCGCGCCCGCTTTCCAGCGCCACGGCCTGGATCGGCGGCTTCCGCTCCTCCACGCGCACCAACAGCCGTTCGCCCGGACGCGCATCGCCCATCGCGATTCCATCGCGCGAGATCGAAAAGCTGCCGGTGCCGACTTCGATCGTGATCGGATCGCCGCGGCGAATGACGGGTTCGACCGGCGCGGGCGGTGTCGCCGCCGCAACCGCGCCGACCAACGCCGCCTCGGGCGCCTGGGGCAGCGCGTTGACCGGCACGAAGATGCGCCACACCGGCGTCATGCACCGCACCACCACGGCGTCCTGTGCATCGGTGCGCCAGCTGAGCTGCGGCGCGGCGCAGGCGGCAAGCCGCAGGCGGCTGTCAACCGCCGTGCGCGCGCCGCCCGGCTGGCCGATCGCGCTGCCGGTGAATTGCGCCACGATCGTGTCGAGCGTCTGGGTCGACTGAAAAGTCTGCGCGGCGGCGGGTGCCGCCATCAGCAGAGCCGGGGCCGAGAGCATCACAAGGCGGTGCATGGCCATCTCCTTCAAAAAAAGCATCGTCCGTTGTTTCAGCAAGTTGCGTGCCGGTTGCGCGCGGTGTCGCAATCTTCGGCCACCTTCCCGGCATATCCCAGCGTCGCGACCACCCGGCGACGCCCCTCGCCGGTCGCCACGGCGATCCGATTGGGCGCGACAGCGCCACTCCGCACCAGCAGCGCCGCAACCGCGCGGGCGCGATCGGCGGCCAGGATCGCCGCGCTGCCGGTCGCGGGATCGACATCGGCGGCGCTGCCATCGGTTTCTCCCGTCACAGTAAGGCGCGTGCGCGGGTCGCGCGCAGCTTCGCGTGCCCAGGCGACCAGCGCTCCGGTCTCGCGCGACACCGCCGAACCGGCCGGAAAACCCACCGCAGCAGCGATCGCCACCGGCATTTCGGTTTCCTGCACCGCCGGTCCATCGAATGCAGCGCGCATAGCGGCGGCCATCGCGCGATGGTCGAGCGACTGGTTGGCCTGGAGAAACACGAAAAAGCCGACGAGCAGCAGGCCAAGATCGGCAAGCGTCGTCAGCCAGACCGGGCGACCGGACGGCGCATCCTCATCGGCGATATCGGCTGTCATGCCGCGACTTCCCGGATCGTCATGCGGCGCGGCGGTTCGATCGCTGCGAGTTCTGCAAGCGGCGTCGTCAGCCGCGCGCGCTCGCGCATTTCCTGGCGTGCATGGCGGCGCAGCCGGTTGGCGATCGGCAAGGCAACCAGGCTGGCCAGCACCGCACCATAGAGCGTGGTGAGCAGCGCGACCGCCATCGCCCCGCCAATGGCATTGGGGTCGTTCATCGTCGTGAACATCTTCACCAGCCCCACCAGCGTGCCGATCATCCCCATTGCCGGCGCGGCTTCGGCGGCCCCGCTCCACAGGTCGGCGGCGGCGCGGTGGCGCTCGGCGCGCTCGGCGGCGCGTGTATCGAGCAGATCGCGGACATCGTCCGGGCCGGCCCCGTCGACGATCGCGGCCGCCGCCGCCGCGATATCGGCATCGGCGATCACTGCCTTGTCGAGTGCGATCACCCCGTGGCGGCGCACGATCCGCGCCAGCGCGCCGATCTGTGCCAGCCCCGGATCGGCACGGAATGCCCGGCGCGGCAATATGCGCAGCGCCGCAATCCCGCGCAGGAAATCGCGCACCGGCGTGCGCAGGATCATGGCGAGCAGCGTGCCCCCACCGACAATGGTCAGGGCAAGCGGATCGATAAAGGGCGCAAGCTGCGCGGCGACTGTCGTTTCCATGCCCGCAGGATTGCAAGCGTCGGGCCAAATGCCGCCTGCCCGCCCGCCGCCGCCGCCGCGCGCATCGGTGCGGCAGGGGCTTGCCGCCGCCCGGCAAAATCTTGCCGCCGCCTTGCCGGAAGGCCGGTTTTCCACCGCCGCGCCGCCGCTTCGCGCAAATTGGCACGCCCCTTGCTGGGATGCGTGCGAGTTTTTGTGCGGGAGAAGCACGATGGGAAATGACGGCCTTTTCGGTGTGCATGGAGCAGCACTGACCGTGCGTTCACAGCGCATGGGCGTGCTGGCGTCGAACATCGCCAATGCCTCGACCCCGGGATACAAGGCACGCGACATCGATTTCAGCGCGGCGATGCGCTCGATCGACGCGGGCGGCACCAGCGACGCGGCGATAGACCAGGCGACGCTCTATCGCGTGCCGCTGCAGCCTTCGCAGGACGGCAACACCGTCGAGCTGGCCACCGAACAGACCGCCTTCGCCGAAAATGCCGTCGCTTATCAGACGACGCTGTCGTTCCTGAACGGGCGGATCAGCACCATCACGCGCGCCTTGCGGGGAGAATAAGCCATGAACGGCCAGCCGCTTTCGATATTCCAGATTTCGGGCCGGGCGATGTCGGCGCAGCTCGTGCGCCTGAACACCACGGCATCGAATCTCGCCAATGCCGGCACCGTCGCTTCCAGCCCGGGCGAAGCCTATCGCCCGATCAAGCCGGTGTTCCGCACTCATTTCGACGATGCCGCCGCCGGCGTCGCGACCGTCGATGTCGAACAGGTCGTCACCGCCGGAACCGAACCCACCAAACGCTACGATCCCGGCAATCCCCTGGCCGATGCCGACGGCAATGTCTGGGAAAGCGGCGTCGATGAAAGCGCGGAGCTGATCGATATGATGGAAACTGCACGCAACTATCAGAACAATGTCGAAGTGCTTCAGACCGCCAAGGATCTGATCCTCAACACGATCAAGCTGGGCAGCTGATCATGGCGAGCGCATTCGACACCACCCTCTCTAACCTGGGCATCAGCCGCTATGGCGCGAACACCGCGCCGACCACGACGACGAAGAACAACGCGTCGATGGGACAGGATGATTTCCTGACGCTGATGACCGCGCAGCTGCGCAATCAGGATCCGTTCGAGCCGATGGACAACAACCAGATGGTTGCCCAGATGGCGCAATTCTCCAGCCTGTCGGGCATCACCGAAATGAACGCCACGCTGAGCGCGATCGCGCAAAAGCTGGGCGGGACGACGACGTCGGACCTGCTGTCCTGGGTCGGATCGACGGTGCTGGTGCAAGGCGACACTGCCTTTCCGCGCACCGACGGCACGCTGGGCGGAACGATCCTGCTCGGCGACGACGCCAGCAATGTCGAAGTCAAGATTTCCAACGCCGACGGCACCACGCTCAAGACCGTGTCGCTGGGCGCGCAGGAAGCCGGCACGCTCGATTTCGAATGGGACGGCAGCACCGACAGCGGCGAAGCGGCGGGCAACGGCCCCTTCACCATCGCGGTCAGCGCCCAGAATGCCGACGGCAAATCGGTTTCGGCACAGACTCTGGTCTGGGCGCCGGTCCAGTCGGTGTCGTTCGACAGCGACGGCAAGCCCGTCCTCAACCTTCCCGGCATCGGCCAGACGTCGCCCGACGACGTCGTCAAGGTCGGCTGAACCCGCCTTTCCAAGGAGCAGAATATATGTCCTTCTACACCTCGCTGAGCGGACTTCAGGCCGCGCAAACCAATATGGGGACGATCTCGCACAACCTTGCGAACGTCTCGACCAACGGCTTCAAGCGCTCGACCACGTTGTTTTCCGACGTGATCGCATCGACCGCCAGCTCGAATCCCAATCAGATCAGCGGATCGGGCACGGTCGTGAAATCGATCCGCCAGCAGTTCAGCGCGGGCGGATACACCCAGTCGACCTCCTCGCTCGACCTGGCGATCGCCGGCGACGGGTTCTTCGCGGTCAAATCGGCCGGCAACGACGTGATGTTCACGCGCAACGGCAGCTTCTCGGTCGACAGCGACCGCAATATCGTCGATTCGCAGGGCAACAAGCTGCAGGTCTATCCCGTCGACGGTTCGGGCACGGTCGTCGCGACCGGCCTCGATTCGACCATCGCGCTCAAGGTGCCGCAGACCAGCGGATCGCCGCAGGCGACCGAAAATGTCGCGCTGACGATGAACCTGTCGGCAAATTCGGCGATTCCGTCGGAAAGCGCCGCCTTCGACGCCGACAATCCCTATGCCTTCGATCGCTTCGATCCGGCGACCTATAACCAGTCGACCCAGACGACGATCTACGACGCCAACGGCAACGCACTGACGATGACGAATTATTTCGTCCGCCAGACCGCCGCGACCGGCGACGACGGCACCAGCAGCTGGAAAGTGTACAGCTTCGTCGGCGACCAGCAGCTCGATCCGGGCGCATCGGACGACGGCGCGATTTCGCTCGAATTCGACGCCAAGGGCAAGATGCTCGCGCCGACCGCCGCCACCACCTTCAGCGGGTTCACGCCGGCCGGGTCGACCAGCGAACAGCCGCTGACGCTCGATTTCGGTTCGTCCACCACTCAGCTGAGCGCCGCTTTCTCGGTCGATTCGCGCAGCCAGGACGGCAATGCCGTCGGCCAGTTCGAAGGCATCACCATCGGCGAAGACGGCACCGTCACTGCCAGCTTCTCCAACGGCGATACCCAGCCGCTGGGCAAGGTGGTGCTCGCCAATTTCACCAATCCGTCGGGCCTGCGCCAGCTGGGTGATTCGACCTGGGCCGCGACCGGGATTTCGGGCGAGGCACGGCTCGGCGAGCCGGGCGCCAACGGCTTCGGGTCGCTGATGTCGGGTGCGATCGAACAGTCGAACGTCGACATCACCGAAGAGCTGGTGAACCTGATTGCGGCGCAGCAGAATTTCCAGGCGAACGCCAAGGCGCTCGATACCGCCAATCAGATTTCGCAGACCATCTTCAACATCCGCGGCTGATGCAGGCGGGGAAGGAATAGGCCATGGACCGGCTCGTCTATACGGCGCTTTCGGGCCTGCGCAGCCAGATGCAGGCGCAGGCGGCGATTGCCAACAACATCGCGAACGCATCGACCATCGGCTATCGCGCCGACCGGGTGTCGTTCGACCGGATGATGCTGACGGGTTCGGGCCTCGACACGCGCCAGCTGGCATCGGCCAGCGTGCACGATTCCGATCGCGGCCCCGGTGCGATGCTCCAGACCGACAATCCGCTCGACGTTGCCGTGACCACCGACAGCTGGATCGCGGTGCAGGCGACCGACGGGGCCGAGGCCTATACGCGGCGCGGCGATCTTTCCGTCGCTGCCTCGGGCGTTTTGGAAACCGGCGACGGTTTCCCGGTGATGGGCTCGGGGGGGCCCATCACCGTGCCGCCCCATGAATCGATCAGCATCGCAGCCGACGGCACGGTTTCGATCGTCCCGCCCGGCGGCGATCCCGACCAGCCCCAGCAGATCGACAAGATCAAGCTGGTGAGCACGCAAGGGTCGAACACCGTCAAGGGGCTGGACAATCTGTTGCATGTGAAGGGCGGCGGCGTGCTGCCGGAAGACCTGGATGCGACCGTGCGCTCCGGTTCGCTCGAACAATCCAACGTCAATCTGACGCAAGCGCTGGTCGACATGATCGAGAACCAGCGCGCCTACGAAGTTCAGGCCAATCTGCTGAAAGAAGCCAAGCAGATGGATGAAAGCACCGCATCGCTGATGCGGATGCCCGGCTAAGGGAGTTTTACCAAATGGGTTCTGCAGCACTCCATATCGCCCGCACCGGGCTCGACGCGCAGGACATGCGCATGCGCGTGATCTCGAACAACCTCGCGAACGTCAACACCACTGCCTACAAGCGCGACCGCGCCTCGTTTCAGACGCTCGCCTATCAGGTGGTGACTGCGCCGGGCGCGTCGAGCACCGCCGAAACCAAATATGCCACCGGCATCAACCTGGGCACCGGCGTGCGTATTCAGGGCACTGCCCGGATCGACACGCAGGGCGAGTTTCAGACGACGGGCAACGCGCTCGATGTCGCGCTCGACGGCAATGGCTATTTTCAGGTGCAGATGCCGGGCGGTCAGCTCGGCTATACCCGCGCCGGCAATTTCTCGCGCGACAGCCAGGGCCAGCTGGTGACTTCCGAAGGCTATCAGGTGATGCCCGGCATCACGATCCCGGAAACCGCCACGTCGATCACCATCGGCACCGACGGCACCGTTTCGGCGACGCTCGCCGGACAAAGCGAATCGAGCGATCTGGGCCAGATCCAGATCGCCAGCTTCCCCAATTCGGCGGGGCTGCGCGCAGTCGGCGACAATTATCTCGTTGAAAGCGCGGCTTCGGGTGCCGCCAGTCTGGGCGCGGCGGGCGAGGAAGGCCGCGGCATGATCCGCCAGGGCATGCTCGAAGGGTCGAACGTCAATGTCGTCGAGGAACTGGTCGACATGATCGAGACGCAGCGCGCCTACGAAGTCAATTCGAAGATGATCTCCGCCACCGATGAGATGCTGAAATATGTCAACCAGAACATCTGATATGCGCAGCGCCAAATTCCTCGCCGGTCTCGCCACGGGCGCGCTGGCGGTGGTCATCGCCGCCGCCACGGTCACGCCCGCCGACGCCCAGCGCCGCGATCGCGACCGCGACCGCGAACAGGTGCGCGAATATGCGCCCACCGCGCCGGTCGCGCCGATGCCGGTCGCGGCCAATGGCGGCATCTTTCAGGCGAGCCAGGGCTATGCCGCGCTTTACGAAGGCAATCGCGCGCGCCGCGTCGGCGATCCGGTGACGATCGTGCTGGTCGAACGGACT
The DNA here is from genome assembly GCF_003171655.1 of Stakelama portus. Taxonomy (GTDB): domain Bacteria; phylum Pseudomonadota; class Alphaproteobacteria; order Sphingomonadales; family Sphingomonadaceae; genus Sphingomonas; species Sphingomonas portus. The sequence continues at coordinate 364,482 of NZ_QFZL01000003.1, read as the reverse complement.
CAGGCGACCAAGTCGCAGGGGACCGATTACGACAGCACCGGCGGCTTTTCGATCCTGCCGCCGACCACCGGCGCGCTGTCGCTGTTCAGCGCCACCGACGCCACGGTCAGCAGCAATCGCGGGTTCAACGGCGGCGGCACCGCCAGCCAGGCGAACCAGCTGTCGGGCGAAATCACCGTCACCATCGCCGAAGTCTATGGCAACGGCACGATGCTGGTGCGCGGCGAAAAGCGGCTGACGCTCAACCGCGGCGACGAATATATCACGATCAGCGGCATCATCCGCACCGCCGACGTCAACCAATATAATCAGGTGGCATCGACGCGCGTCGCCGACGCCCAGATTTCCTACACCGGCAAGGGCGATCTCGCCCGGTCCAGCCGTCAGGGCTGGCTGAGCCGGTTCTTCCAGATCATCAGCCCCTTCTGACGATGGAGCATCGCGTCATGATTCGCATTCTTCTCGCGCTTTTCGCGCTGTTCGTCGCGGTTCAGCCCGCCGCCGCGCAGCGCGTGAAGGATCTCGGCGGCTTTCAGGGCATTCGCGCCAACCAGCTGACCGGATACGGCATCGTCGTCGGTCTGCCGGGCACGGGCGACGACAATCTGGAATATACCGTCCAGTCGATGCGGGGCGTGGCATCGCGCTTCGGGCTCGAATTGCCGCCGGGCGTCAATCCCGCGCTCAAAAATGCAGCGGCAGTGGTGATCACTGCCGAACTGCCTGCCTTTGCCAAGCCCGGCCAGCGGCTCGACGTCACGGTCTCGGCGCTCGGCAAGGCCAAGAGCCTGCGCGGCGGCACACTGGTGCTGACCCCGCTGCTCGGCGCCGACGGCAACATCTATGCGATGGCGCAGGGCGGTCTGGTCGTCGGCGGTCTGGGCGCGGAGGGGCGCGACGGATCCTCGGTCGTCGTCAACATCCCCTCCTCCGGCCGCATTCCCGAAGGGGCGAGCGTCGAACGGACGGTGGAAACCGGGTTCGACACCGCACCCTATCTGACCTTCAACCTTTCGCGCGCCGATTTCACTACGGCCCAGCATGTCGCGGACGCGATCAACTTCCATTTCGGCGATAACCGTGCCCGCGCGGTCGATGCCGTTTCGGTCGCGGTGATCGCACCTCCCGGCGCAGACATCCGCGCGGCGATGATCAGCGAGATCGAAAATCTGCCGGTCCAGGCGGCCGAAGCCGCGGCGCGCGTCATCGTCAATGCGCGCACCGGCACGGTGGTGATCAATTCGGCGGTGCGGGTCCGACCCGCCGCCGTCTCGCACGGCAGCCTGACCGTGCGGATCGACGAGGCCCCGCGCGTCAGCCAGCCCGCGCCGTTCAGCCGTGGCCAGACGACCACCGAAGAGCAAAGCTCGGTGGGCGTGCATGAGGAACGCCGCCCGATGTTCATCCTCGACGGCGGCGCGAACCTTGCCGATATCGTCAAGGCGGTGAACGCGATCGGCGCTTCGCCGGGCGATCTCGTCGCGATCCTTCAGGCGCTCAAGGAAGCCGGCGCGCTCGACGCCGAACTGGTGATCCTGTGACCGGCGCGGTCGCATCCCCGACCGGCGCAATCGCGGGGACCGCCGGGTCCGCCAGCGATACGTCGCGCCTTCAGAACAAGGATAATCTGGAAGCGGCGGGCCAGCGTTTCGAAGCGATCTTCACCAAGATGATGCTCAGCTCGATGCGCAAGGCCAAGCTGGGCGACGGCCTGTTCGACAGCAAGGCGCTCGACCAGTTTCGCGACATGCAGGACGATCAGCTCGCCAAATCCATGTCGGTGAACACGCCGATGGGCATCGGCAAGGCAATGACCGAATTCCTCGCGCGCGGCGTGGGCAGCGGCGATGCCGCCGCCCCGGCCGGCAATGACGAAAGCACCGGCGGATGAGCGACCTGCTTTCGATCGGCGCCAGCGGCGTGCGCGCCTATCAGGCGGCGATCGGCACCACGTCCGACAATATCGCCAATGCGGGCAGCGCGGGCTATACCCGCCGCACCACCGCCATGTCCGAAGTCAGCATCGCGACCACCGCGCGCACCGGCAGCGGCGCGGGCGTGGTGGTAACCGGCGTCGCGCGCATGGGCGACGACGCGCGCGCAGGCACCGTGCGCAACGCGAGCGCCGATCTCGCCAAGACCGAAACCAGCGCCACCTGGCTCGAGCGGATCGAAAATGCGCTCGCCGACAATGGCCTGTCCGATCAGCTGACTGTTTTTTTCAACGCCGGGAAAAGCGTCGCCGCCGATCCTTCGGCCATCGCGCCGCGCGCGGTGATGCTCGAATCCGCCGCATCGCTCGCCAGCGCCTTCAACGCGACCGGCAAGGCGCTGGACGCCGCCGCGACCGATCTCGACGCCAGCGCCGAAGCCGCGGTGACTCAGCTCAACCAGCTCGCCGAAGGGCTTGCCAAGGTCAATGCCGGCCTCTCGCGCGCCGCTTCGGGCGGCGCGGGACAGGCGACTCTGCTCGATCAGCGCGATCAGCTGCTCGAACAAATGAGCGCGATCACCGATGTCACCGTCACGCTCGACGGCTTCGGACGCGCCAATGTTCTGGCGGGCGGCAGCGACGGGCCGATGCTCGTCCAGGGCGAGAGCCATGGCGGCGTCACCTATCTGCGCAACGAAGCGGGCGCGGTTTCGCTTGCCGTGCACAACCATGCCGGAACCCAGGCGATGGTCGCGCGCGGCGGCACGCTCGCCGGGACGATCGAAGGGGCTCAGCGCATCGCCGACGCCCGGGCCGAACTCGACGCCGTCGCCACTGCCGTGACCGAAGGCGTCAATGGCGTGCAAGCGCAGGGCATCGGGCTCGACGGCATGTCGGGCGCACCGATGTTCGAAGCAGGCGATCCGCCGTCGCAGATGAGTCTCGCGCTCACCGATCCACGCGGAATCGCGGCGGCCGCCCCGGGCGGTGGAACGCGCGACAACAGCAACCTCGCCAATCTGGAGGCGCTGCGCAGCACCACCAATGCCGAAGGGCGCATCGCCGATGCCGTGACCGCCAACGCCACGGCGCTTTCCGCACGCCGCACCGTGGCCGACGCCCAGACCGCGATCCACGACAGCGCGGTTGCCGCCCGCGATTCGGTAAGCGGCGTCAATCTGGACGAGGAAGCGGTCGACCTTATCCGGTTCCAGCAGGCCTATCAGGCGTCGAGCCGCGTCATCCAGGTGGCGCGCGAAACGCTGCAATCCATCCTCAATATCCAGTGAGCACGGCGATGCGCATTTCGACCAACCAGCTCTACAGCCACGCCACGTCGCAGATCACCGGCCTGTCGATCGACGCCAATCGGCTGCAGACACAGATCGCGACCAACAAGCGCGTCGACGCGCCGTCCGACGATGCCACCGCATGGCGGCGCATCCAGACGCTCGATCGCGACGGCGCCAATGCCAAGGCCGACGCCGCCAATGTCGATCTTGCCCAGACGATCCTGGGCGAAACCGATGTCGCGCTGTCCGGCGTCGAAAAACAATTGCAGCACGCACAGGAACTCGCGCTGCAGGCCGCGAGCGACACGCTGAACGAAACCGATCGCGCGGCGATTTCGGCAGAGCTCGACGGCGTCGTCGACGAGCTTTTCTCGCTCGCCAATCAGACCGATGTCCGTGGCCAGCCGCTCTTTGCCGGGGCGACGGGCGATACTGCCTATGTGAAGCAGGACGATGGCACGATCCGCTTCGCCGGTTCGGGGGAACCGGCGGCGATCCCGATCGGCAACGGCGATTCGGTTCAGGCAAGCGTCAGCGGCGCGCGGGTCTTCGGCAGCGATGGCGATGGCGCGTTCGGCGCGCTCGCGGCGCTGGCCTCCGCGCTTCAGGCAGGCGATACCGGCGCAATCGGCCAGGCAGCGGACGCCATCGGCGACGCGCTGTCCAGCGTCGGTGCGACGCGCGCCTCGGTCGGCGCGCGCGCGATCCGGCTCGATTATGTCGCCGAGCGATTCGATACTGCCGCGACGACGCGAACCGAAAGCCGCAGCGCGCTCGAGGAAGTCGATATGACGGCGGCGATCGCCGAACTTCAGAAGACGCTGACCGTGCTCGACGCCACGCAATCGAGCTTCACCAAGCTCACTTCGCTGTCGCTGTTCGATTATCTGCGGTGATTAGCGGCACGGTAACCAGTTTTGCCGCAAGTTTTCCGCGCTCCGGCCGTTCTGGGTTCGGGGAGCCTTTTCCAGGCCAAGGGGGGATATCGATAACGTCATGTTTCCGCTGATCGGTCTTGTCGTCCTGCTGGTCATGGTCTTCGGTGGTTTCACGATCACCGGCGGCGCGCTTGGCCCCGTGCTCGAAGCGATTCCGCACGAAATGCTGATCATCGGCGGCGCCGCGGTCGGCGCGCTGATCATCGGCAATTCGACCAAGGAGCTGAAGGCGCTGGGCGGCGGCGTGGTCAAGGTGCTCAAGGGCCCCAAATACAAGAAACAGGATTATCTCGACACGATCTTCCTCGTGTCGAAACTGATGAAGATGCTGCGTACCGAAGGGCCGATCGCGCTCGAACCGCATGTCGAGGATCCGCAGTCTTCCGCCATCTTCGCCGAATATCCGCGCCTGCTTGCCGACAAGACGCTGGTCAATCTGATCGCCGATACGCTGCGGCTCGTCGTCGTGTCGTCGGGCACGCTCGACGTGCATGCGGTCGAGGAAGTGATGGATAACACCATCAAGACTCACCATCACGAGGTTCAGGGGCCGCAGACGACGCTCCAGTCGCTGTCCGATGCCCTGCCCGCGCTCGGCATCGTCGCCGCCGTGCTGGGCGTGGTCAAGACAATGGGTTCGATCGACAAGCCGCCGAGCATATTGGGCGGGATGATCGGGTCGGCACTGGTCGGCACCTTCATGGGCGTGCTGCTCGCCTATGGCATCGTCGGGCCGCTCGCCACCCGGCTGCAGCAGGTGATCGATGCCGATGCGGCAATCTATCACACGGTGAAGCAGATCATCATTGCCTCGCTCCACGGCCATCCGCAGCCTTTGGTGATCGAAGCCGCACGGTCGGGCATCGCCCATTCGAACCAGCCGGCATTCGGCGAAGTGTTCGACGGATTGCGCGGTCGATGATGTTTGTTCGGCTTCGCCTGTTCGGCCGGTGCCGTTCTGTCCGGGAGGACCAGTAAATGGCAGCTCGCGCGCCGCACGGTTCGAACCAGCCGGTCATCATCGTCAAGAAAATCATCGAGGAAGGGCATGGCGGCCATCATGGCGGTGCCTGGAAAGTCGCCTATGCCGATTTCGTGACGGCGATGATGGCGTTCTTCCTGCTGCTCTGGCTGCTCGGCGCGACGACCGAGAAACAGCGTAAGGCACTGGCCGACTATTTCGCGCCCACGCTGATCGAACTGAAACAGAACAGCGCCGGTTCGAACGGGCTGTTCGGCGGCGAAAGCGTGATCGACAAGGATAATTACCCGCACAAGGCGGCCCAGACGGGCACGCGCGCGCTGACGATCCCCGCCGATTCGACCGGCGGTATTCAGGTCGGCACCGCCGAGCGCGGTTCGCTGCGCAGCCGCGAATCGATAGAGCGCGAGGATCAGCGCAATTTCGAACAGATGCGCCGCGAATTGCAGCGCCGGATCAGCCAGTCGCCCCAGCTGGCGCAACTCGCCAACCATGTCCGTTTTGTCCAGACGCGTGACGGCATGCGGATCGACCTGATGGATGATGCCGATTATTCGATGTTCGACAGCGGCACGACGGCACTGGTATCGTCCGCCGATTCGCTGGTCGGCCTGGTGTCGGAAGCGATCAAGGCGCTGCCCAACCCGATCATGATCCGCGGCCACACCGACAGCGTGCCCTATGGCGATCCGTTGCGCATGAACAACTGGATGCTGTCGAGCGGACGCGCAGAGGCCACGCGCCGTCGGCTGGCCGTGGGCGGCGTGGAGGAAGCCCGCTTCTCGCGCATCGAGGGCGTCGCCGATCGCGAACCGATGATTCGCGAAAATCCCGCCGATCCGCGCAACCGCCGGGTGGCGATCACATTGCTCTATCGTCCCGGTGAATTCGGCGAGTAGGCGCGTTTGCGGTTTGGCGGCCCCGGCCCGCTCCCCCACCCGGCCTCCCATCGGCAGTATTTTGTGGGAGGCCGGGTGGGGAGTGGGCCGGCGCCGCTTACACAAATAGCGTCAGAAGAACAGCTTGCGGAACTCGATCGAGATGCGCCGCCCCACCGGATCGATCAGATCGGGTTGATAGGTCAGCGGCACCGTGCCGCTCGCATCGGTCACTTTCTGTCGCGAATCGAACAGGTTGGATATCGAAAGCGACACGCGTGTGCCGCGCAGCCAGCGATGGTCGCGGACCAGCGTGACCTGACGCCCCAGATCGACGAACAGCCGCGCATCCACGGTGGCCAGGCTACCGAAGCGCAATTGCTCGGGCGCGGCGCTGGTGCCTGCGTTGACATGGGTGGCGCCTTGCCACTTGCCCGACAGGTTGACGCCCAGACCATCCTTGAACACGCCCGCGTTCAGCTCGAACTCGTGCCGCGCCTGACCGCCGCTGCTGCCCACCGCCGAACCGTTGAGCCGGTCCAGCACGGGCAGGCCGTCGCGGATCACGACTTCGTCGCGCAGATGGATCGTGTGATAGAGCGAGAAGCGGATGCGCCCGGCCATCGCGCCGTTGCGCCCGCCCATCCGGCCAAAGCCGCGACCACCACCGGGCCCGCGACCGCCGCCACCGGCACCCGGCGGGGGACCCTCGGCACGCTGGCGACCGCCCGGGCCACCCTGCCCGGCTTCGCCGCGCGCTTCGCCCTGCGCACTCTGAGAACCCGGCGCACCCTGCGCCCCCTCGCCGCCGCGCGCGCCGTCGGGCCGGTTGCCGCGCCGACCCATGCCAAAGGGCGGTTCGGGCATCGCCGTGCCGTCGCGCTGGGCGCGTTCGCGCGCCGCGCGATATTCGGCGACGCGCCGTTCGACGGTTGAGGACAGCGGCAGCGACAGGTTGACGCCATAGCGGAACTGCTCGCGGTCGGTCCGCGCGAAATTGACCGCGCGATTGTCGAACGTGACGAGCACGCCATCGCCATCGCGAATGAACCGGTCCGGAAACGCCGCCTCGATTTCGGCGGTCGCGGCGGGAAGGCTCGAAATCGCATTGCGCGTGGTGCTGCGCACATATTCGGCGCTGAAGCGCAGGTCGGGCTTGTCCTCGAAAATCTGCGCGTTCATGCCGATCTTGAAGACATGGCGCTGCTCGCCCTCCAGCCCCGGATTGCCGCCGCCGATCGTTGTCACCAGCACCGATTCGCCGCGCGTATAATCGAACACGCGGACATTGGGCGTGACCACGGTGGGATTGCCCAGCTGCTGCGCGCTCGGCGCGTCTTCTTCCTCGGTCACCGAGATCAGGAAGCGTACCGGCTCGATCGGCGACCAGTTGAGTCCATAGCCATAGGTCACCAGCGTCCCGAAGTCGGAAAGCTGCTCGACTTCGACATTGCCGTTGAGCGACAGATCACCGATCGCGTCGAGCACGCCTTCGCGCCGACTGGCGATCGGCAGGTCGACATTCCACTGCCCATTGGCGGTCTGGCGCGAAACGCCGCTCGTGCGGCTGATGCCCGAACGCGTCGAATCGGACGAATAATCGCTCAGCGCGCCGCCGATCCGGATGCTGGTATTCACTTCGCCCGCGGGCATGCGGAACAGCTTGCCCGATGTCTGCGCCTCCACCGTTCCGGCATTCGATGTCGATCGCGAAATATCGAGCGGCAGGAACGACAGCATATCCAGCGGCGGATCGCCGAACGGATTGAACGCCGGATCGCCCAGGTCGAGCGCGGTCTGGAACGGCGTGACGTCGATGCCGGTGGTGGTGATCGTTTCCGACGTCGACCGGTCGTAATTCGCCGTCACCGACCAGCGCCAGATATCGCCATCGCCATTGAACCCGGTGCCGAGATGGATCGTCTGCGATGACGTATCGCGGTCGAGCGCGCCGAGCGAAGGATAGGCGCGATAAAGCGTCACATCATCGGCGAACGGCGAATAGGGATTGCCCGCCGGCAGAGTGAGCGTCGCCGTCGACAGCCCGAGCAGCGATTCGCTCTCGGTCGCGGTCAGTTCGACATTGAACGTCGCAGTCACGCGCGGCGCGATCGGCCGCGCGATGACGCCGTTGACCGTCAGCGTCCGGTTCGATCCCTGCAATGTGCGATAGGGCGCTTCGCTGCCGCTGTTCGGAGCATTGGCGCCGGGGACGAAATCGGCGAGCGACACGGCGCCGTCCGCCGCCCGCGCGAGCGCACCGGCCACGGTTACGGGCGTTCCGACCAGCGCGCTCAGCGCCGGATCGATTTCGCTGCTGCCGTCGGTTGCCGTGACATTGCCATAGCGGTCGAACAGGCTTTCGCGCGTCGGCACGATGTCGCGCTCATCCTCGGTCAGCGCCGAGCGGCCTTCATAGCCGATATGGAAGCTGATCCGCGCGTCGCCCGCGATCCGCAGGATGTCGAGATCGGCGTCCTGCGTCGAAAACCCGCCCGCCGTCGGCATGCCGCCTTCGAGTTCGGCGGTGATCGAGCGGAACCGTTCGCGCAGCACGATGTTCACGACGCGCTGATCGGCGCGATACCCGTATTTGAGCGCGACTTCCTCGGGCAGGATATCGACGCGCTCGATCGCTTCGGTGGGGATGTCGCGCAATTCGCGAAAGCCCGAAATGCGGCGCCCGTTGAGCAGGACGACCGGCCTGCCACTGCCCCGGCCCGAACTTGTCTGCGGCGCCAGGGCATCGAGCAATTCGCCGACCGAACTGACGCCATAGGAACGGATATCGGCCGGCGTCAGCACCTGTTCGGGCTGGATGTCGCCGACCACCGAGCCGCGCATTTCGGCAGTGACGACGATTTCGTCATCGGTGACGGCGATATCGCTCGCCGCTTGCGCATCCTGTGCGGTCTGGCCCGAGGCATCCTGCGGCGGAACGTCCTGGGGCGGAACGTCCTGCGATGGCGTTTCCTGCGCAGGAACATTCTGTCCGGCGGCATCCTGACCGCCCGGCACATCCTGCACCACCTGCGCCGCGAGCGCTGCCGGAGATGTCGTCGCCATCAATATCGAAGAAACCAGAACCAAGCGGCGCATGCCGGAGATACTCCCAAACAGATCGGCGCGCCCAACCCCGGACGCGCCGATGCCCATCTCCATTCGGCTACAAGCCACTTGTCGCAGAAATGTGCCAGCGCGAATTAAATTTCCGCCGGCACTCCGGCTCAGCGCGCGGGCAGGAACCTGGGGTTTGCCAGCAACGCCGCCGAAATCAGCGAAATCACTGCGCCCACCGGCGCGATCTCGGTAAAGGTCAGCGGCATGCGATAGAGCGGATTGTCATATCCGGCCATCATCGCATTCAGTTCGGCACTGCGCCGCGCAATCGCCGCCGCATCCGCCCCCGCCGCGCGCATCGCATCCAGATCGGCCTCGACATAGCCCGCCATGAAATCGAAGCCGGTCACCGCCAGCACGCCTTCCCAGGCAAGGACATAGAATATCCCCGCCACGATCGTGATGCCCAGCCCCATGCCCAGCGCGGGCAGAAACCGGATCACGCCGCCCTGCACGATATCGCGCTGCCGCTTGATCGCGATGAAGATCATGCTGAATGCGACCAGCATCGACGTATAGCCGATCGCCATGCCGATCGTCGGTGTCACATCGTGCAGGATCGTCACGCCGGTGCCGAACAGCACCGATCCCACGATCAGCCCCGCGATCGTACCGAATATCAGAATATGTCGTATCATCGTCCGCTCCCTTGTTTGCGAAGAAGCGCCGATCAGCACCGCACAACCCGGTTGGGGCAATCGCCCGAACGGGTGATTTTCGTGAACGGGGGGAAATGGGCGGTCATGGAATCAGCCCCAGCGCCCGGCCGCGCGCCACCGCATCGGTCCGCCGTTCGGCCTCGAGCTTGGCATAGAGATTGGCCAGATGCGTCTTCACCGTATTGGGGGAGACATGCAGCGCATCGGCGATCTGACGGTTGGATTTGCCCGCGGCCAGCGCCTCAAGAACCGTCAGTTCGCGGTCGCTGATGCCCAGTTGCGCCCGCGCCTGCGGATTGCCGTCGAACGGGCGCGGCGCCGGCGCGCGCAATAGCCGCCCGCCCAGATAGATGCCGAGCACCAGAAAGCCCAGCGCGACAAGGAAAAGCCAGATATCGCTCGACCGCGACCGCACCAGCCGCTGATAGTCGATCCATTCGAGCAGCAGCACGCCCAGCGCGAAAAGCGCGCCATAGATCAGGATGCGCCGCCATCCTCCGATCTGTTCGACGCCGATCCGCACCTGCTTCCCCTTGCTGCCCGCCCGACAGACGGCGGAGTTTGCAATGTAGGATTTGATTTGCCAGTCGGGAAAGGCTCTTTCGAATCGTTGATGTGAAGCCGCCGATGCCCCGCGCAATCGGTGCAAAAAGTCCCCTCGCGTACGCGCGCGCATGTGCCCGCGCGCGTTACGGTGCGAACCTGTGCGAACTTTGCACGCGTTTCTGCGGTTTTCCGGGGTCGGGTGGACCCAGCCTATTCCGCCGCGTCGGGACCGTCGAGGCCGTATGCGGTGTGCAGCACGCGCACCGCCAGTTCGGTATAATCCTCTTCGATCAGCACGCTGACCTTGATCTCCGACGTCGTGATCGCCTGAATATTGATGCCGCGATCGCCCAGCGTCTTGAACATCGCCGCCGCGACACCGGCATGGCTGCGCATGCCGACGCCCACCACCGACACCTTGGTCACCTTGGGATCGTGGATCAGCTTCGAATAGCCGATTGCTTCCTGTCCCTTTTCGAGCACGTCGAGCGCGCGGGCGAGCTCTGCCTTGGGCACGGTGAAGGTGACGTCGGTCGATCCGGTCGTGTGCGCGACATTCTGGACGATCATGTCCACATTGATGTTCGCATCGGCCAGCGGCGTGAAGATCGATGCCACCGCGCCGGGACGATCCGAAACCTCGGTAAGCGTGATCTTCGCTTCGTTCTTGTCGTGCGCGATACCGGTGATGAGCTGCCGTTCCATGTTCACTTCCTCTTCGCCCACGATCAACGTGCCGCGATGTCCGTCTTCGTCGCGAATGTCATCGAAGGAGGAAAGCACGCGGACGCGCACCTTTTCCTTCATCGCCAGCCCGACCGATCGCGTCTGCAGCACCTTGGCCCCGACGCTCGCCAGTTCGAGCATTTCCTCATATGTCACTTTGGACAGCTTCTGTGCCCGCGGCACGATGCGCGGATCGGTGGTATAGACGCCATCGACATCGGTATAGATGTCGCAGCGGTCGGCCTTCATCGCCGCGGCCATCGCCACTGCCGATGTGTCCGATCCGCCACGGCCCAGCGTCGCGACGCGATCGCCCAGCGCCATGCCCTGAAAGCCGGGAATTACCGCGACTTCGCGGCCGCTGCCGCCTTCGCCCATCGCCGCGAGCAGCGAATCGGTCTCGATCGCTTCGATCCGAGCCGATGCATGGCCGTCCGACGTGCGGATCGGCAATTGCCAGCCCATCCAGCTGCGCGCCGGAACGCCGATCGCCTGCAGCGCGATGGCGAGCAGGCCGCTCGTCACCTGTTCGCCCGACGATACGACCACGTCATATTCGCGCGGGTCGTACAGCGAGGATGCTTCGCGGCAGAAATTGACCAGCCGGTCGGTTTCGCCTGCCATCGCCGATACGACGACGGCGACTTCATTGCCCTGGTCCCATTCGTGTTTGACACGCTGGGCGACATTGCGGATGCGCTCGATCCCGGCCATCGAGGTGCCGCCGAACTTCATCACGATACGTGCCATGTGGGTGTCGCTCGATTCCGCGCATTGGATAGAATGGGGCGTCCTGATAGGAGCGGTTTATGGCGAACGCAATAAAAGCAACGATTGACCCGGCTGAAGCAAAACATTTCGGCACTCTCGCCGCCGACTGGTGGAATCCGAAGGGCAGCTCGGCGATGCTGCATCGCCTCAATCCGCCGCGCCTCGCCTTCATCCGCGAACAGATCGATGCGCATTGGGGCGGCGACCCGGCCAGCTTCACGCCGCTGGCGGGCAAAACCGCAATCGATGTCGGTTGCGGCGCGGGGCTGCTTGCCGAACCGCTCGCCCGAATGGGCGCCCGAGTGACCGGCGTCGATGCCGCGCCCGAAAATATCGGCGCCGCCGCTGCCCATGCCGCGCAATCGGGGCTCGACATCGAATATATCGCGGGCGGGATCGAGGATCTGGCGGGGCGCCGCTTCGATCTGGTCACGTCGATGGAAGTGATCGAACATGTCGCCGATCCCGCTGCCTTTGTCGCGGGGCTCGCGGGAGCACTGGCACCGGGCGGGCTGCTGCTGCTGTCGACACCCAACCGCACCGCGATCTCGCGTCTGGCGATGATCACCATCGGCGAAGGCACCGGCATGATCCCCAGGGGGACGCATGACTGGAGCCGTTTCCTGCGTCCCGAAGAACTCGAGCCAATGCTGGCGGATGCCGGGCTCACGGTAATCGCCAGGACCGGGCTCAGCTTCACCCCCGGCCATGGCTTCACGACCGGCGACAACGAAACGCTCAACTATCTGCTGGCGGCAGTTGCGGCCTGAAGGCAGCCGGCTCCGCAGGAGTAGCCTAGAACAGCCGCCCCCCATTGGGGACCGGCTTGCTCGGGCCGATCAGCACCACCTTGCCATCGGCATCGGGCATGCCCAGCGTCAGCACTTCGGACATCATCGGCCCGATCTGGCGCGGCGGGAAATTGACGACGGCGGCGACCTGCATCCCCGGCAGGTCGTCGAGCGCATAATGTTCGGTGATCTGCGCCGAGCTGCGCTTCGTTCCGATCACCGGTCCGAAATCGATCGTCAGCTTGTACGCGGGCTTGCGCGCCTCGGGAAAGGCTTCGGCTGCGATGATCGTGCCGACGCGGATATCGACGGCGAGAAACTGGTCGAAGGCGATTTGCGGTGCCGCATCTTCGGCGGGATCATGGTTCATGTGCATCGCATTGCTCCTCAGGCAGGGCGCGGCGCGGCGGCAAAGAACAGCGTCTGGACCAGACGCCCGTCCTCGGGCCCCTTGCCAAAGCCCTTCGCTGCATTGTGAAACATCCACGGGCTGAACAAGAGCAGGCGGTTGAACCGCATCGGCACCGTCATCGTCTTTTCCCAGCGCGCGGGCTTCAGCGTGTCGCCGTTGACGACCTCCTCGATCAGCCGGTTGATATCGCGATAGCCGGTCGGCGCAAGCTCGCGCTCGCTTTGCGGGACGCGATCGAGCCCGGTGGGGCGGTGGCGGAAGAAATCGGTGCCGCCACGGCAATGTTCGGGCGGTGTCAGATAGAGGATGCCCGAATAGGCGGCGGGATCGATATGCACGCCGCTCTTGCCGGTGTCGCCCGCCAGCGTCAGGCGGCAATGGCCGTGCATCGTGCGTGGAGCCGCCATCAGCGGCACGCCGACGCGTTGCGACACCGCCTGCTCCATCCCGCGAACTTCCAGCGGGGTGGTCGACATCAGGCCCGGATAATTGCCCTTCTTGAACTTCGGATCATAATCGAGTGCCAGTGCGCGGCGCCGCACCGACCAGGGGTCGGCCAGAAAATCGTCGATGAGGATCAGCGAAGGCAGCATGACGCCTTCCATGCCAGCCTGCGCCGCCGCCGCAAAGCCCGCAGGGCATTGACGCGCTCCCCCGCCCTGCGCCACCAGAGCGACATGGCCTCTGCCGAACCGACCGACATCAAGCTTGACCCGAGCTGGCGCGAACCGCTCGCCGGCGAATTCGCAAGTCCCTATATGGCCGCACTCAAGCAGTTCCTGCTCGGCGAGCGCCAGGCGGGAAAGCGGATATTCCCGGCCGGCAGCGAATGGTTCCGGGCGCTCGACCTCACCCCGCTCGACAAGGTGCGCGTCGTCATCCTGGGGCAGGATCCCTATCACGGCCCCGGACAGGCGCATGGCCTGTGCTTTTCGGTTCGCCCGGGCGTTCGTCCGCCCCCCAGCCTCGTCAATATTTACAAGGAACTTCACGCCGATCTGGGCATCGAACGGCCCTGCCACGGCTTTCTCGAACATTGGGCGCAGCAGGGCGTGTTGTTGCTCAACTCGGTGCTGACCGTCGAAATGGCAAAGGCCGCATCGCACCGCGACCGGGGGTGGGAAAAATTCACCGACGCGGTGATCCGGCTGGTTGCAGCCAAGGAAGAGCCGGTCGTCTTCCTGCTCTGGGGCAGCTATGCCCAGAAGAAGGCAGCCTTCATCCCGTCGGTCGAGCGAGGTGGACGCCATCTGGTGCTCAAGGCCGCGCACCCCTCGCCGCTATCGGCGCATAACGGCTTTCTCGGCTGCAGGCATTTCTCGAAGGCCAATGATTTTCTGGAAAGCCATGGCCGCGCTCCGATCGACTGGTCGCTCCCCTCGCCGACTGACTCGCCTGTGGGGCTGATTTAGGCTTTTATTAGCAAATTCAGCGCATTCCCGGGGGCTTGCACCTGCCGGGGGATGGGTATGTACGCGGAATCCACGGTGACCTCGTCCGCGCGCGCGCGACTGCGCCGGCTGGTGCGCCCAGAAATTCCTTTGGCGGTTCGCGACGAGCTGGCGCTGCGCCAAAGCCGCCGGCTCCATGATTTCCTGCCGATGATGTGCGTGCTGGTCGCGGCGAATTCGCTGGCGATGGCCTATGCCATTCTCGGCGATCTGCCCTGGTGGCAGCAAGCCGCGCCGCCCGTCATCCTCACCGGCACCTGCCTTGCCGTGCTAGCGATCAGCCGCTTTCGCCCGCAACCACAACATGCCGATGCCGCCCGGCGCCAGCATCGTTATGCGATCTGGACCAGCGGCGCGATGGGGCTGGTGTCGGGCCTGTGGTGCGTCAATGCCTTTACCGAAACTGAGCAATATTATTGCATGACCGCGCCGGTCTTCACCGGCATCGCGGCGATCATCGCCTCGACCTGTCTGCTCAGCGTGCCGCGCGCCGCGATTGCCGGAATGGTGGGCGCGCTCGCGCCGATCACGATCAAGCTGATGACCTATGAATATAGCTCGCTGCGGGCGATGGCGGTGATGCTGATCCTGCTGACGGCGATGCAGGCGAGCGTGGTGCTGAGCAAGTTCCGGGAGACCGTCGCCGCGCTGGTGCTGGAGAAGCGACTCGAACAGCTGGCAGAAGCCGATCCGCTGACCGGGCTCGACAACCGGCTGGCGTTCGAGCGCATCGCCCAGGCCGAGATGGATAGCGCCGCGCCGCTGACGCTGTTGCTCGCCGATCTCGACGGGTTCAAGCCGGTCAACGACACCCATGGTCATCAGGCGGGCGACGCCGTGCTGATTGCCCTGGCAAAACGGATGCGGGCGATGGCACCTGCGGCGCTTTCGGTCGCGCGGATCGGCGGCGACGAATTCGCCATCCTGTTGCCCGGCAACGATGCCCGTTCGGCGCGCGATCAGATCGAAGCGATCAGCATCGCACTGACCATGCCGGTCCCGCATGACGGACAGCGGTTGCGCGTCGGGGCGAGTTTCGGCGCGGCGGCAACGCCGGAGGACGCCACCAGCGTCGCCGCGCTGATGCACGCCGCCGATATGCGGCTTTATGCCGCCAAGGAAGAAGCGCGCGAAGCTGGTCGCTCGCCGTCCCGCGCCACCGCCGCGGCCTGAACGGTCAATCCGGCGTCAGGCGCAGCCTTCGACATAGCCGAGCACCGGCATGGTGCCGACATGCATCACCGTTACCTTGCCATCGGCGTCGAGTTCGAACCGGACGGCCGGGTCGCCGCTATCGGCATTGGGTGCGGTCAGATATTTGCCGCCTTCGACATATTTATGCGGCGTTTCGCGGAAACCGGGGAAAGCAGCCTTGACCTCGGCTTCGGTCGATCCCGGGCCGATGCCTTCGATCAGCTTCACGTCCGAACGCTGCCCCACGCTGATGCGGTGGACGGCACCGTCGGTGACGATGGCATAGACGCCCGGATAATCGGGCGAGGATACGGTCGTGCATGCGTCGGACGTCTGGGCCCCGCGGACGGCCCAGCCCGAATCTTCCGGCACCGGTTGCCCGATCTTCAACGCGCCCAGCCCTTCCAGCGTCAGCGTGTTGGCGCCGGCGGTTTCGCCGGGGGCGGGTGTCGGCGTGCCCGGATCGACCGGAGTCAGCGGATCGGTTTCGTTGGCGACGACGACATTCTGCGTTGCCGGAGCGTCGGTCGACGCAGGCGAGCAGGCGGCGAGGACGAGCGTAAGCGCGGTTGCGGCAAGGAATTTTTTCATGGCCGCAACAACCCCCGAGCGCGGCGCGCGGTTCCCTTTGCCGCATGCCAGGGGTTTGGCGAAAGCCGGGCGGGCGGGTAAGCCGGGCGAATGAACGAACCCCGTGCGGCGCAAGCCGAACCCGGCATATTGGTCGATGCCGATGCCTGTCCGGTGAAGGACGAAATCTATCGCGTCGCGATGCGGCACGCGGTTGCGGTGACGATCGTCAGCAACAGCCCGTTCCGCATTCCTGCGCATCCGCTGATCAGCCGCAAGATCGTTTCGGACGGGTTCGATGCCGCCGATGACTGGATCGCCGAACATGCCGGGCCGGAGACCATCGTCATCACTGCCGACATCCTGCTCGCCGACCGGTGCCTGAAGGCGGGCGCGACCGTGATCGGCAACAATGGCAAGCCGTTTACCAGCGCATCGATCGGCGGCGCGATCGCGACGCGGGCGATCATGGCGGACCTGCGCGCCGGGGCGGACGGGATCGGCGGCGGGCCGCCGCCCTTTTCCAAGGCGGATCGATCGCGGTTCCTGCAGGCGCTCGACACGGCATTGGTGCGACAGAAAAGCCGCTGAAGCTGCCTTCAGGCCAGCGTCACGAAAATCTCTGCCACGATCACCCAATCGCCGCCGGTTTCGCGCCATTTGGCGGCATAGCTGCCCGCGCTGGTCACCGGGCCGTCGGCGCCGTCGCGCCCTTCCCAGCGCCCCTGTTCCATTGCGATCGGTTCGACCGGCGAGACCGTCACGCTTTCCGGCATGCGGACATAGAGCGCGGGGCGCGCGGCGGCGAATTCGCGGCGCCAGACCTTTACCTGCGCCAGCCGCCCGGCGATCACGGCGCTGTCGCTGCCCGTCACCATCACGCAGTCGCGCGCCAGGATCGGGCCGATCGCGGCAGCATCGCGTGCGGCGATTGCGGCATTGAACGCGGCGCGGCGGGCGCGGATGGCGATTTCGGCGGCAGACATGGTGCGGGCTTTTCTGCGCCATCGCCGCCAAAGGCAAGATACGCGCGCCGCCGAATTGATGGGGCTGCGCGCGGGAAAGCGCCTAGGGTGGTGCCGGGCGACCATCGCCCGCAAAGGAACCACCCATGGCCAAGAGCCAGAAAAAGTCGAACCGCGAAATCCGCAAGCCCAAGGCGGAAAAGGAAAAGAAGAACGCATCCAACCCGTCGACCAAGGGCAAGCCGGTCGCGATGGTGACGATCAACAACTAGCCGGCACAGCAGCGCGAGCGGCGCGGGTGCAGGCGCGCCGGGAGCCCGGGCTCAGCCCGCCGTGCGCGCCTTGTGCGCGGCGATCGCTTCGTCCAGTTCCGCGATCCGCTGCCGCTCGGGCGTGTCGCGCGCCAGCCCCTTAAGGCGGCAGGTTGCCCAGAGCTGGCGGCGTTCGGATTCGAGTTTCTTGAGATAGAGATCGGCCATCGGCGGGCTTATGCGCGCTGTGGCGGTTCGACGCCAGTGGGCGTGCGGATTTGGCCGCCGGGGCGCGCGAACCGATCGCCTAAGCGTGCTTTGCCGCGACCGCCTCCGCGAATTCCTGCCCCGAATTTTGGGCATATGCGCGCATGATCGCGACAAGCAGTCCGGGGAAGCGAGCGTCGATTTCGGCGCATCGGGCATAGTTGCGCATTTCCACGCCGTGCCGTTCGGACCGGATCAACCCGGCCTCACGAAGCACGCGAAAATGCTGCGAAAGCGAGGATTTCGGAATGACGCGCTCGCCCGTGTCGGCAAGCGTCGCACAGCCCTGAATACATCCCAGCCCGGCGATTTCGGCATAGATTTTCGCCCGTTCCGGATCGGCGAGCGCGTGCAGAATTGCCTGCGGAGTCATCTGATCGACGGTGGGATGAACGAAGGCACGCATGATAAAAATCAGATAGTCCCCTTTGTCCCAAGGTTCAATAGTTCCATATTCCCGAACTAACGCACTAAGCGGTCACTTTCGACCGTTGGCGTCTGGAAAAGGAACTTATTATGGCTCGTTTGCAGGGCAAAACCGCCGTTGTGACCGGCGGATCGAAGGGCATCGGCGCGGCGATCGCCAAATCGCTGGCCGCCGAGGGCGCGTCCGTCATCGTCAATTATGCGAGCAGCCGGGAGGGCGCGGACGCCACCGTCGAAGCGATCGTGAACGCGGGCGGCAAGGCAGTGGCGGTGCAGGCCGATGTGACCGATGCGAGTCAGGCCGACGCGCTGATCGCGGCGGCCAGGCGGGAATTCGGCGGCGTCGACGTGGTGGTCAATAACAGCGGCGTTTATGCCTTTGCCCCGATCGAGGAATTCGACCCGGCGGAATATCACCGGATGTTCGGCGTCAACGTACTGGGGCTGCTCAACGTCACCAAGGCCGCGGTGCCGCATCTTGGGCAGGGGGCGAGCATCATCAACATCTCTTCGAACATCACGCGGATGAAGATGCCGGGCTCCGCGCTCTATACCGCGAGCAAGGCGGCGGTCGACGCGATCACGCGCGTCCATTCGAGCGAGCTTGGCCCGCGCCAGATCCGCGTCAACGCGATCTCGCCGGGGATGACGATGACCGAAGGGACCGACGCGGCGGGGATCGTCGAGGGGTCGGACTTCGCCAACCAGATCATCGCACAGACGCCGCTGGGCCGGGTCGGCCATCCCGACGATATCGCACTGGCTGCGGTGTTCCTGGCAAGCGACGAGGCGCGGTGGATCACGGGCGAAGCGCTGGGCGTTAGCGGCGGCGCCTGATTGCGGGCGGGCGGGCGCGGCGACGGCGGGCGTGGAAGTTGGCGAAGTTGCCACCACGTCCCCCGTCATTCGTCGCTCCCGTCGAGAAAGTCGCGCCAATCGGCATCCTGGCGTTCGCTTTCGCGCCGCGCGCTATCGGTTGCGGCCTGTTGCAGGTCGCGTTCGGTGAGGCGGCGTGGATCGGTGCGCAGCGGATCGCGTTCGGGCGCGTGATGGCCGTGCGCATCGGCCCAGCCGTCCTCGGCAACGCGATCGACCGCCTGGGCGAGCGTCAGCGCGGCGCCGTCCGGGTGGCGCCGTGCCTCCATATTATCGAGCCAGGCGCCATAGCGTTCGGGATTGCGATAGCGCAGCAGAAACATGGTGAGCCGCTCGTCATAATAGCGCCGCTCGCCAATCTGTTCGCCCTGATAGAAGACCGGCCGGGTGACGCCATGAAGCGCGCGGGCGAAGGCGGCGTCGGACAGGCGGCGGATCGCGTAATCGAGCGCCGCATCCCAGGCGACGCGAAAGCTTTGCGCATCGACACGGCGGCGCAGCGCATAGGCGGCAGTGGTCGACATGCCGACACGTTTGCAGGCTTCATCGACACAGCCGCATTCGGCGAGCGCCTCGATAAAGCCAGTCTGTTTGTCGGGGGTCCAGCCATCGTGGCGATGGCGCGTGGGGACGGGTTCGAACTCGGCATCGAACGGAGCTTCGTCATCGGCCGGTTCGGGCGGGGTCGGAGGTCTGCTGTGCTTCATCGGACAGGATGGAGCAGATTTTGCGCGTGTAGGACAGGGTTTGTTTTTGGTTTGTTCTCCCCGGGCCTATGTCTGCGTCATTCTCGACAGCATCCGTACCGCCTGCGCAGGCGGGAACGACGGCCACAACTGACGACTGAAAATCTGTACGTATTATTGTACAGTTGCCCGATGAACGCCGAGCGGCTGCTGGAAGCAGTGCGCGGGTTCGAGGCAGGCGAGGCCAAGGGCATAGAATTCCCGTGAACGTCGCCTTCTGGTCTACGGCGTGGGAAGACTATCGCCATTGGCAGGAGCATGATCCGAAGCTGCTCGAAAAGCTGAATGGCCTGATCGAGGAATGTCGGCGACACCCGTTCAAGGGGACCGGCAAACCCGAGCCGATCGGCGGCAACCTGTCCGGCTGGTGGTCGCGGGGGATCAGTTGGGAGGAGCAGCTGGTGTATCGCGTGGCGGGAAGCGGTGAGGAGCAGACGCTGCAGATGGCGAATTGTCGGTATTGTTATTGAGTGGACCGCCACCATTATTCTATTATTCTATTTGCTTATTCTAACGGCATTAGCGGATCTACTTCAGCGAACCCTCTTGTTCGCTTGAAGTCCATCCTGTGAACAAAATTTCTCAACGCATCTGAAGGGTCAATGCGACTTAGGTTCAATTTGTTAAAAGTTTCTCGTACAAACTTTACAGATATAATTGGGGTAAACCGCTTGTATCCTGTCTTTGTATCAAGAATCTCCGGAGAACATGTTACATATATTTCATTAATTGGCAATATCGCATACAGATCACCCGCTATTCTCAGCGCAACACTACTGACATAATCTTGATAGTGTTCGTTGAAATCGCCAGCTGGCATCTTGGATTCTGAAAGCTTGCCGCTGGCAAGTTGCTTTCTCCGTACCCTTGGCACGATGCTATCGTCATGAACCTTTGCAATGGCATGAACTGCGGCTTGCGAAATATTGAATTCAATGTTGGACCCAATGAGCCCTTCTGAAGATAGGGTTTGCATTTCTGATATCACATCGCGAAAGGCCGCAGGGTCGTGATCGAGAATTCGCTTCGCGAGAGCGCGGTCGCTTTCCCATTCGGAAAGTGCGATTTTATATGAGTTCGATGCCAGCTGATTGTCTCTCTCATCTTCAGCCCGCGCGGTATCAAGTACCATTTGCAATCGAGCGAGGCGTCTGTCTGAACCTCCCCTGAGAAAATCGAAAACACTAGGCTTGAAGGCCTCGATTTTGGAAATGGCTATCAGCTCTCGAGATGAAGTAGCTTGCGGCTGCAATGGCGCCGGTGCCTTGGTCAGGGCTGCCCAATCGATAGTCGTGGTTTTAGCGTCATGAATTGAGACGAGATCGCTCATGACATCTTCCCATTCGGCAACAGCATCGGCCGCCTCCGAAATCATGTTCGCTTTCTGTTGAAGCCTTTGTCGGCGCTCTGCGTCTCGCTGCGCGCGCCGTCCCGCAGCTTCCATTGCACGCAGAGTGCCTCGCCACCCCATATTCCTTCCCCTCAAGCAGCAATATTAGCCCGAGAGAAAGAAAGCACCATTTGAGATGACGAGCAAATACTGCGCGCATTTTCTCAATCCCGCTCGCGATCCCCGGCGCCAATGTAGAGTTCGCTGCCAGTTTCCTTGAACACCTTGCTCATCTGTTCCATGGCTGCTTCGGCGCTTGCCGTATGGGAATGCTAGTCATTCCGGCGCGTGACCGTAACGGCGCAGGATTTCGAGCATCGTTTCCGGGGAAATCCCTTCGTCCTGAGCGATGCCGAGGACGTGTTCGTCGCTCTGCGCCCATAGCAACGGGCGCTGGCGCTCCGGTCTGGGTTGCACCCACAGCGCGATCGGATCGTCATCCTCCGCCACGATGGCGAGACGATTGACCAGCCAGCCCGACCACATTGCGTCTTCGCCAAAGTCGCCGCTGTCGAAGCCATCGACATATTTGCCGAAATTCTCGCGGCTGAGCGTGGTCCAGCAGCCAAAGCCAAAATCGCCGTCCACGCCGTTGACGGGAATCGTGAGCACCGCGCGGACCATGAAGTGCCGCCCTTCGATGACGCAAAAATCCTCCGAGAGGAAATCGCCGTCCAGATGGAGCTCGCTATTGGGCTGATACGCGTCTCCATGCGACCAGGGATCCGGCGCGCGCGCGGCGAGATCGAACGGCCAGCTATGTTCGGTCGCACAATTTTCGCACCGCCACCGGCCAGAGCGCAGCACCTCGGCCGCACTCGGTGGTGGTTTCTTGCCCCATCCGAACATCAATCCCCCCGGTGTTTCAGTCGTGTTCGCGATCCCCGGCACCCATATACAGCTCGCTGCCGGTTCGCTTGAAGACCCTTAGCGCATATCGGCCATTCCGGCTTCGGCTTCCGCCGGGAGCGGCGACGAGCCCTCCCCCTGCCCCTCGCGGGCGGGCGGAAGCGGCGGGGAAGCTGTTGGCGGCGTGATTCTGCTTCGCGGCGGAGGTTTCGGGTTTGCGATCGCGGCCGTCGCCCGGGTCGCCGCTATTTGCTGTGCGGCCCGCTGCGGATTCGCGAACTTTCTGCGCGATTTTCATTGCGCGGAAATGCGTGGTTCCGGCGTATTGGCCGGGCGGCTCAACCGGACGAGCGGGCCTTTCGGACCGCTGCGACGAACGGCGCATAATCGACATAGTCGCGGTGGCGCACGACCTTTCCGTTTTCCACCGTCAACAGGATCACCATCGGCGTGGCGCTGTCCACCAATGTCCCGTCGCCAAGGTCCAGGCCCCAATGGAGCACCCCTTCGTAGATCGCGGTTTCGCCCGAATAGAGCCGGCGGTTGCTGACGAATTCCATATGGCTGATGCCGGCATAGCCCATGCGAAAGCGCTGCATCATCGCCTGACGCCCCTGGGAAAGGACGCCGCCGAAAATATGGGTGGCGGTCGGGTCCTGAAAGCTCGCATCCTCCGCCAGCAGGATTTCCAGCGCGTCCCAGTTTCGCGATACATAGGCATCGAAATAGGCATCGGCGACCGGTGCGGTCGCCGCGCTGACGGCGGTATAATCCTTGCGCGCGCCCTCCTGCGCCGATGCCGGCGCGGACTGCACGAGCGCCGCCCCGGCCATGACCAGCCATGCTGTTTTCATCCGAACTCTCCCTGTTTGCCGCTCTGAGGCGAACAAGCGCGGAGGCCGTTTGCGGGTCAATCGGACATTCTGCCAACCGCGCAGATGGAGCCATCGGCGGCGCAGCGAGGGGTCAGTGCTCCGCCTTCACATAGAGATCGCCGCCATCGCGATATTTCTCCGACATCTTCGCCATCCCGGCTTCGGCTTCGGTTTCGGTCGGGGCTGAGCCCTCTCCACCGGCCTGCGGCCACGGCTCGCTTTGCGAGTCGGCTCCGGAACTGCGGTTTGCCCCCGGCAAATCGCTATCCGCTCCTGCGCCCGCATCCCCGTCGCGGGGAGGATTGGCGGCGAGGAAGCCGTCGGCGCCCTGATTCTGCTTCGCGGCGAAATCGCGCACCTCTTGCGAAATCTTCATCGAGCAGAATTTGGGGCCGCACATCGAGCAGAAATGCGCGGTCTTGGCGCCTTCGGCCGGGAGCGTCTGATCGTGATATTGCTCCGCCGTGTCGGGATCGAGCGACAGGTTGAACTGGTCGCGCCAGCGGAATTCGAAGCGGGCGCGGCTGAGCGCGTCGTCGCGCAGCTTCGCCGCCGGGTGGCCCTTGGCGAGATCGGCGGCGTGGGCGGCGAGCTTGTAGGTCACCACGCCCACCTTCACATCGTCGCGGTCGGGCAGGCCCAGATGCTCCTTGGGCGTGACGTAGCAGAGCATCGCCGTGCCGTACCAGCCGATCATCGCGGCGCCGATGCCGCTGGTGATATGGTCGTATCCGGGCGCGATGTCGGTGGTGAGCGGGCCGAGCGTGTAGAAGGGCGCTTCGCCGCACACCTCCAGTTGCTTGTCCATATTCTCCTTGATCTTGTGCATCGGCACATGGCCGGGGCCTTCGATCATCACCTGAACGTCATGCGCCCATGCCTTATGCGTCAGTTCGCCCAGCGTGTAGAGTTCGGCGAACTGTGCCTCGTCATTGGCGTCGGCGATGCTGCCGGGGCGCAGGCCGTCGCCCAGGCTGAAGGCGACGTCATAGGCCTTCATGATCTCGCAGATTTCCTCGAACTTTTCGTAGAGGAAGCTCTCCTTGTGATGGGCGAGGCACCATTTGGCCATGATCGAGCCGCCGCGCGAAACGATGCCGGTGACGCGCTTTGCCGCGAGCGGGACATAGGGCAGGCGGACGCCGGCGTGGATGGTGAAATAATCGACGCCCTGTTCGGCCTGTTCGATCAGCGTATCGCGGAAAATGTCCCAGCTGAGATCCTCGGCAACGCCGCCGACTTTCTCCAGCGCCTGATAGATGGGGACGGTGCCGATCGGGACGGGGGAGTTGCGCAGGATCCATTCGCGGGTGTCGTGAATGTTGCGGCCGGTGGAAAGGTCCATCACCGTGTCCGCACCCCAGCGAGTGGCCCAGACCATCTTGTCGACTTCGCTCGCCACGTCGCTGGCGACGGCGCTGTTGCCGATATTGGCGTTGATCTTGACCAGGAAATTGCGGCCGATCGCCATCGGCTCGCTTTCGGGGTGGTTGATGTTGTTGGGGATGATCGCGCGGCCGCGCGCGACTTCGTCGCGGACGAATTCGGGGGTGACGAAATCGGGGATGGCGGCACCGAAGCTTTCGCCGTCGCGCGTCGCGTCGCGGTGCATCGCTTCGCGCCCCATATTTTCGCGGATCGCGACATATTCCATTTCAGGCGTGATGATGCCTTTGCGCGCATAATGCATCTGGCTGACATTGGCGCCGGGTTTGGCGCGCAGCACGCGCTTGCGGACATTGGGGAAGGGTTGGACCCCGCCCGAACGATCGGGGCCGGACAGGCCGTTATCCTCTGGCTTTACTTCGCGCTGGGTAACTTCCTCGACATCGCCGCGCCCGCGAATCCAGTCGCGGCGCAGTTCGGGCAGGCCGGCCATGATGTCGATGCGGGCTTGCGGGTCGGTATAGGGGCCGGAGGGATCATAGACGCGCAGCGGCGGTTCGCCCGACGAGGGCTCCAGATCGATCTCGCGCATTGCGACGCGGAGCGGGCCGACATGCACCTTGCGGCTGCCGCGGATCGCGCCGGTGGTGACTTTCAGTTCGGGAATCGTCGGGTTGTCGGCCATGCAATGCTCACTCCAGATTGCCGATCGATCACGACCGGCGGAATGAGCGTCGTGCGCGGCAATCCCCCGGACTGCCTGTGCGCGCCACTCCCTACGCCGGTCTCAACCGGATCAGGTTCAGCGGGTCGCAGGCTCCAGCCTGCCTCTCAAGCGCGGGTCAGCGCTCCCCCGGGGATATGGTCGTGAGTCTAGAGCTTATCGGGCCGCGCGCAAGGGGGCGGATCAGAAGCTGTAGGCGAGCCCGGCGACGCCGAGCCACTGGTCGGCGCTGCCGACCATAGTGACCGGGCTGTCGGCGAAATCGCCGAGCAGGTGGCGATAGCCGACGCCGCCGACGAGCAGCAGACCGCCGGTAAGATCGCCGGTCAGCGCATAGGCGCCGCCGATCCCGGTGCCCCAATTCTTCCACCCGCCGCGCGCGGCATAGGCGGGCAGGCCGCTGGTCACCGACTGGGCGGGCGAGATCGAGAAATAGGTGTCGGCATAGCCGTCACCGACATGGTCGGCAGAGAAGAACACCGACACCATCGCCTTGCGGCTGAGCGGTGTCATATAGGCGAGGGTGGGAGTCCACACGCCGCTGTCATGGACGCCGGAAACATCGTGGCGATAGCTGAGCGTCACCGACAGCCGATCATAGTCGCTGGTAACCACGCCGGTCTTGGCAATGCCGACAAATCCGCCGAGTTCGACGGCCGTGCCGATCTTGCCCAGCGAAGCGACCTGCGCATTGTCGATCGCCTTGGTGCTGGTGCGGTTGAAATTGATCGCCCCCATCGGGCCGGCCTGGATCTTCCACCCGGAGTCGAGAAGATCGGGCATCAGATCGAAGCTGAGGCGATTGCCGGCAAGCTGAAACCCGACACCGCCGACCTGGCCGAACCCGCCCGGCGCAGGCGCGATGCGATAATCGCTCGACCCTTCATAATCGGGGACAAGCGTCGCGGCGACGCCCAGAATCGCGAAATCCTCGTTCCGGTCTTCGCCTGCCGATTGGGCATAAGCGGGAAACGCGACGGCAGTGCAGGCAATCGCGCCGGCGAGGATCAGGATACGCATAAGCAAAATTCTCCGGAGGGGAACGCGAACACGTGCCCGATAGAAGCTGAAACGATGCGCTTCTACTTTCGCTCCGGCGCACGCCGCGATTTTTGCAGCGCAGCATCGCCGCCGAATCCGCCCAGCCCGGCATCGGTGCCGCAGAGCCGGTCCCAGAAGCGGAAATACAGGCCGTAATTGCACCGATAGCGTTCGTGATGCCGCTGATGATGGCTGGCAGTGATCACCCACCGGCCGATCGGCCCGTGCCACAGGAAACGGGGAAAAACCTCCCATCCCATATGGTTGGTCACGCCCATCACGGTCATGATCGCCAATACCAGGCCAAGCGCGGCGACATGGATCGGGATCAGGAACACCAGCGCCGGGATCACCACCGCGCCGGTAATCGCCTCGACCGGATGGAACGCCATCGCCGCCCATGCGGTGGGCGGGCGGCTGGCATGATGGACGGCATGGGCGATGCGGAACCAGCGCGGACGGTGCATCCACCGGTGTGTCCAGTAGAACCATGTGTCGTGCGCGAACAGATAGAGCAGCACCGACACCGGCAGATACCAGAGCGGAAAGGCGTGGACGTCTTCATAGATGCGCGTCCAGCCATAGGCGCGCCACCCCCATGCCACCACGCCCGCCGGGATGCCGTAAATCGCGGCGCTGGCGAGCGACCAATAGATCTCTCGCCGCATCTGAGGCTCCAGCCCGCGATACAGGCCGGGATGGCGCAGCCGCGTCGCCAGCGCAAAGCCGCCGCTGGACAGCAGATAGCGCACCCCGACGATCAGCGTCATGGCAAGCGCGGACGCAATAATGGCGAGGGCAATATCCACGCACCGACCGATATCGTGAAACGGCGGCGCGTCCTAGTGGCGAGGGCGCCATCCGCTTTACGACGCGAACCGACGCGCTAAACAAATGATCGACCATCATCGGCAAGGGGGGCCGCCATGTTCGTCGCACTGATCCGGCTGATTCTGTCCTATGCACGGTCGCTGGCGTTCATCCTCGCCTGCGCCGCTGCCTTTTTCATTCTTCAAAACCTTGGCAGAGCGGAAGCAGGCGACTGGCCGGTGATGGCCGCAGTGATGGGCGGCGCGCTCGCAATAATCGCATTCCTGTTCTTCATGCCGATGCTGGTGGGCGGTCGGCGGGTGTTCAAGCTGCGCGACACATATGTCGGCGACCTTGTCGCGCCGCCGCCACCCGGAGCGGCGCAGCTGATATTCTATGCCGATCACCGCGTCCATCAAGGCTCGCCGGCAGTCGTAAAGCTGGGCGGCATCGGCGAAGTGGCGCTGCCGCAATGGTCGGGAACAGCAGTAACGGTTCCGCCCGGCCGTTATGAAGGGCAGGTAAGGATAAGCGGTGGCGGCGGGGGAGCGCATTGCTTCGGATTCGAGCTGCTTTCCGGAGAAACCCGCTATTTCCATGTGCGCGAACAGATCGGCATAGTCGGCCTCAACGCGCGCCTCTTTCCGGTCGACGACGAACGGTCGATTGCACGCGCGCACAAGGCGCAGGCGATGCTGTGGCGCGAACTGGCGCCCGAAGCGACCGGCCCGGTACGAGAGGCCCTGACCTGATCCAACTGCATCCGATCATCCCCATCGGGCTTGAATCCGGCATGGGCTATCTGATCGGCCTGCCATGGCTGAACCGCTCGCCGCTGGAACGGTAACGGCGCGGAACGACCGTTGCGTTTCCGACACGAATTGGGTCGAACGTCGCTGCCATGCTAGGCTGACGCAGAAGTTTCAGGGGAAGCGGGCATGCGGCGGGCGATAGCGATACTGGCGGCGTTGGGGATGAGCTGCATCCTGCATGCGAGCACGCCCGACCGCGCGATCGACGCGTTCATCGCGCGCGAAATGCCCGTTTCGGGGGCGCCGGGGCTGGCATATGCTATTGTCGATAAAGGCGATATCCGCGCCGATGCGCGCGGCGAAACGCTGAAGGGCAGCGGGGATGCCGTCACCCCTGACACGCCATTCCTGCTCGGTTCGGTTTCGAAGAGTTTCACGGCAATGGCAGTGATGCAGCTGGTCGAGGCCGGGAAAGTCGATCTGGATACCGGCATCGGCCGATACCTGCCCATATTCGCCGACGCCCCGGCGCGCGACGTGACGCTGCGCCAGTTGCTGAGCCACACCAGCGGATTTTCGACGCTGCAGGGCAATGCGGCCCATGTTGATGACAGCCGCAGCACGGATGCGCTGGACCGACAAGTGACGCGGATCGCGACATGGACGCCGTCGCACGCGCCGGGCACGCATTGGGAATATTCCAACGCCAATTACCTGATCCTGGGCGCGCTGATCGAGCGGATCAGCGGGCAGGATTATGCCTCCTATATCACCGCGCACATCCTGAAGCCCTTGGGCATGACGCACAGCTTCGTTTCCGATGGCGCGCATCATCCGGGGATGGCCCGCGGCCATATGCCCTGGTTCGGCGGCAAGCGGGCGATGGCCGACGCGCCGACGGGCCGCATCATGGCACCCGCCGGGGGCGTGATTGCCAGCGCGCGGGACGTCGCACGCTATCTGGGCGTGATGATGAACGGTCGCGACGATGTGATCCGCGCGCAGAGCAAGGCGATGATGATGCAGCCGGCGAGCGAGGCTTCGCCTTATTATGGGTTCGGCTGGAACATCGATCCCGACAGCGGTGCCGTTTATCACAGCGGCAACAGTCCCGGCGTGGAGACTTTGGTATCGATGATCCCCGATGCGCAGAAGGGCGCGGTGGTGCTGGTCAATGCCGCGGGCGGGATGGGGTTTGGCGATACGGTGGCGTTGCGCGTCGGCATCGCGACGCTGGCGCTGGGCGAGGAATATGACGGGCCGGGCGGCAATTGGGGGCCGAAATCGCTGTATCTGGCGATAGCGATCACGGCGCCGCTGTTCCTGATCGCCATGGTGGTGGCGTGGTTCCGCCGGGGCGCGCTGCGCGCCAAATCGGGCGCGTTCGGACGGTTCAGCCTGTGGTTTCCGCTGGCGGCGACGCTGGCGATGGCATGGGTGTTCGTGATGCTGATCCCGCATCTGTTCGGCACGCCGATTGCGAACCTGTATCGCTATCAGCCGGACATGACGCTGATGCTGATCGCGGGCGCAGTGACGGGCGTTGCCTGGGCGCTGTTCCGGCTGGCGCTGGGATATAGCGGGCGCCGCGGGGGGAATGTTGCGTCGCAGGATTGACGCGCGGGCAATTGCGGCGTTCTTGTCGCTCTTCGGCAGAACAAGGGGGCATGGGTGACCGACGCGAAACGTGACGAAAGTCCGCTGGAGCTTACGCTGCGCGGGATCGTGCTGGGCGGGATCATCACGCTCCTGTTCACGGCAGCCAATGTCTATCTGGGCCTAAAGGTCGGCCTTACCTTTGCCACGTCGATCCCGGCGGCGGTCATTTCGATGGCGGTGCTGCGCGGGTTCAGCAATTCGACGATATACGAGAATAATATCGTCCAGACGGTGGCGTCGGCGGCGGGCACGCTGGCCGCGATCATCTTCGTGCTGCCAGGGCTGGTGATGATCGGCTGGTGGCAAGGCTTTCCCTATTGGACGACGGCGCTGATCACCGGCACGGGCGGCATATTGGGCGTGTTGTTTTCCGTCCCGCTGCGCCGCGCGCTGGTGGTCGATACGCCGCTCCCCTATCCCGAAGGCACCGCCGCCGCCGAAGTGCTGCGCGTCGGATCGCAATCGCGCGAAGGCGCCGAGGAAAGCACCAAGGGGCTGCAGGTGCTGGTCTGGAACGCAGTCGCGTCGGCGGGTTTCGCGATCCTGACCCAGACGAAGCTGGTGGTGGCCGAAGCATCGACCTGGTTCCGCGCAGGCGCCGGCGCGACCGGCATTTCGGGCGGGCTGAGCTTTGCGCTGCTGGGCGTCGGGCATCTGGTGGGCATTTCGGTCGGCATGGCGATGCTGCTGGGGCTGGTGGTCGGATGGTGGCTGTTGCTGCCGATGCTGACCGCCGTCACGCCGGTTGCGGGAAGCGTCGAAACCTGGGCGCTAAGCGTGTTCCGCGACGATATCCGCTTTTTCGGCGCGGGGGTGATCGGCGTTGCGGCGGTGTGGACCCTGCTCAAGATCGCCGGACCGGTGATCGGCGGGATCCGGTCGGCAATGGCGGCGAGCGCGAAACGCCATGCCGGGCAGGATCTGGTGCTCGAAGAGCGCGACTTGCCGGTTTCCATCGTGTTCGGCGGATCGCTGGCGATGCTGATCCCGATCGGCATGCTGCTCTACAGCGTGCTGGCAGGCGGGCCGCTCGACGCATGGGCGATGGTGCTGATTTCGGGGGCGCTGGTCTTCGTGATCGTGATCGGCCTGCTGATCGCGGCGGTGTGCGGTTATATGGCCGGGCTGATCGGGGCATCCAATTCGCCGGTGTCGGGCATCGGCATTCTCTCCATTGTCGGCGCGTCACTGATGCTGGTGGCGATGTTCGGGCGCGATCATTCGCCCGAAACGACCGATGCGCTGGTCGCCTATGCGCTGATCGTCACGGGCATCGTGTTCGGCGTCGCGACGATTTCGAACGACAATCTTCAGGACCTCAAGACCGGCCAGCTGGTCGGCGCGACGCCGTGGAAGCAGCAGGTGGCGCTGGTGATCGGCGTCGTTTTCGGGTCGCTCGTCGTGCCGCCGGTGCTCGAAGTGCTCAATCAGGCGATGGGCTTTGCCGGTGCGCCCAATGCCGGACCCAACGCGCTGCCCGCGCCGCAGGCGGCGCTGATTTCCGCACTCGCAAAGGGCGTGCTGGGCGGCGACCTCAACTGGGCGATGATCGGCTATGGCGCCGCGGCCGGCATCGGTTTCGTGGTGCTCGACGAGCTGCTGGGCGTGACGGGCAAGCTGCGGTTGCCGCCGCTGGCGGTGGGGATCGGCATCTATCTGCCGATGAGCGTCATCCTGCCGACCGTGGTCGGCGCAGTCATCGGCTTCTTCTACGAACGCTGGGCGGACAAGCGGACCGACCCCGAATTCGCGCGCAGGATGGGGGTGCTGACCGCGACCGGGCTGATTGTCGGAGAGAGCCTGTGGGGCGTGGCATTTGCCGGGATCGTCTATGGCACCGGCAGCGATGCGCCGCTCGCGCTGGTCGGCGACGGTTTCGCGACCCCGGCGCTGATCGGCGGAGTGGTGCTGTTCGCGGCACTGACGATGTTCCTCTATCGCCGGACACGGAAACTGGTGGGGTAGGCCCGGCGAATTCAGCCGGGGCTTCCCCCCACACCCCCGATTCGCTAACCGAAGGCGATGCCAGCCACCCACACATGCGACGTCGCGATCGTAGGCGGTGGACTTGCGGGCGGGCTGATCGCGCTCGCGCTCGCCAGAAAGAAGCCCGATTGCACCATCCGGCTGATCGAAGGATCGCGGCGGATCGGTGGCAATCATATCTGGTCCTTCTTTGCCAGCGACGTCGCGGCGGAGCATCGCTGGCTGATCGCGCCGCTGATCAGCTATGGCTGGACCGGCTATGACGTCGCCTTCCCCGGCCATGCGCGCACGCTGAAAAACCCCTATTATTCGATCGAGTCCGAACGGCTCGACCAGCTGGTGCGCGACACGCTGCCGCAGGACGCATTGATGCTGAAGCGCAAGGTGCTGGCCGCGAGCAGCAAGGCGGTGGTGCTGGTCGATGGCGACCGGGTGGAAGCCAAGGGCGTGATCGATTGCCGGGGCCCCGCGGATTTCGGCGCGCTGGAGCTCGGCTGGCAGAAATTTCTCGGCCGCGAGTTCCGCCTGTCGGAAGGCCATGAGGAAGCGCGCCCGATGGTAATGGACGCGACGGTGGAGCAAGTCGACGGCTATCGCTTCGTCTATACGCTGCCCTTCGCCGCGACGCGGATCTTCGTCGAAGATACCTATTACAGCGACACGCCCGATATCGATGCAGCGGCGCTGGGCGCGCGGATCGACGAATATGTCGCGACAGCCGGATGGGCGGTCGAGCGCGTCGCGCGCGAGGAAGGCGGCGTGTTGCCCGTCGCGATGGGCGGCAATTTCGAGGAATATTGGCGCGCGGGCGGCAATCGCGTCGCCAAGGCGGGGATGCGCGCCGGACTGTTCCACCCGATGACCGGCTATTCGCTGCCCGACGCGGTGCGGACCGCAGCGATGGTCGCCGATACCGGCGATTACAGCGGGACGGCGCTGCACGACATGCTCCATGGATTTGCGCGCAAGACGTGGAAGAAGCGCGGTTTCTATCGCGCGCTGGCCGCCATGTTGTTCCGCGCGGCGGAACCGGCCGAACGCTGGCGCATTCTCGAACGCTTCTATCGGCTGGACGCGGGGCTGATCGCGCGCTTCTATGCCGGGCAATCGACAACAGGCGACCGGTTGCGCGTATTAAGCGGAAAACCGCCGGTTCCGATCGGCAGGGCAGTCAGGGCAATGCGAGGAAGACAGCGATGACGCAGGTGGCCGTGATCGGCGCCGGGTTCGGCGGCCTTGCGCTGGCGATCCGGCTGCAATCGGCAGGGATCGATACGACATTGATCGAAGCGCGCGACAAGCCGGGCGGGCGCGCCTATTTCTGGGAGCGCCCGACGGAAAGCGGCACCTTTACCTTTGATGCCGGGCCGACGGTCATCACGGCGCCCGACGCGCTCGCCGAATTGTGGCAATTGTCGGGGCGCGACATTTCCGAGGATGTGAAGCTCCAGCCGGTCATGCCCTTTTACCGGCTGAACTGGCCCGACGGGACCGAATTCGATTATTCGAACGACGAGACCCGGCTGCGCGGCGAGATCGCCAAGCTGAGCCCGGAGGATGTCGACGGATATCGCCGCTTCCTCGCCTATTCCGAAGGCGTGTATCAGGAAGGCTATGTGAAGCTGGGCCATGTGCCGTTCCTCGATTTCGGATCGATGCTGAAGGCCGCGCCCGCGCTGGCCCGGCATCAGGCATGGCGATCGGTCTATTCGATGGTGTCGAGCTTCGTGAAGAACGAGAAACTGCGCGAGGCGCTGTCGTTCCACACCTTGCTGGTCGGCGGCGATCCGATGAAGACCAGTGCCATCTATGCGCTGATCCACAAGCTGGAGATCGACGGCGGCGTCTGGTGGGCAAAGGGCGGGACCAACCGGCTGGTGGCGGGCATGGTCGCGCTGTTCGAACGGCTGGGCGGCAGCGTGCGGCTGGGCGATCCGGTGACGCATATCGCAACGCTGGGCGACCGGGTGACCGGCATCGCCACCGCATCGGGATTTTCGATGGACGTCGATGCCGTCGCGAGCAACGCCGATATCGTCCACAGCTATCGCGATCTGATGCCCGACAATCGCTCGGCACAGCGCAGCGCGGACCGGCTGGAGCGCAAGCGATTTTCGCCTTCGCTGTTCCTTGTCCATTTCGGGCTGCGCGGCAATTTTCCCGATATTCCGCACCACATGATCCTGTTCGGGCCGCGCTATAAAGGGTTGCTCGCCGACATTTACGATCATGGCGTGCTGTCCGAGGATTTCTCGCTCTATCTCCATCATCCCAGCGCGAGCGATCCGGATATGGCGCCGGAGGGGCATGCGACTTTCTATGCGCTGATGCCGGTGCCGCATCTGGGCAAGTTCCCGGCGGATTGGGAAGCGCTTGCCCCGATTTTGGAGGCGCGGGTGCTCGCCGAAGTGAAAAAGCGGCTGATTCCCGATCTGGACGACCGGATCGTCACCAAATTCAGCTATGCCCCGCCCGATTTTTCGCGCGACCTGGCGGCCTTTCAGGGCTCTGCCTTCTCGCTGGAACCGTTATTCACGCAAAGCGCCTGGTTCCGCGTGCACAATCGCGACGACACCATCGCCAACCTCTATTTCACCGGTGCCGGAACGCACCCCGGCGCGGGCATTCCCGGCGTCGTGGGCAGCGCGAAAGCGACCGCAGGCCTGATGCTGGAAGATCTGACATGAAGCGTATCGCAGTCTATTGCGGATCGGCGAGCCCCGCCGATACCGTCTATATCGAAACCGCCCGGATGGTGGGCCGCACGCTTGCCGAACGCGGCATCGGCGTCGTGTATGGCGGCGGCAAATTGGGTCTGATGGGCGCAGTGGCGGATGCCGCGCTCGACGCAGGCGGCGAAGTGATCGGCGTAATCCCGCAATTGCTGGTCAATGCCGAAGTCGCGCATCGCGGGCTGACCGAATTGCACGTCGTCGAGACGATGCACGAACGCAAGGCGCATTTCACCGAGCTGGCCGACGGGTTCCTGACCCTGCCCGGCGGCACCGGCACGATGGACGAATTATGGGAAGCGATGAGCTGGGCACAGCTGGGCTATCACGCCGATCCGGTCGGCCTGCTCAACACCGCCGGTTTCTATGACGGGCTGATCGAATTCGTCCGGCATATGGGCAAGGTCGGCTTTCTGCGGCCGCAACATCAGGGCATATTGCTGATCGACAGCGAACTGGACGGGTTGCTCGACAAGATGGCGAAGTTCGAACCGACGGTGCCGATCGTCAAAATGACTCGCGAGCAATTGTGAGCGGCCATGGCGCGCTGCCCAGCCGCGCGGCGATCGTCGCGACCGCGCATGAGAGCATCGCGGGCGGATCGCTGAGCTTTGCTGCGGCAAGCCGCCTGTTCGCGCCGCAGATGCGCGAGCGCGCATGGCTGCTCTATGCCTGGTGCCGGCGCTGCGACGACCTGGCCGATGCGCAATATCTGGGGCACGCCGCCACATCGGAGACCGACGCCGCCGAGCGGCTGGCGCTGATCCGCGAGGGGACCCAGGCCGTGCTTTCGGGCAAGCGCATCGGCGATCCGGGGTTCGACGCGCTGGGCGTGCTCAACACCGAATTGCCGCTGCCGCGCCACCTGATCGACGATGTCATCGCGGGCTTTGCGCTCGATGCCGAAGACTGGCGGCCGCGCAGCGAGGCCGATCTGCTGCGCTATTGCTATCATGTCGCGGGGGCGGTCGGGTGCCTGATGGCGGTCATCATGGGCGTCGATGCACAGGATGAATCGACGCTCGACCGGGCATGCGATCTGGGCATCGGATTTCAACTGTCGAACATCGCCCGCGATGTCGAGGCGGACGATCGCGTCGGCCGATGCTATCTGCCGCTCGAATGGCTTTGCGAAATGGATATTCCGCCCGGCCAGCATATGAAGCCGCCGTTTCGCAGCCGCCTGACCGTGCTGGTTCGCCGTCTGGCCGAACGCGCCCAGGCCTATGAAGCGAGCGGACGGGCCGGAACCCCCAAATTGCCGTTCCGCGCGGCATGGGCGGTGCTGGCGGCGGCGGGCATTTACGGGGCGATCGGACGCAAGGTGGCGGCGGCGGGCGACCATGCCTGGGACCATCGCGTCCGGACCGGAATGATCGAGAAGATCGGTTGGATATTGCGCGCGGGCGGCGAAGCGGGCGTGCGCCAGCGCCTCTATGGCCAGCAGCTGCGCGATGCCGATTTATGGACGCGCCCGCGCCAGCCGGAGGGTACCGGCGCCGTCGCGCGATAGCTGCGAAACTGCGTTGCTGAAAATAAAGGCCTGGCTCAGGCGTCCGAATCGGTCGTCGCGACGCTTTCCGCGCTGCGCATCCCGCCGCGCTGCTGACAGGCGGCGGCGACGACCGGATAGGACACATCGGTGTTGCGCATCAGCGCATCGGGCACTGCGGCTTCACAGGCCGCCGCGCTTTCATACCGGACCGGCTCGACACGCTGCTGGCTGCACGCGGCGCCATTGTCCGCGCATCCGAGAATTGCCATGATGTAGAAAACCGGGTCCATGCTTCGTTCCTTCCGCCGATTTCAACGAGCGGATCGGAACGCCGTTCCGATGCTTTTTTATCGCGTCGGGCCGGATCGAATCCGCATGCAGGGAGTTGCAAGCGCGCGTCCGGGTCTCCAGATGGACGCGATGCCACCCGATCAGCCGACAGCCTCCGCAGCCGAGCGGCCGATGCTTGGAACGCTGCGGCGCTTCCTTCCCTATCTATGGCCCAAAAATGCGGTCGGCCTGCGCGTGCGGATCGTGATCGCGCTGACGCTGGTCGTCGTGTCCAAGGTCATTCAGGTTTATGGCGCGCCGTTCGCGCTGCAGGGCGCGATCGACCGGATGGCCGGCGGATCGCGCGAAGCGGTGTGGTTCGTCGCCGCGCTTGCCATCGGCTATGCCGCCGCGCGGCTGGGCACGGTGTTGTTCGACAATCTGCGCAATGCGGTGTTCGAGCGCGTGGGCCAGGACGCGACCCGGCACCTGGCCTCCAACGTGTTCCGCCATCTTCACAAATTGTCGCTGCGCTTTCACCTGGAGCGGCGCACCGGCGCCGTCACCAAAGTGGTCGAGCGCGGGACCAAGAGCATCGATTCGATGCTGTATTTCCTGTTGTTCAACATCGCCCCGACGATCCTGGAGCTGGCGATGGTGATCGGCATTTTCTGGACGCGGTTCGGCATCTGGCTGGTTGCGGGCACAGTGACGATGGTGGTCGTCTATATCGGCTTTACCCGCATCGTCACCGACTGGCGGTCGAAACTGCGCGAGCAGATGAACGAACTCGACACCGGCGCGGTGGCGCATGCGGTGGATTCGCTGCTCAATTTCGAAACGGTGAAATATTTCAACGCCGAACGGCGCGAGGCCGAACGCTATGACAAGGCGATCCACGCCTATGCGACGGCCGCGACGACATCGGAAAACTCGCTCGCCTGGCTCAATATCGGGCAGAGCCTGATTACCAATGCGATGCTGGCCGCAGGCATGGCGCTGGTGGTGTTCGGATGGGCGCGCGGGCAGTTCACGCCGGGCGATGTGGTGCTGGTGTCGACATTGCTCAGCCAGTTGTTCCGGCCGCTCGACATGCTCGGCACCGTCTATCGCATCGTCCGTCAGGGCGTGATCGACATGGGCGCGATGTTCGAGCTGATCGATACCGATACCGAGATACGCGATGCCCCCGACGCCGCGCCGCTGGCGATCCGGCACGGCCATGTCCGGTTCGAGGATGTGCGGTTCGGCTATGATGCCGATCGCGTAATCCTGAAGGGTATCGATCTGGACGTGCCGGCGGGATCGACGCTGGCGGTGGTGGGGCCTTCGGGTGCAGGCAAATCGACGCTGGCGCGGCTGATGTTCCGATTCTACGACGTTACCGGCGGGCGGATCACGGTCGATGGGCAGGATATCCGCAGCGTGACGCAGGAAAGCCTGCGCGCGGCGATCGGCATCGTCCCGCAGGACACGGTGCTGTTCAACGATACGATCGGATACAACATCGCCTATGGCCGCGCCGATGCCGGTCCCGACGAGGTCGCCGCCGCCGCGCGCGGCGCCGCCATCGCCGGGTTCATTCAGGCGCTGCCCCAGGGGTTCGACACGCGCGTGGGCGAACGCGGACTGAAGCTTTCGGGCGGGGAAAAGCAGCGCGTGGCGATCGCGCGCACGTTGCTGAAGGACCCGCCGATCCTGATCCTCGACGAAGCGACCAGCGCGCTCGACAGCCGCACCGAAGCCGATATCCAGGCGACGTTGGAGGCGATCGAGCGCGGGCGCACCACGATCGTGATCGCGCATCGCCTGTCCACCGTGGTGCATGCCGACCGGATCATCGTGCTGGAATCGGGGCGCGTCGTCGAATCGGGGACGCATGGCGAATTGCTGGCGGCGTATGGCGTCTATGCCGAAATGTGGAATCGCCAGGCCGCCGAACGCGAGGACGAAGACGGTTCCGGCGACGGAGCCATGGCGGCCGAATAATGACAGGAGACACTATGAACCGCACGGGCAAATGGCTGACCGGGATCGGCGCAGCGACAGCGGCGCTGGGCGGAGGATTGGCGCTGTGGAGTGCGCTGGGCGCGCGCGGCGCGGAAGCTGCCGTGCCGCAGGACGGCGCGATGCTCGACGTGCCGGGCGGGCGGCTTCACTATGTCGATCGCGGCAGCGGCATGCCGATCGTGATGCTGCACGGATTGCTGGGGCAACTGCGCCATTTCTCCTATGCGCTCGCCGACCGGCTGGTCTCCGATTATCGCGTCATCCTGATCGACCGGCCCGGCTGGGGCTATTCGACGGTCGAGGGCGCGCATCCGGGCATCGCGGAGCAGGCCGATATGGTCGCGGCGCTGATGCAGCGGCTGGCGCTGGAACAGCCGGTGGTTGTCGGCCATTCGATGGGCGGCGCGCTGGCGCTGGCGCTGGCGATTCAGCACCCGCAGCTGGTCGGGGCGCTGGGCCTGATCGCGCCGTTGACGCAGGTGGTCGATACCACGCCCGATGCGTTTCGCGGGCTGGAGATCGAATCGCCCGCATTGCGCGCGCTGATGTCGTGGACGCTTGCCGTACCGGTCGGCACCGTGACGGCGGTCGAAACGCTGCGCAAGATATTCGCCCCCGACGCAGTGCCCGCCGATTTCGCCGGACGGGGCGGCGGGGCGCTGTCGCTGCGTCCGCAAAGCTTTCGCGCGGGCAGCACCGAACTGCTGGCGGCGCCCGAAGCCGTCGGCGCGCTGGTGCCGCGCTATGGCGAGATCGCAGTGCCGACATCGATCCTGTACGGGCGTCAGGACGCGATACTCGACCCCGAACTGCACGGGCGGGTTACTGCCAACGCCATTCCCGATGCGACGCTGGAGATCGTTACCGGCGGCCATATGCTGCCGCTCGCCCATCCGCGCGCGACCGAGGCATGGCTGCGCCGGTTGATCGCCCGACGGGGGTGAGGGCGAAAAGACCCCGCCATTCGGGCTGAGCCAGTCGAGGCCCTGTTCTTCTTCGCTGCCATGGAAAGGAAGAAGTGCGCCCCTTCGACAAGCTCGGGGCGAACGGTGCGGCGTGCTTTGGCACGGCTCGGCACGAACGGGACATTTGAGCAAAATCAGGCGGTTTCCGCCGCCGCCGTCGTCCAGCCCAATTGCGGAATGGTGATCGATCGCTTGCCCGCCAGATCGACGCGCGTGACGAACAGCTCGCGGCTTTCGATATAGGCGATCAGGCGGCGGACGCGCCCCGGCGAGCTGGTGCCATAGCTCGCCGCCAATTCGCTGTCGCTGGGGCATGGTTCGCCCTGGCGGGCAGCCCGCGCCACCATGAGAAACGGCCCGAGCATATCGTCGGGCAGCGCCGCAGCGGCATCCATCGCCGCCTGCCAGCCATCATCGGCAAGGTCGAATATCCCCGCCCGCGCCGCCGACAGCCGCCGGACGAACCCGGCAAGGTCGAGCGGCGGGCGCGGCACGCCGGCCATGCGGCAGCGGACCTGATAATCCTGATAGAGCACCGCCGGCGAGCGGAATGCCGAATCGGCATCGCCGACGATCGCGCGCAGCACATCGACGGTCACTGCCTCCAGTTCCTCGGGCGGCCTTTCGGGCACGTCGGATGACGGGGCGGGGACCGACGCGGCCAGCGCCTCGATCATCCGTTCGCTCGTCATTTTGGGCGGGGCGGGCGGCGCGGGCGGGGGCGTGAACACCGGCGCTTCGGCGACCGGCGCGAACAGCAGGTCCTTGATATCCTCGGGCGGGGCATCGGGAAGCGGGGCGAGTTTGGGACTGCCGCTGCGCGCCGACGTCACGACGTCGCCGATGCGGATCGCAACCGGGCGGCGCGACACCGCCGGGCCGAGCGCGAGGAAGGTGCCGCGCGCCAGATCGCGAATCTGTTCGGCCTGACGCCGTTCCATGCCGAGCAGGTCGGCCGCGCGCGCCATATCGATGTCGAGAAAGGTCCGCCCCATCAGGAAGTTGGACGCTTCGGCCGCGACATTCTTGGCCAGCTTAGCCAGGCGCTGAGTCGCGATGACGCCGGCCAGCCCGCGCTTGCGCCCACGGCACATCAAATTGGTCATCGCGCCGAGCGAGGCGCGCCGCACCTCTTCGGCGACTTCGCCGCCGCCGGTCGGCGCGAACAGCTGCGCCTCATCGACCACCACCAGCGCCGGATACCAATGATCGCGCGGCGCATCGAACAGCGCGTTGAGGAAGGACGCGGCGCAGCGCATCTGGCTTTCCGCCTCAAGCTCATCGAGGCTGAGCACGACCGACGCGCGATGTTCGCGCACCCGCGCGGCAAAGGCGGCGATTTCGCGTTCGCTATGTTCGGCGGCTTCGATGGCGATATGGCCATATTCGTCGCCCAAAGTGACGAAATCGCCTTCGGGATCGATGATGATCTGCTGGACATGCCCCGCCGACCGTTCGAGCAGGCGGCGCAGCAGATGCGATTTTCCCGACCCCGAATTGCCCTGAACGAGCAAGCGAGTGGCGAGCAATTCTTCCAGATCGATGCAGACGGCGTCGCCCTTGCCGTCCAGCCCCATGTCCACGCTGACTGTCATTGCCGCCAGCAATGGCCGATGCGCCCTTATCGGGGCAAGGCGCGAATGCTATTATCCACAGATTGTCGGGCAACGCCGCCCGGTCCGGGGAGAATAGCAATGCGGCTGGCAGTCATTTTGGCCTCTACCCTGCTGGTCGCCGCCAGCGCGCCGGCCGCTCGGGCGCCGGCATCGATCGACAGCGTCGCCTTCATGGCCGGCGACTGGGGCACGACCGACGAAAAGGGCTGGACCCACGAACATTGGAGCGCGCCGATGGGCGGCACGATGATGGGCTATTCGATGTCGGGCAGCGATAGCGTGACGTTCCACGAATTCATGCGGATCGCGCCGGACGATGACGGCCAGTTGGCGCTGGTGGTGACGGGCGTCGATCTGACCCCGGTTGCCTTCGCGCTGACGCAAAGCGCGCCGAACAGCGCCACGTTCGAAGCGCCCGACCATGATTATCCCCAGAAAATCAAATATATGCGTGACGGCGACGTCATGGTTGCGACAATATCGATGACCGCCGGCAGCCATGTTTCGACATGGGAATATCGCCGCAAATAACCGCGCGGCGAGGCCGTGTCCGGGGGAGGAGAAACCTATGCGAGTTCTGGTCGGATTGACCTGCATGATCCTGGCATTGGCGCCGGCGCAGGCGGCTGCGCAGCTGCTGAAGCTGAAACCGGGCGAAGCCGCGACAGTGCGCCTCAGCCCGCACGTCACCGCCACCGCCCCCGAAGCCGCCACCATGACTCCGTTCGACACCTTCGTCTTTTCGCAGATCGCGCCCGAAATCGTCGATACCGACGAAGGGCAAATGGTGACGATGGACGACGCTGCGCTGATGCCGAACATCGCACCCGGCGCGATTCGCTTGCGGTTTCTGGCAGTGCCGGGACATTCCGACATGCTGTTGATCGTCGAAAACGGATATGACCGGGCGGTGCGCTATCGCGCCAGGATGACCGTCGGCGACGAACGGGTCGATACCAGCACCTGCATCGTTCCGGGCAAGCACCCGGGTATCGAACATTGGCCGCACGGCATTTCGGAAATCGCACTGTCCGATTTCCGCCTGATCGATGGCGATGACGGGCGCGAACCCTGTTTTTGATCGACCAATGGAGTTGCCTGAGCCGAGTTGTGCCGTGATAAGGCGCCGGTGATCGATCCGCACGACGTCCTCCGCACCACATTCGGTTTCTCCGGCTTTCGCGGCGTGCAGGAGCAGGTGGTCGATCGCGTGCTTGGCGGCCGCAACACGCTCGCGGTGATGCCGACCGGCGCGGGCAAGTCGCTGACCTATCAGCTGCCCGCCGTCGCGCTGCCCGGAACCTGCCTGGTCGTTTCGCCGCTGATCGCGCTGATGCACGATCAGTTGCGCGCCGCCGAAGCGGTGGGCATTCGCGCCGCGACGCTGACCAGTGTCGATGACAATCGCGAGGAAACGATCGCGCGCTATCGGCGCGGCGAGCTGGACCTCCTCTATGTCGCGCCCGAGCGCGCATCGTCTGAGGGGTTTCGCAACCTGCTGCGCGCGGCGCCGCTCAGCCTGTTCGCGATCGACGAAGCGCATTGCGTTTCCGAATGGGGACATGATTTCCGCCCCGATTATCGCCTGCTCCGGCCGATGCTCGACATGTTTCCCGAAGTGCCGCGGCTGGCGCTGACGGCTACGGCGGATGCGCATACCCGTGCCGATATTCTCGAACAGCTCGGCATCCCGCAGGACGGGCTGATCGTCGCCGGGTTCGACCGGCCCAATATCAAATATCACATCGCCCCGCGCGACAGCGTGACGCGGCAGATCGAAGCCGTTCTGGCAGATCAGCCGGGGCCGGGCATCGTCTATGCGCCGACCCGCGCGGGTGTCGAACGGCTTGCCGAGAAACTGGGCGCCAAGGGGCGTCCGGTGCTGCCCTATCATGCCGGGCTCGACCCAGAGGTGCGGCGGCGCAATCAGGCGGCGTTCGTCGCGAGCGAGGACATGGTGGTCGTTGCCACCGTCGCGTTCGGCATGGGGATCGACAAGCCCGATGTCCGTTTCGTCATCCATGCCGGGCTGCCCAAATCGATCGAGGGCTATTATCAGGAAACCGGGCGTGCCGGACGCGATGGCGATCCGGCGGTCGCGCATCTTTTCTGGGGTGCCGAGGATTTTGCCCGCGCGCGCCAGCGGATCGGCGAAGTCGAGGCGCATCGCCAACAGGGCGAGCGGACGCGGCTCGACGCGCTGGCGGGGCTGGTCGAAACCGCCGGGTGTCGCCGCGCGGTGCTGTTGCGCCATTTCGGCGAAGATCCGCCCGAAACCTGTGGCAATTGCGACAATTGCCTGAACCCGCCCAAGGTCGCCGATGCGACGCAGGTCGCGCGCAAGCTGCTTTCGGCGGTGTACCGCACCGGGCAAAGCTATGGCATCGGCCATATCGAAAAGGTGCTGACCGGCGCCAATGACGATCGCATCACCGAACGCCAGCACGATCAGCTGTCGGTATTCGGCATTATCGAAGGCGAGGAAACGGCGCTGATCCGCCCGGTGTCGCGCGCGCTGCAGGCACGCGGCAGCCTGATC
The DNA here is from genome assembly GCF_003171655.1 of Stakelama portus. Classification (GTDB taxonomy): domain Bacteria; phylum Pseudomonadota; class Alphaproteobacteria; order Sphingomonadales; family Sphingomonadaceae; genus Sphingomonas; species Sphingomonas portus. The sequence continues at coordinate 321,589 of NZ_QFZL01000003.1, read as the reverse complement.
GCGACCGAACATGGCGGGCTGAAGCTTGCCGGGGATGCGCGCGAAATCCTGAAGGGCGAACAGGCCATCGAAATCGTCGTGCCCCCCAAGCGCGAGCGGCGGCGGCGCGGCGGCGCGGGCGCGGCCAATCCGGTCGGCAATCCTTTGTTCGAGGCATTGCGCGCGAAACGGCGCGAGATTGCCCAGGAAACCGGGCTGCCGCCCTATGTCATCTTTCACGATTCGGTGTTGCGCGACATGGCGGCGGCACGCCCGACCAGCCGCGCCGAGCTTGCGCAAATCTCCGGCATCGGCGAGCGTAAGCTCGATGCCTATGGCGAAGAGTTTCTGGGCGTGGTCAGGGAGATGGCGGATGCGTAGGATCGGAATTGCAGCAGTTGCGCTGATGCTTGTCGGCGCCTGTGCGCCGCACCCCCGCAGCACGGTTGCGGCACCTGCCGACGGCACGATCAACCTGCGGATCAGGAGTTGGGGCAAGACCGTATTCGCGCTGTCCGCCGCGCCCGATGGAACGTTGGTCTTCAGCAAGGCGAAGGGCGACCTGTTCGGCCAGCCGCCCCAGCAATTCACCGAGCATCGCGTGAAGGGCGATATCGCGGGCTATCGCCGCGTCGCCGACGCTCTGGCGCCCGCCCGCCGCTATGCCGGAACCACGGTGGTCTGCGAACAGCGCATCACCGACCAGCCCTATGGCCGCATTCAATGGAGCGGTCCGCCCGCGCACCATGTCGATCTGGATACCGGCTGCATCGCTCCGGCAACCCGCGAAATTGCCGCGGCGGTCGAAGCGGCCCGCGCGGCAGCGGAATCCGCGACGGCTTCGGCGCCGTCGACCGACGTCATCGTGATCGAGGAACTGCCGCCCTCGCAATGAGGGCGCGAACCGGAAGGGCCGATCGCATGCGCAACACGATATGGGCGATGATCGCCCTGGCGTTGACTGCCTGCACGCCGATGCCGGGGACAGAGGCACCTTCGGGCCGGCAACAGGCTGCCGTCGCACCAATGCCCCCGCCGCCGCAGGAAATGCCCGCGCGGATCACGCTCGATTACCGCAGCTGGGGTGTGCTGCGTTATTATTTCGACATCGCGAGCGATGGCACCGGGACGTTTCGCTATGCCGAAAAGGGCGGCAGTTTTTACGAGCCGCAGATCGTCACCAGGCAGGTTGCGATCACGCGCGACCAATATGCGCGGCTCGTCGCGAAACTGGCGCCTGCCTATGGCTATGCGGCGTCGCCCGCCGGACTGGAATGCGAGCGCCGGATGACCGACGCTCCCTATGGCGACCTGACCTTTGCGCGCGAGAGCGGGCCGAGCGAATTGCGGTTCGATATCGGCTGTTTTTCCGACCATTCGGCGACGGTCTATGATTCGATCCATGCCGCCATCGAAATGGTCGAGCGGCTGACTGCGGACCAGCCCGAGACGGCGCGTACCCGGCCCTGATCGCGCCTGCGCGACAGGCGCAGCCTTGACGTCACCCCGGCCGAAAGCGCAAGGCGCGACCATGACCGGACGCAAGATCGACTCGCATTTCACCGCTTCGCCGCAGATCACGCCGGAGATGGTCGCCGCCATCGCCGCCGAAGGCTTTACCACCATCATCTGCAATCGGCCCGATGGCGAAGAGGATGGCCAGCCGCGCAGCGCCGATGTGCGCGCGGCGGCGGAAGCGGCGGGGCTGACATGGGAGTTCATCCCCGTCACCGCCGCCGGATTTTCGGGCAATCAGGTCGAAGCGATGGTGGGCGCGCTGAACAAGTCCGATGGCCCGGTCTTCGCCTATTGCCGGTCGGGCACGCGTTCGACCAATCTCTGGGCGCTGGCCAAGGCGAGCGAAGGGAGCGATCCCGACACGCTGATCGCTGCAGGTGCGCAAGGCGGCTATGACCTGAACGGCATTCGCCCGTTGCTCGACACGCTGTCGGGAAAGGCCTGACGAGACCCCCGGGGGGTTGCCATATCGCGCCGCTTGACCGAAAGGCGCGCGCATGACCGACATTGCCATTCGCCGCGCGCTGCTTTCCGTCTCCGACAAGACGGGGCTTGTTGATTTCGCCAAAGCGCTTGCCGCGCATGGCACCGAACTGGTTTCGACCGGCGGTACTGCAAAGGCGCTGCGCGAGGCCGGACTCGACGTCAAAGACATTTCCGATCTGACCGGCTTTCCCGAGATGATGGACGGGCGGGTCAAGACGCTGCACCCGATGGTGCATGGCGGCCTGCTGGCAGTGCGCGACAATCCCGAACATGCGCAGGCGATGGAGGATCACGGGATCGGCGCGATCGATCTGGTCTGCGTCAACCTCTATCCCTTTGCGCAAACGGTGGCATCGGGCGCGGATCGCGAAACGGTGATCGAGAATATCGACATTGGCGGGCCGTCGATGGTGCGTTCGGCGGCGAAGAATCACGGCTATGTCGCGATCGTCACCGATCCCGCCGATTATGGCGCGATTGCCGAGGAACTGACCGCAACCGGCGGCAAGACGCGGCTCGCGACACGCATCAAGCTTGCGGCCAAGGCCTATGCCCATACTGCCGCATATGATTCGGCGATTGCCAACTGGTTCGCGTGGAACGACGCCTTCACCAACGAACTGGGCGGAGAAGCGCTGGCCGCGACACCATTCCCCGAGACGATGCCGCTTGCCTTCGCGCGCAAGGACACGCTGCGCTATGGCGAAAACCCGCATCAGTCCGCCGCGCTCTATCTGCCGCAGGCGCCCGGTGCCGCCGGGATCGCGCAGGCCGAGCAGGTACAGGGCAAGGCGCTGAGCTATAACAACTATAACGACGCCGATGCGGCGCTCGAGCTGGTCAGCGAATTCCGCGACGGCCCGCCGACCGTGGTGATCGTCAAGCACGCCAATCCGTGCGGCGTTGCGAGCGGCGACACCATCCTTGAAGCCTATAAGGCAGCGCTCGCCTGTGACAGCGTGTCGGCATTCGGCGGCATCATCGCAGTCAATCGCCCGCTCGATGGCGACACGGCGGCGGCGATCACCGAGCTGTTCACCGAAGTGGTGATTGCGCCGGGGGCCGACGATGCGGCGCGCGCCGCGTTCGCGAAGAAGAAGAATCTCCGTCTGCTGATCACCGGCGAATTGCCTGATCCCAGGCGGTCCGGTTTTGCTTTCAAGACGATCGCCGGCGGGCTGCTGCTCCAGTCGCGCGACAATGGCGTACTGGGCGAGGGCGAACTCAAGGTCGTGACGAAGCGCCAGCCGACCGCGCAGGAACTGGCCGATTGCAAATTCGCCTGGACCGTCGCCAAACATGTGAAGTCGAACGCGATCGTCTATGCCCGGGGCGGCAGCACCGCAGGCGTCGGCGCGGGGCAGATGAACCGGCTGGAAAGCGCGCGGATCGCCGCGTGGAAAGCAAAGGACGCCGCCGAAAAGGCCGGGTGGAGCGAGCCGCGCACCATCGGGTCGGCGGTCGCTTCGGACGCCTTTTTCCCGTTCGCTGACGGCTTGCTGGCCGCAGTGGAAGCGGGCGCTACCGCAGTGATCCAGCCGGGCGGATCGATCCGCGACGATGAAGTGATCGCGGCGGCGGACGAAGCCGGACTGGCAATGGTCTTCACCGGCATGCGGCACTTCCGCCACTAATGAGATGGCTGCTGCGAGCAATGGCGATCACGCTATTGCTCGCGGCGATTCTGGTCGGTGGCGGCGGCTATGCGCTGTCGCGCTGGACCGAGGCGCAATTGCGCAGGCCGGTCGAGCCGGCGGGGATGTGCATTGCGCGCGATCGGCAAGCCAATCCTCTATGGCCGCGCAACGCTCAGGCGCGGCGGGGCATATTGGCGCGACTGGCGCTCAGCAGGGGCACTGCTTCCAGCGACGGTGCGCTGTGGTGGCAGACGAAATATGCGGCGGTAAGCCAACTCGGCTTTTTCACGCTGAGCGATGCCGAACAGGTGCGGCTGCTCGAACAAATCCCAGTCTGCCCGCCGCGCCCGCGCGGCTGACGCTTACAGCTTTTCCTCGAACGGTAATGTCGGCTGGGTGTTCTTGGGCAGTTTCTGGAACAGCGCCTTGTCCTCGGGACCGAAGGCGAAACGCACGATCACGAACAGGAAACTGACGAGGATTGCCGGCATGCCGACCGACAACCGCGCCCATTCGAACTGCGGTGGCAGGCGATAGAAAGCCAGACCCACCACAGTCGCCGTGACGATCGCCAGCAGGAATGACCAGCGCAGGCTGACCACCGATGCGCCCCCCAGCATCCGCGAGAGCAGCCCTGCCTTGATTACCGACGCCACGGTGAGCGAGAAGGCAAGCGCTACCGCCGGTGCCGCCGCCTGCCACATCAGCGGCAGGCCCATGTTGCGCGCGACGAATACCAGCGCGAAGCTCAATGCGATCTGGAATGCCAGCACCAGCACCGAAATCACCAGATTGCGGTGGCGACAGATATAGACCAGCGCCGCCTCGCACACCGATCCGGTCGAGGCGAGCATTTCGGCGACCAGCAGGATGCACAGCGCAGCGGCACCTGTGACGAATTCGGGACCGATCAGCCCCATCACGCCCGGCGCCATCACACCGAAAGTGACCATCAGCCCGGCCTGCGCGGCAATGATCCAGAAACCGACCTGGCGCACCTGACGCGCGACCGCCGCCTTGTCGCCTTCACGCAGGCTCTTGGTGACGACCGGGCCGAGGATCGGGTCGAAGCTGGATTTGAGGCGCTGCGGGATCGAGCTGACCTGCTGCGCCATATAATAGACGCCGACCACTTCGGGCACGAACAGGATGCCCAGGATGAAGCGATCGACATTGCGCGTACCCCATTCGATCGCATCGGCGCCCGCCAGCGGCATGTTGCGCCGCGCCAGCGCCGAAATCCGCTCCGGATGCGGCACCCATCCGCGGGGCAGCCCATATTCGCGGATGAACGGGACCAGCGACGCGATCAGCGCCGCGCTCATCGCCACGACATAAGAGAGGATGAGGCCGTCGCGCGAGGAGATGTAGGAGAATATCCAGGCGGCGATGCTGATCGTCCAGGGTTCGATGATCGCGCGCGCCGTGACCGACGCCTTGATATTGTGGCGATAGGCAAGCGCGGCCAGCGACACATCGGACCATGCAACCGCGATGACGACCAGCGCGACATAGCGTTCCAGCCCCTGCACCGCGCTGTTGGGAAACATGATCTGCGGCACGAACCAGAGCAGCGCGCTGGCCGCGATCGACGCGAGCAGCGCGACCACCATCGCATCCCACACGACATGGGTATGCGGGCGATCGGTATGCGCCAGCGCCTGCGCCAGACCGCGCTTCAACCCCAGCGTGGCGACGAGCGCGAACAGTTCGATGACGAGCACCGCGATCGCGAACCGCCCGACGATTTCGGGACCATAGGCGCGCCCCGCGATGAACAGAAAGGGCAGCCGCGCCGCCAGCCGCAGGACAAAGCCGAGAATGTTCGTCCGCCCGCCCTTGGCAAGCGTCGCGATATCTTCGGAGGAGCCGGTTTCGGCGGTGGCGGAAGCGTCAGTCGCCAAGGGTGGTTCTCGCGATGCTGACGCTGGCGAGGTTCCAGCCCGTATCGCCTTCGATCGGATCGGAGCCGGTCAGATAATAGGCGATCCAGGCATATACCATCATGCCGCCACGCTGACGCGCGAGCGTATAGACCGGGTTGAGGCACCAGCGGACGCCATCCCCGCACCGCTTGAGCCCAAGGCCCCAAAGCTGGGAAAGCGGCAGCGCGGCAATCCCCGTGCGCGCGGCATCGCACCACCCCGCAATCGGTCGCGAGGTCTGGTCGAGGCAATCGACCGTCACCATATCGCTGCTCACGCCCTGCACCAGCCGGGTCTGTGCGGCGGCAAGCGCGCCCAGCGCACGCATGACCTGGGCGGCAGAGGGATCGTCATTTTCGCCGATCGCGACCGTGAAATAACCGGCGCCATCGGCGGAAATCAGCGGCGACAGACCATTGCAGGCATCGGCTTCGGGATCGACCACCCGAAAATAGCGCGTGGCGGTTCGCGCGATGACGCGCAATTGCGCGTCGGTATCGTCGTCGACCGGAACCAGCGACACCTCCCACCGCATGGCAGCGCAGAGGCCGCGTTCCCCGGTGGGGAGCGGCGCGCCGGTGAGGCTGACGCGCAGGCCGGTATCTTCAGGCTCGACCAGCGACCCCACCACGTCGCCGGCATGGTCGGGCAACAGCATTTGCGCCAGCGCCGGCGTCTCCATCGCTTCGATTTCCGCGCGGACAAAGGAGGAAGCCGACGGGTCATCCTGCGCCGCAGCGGGCGCCGCCAGCGCCAGCAACGCGACGCAGGCCGCAAAAACGATACGAATCAATGCGCGGCACCCCAGCTGGGGCCGGTGCCGATTTCCACGCCGAGCGGCACGCTGAGCGTGATGGCGGGTTCCGCCGCGGTTGCCATGACGCGCTCGATGACGGGTTTCGCAGCCTCCACATCCCCCTCCGGCAGCTCGAACACCAATTCGTCGTGAACCTGCAGCAACATACGCACATTGGGCAAGCCCGCTTGCCGTAGCGCCGGGCCCATCCGCACCATCGCGCGCTTGATGATATCGGCGCAGGTCCCCTGAATCGGTGCGTTGATCGCGGCACGCTCGCTGCCCGCGCGTTCATTCTGATTGGGCGCCTTGATCCGCGGGAAATGGGTCTTGCGGCCGAACAGGGTGTGCGTGAACCCATGTTCCTTGGCGAAGGTAAGCGTGTCGGCGATATAGCGGTTGATGCCGGGGAATCGCTCGAAATAGCGGTCGATCATCGCCTGTGCCTCATCGGGCGTCACATCGAGCCGCCCGGCCAGACCCCAGCGCGAAATGCCATAGAGGATCGCGAAGTTGATCGTCTTGGCGCGGCCGCGCGTATCGCGATTGACCTCGCCGAACAGTTCCTGCGCGGTCATGTTGTGGATGTCGTCGCCGCGTTCGAACGCTTCGCGCAGCTGCGGCACATCGGCGATATGCGCGGCGAGCCGCAATTCGATCTGCGAATAGTCCGCCGACAGGATGACATTGCCAGGTTCGGCGACGAACGCATCGCGGATCTGGCGGCCGGTTTCGGTGCGGATCGGAATATTCTGCAAATTCGGGTCGGTCGAGGAGAGCCGCCCGGTCTGCGCGCCCGAAATACTGTAGCTGGTGTGGACGCGCCCCGTCTGCGGATTGATCTGCGCCTGCAGCGCGTCGGTATAGGTCGACTTCAGCTTCGAAAGCTGGCGCCAGTCGAGCACCATTCGCGCGATTTCCGCGCCCTTTGGCTGGTCCTTGTCGGCGGCGATCCGTTCCAGTTCGTTGACGTCGGTCGAATAGACGCCCGACTTGCCCTTGCGTCCGCCCTTCAGCCCCAATTGTTCGAACAATATGTCGCCGAGCTGTTTGGGGCTGCCGATGGTGAATTTGGCGCCCGCCAGTTCGTGAATCCGGGCTTCCAGATCGGCCATCTGATGCGCGAATTCGGTCGAGAGGCGCGACAGCGCCTCGGCATCGACCTTGACGCCCTCGCGCTCCATGCCCGAAAGCACCGCGACGAGCGGGCGATCGACCATTTCATAGACGCGCGTCACTTCCTCATAAGGCAGACGCTGCTTGAACTTGCGCCACAGCCGCAGTGTGACGTCGGCATCCTCGGCAGCGTAGCGTGTCGCGGCCTTGAGATCGACTTCGTGGAAACCGAGCTGTTTCTTGCCGGTGCCGACCACATCCTTGAACGCGATGCAGCTGTGCGACAGATGCGTGGCGGCAAGCTCGTCCATGCCATGGCCATGTTTGCCCGCGTCGAGATCGAAGCTCATCACGATCGTGTCGTCATAGGGAGCGACGTCGATCCCCTGCCGCGCAAGGACGATCAGGTCATATTTGAGATTATGGCCGATCTTGAGGACCGCAGGGTCCTCCAGCAGCGGCTTGAGCTTTTCGATGACGGTGGCGCGATCGAGCTGTTGCGGCTTTTCGGCGAACATGTCGCTGCCACCATGGCCGACCGGGATATAGCAAGCGAGATTGGGGTGCAGCGCCATGCTGATGCCGACCAGATCGGCCTGCATCGCATCGAGCGCGCTCGTTTCCGTGTCGATCGCCACCCATCCCTGATGCCGGGCGGCGATGATCCAGCGGTCGAGCGCGGTTTCGTCGACCAATGTTTCATAGCCGTCATGGTCGCAGGGCGGGTCTTCGGGCGTTTCGGGCGGTGGCGCCGCGTCCTCGGCCATCGGCGCGTCGGCCACGCTCGACAGGCGGTTGAGCAGCGACTTGAACCCATGATGCTCTAGAAACGCACGCAGCGGCGGTTCGGGAATGCCCTTGAGCGCGAATTCCTCAAGCGGGTCGGGCAGCGGCACGTCGCGCGCCAGTTCGACCAGCTTGCGCGACAGCCGCGCCATTTCGGCATGTTCGATCAGATTGTCGCGCATCTTGGACTTTTTCATGTCCGGCGCGGCGGCGAGCACGCTTTCGACATCGCCATATTCGTTGATCAGATCGGCGGCGCGTTTCGGCCCGATCCCCGGCACGCCGGGGACGTTATCGACGCTGTCGCCCATCAGCGCGAGCACTTCGCCCAGTTTTTCCGGGGGCACGCCGAACTTTTCGATGACATGTTCGCGGTCGAGCCGGCGGCTGTTCATCGTGTCGAGCATGTCGAGCCCGGGTTCGATCAGCTGCATCAGATCCTTGTCGGAACTGACGATGGTGACTTCCCACCCTTGTGCCAGCGCTGCCTTGGCATAGCTGGCGATCAGATCGTCCGCTTCCCAGCCCTGTTCTTCGATGCACGGCAGGCTGAACGCGCGCGTCGCATCGCGAATCATCGGGAATTGCGGGACCAGATCCTCGGGCGGGGGCGGGCGATGCGCCTTGTACTGATCGTACATCTCGTTGCGGAAGGTGTGGCTCGATTTGTCGAGCACGACCGCCATATGCGTCGGCCCGTCCGCCTTGTTCAGCGTATCGGCAAGCTTCCACAACATGGTGGTATAGCCATAGACCGCACCCACCGGCTCGCCATGGACATTGGTGAGCGGAGGCAGCCGATGATAGGCGCGAAAGATATAGCCGGAGCCGTCGACAAGATAGAGATGTGGCATTGCCGACCGGGCTTAGCAGGCGATCGGGCGACAGGCGACAGGAACGTGCAGACAGCCCGAACCGGGCCGCCATCGCGGCCTAGCGGTGGTTGGCGACCACCGAGGCGACCACCGCCTGCATCAGTTCCTGCCGCTGCGGGATGGTGCGCGAGGTATCGCCGATCAGCACCGCGATCGTATAGCTTTTGCCGTCCGGTGCAGTGAGGATGCCGACATCGTTATAGCCCGCCGTGCGGCCCGAGAAATCCTGGCCCGTCCCGGTCTTGTGCCCGAACGACCAGCCCGCCGGCACCGCGCCGCGCAGCCGCTGGCGCCCGGTATGCGAGCTTTCCATCGTCGCGAGCAGCCAGCTGGTCGAATCGGCCGAGAGCAGGTCGCCGCGCTTCAGCCGCGCCAGTGCCTGGGCGATCGCGGTCGCCGTCGCGCCATCGGGCGGATCGGCGATGTAATTGTTGAACGCAGCAAGCCGGACCGCGCCGGGGAGTGCGGCGCGCGCCTGATAAAAGGCGCGGCCGATCGAATATTCCTGCCGCCATTCGAGCCCGGCGGTGCCCGCCTGAAGCAGCCGCTCGCCCGGGCCGAAACGGATCGCGCCCAGCCCCTTGCGGCTGATGAAGTCGCGGACCGAATCCGGCCCGCCGACATAGCGAAGCAGGATGTCGTTGCAGGTATTGTCGCTGTTGGTCAGCGCGCGGCGGAGCAATTCGCGGATCGTCGTCGGATAGCCGTTCTCGCCGATCAGCGTCGCGACCGGCTGGTGAAACACCGTCAGATCGGCCTTTGTCACCGTATAGGGATCGTCGAGCGACAGCCGGCCCTGATCGCGATAATCGAGTACGGTCATCGCCACCCACAGCTTGCTGACGCTCTGCTGCGGCATGCGGCGTTCGCCATTGGCGGCGACGCTCCAGCCTTCATCGACGCTGGTGACGGCAATGCCGACAATGCCGTCGAACTGGCTTTCGAGCGCAGTGATCGTCGACAACAGTCCGGCGGGTGCTTCGGGCGGCGGCGGCGGCGTGGGAGTGGGGACGGGAGAAGGCGTCGGCACGGGCATCCGCACCGCATATTCGGGTACGGGCACATAGCCCGCCGCCGTCGGCGATTGATGTACCGCACAGCCGACCAGCATCGCGGGAGCGAGTCCCGCGATGGTCATCGCGCGTTGAGCGACCGTGAACTTATCCAACTCAATCACTGTGGCACTGCCCCTTGCCCATTCAAATCATGGCGCAAATTGGCCCCTCGCAACAAGCGGTCCTGGCGGTTGTTGCGACGAAAATGCATGCCATAGCGACGAACGGTGAATAAGGAACGAATATGGAAGCGTTCGACATAACCACTTTGGGCCTGTTGCTGTTCGTTGCGTCGCTGGTCGCGATCGCCACGCATCGGCTGAAATTGCCCTATAGCGTGGGGCTTGTCACCGCCGGGATTATACTGGCGCTGCTGCCGCTGGGCATCGCACTGCCGCTGACGCCCGAGCTGATCTTCTTCGTGTTCCTGCCGCCTTTGGTGTTCGAAGCCGCGATCCAGATCCCGTGGAAGCCGTTTCGCCGCGAATTGCCGTTGCTGTTCGCGCTGGTGACGCTCGGCGTCGTGCTCGCCGCCGGGGTCGTCGCGATCGGCATGCACTGGTTTGCCGGGTGGAGCTGGATCGGCGCGGCGTTGTTCGGGGTGCTGATCGCAGCGACCGACCCGGTTTCGGTGATCGCGGCGTTCAAGGCGATGCATGTCGAAAAGCGGCTGCACCTGCTGGTCGAATCGGAAAGCCTGCTCAACGACGGCGTCGCCGCAGTCGCCTTTGCCATCCTGGTCACCATCGCCGCCGGTGGCGCGGCGGGACCGGCGGCGATCTCGCTCAAGCTGGTCGAAACCGTAGTCGGCGGCATCGCGGCGGGGGCGGTGGTGGCGCTGCCGCTGATCCTGATCGCCGGGCGGACCCGGGACCGGCTGATCGAAGTCACGCTGACCATGTTGATCGCCTATGGCAGCTTCCTGCTGGCCGAGCATTTCCATTTTTCGGGCGTGCTGGCGACGCTGACGGCGGGCCTCATCGTCGGCAATTTCGGCTTTCTGGGGTCGATTTCGGACGATGGCCGCCCTGCCGTGCTCAACCATTGGGAATATGTCGCGTTTCTCGCCAATTCGCTGATCTTCATCCTGATCGGCGGGCGTGAAGTCGAAATGCACATATTGGAAGTGATCGAGGCGGCGGCACTCGCAACGCTGTTGTCGCTGATCGGACGGGCAGTCGCCGTCTATCCGGTGATGGCATCCTTTGCGCGGACCAGACTGCGCGTGCCGTGGAAATACAAGCATGTCCTGTTCTGGGGCGGGTTGCGCGGCGCGCTGGCGCTCGCCCTGGCACTGGCGCTGCCGATGAACGTGCCCGAACGCGAGACGATCATTACCGTTGCCTTTGCGGTGGTCGCTTTCTCGATCTTCGTGCAAGGGCTGACCATGCCCTGGCTGATCCGCAAACTCGACCTGCTCGCCAAGCCCGAGGATGCGAACCCGTGATCGCCAATATCATCATGGCCGTGGCGGCGCTGGGGTTCGCCGCGGTGACGCTCAATCCGAAGCTGCTGCGCTCCGACATCTGGCGCGCGACGGTGACGCCGCTGGCATCGATCATCGGGTCGGGGTTCCTCGTCGCCGGGCCGATTCTCGGCCATGCCGCGGGGCATTGGGCGTTCCTCGGCATGGCGGGACTGTGCCTCGTCTCATGGATTTTCGGCATGGCGATCCGCGAGAATATCCGCCGCGCCGAACCGATGCTGGTCGATCAGGTATCGAACGCGATCGACTGGCTCGACTGGGCGGCGAGTCTGGCGCTGGCCTTCGCCTATTTCGTGTCGGTCGCCTATTATCTCGACCTGCTTTCGGCGTTTGCGCTCAAGGGGCTGGGGATCGTCAATCCCGATATCGGCCGCCTCGTCACCACGGCGATCATCGGTACGCTGGGCGTGCTGGGGCTGTTCGGCGGGCTGCGCTGGCTGGAGCATGTCGAGCTGGGCGCGGTGGGGATCAAGCTGGCGCTGATCGGCGGGGTGATCGCCGCGCTCTTCTATACCGACGGCGCCGATCTGTTCGCGGGGACCTTGCCGTTCGAAAAGACCGCCAATGTCCATGGGTTCGAGGCCGTGCAGATCCTGCTCGGGCTGATCATCCTGGTACAGGGGTTCGAAACCTCGCGCTATCTGGGCGCGAGCTATGACCGCGAAACGCGGGTGAAGACGATGCGCAATGCGCAGCTGATTGCCTTTGTCATCTATATCGTCTTCATCGCACTGCTGACGCCATGGCTCGACGGCCAGCTGCCGTCCAAGGGAGGCGAGACCCACATCATCGACCTGCTCCGCCCGGTCGGCACCTTCATCCCGATCTTCGTGATCGGTGCGGCGCTGACCAGCCAGCTGTCCGCAGCGGTGGCGGATATGAACGGCGCGAGCGGGTTACTCCACGGCGCGCTCAAGCGCGTGCCGATATCGTTCGCCTATGTCATCTGCGCGGGGGCATCGATCGCGATCGTCTGGTCGACCAGCATCTTCGGCGTGATCGTGTGGGCGTCGAAGGCGTTCGTGCTCTATTACGGCATCCAGTCGGTCACGGCCTGCGCGGTGGAGATCATCGACGCCAAGCCGACCCGCTGGTGGCGCGTGGCGCTGTTCGGCGCAGTGACGCTGCTGGCGGTGGCGGTGCTGGTGCTTGGGAAATCGGCGGAGGGGTGAGGGCAAATTACTCCGGGCCCACCACTGGTCGCGCAGCGTCGAGAAACCAGTCTATCGTCGTCTCCGAGTCCACCCAAAATCCTTCGAACAAAGTTTCTGGCCGGACTTGCTCTTTCCGTTCGTTCGTCATCGCCAATACCGTGAGAAAATGATCCCAAGGAACTACTGCCAGCAGCGATTCGTCTGGGTGGTATAGTCGCCTTAATGGCCATTTCGGCATACCTTCCAAGCCGAACCGCCAAGGGCGTGAGTCTGTAAGCGAGGCCGATGGGCCAAGGTTTGTTTCATCACCGAACTCATCGCCCATCATCACGGCTTCTGCACCCGTTCGTGCAAAGAGTTCAGCGAGTCCTTGCTGCATCACCGGCTGAAACTCACTGGCGGTTGGAAGAAATATGCCGTCTGCCATGCAATGAGCCACCAGCCGCTCGCACGCGGCTAGATTCTCAAGGTCTTTGCGAAGTCCACGGATATTGGTGCGGAGCGCCTGATCCACGACCCGAAGATCGTCGAATCCGACGTTTCGAGCCAGTTCTTTCCATAATATCGTTACACCATCTCGCTTCATTGCTTCGACCGTTTTGGTCCAATCGAACTTCGCTGTTGCTGCCCGTTCGCGTCCCAATTGGTCGGCGTATTCGATGAGATTAATGTTTTCGGGCATCTCCGATCGCTCAACGACACTGCTGCCGATTTCACAAGCGAGCGGATGCATTCCTTCTATCGAGACGAAGGGGTGCAGCGCGACAAAGACCGCATCGAAATGTCCGTGATAATATTCGAGCAAGGGACCGTCGCCGACCCATATCAAATGCTCGGCCGGCCTCACGGCACCAGCACCGTATCCACTGCGACATCCAGCGTTTCGGGATAATCGAGCGTATAGTGCAGCCCCCGGCTCTCATGCCGGTGGAGCGCGCTCTTCACGATCAAATCGGCCGCCTGATGCAGGTTGCGCAGCTCGATCAGGTCGGGCGTGACGCGGAAATGGCCGTAATAATCGGCGATTTCGTCGCCGAGCATCTTGATGCGGTGGGCGGCGCGTTCGAGCCGCTTGGTCGTCCGCACGATGCCGACATAATTCCACATGAAGCGGCGGATCTCGGTCCAGTTCTGCTTGATGACGACTTCCTCGTCCGAATCCGCCACGCGGCTTTCGTCCCACGGGCGGATCGCCGGCGGCGGGGCGAAATCGCCCCAGTTGGCGGTGATATGGTTCGCCGCCGCTTCGCCGAACACGAAACATTCGAGCAGGCTGTTCGACGCCAGACGATTGGCCCCATGCAGCCCCGATTGCGTCACTTCGCCCGCGGCATAGAGATTGGGCAGATCGGTGCGTCCATGGCGATCCACCACCACCCCGCCACAGGTATAATGTTGCGCCGGGACGACGGGAATCGGCTCGCGCGTCATATCGATGCCAAGGTCGAGCAGCCGGGCATGGATCGTCGGGAAGTGGTGCTTCACGAATTCCGGCCCCTTGTGACTGATATCCAGATGGACATAGTCGAGGCCGAGCCGCTTGATTTCATGGTCGATCGCGCGGGCGACGATGTCGCGCGGTGCAAGCTCTGCACGCGCGTCGACATCGGGCATGAAGCGATATCCGGCTTCGTCGCCTGCATCGGGGGGCAACAGCAAATGCCCGCCCTCGCCGCGAACCGCCTCGGTAATCAGGAAATTCTTGACCTCGAGATTATAGAGGCAGGTCGGGTGGAACTGCATCATCTCCATGTTCGAGATGCGGCATCCCGCGCGCCACGCCATAGCGATGCCGTCGCCGGTCGCACCACGCGGCGCGGTGCTGAACAGATAGGTCCGCCCCGCCCCGCCGGTCGCCAGCACGGTGGCGCGCGCAGTGAACAGGCGGACATGCCCGGCTTCCTTGTCATAGGCATAGACGCCCCAGACCGTGCCCGCGCCCGAATAGCGTTCCTCGTGCCGGCTGGTGGCAAGGTCGATCACCACCTGGTCGGGGACGAGCGTGATATTGGGATGGGCATGCGCGGCGCGGAGCAGCGCCTCCTGCACTGCCCAGCCGGTGGCGTCATCGACATGGACGATGCGGCGATGGCTGTGCCCGCCTTCGCGCGTCAGATGCAGCGTGTTGCCGTCGGTGTTGAACGGCACGCCGAGCTTTGCCAGCCGCTCGATCGCGACGGGCGCGTTTTCGACGACCATCTCGACCGTTTCGCGGTTGTTGAGCCCCGCGCCGGCGATCATCGTATCCTCGATATGGCTTTCGAATGTGTCGCCCGGTTCGAGCACTGCGGCGATCCCGCCCTGCGCCCAGGCCGTCGAGCCTTCGTTGAGCTTGCCCTTGGCGAGCACGGTCACCTTGTGATGTTCGGCAAGGTTCAAGGCGGCGGTAAGCCCGGCGGCGCCCGAACCGATGATCAGGACATCCGAAACATGCGTGGTGTCGGCCAAGAGAAACTCCCTATTTCGCCAACGTATAAAGGCGTTTCGCAGACCGGTTACAAGCCGTGACGACGCGCCCGGCGCACCGGACAGCCACAGGCCCGGCGCGTTTCGGCATTGGCCCGTTGCCGCTCCGACGATAATAGCGCACGGCAGATGGTTGGGAGCGTTGACAGCATGATCGGTTCTTCTTGGCTTCGCCGGATGGCGATCGGGGCAGCATGGGCAATCGCCGCCATGGCCGCGCCAGCCTTTGCCAGCTGTTCGCTCGAAGCCGGAACGACGCAGCGCGTGGCGATCGGCGATACCGGTCGGTCGATGCTGATCCATGTGCCGCAGGGCGTGTCGCCGCGTGCGCCGCTCGTCTTCCTGTTGCATGGCAGCACCGCGACCGGAGCGGCGATGCTGGCGGATTCGCACCTTGCGCAAACATCCGATGCGCATGGCTTCATCCTTGCCGCGCCCGATGCGGGCATTCCGGCAGGCAATGGCTTTGTCTGGAATATCCCCGGCGTGCCGACGGTGACGGGGGATATCCCGACCGAAAACGATCCCGATGACGTCGCCTATCTGACCGATGCGATCGATTTTCTTGCGGCGCAGGGATGCGTCGATGACAGCCGCGTTTATGCCACCGGCCTTTCGGGCGGCGGGCGGATGACGTCATGGCTCGGCTGTGTCGCGTCGGACCGGTTCGCGGCGATCGCGCCGGTGGTCGGGCTGCGTTCGGGAAATCCGCTCGCATCCGATCCGCAGCGGCCCGATCCGGCGACCTGTACTCCCGATCACCCGATGCCGGTTTTCGCCTTTGCCGGGGACAGGGACAATACCAACCCGCCGCAGGGCGGTGGCGCGGGATATTGGCAATATTCGATGCTGACCGCGCTGGGGCGCTGGGCGGAACTCAACGGCTGCACCCATCCGCTCGCCTATCTGCCCGAAGGCGATGTGTCGGTGGACTATTATTATGATGGCTGCCGCGACGATGCGACGGTGATCGGCCGCATGGTCAAGGGGCGCGGTCATGAATGGGTCGCCGACAATGAAGCGATGTGGGCGTTTTTCGCCCGCTTTGCGCGCTGACCGGCGATGGATGACGCGCGCCGCCGCGAACTGGAGGCGCGCCGCGCGGCGATGCAGCGGCGGAACGACCGCGAGCAGCAGCGCCGCGCGCTTTGGGGCGTCGATGAAAAGCTGACGGCGCAGGGCGCAGTGTTCGAACTCCTGTATCGCGACACGGTGCCACGGTTCGACTGGATCGGCGGGCTGGTCCCTGCAGGCGCGTTTCACTTGCGCTGGGATGATGTGCCTGCCGCCGCCAGCGAATATGTCGCATATGACGAACGCGCTGCCTTTGCCGGTGCGATATTGGAAACGCTGGCGGAGGATGCGCGCATCCATGTGGTTCCGGGCAACGGGCTGGCACCGATCATCGCGCTGACCCGCGCCGAATTTGCGCGTCACGCCGAAATGCTGACCGATATCGACAGCGAAATGTGGCTATCGGGCGCGCCCGAATGGCTGATCGAATTTCGCAAGAATGAGGCGCATGTGATCGGACTGAAACTGCCCGAAAGCATCGACTGGCATCGCAAGCCCGACGGCGAACGCTGATTGCGCCGGGTCGTCAGGCGGCGTTGGCGGCGCGGGTCAGGTTGAGGAACACATCCTCCAGATCGGCCTCACGCGTCGAAACATCGACGATGCCATATCCGTCTGCCTGTACCGCACCCAGCACGTCGCCGGCATTTGCCTGATCCTTGCGATAGGTGATGGTCAGCATCCGCTCGCCGGTCACTTCGATCTTCTGGAAACAGCGGTTTTCGGGCGGTGCGGCGATATCGCGATCGACCGTTACTTCGACCACTTTTTCCTGGGTCATCCCGATCAGCTCGCGCGTCGGTTCGTTGGCGATCAGCGTGCCCTGATTGATGATCGCGATGCGATCGCACAGCTCTTCGGCCTCTTCCAGATAATGCGTCGTCAGCACCACCGTGACGCCGCGCGCATGGAGTTCGCGGACATAGGCCCAGAGTTGCTGGCGAAGCTCGACATCGACGCCTGCGGTCGGTTCGTCGAGCACCAGCACCGGCGGCGAATGCACCATCGCCTTGGCGACCATCAGCCGCCGTTTCATGCCGCCCGACAGCGTGCGCGAATAGGCGTTGGCCTTGTCTTCCAGATGCACTGCGCGGAGCAGTTCCATCGTCAGGCGCCGCGCTTTGGGAACGCCATAAAGGCCTGCCTGGATCTCCAGCGTTTCGGCGGGCGTGAAAAAGGGATCAAAGGTGATCTCCTGATTGACGATCCCGATCGACACCTTGGCGTTGCGGGGATTGCGATCGATGTCGAAGCCCCAGATCGACGCCGATCCTTCCGATTTGTTGACCAGCCCGGCGAGGATATTGATCAGTGTCGATTTGCCTGCGCCATTGGGGCCGAGCAGCCCGAAAATCTGGCCGCGCGGGACATCGAAGCTGACGCCGTCGAGCGCCCGCTTGCCCCCTTCATAGGTTTTGCAAAGGTTCTGGATCGAAATCGCCGCATCGCTCATGCCCGCCGAATGCCCCTGCCGCGCCGCTTTGGCAAGCAAATGGCCGATTGTGTTTCGCCAAATCGCGATACAGGGTGGCGCAACGGGCAGATTCGAAGGGAACGCAGCCATGACGATTTCGCGATTTCAACGCATGATGCTGGGAATCGCGGCGGCGTCCATGGCGATCGGCGCGACACCGGCGGCTTTCGCGCAGCAGGACACCGGCGAGCCGGACGCCGACGCGCGCTGCACGGTCGCGCTGGTTGCACTCGCGCAAGTCGTGCCCGAAGCGCAGCAGCCCGCCTTTCAGGCCGGCGTCATGTATTTCGTCGGCAAGCTGATCGGCCGGCTCGGTCGCGACGGCGCGATTGCAGAGCTGCGCACCACCGAATCGACGATGGACAGAAGCCAGTTTCCCGACATCGCCCAGCAATGTGCGGGCGAGCTGAAGGATCTGGGCGCGATTCTTCAGGGCATGTGAGGCAACGCGCGCGAATGGGAGATTGCCGGAAGCAATCGGCTTTGCTACCGGCAGTCGCATCATGATTGCTCCGCCCCAGATCACGCGTGTCGAAACCCGCCGGGTATCCTGCGACGGCGCGCATGACGGCATTCCCGCCGCGCTCGGCCATCCGCGCATCTTCCTGGAAATCGACGAGCATGGCTATGTCGATTGCGGCTATTGCGACCGGCGCTTCGTGCTGATCGGCGGTCCGGCGGACGGCGCCGACCAGAGCGACCTGCCCGATATCGCGTCGGGCGCCAGCATCTGAAGCTGGTTGCCGCGTCGTTCGCTGCCGCGCTGGTGATGGCTTCGGCGCCGGCGCAGGCACAGGAGAGCGATGTGCATCACGCTACCGGTACTTTCGAAGTCACGATCACGCCTGAGGCGCAGGCCGAAGCGCCCGAGGGCGGCGTCGCGACCAGCCGGATGGCGCTCAGCAAGCAGTTCAGCGGCGGCCTGATCGGCACTGCGACGGGCACGATGCTGTCCGCAGGCACGCCCGCGCCGGGACACAGCGCCGCCTATGTCGCGATCGATCAGTTCAACGGCAGTGTCGATGGCCGCGCGGGCGGCTTCATGCTGCTGCATCGCGGGACCATGGCGGCTTCGGGCGAAAGCGAATTGAGCGTCGTCATCGCACCCGACAGCGGCACCGGTGCGCTTGCCGGGATCACCGGCACGCTGACGATCGACGTGCGCGAGGACGGGCATTTTTACGACCTCGCATATCGCCTGCCCGAAGACGACTGAGCGCGCCGCACCACAGGCCATTTCGCCGGCGCGGTCGCATGCCTATATGCGTTGGCATGACTCCTCCTACCGACCCCCGCAGCTTCCTCTATCGCGGCAGCCTCGACCCGGACGAAGCTTTGCGCCTGACCGCCGATGCGCTTTCGGGCGCCGAGGATGGCGAGCTTTACCTGCAATATCGCCGGTCCGAAGCGTTCGGATTCGACGACGGACGCTTGAAGACCGCAAGCTATGACACGCAATCGGGGTTCGGCCTGCGCGCGGTTTCGGGCGAGACCACGGCATTCGCCCATGCCAATGAACTGAGCGCGCCGGCAATCCGGCGCGCGGCGGAAACGATGACGCTGATCGATCCGCGCAAGGGCGCCAAGGCGCCGCCGCCCCGGCACAACAACCGGCATCTCTATACCGATGCCGATCCGCTCGACCTGGTCCCCTTCGCCGACAAGGTGAATCTTTGCCAGACGATCGATGCCGCAGCGCGTGCGCGCGATCCGCGCGTGGCGCAGGTGTCGGTCAGCCTGACCGGCCAGTGGGGCGTCGTGGAGATCATACGCCCCGATGGATTCGTAGCGACCGATGTCCGGCCGCTGGTACGGCTCAACGTGTCGATCGTCGTCGAATCGAACGGCCGGCGTGAAACCGGCAGCTTCGGCACCGGCGGACGCACGCTTTATGCGCGCCTGTTCGAACCGGCCACCTGGAACCGCGCGATCGACGAGGCGCTGGCGCAGGCGCTGACCAATCTGGAAGCGGTCGATGCGCCGGCAGGCGAAATGCCGGTACTGCTCGGCCCCGGCTGGTGCGGCGTGCTGCTCCATGAAGCGGTGGGCCATGGCCTGGAGGGCGATTTCAACCGCAAGGGCACCAGCGCCTTTTCGGGCCGGATCGGCGAGCGCGTCGCAGCGCCCGGCGTTACCGTGGTCGATGACGGTTCGATCGGCGAGCGGCGCGGGTCGCTGAGCATCGATGACGAAGGCACGCCGACGCAGGAAAATATACTGATCGAGGACGGCATCCTGAAAGGCTATATCCAGGATCGGCTCAATGCGCGGCTGATGGGCGTCGCGCCCACCGGAAACGGCCGGCGCGAGAGTTTCGAACATGCGCCGATGCCGCGCATGACCAACACCTTCATGCGTGCGGGCAGTGACGATCCGCTCGAACTGCGCTCGCGCGTCAAAAAGGGAATCTATGCCAAGAGCTTCGGCGGCGGCCAGGTCGATATCGTGTCGGGCAAGTTCGTCTTTTCCTGTACCGAGGCGTATCGCATCGAGGACGGCAAGCTGGGCGCGCCGATCAAGGGCGCGACACTGATCGGCGACGGGCCGACCGTGCTGACCAAAGTGACCGGCATCGGCAACGACTTCGCGCTGGACGAAGGCGTCGGCATGTGCGGCAAGGGCGGGCAGAGCGTGCCCGCGGGCGTTGGCCAGCCGACCCTGCTGGTGTCGGGCCTGACGGTAGGCGGCACGGCGGCGTGAACTATGGCAAGGCCGAGCTTTCGGCCTATTGCGCGCGGATCGGACTGGACCGCCCGCTGCACGCCGATCGCGAAACGCTTGCCGCGCTGGTGCTGGCGCATGCGCGCGCCATCCCGTTCGAAAATCTCGATCCCCTCATGGGAATTCCCGCCGCCGCGACACAGGAAGCACGGTTCGACAAGCTGGTGACGCGCCGCCGGGGCGGCTTTTGCTTCGAGCAGAACCCTTTGTTCGAAGGGATGTTGCGCGCCATCGGCTATACTGTCCGCCCGCTTGCCGCGCGGGTTTTGTGGGGCATGCCGGCAGGCAGCATCACGCCGCGCTCACACATGATGCTGCTCGTCACGCTCGCCGAGGGGCCGGTGATCGTCGATGTCGGCTTTGGCGGGACATCGCTTACCGGCGTACTCGACCTGACCCCCGATCACGCACAGCAAACCCCGTTCGAGCGATTCCGCTTTCTTCGGGAGGGCGAAAACTGGCGGCAGCAGATCGAAATCGCCGGGGTATGGCGCGACACCTGTCTGTTCGACCTCAGCCATCATCACGCGATCGATTTCGACGCGGCCAATTGGTGGGTGTCGACTCATCCCGATTCGCGTTTCACACAGGGGCTGTCCTGCGCGCGGGTATTCGACGATCACCGCGTCGCACTGCGCGACGGCATGTTTTCGGCCTATTATCGCGATGGTCGGATCGAGCGGCGCGCCGTAGAAAGCGCGGACGAGGCCGTGGCGATCATCGAAAGCGCCTTTGCGATCGCGCCGGACGACCGCATGGCATTGGTCGCGCGGCTGGCGGAACGGGGTGCGCGCGGCGCGAAGTGACGAGGGGAGAGACCGAGTGGCGGATTTCTTTGATGCGATTGGAGATGGCCATGCCGGTTTCATCGCGAAACAGCCGGTCTTCTTCGTTGCGACGGCCGCCGATACCGGGCGGATCAACCTGAGCCCCAAGGGGATGGATTGTTTTCGCGTGCTGGGGCCCAATCGCGTCGGCTGGCTGGATGTCGGCGGATCGGGGAATGAAACCAACGCGCATCTGGCGGTCGACGGGCGAATCACGGTGATGTTCTGCGCCTTTGAAAACCCTGCGCTGATCCTGCGCCTCTATGGCCGGGCATTGTCGGTGCTGCCGCAGGACGATGGCTGGCCAGAAATCGCACCGCATTTTACCCGGCTGCCCGGTACGCGCCAGATATTCGATATGGCAGTGGAAAGCGTTCAGACCAGCTGCGGATGGGGCGTGCCGCACATGACGCTGGAGCGCGAGCGCGACACGCTGACCAAATATCACGCCAAAGCGACCGACGAGGAACGGCTGACCAAATGGGCCGGGCGCACGCAGAGTATCGACGGCCTTCCGGTGCGCGTCCCCACCACGCCGCCCACGGTGGCGAACGGCTGATGGCGCTGGCGGAGATCGGGCGCTTCGATCGGTTCGAAGCGCATATCCTGGTGGGACGGCTCGAATCCGAAGGGATTGCCGCCGTCGCGTTCGACGGCGAAGCGAGCATTGCCGATGGCAGCGCATTCCTGATCCCGGTGCGGGTAATGGTCGATGAAGACGATGTCGAAGCTGCCCGCGCCATGCTTCGCAGCCTGCCTGATTTTTAAGCAGCCCTTCGCAACTGCACAATATTTAACGCATCCGTAACATTTCATTGCGCCCGAGGCGCTTGGAATCGCGCGATTCCATCTCTGGCACGGCCTTTGCTGAGAGTCCCCCGGCTGAAAGCAAAGCTAGGGGGATGGAATGAAATTGATCATAGCCATCATCAAGCCATTCAAGCTTGACGATGTTCGCGAAGCGCTGACCGGAGTCGGCGTTACCGGAATGACCGTTACCGAGGTCAAGGGGTTCGGCCGCCAGAAGGGCCAGACCGAAATCTATCGCGGTGCCGAATACAGCACCAACATGGTTCCCAAGATCAAGCTCGAGATCGCCTGTCCGGCGGATCTGGTTGCCGGAGCCGTGGAAGCCATCAAGTCCGCCGCCAACACCGGTGCCATCGGTGACGGCAAGATCTTCGTCCTCGACATCGGCCAGGCGGTTCGCATCCGCACGGGCGAGACCGACGAGACGGCGCTCTGATCATGAAGGGGGGTTCTTCCATGAGAAATGCTTTGAAACTGGCCGGCGCTGCCGGCCTTTCGCTGTTCGCAGCGATGCCCGCATGGGCGCAGGAGGCGGCGGAAGCTGCACCTGCCGTTCCCAATCCCGGCAATAATGCCTGGATGATGACCTCGACTGTCCTCGTGCTGATGATGATCGTCCCGGGGCTCGCACTGTTCTACGGCGGCCTCACCCGTTCGAAGAACATGTTGTCGACGATGACGCAGATCGGCGCCGTCGCGTGTTTCGCGATGCTGATCTGGGTGATCTACGGCTATTCGCTCGCATTTGGTGACAACACCATTGCTGGCGCAGAAGGCTATATCGCCGGTTTCAGCAAGGTGTTTCTGGCGGGCGTGACGTCTGATTCGACGGCAGCGACCTTCTCCGATGAAGTCATTTCGGAATATGTCTTCATCAGCTTCCAGATGACCTTCGCGGCGATCACCATCGCGCTGGTTCTGGGCGCACTGGTCGAGCGTTTCAAATTCTCGGCAATGATGGTCTTCGCGCTCGTCTGGCTGACGATCGTCTATTTCCCGGTTGCCCATATGGTCTGGGGTACGGACGGCGTCTTCCTTGATATGGGCGCTCTCGACTTCGCGGGCGGCACCGTGGTGCACATCAACGCCGGCGTTTCGGCACTTGTCGCCGCACTGATGCTCGGCAAGCGCAAGGGCTATCCCAATGAGCCGATGCCGCCGCACAGCCTGACGCTGACCATGGTCGGCACCGGCCTGCTCTGGGTGGGCTGGTTCGGCTTCAACGCCGGTTCGGAACTCGAGGCAGACGGCACTGCCGGTCTCGCGATGATCAACACCTTCGTCGCCACTGCGTCGGCAGGTCTGTTCTGGATGCTGACCGAACGTGTCATGGGTCACAAGGGCTCGGCGCTGGGCTGGTGCTCGGGCATCATCGCCGGCCTGGTCGCGGTCACCCCGGCAGCCGGCAATGTCGGTCCGTTCGGGGCAATCGTCCTCGGCGCGATCGCATCGATCATCTGCTACTTCTTCGTTTCCAAGGTGAAGCCGGCGCTCGGTTATGACGACTCGCTCGATGCGTTCGGCATCCACGGCGTGGGCGGCATCATCGGCGCGATCGGCACCGGCGTCTTCCACGATGCGATGTTCGGCGGACCGGGCGGTGACCTTGCGCTCGGCGCGCAGGTCGGCGTCCAGGCATTGGCAGTCGGGACCACCATCGTGTGGGCTGCGGTCGGCACCTTCATCGCGATGATCGTTGCCAAGGCACTCACCGGCGGCCGGGTCTCCGAAGAAGTCGAGCATGAAGGTCTCGACATCGGCGAACACGGCGAACGCGCCTATAACTGAAGATAACGGAGCGGGGCCGGCCGGCCCCGCTTCTCACCAAGTTCCTCCTGCGGAATGACTGGGCCGGTAGCATCGCTATCGGCCCGCTTTTTATGTCGCGGCCAGATCCCGGGCGACGAAATCGGCGCAACGTTCGCCGATCATGATCGTCGGAGCATTGGTGTTGCCGCCGACGATGCGCGGCATCACCGAAGCATCGGCGATATAGAGACCCGCCACCCCCCGAACGCGCAGGCACGGATCGCACACTGCGGCATCGTCCGATCCCATCCGCGCGGTTCCCACGGGATGATAGATGGTGTCGGCGCGGGCGCGGATCGCGCGTTCGAACCCGGCCTCGTCCCCGAAGTCGAGAGGATGCCGGTCGCGCGGGCGGTATCGGGCAAGCGGTTCGGCACCGAGGATGTGATACATTGTCCGGATCCCGCGCTTGAGCGTCGTCATGTCGCGCGGATCGGTAAGGAATTGCGGGTCGATACGCGGCGCAGCTCCGGCATCGAGCGCGGCGAGCCGCACCATGCCCCGGCTTGCGGGACGCAGCACCGCCGCGTGGCACGAATAGCCATGCGCCGTCACTGCCGCGCGGCCATGATCCTCGACGATCGCGGGCAGGAAATGCAGCTGCACATCGGGCACGCGCGAACGCGGATCGGTGCGCAGAAACGCCCCGGATTCGGCATAGGGCGTCGTCATGCCGCCCGTGCGCCGCACCATCCAGCGCAACGCCGAAGCGGCGAACCGCAGCTTTCCCCGCAAGGATTGCCCGAGGAAGCGATGACCGGGCACGGCAAAGGAGGCGACATAATCGACATGATCCTGGAGGTTCGCGCCCACCTCTGCCCGGTCGACCTGCACCGCCAGCCCCTGTTGCTGGAGATGCGCGCCGGGGCCGATACCGGAAAGCATCAGCAATTGGGGCGTCTGAAACGCACCCGCCGCGAGTATCACGGCATGGCGTGCGCGAATGACCCGGCGTTCGCCGTCGCGGCGATAGGCAACGCCCCAGATGCGCCCGCCATCGAACAGGATGCGTTCCGTCAGTGCCTCGGTGAGAATCTCGAGATTGTCGCGCCGCTTTGCCAGATAGGCACGCGCCGCGCTCCAGCGCTCGCCGCGCCGCTGCGTAACCTGAAACCAGCCCACCCCGTCCTGAACCGGCCCGTTGAAATCGCGGTTCAGCGGTACGCCGAGCGACACAGCGGCATTGATGAACGCCTGCGAACCCGGATGGCCGAATTGCTGGTCCGCCACGCATAGCGGACCGGCATCGCCGTGCCAGGCATCGCCGCCGCGGACATTGGCCTCGCTCGCACGGAACCAGGGCAGCACATCCGCCCACCCCCAGCCCGGGCACCCCAGCGCCGCCCAGCCTTCATAATCTTCGGGATGGCCGCGCAGATAGAGCATCGCGTTGATCGCGCTCGACCCGCCCAGCCCCTTGCCGCGCGGCTGATACCCGCGCCGACCGCCCAGACCCGGCTGCGGAACGGTTTCGAACGCCCAGTTGCTTGCCGGATCGCCGCGCACCAGCATGCCCGGCATGCGCGTGCGCAACCCCATGTTGCGGCCGCCCGCTTCGATCAGCACGACATGACGTCGCCCGTCCTCGCTCAGCCGCCCGGCAGCGGCGCACCCGCCGGAGCCCGCGCCGATCACGACGATGTCGGCTTCCTCCACTGCGGTGACCCCGTTATTTGCCGGAACGCCGAGCCTATCGCATCGCAGCATGGCTCCAAGCGCTGAATCGCGGCGATTGTCTCAAAAAATAACCGCGTTTTCAGCGCGCGCGGTGAAACACCCAGCTGATGCTCGTGCCGCCGGCAATCGCCTCGCCGCCAATCACCAGCTGCTCGGTCGGCACCGGGCGCCCGCGCGCGTCGATCCAGATACTGTCTTCGACTGCCAACGTGCCCCCGCGACAGCGAAACTGCCACATTGCTCCGCCGGGCAGCCGCAGGATCGCCGCCTGACCATCGGCGGTGGGGGAAATTTCGACATGCGGCGCCAGATGAAAGCGGATCGCGAACAGCGTCGGCTTCTTGCGCTTGCGCTTGTCGGCAGGGAGCAGGCTGTCTTCGCCGCGAATATCGCGTCCGTCCGACGCCATCACGATCTGGCGACGATGGGTCAGGCCGAAACGGCGGACATAACCGTCATGGCTGGCTTCGATCCGGCTGCTGGTTTCGGTTTCCTGTCGCGCAAGCTCAACTTCGCCGACGCCGCGACCCAGCGTGCCGTCGGCGTGAATCGCTGTCGAATTGCTGTCGCCGACGACCAGTGTCGAATGCGCCGCCGTGGTGCGCAGCCCTTCGCTGAGCGCGAGCGGTACCGAGACATTGGTCGCGCGCGCGCCGCCGCAATTGACGACGATCCGCTCGCCATCATCGGAGAGTTCGAACGCGAGCGTGGAGGCGCAGCCCCCCTCGACCAGCCGCGCCACGGGCGGCGGCGCGGCGTCGATGATCAGCACGGTCTTTTGCGCGGCCAGCCGCTGATAGCCCCAGTCGCGCGCCTGTTTGAGCGGACGGGTACGCACGCCGGTCGCTTCGACCAGCTGCGCGATCGCTTCACCGGTCATCGGGCCCGATCCCTGCCAGCTCGACAGGCCATTGTCGCGGTGACAGATGCCGAGCAGCGCACCCACCATGCGGTTGAGCGCCACGCCGACGAATTCGGGCGGATCGATGCGGCGCGCGGCATAGCTTTCGCACAACATCGTCAGCAGGCGGATTGCATCGACCTGTCCCGCGGGAGAGCGCGTGACGATGCCGCCATCGTCGAACACCGATTGCGACAATGCGCGCTGCAAGCCGGCTTCGCCGAACGAACGGCGCGGATCGCCGCCGGGGATCATCAGGCCCGCGACCAGCACGCCGCACCAGGCCGCGATGCGCGGCGCCCCCACCTGCACCCGATCCGCCGAACGATCGAGATGGCGCGCGCCCCGCGCCAGCGCATGCAGGACGCTCGATCGATAGACGAGATCGGTCGAAGACAGGATCAGCGGGGCATGCGCGGTCCAGAACAGGATGCGCCGCCCCCAGAGATCGGCGCGCCAGGCCGGATCGGCGACCTTGTCGGCATGGGCATCGAGCCACATGCGCATCAGCGCCTCGGCGATCGGCGCCCCGCGCGCACGCGTCGCGACTGTCGAAAGATCGCGCAGCCAGGCAAAGCTGTGCAGATAATCGGAGAAGTTGCGCGACCAGTCGGGCCGGGTGAAATCGAGCTCGGCAAGCTCGCGCTCCTCACCCCGAAAGGAAAGGCGCCCGTCGAGCATCGCATTGCCGCTTGCGGGGTCGCCCAGGAACGGATCGTCGGCAACCGCAATCAGCTTGAGCGGATGGCGCCCGCGCAACCGCATCGCGTGAAACGGCGTGCGCCACGCCATGCGCTGGAACCGCTCGGAAATCCGCTCCGCGAGCGACAGCCCGCGATCGCCGCCCAGACGAATCAGCCTTTTGCCTTCGTCGATGCTGTCGGAGGCGGGCTTGAGCGGCGGTTCCTGCGTCACACGCCCCTCAACGCCGCGATATTATCGGCATAGCAATCGGGCCCGCCGCGAAAGCTGGCGGTTCCGGCAACCAGCGCATCGGCGCCCGCCGCAATCGCGCGCGGCGCGGTCTCGCGATCAATGCCGCCATCGACTTCCAGATCGATATCGCGCCCGCTGGCATCGATCCGCTTGCGCAATGCCGCGATCTTATCGAGCTGGCTTTCGATGAACTTCTGTCCGCCGAAGCCGGGATTGACGCTCATCACCAGAATCAGGTCGACCATGTCGAGCACCGGATCGACGATTTCGACCGGGGTGGCGGGATTGAGCACCACGCCCGCGCGCTTGCCCAGCCCCTTGATCGTCTGCAGCGTGCGATGGAGGTGCGGGCCGGCTTCGGGATGGACCGACAGCGTGTCGGCGCCCGCATCGGCAAATTCCCTGAGCAGCGGATCGACCGGCGCGATCATCAGATGCACGTCGAACGGCTTTGCGGTGTGCGGGCGCAGCGCCTTGATCACGGCGGGCCCGATCGTGATGTTGGGCACGAAATGACCGTCCATCACATCGACATGGATCCAGTCGGCCCCGGCGGCATCAATGGCGCGCACTTCTTCGCCCAGCCGGGAGAAGTCGGCGGAGAGGATCGACGGCGCAATACGGACAGCGTGCATGGCGGACCCTTAGCACGCGCGCGACTCGCCGCAATATGCGCGATTCGCGTTTTTCAGTTCGCGCGCACGAAGCGCGCCATGAAGAAGCCGTCGAGCGCACCTTTGTCCGCAAACATCGTCGGCAGCGTGCGCAGCCATCCGGCGGGATCGGGCGCGATTTCGGGCGGGGCCTCGCCGGCCTGTACCGGATCGATCGCGAAATCGGGATGCGCTTTCAGAAACGCCGCGACCTGCGACTCTCCCTCGGCGGGTTCGAGCGAACATGTCGCATAGACGATCCGTCCACCTGGCCGGAGCCAGCCGCTCGCGCGTGCCAATAGCTTCGCCTGAAGCTCGGCCGTTTCGGCGATAATCGCGGAGCGGGCGCGATAAAGTACGTCGGGATGGCGGCGGAAAATGCCGGTCGCGCTGCATGGCGCATCGAGCAGGATCGCGTCGAACGGCGTTTCCGGCTCCCATTGCAGCGCATCGGCAACGACGATTTCAGCCGAAAGGGCGGTGCGCGCGAGATTGTCGGAAAGTCGCGCCAGACGACTTTCGGAAATGTCGAGCGCGGTCACATCCCACCCCGCCGCCGCCAGTTGCAACGTCTTGCCCCCCGGCGCGGCGCAGAGATCGAGGGCGCGCCCGCCACCGCTTCCCAACAACTGCGCGGGCAGGGATGCGGCCAGGTCCTGAACCCACCAGCGACCCTCGGCGAAGCCGGGAAGGTCGGGCACCGAAGCCCCGGCGGGCAACCGCAAATGACCCGGCATCAGCGATTGTGCCTGCAATGCCTCCGCCAGCGAGGCAGTGTCGTCGGCATCCCGCAGGCGCAAGTCGAGCGGCGGCGGGGCGGCAATGGCCCGCGCCGCAGCCTCGACCATCGGCGCGCCCCAGCTTTTACGCCAGCGCGTCGCCAAGCCGGGCGGCAGCGCAGGGATTTCCGGCAACGCCGCATTCTGCCGCATCAGCGTGCCGAATACGCCATGGACCAGCTTGCGCGGGCCGCCATCGACAAGCGGCAGGACGGTCGCGATCGCAGCATGGTGAGGCGTACCCAGCCCGAACGCCTGGGCCAGTGCGATGCGCAGCACGAAGCGCGCCTTGGCATCATGCGGCAGCGGGCGCGCTGTCGCGCTGTCGATCAGCGTGTCGAGATCGGAAAGCCGCCGCAACACTTCGGCGGCGATCGCATGGGCGAGCCCCCGGTCGGCGGGGGGCAGTCCCTGGGCGGCGCCATCGAGCGCGGATTCGAGCGCCAGGCCACGTCGAAGCACGGCATCGAGCAGGCGCAATGCCGCGCGGCGCGCGGGAACGCCGGGCGCATCGGCCGACGACACCGGCCGGCGTTTGGGTGCGGGACGGGCCAAGATCAGTCGCGGCGCAACGGATCGAGCGCGCTGCGCGACGCGGGTCGGGCGACCCGACGGCTGCGGCCGGTGCGCGGCACCGACGCGCGCGGCGCGACATTGGGCCGCGCGGGCCAGGCCCCGTCGGAACGGCGTTGGGTGCGCAGTTCGGGGACGCCCATTTCGCCCGCCATCCGCTCAAGCTCGGCAATGCGATTGCCGGTATCGGGGTGCGTCGAAAAAAGGCTGTCGCCGCGCGACAGGCCGGGAACGATATAGAGCTGCGATGCGGCCGGCATGCGCTGGGCGACCGGATTGGGGATGCGCTGCGCGCCCTGCGCCAGTTTGGCGAGTGCAGAGGCGAGCGCACGCGGATTTCCGCTGATTTCGGCGCTTGCACGATCGGCGCCATATTCGCGGGTGCGGCTGATCGCCAGCTGGACGATCATCGCGGCGAACGGCGCGACCAGCACGGCGAGCAATCCGGCAAGCCCGGCGCCGCGCCCGTCCGACCCGCGAAAGAACAGGCCGAAATTGGCCAGCATCGAAATCGCCCCGGCGATCGTCGCCACCATCGTCATGATCAGCGTGTCGCGATTGCGGACATGGCCCAGCTCATGCGCCATCACTGCGGCAATTTCCTCGCGGTCGAGCATCTGAAGCAGGCCCGTCGTCGCGGCAACCGCGGCATGTTGCGGGTCGCGCCCGGTGGCAAAGGCATTGGGATGCGGTTCATCGACCAGATAGACGCGCGGCATCGGCAGATTGGCGCGCCGCGCCAGGGCGCGAACGATGCCGACGAATTCGGGCGCGCTCGCGTCATCCACTTCGCGCGCATGGTGCATCCGCAGGACGATCTTGTCGGCGTTCCAATAGGTGAAAAAGTTCATTCCGACCGCGATCATCAGCGCGATCATCGCACCCGCACGTCCGCCGAGCGTGAAGCCCAGCGCGAGAAACAGCGCGGTCAGCGCCGCGAGCAACATGGTCGTTTTAAGCGTGTTCACTTGACGCTACTCCTTGACCATCCAATTTGGGGCGCGAGTGCCCGTAAATCAATTCGCCGGAGACCCCGCCATGGGCAAGCGCCCCGACCATGTGAAGCCGCCGGCCCATCTGTCCGAAAGCCCGCCGCTGCCCGAACCCGATGCGACACCCGAACGTCGCGGCAGCGAACGTCCCGACCGGCTGGACCCCACCCGCTATGGCGACTGGGAGAAAAAGGGCGTCGCGGTAGATTTCTGACCGGCGCGGTCAAATTCCGATTTGCGCGGCAACTTTCCCGATCGTGTTCCAGTTGCGCCCGGTCGCGACCCTGGGGAATTTGCACTTCGTCATTTCGGGGACGAGGTTCGAGCGGCCCTGACCGTCGGGAAAGTCGATATAGAGCTCGCGCCCGACCGCCCTGAGCCGTTCCGGCCCGTCATAGCGTGCTGCCAGCGTGTCGAGCAGCATGGTGTCGAACGGGTCGCGATGAAACAGGACGATCAGCTGGTTCGGCCGCGTCTTGGCCACATCGGGAAAGGGATTGGCGGCCATGACGTCAGCGATTTCGGCGGCGTCGCGCACCAGATATTCGGCGGTCAGGCCCAGTATTTTCGCCGATTCCGCCTCCAGCGCGGCTTCGAGCTTGGCGGCATCAGGCGCATCGGCGGCGAAGGTTGCATTGCCCGAAGCCAGCAGCGTGGCGACATCGGCAAATCCCATGCCGGTCAGCATCGCGCGAAGATCCGCCATGGCGAGCTTGCGCCCGCCGACATTGACCCCGCGCAGCAGCGCCGCCCAGCGCTTCATACGCCTTCTTCGCGCAGCGGGCGATTGAGCAGCCCGTCGATCACCTCGCGCACATCGGCGCCGTCGAGCAGCGCGCAGACCGCTTGCGTCACCGGCATATCGACACCTGCCGCCTCAGCCGACTGGCGCAGTACCGGAGCCGTGAAGGCGCCTTCGGCCACGGTCTTGCGGTCGGCCATCAGCGCCGCCGCACTGCCGCCGCGGCCAAGGCCGACCCCGAGCGAAAAGTTCCGCGAACTGGTCGACGAACAGGTGAGGACCAGATCGCCCAGCCCGGAAAGCCCCGCCAGCGTTTCGGCACGCGCGCCGCGCGCCAGGCCATAGCGGGTCATTTCGGCAAAGCCGCGCGCGATCAACGCAGCACGCGCATTCTGACCGAGACCGGCACCGTCCACGACGCCGCATGCAATGGCGAGCACGTTCTTCACCGCACCGCCAATCTCTGCTCCCACGACGTCGGACGACACATAGGGACGCAGCGCCGGGCGGGCGATCACGCCCGCCAATTGCTGCGCCAGCTCCATATTCTCCGCCGCCAGCGTCACGGCGGTGGGCAGCCCCTGCGCCACTTCATGCGCGAAAGTCGGCCCGGACAGCACGGCAATCGGCGAATCGGCCACGCTTTCGGCAGCGACATGGTGGAGGAATTTGTGGCTGCCGGCCTCGATCCCCTTCGAGCACAGGATCAATGCCTGCCCCTTTGCCGGCATGTCCGAAAGCACGCTGCGCATATGTTGCGCCGGGGTCACCACCAGTACCGGGGAAACCTCCGCGACCCAGGCGAGATCGTCGGTCGCGGTGATGTTCTCGGACAGCGCAACGCCCGGCAGATAGTCGGGATTGCGGTGCGTTTCGTTGATTGCCGCCATGACGTCGGTTTCGCGCACCCACAGGCGGACCTCGCTGCCATTGCCCGCCATCGCCTGCGCCAGCGCCGTGCCCCAGGCACCGCCCCCGATTACGCCGATCGTCATGCCTTCACTCCCGCGCCGCGCACTTTTTCTGCATTGGGATCGAGCGGCCAGCGTGCGCGTGCCGGCGTATCGAGCGGGTCGGTAAGCCCGGCGGCAAAGCGCTCTGCGCCTGCCCAGCCGATCATCGCCGCATTGTCGGTGCACAGCCAGAGCGGCGGCGCGACGAAACGCTTGCCCTGCTCGGCTGCCAATGTTTCCAACGCACCGCGCACTGCCTTGTTCGCCGCCACACCACCGGCGACCACCAGCGCGGTTGCGTCCGGCGCCTTGCCGAGCGCGATCCGCGTGCGATCGATCAGGCAATCGACCACCGCCTGCTGAAACGACGCAGCGATATCTTCCTTCGCATAGCGATCGGTGATCCGCGCCACGGCGCTCTTGAGCCCCGCGAACGAGAAATGCGGCTCGCCCGATCCGACCAGCGGGCGGGGCAGGGGAACGGCGCGCGGATCGCCCGTTTCGGCAGCGCGCTCGACTGCCGGCCCGCCGGGGAAGCCGAGCCCGAGCAGCTTGGCAGTCTTGTCGAACGCTTCACCCGCCGCATCGTCGATCGTGGTCGCCAGCCGGCGATAGGCACCGACGCCTTCGACCAGCAGCAACTGGCAATGGCCGCCCGAAACGAGCAGCAGCAGATAGGGAAAGCGAAGGTCGGGATCGGCAAGGCGCGGCGACAGCGCATGCCCCTCCAGATGATTGACCGCGACCAGCGGCTTTCCGCTGGCCAGCGCCAGCGCCTTGCCGGTTACCAGCCCGACCATGACGCCGCCGATCAGCCCCGGCCCGGCAGTCGCGGCAATGGCATCGACATCGCAAAGCGCGACATTGGCTTCCTCCAGCGCCTGCGCGACCAGCGGCCCCAGCATTTCGACATGCGCGCGCGCCGCGATTTCGGGCACCACCCCGCCATAGGGGCGATGCCGGTCATCCTGTCGCGCCAGCTGATGCGCCAATATCTGCCGATCCGACGTGATCAGCGCCGCCGCTGTTTCGTCGCAACTCGATTCGAGGCCGAGAATCAAACCCATCGCTTCCATCTAGAGGCGCGCGGCGCTAGCACAAGCCGCGATGCCCAAACCCTTTCGTATCGGTACGCGCGGTTCGCCACTCGCGCTTGTTCAGGCCAATATGGTGCGCGACGCGCTGATCGCGGCGCATGACTGGACGCCGGCCCATGTCGAAATCGTCCCGATCCGCACGACCGGAGACCGGGTTCAGGACCGCGCGCTCGCCGAAATCGGCGGCAAGGCGCTGTGGACCAAGGAACTCGATCGCGCTTTGCACCAGGGCGATATCGATTGTTCGGTCCATTCGATGAAGGATGTCGAAACGGTGCGGCCCGAATGGGTGACGATCGCGGCGATGCTGTCGCGCGCCGATGTCCGCGACCGGATCGTCGGGGCCGATTCGGTCGATGCGCTGAAACAGGGCGCTGTCGTGGGAACCAGCTCGCCGCGCCGTGCGGCGCAGCTGAAGAAACTGCGCCCCGATCTGCAAACCATATTGTTTCGCGGCAATGTCGATACGCGGCTCGCCAAGCTGGCGGCGGGCGAAGCCGATGCGACCTTGCTCGCCGCGGCCGGGCTCGAACGGCTGGGGCGTCATGACATCGGGACGCCGATTCCGGTCGAAACGATGCTGCCCGCACCCTCGCAAGGCGCCGTCGGGATCGAGGTGCGCGCCGACGATCGCGATGCACATGCGCGGATCGCCGCGATCGATCATCCGATGACGCATGCCTGTGTCATGGCCGAGCGCGGGCTGCTCGCCGCGCTGCGCGCCGATTGCCATTCGCCGGTCGGCGCGCTGGCGACGCTGGAAGGTGCGATCCTGACGCTGCGCGCCGAATTGCTGTCCGAAGACGGATCGGCGCACGTCCATGCCCAGGAAGCCGGCGCGCCCGACGATCCCGAGCTTCCCCGCACGATCGCCGCCGATCTTCTCGAGCGCGCCCCGGAAAGCGTCCGCCAGCTGTTCGCGGCATGAGTCGCCCGCTCGCGGTGCTGCGCCCCGAGCCGGGCAATGCCGCCACGGCGGAGCGGATCGCGGCGCTGGGCCGCCGCGCGATCCGCATGCCGTTGTTCGAAACGCGGTCGATGGCGTGGGAAATACGCGATACCGAGCGCTTCGATTGCCTGGTCTTTACCAGCGCCAATGGCGTCCGCCATGCGGGCCCCGGCGCCGAGGCGCTGAAACATCTGCCGGTGCTGGCCGTGGGCAGCGCGACCGCCGGTGCGGCGCGCGCGGCCGGGTTTGCAGTCGCCGTTACCGGCACCGACGACGCCGCAGCCTTGATCGCAGAGGGGGAGCGGCGCGGATTTCGGCAGGCGCTGCACCTTGCCGGGCGCAACCGGCGCATGACGGAGGGCGGCATCGTTGCGCGAATCGCAACCGTCTATGCCAGCGATCCGCTGCCGATCACGTCGGACATGGCAGTGCAATTGATAAACAGCGTCGCGCTGGTCCATTCGCCGCGCGCGGCGCAACGGCTCGCCGAAATCATCGAAGAAGCACGAACCAACGTGGCGCTCGCGGCGATTTCCGCAGCCGCCGGGGAAGCGGCGGGCAGCGGTTGGGCGCGAGTCGCCATCGCCGATGCGCCGACTGACGCGTCGCTCATCGAAACTGCTTGCACGCTCGCCGATTGACCGGCTGTCGTCGCGCGAGGATAAGGACGTCATGAGCCGCGAAGAGCCCTCCGTACTGGCCCCTGCCCGCGGCCTCTCCCCGTTGGGGACGACGCTGTTGATCGCCGTGCTGGCTTTCCTGGGCGGGATCGCGGCATTTGCCGGGCTGGTAAAGCTGAACGGCGGATCGCTGTGGCCGAACGGTGCCGCGACAGCGGTGGAAGCGTCGGCCGAGCCGGGGAATGAAACGGCAGCTTCCGCCCCGCCGCCCGAACTGCCGCCCGGAACCGATCTGGCGACGCTCAACGCGCGCGAACAGGCGCTGGCAACGCGGCTCGACACGATCGAGGGGCGGCTGACCGCCGTCGACAACGATTCGCGTGTTGCCGGTGCCTATGCCGCGCGCGCCGAGGGATTGTTGATTGCCTTTGCCACGCGCAGGATTCTCGATCGCGGTCTGCCGATCGGAGCGATCGAAGAGCCGTTGCGGGCGCGATTCGGCAGCAGCCACCCCGATGCCGTGGCGACGATCCTGCGCGCCGCCAACGAGCCGGTTACGCTTGAGGATCTACGGCTGGCGCTCGACACGATCGCGCCGCGACTGGCCGCCGGCGCGCCCGGCGAAGGGCCGCTCAGCCGGTTTCGCAGACTGACCGGCGACTTGCTGGTGCTGCGTCAGGAAACGTCGCCCAGCCCGCGCCCGGCCGACCGGCTGACGCGCGCGCGGCGCATGATCGACGCCGGCCAGGTCGAAGCGGCGCTGGCCGAGGTTTCGCACATGCCCGGCATCGATTATGCGGAAAACTGGGTGAGTGCGGCGAAACGCTATATCGCGGCGCGGCGCGCGTTGAGCGAGATCGAGCTTGCCGCGATGCAGGGTCCCGGCGCACCCGCCACACCGATTCAGACAGAAACGAGACAATAGAGGATAGCCGATGGCAGAGATGGGCCGGTTCGACTGGCAGGATCCGTTCGCGCTCGACGCGCAGCTCAGCGACGAAGAGCGGATGGTGCGCGATACCGCGCATGGCTATGCGCAGGAAAAGCTGTTGCCGCGCGTGACATCGGCATTTCTGGAAGAGCGGTTCGATCGCGAGATCATGTCGGAAATGGGCGCGCTGGGCCTGCTCGGCGCGACGATTCCCGCGCAATATGGCGGCGCGGAGCTCGGCTATGTCTCCTATGGGCTGATCGCGCGCGAAGTGGAAGCCGTCGATTCGGGCTATCGTTCGGCGATGAGCGTGCAGAGCTCGCTCGTCATGCATCCGATCCATGCCTATGGCACCGAGGCGCAGAAGACGAAATATCTGCCCAAGCTGGCAAGCGGCGAATGGGTCGGCTGTTTCGGCCTGACCGAACCCGATGCAGGCTCCGATCCCGGCAGCATGCGTACGCGCGCGGAAAAGATCGACGGCGGATATCGCCTCAACGGCGCCAAGATGTGGATCACCAATTCGCCGATCGCCGACGTGTTCGTCGTCTGGGCGAAATCGGACGCACATGGCGGCGGGATCAAGGGCTTCGTTCTTGAAAAGGGGATGAAGGGGCTTTCGGCACCCAAGATCGAAGGCAAGCTGAGCCTGCGCGCGAGCATCACGGGCGAAATCGTCATGGACGATGTCGAAGTCGGCGAAGACGCGCTGTTGCCCGAAGTTCAGGGGCTGAAGGGGCCGTTCGGATGCCTTAACCGGGCGCGTTATGGCATTGCCTGGGGCAGCATGGGCGCGGCCGAAGCGTGCATGCGGCAGGCGCGGCAATATACGCTCGACCGCGCGCAGTTCGGCAAACCACTCGCCGCCAACCAGCTGGTGCAATTGAAACTCGCCAATATGCAGACCGAAATCGCGCTGGCGCTGCAGGGATGCCTGCGCGCGGGGCGCATGTTCGACGAGGGCACGCTGTCGCCCGAGACGATCTCGATCCTGAAGCGCAACAATTGCGGCAAGGCGCTCGACATCGCCCGCGTCGCGCGCGACATGCATGGCGGGAACGGCATTTCGGCAGAATTCCATGTGATGCGCCACGCGATCAACCTGGAAACGGTCAACACCTATGAAGGCACGCACGACGTCCATGGCCTGATTCTGGGGCGGGCGATTACCGGCATTGCGGCGTTTTGAACGAGCCCGACCGGCAGCCGACGCTGGAAGGTTCGCTGGTGCTGCTGCGCCCAAGCACCGCCGAGGATTGGGATGCGCTGTTCGCAGTGGCGTCCGACCCGCTGGTCTGGGAAGTGCATCCCGCGCATGACCGCTGGCAGGAACCGGTGTTCCGTGCCTATTTCGATGCCGGGATCGCCAGTGGCGGCGCGCTGACCATCATCGATCGCGCGACCAGCGCGGTGATCGGATCGAGTCGCTTTGATAATTGGGAGCCGGAGGCGGACGAGATCGAAATCGGCTGGACCTATCTGGCGCGCAGCCATTGGGGCCGCGGCTATAACGCACAGATAAAGTCGCTGATGCTCGACCATATCCATCGGTTCGTGGGAACGGCGGTGTTTACAGTCGGCGAAACCAATATCCGTTCGCGCAGGGCAATGGAGAAGATCGGCGGCATATTGCGCGAGGGCATCCATATGCGGCTGATGGCAGGCGAGATGAAGCCGCATGTGATCTACGAAATCCCCAGGCCGGTTCGAAAGCCGCCCGGCGCCTGACTATGCAGCAACGATTATGGGTAAGGCGGCGCACCTGAAAATACAGTTTTTCAGATAGATGCTGCATGATTATGCATATGCCGGCCTATTTCTGCAGTAGCCCTGTAGTTTTCGCTAGACAATTACTTGGCCAGCCCTAAAGAAGCCGCGCCGCCGCTCGGCGGTTTATTTGGGGGAATAGATGAACTTGAAGATGTTGGCGGCTGCGGCCGCCCTGGTGTCCTGCGTCCCGTTCACGGCGCAGGCGCAGGATGACGCTCGTGGCGGGATCAGCTTCCGCGGCGAAGCGCGCATCGGATATGAAACGCCGACCGTCAGCGGTGATGGCGACGTGTACAAGATCGGCAGCGCCGTTTCCTATGGCGGCGAACTGGGTGTCGATTTCGATGCCGGCGACTTTTCGGTCGGCCCGTATGTGAATTACGAATTTTCGAGCGTCGAACTGTGCGACGGTGGCGTCTGCCTGAGCGAAAAAGGCAATCTGAGCGCAGGCGGCCGCGTCGGCTTCGCAGTCGGCAAGGGTTCGCAGCTTTTCCTCAAGGTCGGCTATGCCAGCATCGAGATGGAAGGCTCGGTTCCCGGCTTCAGCGCGTCGGAAAGCAAGAGCGGCGTTCAGGGGGCCATCGGCGCCACCTTCGATGTCGGCCCGCATGTCTATGCGATGGTCGAAGCGAGCTATGCCGATTATGGCAAGTTCTACGACATCAACCTGCAGCGCCGCCAGGTTGCTGCGGGCGTAGGATTCCGCTTTTAAAAAAACAGCATGCGGCCACGGGGCATGGCCCCCGTGGCCGCATCGCCGCGATTTCCGCGCGCCTGCGCTTTGCGCTATACCGCAGCGATGCATCCGGTTTCTTCCCTGCCCATTCTCGCCCGCGTCGCTGTCCAGCCCGTCGGCGCTCGGAGCGTGTCATGAGCGTCGCCTTTCGCCGCGAAGGCGATGACGAGCATAAGGAACCCGAATTCGAGCTTCCGATCCCGGTCGGCCCCAATCTGGTCACCGAACGCGGGCTTGCGCTGATCGCTGCGAAGGAAGCCGCGCTGAAAGCGGCGATCGCCGCCGAACCCGATGCGGATGCCCGCAAGAAACTGGCGCGCGGCCATCGCTATTGGGCGACTCAGCATGCCACCGCGCAAATCGCACCGCCGCCGCAACCCGACGAAGCCGGGATCGGGTCGCTGGTAACGGTAAAACGTGACGGCAAGACGCAGCGTTTCCGCATTGTCGGGCATGACGAAGCAGATCCCGCCGCCGAATTGCTTGCCTTCACTGCGCCACTGGCACGCGCGGTAATGGGTGCGATGGCGGGCGAGCTGGTCGATTTCGGCGGCCGGCCCGAATCGGTCGAAATCCTCTCGATCGCCTAGGCGTCGAGGCGCGCGATCAGCGCCTGCGCAGCGGCGGGGGCGCGAACCTTGGCGCCATTGATCATGAAGATAAAGGTTTCACGTGGAACGGTTTTTGCCGGTTCGTCGGTAACATAGGGCAGGCCCTCGGGCTGCCCGCCCGCTGCCCATTGCTGCGCGGTTTTCGCCCATCGGTCGAGCGCGTCGGGGGAATAGCCCTGCGCTTCTTCTTCCTGCGCATTTTCGAGCCGGGCATAGACGAAATCCGCCGTCACATCGGCCATCGCCGGATATTCGGCCGAATCGGCATATACCGCCGCGACATTGCGTTCGCGCAGCATCGCCACGAATTCGGGGACGTGAAAACTCTCGTGCCGGACCTGTACCGCATGGCGCAGCCGCACGCCGTCGCGCGTGTCGGATAACAGGTCGAGGAACGCTGCAAAATCATCGGCTTCGAACTTCTTGGTCGCCATGAATTGCCACAGGATGGGGCCCAGCTTGTCGCCCAGTTCGACCAGGCCCTGGCCCAGAAACTTGTCGACGGACGCGTCAGCCTCGGCAAGTTTTTTGCGGTTGGTGCAGTATCGCGACGCCTTTACCGCATAGACAAATCCCGCCGGCGCGGTGTCCGCCCAGGTGGCGAAACTCTGCGGCTTGAAGCTCGAATAATAGGTGCCGTTGATCTCGATCGCGGTAACCGCGCGGCTGGCATATTCGAGCTCGCGCTTCTGGACGAGGCCATCGGGATAGAATGTCCCGCGCCACGGTTCATAGGTCCAGCCGCCGATACCGATCCGGATATCAGCCATTGCCCGGCTGACCCGGCACGCCGACGTCATGGCCGAGCGTGTCGCGTGTCCAGAGCATCGTCACCAAAGTATAGAGTACCACGGCGAGCGGCGCGGCGACCACCACGCCGACAAACCCGAACAGCGCACCCAGCCCCGCCAGCGCGAAGAGCAGCAGCGCAGGCGGGATCGATACCGCCCAGCGCTGAACGATCGGGGTGAGGACATTGCCCTCCAGCTGCTGTGCGACGAGATAGACGATCGCCGCCGCCAGCGCAGTTTCCGGTCCATGGCCGAAGGCGAGCAGCACGCCCGGCACCGCGCCGACCAGCGGCCCGATCATCGGAACGAAATTGGCCAGCCCGACGATCAGACCCAGCGCCGCCGCCGACGGCACGCCGACAATGGTAAGCCCCACCGCGACCAGCGTGCCGACAAAGGTCATCGTGAACAGCTGACCCAGCAGATAGCGTTGCAACGCCGTACCGCTGGCGGAAAGCGCGCGCGTTACCTGTTCGCCCTGCGCCTTGGGAAAGAGATGCTCGATCCCCCGGACATAGACGCCGGGTTGCAGCGCCAGATAGATGGCGGCGATCAGCACGAGCACCAGATTGGTCAATGCGCCCATCGCACCGAAAGCGAAGCTGAAGGCGCCACCGGCGAGCGATTGCAGATTGGGCAGCGCGCTGGTCAGGCTGGAAAGCTCAAGATCCTTGCCCCAGGGCTGTTGGGAAACCCATTGTTCGGCCGATCGCACTGCATCGGGCAACCGTGCCGTCAGGCTGCGGAATTCATCGCCCAGTTGCGTGCCGAACATCCAGCCGAAGAACCAGAGCAGCGCAATGATGCTGACCAGCCCCAGCAGCACGGAAAGGGTTTCGTGAATTTTGAGCTTGCGAAACGGGATCGCCGCCGCCCGGATCAGCACTGCGATCAGCACCGAGGCAAAGATCAGCAGCAACACCCCCGAAAGCTGCACCAGCAGCAGCGCGATGCCGACGAGAAGCAGCACGATCAACGTACCGCGAACGACGCTTTCCTTGTTGGCCGGGTCCATGAGCCTGCTATCGCACGACAATTGTCCGATAGCGATGGCGAATATCACCGCCGCACAGCCTGAATCCCGCGTCGATCAGCAACGACGCACAATTTCCGGGAGATGCAGCGGAAACAGGATCATGCCATCGATGCGCAGCGTCGCCGGAACACCGGATCGCTGGAGCGGGCGAAGGGATTCGAACCCTCGACCCCAACCTTGGCAAGGTTGTGCTCTACCCCTGAGCTACGCCCGCTCTGGCGTCGAATCGGCACCGCGAAGAAACTACGCGGGCCGGGGCAAGGCGGCGGCCTCTAGCACCGGCTTTTGGCTTCGGCAACCCCTTCCTGCACAGGATCGGAAAAGGCTTGGCGCGCGCGGCGGGAACGCCCACATAGGGCCATCCATTCCGGAACCGAACAACACACAGGAGCGCGTCTTGGCCACGCCTGGTATGCCCGCATTGTCCGCCACCGAACGCGAAGCCGTCGAGGCATTCCGCCGCGACGTCGTCGAACCGTCGATGACGAAGCTGGTGCTGGTCGATTTCTGGGCCGAATGGTGCGGCCCGTGCAAGCAGCTGTCGCCGGTGCTCGACAAGATCGCTGCCGAATATGCCGACAAGGGCGTGGTGCTGGCGAAAGTCGATGTCGACAAGAATCAGTTCATCGCTGCGCAGTTTCAGGTGCGTTCGATCCCCACCGTCTATGCAATGTTCCAGGGACAGCCCGTCGCCGATCTGAGCCAGGCGCGCAGCGAGAGCCAGTATCGCCAGATGCTCGACCAGATCCTGCGCCAGCTGCCGATCGAAAGCGACGCCAGCGATCAGCAGGCCGAGATCGAGCCGCTGATCGCCATGGCCGAGCAGGTGTTGAGCGAAGGGGATGCGGAGCGCGCGCTGTCAATCTATACCCAGATTGCCGAAATGGCGCCCGAACACCCCGCCATCGTTGCCGGAAAGGCGCGGGCACTGGTGCAGCTGGGCCGCACCGACGAAGCGCAGGCGGCGCTCGACGCCCTGCCCGAAGACGCGGCGAAGACGCCCGAGGTCGAGCGGGCGCGGGCGGCGCTGTCGCTCGCCACCGAAGCGGCGCCGGTCGATGATCTTGCCGGGTTGAAGGCCGAAGTCGCGGCCGATCCGTCGAATATGGACAAGCGCTATGCGCTTGCCGGGGGCTTGATGGCCGCGGGCGACCGGGAAGGCGCGGCCGAAACGCTGCTCGCCATGATTGCGCAGGACAAGGCGTGGAACGAAGGCGCGGCGCGCGAGCGGCTGCTCAAGCTGTTCGAAGTGGTCGGGCTTGAAGATCCCTGGGTTTCGGCGCAGCGCCGCAAACTTTCCGCCATATTGTTCGGATGAGCACGCGGATTTCCGTATTCCCGTTGCCCGGGGCGCTGCTGTTTCCCCGGATGCACTTGCCGCTGCACATATTCGAGCCGCGATACCGCGCGATGGTGACCGATTCGCTGGCACGCGACCGGCGGATCGGGATGATCCAGCCGCGCGATACCAACGAGCCGCCGACATTGTTCGATGTCGGCTGTATCGGGCGGATTGCCGATGTCGAAGCGCATGACGACGGGCGGTTCGACATCATCCTCGAAGGGCTGGCGCGCTTCACCGTGCTACGCGAGCTGGATGTCGCCACGCCGTTTCGCCAGATCGAAGCCGAGCTGGAGCCGGTGGGCACGAGCGAAATCCTGTCATTGGCGGAACGCGCTTCGCTCGAGCGCGAATCGCGGCGTTTCGCCGATATGCAGGGCTATGCCGTCGATTGGGAAGCCGTGTCCCGGCTCGATGACGAAGCTTTGGTCAACGGCATCGCCCAGATCGCGCCGTTCGACGTGGCGTCGAAACAGGCGCTGCTCGAAGCGGACGGCCTGTCCGACCGCGCCGAGCTGATCATGCAGCTGATGCAGTTTTACGGTCGCCATGACGGAGATGACAGCGCGACGTTGCAATAATCCGCGCCAAGCGCATGTCAGGGCGCGACGCGATATCCCTCATCCGGCGAAACCCAGATGACGCGCGTATTGAATTCGGGCCGCGCGACTCCATCGAAGCTGACTTCCGCGCGCAACCCATCGCCATCGGGCGTGTAGCGCGTGCAGAGTTCGGGACCGATCATCGGCGCCAGCGCCTGAATGATCTGCGCGCGTACGGCCGACGCCTGCGCCTCCGGAATCGGCATAGCGTCGACACTGATTTCCGAAGCCTCGA
Organism: Stakelama portus; assembly: GCF_003171655.1. Lineage (GTDB taxonomy): Bacteria > Pseudomonadota > Alphaproteobacteria > Sphingomonadales > Sphingomonadaceae > Sphingomonas > Sphingomonas portus. Next base: position 278,669 of record NZ_QFZL01000003.1, on the reverse strand, counting down.
GATCCTCGACGCGATTATAGCCGCACACCGCGCCGTCCTTCACCGTGACAGGCGAGACCGTGGTCATCGTAACCGCCGGCGTCGGCGCGATCAGCACGGTCGCGGTGTTGCGATATGTTCCGTCCTCGGCAAGCTCATAGCCCGCCAGCGCCTGACAGGTTTTGGCGGCAGTGTCGGGCGAATAGCATTGCAGCTTGCCTTCGCGTGCCGGCGCCAGCGGATCGTCGACCGATTGTGCGCCCAGCAAAGCAATCAGAATGGAAATCGTCAGCAACGTGCTTCTCCTGATATCCCGTAACTAGGCGGTCATGCCCTGCAGCAATTTGGGCACCGATCCGCTTTCGCCGCGCGCTTCGGCCATGAAGGCGTCCTTTAGCGGCGTTACCCGATCGACCAGGTTCAGGCCAAAGCGGCGGATGCGCGAGGCAGTCTTGCCCGGCACGCCGAACAGATGCGTGAGGCCGTCAGTCGCCAGCGCGACCATGAAGGTGTCGAGCGCGCGCCAGCGCTGATAGCGTTCGAGCAGCGCCGGATCGCCCATATCGAGGCCGAGTCGCTTGCCATCGACGAGAACTTCGACCAGCGCGGCGACATCGCGAAACCCGACATTGACGCCCTGACCGGCAATCGGATGGATGCCGTGCGCCGAATCGCCCACCAGCGCGAGGCGGTGTCCGGTGATCTGTGCGGCATGGTGAAAACCGAGCGGATAGCTCGACCGCCGGCCGAGCGGGCCCAGCCTGCCCAGAAAACCGCCGGTTTTCTTGTCCATTTCCGCCAGAAAAGCGCGCTCGGACATTTTGAGCATGCCCGGCCCTTCATGCCGTTTCACCGACCAGACAATGGCCGAGCGATGCCCCTGGGCGTCGTCATTGAGCGGCAGCAGCGCAAACGGCCCCTGCGGATAGAAAATTTCGAACGCGACATTGCCGTGCGGCACTTCGTGATGGACCGATGTGACCAGCGCCGTGTGGTCATATTGCCAGCGTGCCGATGTGATGCCCGCCGCCTCGCGCGTCGGCGAATTGCGCCCCTCCGCCGCAATCAGCAGCGATGCGTGCACGACATCGCCCGAATCGAGCACCGCAGTGACGCCATGATCGCCGCGTTCGACCGAAACGGCGCGCGTCTGCATCCGCAGATCGACATTGGGCGCCGCCCTGGCCGATTCGTAGAGCGCAGTGCGCAGCATGCGATTTTCGTACATCACGCCGAGCGCCGATTCGGCATCGCCCGCGTCGAAATCGAGCTTGCCCGGATCGAGGCCGTCCGACACGCGGATGCTTTCGATCGGGCATCCCTTGCCCGCCAGCCGGTCGGCGACGCCGATCGCTTCGAGCATCCGGTGCGGCGCGCTGGCGATCGCCGAAGCGCGGCCATCGAAATCCGCCGCCAGGATCACCTGCGGATCGGCGATGTCGATGACGATTGCAGTGAGGCCATGCGCGTCGAGCGCAGTTGCGAGCGCGCTGCCGACCAGCCCGCCGCCGAGGATAAGAACGTCTGCCCGGTCCATGCCCCGACGGGTAGGCGCTTGCCGGCCAAACGGCAATGGTGCGGTCGGGTCCGCGTGCCTTGACGGGGGAGTCGGTTCGCGCGATGTTCCGGCATCCAAACACATATCGGAGTTCGAGGCATGGCTACGCGAGCCCAGCCCCCGGCGCTGCGCGAGACGGTGAAAGCGGGTGCGCGGCGCAGCGGGGCGCTGATCGGCGGGACGCTATTGTTCCTGGCGATGGTCGCGCTGATCCTGGCGCTGGCCAGCTATCACGGCTCCGATCCGTCGCTGAACACGGCGGCGGGTGGCCCTGCGCGCAACCTGTTGGGAGTGCCGGGTGCATGGATCGCCGACTTGCTGCTGGCGATCGGCGGTCTGCCGGTCGTGCTGTTGACGCCGGTCGGCCTGATCGTCGCCAACCGACTGTGGCGCGATCGTCCGGTTGCCGGTTGGGGCAGGATGCTGCGTGGCGCTGCGATCGGTGTCGCGCTGATGGGCACGGCACTTTCCTTTGTTTCGGCAGGGTCGGTGCTCCAGCTTTCGGGGGGATGGGGCGGCCTGATCGGACTGGCCGTCGCGGGCACGATCCGCTGGGCGCTTTCCTTCATCGGCGAAGCGACCGCGGAATTCTGGATCGGCGCAGGGATCGGCGTGGTCTGCGGGATCGTCGGTGTCGTCTGGTGGGCACGTGCGCTGGAACTGAGCCTGCCGGAGACCGGTTTCCGGCTTCCGCGCCGTGATCCGTCGCCCGACGCGGCACCTGTCCCAGCGGCAGAAGCGCCCGCTATCCATGAGCCCGCCGCAAAGCCCGCGCCGCGCAAGGTCGCCGTTCCCGAAAACCGTCCGGCACCCGTGATCGCGGATCGCACACTGGCGCCTTCGCCTTCGCGCGCGAAACCCGCGCAGACACAGCTCGCCTTTCCCAACAGCTTCCGCCTGCCGTCGATCGAATTGCTCAAGGCTCCGGGCGAAAATGCCAATGCCGCGATCGACAAGGCCGCGCTGGAGCGCAACGCCCGGTTGCTCGAAAGCGTGCTTGAGGATTTTCACGTCAAGGGATCGATCGTCGAGGTACGCCCCGGCCCGGTCGTCACCATGTACGAGCTCGAGCCGGCCAGTGGCATCAAGGCAAGCCGCGTCATCCAGCTGGCCGACGATATCGCCCGCAACATGAGTGCGATCTCCGCGCGTGTCGCCACCATCCCCGGGCGCAGCGTGATCGGCATCGAACTGCCCAATGCCAAGCGCGAGTCGGTCAACCTGCACGAACTGATCGCCAGCGAGGCGTTTGAGGCACCCGCCGCATCGCTGCCGATCGTGCTGGGCAAGAATATCGCGGGTGACCCCGTCGTCGCCGATCTGGCGCCGATGCCGCATCTGCTGGTCGCGGGCACCACCGGTTCGGGCAAGTCGGTGGGTCTCAACTGCATGATCCTGTCGCTGCTCTATCGGCTGACGCCCGATCAGTGCCGGATGATCATGATCGATCCGAAGATGCTGGAACTCAGCATGTACAAGGATATCCCTCATCTGCTCGCCGATGTGGTGACCGAGCCCGCCAAGGCGGTGCGTGCGCTCAAATGGGCGGTCGAGCAGATGGAGGAACGCTATCGCATGATGGCGAGCGTCAATGTCCGCAGCCTCGCCAGCTTCAACGACAAGGTGCGCGCGGCCAAGGCAAAGGGACAGAAGCTCGGCCGGCGGGTGCAGGTCGGCTATGATCAGGACACCGGCCAGCCGATCTATGAGGAAGAAACGCTCGAGCTCACGCCGCTGCCGCAGATCGTGGTGATCGTCGACGAGCTGGCCGATCTGATGATGACGGCGGGCAAGGAAGTCGAATTCCTGATCCAGCGGCTCGCGCAAAAGGCACGCGCGGCGGGCATCCACCTGATCATGGCGACGCAGCGCCCCTCGGTCGACGTCATTACCGGCGTCATCAAGGCGAATTTGCCGACCCGCATCAGCTTTCACGTCACGTCGAAGATCGATTCGCGCACCATCCTGGGCGAACAGGGCGCCGAACAGCTGCTCGGCAAGGGCGACATGCTCTATATGCCCGGCGGCAAACAGATCGTGCGCGTCCATGGCCCCTTCGTTTCCGACGACGAGGTTCAGGCGGTCGCCGATCACTGGCGCGCGCAGGGCCAGCCCGATTATATTCAGGCCGTCACCGAAGAGCCCGAGGATGGCGGCTTCGCGCTCGACGGATCGCCCAATGGCGACGACAGCCCGGAGGAACAGCAATTCCGTCAGGCGTGCCAGCTTGTCGCGGAGAGCCAGAAGGCATCGACATCCTGGCTGCAGCGGCAGATGCGGATCGGATATAATTCGGCGGCGCGGCTGATCGAACGGATGGAGCGCGAAGGGCTGGTATCCAAACCCGACCATGTCGGCCGCCGCGACGTATTGATGGATACCGACGGCAGGCCGCTATAGACCCGCGCAGGGATCGAACCGCCGGTTCGCAAGTTCAGGGCGCGTTCAATCGCGCGTCGGCATATCGGCGCCCCTGTCGAACGAGAGGAAGCTTTTCTTGCAGCGCATCACTTTAGCCGCCGCGCTTGCAGCGCCCGCCCTGATCAGTGCCGCTCCGGCACCGCAAAGCGCCGTCGATCAGGTGCAGCGGTCGCTGCGCGCCGTGAATTCGATGGTTGCCGATTTCCAGCAGATCGATCGCAACGGTCGCGTGCTGACCGGCACGATGACACTCAAACGGCCGGGCAAGATCCGGTTTCAATATGAACGGGGCGTGCCGCAGCTGATCGTCGCGGACGGCAATTCGCTCTATTTCATCGATTATCAGGTCCGCCAGGTCGAACGCTGGCCGATCGGCAATTCGCCATTGGCGGTGCTGCTCGATCCCAATCGCGACATCGGGCGCTTCGCCCGATCGGTGCAGACGCGCGATCCGCGTGTGGTGTCGATCGAGGTTCACGATCCCGATCATCCCGAATATGGCCGGATCACGCTGATCTTTCAGAAGAGCGATACCGCGCCCGGCGGTCTGATGCTGCAGGGCTGGGTCGCGCTCGATTCGCAGAACAATCGCACCACGATCCGCCTGTCGAATCAGCGCATGAATGTCTCGGTATCGGACAGGACGTTCCGCTGGAACGATCCGCGGCGCGGCGGGCGTCCCTGACGTTCAGCTTCGTTCATCTGAGCGACAGCTTCGAGTGACTACAAGCGTGGTTGCGGATGGGGTCGACGTCGGGATTTTTTCCCCCTGTTGCCCGAAGTGGTCTCCCATCCCGCCTGCGTGACGAACGCCAGGTCGGCCCCCGCTCCTTTTGCCCCCGGAGCGGGGGCCTTTACTTTTTCGATGGCCGTTCATCTGGCGCTTGGCCGGGACGATGGCTACATCCCAGCCCATGACCGACACGCTCAAGATCGCATCCTGGAACATCAATTCGGTCCGCTTTCGCATGCCGATCGTCGAACGTTTCCTGACAGAGGAAGCGCCGGACATATTGTGCCTGCAGGAAACCAAGGTGATCGACGCCGATTTCCCGCACGCGCCGATCCGCGCGCTCGGCTATGACCATATCATCGTCAACGGGCAGCGCATGCACCATGGCGTTGCGATCCTGAGCAAGGTGCCGCTGGTTGCCGACGACCGGTTCGACTGGCAGGCCAATGGCGAAGCGCGCCATGTCGGGGTGCGGCTGGCAAACGGCGTACGGCTCGAAAATGTTTATGTGCCCGCCGGGGGCGACGTGCCCGATCGCGAAGTGAACCCCAAATTCGGCCAGAAGCTCGACTTTCTGGAGCGCATGACGCGCTGGTCCGAGGGGCTTGATGTCCCGACGATCCTGGTCGGCGATTTCAACGTGGCGCCGCTGGAAAGCGATGTCTGGAGCCACAAGCAATTGCTCGACGTGGTCAGCCACACGCCGATCGAAGTCGACACGCTCGGCAAATTGCAGGCGGCGCATGACTGGGTCGACCTGGGCCGCCATTTCATTCCGCCGCCCGAACGCTGCTTCACCTGGTGGAGCTATCGCGCGAAGGACTGGGCCGCTTCGGATCGCGGGCGCCGGCTCGACCATATGTGGGCCAGCCCCGAAGTCGCAAAGGCCGCCACGGCGCATACGGTACATGAGCCGTGCCGCAGCTGGCTCAAACCGTCGGACCATGTTCCGATCGTCACGGAGTTCACATTTTGATTTACGCGGAAGCAATCGATTCGGCACTGGCGATGCTGCGGCGCGGCCGCGCGGTTATCATCGAAGACGGGCGCGCGGCGCTCGCCTGTGTCGCGGTCGAGCTGACCAGCCCCAAAGTCGCCGAAGCATTTGCGAAGGGCGGTGCGTTCGAACTGCTCGCGTCGCGCGATCGGATGGCGGCGCTCAAATGCGACCTGAGCGGAATTATGGGCGATGCGATTCGCGTGACGACCGACGGCCCGATGACGCTCGATATCGCCCGCGCCATCGCCAATCCGCTGCTCGACGGTGCAGTCGCGCTGCCACCGCTGACATTGTCGACGCCGGATCCGATTGGCGTTGCGCACGCCGCAATGCGGCTTGCCAAGGATGCCGAATTGCTGCCCGCGCTGCTCGTCCGCCCGGCGGACGCAACCGAAGGGCCGCGCGTTTCGGCGACTGATATCGCGCATTATTCGGCGCCGGATTCGCTGCGGATCGTGGCGGGGGCCGAGCTGCCGATCCATGACGATGACGGTGCCCGGCTGATGGCGTTTGCCGGAGCGGCGGGTGCCGAAGTGCATGTCGCGCTGATCCTTGGCGAACCCGAATTCGATGCGCCGATGCTTGTCCGGCTGCATTCCGAATGCCTGACCGGCGACGTGTTCGGTTCGCTGCGCTGCGATTGCGGACCGCAGCTGGCCGCCGCGAAACGCACGATCCTGGAAGCCGGAGGGGGTGTGATCCTCTATCTGCGGCAGGAAGGGCGCAAGATCGGACTGGCGAACAAGATGCGCGCCTATGCGCTGCAAGGGCGCGGCTATGATACGGTGGACGCCAATTTCCACATCGGTTTCGGCGCCGACGACCGCGATTATGATGTCGCGGCACGGATGCTGAAGCTGATGGGTATCGAGCAGGTGCGGCTTTTGACCAACAATCCCGCCAAGGTTGGCGGGCTGCGCAATGCCGGCATCGGCGTTGTCGAGCGGGTGCCGCTGAGGATCGACGCAAATCCGCACAATGCGCGCTATCTGGATACCAAGCGCGACCGCAGCGGTCACGAGCTCTGACGTTCAGGCGCCCAGCAACCGCGCAACATCGGTAAAGTCCGCAGCGACATCATGCACGCCCAGCGCGCGCAGCCGTTCGGCATGGCCGACGCCGCAATGGCGCCCGGCACACAGGCCGATCACATGCGCGCCCGAAGCCACGGCCCCCTTCGCGCCGACCGGTGAATCCTCGAGAATCACCGTGCGACGGATATCGGCGCCGATCGCATGCGCGGCGTGAAGATAGATGTCGGGAGCGGGCTTGCCGCGCACCACATGTTCCTTGCCGCTATAGATATGCGGTCCGAACGCGTCGCGTACGCCCAGATGGTCGAGATGCGTTTCGATCCAGTGCGATCCGCTTGACGACGCGATCGCCCGCGGGAGGCGATCCGGAAGGCCGCGCAGGAAGGCTATCGCTCCCGCAACGGGATCGAGCCCCTGCGTCAGCACGCGCTGATTCTCGGCTTCGCGTAGATCGTGGAAATCGTCGGGCAGGGGGCGCCCGATCCAGCTTTCGAGCGCGGCGAGAAATTCCTGTCCGGCCAGCCCCATGAAATGCGCCATCGAATCCTCCATCGAGGTCGGATGGCCGATCGCAGTCAGATATTCGGCGATCTGGGCATTGCCGGCATATTCGCTCTCCAGCAGCACGCCGTCGAAATCGAAGATGATCGCGTCGAACTTCACGCCCGCGCTCCGAACAGGGCGGACCCGACCCGGACATGGCTGGCGCCGAGCGTGACTGCGGTTTCGAAATCGTCCGACATGCCCATGCTGAGCCCGTCGAGCCCGTTATCGCGCGCGAGTTTTGCAAGCAGCGCGAAATAAGGCGCAGCCTCCACGCCAAGCGGCGGAACGCACATCAGCCCCACCAGAGGCAATTCGGCCGTGCGCGCCTGTGCCAGCAACTCCGGAAGCGCCGCGACATCGCATCCCCCCTTTTGCGGCTCGTCGCCGATATTGACCTGAACGAAGCAGGCTGGCTGCTTGCCGCTCTTGTTCATCGCCCGGGCAAGCGCCGTGACAAGCGATGCGCGATCGACCGAATGGATGGCGTCGAACAACGCGACGGCGTCGTCGGCCTTGTTCGATTGCAGCTGGCCGACGAGGTGCAGGGCGATGCCGGGCGTCTCTTCGCGCAGGCGCGGCCATTTTTCGGCGGCTTCCTGAACGCGGTTTTCGCCGAAGATCCGCTGACCCGCCGAAATCAGAGGCCGAATGCTGTCGCTATCATGCGTCTTGGATATGGCGATCAGCGCGGTTGCGCCGGCCCGCCGCCCGGCGAGCGATTCGGCGCGCGCAATCCGTTGCTGGACCGCGGCGAGCCGTACGGAGGCATCGTCTGTCTGCATGGCCGACGCTATAGGAGGCAGGATGCACCGCCGCCAGCCCCCGATTCCGCGCCTCTGGCTGATGACCGATGAACGATTGGGCGAATCGCTGTGGCCGGCAATCGCGCGATTGCCGCGTGGGTCGGGAATCGTGTTCCGCCACTATGGATTGCCGCTTTCCGAGCGGAAGCGCCTGTTCGCGCGCGTATCGGCGATGGCACGGCGACGCGGCCTGATCGTCCTGCGCGCCGGCGCGACACGGCTCAGCAAATACGAAGACGGCGTGCATGGCAATGCACCGATGCTCCGTCCGGGTATCCGGACGATGGCAGTCCATGATCGGCGCGAAGCGGTGCGGGCGATTCGTGCCGGGGCCGACGCAATTTTCGTTTCGCCGCTATACGCGACGCGATCGCATCCCGAAGGCAGGGCATTGGGCCGGATACGGGCGGGATTGCTGATGCGCCACTTGCCGATGCCGGTGATCGCGCTGGGCGGCATGAACGCAGCGCGCGGGCGCAGCCTGTCAGCGCTTGAAATTCACGGCTGGGCGGGAATCGATGCGTGGCGCAGCGATCAGAAGCGGAATGCAGTACCGATATAAACGGCCTGACGCTCACGCTGATCCTCGGTCAGCGACGTCGCCAGACGGTTGCGATCGCCATCGGCTTCATAGCGGATGCCGGCACGCACATCGATATTGCGCGTGACCGAATAGGAGCCGCCGACATCGACCGAATAATCGGGAACGCCGTTGATCAGCTTGGTCGAACCCGCCGGCGTCGTTGACGAACCGGCAGCACGTACCCGGCTGGGGCGGCTGGCAGGTTCATAATTGGATGCGGTATCGATCGTCTGGCTCCGCGCGGCAGGCCGCACGAGATCGACCTGAGTCGCGGCACCGGTCGCGGTGGCGTGTTTCCAGCCCACCGAACCTGCCAGATCATATTCGATCGGAGCGACATGAACCATCGGCGCGCTGATCGGCGAACCGGTCACTTTTTCGGTAACGCGGGCGGCGGCGCGCGCAGTCGCGCTGGCCGGACGGCGCGTTTCCGATGGCGTGAACTGCATGCCGCGGGTGCCGACGCGGTTGTTCTTGATCAGCTCCGCGAGTCGCGGATCCGCCGCAGCCGGCGTGAAGATATCGAGATTCATCGTCGAAGAAGTGAAGCTGGGCGCCGAGGCCGCTTCGAAGCCGGATTCCTTCGCCTGGAGCGCGGACACGGTGAAACCGGCGGCAGCCACTGCCCCCAGTCCGATACCCGCCATCCAGCGCTTGCGCGTCATCTCGATTCCTCTTCTGTGCGAAACCCCTACCATGATTGCCACGGAAGGTTCCACCTCAGAATCGATTTTCGGTGCAACTGTTGCACACTGTCCACAGCGTGCGATGCTTGCGGCGGACGGCACAGCTTCTATAGAGGCTTTTCCATGGACTTTCGTGTTGGGATGTTGCCGATGAACCGCCCCCTTAGCTTCGCGTTGCTGCTGCCGCTGATATGCATGACAGCGGCCTGTGGAGGCGGCAACGAACGGCCTCGCGCGGACATTGCTGCGGCGCAGACGACGACGATCGGCGTGAACAGCTATCTGTGGCGCGCCAGCCTCGACACGCTGAGCTTCATGCCGCTGTTGCAGACCGATTCGGCGGGCGGCGTGATCGTCACCGACTGGTATGTGAACCCCAATGTTCCGACCGAGCGGATGAAGGTCACGGTGACGATCCTCGATCAGGATCTGCGCGCCGATGCGCTGCGCGTCGCCGCGCAGCGTCAGGTGAACCAGAATGGCCAGTGGATCGATTCGCCGGTTCAGGCCGCGACGGTTCAGAAGCTGGAAGACATCATCCTCACGCGCGCGCGCGATCTGCGCCGTGCGGCAATCGTTTCCGACTAAATTATCCGGAGCAGCGTAATGGCGTCGCGGTTCAATCCGCTCAAGGCGGACGCGGCGTGGCAGAAAGTGTGGGAGGAAAACCGCACTTTCGCCGCGCGTGACGATTCGCCCAAGCCCAAATCCTATGTGCTCGAGATGTTTCCCTATCCATCGGGGCGCATCCATATGGGCCATGTCCGCAACTATACGATGGGCGACGTCCTGGCGCGCTATCGGCGGATGACCGGGCATGAAGTGCTCCACCCGATGGGGTGGGACGCGTTCGGCATGCCCGCCGAAAATGCGGCGATGGAAAAGGGCGTGCATCCGGGCGGATGGACGCGCGAGAATATCGCGACGATGCGGGCGCAGCTGAAACGACTCGGCTTCGCACTCGACTGGTCGCGCGAACTGGCGACCTGCGAGCCTGAATATTATGGCCATGAACAGGCGCTGTTCCTCGATTTCCTCGAGGCCGGCCTCGTCTATCGCAAGAAAGCGACTGTGAACTGGGACCCGGTCGACATGACCGTGCTGGCCAATGAGCAGGTGATCGACGGCAAGGGCTGGCGCTCGGGCGCCGAAGTCGAAAAGCGCCAGCTCGATCAGTGGTTTCTGAAGATCACCGATTTCGCCGACGACCTGCTCGAAGGGCTGAAGTCGCTCGAGCATTGGCCCGACAAGGTCAAGCTGATGCAGGAAAACTGGATCGGCAAGAGCCAGGGCCTGCAGTTCCGGTTTGCGCTGTCCGACGGCGGATCGGTCGAAGTGTTCACGACGCGGCCCGACACGATTTTCGGATCGAGCTTCGTCGCGATCGCCGCCGATCATCCGATCGCCAAACAGCTGGCCGAGAATTCGGAAGAAGTCGCCGCGTTCGTCGCCAAGTGCAAGGCCGGCGGCACCAGCGCGGCCGAGATCGAAACGCAGGAAAAGCTGGGATACGACACCGGCATCACCGCGACGCATCCCTTTGATACGACATGGAAACTTCCGGTCTACATCGCCAATTTCGTGCTGATGGACTATGGCGTCGGCGCGGTGTTCGGCGTGCCGGCGCATGACCAGCGCGACCTTGATTTCGCGCGCAAATATAACCTGCCGGTGCGCCGCGTGGTTTCCGAAGGCGACAAGGAAGCACCCGAATTCGAAGGCGACGAGGCCTATACTGGCCCCGGCACGCTGGTGAATTCGCATTTCCTCAACGGCATGGACGTTGCCGACGCCAAGCGCGAAGTGATCAGCCGTGCCGAAGCCGATGGCTGGGGGCAGGGGACGACCGTGTGGCGCCTGCGCGACTGGGGCGTCAGCCGCCAGCGTTATTGGGGCACGCCGATCCCGATCATTCGCTGCGACAAATGCGGGTCGGTGCCGGTCCCGCGCGACCAGCTGCCGGTGAAGCTGCCCGAAGACGTGTCGTTCGACATTCCCGGCAATCCGCTGGTCCGCCATCCGACGTGGAAGCATGTCGATTGTCCGAGCTGCGGCGGCAACGCCGAGCGCGAGACCGACACACTCGATACCTTTGCCGATTCGTCCTGGTATTTCATCCGCTTCGCCAGCCAGCCCGACGACAAGCCGTTCGACAAGGAAGTCGCCGAGCAATGGCTGCCGGTCGGGCAGTATATCGGCGGGGTCGAGCATGCGATCCTGCACCTGCTCTATGCCCGCTTCTTCACGCGCGCGCTTCAGCAGATCGGCAAACTCGACGTCGCAGAGCCGTTCGCGGGACTGTTCACGCAGGGCATGGTGACGCACGAAACCTATTATCGCGATCGCGGTGAAGGTGTCAGCAGGCTGTGGTTCAATCCCGAAGAGCTGAATTTCGAATCGGACAAGGTCACGGCAAAGGCGGACGGCGCGCCCGTCACCGTCGGCCGCGTCGAGAAGATGTCGAAATCGAAGAAGAACACCGTCGATCCGACCGAAATCGTCGATCAGTACGGCGCGGATGCGGTCCGCTGGTTCATGCTTTCCGATTCGCCGCCCGAACGCGACCTGGAATGGAGCGAAAACGGCATCGAAGGCGCCTGGCGTTTCGTCAATCGCCTGTGGCGGCTGTTCGACGGGCTCCAAGACGCCCAGGGCGAGGACAAGGATCTCGACCGCAAGCTGCATCGCACGATCGCCGGCGTTGCCGAGGATATCGACGCGCTGTCGTTCAACAAGGCGGTGGCAAAGCTCTATGAGCTGGTCAATGCGATCGAAAAGGCAAAGCCCTCCGCCTCGCGCGCTGCGGCGATCCGCACCCTGCCGCGCATCGTCGCGCCGATGGTGCCGCATCTGGCCGAGGAAGTCTGGGCCGGCATGGGGCAGGACGGCCTGATCGCGGACGCGGCCTGGCCCGACGTCGATCCGGCACTGCTGGTCGAGGATGAAGTCACCGTCGCGGTGCAGGTGAATGGCAAGCTGCGCGATACGCTGCTACTGCCCAAGGGTGCTCCGCGCGAGTCGGTCGAGGCCGCCGCGCTGGCATCGGACAAGATTGTGCGCATCCTGGATGGCAAGGCGCCGAAAAAGGTAATCGTCGTGCCCGATCGACTGGTGAACATCGTCGCATGAAGGCCATAGCCGCCCTGCTCGCGCTGACGGCGCTTTCGGGCTGTGGCCTGACACCGCTCTATGGCGGTGGTGCCGGCGGACCGGTGCGCACCACCATGGCGGCGATCGACGTCGCGCCGATCGAAGGCCAGGCGGGCTGGTTGATGGGCAATGCGCTGCGCGATCGGCTGCATGTCGGACAAGCGAGTGCACCGCGCTATCGGCTTGAAGTGCGGCTCGACGACCAGATCACGGGTCTTGGCGTGCGCAGCGACGACAGCGTGGCGCGCGAGCGCCGCACGTTGCGCGCACGCTATCAGCTGATCGATCTTGCCACCGGCACCGTGGTGCTCGACGCGACGGCCGGTTCGGACGCGGGCATCGACGTGGTCGGTTCGGAATATGCGACCATCGCGGCCGAACGGAGCGCGCTGGAGCGTCTTTCCGGGATCGTCGCGGATCAGATCGTGGCGAGACTGGCGCGCTTCGCCCGCGCCGACGGAGACCGGTGAAAGCCAGCGCAGCCCAGATGCGGGCGCAGCTTGCCGCGCCCGACCGCAAGGTCCGCCTTTATCTTCTCTATGGGCCGGATGAAGCAGGTGCGGGCGACATTGCCGCAAAACTGGCCAGCGCAATCGACCCGAACGTCGAGAAAATAGACTTAAATATCAAAGAGTTACGCGATTCTCCTGGGCGTCTCGCCGATGAGGCGGCGTCGCTGTCGCTGTTCGGCGAGCGGCGACTGATTCGAGTAATGGGCGCGGAGGACGGCATCACCGAAGCCTTTCGGTTGTTGCTCGAAAGCGAGGCAGGGGAAAATCCGGTCGTGGCGACCGGGCCGTCGCTCAAGAACAGCAGCAAGCTCGTGAAGCTGGCGATTGCTTCGCCGCTGGCGCTGGCGCAGGCCTTTTACGTGCCCGAGGGGCAGGATGCCGCCAGGCTCGCCGCGAGTATCGCGCGCGACCATGGCCTTCGGCTGGTCGGGGAGACCGCAAGCCAGCTTGCTTCCGCCGCCGCGGGCGATCGCGCGATCCTGACGCGCGAGATCGAAAAGCTCGCATTGTTCCTCGATGCCGCACCGGAGCGGCCGCGCGACGCCGATCCGCTGGCGCTGGAGGCGATCGGAGCCGATATCGGCGAACCCGAACTTTTCCGCACGATCGAAGCGATCATCGAAGGGCGAACGCGCGAGATCGGCGACGAACTCGCCGAGCTCAACGCCGGCGGGGGATCGGGAATCCCGTTGCTGCGCATGCTGACTCGGCGACTGATCGCGTTGGCCGAGCTGCGCGCGCAGGTCGATGCCGGGCAGTCGATCGAACAGCTTGCCGAACGGATTTTCTTCCGCGAACGGGCAGCGACTGTGCGCGCGCTGAAACGGTGGAGCGCCCGCCAGCTGGCGCATGCGATCGACCGGACACGCGCAGCCGAACGCGCGATGATGCATGGCGCGAGCGCGGGCGAAGTGCTGGCGGAGGCGGAATGCGCCGCGATTGCTCGCGCCGCGGCACGGATGCGCTAGCGCAGGACAGACCGGTTCCCGTCCTTTATGCGCGTCAGATGCGTTCGCCGCTCAACCGCTGGCACACCATGTCGAGCTGGTCGAGCGAGGAATAGGAGAGGGCAAGCGTCCCGCCCTTTGGCCCATGCGTGATTTTCACGCGCAGACCCAGCACGTCGCCCAGCTGATTTTCAAGCGCGGCGATATCGGCATCGCTTCCCGATCCGCTGTCGCCGCGTCGCGCAGACGAAGCCCCCGCAGCGCCCCCGGGCTTGGCGCGGCGGACAAGCTCTTCGGTCTGGCGTACCGAAAGATCCTGATCGACCACCTTGCGGGCAAGCACTTCGGGATCCTGCGCACCGATCAGCGCCCGCGCATGGCCCATTTTGAGCGAGCCATCGACCACCATCCGCTGCACGCCGGCGGGAAGGTCGAGCAAGCGCATCAGATTGGCGATATGGCTGCGCGATTTGTGAACGATGCGCGAAAGTGCTTCCTGCGTATGATGGAACTCGTCGATCAGCTTGCGATAGGCGTCCGCCTCTTCGATCGCATTGAGGTCCTGGCGCTGGATATTTTCGAGCAGCGCGATTTCGAGCGTTTCCGCTTCGGTCAGGTCGCGGATCACCACCGGGACTTCGTGCAGGCGCGCCCGCTGCGCCGCACGCCAGCGGCGTTCGCCGGCAACGATCTGATATCCCTTGCCGTGCGGCCGGACGACAATCGGCTGAATCAGGCCGCGTGCCTTGATCGATCCCGCCAGTTCGTCGAGCGCATCGTCATCGAAATGCCGGCGCGGCTGTTCGGGATGCGGTGCTAGCGCCGTGACGGGCAGCGTCCGAATCCCCGCGCTGAGATCACCATCGCCAATCGGTTCCTCGGCAGCCGATTCGCCCAGAAGCGCGCTGAGGCCACGGCCAAGGCCGGGACGCTGTTTGCGGCTGGCGGCGGGAGAAGGGGGGGTGTCGGTCATGCGGCCTTCTTAAGCTTGGGCAGGCGATCGATCACTTCGCGTGCGAGCGCGATATAGGCTTCCGAACCCGCGCATTTATAATCGTAAATCAGCGCGGGCACGCCATGGCTGGGCGCTTCGGACAGGCGAACGTTCCGCGGAATGACGGTTTCGAACACGACGCGGCCGAGGACGGCACGGACATCGTCCGAAACCTGGTCGGTCAGGCGGTTGCGCCGGTCATACATGGTAAGCACCACGCCCAGGATCGAAAGACCGGGGTTAAATCGGCCGCGGATACGCTCGACGGTATTGAGCAGCTGGCTGAGCCCTTCGAGCGCAAAAAACTCGCACTGGAGCGGCACCAGCAGGGCGTGCGAGGCAACCATCGCATTGATCGTGAGCAGGCCGAGCGAGGGCGGGCAATCGATCAGGACGACGTCCCATCGATCGCTGGTATCGCGCCCGATTGCAGCGTCGAGACGATGGGTCCGCGCATCGAATTCGATCAATTCGATCTCGGCGCCGGACAGATCCTGAGTCGCCGGGACGATATCGAGCCCGGGAACCCGGGTCGGAATGGCGACTTCGTCGGGCGTCGCCTCCCCAACCAGCAGATCATAGGTCGAGCTTTCGCGGTCGGCGCGACTGATGCCCAGACCGGTCGACGCATTTCCCTGAGGGTCGAGATCGATCAGCAAGACCCGCTGGCCCGTCGCGGCGAGCGCGGTGCCGACGTTGATTGCTGTTGTCGTCTTGCCGACTCCGCCCTTTTGGTTGGCGATGGCGATACAAATCATCTCGGGCGAACCTCCCGTGCGACGACAATGCCGGATTCAGGATCAGTGACGCTCTGTTCCACGTGGAACGAACCTTGCCACGCCCTGCGCGCGGCTTCCACCTCTGATTGCGCATTTCGTCCTTTTGGCAGCAGCCATAGCGTCTTTCGCGATGTCGATGGCGCCGCCGAAGCGAACAGATTGGGTAAAGGCGCTACCGCGCGTGCCGAAACGATATCGGCGCGATGGGGAGGGCTATACCGCTCTATCTTCGATCCGATAACCTGCACACGGTCCGCAAGACCCAGCTGTGCGACACACTGCTCCAGAAACGCCACACGCTTGCCGCGCGGCTCGACAAGAACATAGTGGTTGCGGGGTTCGAGAATGGCGACAACGATCCCCGGCAGGCCGGCGCCGGTTCCGATATCCACCCATGTTCCGCCGACCTTTTCCCCGGCCAGCAGCAGCAACTGAGCCGAATCGACGATATGCCGCGACCACAGCGTATCCACCGTGCTGGCGGATATGAGGTTCTGATGCTCCGCCTCTGCAAGCAACAGCGCCACATAATCTGCGAGCAACGTTTCACGTGGAACATCGAATCGGTCGACAATCCAGGCGCGCGCCTCTTCCTCGGTCATGCCGCTCTACGCTTGCTGTGGAGATAGATTGCAGAGACCGCTGCAGGCGTGATGCCGCGAATCCGCGCGCATTCGCCCAGCGTGGCAGGGCGCGCGGCGGAAAGCCGCTCGACCATTTCATTCGAAAGCCCGGCGATCGCCGCGAAATCGAGGTCTGCCGGCAAAGCGACGCGATCATTCGCCCGTTGCGCGTCGATCTCGGCCTGTTGCCGCTCCAGATAGGGCGCGTACCGCGCGTCGGAAACGAACTCCCGGACCAGCGCTTCGGGGATATCGAGATCGCCGACCAGTTGTTCTGGGGTGATATCCGGAAAGCGGAGCCATTCGGAGGCGGTGCGTCGCGCACCGTCCTGTGCGACGGGAATTCCCCGCGCATAGAGTTGCGAGGCCGTCAGCGGGATCGAAAAAGCAGTGGTCAGCGCAGCAAAGCCGTCGCGACGCATCTGAACCCGCTCGCGGCGCGGTGCACGCAAACAACCAGCGGCTTCGGCAATCGGCGTCAGGCGCGCCTCGGCATTGTCCGCCCGAAGGCGCAGCCGATATTCCGCACGCGCCGTAAGCATACGATAGGGCTCGGTCACGCCCTGCAGTACAAGATCATCGATCATCACGCCGAGATAGCTGCTCTCGCGCGACAGCGTGACGGAGGGCAGGGCACAGGCATGTGCCGCGGCATTCAATCCAGCAATCAGTCCCTGGCCTGCCGCCTCTTCATACCCCGTGGTACCGTTGATTTGGCCGGCAAAGAAAACGCCCGGAATCGCCGGCAGGGCGAGCGTCCGATCCAGTGTCCGCGGATCGATATAATCATATTCGACTGCATAGCCCGGGACGACGATCTGCGCCCGCGCAAGTCCGGGGATGGCATTCACCATCGCCTGCTGCGTATCGGCGGGTAACGAGGTGGATAGGCCGTTGGGGTAGACCAGATGGGTATCGAGCCCCTCGGGCTCGAGAAAGATCTGGTGGCCGTCGCGATCGCCGAACCGATGAATCTTGTCTTCTATCGACGGGCAATAGCGCGGCCCCTGACCTCCGATGGCACCGGAAAACAGCGGCGATCGCTCGAGATCGCTGCGAATGATGCCATGTACGACTTCATTGGTGCGCGTCACTGCACAGTGAAGCTGGGGCAATACGCGCCGCGCCACCATCGGCGACATGGTCCAGAATTCACTGTCGCTTGGTTGCTCGTCAAGCGTTCCCCAGGCGATCGTGCGTCCGTCCAGACGCGGCGGCGTTCCCGTCTTGAGCCGCGCCATCGGCAAGGCGAGTTCGCGCAGCTGTTCCGCAATGCGGGAAGCTGCCGCTTCACCGATACGGCCGCCGTCCAGCCGCTCTTCACCGCGAAAGATCTTGCCACCCAGAAACGTTCCCGTGGCCAGCACCACTGCACTACCGGACAATGGCGTACCATCGCCCAGAATCACCCCGGCGACACGACCCGAGACGATCTGAAGCGCCGAAACCTCGCCGGCGATCAGCGTCAGACCGTCCTGCGCCTTCAGCATCTCCTGAATCGCGCGTGCGTAGAGCTTTCGGTCCGCCTGGATCCGCGGACCCTGAACCGCGGCGCCCTTGCTGCGGTTGAGCATGCGATAATGGATCGCCGCCGCATCGGCTGCTTGCGCAATCAGCCCGTCAAATGCGTCAACTTCGCGGACCAGATGGCCTTTTCCGAGCCCACCGATCGCAGGATTGCACGACATCGCGCCAAGCTTGGTCAGATCGAAGCTGACCAACGCCGTGCGCGCGCCACGGCGCGCCGCCGCGGCCGCTGCCTCGGTGCCTGCATGACCGCCACCGATTACGATGACATCGAATTCCGCCATGGCGTCGCGCTAGAGCGTTGATCGCGCCACGTCAAAGTGTTCCACGTGGAACACGTCGCTATTTGCCGATGCAAAAGCGCGAAAACAGCGCATCGAGCATCGATTCGACATCGGCCCGCCCGGTAATCGCATCGAACGCCTGGCGCGCCGCGCGCAAATCCTCGGCCATCAGCACTTCGTCTGTCTCGTCAGCCGCACGGCGCAGCGCCGCCGCCGCTTGCGATGCCAGCCCGTGCTGGCGCTGGTTGAAGCTCAGCGCATCTTCCGGCGGCAACAGGTCGCGCGCGGCCTCACCCAGCGCAGTCCATAATTCCGGCAATCCCTCTCCGGTAGCCGCCGAAACGCCAAGGCGACTCATCGGCACGGTTGCTCGCGCTGCCTTATCGCTGCGCGGATGCAGCGAGAGGATCCTCGGATGCGGGGGCGGCGATTCATCGCCCAGCCACAGCAGAATGTCGGCGCGCGCCATCGCCTCGCGCGCGCGTGCGATCCCTACCTCCTCGATCGCGTCGTCAGTCGCATCGGCAAGCCCGGCAGTATCGGTAAAAAGATAGGCAATGCCATCGCGCACGAGCGGAACTTCGATCCGATCGCGCGTCGTGCCGGCCACCGGCGAGACAATCGCCGCTTCGCGCCCCGCCAGCGCATTGATCAATGTCGACTTCCCGGCATTGGGCGGGCCCGCCAGCACCACGCGAATGCCGTCGCGTAACCGCTCCGCCGGTGGTAGCGCCAGAACCGCATCGATCTCGTCCGCAAGCGCTCCGGCCGTTTCGCCCAGTCGCCGAACGCTCGCCGTCGACGCGACATCTTCCTCATCGCCATGATCGAGCAACGCCTCGACACCCGCCGCTATTCCCAACAGCCGCTCGGTCCACAGCGCGATGGTGCGGCGCAGACCCCCTTCGGCAACCCCCAATGCCTGCCGCCGCTGGCTCTCGGTCTCTGCGGAAAGAAGATCGCCGAGACCCTCGGCCTCGGTAAGGTCGATCCGCCCATTGGCCAGCGCGCGACGCGTAAATTCGCCCGGCTCGGCGCGACGCAGATCCGCCATCGCGTCGAGCGCTCGCTCGACGCTGCGGACCACCGCCCGTCCGCCATGAAGGTGCAGTTCGACAATATCCTCACCCGTCGCGCTGGCGGGCCCTGGAAAGCAGAGCATGAGCGCGCGGTCGAGCGGATCGCCATTGGCAGGATCGCGTAACAGCCGCACGCCGGCCTGGCGCGGCGACGGCAGGCTTCCCGCCAATCCCTTTGCAGCGGAAAAAGCGGCCTCGCCGCTGATCCTCAGCACTGCGATCGCCGCGGGCGGCATGCCGCTGGAAACCGCGAAAATCGTATGCACGAAATTCAGCTGCCCGACTTGCCGCCCGTTTCAAACATGCGTCGCCAGAAATTGAGCCCGGCTTCGCCCATCGGTGCCCAACTGCGCATTACCGTCTCGACAAGTTCGGGGCTGGGGTTGGTGCCGATCGTATCCACCAGCATCGACACATACTTCTCATGCACCGGCGCCATATCCGGCA
Organism: Stakelama portus; assembly: GCF_003171655.1. GTDB lineage: Bacteria > Pseudomonadota > Alphaproteobacteria > Sphingomonadales > Sphingomonadaceae > Sphingomonas > Sphingomonas portus. Next base: position 258,984 of record NZ_QFZL01000003.1, on the reverse strand, counting down.
AACCCATCGCCCGGCGCGCTTCTTCGGGAGTGCACTCGACTTCGACATTGATCTTCATTCGGCTTCTCCACTTGAGCGCCCCGACGCCCGGCTGCTAGCAATGTGCGTACGACTTAGGCACTGCTAGTGATAATCGGCAAGGGAGCGAAGCCATGGGTGAGAGCATTACAATCGAAACGCTCGACAAGAGCGGCAGTTTCTCCGCCTATTGCGCGATGCCCCATCAGGCGCCGAAAGCCGCGATCGTCGTCATCCAGGAGATTTTCGGCGTCAATGAAGGCATCCGCCGCAAGTGCGACAAGCTTGCCTCGGATGGCTATCTTGCCATCGCCCCCGACCTGTTCTGGCGGCTAGAACCGGGCGTCGAGCTCGATCCCGATGTCGAACCCGAATTCAAACGCGCGCTCGATCTGATGGGCAAGTTCAATCAGGACGCCGGCGTTCGCGACATCGAAGCGACGATCAGGAAAGCGCGCGAAATGGCCAATGGCGGCAAGGTCGGCGCGGTCGGCTATTGCCTGGGCGGCAGGCTGGCTTTCATGACCGCCGCACGCACCGATGTCGACGCCGCAGTCGGCTATTATGGTGTTGGTATCGACAATCTCCTGCGCGAGAAAAACGCCATCGGTCACCCGCTGATGCTCCACATCCCGACAGAGGACGGCTTTGTCGACAAGGAGACTCAAGCGAAAATGCACGAGGGGCTGGATGATCATCCGCAGGTGACGCTGTATGATTATCCCGGCGAAGACCATGGCTTCGCAACCGAGATGGGCAAGCGCCGTTCGGAGCAATCGGCGCAACTGGCGGACCAGCGCACTGCCGAATTCTTCGCGAAAAACCTATCCTAAGCTACTGTAAAATAGGCGTTTTTCAGAAAAACAGGGACATCAGTCCCTGTGTTTCTGCGCCGCCGACCCAGCCTTCATAGATCATCTTGCCGGCAACGAATATGATCACGGCAAGGCCGAAATATGCGATCCAGCGATAGCGGTCGATCAGCTTGGCGATGAAGTTCGCGGCCAGGCCCATCAGCGCGACGGAAAGCAGCAGGCCGACGATCAGAATACCGGGATGTTCGCGCGCTGCGCCCGCGACCGCGAGCACATTGTCGAGGCTCATCGAAACATCGGCGACGGCGACGGCCCAGGCCGCAGCGGCAAAACTGCGGCCCGGCTTCAGGCCGGACTCGGTATCGTCGGATCCATCGTCAAGGTCATGGCCTTCGCGGATTTCGCGCCAGAATTTCCAGCTGACCCACAACAGCAGCAAGCCGCCGGCGAAGATCAGCCCGACAATGCCCATCAGCCAGGTCACGACGAGCGCAAAGGCAATCCGCAGCACCAGCGCCGCGCCGATGCCGATCAGGATCACCTTCTTGCGCTGATCCGCCGGCAAACCCGCGGCCAGTGCTCCGACGACGATCGCATTATCCCCGGCCAGTACCAGGTCGATCATCAGAACCTGAAAAAAGGCGGCCAGCGCCGCCGGTTCACCAAGATTCGAAAAGTCCGCGATGATGTGCGACCACATATCGCCCAACGACATCGGCCCCGCCGCACCGGCGGCCACCGTCAACATCTCGAACATCACAAACCCTTGAACTGCTTATTGATTCATCGAATCGAAGAAATCCTCGTTGGTCTTCGAATCCTTCATCTTGTCGAGCAGGAACTCCATGGCATCGACCGTGCCCATCTGCATCAGGATACGGCGCAACACCCACATTTTGCTGAGCGTGCCCTTGTCGACCAGCAGCTCTTCCTTGCGCGTGCCCGACTTGCCGACATCGAGCGCCGGGAAAATACGCTTGTCGGCAACCTTGCGGTCCAGGACGATTTCCGAGTTACCGGTGCCCTTGAACTCTTCGAAAATCACTTCGTCCATGCGGCTGCCGGTATCGATCAGCGCGGTCGCGATAATCGACAGCGAACCGCCTTCCTCGATGTTGCGCGCCGCGCCGAAGAAACGCTTCGGACGTTGCAGTGCATTGGCATCGACGCCGCCGGTCAGCACCTTGCCCGAACTGGGCACCACGGTGTTGTAGGCGCGGCCGAGACGCGTGATCGAATCGAGCAGGATGACCACGTCCTTCTTGTGCTCGACCAGGCGCTTGGCCTTTTCGATCACCATTTCGGACACCTGCACATGGCGCTGCGCGGGTTCGTCGAAGGTCGAACTGATCACTTCGCCGTTCACGCTGCGCTGCATGTCGGTGACTTCTTCCGGCCGCTCGTCGATCAGCAGGACGATCAGGAAGACTTCGGGATGGTTGTCGGTGATCGCCTTGGCGATGTTCTGGAGCAGCACGGTCTTGCCGACGCGGGGCGGGGCGACGATCAATGCGCGCTGGCCCTTGCCCTGGGGCGAGACGATGTCGATCACGCGGGCGGACTTGTCCTTCACCGTCGGATCGAGCGTGTCGAGCGAGAGCTTCGAATCGGGATAGAGCGGCGTCAGATTGTCGAAATTGACGCGATGGCGCACTGCCTCCGGATCGTCGAAATTGATCGACGAGAGGCGCGTCAGCGCAAAATAGCGCTCGCCATCCTTGGGCGCGCGAATTTCACCTTCGACCGTGTCACCGGTCCGCAGACCGAATTTCCGAACCTGGTTGGGTGAAACATAGATATCGTCGGGACCGGCCAGATAATTGGCCTCCGGCGAACGAAGAAAACCGAAACCATCGGGCAGCACTTCGATCGTGCCTTCGCCCATGATCTGATCGCCGTTTTCGGCCTGCGCTTTCAGGATCGCAAAGAGCAGATCCTGCTTTCGAAGCGTCGACGCGCCTTCCACACCAAGTGCTTCGGCCATTTCGACCAGTTCGGCGGGCGATTTCTTCTTGAGGTCCTTGAGGTGCATGAAAAGTCCGAAAAGCTGCGCATATGGGAAGGGTAGCGTCGGTCGGCGAAAAGGCGGAAAAGCGCGCGAAACGATGCTGAAAGGAGGGCGGCGCCCACCAATGGCGAACGTCGGATCGAGACCTAGGAGCGGCTATGGCGCAAGTCAAGCTGCCGCGCGATCAACAGCAGGCGATTCGCGCTATTGCGCGGCGCCCGAAATTTCCTGGCCCAACGCGATCATCGCCTGTCCGCGATCGCGCAATATCGCCGAACAGCGGGTGATTTCGGCCTGCATCTCGGTTTCGGAGTTTCCCTGATCGAGCAACCCACGCAGCTGGCCTGAAAAATCAAATCCCGGACTGCGGCCATCGATCCGGCCCATGAAATAGATCACGCCGAGCGACAGCAATTGCTGCTGGTCGGCCGGCGCAGCATCCAGCGCGGCGGCAAGCGTCGCAACGCATTTGAGATCGTCGATATTGGGATCGGTCGCCTGTTCCTGCGGAACGGCAAGGCCGATCGCGAACATCATCGTCAGAAATGCGCCCATTGCGGCCCCGATCTCAAAAAAAAGCCCGGTATCAAAAAGGTTTCACGACAACGAGTATGACGATCAAAACCACTGCGAGTCCAGGAACTTCGTTGAGCATGCGCAGCGTCCGCGTCGGAAAACGCGTTTCGCCGCGCGCCAGCTTTTTCGAATAGGCAACGGCCCAGCCGTGAAACCCGGTCAGCAGCACCACCAGCAGCAATTTGGCGTGGAGCCAGCCTTGCCCCGCAAACCATCCGCCCGACAATGCGATCGCCAGCCCCGAAAGCCAGACGATAATCAGCGACGGCGTCAGGATGATCGAACGCAGCTTGGCCTCGCGCGCAACCCAGGCGGCGGCTTCGTCGGGCCGGTCGAGCGCTTCCTGATGATGGATCAGATAGCGCGGAAACAGGAACAGCCCCGCCATCCAGAAGATGACGAAAATCACATGCAACGCCTTTACCCACAGATACAGGCCGCCCAGGAACCCCGTCATTTCGTTTCTCCCCTGATCCGCGCCAGCGCCGCATGGACATGGTCGATCGGCGTATCCTGTTGAATACCATGGCCCAGATTGAAGATATGCGGCCGATCGGCAAACGCACGCAGAATCCGGTCGATCGCATTGTTCAGCGTCGTTCCCCCGGCTATCAGCACCAGCGGATCGAGATTGCCCTGCACCGGCAAATCCGCCGGCAAATTCGCATTCGCCCATAGCGGATCGACGGTTTCATCGAGCCCGATCGCGTCCACCCCCGTTTCGGCGGCATAGGCGGCTAGTTTGCCGCCGGCGCCTTTGGGAAAGCCGATGATCGGCACATGCGGCGCCCGGGCACGCAATTCGGCGACAATATGCGCGGTCGGTGCGATCACCCAGCGTTCGAACTGCGCCGGGGACAGGCTTCCCGCCCAGCTGTCGAACAGCTGCACTGCCTCGACCCCCGCCGCAATCTGAGCAAGCAGATATTCGATCGTCGCCGACACGATATGGTCGACCAGAGTCTGCATCAGTTCCGGATCGGCATAGGCAAGCCGCCGTGCCTCGGCCTGTTCGCGGCTTCCCTGACCGGCGATCATATAGGTCGCGATGGTCCAGGGACTGCCAGCAAAGCCCAGAAAGGTGACATTGCCCGGAAGCGCTGCCTTCACGCGCGTGATCGTCCCATAGACCGGCGTCAGCGCGGCGGGATCATAATCGAGCGCCCCAACCTGTGCCGCATCGGTCATTTTCGGCGCCAGTCGCGGACCTTCCCCGGCTTCGAACCAGAGCTTTTGGCCGAGCGCCATCGGAATGACGAGAATGTCGGAGAACAGGATCGCCCCGTCGAACGCGAAACGACGGATCGGTTGAAGCGTGACTTCCGCAGCGGCATCGCTGTCGTGCACCAGATCCAGGAATCCGCCCTTTTCAGCGCGCAACTCCCGATATTCGGGCAGATAGCGGCCGGCCTGGCGCATGAACCATATTGGCGGCCGTTCCTGCCGTTCGCCTTTCAGCGTTGCGAGCAGCGGTTTGGCATCGGTCATGTCGGCAAGGCTTCCTTCCAACCTAATCTAATTAAGAGAATCTAGTTATTGTTGGAGTCTGTTGGTGCGTGGATGCCGGGGCTTATGCGTTGTTCCCGCCGAAGCCAACAGCTTGACTCGATCGATGGCGATGGCCGCATGCGGATTCGCACCCGCTCATCCGCATAATCCACAGACTGTGCAATGAATCACGCGCTGGGGACGGCGCTGTGGATGACTGTCGAACGACTCGATCGAGTCCGGCAAGCTTGGCCGCGTGCCGGCATTGCGCTAGCGCATGTCCGCATGTTTTCCACAGTTTCGTCCCGCCGCTGATGCAGCTCCATCTCCACCTCCTGTCGGATTCGACCGGCGAGACGCTCGAGAACATCGCGAAGGCGGCGCTCGCGCAATATGACGGCGTCGAAACCATGCGCCATTTCTGGCCGATGGTGCGATCGGAAACGCATCTTGAGCGGATTCTGCAGGAAATTTCGCTCAATCCGGGACTGGTACTCTTCACGCTGGTCGATCGCGAGATACGGCGGACGCTCGAAAGCCGCTGCCGCGCCATGGGCCTGCCCGCTGTTGCCCCGCTCGACGCCGTCAATCATGCGCTTTCGAATCTTCTTGGACAGGAAGCCAAGGCCCGGCCCGGCCGCCAGCATATGCTCGACGCTGCATATTTTCAGCGCGTCGACGCGATCCAGTTCACCATCGCGCATGACGATGGCGTCGGTGAGGAGGATTGGGAGGAAGCCGATATCATTTTGGTCGGAGTCTCGCGTTCATCGAAGACGCCGACCTCAATCTATCTCGCCAATCGCGGATTCAAGACGGCGAATGTCCCGATCGTGGTCGAATCGCCACCATCGAAGACGCTGTTTGCGCTGCGTCACCCGCTCGTCGTGGGGCTGACCACCAGCGCCGACCGGCTGGTGCAGATCCGCCGCAACCGCCTGCTTTCGCTCAACCAGCAGCCCGAGACCGACTATGTCGATCATGACGCCGTCGCCCGCGAAGTCACGTTCGCGCGGCGGATGTTCGGCGACAATGAATGGCCGGTCATCGATGTGACGCGACGTTCGATCGAAGAAACCGCGGCGGCGATCATCACGCTGGTCAACGAACGCAATCTTGCGAAGCGGGACGCATGAGCCTGATCCTCGCGTCGCAAAGTGCATCGCGGCGGGCGATGCTGGATGCTGCCGGCGTTCCGTATGAAGCCGTGGTCGCGCAGGTCGATGAGGAATCGGCGACGGCGTCGCTGATTTCGGGCGGGATCGCGCCGTGCGACCTTGCCGATGCGCTTGCAGAGCTAAAGGCATGCAAGATTTCGCGGATGGCGCCCGGCGGGCTGGTGCTCGGATGCGACTCCGTCGTCGCGCTCGACGATGCGACCTTGCTCGAAAAGCCGCAATCGCGCGAACATGCGGCCGAACAGCTGCGCGCGATTTCGGGGCGGCACCATGATCTTTTCAGCGCCGCCGTAATCGCCGAATCCGGCCGTCCGATATGGCGTCATGTCGATCGCGCTCGTTTGCATGTCCGCCCGCTGAGCGAGGCTTTCATCGCGGCCTATCTCGACGCCGAATGGCCGGAAATCGGCTGGTGCGTCGGCGGCTATCGGCTCGAGGCGATGGGTGCTCAGCTGTTCTCGCGGATCGAAGGCAGCCATTTCACAATATTGGGCATGCCTTTATTGCCGCTGCTCGACTATTTGCGCACTCGCAAGGTGATCCCGACATGACCATATTGCGCGCCGAGGTGATCGGCGACCCCATCGCACACAGCAAATCGCCGCTGATCCATCGCTTCTGGCTCGACGCGCTGGGCATAGATGGCAGCTATGACGCCTGTCGCGTCAGTGCCGATGATCTCGCCGGCTATTTCGCGCGGTGCCGCGACCTGCCGGAATGGCGCGGTTGCAACGTCACGATTCCGCATAAGGAAGCGGTGCTGGCCCATGTCGAGGATCGCGGCGATGTGCGCTCGAGCATCGGCGCGATGAACACCATATTTCGCGATGAGGACGGGACGCTGGTCGGCACCAATACCGACGCAGCGGGCTTTTACGGCCCCTTGTCCGGATCGGCCTGGACCGGGGCACATGCCGCGGTCGTCGGTGCGGGCGGTGGCGCGCGCGCCGTGCTGTTCGCGCTGTCGCGAATGGGCTTTGATCGCGTGACGCTGCTAAACCGCAATGTCCTCAAGGCCGGGGCGCTGCTGGGACATTTCGGACTGAAGGGCGACGCATTGCCGCTCGATGCGCCGCTTCCGGCTGCCGATCTGCTGGTCAATGCCAGTCCGCTGGGAATGCAGGGGCAACCGCCGCTCGACGTCGATCTCGACGATCTGCCCGATGATGCCGTCGTCTATGACCTGGTTTATGCGCCGATCGAAACGCCCTTGCTGGCGCAGGCGCGCGCGCGCGATCTGGCTGCCGTCGACGGACTCGAAATGCTGATCGGCCAGGCGGCGGCCGCGTTCGCGATCTTCTTCGGCGCCGAACCGCCGCGCGACCGCGATGCGGAATTGCGCGAGCTGCTGACGGCATGATCACGCTTGGCCTGACTGGCTCGATCGGCATGGGAAAATCCACCGTCGCGGCGATGTTCGCCGACGAAGGCGTCCCGGTGTTCGATGCCGATGCGGTCGTCCATCATCTTCAGGGGCCCGGCGGTCGGCTGGTCGCCGAGATCGAAGCACATTTTCCCGATACGACATCCGAACTGGGTGTCGATCGCACGATGCTTGCCGAAGCCGTATTTGCTGATCCCGAAGCGCTGGCGCGTCTAGAGTCCATCGTTCATCCCGCAGTGGGCAGCGAACGCGCTAATTTTCTGGCGCGCCATGCCGATGCGCCGCTGGTGCTGCTCGACGTGCCGCTGCTGTTCGAAACCGGTGGCTGGGAGCATGTCGACAAGATCGCCGTCGTATCGGCGCCTGCCGATGTCCAGCGCGCGCGCGTCCTTGCCCGTCCGGGAATGACGCAAGCGCGGTTCGAAGCGATCCTGGCCAAGCAGACGCCCGATTCGGAAAAACGGGCGCGCGCCGACTTCGTGATTCCGACCGGCGGCACGCTCGAATCGACGCGCGCGGCGGTGCGCGCGGTGATCGCTTGCCTAGTCGGCGCTGCAGGAGGATAACCCCCCCATGCGCGAGATCGTGTTCGACACCGAAACCACCGGGCTCAGTTTTTCATCGGGCGACCGGATGGTCGAAATCGGCTGTATCGAGCTGATCAACCGTGTCCCGACGGGTGCGAGCTTCCACGCTTATTTCAATCCGCAGCGGGCGATGCCGATCGAGGCGTTCAACGTCCACGGCCTCAGCGAAGTGTTTCTATCCGACAAACCCTGTTTTCACGAGCGGTGCGAGGAATTGCTCGATTTCATCGGCGATTCGCCGCTGGTCGCGCACAATGCAGGGTTCGATTTCGGCTTTCTGAATGGCGAACTGGGCATGTGCGGCAGGCCGCATGTCCATGGCGAGCGGATGATCGACACCTTGTCGATCGCGCGCGTCAAACATCCCGGCGCGAAGCACACGCTCGACGCGCTTTGCACCCGCTATGGCATCGACCTCAGCCAGCGCACGCTTCACGGCGCGTTGCTCGACGCGCAGCTGCTCGCCCAGGTCTATATCGAGCTTACCGGGGGCCGGCAGATTACGCTCGGCCTTGCGGTTGAGGCGGAATCGGCATTGCTGCAACCGGTGCAGGCGCCGGTACGAAACACGGTGCGCGCCGCGCGAAGTTTCACGATCAGCGATGCGGAGCTGGAACGTCACGCGGCATTTATTGCGCAAATGGATCAGCCGTTATGGGGAAAAGCCCCCAGTTGACGGTCGGAAAGCGCGTGCCTAGGTGCACGCCTCACTGCGTCAGGAGAGTTATATGGATATCCGGGTTTCAGGACATCAGGTCGATACGGGCGATGCGCTGAAGTCGCATGTCGAGGACCGGCTCCAGGGTATTGCCGACAAATATTTTTCGCGTGCGATTTCCGCGCAGGTCACGTTCGGCAAGGGGCCGCATGACAACGGCTTTACCTGCGATATCGTCGCGCATGTGATGCAGGGGCTGGTGCTCAAGGGGCATAGCGATGGCATGGATGCGCATGCCGCGTTCGAACGCACCGCCGACAAGATCGAAAAGCAGCTGCGCCGCTATATGCGCCGGCTGAAGGACCGCAATAATGGTGCGGCGATCGCAGCGATGGAACGTGCCGAACTCGATGCTGCCGGCTATACGGTTTTCGCCGATTCCGAAGAGGAAGAAGCGCAGGATTCGCCGCCGATCATCGCCGAAACGCGCGTCGATGTGCCCGATGCAACGGTTTCGGACGCAGTGATGATGCTCGATCTGCGCAACACCAATGCGCTGTTGTTCCGCAATAGCGGGACCGGTTCGTATAATATGGTCTATCGTCGCGGTGACGGCACGATCGGTTGGGTCGAACCCAACCGGGCCTGACAGGCGCCGTTCGGCGCCGCCGCCCATTGCATTCGTGGAAGAAGATGACGGATTTTAATGACCTGCTGGCGCCGGAGGCCGTCCGCTGCGGCGTTCACGCGGCCAGTCGGAAATCGCTTTTGCAGCAGCTCGGCGCGTTGGCATCCGAGGCCTATGGCCTTGATGCCGCGCTGGTGACCGATCGGCTGGTCGCGCGCGAAAAGCTGGGATCGACCGGTTTCGGCAACGGCATCGCCATTCCGCACGGCAAGACCGATCAGGTCCGCCGCACGGTCGGGCTGTTCGTGCGGCTGTCGCGGCCGATCGATTTCGGCGCTGTCGACGACCTGCCTGTCGATCTGGTGTTTGCGTTGATTTCGCCAGTGAATGCCGGCGCATTGCATCTCAAGGCGCTGGCCAAGGTATCGCGGTGCATGCGCGACCAGGATTTTGCCGACAAGCTGCGCGGCGCCGGATCGAAAGATGCGCTGTTCGCCCTGCTCGCCGGAGTGGAGACGCGTGACGCCGCCTGATCCGCAGCGGCCGACCGGGGCGCAAGCGCATTTCCGCGCCCTGGAATCGTTGTACGATGCGGCGCCGATCAACCAGCTGTTCGATTCGGTGCTGGAAATCCCCGAAAGCGGCATCGCGCGTATCCGCTTCACGATCGATTCGCGCTTTTTCCACGCCGCCGGAGCGGCGCATGGGACAAGCTATTTCAAGATGCTCGACGACGCTGCCTTTTATGCGGCGAACAGCCTTGTCACCGATCGCTTTCTGTTGACGACTGCATTCAACATCCTGCTCACCAAGCCGCTGCCGGAAGGGCCGGTGATTGCCGAGGGTCGCTGGGTAAGCGGTCAGCGGCGCGTCTTCGTTGCCGAATCCCGGCTGATCGATGCCACTGGCGAGGAGGCCGCGCGCGGGACCGGCACCTTCATGCGGTCCAAAATCCCGCTCGCGTCGCTGCGCGGCTATCGGTCGGACGATTGATGGCGCGCCCGACGAGCAGCCTGCTTGTCAATGCGTTGATCCGGCGTGTTTTCGCGCAAGGCGGCCATGCCGCCGTGCTTGCCCATGGCGACGACACCGCCGGTGCGATCCTGATTCTTGCAGTCGATCGGGGGGAGGATCCACGATTTTACGAACGCGGGCTGGGGCCCGACGGTCGGCCCGCGCTGATTTGCTCAGGACCCACGGATAATCCCTTAGTCGCGGAAATCCGGGATTATTGGCAGAAGCGCCGGGTCAGCGATCCTGATTTATGGGTTGTGGAACTGGATGTCGCACAGGCGGAACGTTTCGCCGCCGAGACGCTGCTTTTCGATTGACTTTAATTCCTATCGAAACGATAGGCGCGTCACGTTATTTTGGGCGTTAGGCCGGGAGCGCGTTCTTGCTCGCCGGAAACGCAGTCGGGGGGAGGCCCGGCAGGCCCGGTTTTGTTTTTGAGGCCTGACCGCGCACCAACCGCATATATGCGATGAAAAATGACTTTTCGTGTTCGCGCCGCGATTATCGCGGCTGTGACTTTTTGTGCTGGCGCAGTTGCAGTCGGCACCACTCCCGGTCTCGCCTTTGAGATCCGGAACCCCATTTTGAACGACCCGGAGCCCGAAACGGTTCCGCCGGCCGATATTGCCGAAAAGCTGCCCGCATTGCGCGCGGCGCTGGTGGCACAGGGCGCGGGCGCCACGCGCAGCGTCGAATTCGCCGAATCCAAGCCGGTGGTGCAGCCGGTTCCCGAACCAGAAGAAGAAGCCGAGGATCTCGACTTCGCATCGCTTTCCGACGCGGTTGCCGCGCAGGAAGTGACCGGTGCGGTCGACCGCGAGCTTCGCTGCGTCGCCATCGGCGTCTATTATGAATCGAAGGGCGAGCCGCTTTCCGGCCAGCTCGCGGTGGCGAATGTCATCCTCAATCGCGCTGCGTCGGGGCGCTACCCCTCTTCGACCTGTGCGGTGCTGACCCAGCGCAGCCAGTTTTCCTTCGTGCGTGGCGGACGCCTGCCGACGCCGCCGAACAATGCGGCATGGCGCAGGGCGCTGGCCGTGGCCCAGGTTGCCGAACGCAATCTGTGGGAAAACCCGGTTCCGCGTGCCTTGTTCTTCCACGCCAATTACGTCTCGCCGAACTGGCGCCGTCCGCGCGTCGCGGCGATCGGCAATCATATCTTTTATCGCTGATCCCTGCGTGGGGCTTTCCCACGTTCGTGCAATGTTCTAATCAGCGGAGGATGTTGGACGCATCCTCCGCTGTTGCATGTTCGGGCCCGTCGGGATCGACGGCGGGCGATGTGTCGCGCGGTGTCTGCCGCATGCTGCTTCGGCACGACATCGTCGCGCTCGCCGAAGTGCCGCTGGAAGGCGGGCGTCGCGTCGACCTGATGGCGATGGACGGCCGGGGCAAGCTGATCATTGTCGAGATCAAGGTGTCGCGGGCGGACCTGCTCGGCGATTGCAAATGGACCGAATATCTCGACCATTGCGACCGTTTCTACTGGGCGGTTCCCCCCGGTTTCGATGTCGAACCGCTCTCACGCGCGGATTTTCTTCCCGAACGGTCCGGGCTGATCGTCGCCGATCGCTATGATGGCGCGATCGTTCGCGAAGCAAGCGAATCGGTGGTGGCAAGTGCCGCGCGCAAGCGGACGACGCTGGCATTTGCACGCCGTGCCGCGCGCAGGTTGATCAGCCTGGCCGATCCGGAGGCCGAAACCGGGCTGGGATAATCGGCGCCTACGCGCTTCAGCGCAGCGTCGGTCCCGAAACTGCGCGCCGGTCGCGATGCGGTGCTTCCGCCAGCATGCGTTGGATTGTCGGCGAGCGGGTATCGCGCTCGGCATAATCGCGCGCGGACATGCCGGCGAGCAGGTCCGGCTTGTCCGGATTGGCGCCCGCATCGAGCAATTCGCGCACCAGCTGGACATTGCGCAGCTGGACCGCGCGGATCAGCGGCGTTTCACCGTGATCATTCGCCACGTCGACATCGGCATGATAGGTGATGAGCACCCGGACCCCCTCCAGCCAGTTGAGGTTGGTCGCCAGCAGCAGCGGCGTATTGCCGTCGCGGTCGCGCAGATCGGGGTTGGCATCATGCTGCAACAGGAAGGAAAGATAGGTCCGGTCCGTGCGCTTGGTCACGATATGAAGCGCGCCTTCGCCCGATGACACATCGCGCGTATTGACGATCGGCGGACCCGGCCGGTTCAGCATCTCCGTGACTTTGGCGCCGTCCGCTTCGGACACGGCATGCAGGAACTGGTAGCTGTCGCTGAATTGTTGCGCGGCCGCGGGTGCGGCAGAGAAGATCAGGCCTGCGGCCAGCAGGGCAGTGGAGAGACGGCGGATCATGACAGTACGCGAACCCTTGAAAACCGATGGGATGTGCCGATGAAACCTTGCATAGCACAGCCTATCCGATCATGTCTGGCCCCATCATGAACCGTCTGAAATCCCTTTTCGCCGCTGCCATGCTCAGCGTGTCGCTTGCCGCATGCGGTGGCGCTACCGTCGAACCGCCGCTCGCCGGGGCCGCGATCGGCGGTCCGTTCGCGCTGAAGAACCAGGATGGCGCCGTGGTGCGCGACACCAGCTTCGCGGGCAAATACCGGATCGTCTATTTCGGCTATACCCATTGTCCGGATGTATGCCCGCTCGACATGCAGAATATCGCGGCGGGTCTGCGGATCGCCGGGAAGAAGGATCCTGGCCTGGCAGACAAGGTGGTGCCGATCTTCATCACCATCGATCCCGAACGCGATACGCCTGCCGTGCTCAAGGAATTCGTTACGGCATTCGGCGACAATATCGTCGGCCTGACCGGCACGCCCGACCAGATTGCCGATGTCGCGCGCGAATATGCCATCTGGTATCAGAAACAGGACACCGGAACGTCCAATTATCTGATGAACCATTCGCGGACGACCTATCTGATGGGGCCGGACAATGATCCTGTCGCGCTGATCCCCGCCGATGAATCGCCGGACGCAGTGGCCGGGACGCTGGAAAAATGGGTGCAGTGACCGATCGTTTCTGGGAAAGCACCCCGCTCGAAAAGCTCGATCGCGCGCAATGGGAAGCGCTGTGCGACGGATGCGGGAAATGCTGTCTCCACAAGCTTGAGGATGAAGAGACCGGCGACCTCCTCGCCACCAATGTCGCCTGCCGGCTGCTCGATCGCAAAAACGGGCGGTGCAGCGATTATCGTCACCGCCACGCCTATGTCAGCGAATGCGTGCGGCTGACGCCCGCTTCGGTTCGTGCGCTCGACTGGTTGCCGAAAACCTGTGCCTATCGGTTGCGCGCGGACGGAGAGCCGTTGCCCGAATGGCATTATCTGGTCTGTGGCGATCGCGAAGCCGTCCACCGTGCCGGCGAATCGACGCGCGGCTGGACCGTATCCGAAGACGATGCGGGCGATTTCGAACATCATCTGGTGGATCGCGAATTGTGATCGACGCCCTCGACGTGGTTCGCCACGCGCGGGCGCGCCATATGCGACTGGCGGTGCATCCTGCCACGGGAAGAGTGCGGCTTACGCTGCCGCGTCGCGCATCGCTCGCGGCGGGGATCGCCTGGGCCGAATCGCAAGGCGCATGGATCGAGCGGCAGCGCGCCAGGATTCCCGGGCGCACGGCACTGATCGACGGCGCAGAATTTCCCTTTCGCGGCATGCCGCTAACGATTCGATGGTCCCCGACGGGATCGCGAACCCCGATCCTGAACGGCGATGCGGAGCTGATCTGCGGCGGGCCGGCCGAATCGCTTCCCGGTCGGGTCGAGCGCTGGCTACGGCGACAGGCGCTCGACTTGCTCCGTGAAGAGACGCTGGCAACCGCAGCGCGCGCGATGGTGTCCGTCGAGCGCGTCGCGGTCGGCGATCCGCGCTCGCGCTGGGGCAGCTGCTCGGCATCCGGCACGATCCGCTATAGCTGGCGGCTGATCATGGTCCCGGATTTCGTGCGCCGCGCAACTGTCGCGCATGAAGTGGCGCATCGCGTGCACATGAATCATGGCGCTGCGTTTCACCGGCTGGTCGAGCAGCTCCATGAAGAGGATCCGCTGCCGGCGCGCGAATGGCTGCGCGCCCATGGCGCGGCGCTGCATCGCATCGGCGGCGCCTGATCGAACCGGCCTATTGATCCTGCGGCGCGGGAGTGGGCGTCGCGCGATATCCGGGCGGCAGGATCGACGTTGCCGGCGGAATGCCGTTGCGCGGTGCCGTATCGTCCCGCTGCTGCGGATTGCGCTCGGGCGAGGGCTGGCGCGGCGCATCGCGCGGCGGATTGGTCGGCGTCGGCGTGGGGCTGGGCGGGGATTGGGGGTCGCGCCCGGTCATCCGGTCGATCCAACCCTGATCGAGCCGATCGCCCTCGGTCGGTTGATCGACGCTGCGGCGATCGTAATCGGGGTCGCCCGGATTGACGGGATTGCCGTCCTCATCGACGAAAACGCCATTGTCCGGCCCGTAATACCAGCTCTCCTCATCCGGTTCGAGCTGCCATTCGGGAAGCGTCACTTCGGTCTGGAACTGCTCGACGGGGCGACGCGCAACCGCCCGGCGCATGAAGGATGCGAATGCCTGAGCCGGGGCGCGGCCTCCGGCCAGCCCCGCCACGCGTCCGGCATCGTCGCGGCCCATCCAGACGCCGGTGGTAATGCCGCTCGAAAAGCCGAGAAACCAGCCATCCTTGTTCGACGTGGTCGTGCCGGTCTTGCCGGCAACGGGGCGGCCGATCTGCGCTGCCTTGCCGGTGCCGGTGGCAACCGCGGTCTGCAGCAGATCGGTCATTTCCGCGGCGATATAGGGCGCCACCAGCACATGGCTGCGATCGACTTCATGGCTGTAGATCGTCTCGCCATTCGCAGTGACGCGGGTGATCGCATAAGGCGTCACCGACACGCCCTGCTGGCTGACGGATGCGAAAGCGCGGGTCATGTCGATCAGGCGGACGTTCGAGCTGCCCAGCACCATCGCCGGATTCGTGTTCACTTTCGTCGTGATGCCGAACCGCCGGGCCATGTCCGCCACCGTGCCGAAACCGACTTCGTTGCCCAGCTTGGCCGCCACGGTGTTGACCGAATAGGCAAAGGCCGATCGCAGCGACATTTCGCCGGCAAAGCGTCCCGAACTGTTGCGCGGGCTCCATCCGCGGATCGTCACTGGCTCGTCGACAACTACATCGTCGGGCCGATGCCCGGCTTCGAGCGCGGCGAGATAGACGAACAGCTTGAACGCCGATCCCGGCTGGCGTTCCGCCTGAGTCGCCCGGTTATAGATGGACGAGACATAATCGCGCCCCCCGATCAGCGCGCGCACCGCGCCATCGCGATCGAGCGATACCAGTGCACCCTGCGCGCCCTTGGGCGTGTTGACGCGTATCGCCTCGTCGGCAGCGCGCTGCATATCGACGTCGAGCGTCGTCCAGACTTCCAGCGGCGCTTCGGTCTCGTCGATCAGCACTTCGAGCTGGGGCAGCGCCCAGTCGGTGAAATAACGGACGCTGTTCTGATTGGGATCGCGTTCGATCTTGATCGCCTGGGTATCGGTGGCGGCGGCCTGCTCCGGCGTGATCTTGCCGGTTTCGACCATCAGCTTGAGCACGGTACTGGCGCGATCGATCGCGGCCTGCGCGTCGGCGGTCGGGGCATAGCGCGACGGCGCCTTCACCAGCCCGGCAATCACTGCCGATTCGGCAAGGTTCAGATCGGTGCCGGGATGGCCGAAGAATTTGCGCGACGCGGCGTCGATTCCATAGGCACCACCGCCGAAATACACTTTGTTCAGATAGAGTTCGAGGATCTGATCCTTCGAGAATTTACGCTCCATCGCGAGCGCCAGAATGCCTTCGCGGATCTTGCGGCCGAGATCATATTTGTTCGAGAGGAAGATCGTACGCGCGACCTGTTGCGTGATCGTCGATCCACCCTGGAGGCGCTGGCCCTCCCTGCGCGTCAGGGCAAACCGGAACATGCGGGCGACCGCGACCGGATCGACGCCGGGATGCGAGCGGAAGCGGCGATCCTCGACCGCCACCATCGCGTCGCGCATCACTTCGGGAATATCGTCGTAGGAAATCCACTGGCCATAGCTGGGGCCCAGCGAAACGAGCACGGTGCCGTCGGCGGCATGGACGCGAATCATCTGGCCGTTCGGCGAGGACTTTAGCTCATCGAAACTGGGGAGCGAGGCCCGGGTCGAATAGACTGCGATGACCAGCGCGACGAAAGCCAGCAGCGCCAGCGCGGCCGCGCTGCCGAACGTCCACAGGAAGATGCGCCGCCACGGCCACCCCAGGAAACCGTGCCACAAATTGCTGGCGCTTTTTGAAGATCCGCTCACGCGCAGGTTCGGCCCATCCCGCTATACCGCTTCAGGAAGCGGCTGATTCGCCATTATTAGCAGCATTACCGTTGCCGCTGCGTGAACGGAAATCGAGTGCTACCGAATTGATGCAATAGCGCAGCCCGGTGGGCGGCGGCCCGTCGGGGAAAACATGGCCCAGATGCCCGTCGCATCGCGCGCAGCGCACTTCTGTACGACGCATGCCATGGCTTTCGTCATGATGTTCGGAAACATGGTCCGGCGCGACGGGCTGGGTGAAGCTGGGCCAGCCCGATCCCGAATCGAACTTGTCGATGCTGTCGAACACCGCATTGGCGCAACCGGCGCAGCGATAGACGCCATCGGCCTTGTTGTGATCGTATCGCCCGGAAAAAGGTGCTTCGGTTCCCGCTTCACGCAATACGTGAAACTGATCGGGGGTAAGCTTTTTGCGCCATTCGGATTCGGACAGGTTGATATGCTCCATGTGCCGGATGTGTGACGGCTTTCCCGCCGCGTCAATTCCGGACGGACCGAATCCGCGACGAAGCGGACGGCGATTCTGCCCGGACCGTGCGCAGAAGGACACAATGCGTGATTTGCTTTAAGGCGAATCGATGATTGCCCGCCCGACGAGTCCGCCCGATCGGAATTTTCTGTTGCTGTTCCTGGTGATGCTGACGATCGCATCGGGAAACACGGCGCTGCAATCGGTGCTGCCCGCGCTGGGCCGGCTGCTCGGCGTGGCGGACAGCGCAGTGGCGGCGGTGTTTTCGATTTCGGCGCTGCTGTGGGTGATCGCGGCGCCCTATTGGGCCAATCGCTCCGATCGGCACGGGCGCCGGGCGATGGTGCTTCTGGGCATAGCCGCCTTCACGGTGTCGCTGTTCCTGTGCGGCCTTGCGCTGGTGGCGGGAATCAATGCGTGGATCGGACCGGTGGGGACGTTCGTCGCCTTCACTGCGGGGCGCATCGTCTATGGCAGCGGCGGTTCGGCAGCGCCCCCGGCGGTGCAGGCGCTGATCGCGCTGCGCACCCCGCCCGAAGAGCGGACGCGCGCGCTTTCGCTGCTCGCTTCGGCATTCGGGCTCGGGACGATTCTGGGTCCGGCAATCGCGCCCTATCTCGTATTGGGCGCCTTGTGGCGCGATGGTCCGGCGATCGGCCTGGCCGGCCCTGCACTTGTGTTCAGCGGATTCGGCCTGCTTCTCTGGCTGGCCATCGCACGCTGGTTGCCGCCTGAAGGCGAGGCGAGCGGGCATGGCGCCGCGACCAGCTATCCCTCGATCGGCGGGCAGCTTTCGGGCGCCAGCGTCACTGCCGCGATGTCGGACCGGGCGACCCCGGTCGCCTATTTCGACGCGCGCATTCGCGGCTGGATGATTGCGGGGCTGGTGATCGGCCATGCCCAGGCGATAGCCGGGCAGACGATCGGATTTCTGGTGATCGACCGGCTCGGCGTCGCGCCGCTCGAGGCGCTTCAGCCCACCGGGATCGTGCTGATGATGGGCGCCGGTTCGGCGCTGCTGGCGCAATGGGGCCTGATTCCGATGTTCAATCCGCAACCGCGGGCGATGGTTTTGATCGGTGCCGTTTTGGCGGCGCTGGGCTGCCTGGCCACCGGACTGGCGACGTCGCTATACGGCATCGCCACCGGCTATGCGCTCGCCTCGCTAGGCTTCGGCTTTGCCCGGCCGGGATTTACCGCCGGCGCTTCGTTGGCGGTGGGGCCGGAAGTGCAGGGGTCGGTGGCAGGCAAGGTCACATCGGTCAACGGCGCGGCCTATGTATTGGGGCCGACGATCGGCATCCTTGCCTATCAGCTGGCGCGGCCGCTGCCTTATGCGATGGCGGCGGCCGCGCTGCTGGGATTGCTGGCCTATGGCTGGGTCAGTCTTGATGCTTCTCGCCGCGCGGCTCGAGCATCCCCGGAGCAATGAAGCCGATCGGCTGAATCGACACCGCTTCCTGTTTCAGCCGCGACGCCATGGCTTCATATTCGCGCTCCATTTCGGGCGTGACGCTGGCGCGCGAATCGGTGAACGCCTCTTCGAAATTCGCCATCGTCACTTGCTGTGCGTCCAGCGAGCGGCGCAGGGCGATCAGCCCGGCGCGACGCACCAGATCCTCCAGATCGGCGCCGGTGTACCGATCGGCGCGCTCGGCCAGTGTGTCGAGATCGACATCATCGGCAAGCGGCATCTTGGCGGTTTGAATCGCCAGAATCCGCCGCCTGCCTTCGGCATTGGGCACGCCGACATAGATGAGTTCGTCGAAACGCCCCGGGCGAAGCAACGCCGGATCGATCAGATTCGGCCTGTTCGTCGCGCCGATGACGACCACCGACTGCAATTCTTCCAGCCCGTCCATCTCCGCAAGGATCGTGTTGACCACCCGTTCGGTCGCCTGCGGCTCGCCCAGTCCGCCGCCCCGCGCGGGAACCAGCGAATCGAGCTCGTCGATAAAGATGACGCAGGGCGACACCTGCCGCGCGCGCGCGAACAGTTTGGCGATCTGCTGCTCGCTCTCGCCATACCATTTGGACAGGAGGTCGCTCGATTTGGTCGCGATGAAATTGGCTTCCGCCTCGCGCGCGACTGCCTTGGCGAGCAGGGTCTTGCCGGTGCCGGGCGGGCCATAGAGCAGAAATCCCTTGGCCGGGCGAATGCCCAGACGCCGGAACGCGCCGGGATCCTTCAGCGGCAGTTCGACTCCTTCCTTGAGGCGCATCTGCGCGGCATCGAGCCCGCCGACATCGTCCCAGCGGACCTGCGGCGCCTGCACCATCACTTCGCGCATCGCCGATGGCTGGATGCGCTTGAGCGCTTCCAGAAAATCGGTTCGCTGTACCGAGAGCGATTCGAGCACTTCGGCAGGAATCGTCCCTTCGGCAAGGTTGAGCTTGGGCATGATACGCCGAACCGCGTCGATCGCCGCCTCGCGCGTCAGCGCGGCGATATCCGCTCCGACAAAGCCATAGGTGGTCCGTGCCAGCTCGCCCAGATCGACGTCCTCGGCCAGCGGCATGCCGCGGGTATGAATGCCCAGAATCTCGCGCCGACCGCGTTCGTCGGGAACGCCCACGACGATCTCGCGATCGAACCGGCCCGGCCGGCGCAACGCTTCGTCCACCGCATCGGGGCGGTTGGTGGCGGCGATGACCACGACATTGGCACGCGCTTCGAGCCCGTCCATCAGCGTCAGCAGCTGTGCGACCAGCCGCTTTTCCGCTTCGCCCGACACCCGGTCGCGCTTGGGCGCGATCGAATCGATTTCGTCGATGAACAGGATCGATGGCGCGGTCTTGTTGGCCTCCTCGAACACTTCGCGCAGGCGCTTTTCCGATTCGCCATAGGCCGACCCCATGATCTCCGGCCCGTTGATGAGCAGGAAATTGGCGTCGCTTTCATTGGCGACGGCGCGCGCGAGCCGCGTCTTGCCGGTTCCGGGCGGACCGTGGAGCAGCACGCCCTTGGGCGGATCGACGCCCAGCCGCTGGAACAGTTCGGGATAGCGAAGCGGCAGCTCGACCATTTCGCGCAGCTGGTCGATCGTGCCCGCCATGCCGCCGATATCGTCATAGGTGACGTCGGCGCGGCGGCTTTCCTCCGGCTCCTCATAATCGGGCCGCAGCTCGATCTCGGTATCGGCATCGACATGAACGATGCCGCGCGGCGTCGTCGAAATCACGCGGAGGCGGATTTCCTGCAGCGCATAGGCGGGCGCGCGCAGATGCTGGGATACGGCGGGCGGAATATCCGCGACGCGCTGCTGCCCCACCGTGGCGACGGTATCGCCCTGGCAAAAGGGACGGCCGATAAAAGTGCGCTTGAGCGCCTGGGCCGAGCCCTGAAGCCGCAAATTGGCCTGGGCGGGGGCAAAGACGACTCGGCTGGCGGCGCGCGATTCGGCGCGACGCACCTCGACCTGATCGCCGGCGCCGACACCGGCATTGGCACGCTGAAGCCCGTCGATACGGAGAATCTCCAGCCCCTCGTCTTCGGGATAGGGGAATACGGCGCGCGCGGGCGTGGTGCGTTTGCCGACGATCTCGACCACATCGCCTTCATCAAGGCCGAGCGCGTGCATCAATGCGCGGGGCAGGTGCGCCAGGCCACGGCCGCTGTCTTCGGGCCGGCTATTGGCTACCTGTAACCGGCGCGTGGGGGCGTCTTCGTCTGCCATATCCTCTCTCATGCTTCGTCAGCGAAGGGCGCAACATAGGAAGCGCGTCGCGCGGAAACGAGAGGCAGTGCGTGGACAAAAAAATGGCCGGTCCCGAAGGACCGGCCTTGAAAGGTTTAGGAGAGGATGCCTGAAAGGCACGTCCTATGTGCACCGCGGCATGGAATTGTGCAAGTGCGAAATGACAAATTGAAAGTTGCAAAATTTGCACCCTCAATCCATATTTTTGCATGACCCTTCCTGAGAGGGAGCCGCTGGCATTTGCATTTTACGCAAGCTTCCTCATAATGGTGCAGTGCACAAGAAACCGGTTTCATGAGACGACTTCCTCCCCTCACGGCGATCGAGGCCTTTGTCCAGGTCGCGCGACTGGGCTCGGTCAAGGCTGCGGCGGAGGAGCTTGCGCTTTCTTCTCCGGCACTTAGCCGTCGTGTTCAGGCGCTGGAACGCTTTATCGGCAAGCCGCTTTTCGAGCGTCGGCATCAGGCATTGCGGCTCAACGCCGATGGCGAACGCCTGCTCGGGCTGATCGCGCCCGCGCTCGATGCCATGACCGACGCAGTGGAAGTGATGACCAGCGGACGCGAGCTTTTGCGCCTGCGTCTGGGCGTACCGCCGCTTTTTGCAACGCAGCGATTGCTGCCGCAACTGTCCGATCTGCGGCAGCGCCATCCCGAATTTCACCTCGACGTCGATACTGCCGGCCATGGCACCACCCGGCTGGGCGACGCGCTCGACGCGGCGATCGTGATCGCACGCGAGATCGACCCGCAGCTTTATGCCCGCCGGCTTGATCGCAATCGCGTATTCGCGCTCGGCGCGCGATCGATGCTGGAAGGGCCCGACGCGGTTCGCGAACCCGGCGATATTTCGCGCGTCACTGCGCTGGTCCATCGCGATATGGCGGAAAGTTTCGAGGCATGGCGCGCGGCGGCCGGGCTGCCCGAGCTCGAGCCTGCGGCAATCGACTATTTCGATTCGGGAACGCTGCTGCTCGAAGCGGCGGCGCAGGGGCTGGGCGTTGCCTTCATGCTCGAATCGCATTTCGAGGCGGCGCGCGACGACCGGCTGGTCCGGCTGTTCAACCTCGATGTCGAAAGCAATTACAGCTATTGGTTCGTATGCCGCCCCCGGGCGCTGTCACAGCGCCCGGTGCGTTTGTTCCACGACTGGCTGATCGCCACGCTGGGTGCCGTGGAAGGCTGATCGAAGGCGTAGCGCGCTCAGGCGGTACGCATCGATTCGATCTTGCCCGGATTGGCCGGCGGTTCGCCCTTGGGCAGCGCGTCGACATGGTCCATGCCTTCTTCGACTTCGCCCCAGACCGTATATTGGCCGTCGAGGAACGTCGCGTCGTCGAGACAGATGAAGAACTGGCTGTTCGCGCTGTCCGGATCCATCGTGCGCGCCATCGAGCAGACGCCGCGGACATGCGGTTCGCGGCTGAATTCCTGCTTGAGGTTCGGTTCGTCCGATCCGCCCATGCCGGTGCCGCTGGGATCGCCGCCCTGCGCCATGAAGCCGTCGATCACGCGGTGAAAGACGACACCGTCATAAAAGCCGCGATCGGCCAGCGCGGCGATGCGCGCGACGTGATTGGGCGCGAGGTCGGGGCGCAGCTTGATGCGCACTTCGCCCGTGTCGAGTTTCATCACCAGATGCTTGGTGTCCGCCATTCCAATACTCCTAACACTGCTGTGAGCGTGCCCCTAAGCATTCTGACAGGGCCATGCAAACGCGAATGCGGCGCGGGCCGGGACATCCGCGAACGATTGGCATAGCCATCCTCCCTCGCTAGAGCGTGTTACAGTTCGCCGTATCCAGGGAGGGTCGATCATGAGCGAGACCGAGCTTTCCCCGGAAGACGAAGCACCCGAAAGCGAGCTCGACGAAGACGATCGGCTCAAGCCCGATTTCGTCCGTTCGGTGCTCGACGCGGTCGAGGCGGGCGATGCCGAGGAGGCGCGCAGCAAGGTCGAGCCGCTGCACCCGGCGGACATTGCCGATCTGGTCGAACTGACACCCGCCGACCTTCGCCCCGCGCTTGCCGCGGCGATCGCCGATTTCATCGACGGCGACGTGCTGTCGGAAATGAACGACTGGGTGCGCGAAGAGCTGATCGCCGCGCTCGAACCGCACCAGCTTGCCGATATCGCCGCCGAACTCGACACCGACGATGCCGTCGCGATCATCGAGGATCTGGGCGAAGAGGAACAGCGCGCCGTGCTGCGTGCGCTCGATCCGGACGACCGCGCCGCGATCGAAGAGGCGCTGAGCTATCCCGAGGAATCGGCCGGCCGCCTGATGCAGCGTGAGCTGATCGCGGTGCCCGAACATTGGACGGTCGGCGACGTCATCGACTATCTGCGCACCCAGGACGAACTGACCACCGATTTCTGGGAAATCTTCGTCGTAGATCCGGCGCATCATCCGGTCGGTACCTGTCATCTGTCCTGGATCCTGCGCACGCCGCGCGTCGTCGGCATCTCCGATGTGATGAAGCGCGAACAGACGCTGATCCCCGTCGACATGGATCAGGAGGAAGTCGCGCTGCGCTTCCAGAAATACGCCCTGATTTCGGCCGCTGTCACCGATGCAAGCGGGCGGCTGGTCGGCATGATCACGGTCGACGATGTCGTCCACATCATTCAGGAAGAAGCTGGCGAGGACGCGCTGCTGCTTTCGGGCGCCGGCGATGGCGACATCAACGAACCGATTCGCGATAGCTATAAATCGCGAGTGCGCTGGCTGGTCGCCAATCTGTTCACTGCCATGGTCGCCTCCGGCATCATTGCGATTTTCGATACCGCGATTCAGCAGATGGTGGCACTGGCGATCCTGATGCCGATCGTCGCGTCGATCGGCGGCAATGCCGGAACGCAGACCATGGCGATCGCCGTGCGCGCGCTGGCGACCAATCAGCTGACGCAATCCAACACGATGCGCACGATACGCCGCGAAATCACTGTCGCATTGCTCAACGGGGCGACGATCGCGCTGCTGCTGGGCGTGGGCGCCGGCATCATCTTCGGCAATCCGGGGCTGGGGATCGTGATCGGCACGGCGATGATCATCAATATATTGGTCGCCGGGCTCGCCGGGGTGCTGGTGCCGGTGTCGCTCGAGCGATTCGGTCAGGACCCGGCGGTGGCGTCTTCGGTGTTCGTGACGATGACGACCGATTCGATGGGCTTTTTCGTTTTCCTGGGGCTCGCCGTCGCGACGGGGCTTGTCGGCTGAGGCTGCGGCAACCAGATTTACCTGCGTGCCCCTTCATCTCACCAAGGTTGCGTTCGGCCATGACAGTGTCGAGGATCTGCGTCAGGCGCTCGGCCGATACGGCCCGGGCCAGTTCTGGCTGACCACCCGCTATCTGCCCAAACGGCATGAAGAAATTGTGGGCGGATCGCTATATTGGATCCTGCGACATCAGCTGGTGGCGCGGACGCCGATTACCGGCTTTGGCGAATTGCCCGGCGGCAAGACCGCGATCCATTGCGAACCGGTGGTGATCGACGTCAAGCCGCAGCCCAAGCGCGCGCATCAGGGCTGGCGCTATCTGGAGGATAGCGACGCTCCCGCCGATCTGGGTGGCAGCGGCCAGGGCATTGCCGAACTTCCGCCGAAACTGCTCGGCGCGCTTACCGAACTCGCGCTGATCTAGCGAACCAGCTGCGGATAGGCGGCTTCGAACGCCGCGACCTTGGGCTTGTCCCAGCGCACGATATAGGGATGCGTCGGATTGCGACGGTAGAAATCCTGATGCTGGGCTTCGGCGGCGAAAAAGCTTCCGCTTTCCAGCTGCGTCACGATCGGCCGGTCAAAGGCATGCGCCGCATCGAGCTGCGCGATATAGGCGCGCGCAACGCGCCACTGGGCGCCATCCTGCGGAAAGATTGCCGAACGATAGCTCGGGCCGCGATCCGGGCCCTGCCGGTTCAGCTGGGTCGGATCATGCGCCACCGAAAAATAGACGCGCAGCAGCGTGCCATAGCTCACCTGGCGCGGATCATAGGTGATCCGGATCGCCTCCGCATGGCGCGTGGTTTCGGAAGATACGGCAGCATAATTTGCCGTAGCCCGCGTGCCGCCGGCATAGCCGCTGACGACATTGCGGACGCCTCGAATGTCCTCGAACACCGCTTCCATGCCCCAGAAACACCCGCCTGCCAGGATCGCGGTCTGCAGGCCATTGCCCGCAGGGACATCCGTGGCGGGCGGCGGGATCGGCACGGCATGTTCGGTCGTGGCGGCGCTTCCCGCGCCAAGCCATAGCGCCGTCGCGCCGAGCGTCGCGAACAGTCCGGTCTTCAGCATGACAGGCTCCTTCCGATATCGTTCGACATCGGAAGGGAGTTCGTCCCGCGCAAGCCGAGGGTTACAGCGTCGGCAGCTTCGCAGCTTCCCGCGTTATTTCAACGCGGCGCAGGCCGCCTGGATCCGCGAACAGGCTTCGCGCAGCAGGTCGTCCGATGTCGCATAGCTGATCCGCATCGCCGGCGAGAGGCCGAACGCGGCGCCATGCACGGCCGCGACGCGCGCTTCGCCGAGAAAATAGCCGATCATCTGCTCATCGGTTTCGATCTTTTCGCCCTTGGGCGTCGTCTTGCCGATCAGCCCCGAAAATTCGGGATAGACATAAAAGGCACCTTCGGGCGTCGGGCAGGTCATTCCGTCGATTTCGTTGAGCATGCCGACGACCATGTCGCGGCGCTTCTGAAACGCGGCGTTGCGTTCGGCGAGGAAGCTCTGGTCGCCGGAAAGCGCCGCGGTCGCCGCTGCCTGCGCAATCGAACAGGGATTCGAAGTCGATTGCGATTGGAGCTTGGCCATCGCCTTGATCAGCCACTGCGCGCCCCCGGCAAAACCGATGCGCCAGCCGGTCATGGCATAGGCCTTGGAACAGCCATTCACCGTAAGCGTGCGTTCGAACAGGCTGGGGCATGCCTGCGCGATCGTGTGAAACCGGAAATCGCCATAGACGATATGCTCATACATATCGTCGGCGAAGATCCAGACATGCGGATGGCGTTCGAGCACTTCGCCCAGCGCCTGCAGCTCGGCCAGCGAATAGGCCGAGCCCGTCGGGTTCGACGGCGAATTGAGGATCAGCCACTTGGTTTTCGGCGTGATCGCCGCTTCGAGCTGTTCGGGGCGCAGCTTATATTGCTGATCGGGTCCGGCAGCGACGAACACCGGCGTGCCGCCCGCGAACTGGACCACGTCGGGATAGCTCACCCAATAGGGCGCCGGAATGATGACTTCGTCGCCCGGATCGACGGTGGCGACCATGGCGTTGAACAGCGTATGCTTGCCGCCGACATTGACGGTTATCTGGCCGGTTTCGTAGCGCAGTTCATTGTCGCGCTGGAACTTGGCGACGATCGCCTCCTTGAGTTCGGCGGTACCGTCGACATTGGTATATTTGGTCTTTCCCGCGCGAATCGCCTCGATCGCGGCTTCCTTGACGAAGTCGGGTGTATCGAAATCGGGTTCGCCCGCGCCCAGGCCGATGACGTCGATTCCCTGACGCTTCAGGTCGAGAACCCGGCTGGTCATGGCGAGCGTGGGAGAGGGCTGGATACGATCGAGCGCGGCGGAAGCGTGCATTTTGGAGGCCTTGGGCTAAGGGAAGCGCGCGCCCTATAGCGGAGTGCCGATCGAATCGGCAACCGGCTGCGCAGCAATCAATCCGCGCAAAGCGTTTCCGATGTAAAATCCTTGCGTCAGATCGCCCGGCCGCAACTCTTCTTCGACTGCGCGCCCGGTCTCGATCAGTTCGGCGCGGAGCACGCCCGGCAACAGCCCGCGCGCGAGCGGCGGCGTGGCGAGACGTCCGTTCCGCTCGACAAAGATGGTCGTGAAACTGCCTTCGGTCAGATAGCCGTCGGCATCGGTGAACAAAGTTTCGAACGCGCCATCGACGCGGGCACGATCGTAAAAGCCGCGCCGGCTGGTCTTGTGCCGGAGCCGAAAATCGTCGCATGCGACCGGCATCGGCGCAATCGCCACGCGGACCGGGCTTTCGGGGCGTGCAGGCATCGGCGATATGCCGACCGCGATCGCGCCGGATCGCGCCAGCACCAGCCGGATCCGCGACCGCATGCGCAGCCGGAATGTTGCGGCCTGAAGCTCGTTGCGCGTCGCATGCCGATCGAACGAAAAGCCCAGGGCGCCGGCGCTGTTCTTCATCCGGGCGAGATGGCGCTCGAGCAGCGGCATGCCCGCGATCGGGTCGAACGCCATCGTCTCGATCAGGTCGAACGGAGTCTCGCCTGCGGTCACGAACGCGCCTTTCGCCAGACATTCCTCCCATTCGGCATCGGCCGTCGAATCGGCGACCAGTGCCGATCCTAGTCCAATTGTAGCGTGTGTCGCGCCCTTCTCGATTGCCAGCGTGCGGATCGCGACATTGAAGATCGCGTCGCCATCGGGGTCGATCGCGCCGATCGTACCGGTATAGATGCCGCGCGCATCGTCTTCGGTTTCGGCGATCACTTCCATCGCGCGCAATTTGGGTGCGCCGGTGATCGATCCGCAGGGAAAGAGCGCAGCCAGCGCCTCGACGATGGTGTTGCCGGTTTCGGGAACCGCGTGCACCGTCGAAACCATCTGATGTACGGTTGGATAGCGTTCGACCTGAAACAGGCTTGGCACGGTCACGCTTCCCGCCCGGGCAACGCGCGAGAGATCGTTGCGCATCAGATCGACGATCATCAGATTTTCGGCGCGCTGTTTGGGATCGCGCGCCAGCGCGTCGGCGATGGCCGCGTCCTCCGCATCGGTGGTGCCACGCGGGGCAGTGCCCTTCATCGGCCGGGTGATGAACCGGTCGCCATCGCTCTGCAGGAACAGTTCGGGCGACAGCGACAACAGCCAGTGTTCGCCCGTCGCGACCAGCGCGCCATAGCCCGCGCCCGCGCGTGCGCGCAGGAGCGCATAGAGCGCGGCGGGGTGACCCGCGAACGGCAGATCGGCACGGAAACTGAGATTCGCCTGATAGATATCGCCGGCGCGAATATATTCGGCAACGCGGGCGAATTTGGCATCATAGTCCTGCCGTTCGACGCGCGGCACCGGGGCACCGGCCCATGCCCCTGCCGGATCGGGCAACAGCGCGACGGGATCGATCGTCTCGCACCGGTCGAATGCGCCGAACCACAGCAGTGGCGCCTGGCCGGGCCGCGTAGCGGCGCGCGCTTCGATGCCCGATGCCGCTTCATAGCCGATATAGCCTGCAAGCCGCTGGCCCTCGTCATGGCGCGATCGCAACTCGGCCATCGCCGCCACCACTTGTCCCGCCGTATCGGCACGTAGTTGCGAGCGCATGCCATGATAGAGTCGCGCCCGCCCGCCCGGTCGGGCGTCGTCCAGCAACACGAATGGCGGGTCGGGCAGCATCATTGCGATTCGCGCATGCAGTGCGGCGTGGCGCGCGGCAACCCCGTGTTGCTGCATGCCGCGCGGTCTCCTATCTCGTGGCCATGTCGAATCCTCCCCTTCGCGCCGCTATCGTTCCGGTCACGCCGCTTCAGCAGAATTGCTCGCTCCTCTGGTGCACCGAGACGATGAAGGGCGCCTTTGTCGATCCGGGCGGCGATCTCGACAAGCTGCGCGCGGCGGCGAAACAGGCCGGGGTGACGGTCGAGAAGATTCTCATCACCCATGGTCATATCGATCACTGCGGCGCGGCAGGCGAATTTGCCAAGGAACTGGGAGTTCCGATCGAAGGACCGCACGAAGCCGACCGGTTCTGGATCGCGCGGCTCGATGAAGACGGCGCGCGCTATGGCGTTCGCGGCACAGTGTTCGAACCCGATCGCTGGCTGAACGATGGCGATCAGGTGACCGTCGGCAATCTGACGCTCGACGTCTATCATTGTCCCGGTCACACGCCGGGCCATGTCGTGTTTCATCATGCGCCCTCACAGCTGGCGATCGTCGGCGACGTGCTGTTTCAGGGGTCGATCGGCCGCACCGATTTCCCGCTCGGCAATCATCAGGATCTGATCGACGCGATTACCGGCAAGCTCTGGCCGCTGGGGGGCGAGACAGTGTTCGTCCCCGGCCACGGTCCGGTCAGCAATTTCGCGCATGAGCGGGCTAGCAATCCCTTCGTCGCCGATTCGGTATTGGCGCGCGGTTAGCCGTTCCGGAATCCGCCTGCGGGTTGCAACGCAGCGCAGAATCGCTATACGCGCGGGCTCGCTTCGTGACCTGCCCCATCGCCGGTCCGGCGGGTGCCGGTTCTTCCGGCGCTTGTCCGGTCCATCGACAGGGCGTATCGCGACCCCGAATTCACGTGTTTTTCAAGAAGGTGCCGAGATGGCAGTTCCCAAGAGAAAGACCACGCCGTCCCGGCGCGGCATGCGCCGTTCGCACGACGCATTGAAGGTTGAGGCGTTCCAGGAATGCCCGAATTGCGGCGAATTGAAGCGTCCGCACAATCTGTGCTCGGCTTGCGGGCATTATAACGGTCGCGAAATCGTCTCGAGCGAGGACTGATCGGGCGACGGGGGCAATGACAGCATGACCAAAGCCTCGCGAATCGCCGTCGATGCGATGGGCGGCGACGAGGGCATTGCCGTCATGCTGGCGGGCGTTGCGCGTGCGCGACGCAAGTTCCCCGGCATGGAGTTCTTCCTGGTCGGCGACGAATCGGCGATTCGGGAAGGGCTCAAGAATCACCCCAATCTGACCGCTGCTTCCGAAATCGTGCACGCGCCCGAAGTCGTCGGGAGCGAGGAAAAGCCGAGCCAGGCGCTGCGCCGTGCCAAGACCACTTCGATGGGAATCGCCATCGACCTGGTCAAGCAGGGCCGCGCCGGCGCGGCCGTATCGTCGGGTAATACCGGCGCGCTGATGTCGATGGCGAAGGTTTCGCTGCGGACGATGCCGGGCATCGATCGCCCCGCGCTGGCCGCGCTGCTGCCGACGCTGGGCGAAAATGATTCGGTGATGCTCGATCTGGGCGCCAACACCGAATGCGACACGCGCAATCTGGTGCAGTTCGCCGTGATGGGCGCGGCCTATGCGCGCACCGCGCTCGATCTTGAGCGGCCGCGCGTCGCGCTGCTCAACATCGGTACCGAGGAACTCAAGGGCACCGACCGGGTGCGCGAAGCCGCCGCCCAGTTGCGTGCCGCGCCGCATCTGCCGCTCGATTTCACGGGGTTCACCGAAGGCGATCGATTGTCGCGCGGCGAGGTCGATGTGATCGTTTGCGACGGTTTTTCGGGCAATATCGCGCTGAAAACGGCCGAAGGCACCGCCCGATTCGTTGCCGATCTGCTGCGCCGCGCCTTTCAGAGTTCGACGCGCTCGAAGATCGGTTTTCTGATTTCGCGCCCCGCCACCGAATTGCTGCGGCATCATCTTGATCCCAACAACCATAATGGTGCCGTGTTTCTGGGCTTGAACGGGCTGGTCGTGAAGAGTCATGGCGGAGCCAACGAACTGGGCGTACAGAATGCCATCGCCGTGGCCGCCAAGATGGTGCGCGACGATCTGACCCGGCGAATCATCGAGGATCTGGGCAATTTCGAAGCCCGGGCGGCCTGAAACGGAGGAACAAGCGTGCGCGCAGTGATTACCGGCACCGGATCGGCCTTGCCGATGCGGCGCGTGTCCAACGCCGAGCTTGCCGAGACCGTTGATACCAGCGACGAATGGATCATCGAGCGGACGGGCATCCGCTTTCGCTACATTGCCGGACCGGAAGAAACGACCGCGACTCTGGGCGCGGATGCCGCCCGGGCGGCGCTCGATGCGGCGGGCGTTCCGGCGCAGGACATCGATCTGATCGTCCTTGCCACCGCGACGCCGGATCAGACCTTTCCGTCTTCTGCGACCAAGATCCAGGCGATGCTGGGAATCGACGATTGCGTGGCATTCGATGTCGCGGCGGTCTGTTCGGGGTTTCTCTACGCGCTCCAGGTGGCCGATTCGATGATCCGCGCCGGTGCGTATCGCAAGGCGCTGGTTATCGGTTCGGAAACGTTCAGCCGCCTGCTCGACTGGGAAGACCGTGCGACCTGTGTGCTGTTCGGCGATGGCGCCGGCGCGATCGTGCTCGAGGCGCAGGAAGGCGATGATTCGCGCGGCGTGCTTGCCACCCGGCTCCACGCCGATGGCCGGCACAACCAGCTTCTCTATGTCGATGGCGGTCCCTCCACCACGGGAACGGTCGGCAAGGTGCGGATGAAGGGCAAGGAAGTGTTCCGCCATGCCGTCGTCAATCTGGCGTCGGTGCTGGAGGAATCGCTTGCCGCCGCCGGGCTCACTTCCGACGATATCGACTGGCTTGTCCCGCATCAGGCCAATGCCCGCATTCTCGACGCGACGGCGCGCAAGCTGAGCCTGTCGCCCGACAAGGTCGTCGTTACCGTGGACCGGCACGCCAATACCTCGGCCGCGTCGGTGCCGCTGGCGCTCGATACCGCGGTTCGCGACGGCCGGATCAAGCGCGGCGACCTGCTTGTACTCGAAGCCATGGGTGGCGGATTCACCTGGGGCGCCGCCGTAGTTCGCTTCTGATCGTTCCGCAGGTGTAATGTGCGGTTGCTCAGTCGGAACAATGTGATAGGGTTGATTCCCTGATAATTGGAGGGGGCGATGCTGACCATGACCTCTCCGGGCACGCTGACCCGGGCCGATCTATCTGAAGCACTGCACCGTGAGGTCGGGCTTTCGCGTGCGGATTCCGCGCAGATGGTCGAACAAATTCTCGAACATATGTGCGAAGCGCTCGCCGAAGGCCAGAATGTGAAGATTTCCGGTTTCGGAAGCTTCATCCTGCGCGACAAGGGCGAGCGGATCGGCCGCAATCCCAAGACCGGCGTCGAAGTGCCGATCGCGCCGCGCCGCGTGCTCACGTTCCGCGCCAGCCAGATGATGCGCGACCGCATCGTCGACGGGGGCTGAGAACGGCGATGCCGGCCTCCGAAAAGGCGGCCGGAGCGCTGCGCACGATTGGCGAACTGGCCGAGGAAATCGGCCGGCCCCAGCATGTCCTGCGCTATTGGGAAACGAAGTTTCCACAGCTGCGCCCGCTGCAACGGGCGGGGCGGCGGCGTTATTATCGTCCCGACGATGTTGCGCTGGTGCGGCGAATCCATGGGCTTCTCTCGCATGAAGGCTATACGATTCGCGGCGTGCAGAAGCTGTTGGCTTCCGAACGCGGCAACAAGCGCGGTACGCCGCAATCGGCGGCGCTGACCAAAATTCGCGCGCAGCTGGTCGCGGCGCTGGAGCAGGACGCGGCCTAGCGATCCGGCCCGAGTGCGGGATCGAGATCGCGCGGGCGCACGAAGCGCAGCAGCGTTCCGGTACCGCCATCCACCTTGCGCCAGCTATCGGCATCGAAGCGGATCTGCGCCAAGCTGGCGGTCGGAAACTTCTCCTCGACATCGCTGCGCAGGTCGCTGCCGCCCGGGACGAGCAGCAGCACCAGCTCTTCCAGTCCGGGATTATGCCCGACAAACAACAGGTTATCGATCGCATCGTCGCATTCCTGGACGATATCGAGCAGCGTCGGCGCAGACGCGAGATAGAGGCGCTTTTCCCATTCGGGGGCCAGCTCGCTGCCGAACCCCTTTTCGATTTCGGCGAGCGTTTCCTTCACCCGCACCGCCGGCGAAGCGACGACATGGTCGAACGCGAGCCCCAGTCCACGCATGTGGCGGCCCATCGTCTGAGCCGCACGATGCCCCTTGGGGTTGAGCGGCCGATCGAAGTCGCGCGCCACCGGATCGTCCCATCCCGATTTGGCGTGGCGCAGCAGCGTCAGCGTCTTCATGGCTCTCCCGTCACTGCGTTGGCGGCCTCTTCATGGCGCAACCGCGCGCCAGAGGAAAGCTGTACCCGGGCGATTGCTTCGTCTAGCGTCACTCTTTCCACCGGGGTCGCTTCCGGAAAGGCCGACAGCAGCCGCGACGGCATCGCCGCCGACAACAGCACGAACGTCCCCTTGTCGCCCGCGCGCCGAATCAGCCGCCCGAACGCCTGTGCCAGCTTTGCCCGGATGATGCGGTCGTCATATTCCTTGCCGCCATTGGCGAGCCGCCGTGCGGCGTGGAGCACGGTCGGTTTGGGCCAGGGCACGCCCTCCATGACGACGAGCCGCAGCGAATCGCCGGGGACATCGACACCGTCGCGCAGCGCATCGGTGCCGAGCAGCGACGCGCGCGGATCGTCGCGAAAGATATCGACCAATGTCCCGGTGTCGATCGGATCGACATGCTGGGCGAGCAGCGGCAGCCCTTCGCGCGCCAGCCGGTCGGCGATTCGCGCATGGACGGTGCGCAGGCGGCGGATCGCCGTGAACAGCCCCAACGTGCCGCCCTGCGAGGCAGTGATCAGCCGCGCATAGGCATTGGCGAGCGCCGCCATATCGCCGCGTTTCACATCGGTGACGATCAGCACTTCGCTTTGCGCGGCATAATCGAACGGGCTGGGCGCAGCGAAATGATCGGGCGCGGCGGTGAGATGGGTGGCCCCCGAACGCGCTTCGGCAACGTCCCAGTCGCCCCCGGCGCGCAGCGTTGCCGAGGTCACCATGACGCCATGCGCGGGTTTGAGCACGGTCTGGGCAAAGGGCTGCATCGGATCGAGCCAGTGGCGGTGGAGCCCGACATCATATTCGCGCCCTTCGAACCGGTCGACGGCCAGCCAGTCGACGAAATCGGGTGCGGCGGGCCCGCCGATCCGCGCGATCAGCGACAGCCATGCCGTCACCGTGTCGCGCCGCCATTGCAGCGAGGCGATCGCGCCTTCGATCCGCGCGCGGGCGGCGCCGTCCATCCAGTCGGGCGATTCGTCGAGCACCGCTTCGAGCCGCCGTCCGAGCGTGACGAGCGGACGCAACAATGCTTCGAGCGCTTCGCTGGCGGGTCCGGCGGCTTCGACCAGCGCCGCATCGGGTTCGGCAAGTTCGGTTTCAAGGCCATAGCCGGCGTCTGCGGCGTCGGCGGCGCGCGCATAGGTGAGGCCGCGCACCGCGGCGAGCAGCGATTCGATCGGCCCGAACGGTTCGCCTTCGTTCAGTCGCTGCAGCCACTGGTCCGACGGCAAATGGCGTGCGGCGTCGACGGCCTGCGAAATTGCGCGCGCGCCTTCCTCGTCATAGCTGGCGACATCGGAAAGCCGTGCGGCAAGGCCGCGTCGGCGGCCGCGCGCCTTTGATTCGGGGCCGATGATCCAGCGGCGCAGCTCGATCGCTTCCTGTCCGGTCAGCGCGGCGGCGAACATTGCGTCGGCGGCGTCGAACAGGTGATGGCCTTCGTCGAAGACATAGCGTGTCGGGCGGCTGTTCATCTCACGCCCACGCGCGGCGTTGACCATCACCAGCGCATGATTGGCGATGACGATATCGGCATCGGCGCTCGCCCGCGCGGCGCGCTCGATGAAGCATTTCCGGTAATGCGGGCACCCGGCATAGATACACTCGCCGCGCCGGTCGGTCAGCGCGGTGGAGCCGTTGCGCCGGAACAGGGTGGGGAGCCATCCGGGCAAGTCGCCGCCGATCATGTCGCCATCGGCGCTGTATGCCGCCCAGCGCGCGACAAGATGCGCGAGGATCGCGGCGCGCCCGGCAAAGCCGCCCTGCAGCGCATCCTCCAGATTGAGCAGGCAGAGGTAATTTTCGCGCCCCTTGCGCGTGACGACACGCTGGCGCCGCTCGGCGGCATCGGGGAAGATCCGTTCGCCCTCATGCCCCAATTGGCGTTGCAGCGCCTTGGTATAGGTCGATACCCATACCGCGCCGCCCGCCTGTTGTGCCCAGAGCGATGCGGGGGCGAGATAGCCCAATGTCTTGCCGATGCCGGTGCCGGCTTCGGCCAGCACCATATTGGGCTCGTCGCGCCGATCGCGCGGGGAAAAGGCATGGGTCGCCGCAGCGGCATAATCGCGCTGGCCCTGACGCGTTTCGGCGCCGGCGCCGGTGAGCTGTGCCAGCCGGTCGCGGACATCATCGGGGGCGAGCACGACGGCGCGCGGCGGCGGGCGATTCGCCGTTTCGTCCCATTCGGGCAGGCGTGAGAACAGCCAGCGTTCGTGCCGTTCGGGCCTGGCGATGCGCGGCGTGAGCGTCGGCGCCCAGGGCCAGCGCAGCCGGGCGAGCGATTGCAACCCGGTCCATGCGCCTTCGCGCTCGGGCCAGTCTCCTTCGGCCATTGCCAGCAAGGACGCGGCGGCTTCGCGCAGGAACGGCGCGATATCGGCGTCGCTTTCGGGCGGCGACAGATCGACTGCGCGCGCCAGCCCCCTGGGCGTCGGCACGACAAAGCGTGCGGGCCGCAGAAAGGCATAGAGTTCGAGCAGATCGAGCCCGGAAAGCTCGGGATGGCCGAGCCGTTGCCCGACCAAAGGCGCGTTGAGCAGGATCACCGGCGTATCGGCGGCAAGCCGGATTGCCTCGCCGCGGCTGAGCCCGCGCGAATCGCCCTCGGGCGTGGTGATCCACACGCCCGAATGGCTGGCGTGGAGCGCGGGCCAGGGCATTTCGATACTCATGGCAAAAACCGCGGAAAACCGTGCCAAGTTCGCACCGGTTCGCACCTATATGCGCGTGCGGCCGTGCGGGCGGACCGGTGGCGCGAATGCAGAGGCGAGAGGATCAGCGGGGCGAGGACGTGCGCCATGGGCGCAATGTTGCACGAATGTTCCGCCGTAGGACAGGGGGTGCGGGGGATTTTATAGCTTTCCCTTGCCCGTCAGCCCGGACTTGATCCGGGGTCCCGCCGCCTTTCCGCGACGGTTGGAAGGCAGGAAGAAGCGTCAAGTCCGGGGCGATGAAGGTTGTTGGGAGCGGCCGGCCTTCATTCCGTCGCAGGGCTGGTCGGGCGCTCGACCACCGGGATGCCCTTCAAAGACGCGACGCCATCCAGATAGGAACAGGTGATTTTCGATAGCGCTTCATGATCCGGGGGCAGCGGGCCCGCATCTGCTGAGGCCAGGGCCGACGCGGCGCGCATGCGACAGATTGGCGCGAAAACGGTTTGTCGCATGCAACGCGTCCAAAATTCGACGTCAAACCGACTTCGGTTATCAGCGAACCAAAGTCGCCTGCGTTCAGCGTTTGCGCCATCACGCATGATGTTGGAGAACCAGTGATAACCCGCCTCATATTCAAAGGGGGAGGCATCCGGGTCGAAAAGCGTGCCGAGGTCATATCCACATTCGGTTCTACCGTCGTAGGAGAGCGTGTTCAGCGCCGGGACCGGTTCATTGCGCTGCACCTCGCGGACGAGCGCTTGAAGTGCTTCATCGGCCGCAAGCTCCGAGGGATTGCGTGCGTCGAGAGCCGCACCCACCACCGCAACCAACAACGGCCCAAGGACGAACCCCAGCACCGCGCAGGCCAGTCCGAACATGATCCGTTTCACGCCGCCTCTCCCCCGAGTCACACCCAAGCATTGCGATTTTTGCGCGCAGGCGCCAGATGCGCGGGACAATGACAGACACTCCTGATCTCCGCTCCGCAGGACTGACGTCCAAGGCATGGCCGTTTGAAGAGGCGCGCAAGCTGCTCAAACGCTATGAAAAGGGCGCGCCGGAGAAAGGCCATGTGCTGTTCGAAACCGGCTATGGCCCGTCGGGGCTGCCGCATATCGGCACGTTCAACGAAGTGCTGCGCACGACGATGGTGCGGCGCGCGTTCGAGACGATTTCGGACATTCCGACCCGGCTGATCGCGTTCAGCGACGATATGGACGGGCTGCGCAAGGTGCCCGACAATGTCCCCAATGGCGCGATGCTGGCCGAGCATCTGGGCAAGCCGCTGACGCGCATTCCCGATCCGTTCGGCACGCATGAAAGCTTTGCCGCGCACAACAACGCAATGCTGCGCGAATTCCTCGACCGGTTCGGGTTCGACTATGAATTTATCAGCTCGACCGACATGTATGGGTCGGGCGCGTTCGACGATGCGCTGCGCCAGGTGCTGCGCAAATATCAGGGCATCATGGACGTGATGCTGCCGACGCTGCGTGCCGAGCGGCAGGCAACCTATTCGCCCGTCCTGCCGGTCAGCCCGAAGTCGGGTATCGTGTTGCAGGTGCCGGTCGAAGTGCTCGACCCCGAAACCGGCATGATCGCGTTCGAGGATGACGGTGAACGGATCGAACAGAGCGTGTTCGGCGGGCAGGCCAAGCTGCAATGGAAGGTCGACTGGGCGATGCGCTGGTATGCGCTCGGCGTCGATTATGAAATGGCAGGCAAGGACCTGATCGATTCGGTGATCCAGAGCTCGAAAATCTGCCGCGTACTCGGCGGGCGGCCGCCCGAAGGCTTCAACTATGAGATGTTCCTCGACGAAAAGGGCGAGAAGATTTCAAAGTCGAAGGGCAATGGCCTCAGCCTCGACCAATGGCTGACCTATGGGTCGGACGAGAGCCTCGCCTTCTATATCTTTCGCGAGCCGAAAAAGGCCAAGGCGCTGCATATGGGCGTGATCCCGCGTGCGGTGGACGAGTATTGGCAGTTCCGCGAGCGCTATGCCGATCAGCCGGTCGAACAGCGGCTCGGCAATCCGGTGCACCATATCCATAATGGCCCGCCGCCCGAGGAAAAGCTGCCGGTCACCTTTGGCCTGCTGCTCAATCTGGTCGGGGTGATGGGCGATGCGACCAAGGAACAGGTCTGGGGCTATCTCTCCAACTATGTGCCCGATGCCGATCCGGCGACTTATCCCGCGCTCGATTCGCTGATCGACAAGGCGCTCGCCTATGCGCGCGATTTCGTCGTGCCGACGCTGCAGCGGCGCGCGCCCGAGGGTGTCGAAGTGGCGGCGCTCAAGGAACTCGACGCGCAGCTGGCGGCGATGCCGGCGGATGCTTCGGCCGAGGATATCCAGAACGCCGTCTATGAAATCGGCAAGGCGCATTTCGGCAAGGAAGCGCTGCGCGACTGGTTCAAGGCGCTGTATGAAACGCTGCTGGGATCCTCGCAGGGGCCGCGCATGGGCAGTTTCATTGCGCTCTATGGCATCGAAAACAGTCGCAAGCTGATCGGCGAAGCGCTCGGCAAAGCCGCCTGACGCAACGAACCGGCGCTATTGCGCCGTTTCGCCCGCTTCGCTCGGCGCCAGCCATTCGAGGCGGACGCCGTTTTCGCGGCCGGTGCGGCCGTCGCGCGCCACTGCGTTGACCCCTGCCTTGCGCAGTGCATCGACGACCAGCGCAACGCGTTCCGCATTGCCCGACACGCCGACCGGTACGTTCAGGCGGCGCGCGCCCCATGCCGCGATGTCGAGCGCGCGCTTTCCTTCGGCATCGGGCGCGGCGGGAATGGTTTCGCCGTCGTCATTGGTCGTGGCTTCGCCGAAACTGACCTGCGGCAGCGGCGCTGCGGGCGGGATCAGCGTGATCGTCCAGTCCTTTGCCGCCGCCGCAACGCGCTTTTCGAGGGCATAATAAGAGGCGAGCGTCGCGCCCGGCAGCGTCGCCGCAGTCACCACCGCGCGCTGATGATCGCGATCGAGCAGCACCGCGCTTTGATCGACGCCGGCGACGAGCGCGAGCTGTTCGACGGTGCGCGTTGCGATGCGATCGGCAGCCTGCGCGCGCGCGCTGGCCTGAGCCGAGGCGATTTGCTGCGCTTCGGCCTGCGCGCTGGTGTTGACGCGATATTGTTCGAGCGTGACGTCGACCGGTCGACCGAGCAGGCGGGCGAGCGTGGCTTCCGAATCCTTTTCGGCGTCGGATTGGAATTCGGGAGTCAGGATCGTCGCGGTCGCAGTGATCGGATCGGTGCGATAATCGACTTCGACCTGATCGACGCGGGCGTCGTTTTCGAACTGGCTGGTGATGACGTCGCGAATCTGGCGCGAGGCATTGGTTTCCCAGACGATCTGAAGCAGCGACAGTGTCAGCGGAATGACGAAGGCGATCAGGATGCCGAGCACGACCACCGTCTGCAGCACCGTATGCTGCGGCGAAAGATGCGTGCCGAAACCATAGAAGCGCGCAACCACCGCGGCGGTGACCGCGATCGTCATCAGGTTGGTGACGAACAACAGAGTCGCGCCGCCCAGCACCGTGCCGTTGAGCGTGGCGAGCCCGAACCCCATCACCGCGAGCGGCGGCATCAGCGCCGTGGCGATGGCGACGCCGACGATCGTCCCCTCGCGCCCGCGCACCATCGCATAGGCACCGGCCAGCGCGGAAAACAGCGCGACGCCGAGGTCGAACAAATTGGGGCGGGTGCGCGCGGCGATTTCGGGCGTGACATTCTGCAGCGGCGAAAACAGCACGATCGTCGCGGTAAACAGCACCGCGATCAGCGACCCGAGCGCCAGCGCGAAGGTGGCGGTACGGATCTCTGCCCAGTCGAACGTCGCCAGGCCGAAGCCCAGCCCCATGATCGGGCCCATCAGCGGCGAAAGCAGCATCGCCCCGATCACCACCGGCGCCGAGGACTGGAGGAGGCCGAGCACCGCGATGCCCGCAGACATCAGCACCATGAACGCATAGCGCGCGTTCCACTGGCTCTCTGCGCCCACTTTTTCGACCACGCGGACATGCTCGATCGTGGCGACGATATGCCCGCGCCACCAGTCCAGCAGAGGATTGTGACGAAGGCCGATCCCGGGGTGCGCTTCCATGCGCGGGGGATTAAGCGCTGTTTCGTGCCGCCGCAATGCCCATGGGGGTTTGCGCCCGGCGCCGAAGCGGATAGGTGAGAAGCGGAGTATATAGAGGAGACCCATGGCCCATTCGACCAAGCGGCATCGACAATCGGCTCTGCGCGACTTTCTGGCGAGCGAAGCGGCCGGCGGCATCATGCTTATCGCCGCGGCGGCGCTGGCGTTGGTGGTCGCCAATATCTCGGGTATCTCGGAAACCTATTTCGATGCGCTGCACTGGAAGATCGGGCCGACGATTTCCCAGCATCACGGGCCGATGACGCTCCACCTGTGGATCAACGACGGGCTGATGGCGATTTTCTTCCTGCTGGTCGGGCTGGAAATCAAGCGCGAGTTCGTCGACGGGCGGCTGAACAGCTGGACGCGGCGGCGGTTGCCGGTGGTCGCGGCTGCCGCGGGCATGGTCGTGCCGGCGGCGATCTATCTCGCCATCACTGCAAGCAGCCCGGTCGATGTGCATGCCGGATGGGCGGTGCCCGCCGCGACCGATATCGCCTTTGCGATCGGCGTGCTGGCGATTCTGGGCCGTCGTGCGCCGACGTCGCTCAAGCTGTTTCTCACCACGGTCGCGATTGTCGACGATATGGGCGCGGTGGCGATCATCGCGCTGGCCTATACCGCGCATATCAACACGCTGGCGCTGCTCGGCGCGGCGTTCATCCTGGCGGTGATGTATGTCCTGAACCGCAGCGGCGTGCGCCATCTCTGGCTCTATCTGCTGCTCGCGGCATTGCTGTGGTATTTCGTCTTCCTGTCGGGCGTGCATGCAACGATCGCGGGCGTGCTGGCGGCGATGATGATTCCGATCACCAAATCGCCCGGCCATCCCGACGATGAGGAATCGCCGCTGCACAAGCTGGAGCATGGCATCGCGCCCTGGTCGAACTATCTGATCGTGCCGTTGTTCGGATTTGCCAATGCCGGCGTGTCGCTCGCCGGGCTGGGCCCCGACGTGCTGTTGCTGCCGTTGCCGCTGGGCATTGCCGCGGGCCTGTTCCTGGGCAAGCAGCTCGGCATTTTCGGCAGCATCTGGGTCGCGCACAAGACCGGCTTCGCGCCGCGACCGGGGGGCTCCACCTGGGCACAGATTTATGGCGTGTCGCTGCTGGCGGGGATCGGCTTCACGATGAGCCTGTTCATCGGCGGCCTGGCCTTTCCGGGCAATGAGCTGTTGGTCGATGAAGTGAAGATCGGCGTGCTGGTCGGTTCGATCCTGTCGGCACTGGTCGGCTTCATGGTGCTGCGTTTCGCGCCGACGCCGCGAAAGGTGGCGAAGGTGCGCAAGGCAAAGCGGGGCGGGCGCACGCCGGCCGAATATAAGGCGCTGGTCGACGGCTGATGCGCGGCTTTTTCGACCGGCGCCAGGTGCTCCACGCGCCGGAACGCGAGCTGCATAATGGCGGCTATATGGCCTATGCCGAAAGCCCGGCGCGCGCGGAGGCTGTGGCCGCCGCGCTGCCGGGGCTGGAAGTGCCGGAGGATCGCGGCGAAGCGCCGATCCTGGCGGTGCACGATGCGGCCTATATCGCGTTCCTGAAGCGCGTGCCGCAGCTATGGGCCGATGCCGGGCGCAGCGGCGATGCCACCGGCTATGTCTGGCCGGTGGTCGGGCGGCGGCCGCTGAACCTTTCGCGCGTCGACGCGCTGATCGGCCAGTATAGTTTCGACGCATCGACCCCGATCACGCCGGACAGCTGGACCAGCGCCTATTGGGCGAGCCAGTGCGCGCTGGCGGCGACGCATGCGGTGCTGGCGGGTGAGCGCACCGCCTTTGCGCTATGCCGCCCGCCCGGCCATCATGCCGGGGCCGATTATTGCGGCGGCTATTGCTATCTCAACCATGCCGCCATCGCGGCGCAGGCGGCGCGCGATGCGGGCAAAGCGCGCGTCGCGATCCTCGACATCGATTATCATCACGGCAACGGGACGCAGGACATTTTCCTAGACCGCGATGACGTGTTCTACGCATCGATCCATGCCGATCCGGCGACCGATTATCCGTTTTTCTGGGGCCATGCCGATGAACGGGGCGAAGGGGCGGGCGCGGGAGCGACACGCAACCTGCCGCTGCCGCGCGGGACCGATCTGGCGCCCTATCGCGAGGCACTGGCGTGCGCGCTCGATGCGATTGCGGCGTTCGGGCCGGAACTGCTGATCGTCAGTCTGGGCGTCGATACCTATGCCGGCGACCGCATTTCCTTTTTCGGGATCGAGACGGACGATTATGC
Organism: Stakelama portus; assembly: GCF_003171655.1. Classification (GTDB taxonomy): domain Bacteria; phylum Pseudomonadota; class Alphaproteobacteria; order Sphingomonadales; family Sphingomonadaceae; genus Sphingomonas; species Sphingomonas portus. The sequence goes on along the minus strand of NZ_QFZL01000003.1, from coordinate 217,259 downwards.
CGTGCTGGCGCGCGACATCGCCGCGCGCGGATGGCCGAGCGCGATCCTGATGGAAGGCGGCTATACGGTCGAAGCGATCGGCGCGAACGTCAGGACGTTTCTCGACGCCTTTTAACAGGCGGGGGCGACGACGCTGCGGCTGCGGCGGTCGACGGTGATCGCGACCAGCCAGACGAGGAAGCCGCCAAAGGCGAGCCCGGCGCCGACCAGGCCGGTCGACGGAAAGCCCCAGCCCGCGGCGATCGCCATCCCGCCGAGCAGCGGGCCGATCGCATTGGCGATGTTGAATGCCGAGTGATTGAGCGCCGCGGCGAGCCCCTGACCATCCTTTGCAACATCCATCAGCCGGGTTTGCAAAATCGCGCCGAGCGCGCCGCCCCATCCGATCGCGAAAACCGTGATCGTCAGCGTCCAGACATTGCCCGCCATGACGCTGTAGAGCGCCAGCATCGCCGTGCTCCACAACAGCAGCGCGCCCGCCGTCGGCATCAGCGCACGATCGGCAAAGCGCGGCACGATGATGTTGCCCGCCGTCATGCCAAGGCCGAAAATCGCGAGCACCACCGGGATCCAGCCATCGGAAACCTGTGCCACTTCGAGCAGCGTCGAGGCGACATAGGTATAGACGCAGAACATGCCGCCAAAGCCGATCGCGCCGATGCCGAGCGTGAGCCACACCTGCCCCTGTTTGAGCGCGGCGAGTTCCTTTGCCGGGCTGGCATCGGCATCGGCGGGGACGCGCGGCGCGACGGCGAACACCGTCGCCGCAGTGGCGGCGGCGAGCGCGGCGACAACGGCAAAGCCCCAGCGCCAGCCGGCGACCTGACCCAGCCAGTTGGCGAGTGGCACGCCGATCACGGTCGCGACGGTAAGGCCGAGCATTACCCGGCCGACCGCCTGGGTCCGCTTTTCATGCGGGACGAGCGAGGCGGCGACCAGCGCGGCGACGCCGAAATAGGCCCCGTGCGGCAGCCCGCTGATAAAGCGGAACAACAGCATCCAGTGATAGGTGGGCGCGAGCGCGCTGAGCCCGTTGGCGAGTGCGAACACTGCCATCAGCAGCACGAGCAGGCGGCGTCGCGGCATGCGGGCGCCGAGTACCGCGAGCAGCGGCGCGCCGACAACGACACCGGCGGCATAGGCGCTGATCACATGGCCGGCGGTCGGTTCGTCAATGCCCAGCCCCGGCGCGAAATAGGGCAGCAGGCTCATCGTCGCGAATTCGGTCGTCCCGATCGCAAACCCGCCCATGGCGAGCGCGAAGTGGACCAGGCCGACGGGATAGCTGTGATGCTGAGGGCGCGATTGCATCGAGGGCAGATGGCTATGCTGCGGTGCAGCGTCAAGCGGATGCGGGGTGCGGACAAGCGCGCGGCGGCAGCCCGTACACGCCATATATGCGGCCCGCCAGGCCACGAAACCGCCAAGATTTCAGGGGATTCGCCACGCACTGGAAAAATGGGAGAGCATATGCGCGGGCTCATTACTGCACTGGCGCTGATGCTGGCATTCGCAATGTCGGGCGCGCGAGCCAACGGGGCCGAAGATCCGGCAGGTAGCTGGGTGGTGACTTCGCGCGGCGTCGCACTGATACGAATCGACGTGGCGCATGATGCGTCTGCGGATGGTGGTTGGCACGTCATGTGGACGCGCCCGGCACATTTTCAGCTCGATCGCGCGGCGACGGTGATGAGTCACGTCAGCGGCGATATCGTGACGCAGGTGGCCAGCAACATCGTATCGACCGACACAGGACTGCGCATCACCTTCGACGCCTCGGGCGGCAGCGATGGCAATATCGTTGACTTCGCCGTTCAGCCCGATGGTTCGGCGCACCTTTCCTGGGCCGAATTTTCCGGGCCGGCCTTGATTTTCAAGCGCAATATTGATGATCTGACGCTCGGCAGCCTCGATCCGGACATGCGGTATCCGATCGACATTACCCGTACCACCAACGCCGAATTGACCGCCATGTTTACCGCCGATCAGGCTGCGCGCAGCGACGGACCAATCGACTGGGATGTCGTGCGTATGGCGGACGCGGACCGCCGCAGGCGAACGCGCCAATTGCTTGAGGCCGGCGAACTCGACAGCGGCACCGACTTTTATCACGCCGCGTTCATTTTTCAGCATGGCGACAGGCCCGACGATTATCTCCTCGCGCACAGCTTTGCGATGGTTGCGATGGCACGCGGACGGGACGACGCCAGCTGGATTGCTGCTGCGACGCTTGACCGGTATCTCAAGCAGATCGGCCAGCCCCAGGTGTTCGGGACGCAATATTCGCTGCCGAACGACCGACCGGCGACTCAGGAACCCTATAATCGCGACCTGTTGCCCGATGCGCTGCGCGCCGCATTGGGCGTTCCGCCGCTGGCCGAGCAGGAGCGCCAGCGCGAACGCTATGATTCGGATCGCGGTATCACGATCCCGGCGCCGTCGGACACCAGGCCGGCTGAGGGCGCACGATAGGATTCGGCCGAAGAATCGGCGCGAAGCACGCAGCGGCGGTCGGCGCCGCAAAGTCCAGTTCCGGCGCGAAATAGGGCGGCGGGCGCATCGTCGCGAATTCGGTGGTGCCGAGCGCGAAGTGGATCCGACCGCCGGACAGCGGCGCGTCTGGGATGGGGTGGACGTCGATGACAAGTGGCTATGCAATTTGCGGTGCCGCCGGTGGGCATTGCAGCCCGGCGTGCGATTCCGGCAAGCCGACGCGGTGGGTGGCCCGATCTTGCCGCCAAAACGACATGATCGGCGTTAAGGCTGAAGACCGTGTGAGAATGGGAGTAGCTATGCGTAGGATGGTTGCGGCAATTGCGTTGTTGCTGATGTCGATGATGTCGGTTGCCCATGCCCAGGAAGCGGGTGATCCCGAGGGCCACTGGACGATGACGTCGCGCGGACAGGTGTTGATGCGTATCGATGTGACGCGCGATTCCACGGCAGAGGGCGGCTGGCATGCCGTGTGGACCCGGCCCGCCCAGTTTTTGCTCAATCACGAATCAACAGTGTTGACCAAGGCCGATGGCGGCAGCGTGACGCAGGTCGCAAAAAGCGCCGAATCGAGCGATACGGGGCTGCATATCGTGTTCCTGTCCCCGCGCAGCACCCGCACCGAAGCGATGGATTTCACTATTCAGACCGATGGTTCTGCGACGCTTGACTGGGCCGACACGCCCGGGCCGACGCTGATATTCCAGCGCAGCGACACGGCCGCACCGTTGGCCATGCTCGATTCCGAGAGCAGCTATCCGATCGACATCCCCGGCGCGGCCGATCCGGTGCGCGTTACAGGGGGCGGTATCGCCGTGCCGTCGGACCCGGCGCCATCGGAGGGCGGGCGGTAAGGCCGCTGTCGGAATCGGGAATATCAGGCCAGCTCCCTCCGATCGCGTCGGCAGCCCCGATGGATTGGCTACATCGACAGATTCGCCTTATGATCCCGGCTCGCAACATGCTGGGGGATGGAGATCACCTGTCGCTTCTGCTCTCGATTGGCCGGGATGCTGGGTCTCGATCGCGACGAAATCTGCGCGTCGCGATGGGAGGAAATACGTCGCTGGGAGCAGGCTTATGCTGAGCGCGGCGGTTGGCTTGGCGCCGAAACCGACGAAACATGGGCTTTGTTGACCGAATCGGACGCGTTGCGTCTGAAGGAGCCGCACCAAAGCTTCGCGCTGATGCAATGTGCGGCTGCGATGGAGTCGCCGTTCGCGCTGGAAACCATCGGCTGGCATTACTGGACCGGTACTTTGGTGGAAGCCGATCGCGACGTTGCGATCGATCATTATTTCCGAAGCGCGCGGGCGGGATCGTGGGTCGCGATGCTGGCCTATTCCAATCTGCTGAATCAGGCAGGGCATCCTGTTCTGGCTGAAAAGACGCTGGAAGATTGCGTCGGCGCCGGCTTTGCTCCGGCGCATTATCGGCTCGCGATGATGCGGCTGGAGCGGTCGCTGTCGCGGGCGGATTGCCGCGCCGTGCGCCCGTTGCTGGATTATGCCCGCGATCATGGTCATCCTGCCGCGACAGGCACATTGGGTGCCTTGATGCTGCGTGGAAAATTCGGCCCGACCAAGATTTGCGAGGGATTGCGGATGGTCCTGGGCGCGGATGACCGTAAGGCAGGGTTGGTCGTACCGGCGACGCCGGAGCACGAAGCTCCCCTATACCCCTGACCACGCCAGCGGAGGCGGCAGATTGTCGGCCGAATAATCAACCTGAAGCACGCGCCGCCGGGTCGGGTTTTCGGCGCGGGCCGAGGCGTGGACGATCGGCGTGCGATACAGCCAGATATCGCCGCGCCCGGCCAGACAGGCATGGCTGCCGCAGCGCGAGACGGCAGGCGCTATGGCATCGTCGCGCAGCTTTCCCATCGCGTGGGATCCCGGGGCAATCAGCAGCGGCGCATTTTGGGGGCCAACCGGATCGAGGTGAATCCGGACCGTCACCATCGCTTCGATCAGCGCGAAGGGTGGTTCCACGTGGATCATTCCCGCCTTGGCGGTCCAGGGGCCAAAGCCGGGCATGTCGGCGCGCGCCTGTACCGCGATCGTGCGGTCCTGATGCCAGCCCAATGCCCAGTTGGTTTCGGGGCTCTTGTCGAACAGCACCGCACGCACCGGACGCGATGACGGGCCAAGCAGGGTGGCTGCGTGGCGACCCAGCGCATTGGCGGCGAGCAGCGGGCCAAGTTGCGGCACGCCGGTCAGGCGAACCCCGGCGCGCGATTGGGGCAGCGCCGCAGCCATCGCGTCGAGCGCATCAAGAAATGGGGCGGCCGCACCGGGAAGGTGCGCCGCCCCATGTTCGTCGAGATTCACGGGTGAAGCTCAGAGCTTTTCGGTCATCTCCGGCACTGCCTTGAACAGGTCGGCGACGAGGCCCAGGTCGGCGACCTGGAAGATCGGCGCGTCTTCGTCCTTGTTGATCGCGACGATCGTCTTGGAATCCTTCATGCCGGCAAGGTGCTGGATCGCGCCCGAAATGCCGATCGCGATATAGACTTCCGGGGCGACGATCTTGCCGGTCTGGCCGACCTGATAGTCGTTGGGAACATAGCCCGCATCGACCGCGGCGCGTGATGCGCCGACCGCAGCGCCGAGCTTGTCGGCGAGCGGTTCGATGATTTCCTTGAAATTCTCGCCATTCTGCAGCGCGCGACCGCCCGACACGACGATCTTGGCGCTGGTCAGTTCGGGGCGCTCGCTCTTGGCGATTTCGGCGCCGACAAAGGTCGAAAGCCCCTTGTCGCCTTCGCTCGAAACCGATTCGACCGTGCCCGAACCGCCTTCGGGAGCGGCCTTTTCGAACGCAGTGCCGCGTACCGTGATCACCTTTTTCGCGTCCTTCGACTGGACGGTGGCGATCGCGTTGCCGGCATAGATGGGGCGCGTGAACGTATCGTCGCTTTCGACCGACAGGATGTCGCTGATCTGCATGACATCGAGCAGCGCGGCGACGCGCGGCGCGATATTCTTGCCGGTCGTCGTCGCCGGCGTCACGAACGCGTCGTGATCGGCCATCAGCGATGCGATCAGCGGCGCGACATTTTCGGCGAGCGCGTGTTCATAGACCGTATCGTCGGCGAGGTGGACCTTGCCCACGCCCGCAATCTTCGCGGCGGCATCGGCAACGGTGGCGCAGCCCGAACCGGCGACCAGAAGGTGCACTTCACCCAGCTTCGAAGCTGCGGTGACGGCGGCGAGCGTCGCGTCCTTGACCGACGCATTGTCGTGTTCGACCCAAACCAGAGTCTTCATGTCTCTATTCCTTTCAGCCTCACCCGTTCGTTTCGGGCGAAGTCGAGAACCGTTCGTGCAAGCGTGTCTCGACTGCGCTCGACACGAACGGAGAGGGGATCACAAATCAGGCGACGCCCATTTCCTTGAGCTTGGCGACGAGCGTGTCGACATCGGGCACCTTGATGCCGGCCTGGCGCTTGGGCGGCTCGGTGACCTTGAGCGTGGTGAGCCGCGGCGCGACATCGACGCCGTAATCGGCAGGCGTCTTGTTCGCGAGCGGCTTGCTCTTCGCCTTCATGATGTTGGGCAGCGAGGCATAGCGCGGCTCGTTCAAGCGAAGGTCGGTGGTGACGATCGCCGGCAGCTTGAGGCTGACGGTTTCGAGCCCGCCATCGACTTCGCGCGTCACCTTGGCGGTGCTGTCGGCGATTTCGACCTTGCTGGCGAACGTGCCCTGACCCCAGCCGAGCAGTGCGGCGAGCATCTGGCCGGTCTGGTTGTTGTCATCGTCGATCGCCTGTTTGCCCAGGATCACCATTTCGGGCGATTCCTCTTCGACGATCTTGGCGAGAATCTTGGCAACGCCGAGCGGCTCGACCTTTTCCTCGGCAGTGACCAGGATCGCCCGGTCGGCGCCCATGGCGAGCGCGGTGCGCAGCGTTTCCTGCGCCTTGGCTTCGCCGATCGACACCGCGACGATCTCGGTAACCTTGCCCGCTTCCTTCAGGCGAATCGCCTCTTCGACGGCGATTTCGTCGAACGGGTTCATCGACATCTTGACGTTGGCAAGGTCGACGCCGCTGCCGTCCGCCTTCACGCGGGGTTTCACGTTGTAATCAAGCACGCGCTTGACCGGTACGAGTACCTTCATTTGCTTCCTTCCCGTTTTTCGGTCGCCGGTTGCCGCTATGCGCGGCGTCCCGGGTCAGGCGGCCTTCTTCACTTCGGCAACGATCTTCTGGGCGGCGTCGCCCAGGTCGTTCGCCGGCACGATCGGAAGGCCGGAATTGGCAAGAATGTCCTTGCCCTGCTGAACATTGGTTCCCTCGAGACGAACGACGAGCGGCACCGAAAGGTTCACTTCCTTGGCCGCCGCGACGATGCCTTCGGCAATGACGTCGCACTTCATGATGCCGCCGAAGATGTTGACGAGAATGCCCTTCACCGCCGGGTCGCTGAGGATGATCTTGAACGCCGCCGTCACCTTTTCGGTGTTGGCGCCGCCGCCGACGTCGAGGAAGTTGGCGGGGAACATGCCGTTGAGCTTGATGATGTCCATCGTCGCCATGGCCAGGCCGGCGCCGTTGACCATGCAGCCGATGTCGCCGTCGAGCTTGATATAGGCGAGGTCGTATTTCGACGCCTCGATCTCCATCGGGTCTTCTTCGGTCAGGTCGCGCAGTTCGGCCAGATCCTTGTGCCGGAACATCGCGTTCGAATCGAAGCCGACCTTGGCGTCGAGCACCATCAGCTGCTTGTCGCCGGTGACGGCGAGCGGGTTGATTTCGATCTGTGCGGCATCAGTGCCGAGGAACGCGGCATAGAGCGTGCTGGCGACCTTTGCCGCCTGTTTGGCGAGATCACCTTCCAGCTCGAGCGCGGCGGCGACCGAACGGCCATGATGCGGCATGAAGCCGGTCGCGGGATCGACGTCGATCGTATGGATCTTTTCCGGGCTGTCATGCGCCACGGTTTCGATGTCCATGCCGCCTTCGGTCGAAGCGACGAAGGAAATGCGGCCCGTCGCGCGGTTCACCAGCAGCGCGAGGTAGAATTCCTTTTCGATGTCGACGCCATCGGTGATGTAGAGGCGCTGAACCTGCTTGCCCGCTTCGCCGGTCTGGACCGTGACGAGCGTGTTGCCGAGCATTTCGTTCGCGGCTTCGCGCACTTCCTGTTCGGTCTTGGCGAGGCGGACACCGCCCTTGGCTTCGGGCGGCAGTTCCTTGAACTTGCCCTTGCCGCGGCCACCGGCGTGGATCTGCGCCTTCACGACATAAAGCGGTCCGGGCAGCTTCTTCATCGCCGCGACGGCTTCTTCGGCGCTCATCGCCGCATAGCCGGCCGGCACGGGGACGCCGAACTTCGCAAGCAGTTCCTTGGCCTGATATTCGTGGATGTTCATGCGCAGCCCGCCTTGCCTGTTGGTGAGATTTCGAGCGTGCCTTAAGCACAGCACAGAGCGCGAATCCACCCCTTCGCAGACTCGTCAACCACTCGCATCGCGCTGCCGCTACGGCTATGGGCAATCGTCATGGACCTGTTTTCCGGAATATTGTTGTTCGTCGCCACGGTCGCGGTGATGGAAATCGTCGCCTATGCGGCGCATCGCTGGGTCATGCACGGGCCGGGATGGTTCCTGCACGCCAGCCATCATCGCCCGCGCAGCGGCTGGTTCGAACTCAACGATTTCTATGCTGCGATATTTGCTGTGCCGTCGTTCGTGCTGCTGCTCGGCGGCGTGCAGCTCGGCTGGTGGCCGGGCTGTACCTGGATCGGCGCGGGAATCGCCGCTTATGGGGCGATCTATTTCGGATTTCACGACGTCATCGTCCATCGCCGGGTGGGGCACCGTTATGTCCCGCGGTCACGCTATATGAAGCGGATCATCCAGGCGCATCGGCTGCACCATGTGGTCGAAACCAAGCACGGCACGGTGAGCTTCGGTTTCCTCTGGGCGCCGAAGCCCGAAGTGCTGAAGGCGCAGCTCAATGCGCGCGGCAATGCCGGGGTGCGCGCGCCGATGGGTGGCGAATCGGGCCTTTGACTGCGTGATCGCCGATCCGGTCTTTTGGGCAGTGGCGGTTCCGGCGGTGATCCTGCTGGGCCTGTCCAAGGGCGGATTTGCGGGCATGGGCGCCTTGTCGATGCCGATGGTCGCGCTGGTGCTCGACCCGGTGCGCGCCGCCGCGATCCTGCTTCCGATATTGATCGTGCAGGATGTGGTCGGCGTCTGGGCATTCCGGCGGACCGTCGACTGGCATGTCATCGGATGGACATTGCCGGGCGCGGCGCTGGGCATCGCGCTCGGCTATTATTTCGCCGCATCGGTTTCGCCCGAAACGGTGCTGGCGCTGGTCGGTGCGATCTCGATCCTGTTCGGTGCCTATCGGCTATGGGTCGAGCGGCGCGGGGTGCTGGCCGAGTCGCGCTCGCCGGGATGGGTGGGGACGCTGCACGGCGTCGCGGCGGGCTTTACCAGCCAGGTCGCGCATGCCGGCGGGCCGCCCTTTCAGCTATGGGTGCTGCCGCGCAAGCTGTCGCGCGACGTGCTGGTGGGAACGACTGCGATCTTCTTTGCCGCCACCAACTGGATGAAGGTGCCCGCCTATGCCGCGCTGGGCGAATTTACCCGCGCGAACCTTACCATATCGGCGATGCTGATGCCGGTCGCGATCCTGTCGACCATGGCGGGCGTGTGGCTGGTGCGCCGGGTGCCGGCCGAACGCTTCTATACCGCTATCTATATCCTGATGATCGCGGTCGGCGTGAAGCTGGTCTGGGACGGGCTTTTCTGACGCTTCCGGCGGCGATCAGTCGAACAGGCTCGACACGCTCGATTCATCGGCGATGCGGCGGATCGCTTCGGCGATCAGCGGCGCGATCGTCAAATGGCGGATGTGCTGGCAATCCTTGACGATTTCGTGGTTGCCGATCGAATCGGTGATGATCAGTTCGTTGAGCACCGATGCTTCGACACGGGCGACGGCGCCGCCCGAAAGCACGCCATGCGTACAATAAGCGACGACATCTTCGGCGCCCGCCGCCTTCAGCGCGGCGGCGGCGTTGCACAGCGTGCCCGCCGAATCGACGATATCGTCGATCAGGATGCAGAAGCGGCCCGAAGGGTCGCCGATGATGTTCATCACTTCGGATTCGCCGGCGCGCTCACGCCGTTTGTCGACAATGGCGAGCGGCGCGTTGTCGAGTCGCTTGGCGAGCGCGCGGGCGCGCACCACGCCGCCGACATCGGGCGACACGACCATCCAGTCCTTGCCCATATAGCGCGACTTGACGTCGGCCGACATCACCGGCGCGGCGAACAGGTTATCGGTGGGAATGTCGAAAAAGCCCTGGATCTGCCCGGCGTGCAGATCGACCGACAGGACGCGGTCGGCACCTGCGGTCGTGACCAGATTGGCGACCAGCTTGGCAGAGATCGGCGTGCGCGGGCCGGGTTTGCGGTCCTGGCGGGCATAGCCGAAATAGGGGAGCACCGCAGTGATGCGACGGGCCGAAGCGCGTTTGAGCGCATCGACCATGATCAGCAGCTCCATCAGATTGTCGTTCGCCGGATAGCTGGTCGACTGGACCACGAACACGTCCTCGCCACGGACATTTTCGAGGATCTCGACAAAGATTTCCTCATCGGCGAAGCGGCGGACATTGGCCTCGGTCAGCGGAATTTCGAGGTAGCTCGAAACAGCCTGAGCCAGCGGAAGGTTCGAATTGCCGGCGATCAGTTTCATGCGCGGGTTCCGTATCGGCCTGGGGCTGCCCGACAATATCGCCGGAAAGCGTGTTGAGCAAAGAGGCATTGCCGCCTCGTTGCGGGCCGCATAGAGCGAGCCGATGACCGTCACAACCCGCTTTGCGCCCAGCCCGACCGGACTTCTGCATGTCGGCAATTTGCGCACCGCGCTGCACAACTGGCTGTTCGCGCGCGCGCAGGGGGGAAAATTCCTGCTGCGCATCGACGATACCGACGCCGAACGGTCGCGCGAGGACTATGTCGATGCGGCGCGCGCCGACCTCGCCTGGATGGGGATCGTGCCCGATGGCGAGGCGCGCCAGTCCGACCGGTTCGATCGCTATGAAGCACGCTTTGCCGAGCTGGTCGCGGCCGGCCGGGTCTATCCCGCCTATGAAACGCCCGACGAACTCGATCTGCGACGCAAGATCCTGCTCGGGCGGGGACTGCCGCCGGTCTATGATCGCGCGGCGCTGCGCCTGACCGAGGAACAGCGCGCTGCCTATGCGGCGGAGGGGCGCACGCCGCACTGGCGGTTCAGGCTCGATCACGACGCGCCGATCCTGTGGGACGATCGCGTGCGCGGGCCGCAGAAATTCGATCCGGCGGCGCTGAGCGACCCGGTGATCCGGCGTGGCGATGGCAGCTGGCTCTATCTGCTCCCCTCGGTGATCGACGATATCGACATGGCGATTACCGATGTCGTGCGCGGCGAAGACCATGTGTCGAACACCGCCGCACAGATCCAGATGTTCGAGGCGCTGGGCGCCGCGCCGCCGCGCTTTGCCCATGCCGCGCTGCTGACCGGCAGCGAAGGCAAGCTGTCGAAGCGGCTGGGTTCGCTGGGCGTCGCGCATTTCCGGGAGGAAGGGATCGAGCCGCAGGCGCTGATCGCGCTGCTTGCGCGGCTGGGCACGTCCGATCCGGTCGAACCCTTTGCCGATCCCGCGCCGCTGATCGAAAGCTTCGATTTTTCCCGCTTCGGCCGTGCGCCGGCGCGGTTCGACGAAGCCGAACTGGCGGCGCTCAATGCGCGGATCGTCCACCAGCTCGAACCCGCGCAGGTCGCCGGGCGCATTCCCGCCGGTATGGACGCCCACGCATGGGAAGCGGTGCGTCCCAATCTGACGCGCGTTTCCGAAGCGGCGGATTGGTGGCAGGTGATCGAAGGGCCGGTGGCGGCCCCCGATTTTTCCGGCGACGATCGCGCATTTCTGACCGACGCGGCCCGGATTGCCGAAACGATCGACTGGAACGATGCGCCCTGGGCGGCGCTGACCGGTGCGCTGAAGGCGCAGACCGGGCGCAAGGGCAAGCCATTGTTCCTGCCGCTGCGCCAGGCGCTGACCGGGCGCGATCACGGTCCGGAAATGGCCGCGCTGCTGCCGCTGATCGGACGCGAGCGGGCGATCGCGCGGTTGCGCGGCGGCTGATTGCCGATCATTTCATCGACTTAGCGACATGTGATAAAATAACATCACGCTTTACAGCATGTTGTTATGATGTATCATCGCCTCTTGTCCGGGTAACAGCCCGGTCGTGGAGAAGGAGGCCTGATCATGTATGCTGGTCGTTCCCGAATTTCCCCCGGCTCGCGCGCGGCGAGCTTTTCCGCCGCCCTGCTGATCAATGGCGCGATGATATTGGGGATCATCTATGCGGCGCCCAAATTGGGCATCACCGAATCCATCAAGGACTTCAAGCTGATCGCTATTCCCGAGCCGCCTCCGCCGCCGGATCCGATCGCGGAAACCAAACCGAAACCGGAAACGGTGACCGAACAGCCGGTGCAGCGCGAAATCGTCACGCCCGATCCGATCGTTCCCACCGAAACGACCAATCCGATCGAAGGAACGACACTGCTTCCGCCGGACCTTCCGCCGATCGGGCCGATCGACAATATCGGCATTCCTTCGGGCGGCGGGGCAGGTACCGCGACTCCGACGCCCACCCCCTTGCCGCTGGTCGATGCGCAGGTCGATCCGCGCTATGCCCGCTATCTTCAGCCCGATTATCCCGCAGTCGAGCGCCGTCGCGGCGCCGAAGGGGTGGTCGTGGTGCGTGTTCAGATCGGCACCGACGGCCGCGTGAAGCAGGTGCAGAAGGTGCGCGGCGACAATGACGCCTTTTACGAAGCGACCCGGCGCCAGGCGCTGACCCGCTGGCGGTTCAAACCGGCGACGCGCGGCGATGTGCCCCAGGAAAGCTGGAAGACGATGACCGTCCGCTTCACCATCGAACACTGAGCCACCTCCCTTGGGGGGAGGCGGCTGCGCGCGGGGCTGGCCCTGAGCCCCGCGCGCGCCTATCTAGCGGGGCTGATGAACCTCCTGAAACTCTTTTCGCCGGTCCGGGCGGTGCGCGATCTGCGCGCGTTTCTGGGCGGGCAGCGGCGCCACAAGCTGGTCTTTGCCGCGCTGGCGGCCGCGATCACCGGCTATATCCTGTTCGCCTTCTGGATGGATTCGAGCTTCAAGACGCCGTACGAACGCGACATCATCTATGTCGAAAGCTGGCCGCTCAACCGGTCCGACGCCGAGATCATCGCCCAGCAGAAGATCGACGCCGAAAAACGGCGCGTCGCCGAAGCCGCGCTCGAGGAAAAACGCGCCAAACGGCAGGCCGAGTTCCAGCGGCTCGACAATAGCATGAGCGAATGGGGCTTCTGAGCGACGACCGGCGCTGGATGGCGGCGGCAATTGCGCTGTCGCAGCGCACGCGCGGGCAAACCGCGCCCAATCCCAATGTCGGATGCGTGATCGTGCAGCAGGGCCGGGTGGTCGGGCGCGGCTGGACTCAGCCGGGCGGACGGCCGCATGCCGAAGCGGTCGCGCTGGACCAGGCGGGCGCGGCGGCGCGGGGCGCGACGGCCTATGTCACGCTCGAACCCTGTGCGCACCGATCGCCACGCGGACCGGCCTGTGCGGACCTGCTTGCGGCGGCGGCGGTGGCGCGTGTCGTCTATGCGACCGGCGATCCCGATCCGCGCACCGACGGGCAGGGTGCGGCGCGGCTTGGCGATGCGGGGATCGTCGTCGAAACCGATATTCTGGGCGAGGAAGCGCGCAGGGCGATGGCGGGGTTCCTCACCCGCCGCGCGCTGGGGCGCCCGTTCGTCACGCTCAAGCTCGCCACTTCGCTCGACGGACAGATCGCGATGGCGTCGGGCGAGAGCCGGTGGATCACCGGGCCGCAGGCGCGTGCGCATGTCCATCTGGAACGCGCGCGGCACGACGCGATTCTGGTCGGGCGCGGCACATTCGAAGCCGATTCGCCGCGGCTCGACGTGCGGCTGCCCGGCCTCGAATCGCGCGCGCCAAGGCGCATCGTGCTGACGCATGGCGCGGCGCCGGCGGGCTGGGATGCGGTCCATGCCCCGGCGGAGATTGCCGCGCTGGATCAGGTCGATCATCTTTTCGTCGAGGGCGGTGCGGCGGCGGCGGCGGCGTTCCTGGCGGCGGATCTGGTCGACCGGCTGCTCCTCTATCGCGCGCCGATCCTGATCGGTGCGGGCCGGGCCTCGCTGGGCGATATCGGGCTCGATTCGCTGGCCGACGCGCATGGCAAATACCGGCTTGCCGACACGCGCATGCTTGGCATCGACCGGATGGAAGACTACCTGCGCGCCTGAGAGGATTTATGTTCACAGGCATCATCACCGATATCGGCACCATCGAAACGGTCGAAAACCGTGGCGATCTGCACATCCGCATCGCCACTTCCTATCCGACCGGCGACATCGCGATGGGCGCCTCGATCGCCTGTTCGGGCGTGTGCCTTACCGTCGTCGACAAGGGCGAAGGCTGGTTCGCCGTCGATGTTTCGGGCGAAAGCATAGCGCGCACCGCTTCGGGCATGTGGGTCGCCGGGCGCCGGCTCAACCTGGAGCGCGCGATGAAGGTCGGCGACGAGCTGGGCGGGCATATCGTCACCGGCCATGTCGACGGTATCGGCGAAGTGGTCGACATCGTCGCCGATGGCGCGTCGCATCGGCTGACCATATCGGCACCGCGCGAGATCGCGCCGTTTCTGGCACCCAAGGGGTCGATCACGGTGGATGGCGTGTCGCTGACCGTAAACGATGTTCGCGATCACGATGAAACGACCGATTTCGACCTCAACATCATTCCGCACACTTTCACTGTAACCACATTGGGTGCGCTCGACGTGGGCCAGCTCGTCAATCTGGAGATCGACGTGCTTGCCCGCTATCTCAAGCGCATGGAGACCTATCGTGCCCAAGGCTGAACTCGCGCATCTGCGCCACGGATTTCTTTCCAGCCCCGAAGAGCTGATCGACGAAGCGCGCAACGGCCGCATGTTCATTCTGATCGACGATGAAGATCGCGAGAATGAAGGCGATCTGGTGATCCCGGCGCAGATGGCGACGCCCGATGCGATCAACTTCATGGCGAAACATGGCCGCGGGCTGATCTGCCTTGCGATGACCAAATCGCGTGTCGAGACGCTGGGGCTCGATCTGATGACGCGTTCGAACGGGACGCGGCACGAAACCGCCTTCACGGTATCGATCGAAGCGCGCGAGGGCGTCACCACCGGCATTTCGGCGGCGGACCGGGCGCGCACTATTTCGGTCGCGATCGACGCGAGCAAGGGCGCGCAGGACATTGTGTCGCCGGGCCATGTCTTTCCGCTCGTCGCGCGCGACGGCGGCGTGCTGGTCCGCGCCGGGCACACCGAAGCGGCAGTCGATGTCGCGCGGCTGGCGGGGCTGACCCCGGCGGGCGTGATCTGCGAGATCATGAACGAGGACGGCACCATGGCGCGCCTCGACGATCTGATGCCGTTTGCGCAGCATCACAATCTGAAGATCGGTACGATTCGCGACCTGATCGCCTATCGCCTGCGCCACGACCATCTTGTCGAAAAACGGGCCGAGGCGCGCTTCACCAGCCAATGGGGCGGCGACTGGACGGCGATGACCTTCTGGAACAAGGCGACCGGCACCGAACAGCTGGTGCTGGTGAAAGGCCGCATCGACCCCGACAAGCCGACTTTGGTGCGGATGCACGCAACCTCGCCCTTCACCGATCTGTTTGGCGAAGCCGGGCCGCGCGGCCATCTGCTCCAGCAATCGATGAAGATCATCGGCAAGGAAGGCGCGGGCGTGATCGTGGTGATCAACAAGCGCCGCGCCGATGCCTTCACCATCGCGCTGCAGGCGCGCGCCGGGACGTTGCAGGAAAGCGACATGAACGAGTTGCGCGATTATGGCGTTGGCGCAATGATCCTGGCCGAGCTGGGCGTGGGCGAAATGGAACTGCTGACCAATTCGCATCACACGCTGGTCGGGCTCGACGGCTATGGGCTGTCGATCGTCGGCGAACGCCCGATCACGGCGGAGTAAGGTCATGGCGCGGATATTGATCGTCGAATCGCGATTCTATGGCCATCTCAACGATCTGTTGCTCAAGGGTGCGCGCGACGCAGTCGCGGCGGCGGGGCATCAGTTCGAAACGATCACGGTTCCCGGCGCGCTCGAAGTGCCCGGCGCGATTGCAATGGCGGCCGAAACCGGACGCTATGACGCGTTCGTCGCGCTGGGCATCGTCATTCGGGGCGAAACCTATCATTTCGAAATCGTCTCGAACGAAAGCGCGCGCGGCCTGATGGCGCTGACGATGGACGGGATTCCGATCGGCAACGGCATTCTGACAGTCGAAAATGAGGAGCAGGCGCTGGTCCGTGCCGATCCGGCGCAGAAGGACAAGGGCGGCGAAGCGGTGAACGCGGCGCTGGCGATGCTTGCGCTGCGGGATCGATTCGCCGGCTGATGGCGGTTGAAGCGCCGCCTTCGCGCTATCGCGTGATCGAGCGCAACCGGCGGCTGGAAGTCGTCGATACCTGGAACCACGGGCGCCCTCCCGCCTCGCCACGATCGCCGATACCCAGGGATCTGGGCGAAGAGCGTCGCCCGCGCGACGCCGCGCCACGACGGCAGGACGCGGCATGGAAAGCGCCGCGCACGCGCAGTTCGCGGCTTTCGCCGCTGGGGCAGGATGCCGAAGGCCGCATGCTGTTGCGCACCGCCGGCTGGTGGGACGGCAAGGGGCCGCGTACGGTGACGCTACGCCGCAATGCCGCCGAGGCCGTCCAGCCGGTTGCCGCGCTGATGGTCGTCGCGGCGGCGGTCGTGATCATCGTCTGCCTGTTTCAGCCCTGGCTGTTCCTCATACTCGGTTTCGCGGTCGCGAATGCGCCGATTCGCGACCGCATCCGTGCCGGAATGGCGGGTGTGATCGACGGGATCGCTCAGGAATCGGCCGACGCCAGCGACGGATAGTCGCTATAGCCCGCCGGCCCGGGGGTGTAGAGCGTATCGGCATCCAGCGTGTTGAGCCCGGCGCCGATGCGCAGCCGTTCGGGCAGGTCCGGATTGGCGATGAATTTCCGCCCGAACGAAATCGCGTCCGCCACGCCCGAATCGAGATCGGCCTGCGCGGTTTCGAGCGAATAATCCTGATTTAGGATCAGCGGGCCCGGGAAAACCTTGCGGATCTCAGGCGACAGTTTGGGCACGTCGGTTCTGCCGAAACTGCCGTCGGCGCCGACTTCGCGCAATTCGAGGGAGCCTATGCCAAGTTCCGCCAGTGCCGCGGCGGCCGGCACGAACACCGATTCGGGGTCGCTATCGTCGCACCCTTGCGATTCGCCATTGGGCGACAGCCGTACGCCGACCCGGTCGGCTCCGGCCTCGCCGATCAGGCGTTGCGTCACTTCGACGAGCAGGCGGATGCGGTTTTCGGGCGAGCCGCCATAATCGTCGTCGCGGAAATTGGTGCCATCGCGCAGAAACTGGTCGATCAGATAGCCATTGGCGCCATGGAGCTGAACGCCGTCGAACCCGGCGGCCATCGCGTTGCGGGTGGCGGTGGAGAAATCGTCGAGCACGCGTGCGATATCGTCTCTGGTCGCGGGCCGCGCCTCGACATAGGGGTTGCGACCGCTGCCGCCCGGACGCGGCGGCGCGAGCGTTGCCGAAGCGGAAATCGGCTGCATGCCAGTGACATCGGGCGGGCTGAGGCGCCCCATATGCCAGAGCTGGGCGACGATCCGCCCGCCGGCCCGGTGAACGGCATCGAGCACGGGCTTCCATGCCGCCACCTGTTCTTCGCTCCACAGGCCCGGCGCATTGGGCCAGCCCAGTGCTTCGCGGCTGATCCCCGTGGCTTCGGTAATGATCAGCCCGGCACTCGCGCGCTGCGCATAATAATCGGCCATGATCGCAGTGGGGACATGATCCTGCGTGCTGCGCCCGCGCGTCAGCGGGGCCATGACGATGCGGTTGGGCGCTTCGATTGCGCCGTATCGGATCGGGTCGAACAGGCTGGGCATTCACGTTCCTCACATTGTGGCGACGCGCGCAAGATAGGACGTTATGGGGCGGCATGCACGACACGGGAGACAGTAGAAAATCTAGCCGGGGCCCAAGCGAGCGGCCGGGCGGCACCGTGAGTGCGGGTCCGGTCGCGGCGATCATCCTCGCCAATGTCGCGCTCGCATTCGGGCCGTTGCTGGTGCGGATGTCCGATGTCGGGCCGGTGGCCGCCGCGTTCTGGCGGATGGCGATGGCGGTGCCGGTGCTGTTCATGGTCGCGCTCGCGATGGGGTCGAACCCGATTCGCGAATTGCGCGGGATCGGGTGGCTGGTCGTGCTGGGCGGATTGGCCTTTGCCGGCGACCTGGCGAGCTGGCACACCGGAATCACGCGCACCACGCTCGCCAATGCGACTTTGTTCGGCAATTCGGCGACGTTCATCTATCCGATCTATGGATTTCTGATCGCGCGGATGTGGCCGACGCGATGGCAGGCCGTGGCGCTGTTGCTGGCGACCGGCGGCGCGGCATTGCTGATGGGACGTTCGGCGGAGCTTTCGGCGCGCAACCTGGCGGGCGACCTGTTCTGTCTGTTCGCGGGCATGCTCTATGCGGTCTATTTCATCTGCATGGCGCGGGCGCGACAGCGCGTCGCCACCGCGCCCGCGCTCGCGCTCTTCTCGCTTGCGACGCTGCTTCCCCTGCTGCTGCTCTCGCTGGCGCTGGGCGAGCGGGTGGTGCCGGGCAACTGGGTGCCGCTTTTGATCCTGACGCTGTCGAGCCAGCTGCTGGGCCAGGGGTGTATGAGCTATGCGCTGGGGCATCTGCCGCCGATCCTGATCGGCCTTGCCCTGCTGCTCCAGCCGATCGTCGCGGGAATTACCGGATGGATCGTCTATGACGAGCGGCTGACCGGCGCCGACTGGATCGGCGCGCTGCTTGTCGCGGTCGCGCTGGTGCTGGTGCGGCGCGGTCCGCCGCCCGCGGCGCTTGCACGCGAGCGCGATGCCATTAGATCGAGTCGCGAAGGAGACTGACCGATGTCGCGTGACCTATCCGATGCGACGCTCGACGAATTGCGGCTGGCGCTGGCCGACGATGTCGCGGCCAATGCCGCATTCGACGGGTGGAACGCCCAGGCCGTGGCGATGGCCGCTTTGGCGAACGGAGTCGATGCCGATGTCGCGATGCTGGTCTATCCCGGCGGCGCGCCCGACATGATCGACGCCTGGTTCGCAAGCATCGACGACGCCATGGCGCAGCGATTCGACGGTGGCGCGCTCGACAATATGAAGATTCGCCAGCGCATCGCGGCGCTGGTCGAAGCGCGTCTGGAGCTGTTGTCGGGCAAGCGCGAGGCATTGCGCCGCGCACAGGCGATCCTGGCAATGCCGCAGAATCTGCGCCGTGCCGCCCGGCTCGGCTGGCGGACCGCAGACCGGATGTGGCGGCTCGCCGGCGATAGCGCGACCGATTATAATCATTATTCGAAGCGCGCGCTGCTCGCGGGCATCTATGCCGCCACTGCGATTGTCTTTGTCGACGATGAAAGCGACGATTGGGCGGAAACGCGCGCATTCCTGTCGCGGCGAATCGATAATGTGATGCAGTTCGAAAAGACCAAGGCGAAATGGCTGGGCTCCACCCAATATCGCCCCAGCCTGTCGCGATTCATCGGGCGGCTGCGCTATCCGGCGGTATGATCGGCGCGCTTTCCCGATCGCGCCGTCAAGAATCACTGGAAATGCTCCGTCGTTATTGATAATCAATCGCGATAATGGCGACCGTACCTGACATCACCGTTCCGCTCCGTCTGCTCGACCTGCCACGCAACCTTCCCGCGCGCGTTGCCGAAGTGGACTGGGCGCTGCTTTCTCCGCCCGAGGCGCGGCGGCTGCGCGAACTGGGTCTCGACGAAGGCGTCGAGGTCGCGCTGACCCGGGGGCCGGGCATGCTCGGCGGGCCGGTGGCGTGCCGGATCGGCCGGATGACGGTGGCGCTGCGGCGCCATGTCGCGGGCGCGATCCGCGTGGAACAGGGCGGCTGATACCAAGATGAATCATACACCGCTGGTGGCCGTCGCCGGCAATCCCAATGCCGGCAAGAGCGCCCTGTTCAATGCGCTGACCGGCGCGCGCCAGAAAGTCGGCAATTATCCCGGCGTTACCGTCGAACGGCACGCCGGTCGCATGACGCTTGCCGATGGGCGACCGATCGAACTGGTCGACTTGCCCGGTGCCTACAGCCTCGATCCCTCGAGCCTTGATGAAAAAGTGACGCGCGACGTCCTGCTCGGCAATCAGGCGGGCGAGCGGCGTCCCGATGCGATCCTGATCGTGGTCGATGCCGCCAATCTCGACAATCACCTGCGATTCGCACTGCAGCTGATCGCGTTGGGATTGCCGGTGGTGATCGCGCTGAACATGGTCGATCTGGCCGAACGCGACGGGCTGACGCTCGATCCGGCAGTGATCGAACGCGAACTGGGCGTGCCGGTGGTCGCTACCGTCGCGGTGCGCCGCCGGGGCCTTGAAGACCTGCGCGCCCGGATCGGCGAAGCGGCGTCGCGCGCAGCCGAAGCGCCGGGCGCTCACCAGGTCGAGCATGATATCGTCGCGCTGCAACGCCGCGCGCGCCAGATCGCGACGGCGGCGACGCTTTCCGAAACCGCGACGCGGCGCTGGACGCACCGCATTGATTCGGTCGTGCTGCATCCGGTTGCGGGCATGGCGATCTTTACCGCGCTGATGCTGGTGATGTTCCAGGCGGTGTTCACCTGGTCCACCATTCCCGCCGACGCGATCGAAGCGGGAATCGGTGCGCTGGGCGATATCGTCGGCGGCGCGTTGCCCGACGGGCTGATCCGTTCGGCGATCGTCGATGGCGTGATTGCCGGTGTCGGATCGGTGGTGGTGTTCCTGCCGCAGATCCTGATCCTCTTCACCTTCATCCTGATCCTGGAAGCCACGGGCTATATGGTCCGTGCCGCGTTCCTGATGGACCGGTTGATGGCGAGCGTGGGGCTTTCGGGTCGCGCCTTCATTCCGCTGTTGTCTTCCTTCGCCTGCGCAGTGCCCGGCATCATGGCGACGCGCACGATCAGCGATGAGAAGGAACGGCTGGCGACGATCCTGATCGCGCCGCTGATGACCTGTTCGGCGCGGCTGCCGGTCTATACGGTGATCATCGCTGCGTTCATTCCCAATACGGCGATCCTTCCCGGGCTGGGGCTGCAGGGGCTGGTGATGTTCGGCCTGTATGTCGCCGGGATCATCGGCGCGCTGATCGCGGCGCTGGTGCTGCGCCGGACGGTGGCGAAGGGCGCGTCTTCCGGCTTCATGATGGAAATGCCCAAATATCAATGGCCGCGGCTGGGCGACGTGTTGCTGGGCCTGTGGCAGCGCGCGATGATCTTTCTGAAACGCGCGGGCACGATCATTCTGGTCACCACCATCATCCTGTGGGCGCTGCTGACGTTTCCGCGCGCGCCGGAAGGACAGAGCCAGATCGAACAGTCGATTGCGGGCCGGATCGGCGCGGGTATCGAAGTGCTGGTCGCGCCGATCGGCTTCAACCGCGACATTTCGCTGGCGCTGTTGCCCGCCATGGCCGCGCGCGAAGTGGCGGTATCGTCGATCGCGACCGTCTATGCGATCGACGACAGCGAAAGCGGCGCGGGCGAAACGGCATTGCGCGACAATCTCAGGACGCGCTGGAGCCTGCCGACCGCGCTGGCGTTCCTGATGTGGTTCGTGTTCGCGCCGCAGTGCATTTCGACCATCGCGATCACCCGGCGCGAGACCAATGGCTGGAAATGGCCGGCGTTCATGGTCGGCTATCTGTTCGCGCTTGCCTATATCGCCGCGGGAATCACCTATTGGAGCGCCGTGGCGATCGGGCTTTAGGTCGTGAACCCATTCCGGCGTCCCGAAGGGATTTGACCAAAATGGCCCGGCGCTGCGTCGGCAGACCTTGAAATATCGCCATATTCCTGCGCCCTGCCTCCTTGCGCTGAGCCATTTTGCCTCAAACCTCGACGGCGTCGTTTATGGGTTCACGACCTAATCCTCGCGCCTGGCGTCATCGATCGCGCGGTTGATTCGGGCGATTTCGGCGGCATCGCCCTGTTTCTGCGCCCTGGTTCGTCCAAAGCGGGCGCGATTGGCCTCCGCCACCGCTTTTTTCGCTGCTGCGGCGCGCTGCTTTCTCGCGCGGTTCAGGTTGATGATTTCAGCCATCGATAGTAGCTCCGATCCTTACCGCGCATGATGCGCGGCAAGGCGCGTTTCCGCGCGCCCCTGATATCATCGATTGCAAGGCGGAGTCTTCATGGCGGGTAGTGTCAACAAGGTTATTCTCGTCGGAAATCTCGGCCGCGATCCCGAGGTCCGGACGTTCCAGAACGGCGGCAAGGTATGCAACCTGCGCATCGCGACGTCGGAAAGCTGGAAGGATCGCAACACCGGCGAGCGCAAGGAGCGCACCGAATGGCACAGCGTCGCGATCTTCAACGAAGGTCTGGCGAATGTTGCCGAACGTTTTCTGCGCAAGGGCAGCAAGGTCTATATCGAAGGCCAGCTCCAGACGCGCAAATGGCAGGACCAGTCGGGCAACGACCGCTATTCGACCGAAGTCGTGCTGCAGGGTTTCAACAGCGTGCTGACGATGCTCGATTCGCCCGGCGGTGGCGGCCAGGGCGGCGGCGGCGGCGCGGGTCGTGACGATTGGGGCGGCGGCGGCGATTTCGCCGGCCAGTCCTCGGGCCGTGGCGGCGGGTTCAACGACGGCGGATCGGCGCGTTCGGGCGGCAGCGGCGGCTTTGGCGGCGGCAGCGACTTCCCCGACGATCTGGACGACGACGTTCCCTTCTGATCGGGACCCCCGATCGTTCCCTGACCGTGCAAGGATCGCCAGCCGGTGCTGAAACGCGTATTTCCCGCTCTTCTGCTGGCGCTCACATCGGGCGGTTGTGCGGCCGCATGGCCTGACCGGGTGCCGCACAGCGCGTCGGATCAGGCCGATGCACAGGCGATCCCCGGCGAACCCATTCGATATTGGGCCGATGCCGACGCCGATGCTTTCGCCGCCTGGCAGCAGCGCACGCTGGCCGCGGCGCGAAGCGGCGAACCGATCCGGCTGCTCGCCATTTCCGGAGGATCGGACAAGGGCGCCTATTCGGCGGGCCTGCTGGTGGGGTGGAGCAGGGCGGGGACGCGGCCCGAATTCACGGTCGTCACCGGCGTCAGCACCGGCGCGCTGATCGCGCCCTTTGCCTTTCTGGGCAGCGATTATGACGATGCGCTGGAGCGATTCTATACCGGCATCACTGCCCGCGACATTTACCGCGCGCAATATCTGAGCGGCCTGCTGGGCGGGACGAGCCTGCTCGACAGCACGCCGCTGGCCGAACTGATCGCGCGCAATGTCACCCCCGAACTGCTCGCGCAGATCGCAAGCGAACATGCCAGGGGCCGACGCCTGCTGGTGATGACCACCAATCTGGATGCGCAGCGCGGTGTCGTCTGGGACATGGGCGCGATTGCCGCGAGCACATATCCGCGCAAGCTGGCGCTGTTTCGCCAGGTGCTGCTCGCTTCGGCCGCCATACCGGGCGCGTTTCCGCCGGTGCCGATCGCAGTCACCGGCGGGGGCAGGCAATTTATTGAAATGCATGTCGATGGCGGAGTCACGTCCGGCTTTCTGACGCTGCCGCGCGCGTTGCTGGATGCCGACGAAGCGGCGGCGGCGCCGCGCGGCGCCCAGATCACGTTGCTGTATAATGGCCGTATCACGCCGCATTTCGAAGTGACCGAACCGACCACGTTCGAGATCATGAGCCGGTCGCTGACCACGGCGCTGACCGAAGCCGACCGGCGTTCGATCGGCGAGGTGCGCCGCTATGCCGCGCGCAACGGCTATCGTTTCGCGCTGTGCGCGATCGGCGAGGACTTTCCAGAGACCGATCCCGACCTGTTCGACCAGACATTCATGCGCGATCTGTTCGCCTATGGTCTGAAGGAAGCAGCGGCGGAGCGTTCGTGCCTGACGCGCCAGCTCGATCGCCGCCGCCTTCGCGCGCCCGACGACTGAGGGGCGCAGGCGGAACCGGTTGCGCCTGCCAAACGCTCTGAGCTGGGAACAGGTCGGGAGAGCGTCGGATGGACAATGTCGTCAAGATCGAGACTTTCGCGCGGATCGGCTATCTGGCGCGCGCGCTTGTCTATTTCCTGATCGGCTATCTGACGCTGTCGAGCGGGCATAGCGAAGGCACGGCGAGCGTTCTGGCCGACATACGCGACATGCCGCTGGGCACGCCCTTGCTGTTGCTCACTGCCGCCGGGCTGTTCGGCTATGGTATTTTTCGCAGCTATGGCGCGGCGATCGACATTCGCGACGATGGCGAGGATGCCAGGGGGCTGGCCAAGCGGATTGGCCATGCCGCCAGCGGGATCGCCCATCTGGTGCTTGCCTATCTGGCGACGAAGATCGCGCTTTCGGGTGGCGATGCAGGCAATGGCGGCACCCAGGCGGCGGAAAGCATCCTGCGCCTGCCCGGCGGGGAGATATTGTTGCTCGTGG
Organism: Stakelama portus; assembly: GCF_003171655.1. Taxonomy (GTDB): domain Bacteria; phylum Pseudomonadota; class Alphaproteobacteria; order Sphingomonadales; family Sphingomonadaceae; genus Sphingomonas; species Sphingomonas portus. Next base: position 193,127 of record NZ_QFZL01000003.1, on the reverse strand, counting down.
TCGGGCTCGGCCTCGCCGGAGCGGCGGTCAATCAGGGCGTGAAGGCCGCGACCGGCAAGTTCATGGACCTGCTCGACGCCGATGCGCCGCACTGGACCGAAGTGATCGGTCGCGTCGGTTATGCTGCCCGCGCCGCCGTGTTCGCGGCGCTGGCGTGGCAGGTGCTCGATTTCACCTTCGGCGAAAGCCATGAGGAACTCAGCTTTCAGGCCGCGCTCGATTCGCTGCGCGAGACGGCGTGGCTGTATAATGGCGTCGCGCTGGGGCTGCTGACCTTCGGTGTCTTCAGCCTGGTGATGGCGCGTTATCGCCGGATCCGCGCGACCAATGTGGTCGACCGGCTGCGCAAGGCGAGTTCGGCTTTCTTCTAGGCCTCGACGATCCGGGCGTTGCCGAACAGCCCGGCCTGATAATCGCGATAGGCCTGACGAATTTCGTCGGCGCTGTTCATCACGAAGGGGCCGTGCGCGACGACCGGCTCGTCGATCGGATCGGCATGGCCGAACAGGATCAGCGCAGGCGCGTCGGCGCCGATCGTCACGGTGTCGCCCTCGCCAAGTTCGGCGAGCGAGAATTGCGGTATCGCCGCTCCCGCCACTGCCACATCGCCGCGTGCAGCATAGAGGAACACGTCGCGGCCCGACAGGCCGTCGAACGTCACCGATCCGCCCGCCGCGATCTCGACCCAGCTCAGAAACACGCCGGTCAGCGAATCGACCGGGCCGGTCGCGCCGCCATAGGTGCCGGAAACGAGATGCACTGTCGCGCCGGTGTCGGTCGCGACGTCGGGGATCGCATCGGCCTGCGCGCCGATATAGCGCGGCTCGGTCATTTTGAGGCGGGCGGGAAGATTGACCCAGAGCTGAAGGATTTCCATCGGCCCGCCCTGCGCCTTGAAACTCGCGGGGGAGAGTTCGGCATGAACCACGCCCTTGCCCGCGGTCATCCACTGGATGCCGCCCGCGCGGATCACGCTTTCATGCCCCGCCGAATCGGCATGCGCCAGTTCGCCGTCGAGGATGAAGGTGACGGTTTCGAAACCGCGATGCGGGTGCGGGCCGAACGGCAGGCCGCGATTGTTCGGCGGATAGCGTTGCGGGCCATGGTGATTGAGGAACAGGAACGCGCCGATCCGGTCGAGGCCGGGTCCGGGCACCGGGCGGCGCGTCACCAGATCGCCGATATCGTCGCGATAGGCGCCATGCAGCGCCTTTACCTGTCGTTCTGCCATCATCGCCTCCTATCGCCGGAGCAGGAACACTGCGTGCGCGGCGAGCAGGTTCGCCATCGTCGAACCGCGCCGCCGCTCACCGGCAAGGAACCAGCAACCTTCGACAGTGATCCCGCGCGTCTTCAGGAAATCGCGGAAATCGTCGATCGACAGATGGTGGATATTGGGCGTGTCGTACCAGCGCAGCGGAAGCTGGCGCGTGATCGGCATCCGCCCATGCGTCAACAGCGATGCGCGCATCCGCCAATGCGCGAAATTGGGGAAGGATACGAACGCCCGCCGCCCGATCCGCAGCAGATGTTCGAGCACCAGGTCGGGATGCCGCGTCGTCTGCAGCGTCTGGCTGAGGATCGCATAATCGAACGCGGCGTCGGGATAATCGGCAAGATCGGTGTCGGCATCGCCCTGAACCACCGAAAGCCCGCGTGCCATTGCGGCGGCGACATTGCCGCCGTCGATCTCCAGCCCGCGTGCGTCGCATTGCCGCTGGTCGCGCAATGCCGCCATCAGCGCGCCGTCGCCGCAGCCGACATCGAGCACGCGGCTGCCCGGCGAGACATTGTCGGCGATGATCGCAAGGTCGGGGCGAAGCTGGCTCACCGGCTTTCCCCCGCGCGCAGGAACCCGTCGATCACGCGCGCAAGCTCGGCATTTTCCAGCAGGAAGGCGTCGTGACCAAAGGGCGAGCTCAGTTCGACGAAGCTCGCCGCTGCCGCCGCCGCGTTGAGCGCGCGCACCACGGCGCGCGATTCGGACGTGGGATAGAGCCAGTCGGTATCGAAGCTGACGACGCAGAATCGCGTACCGCTGTGGCGGAAGGCGTTGGCAAGCAGTCCGCCATGCTCTTCGGCGAGGTCGAAATAATCCATCGCGCGGGTGATATAGAGATAGCTATTGGCGTCGAACCGGTCGGTGAAGCTGATCCCCTGATAGCGAAGATAGCTTTCGACCTGGAAATCGGCGTCGAAGCCGAAGGTCTTGGCATCGCGCCCCTGCAGCTTGCGCCCGAATTTCTCGGTCAGGCCCGCTTCGGAAAGATAGGTGATGTGCGCCGCCATCCGCGCGACCGCGAGCCCCGCGCTCGGCCCTTCGCCCGATGCGTAATAATCGCCGTTCGACCAGCGCGGATCGGCCATCACGGCCTGACGCCCGACTTCGTGAAAGGCGATATTCTGCGCCGAATGGCGCGCAGTCGAGGCGATGACGACGGCGGAGGCAACGCGTTCGGGATAGGTCGCGGTCCAGCTGAGCGCCTGCATGCCGCCCATCGATCCGCCGACCACCGCGAACAGCCGCCCGATGCCGAGATGATCGAGCAGCATCGCCTGGGCGCGCACCATGTCGCGGATGGTGATCACCGGAAATGCCATGGCATAGGGCGCGCTGGTCTCCGGATCGATGCTCGCCGGGCCGGACGATCCCATGCAACTGCCCAGCACATTGGCGCAGATGACGAAGAACCGGTTCGTATCGATCGGCTTGTCGGGGCCGACGACACGCGACCACCAACCCGGCTTGCCGGTGCGCGGATGTTCGGACGCGACATGCTGGTCGCCGGTCAGCGCGTGGCAGACCAGGATCGCATTGCCGCCATCGGGTGCCAGCGTGCCATAGGTTTCATACGCGATTTCGACGGGTGCCAGCATGGCACCGCCATCGAGCCTGAGCGGCCCCGGCAGCTTCACGGTGCGGCCGAGGCCAAAACGCGCGTCGTCGGACATGGCGGTGCGTTAGGACGCGAAGCGACGCCGTTCAAGCGGTGCGTATCAGGCTGTCGCGCCGCGCATGCCCCCGTCGATCAGCGCTTCGGCGGCCATCCGCCCGGTCTGTGCCGCGCCGTTCATATATCCCGGGAATGCGTCGGACAGATGTTCGCCCGCAAACTGGATGCGGCCGCTGTCGAAATGAAGATGCTCGGACCCTTCGATCCACAGCAGCTTGCCATAGCGTGTGAGCACGCCGGGCGCATAATTGACGTAACCGCCGCCGATCAGCGGGTTGCGATGCCATGCGGTGCGGCGGACGAGCCGGTTGTGCGGCGCCAGTTCGGGCAGTTGCGCGGCGACGGCATCGGCGAAGCTGTTCGCCTGATCGCGTGGCGCCTTGCTGCGCGACAGTGCTTCGCCGCCACCCAGATACCAGGTCCAGACCGGCGAAACGCCCTGTTTGCGATGCACCGACCCGTCCCAGCCCTGAGACCAGCCGGCGCCCGCATCGGTCTGCCACACTTCGCCGCCGCTGCCGCAGAGCTGCGCACCGGGCGCGGCCGATGTCGCGACCTGGACCTTTTCGTTGCAGCCGAGCGCGATTGCCTTGTGAAAGCCATGCCATTCGGGCGGGATCGGCGCGGCATAATCGATGCGCCCGGCGATCCCGGCGGGCAGCGCGACGATCGCGCTTTCGGCGCTTTCGCGCGAACCATCGGCGAAATGGAGCTGTAGCGCCGTGCCCTTGCGTGCGATTCGCACCAGCCTGCGCCCGGTTTCGATCCGCGCGGCATGGCGTGTGGCCATGGCGTCGATCAGTGCGCTGCTGCCACCTTCGACCACGTAACGCTCGTCGGCGCCGCCCAATATTTCGACTCGGCGGCCATCGACGGTCGGCAGGTTGAAGATCAGGCCGAGCGCCGAAGCGGCATCGGGTTCGACACCATATTCGGTGCGGCTGGTCGCTTCGAGCAGGCGGCGGACCCAGGGATGCGGCACAAGCGCGCGGTGCAGATCGAGATATTGCGCGATCGACAGCCGGTCGAGCGCCGGGGCGACCGCGCCATAATCCTTGTCCAGCCGGTCGGCATCGGCGCCGATCTGTGCGGCGATGGGGCGCAGTGCCTCGGCCAGCCGATCCTGGGGAACCGGCTTGCCGCCCGCCATCACCAGCGTTTCATGCGCGGCGGGCTTGCGGTCGATCAGCGCGATGCCGAATTCGCGCAGCAATGCGTGCATATCTTCATGGTCGGTATTGACCAGCTGGGCGCCCTCTTCGAATGCCGGGCCGCCGTCGCGGGGACGGCGCGTGAACATGCGCCCGCCGAGTCGCCCGCCCGCTTCATAAAGATGCGCGTCGATTCCCGCCGCGGTCAGCCGGTGCAGCGCCGAAAGCCCCGCCATGCCGCCGCCGATGATTGCGACTCGCCCGCCCGCAAAGGCGCGGCTGGCGCGCGGAAGCGCCGCCATGGCACCGACCGCGCCGGTCGCGGCGATCGCGGCCAGCAACGCACGCCGCGTCGTCGCGGGCGATTCGCGTGTCGGTACGGCTTCGCCCGAGTCGGCAAGATTGTCGCGCCGCGCCTGTGACAGCGCGCGCCAGATGCCTCCACTTCCCCGCATTGCCCCTCTCGATCTCCTCTCGGGAGAGCGCAATAACGTCCGCACCTTGCTATCCGGTAAGCGTTCGGCCAATCCGCCGCGCATGAACGCACCCGCTCCCAAGCCCTGGATCATGGGCATCGCCCCCTATGTGCCCGGCCGCTCGACCACCGATGGTGGCGCGAAGGCGACCAAGCTTTCGTCGAACGAGAACCCGCTGGGTACGCCGCCAGCGGCGCGTGCTGCCTTCGACGCGGCGCATGCCAGCCTCGAACGCTATCCCGACGCATCGGCGGCGGCGCTGCGCGAAGCGATTGCGGCGCGCTATGGCCTCGATCCCGCGCGCGTCATTTATGGCACCGGATCGGATGAAGTCCTGCACCTTGCCGCCGGTGCCTTTGCCGGTCCGGGCGACGAGATCATTTATGTCCGCTATGGCTTTGCAGTGTATGATATCGCCGCGCGGCGCGTCGGCGCGACTCCGGTGATTGCGCCGGACAAGGACTATGCGACCGATGTCGATGCGCTGCTTGGCTGTGTCACTGACAAGACGCGGGTGGTGTTCGTCGCCAATCCGAACAATCCCACCGGCACCTTCATGCCGCACAGCGAAGTGATGCGGCTCCACGCCGGGTTGCCGAGCGATGTGCTGCTTGTGCTCGATCAGGCCTATGCCGAATATCTCGACGCATCGGAGGAGGATGGCGGGATGGAGCTCGCCATCGACGCGCCCAATGTGCTGGTGACGCGGACCTTCTCCAAAATCTATGGCCTCGCCGCCGAACGGATCGGCTGGGGCTATGCATCGGCGGCGATCATCGATGCGCTGCACCGCATCCGTGCGCCGTTCAATGTGACGACCGCCGGCCAGCATGCCGCGATCGCCGCACTCGAATCGCAGGATTTCGTCACGGCGAGCCGGGACCACAACGCCAAATGGCTGCGCTGGTTCGAGGACCAGGTCGCGAGCATGGGCAATGCCGGGCTGCGCGCGGTGCCGTCGCGAGCCAATTTCTCGCTGGTGCTGTTCGAAGGGCGCGTGACTGCCGAACAGGCATATCATGCGCTGATGGAGCGCGGTTATATCGTCCGCTGGCTGCCCGGGCAGGGATTGCCCCACGGGCTGCGCATTACCATCGGCACTGAAGAAGACATGGTCGGCATCACCGCGGCGCTTCGCGAGATTGTGAGCGGGTGATGCTGCCTTTTTCGCGTGTCACCATTATCGGGCTGGGCCTGATCGGGTCGTCGATCGCGCGAGCCGTGGCCAAATATATGCCGAGCGTCCGGGTGACGGGATATGACGCCGACCCGCAAGTGCGCGTGACGGCGCAGGCGATCGGCCTGTGCGACGATATCGCCGACAGCGGCGGCGCGGCGGTTACCGATGCCGATCTGGTGATCTTCTGTGTTCCGGTGGGCGCAATGGGCGCGGCGGCCGGGGAAATCGCCGCCGATCTGCCGCCCGACGCGGTGGTCAGCGATGTCGGATCGTGCAAGGAAAGCGTCGCCGCGCAGCTGATGGCAGCGTTGCCGCAAGCCAGGGTTATCCCCGCGCACCCGGTGGCGGGTACCGAAAACAGCGGCCCCGAATCCGGCTTTGCCACGCTGTTCCAGCATCGCTGGTGCATCGTGACGCCCCCCGAAGGCGCCGATCCGCTGGCGGTCGAGCGCGTGTGCGAATTCTGGCGTCGGCTGGGTGCCGAAATCGAAATGATGGCGCCCGATCATCATGATCGCGTGCTCGCGGTGACCAGCCATTTGCCGCACCTGATCGCCTATACGATCGTCGGCACGGCATCGGATCTTGAGGAAGTCACGCGATCCGAAGTGATCAAATATTCGGCGGGTGGCTTTCGCGATTTCACGCGCATCGCCGCGTCCGATCCGACGATGTGGCGCGACGTGTTCCTGTCGAACAAGGAAGCGGTGCTCGACATGCTCCAGCGTTTTTCGGAGGATCTGTCGGCGCTGCAGCGCGCGATCCGCTGGGGCAAGGGCGACGAATTGTTCGAACTGTTCACGCGCACCCGCGCGATCCGGCGCAGCATCCTCGAGGAAGGACAGGACGATGCGCGGCCCGATTTCGGGCGCTCGCACGATTAGGCTTCGGGCGGGCCGGCAGTTTCGAACACGTTGATCCCGGCATGGACGCGCGCTTCGATTTCGGGGCGGGGCAGGCCGGGCGGGATCGGCTCGCCAAAGCGCATCGTAACCACTCCGGGGCGCATCGGCCCGTTTCTGGGCCAGACATGGCCGCTTTGCACCGCTACCGGCACGACCGGCAGCCCCAGCATCCGGTACAGACCGGCAAAGCCCGATTGCAGCCGGGGTGCCTCGCCCGGGGCGACGCGCGTGCCTTCGGGAAAGATCATCACCGAACGCCCGCCCGCCAGCGCTGCCTGCGCCTCGCGCATCATACCGCGCAATGCCTTGGCCGAAGCCTTGCGATCGACGGCGATGACGCCATAGCGGCGCGCGCACCAGCCCCAGACGGGTATGCGCGTCAGTTCCTTTTTCATCACCACCGCCGGGGCATCGAGCAGCCGGGCAAGTTCGAGCGGTTCGAAAATCGACTGGTGCTTTGCCGCGAACAATACGGGGCCGGGCGGAATCGTGCCTTCGATCCGGGTTTCGATGCCCGCGACGTGCCGCATCGACCAGCGCAGCAGCGCGATCCAGAGATTGCCGTACCGCTGCAACGCGCGCGTGCCGATCAGCGCGGCGAGCGGGGCGAGCAGCACCATCGGCACCGAAATGCCGAAAAACAGCAGCTGAAACAAAATGGTGCGCAGGCGGTTCATCGGTTCGGCCGGATTAATCGAAACCCGCGAGCAGCGCGACCCGGCGGACCAGATATTTGTGATATTCGGCGAACAACATGCGCAGCCGCGGCTTTGTCGCGACCGAATCGCCGATCAGTTCGACATTACTGCCCAGCGCATGGGCGAGTTCGAGCCGCGCGCGGGGCATGTGCCAGTCCGATGTGACCAGCCGTACCGAACGATAATGATGTTCGCGCACCCAGCGCGCGGTTTCGTCGGCATTGGAGCGGGTATCGACGGCTTCGTGGCCCAGATCGATGCAGCAGCGGAACAGATCGCGGCTGACCTTATATTCGGCGGCCAGCTCCTGCGGGCGGACATCGGGGTCGACGCCGCTGACCAGCATCCGCTTCGCCGCATGCTGCTGCATCAGCGCGAGCCCGCGATCGATCCGGCCCGGCCCGCCGGTCAGCACGACGATTGCGTCGGTCTTTTCCCCTGCGAGCGGCTTGCCGAGCGACATCATGAAGACGGCAAAGCCCAGCGCCCATGCGACAACGAGGATGGCTGCGGTGCGCCAGATCACAGCACGCGTCCCAATGCGCGCAGCACGGCGACGCGTGCGGCGAACGTCGCCATCAGTGCGAACAGGATCGGCAGCATCAGCAACAGGAACCAGTCGCGCTGTTGCAGTGCGACGCCGCTGAGCATTTCCGATCCGAGCAGGCCGAGCCGCGATTGCAGGAACGCGACAAGCCCCATCGCCGCGCCCGCGCCGAGCAGCCCGCCGAGCAGCGTGTCGAATGCGATCCGTCGCTGGAACAGGCGTGCGACCTGAATATCGGTGGCGCCCAGCATGTGCAGCACTTCGATCGTGTCGCGATGCGTGTCGAGCCCGGATCGCGCGACCAGCAACACCACCGCTGCGGTCGCGGTCGCCATCAGCAGCACCAGACCGGCGGCCAGCCAGCTCATGGTCGTCATGAAGCTGCGCACGGGCGAGAGCCATTGGGCATGCCGATCGACGCGGGCATCGGCATAAATCGCCTTCGCCGCCTGGGCGACGCGCGACACGGCGGCGTCGCTGCCGTCGGACAGGTCGACGTCGATCATTGCGGGCATCGGCAGGTCGGGATCGAGCCCGGCATCGCCGAGCCAGGGGCGGACGAGTTCGGCAAGCCGCTCGCGATCGACCACTTCGACGCGCTTTACCGACGGCATCTTGCGGAACGCATCGGCCATCGCCTGGGTATCGCGGTCGCGCGCGGCGGCGTCGGGTTCGACGATCTGAACGGTCAGCCGCCCGGAAAGCTGGCGGTCGAGCGATCCGCGCGCGGCGAACATGCCCAGGCCGAGCGCGCCGGCGAGCACGGTGAGGAACAGCATGATCGCCATGATCCAGCTCATCGCGCGTGCGCGGCGGCTGCGGTCGAGCAGGCGGCGATCCGGGGCGGCCGGATTGAGGCTGAACTTCATTCGGTCGATCCCGCCGGATGGCGCAATGCGCCGGTGGGATCGTGAATCTGCCCCTTGTCGAGCCGCATCATATGCGCGGTCGGAATACGGTTGAGCAAATGGAAGTCGTGGGTCGCGACGACCACGGTAGTGCCCAGCCGGTTGAGCGATTCGAACAAATGCAACAGCCGCTCGGCCATGTCGGGATCGACATTGCCGGTCGGTTCGTCGGCGACCAGGATTTCGGGGCGCCCGATCACCGCGCGGGCAATGGCGATACGCTGCTGCTCGCCGCCGGACAGTGTCAGCGGCTTTGCCTTGCCGCGATCGGTGAGCCCGACCCATGCCAGCATCTCGCGCACCGGCGCTTCGATATCGCTTTCGGGAATCCCCGCGACGCGGAGCGGCAGCGCGATATTGTCATAGCTCGACAAATGCGGAACGAGGCGGAAATCCTGAAACACCACGCCGATCCGCCGGCGAAAGCCGGGAAGGCGCTTGCGCGGCAAGGTTACGGTATCCTCGCCGAACAATCGCACGACGCCGCGCGTCGGCCGCTGGGCGAGGTACAGCAGCTTGAGCAGACTGGTCTTGCCCGCCCCCGAGGCACCGGTGACGAAATAGAAGGCGCCCGACCGCAACGAAAAGCTGACGTCGGACAGCGTCTCAGGGCCGGTACCATAGCGCAGCCCGACATTTTCGAATTGGACGATATTGGCCATTTCCGGCGCCCGGCCGCTCCATCCTTGCCCCAGAAACCAGCCATCGCACAGCCTTGGCGGCTGCGCAACGCAGGCAATGTACACATGATTGCAACACTTGCCTGTAGCGGTGCTTGAGGTCTAGAATCGGGCACCGGCCACGGGGCGGCGGTCGGCAGGATTTGAACGGCGGGCCATGATTCTCGAATGTAGCCAGTGTCGCACCCGGTATCTGGTGCCGGACAGCGCGATAGGCGCCGAAGGGCGCACCGTGCGTTGTGCCAGCTGCAAGCATAGCTGGTTCCAGGCGCCGCTGGTGCTTGATCTCGCCACGCGCGCAACCGCGGCGGACGAGGATGTCGCGCCCCGGACGGAGCCGCGCCGCGAACCGCGATCGGAAACGCGGACAGAACCGCGATCGGCGCGCAAGCCGGCGCGGGACGATGCGTCGCTGGCCGAAACGCCGCGCGCGCGGGGTGTGCCGACGGCGGCCGAACAGGGCTATGATCCCTTTGCCGCGCCCGCGCGGCGCCCGCGCCGCAATCCGGCGAAGCGCTGGACGGCAGCGGCCTTTGTCGCCGGCTTTTCGATGCTGCTGGGTACCGGCGCGATCCTTTATACCGGTGCGCCGGGAATTGCTTCGCAGCTCGGACTGGCGATGGGGCCGACGGAAACGGTGCTGCGCTTCACCGACAAGAATGTCGAACGGCGGACCTTGCCCAGCGGCAGCGAATTGTTCGCCGTGTCGGGCAAGGTGGTCAATCCGACCGGCGAGGAACAGCGCGTTCCCGATATCCGCATCGAATTGCGCGACGGCAGCGACCGGCCGATCAAGAGCTGGCGCGTGACGCCGGAGAAGCGGACACTCGAACCCCAGGGCGCGGTGGCGTTCAACAGCGCGCAGATCGATGTGCCCGATACCGCGCGAGTCGTTCAGCTCAGCTTTGCCGGCGAGCTCGCCAACTGATCCAGGCGAACCGGCCGCCATTGAGCAGCGCCGACGTCACCATGCCCGCGCCCGAAGCGATCGCCAGCGCGGATGGCCCCCAGCCGGCGCCATGGATCAGGAACAGGCCGAGCGCGGTGGTCACGCCGAAAAAGGCGATCGTGCTGTTGATGCCCGCCACCAGCTGATCGCCCAGCGAGCGCAGCGCATAGACGAGCACCACCTGCACCCCGTCGAACAGGATGAACGGCGCCCAGAGCCCAAGCACCATCGCGGCAATGGCATGGACGGGCTCGGGCGCCGGGAACAGCCCGACGATGGCGCTGCCGGCGCCCATCAACAGCATCGCGATCGCGCCGGTGGTCACTGCGGCAAGCCCCGCCGCGATGGCGACGCGCATCGGCACGGTGTCGCGTTTCCCCTCGCCCACGGCATTGCCGACGCGAACGCCCGCCGCCGATCCGAATCCCAGCGCCAGCGCAAAAGTGAGGTTGTGCACCGAAAAGACGATCTGAAACGCATGTGCGGTTGCATTGCCCAGTTGCGTCGACAGGGCGATGAGGATCGAAAAGCCCATGATTTCGAGCCCCGAGGCGATCCCCGGCGCGATGCCGAAGCGGAACAGCGCGATCGCGCCGCGCGCCGTCGCGCCGCTGGCGATGCGCGCCCAGTTGCGAATGCCGCGCGCCTGTGCCTGCGGCAGATGCCATGCCGCGACCAGCAGCCCGATCGCGCCCGCGACAGAGGAAAGCGCCGTGCCGAGCGCCGCCCCGACCGCGCCGAGCATCGGAAGGCCGAGATGTCCTCCCGACAGCGCCCAGGTGAGCAGCGCGTTGCACGGCAGCATCGCCAGGTTGATCGCCATCACGCGGCGCGGATGGCTGAGCCCTTCGAGAAAAAAGCTTGCCGCGATCAGCGTCAGCTGAAACGGAAAGGCGATCGCGATCGTCCGCACCACTTCGCCGCCGCGCGGCACGACATCGGGCGCCACGCCGATCAGCATCAGCATCGGATCGGCGAACAGCAACAATAATGCGCCGAAGATCAGCCCCAGCGTCAGCCCGAGCGCCAGCGATTCGTGATAGACGCGCCCCGATGCGGCCAGATCGCCTGCGCCGTCGGCGCGCGCGGCCTGGACCAGCACGCCGCTCATCGCGCCGATCGCCATCACGATGATCACCAGCGTCAGCGCGCGGCTGGCGCCCAGCGCCGCGACTTCGCCCGGGCTGATCAGCCCGAGCAGCGCGATGTCGGTGATCTGCATGATGTTCCAGTTGAGGCTGGTGACCATCACCGGCCATGCCAGCGCAAGGATGCGACGCGTTTCGGCGATCAGGGGGGTGGCATGCGGCATGGCCGCGGCGCTTTGCCGCAATCGACCGCGCACGGAAAGTGCATTTCCGGGCATTGCCAGCAACCTTCCGCTTTGCTAGGGGCCTGCGCCTGCCAGCCGCCGGGTGCTTTTTCCGGCGGTGTTTCACGTGCGGTCGTGGCGGAACTGGTAGACGCGCAACGTTGAGGTCGTTGTGGCCGAAAGGCCGTGGAAGTTCGAGTCTTCTCGACCGCACCATTTCAGACAATCGGATCAGGATTATCCGCGTTAGCGGACCCCGCATCGCGGCGAGGCTTGCCGAGCGCGGCTTCGCGGCGCTAGTGGCATATGATGACTGACCGGATATCTTCGGGCGCAGAGCGCCTGGCCCGTCGCATGGCGCGCGGCTGCGAATTTTTGGGAACCGATGTTGCGATTCTGGGCGGGGCGATGTCCTGGGTCAGCGAACGCAACCTGGTCGCGGCGATTTCCAATGCCGGCGGGTTCGGCGTGATCGCATGCGGCGCGATGACTCCCGAATTGCTCGATGCCGAGATTGCGGGGACGCAGGCGCTGACCGACAAGCCGTTCGGCGTCAACCTGATCACCATGCACCCGCAGCTGTTCGACCTGATCGATGTCTGCGCCAGACACGGCGTCGGCCATGTCGTGCTGGCGGGCGGACTGCCGCCGGCGGGCAGCCTCGATGCGATCAAGGGCAAGGGCGCCAAGCTGATCTGCTTCGCCCCCGCGCTGGCGCTGGCGAAGAAGCTCATCCGCTCGGGCGTCGACGCGCTGGTGGTCGAAGGCAATGAGGCCGGCGGTCATATCGGTCCGGTGTCGACGAGCGTGCTCGCGCAGGAAATCCTGCCCGAAGTCGCTGCCGACGTGCCGGTGTTCGTCGCCGGCGGCATCGGTCGCGGCGAAGCGATTGCGGGCTATCTGGACATGGGCGCCGCGGGCGTTCAGCTCGGCACGCGGTTCGTCTGTGCGACCGAAAGCATCGCGCACGCCAATTTCAAAAAGGCGTTCATCCGTGCTTCGGCGCGCGATGCGGTCGCCAGCGTCCAGATCGATCCGCGCCTGCCGGTGATCCCGGTCCGCGCGCTCAAGAACGCATCGAGCGAGCTGTTTACGGCCAAGCAGCGCGAAGTGGCACAGGCGCTCGACGAAGGCAGCGTCGCGATGGCCGAGGCGCAGTTGCAGATCGAACATTATTGGGCAGGGGCGCTGCGCCGCGCAGTGATCGACGGCGATGTCGAACATGGCAGCGTGATGGCCGGCCAGTCGGTCGGCATGGTCAAGGCCGAAGAGCCGGTTGCAGACATCATCGCGAAGCTGATGACCGAAGCCGCCGCCGCGCTGGAAAAACGCGCGGCCTGATCGCCGCAGGCGCGCACGGCGCGTCCAGACGATTGCCTGTTGCCTGAAAGTGAGCGCATGGTGATGGCATGTCTGCTGCCAGACAAGGCTATCGATCCGGAGGGCCGGCAAATCGATTGATCGCCGTTGCGACATCGCTCGGTATCATCGCCGCGCTGGTGGCGTTGATGCTGTTGCCGGTCGCGATGCCCCGGCAATTGCGCGATAGCCGTCCCATCGCGACGTTCGATGTCGCCTCACCGCCTCCGCCCCCCGAAGAGCCCGAAACAAGGCCGCGCCCGAGTCATCGGCCCGAAGGCAAATCCGGCGGGAGGCCGCGCGTGCCGACGCCGGATCGGACAGCCTTGCCACCCATCGCCGAGCAGGTGCCACTGGACGCCAGCTTCGCGTTCGAAGCACCGCCAATGCCCCGGCTCAGCATGCCGTCGGGACCAGGCGGCGTCGGCGGCACCGGCAATGGCACCGGCCAGGGCAATGGTGATGGTTCGGGACGCGGCAGTGCCGGTAGCGGCGAGGGTGAGCGGACGCATATCGTGCCCGCCGATTGGTTGCACGGCCCGCCCAGCGCATTCGAAACCGCGAGATATTATCCGCCGGCGGCGCGCAGGCAGGGCATTTCCGGCTGGGGCATTCTCACTTGCTATGTCCGTCGCAACCATCGCGTCCATGGGTGCACGATAGAAGGCGAAACTCCCGAAGGATCGGGGTTCGGCAGGGCGGCGCTCAGCGCGTCGCACCTGTTTCGCCTGCGACCGCCGACTCGCAACGGCGAAGTGGCCGAGGACATCCCGGCCCATATCGCCGTGCAATTCGGAAAGGACTGACGCCGCGATACCTATCCTTGTTTGCGCTGCATGAGCCAGAGTTCGATCACGCACCGGAATGCCGCAAGGATGCCGATGCCCAGCGTCGCGGCGTTCAGCCCTTCGTTGATGCCCGATTGCGCCTCGGCCAGATGCGCCGCGCCGTTGGCGGTGAGCGGCGTCAGAGCAATGAGGGAGCCGGCCTGATGCAGCGTTGCCGCGATCAGGATCGTACCGGCTGCGATTGCGATCAGCAGAGCGGCACGCACCAGCCTGGCCTGCGGGCGGAGCAAGGTGACCAGATGCAGGATCAGACCGGCGGAAACGAGCGCGAAGATCGGCATGTGCAGTCGCTGCCAGACCGCAGTCCCGTGCATCGCATAGTCGCTGCCGGCGGTCCGCAGCGGATCGATGTCGATCAACCCCGACCACCAGAGCAGGAACCCGATGCTGAACGCGATCGCGAAAAAGGGGTTCAACTGGCGCTTGCGCGGCGGCTTGATCGCGATCTTCGGCAGTTTATCGGGCTGCCACCGAGCGAGATATTTGCCGAGCAGCCCGGTATGTTCGATCAGCGCAAATAGCAGCGTGACGATCGCCGCATTGTACAGCGCAGCTTGGAACAGGTCGCTTCCGGCTTGGATGGCGGCGCGGATCAGCGGTTCCGACGTGCTGACCAGCGACGTCGCCACGTCGATTGCCTGGACCAGCACGACGATGAAAAGCATCAGCCGCAATATGAACCAGTAGAACGGGAACAGCTCGGGCCCGATCAGCACCTGTTGCGGGCGATAGCGCGCTGCAACGGCGATGGGGTGCCCGAATTCCCTGAGTACCTCGCTGATTTCAGCCCGGTTGAGCGCGCGATCGAGCGCATCCTCGCGCTCTTCGATACGCGTGGCGATCACGTCGGCCAGCTCGGCAAGGATGTCGTCGGCCTTGTCGCGCGGGAGATTCCAGCGGACAGCGCCAAGATAGCGGTCGATCAGCTCCATTATTCCTCTCCCTCAGTCAGGCGGACAATCGATTCGGAAATGGCATTCCATTCGGCAAGCAGTTGGCCGAGGACGATCACGCCGTCGGGCGACAGCTGATAAAAGCGTTTGTTGCGACGGCCTTCCTCGCGCCACTGGCTGGTGAGCAGCCCCTGCGATTCGAGCCGGCGCAGCAACGGATACAGCGCGCCTTCGTCGATCGGCAGGCCAGCCGCCTCAAGGCTCTGGCGCAGCGTGTAGCCATAGCGTTCGCGGCGGAGCGCCCCGAGAACGGCGAGAATCAGCGATCCCCGGCGCAGCTCGATTCGCAATTTTTCAAACAGGTCATCCTCGATCGGCACGTGCTGTGTCCCATATCGTGTGTGTCATACACTGTATGGTGCATAGTACTGTGCGATGCAAGGTATAAAATGCGGCTAGCTGCGGCGGCCGCTGCGACCCCGGCCTGTTAAGACAGCGAAAAGCATCTTCGCTCGCGCTTTCTTGGCGGTTTCGTGCGCATCTGGTAGCGCTGTCCCATGCCGATTTCCGCAGTCGCCTCTGCACGAGAGATTCTGACGCGTCTTCACGATGTGATGGCGTCGCGGCTGCCCGCGCAGGCAAAGCTCAACGCAGTGGTCGATATCATCGGCGAAGCGCTCGAAAGCGAGGTTTGCTCGATCTATCTGCTGCGCGAAGGCGTGCTCGAACTGTTTGCGACTCGCGGCCTGGCGCAGGACGCCGTGCACGTCACCAAACTCGCGATGGGCGAAGGCCTGGTCGGCACGATCGCGGCGAATGTCGAGACGCTGAACCTTGATGAAGCGGCGACGCACCCCGACTTCGCCTATCGCCCCGAAACGGGCGAAGAACGCTATCACAGCTTTGCCGGCGTGCCGATCATCCGCAAGGAACGCGCGGTCGGCGTGCTCGCGGTCCAGCATGCCGATCCGCGCCGCTATGAAGATGTCGAGATCGAAGCGCTGCAGACCGTTGCGATGGTGCTTTCCGAACTGATCGCCAATGCCGGGCTGATCGATACGACGGGGACCACGACCGAACGGCCGCAATCGACGGCGGCGGTGCGGCTGCAGGGATTCAAGCTGGTCGAGGGCATGGCGGCGGGGGTTGCCGTCTATCATCAGCCGCGCATCACCATCGAACATACGGTCGCCGAGGATGTCGAGGCCGAACGCCACCGCGTCTATGCCGCGTTCGACAAGATGCGCGAACAGATCGACCGCATGTCGAGCCAGGCCGAATTCGGCCTGGGCGGCGAACATGAAGAGGTTCTCGCGACCTACAAGATGTTCGCCTATGACGAAGGCTGGAGCCGGCGCATCAACGAGGCGATCGATAGCGGCCTGACCGCCGAGGCGGCGATCGAGCGGGTGCAACAGCGCACGCGGATGCGGATGCGCGAGATCGCCGACCCCTTGTTGCAGGATCGGATGCACGATCTGGAGGACCTCTCCAATCGCCTGATCCGGATCGTCGCGGGTCAGCTGGGCACGGCGGCGCAACTGGGCCTGCGACAGGATTCGATCCTGATCGCACGCAATCTGGGGCCGGCCGAGCTGCTCGAATATGACCGCCGCCGCCTGAAGGGCGTGGTGCTTGAGGAAGGGTCGCTGACCGCGCACGTCACCATCGTTGCGCGCGCAATGGGCGTGCCGGTGCTGGGCCGGGTGCGCGGCGTGCGTCGCGAGATTGCGGAAGGCGACCGGCTGCTGCTCGATGTCGGCGAGGACAGCGTCCATGTCCGCCCCAATGCGGCGATGGAAGAGGCGTTCGAAGCCAAGCAGCTTATTACGCAGAAGCGCCGCGCCGAGTTTGCAAAGCTGCGCGCCGAGCAGCCTGTCACGCGCGATGGCCAGCGGATCACGCTGATGGTCAATGCCGGACTGCGCGACGATGTCGCCGCGCTCGATCTGACCGGCGCCGACGGCATCGGCCTGTTCCGCACCGAGTTCCAGTTTCTGGTATCGGCGACGCTGCCGCAGCGCGAACGCCAGCAGCGCCTCTACAAGGACGTGCTCGACGCCGCCGGCGACCGGCCGGTGACGTTCCGCACGGTCGATGTCGGCGGCGACAAGTCGCTGCCCTACCTCAACCATGACGAGGAAGGCGAAGAGGAAAATCCCGCAATGGGCTGGCGCGCGATCCGGCTCGCGCTCGATCGCGACGGGTTGATGAAGGCCCAGGCGCGTGCGTTGATCGAAGCGGCGGCGGGCAAGACGCTCAACGTCATGTTCCCGATGATTTCCGAACCCTGGGAATTCGACGAAGCGCGATCGCTGTTCGAAGCGCAGCGCGCCTGGCTTGCCGCGCGCAATCGCAAGATGCCGGTCGACATCCGCTATGGTGCGATGCTCGAAGTGCCGGCGCTTGCCGAAGTGCTCGATCTGTTGCTGCCGCGGCTCGATTTTCTGTCGATCGGGACCAACGATCTTACCCAGTTCCTGTTCGCCGCCGATCGTGCCCATCCCAAGCTGGCGATGCGCTATGACTGGCTGAGCCCGTCGATCCTGCGTTTCGTGCGCCGCGTCGCGCGGCAATGCCATGAGGCCGGAGTGCCGGTCGCGGTGTGCGGCGAAATGGGCGGACGCCCGCTCGAAGCGATGGCGCTGGTCGGGCTCGGCATCGAACGGCTGTCGATCACGCCGGCCGCCGTCGGACCGGTAAAGGCAATGATCCGCTCGCTCGATCGCGCCGCGCTTGCCGAACTGCTGGCGACGCTGCTCGTGGCGCCGCCCGATTCGATCCGCAGCACGCTGGAGGGCTGGGCGGCTGCAAATGGCGTCGAACTGGACTGACCGGCGGGACGAAACGCGCTGCGCGGCGTTGACAGGGCGGGCCGAGTGACCGACACCGGCCCATAGGGGGCAAGCCCGGTCGCATGACAGGAATTCCGGAGAATAATATGGACGGCGAAGCCGCCGAAAACCCTTCCCTTTTCCCGACCAGCGTCGGCGAAAAGCTTCGCGATGCGCGTATTTCGCAAGGTTTGGAACTCGCCGATATCGCGGCACGTACCCGAATTCCCAAGCGGCATCTCGAAGCGATCGAGGAAGGCGATTATTCCTCGATGCCCTCGCCCACCTATGCGCTGGGCTTTGCCAAGGCCTATGCCCGGGCGGTCGGCGCGGACGAAGTGGCGATCGCGCGCAGCCTGCGCGGCGAGCTGGGCAGCGTCTATGATCGCGAACCTTCGCCGCCGCCTTATGAAATGACCGATCCCACGCGCACGCCGCCCAGCGGGCTGGTGATCGGCGGCGTGGTGATTGCGTTGCTGCTCGCGGTAGCGGTGGTGGTCGTCTACAGCTCGGGCATCCTGCACGGCAGCGCGCCGCCTTCGCGCGATCCGCTGACCTTGCCCGAAGACCAGATCGCGGTGCCGGCGCCCACTCCCACCCCGACGGCGATACCGACCGGCGGGCAAGTGACGTTGACGGCGACCGACAAGGTCTGGCTGCGCGTTACCGATGCCGACGGCAATCGCCTGTTCGAAAAGGAAATGGCGTCGGGCGAAAGCTATGACGTGCCGCCGGGCACCAAGGGTCCCCAGGTCAAGACCGGTCGCGCCGATCAGTTGCGCGTGACGATCAACGGATCGGATGCGGGGCTGCTGGGCCCGGGTAACCGCAATGTCGAGATCGGCCTGACGCCCGAGGCGCTGCGCAATCGCGATTCCGGCAATGGTGAATAGGGCTTAAGGCTGGAGACAGGCGCTGTCTCTAGGCTATAGTCGCTGCACGAACTGACCCCCGGGGGATGATGGAATGCGTTTGATCTTTGCCGTGGCGATGGTGGCCGCCATAGTCGGCGGAACCGGAAGCGCGCATGCGCAGAACGCGCTGGAAAGCAGAGTCGATCGGCTGGAGCGCGAAATGCGCGCCGTGCAGCGCAAGGTGTTTCCGGGCGGTGCGGGCCAGTATTTCGAGCCCGAAATCGCGCCGCCGCAAACCAGCACCCCCATGCCCGGCACCCCGGCGACCAGCCCGGTCGCCGATCTGACGCAGCGCGTCGCCGCGCTGGAGGGCCAGATTGCGACGCTGACCGGTCAGGTCGAGCAGGCGCAATATCGCATCCGTCAGAGCGAGGCGAACTTCACTGCCTATCGCAACGAAACCGATGCGCGGATTCGCGCGCTGGAGGCGCGTCTGGCCCCGGCAGAGACCACGCCGGCCGCCAATGGCGGCGGGACGCTCCAGCTGCCGTCGGGCACCGCGTCGGGATCGACCCCGCCGGCCACGCGACCGTCTCAGCCCGCGGCGGAAACGCCTGCCGCATCGGGATCGCGCGCCGAACAGGTTGCCGCCGTGGCGCGGCCCGATACGGGCGATGCGCCCGAGGATCTCTATATCTATGGCTATCGCCTCTGGGCGGCCAAACTCTATCCCGAAGCGCGCGCGCAGCTTGAAAAGGTGGTGCAGCAATATCCCAATCACCGCCGCGCCAGCTATGCGCAGAATCTGCTCGGCCGATCCTATCTCGATGCCGGGGCGCCGTCGCTCGCGGCAGTGGCATTCTATGATAATTTCAAGAACAACCCCAATGGCGAGCGCGCGGCGGACAGCCTGTTCTACCTCGCCGAGGCGCTGCGCCGGCTCGACAAGCCCGCCAGCGAAATCTGCAAGGTCTATGACGAGCTGAATTCGCTGTATGGCGAGCGGCTTTCGGACCAGATGAAGGCTGATGTCCAGGCCCGCCAGTCGCAACTACGCTGTCAGTAACGGCACGATCGCCCGGCCCGATGCCGCGCGGGTAGCGCGGTTTCGTGCCGATCTGGAATCGCTGACCGGCGGCGCGCCCGAACCGGATGCGCCGCTCGGCCTTGCGGTTTCGGGCGGTTCCGACAGCATGGCGATGTTGGCGCTTGCCGCCGCGGCATGGCCCGGCGCGGTGCGTGCCGCCACGGTGGATCACGGGTTGCGCGTCGAAGCTGCGGATGAAGCGGCGATGGTGCGTGCAGTGTGCGACACGCTGAAGGTGCCGCATGTCACGCTCGAACGGCCGGCCGATCATGGCTTTTGCGGCAATGTTCAACAACAGGCGCGGGCGCTGCGTTATCGGCTGCTCGCCGACTGGGCGATACGGGAATCGGTCCGCTGGGTCGCCGTGGCGCATCAGCGCGACGATGTCGCCGAAACCTTTCTGATGCGCGCGCGGCGCGGATCGGGCGTGGGCGGCATGGCGGCGATCCTCCCAGCGCGCGCGATGCTCGACGATGTTGCGGACGCGCCTCTGCTGGTCCGACCGCTGCTCGACTGGAGCCGGGCGGAACTGGCGGGCGTGGCGCGCTGTGCCGGGGTGCCGTTCGTCGAGGATCCCAGCAATGAAGATCCGCGCTATGATCGCAGCCGGATGCGCGGCGTGATCGCACAATGCGACGAACTGCCCGCCGGGCGGCTGGCCCTGGCGGCACGCAATCTGCGCCATGCCGAAGATGCGATCGCCTGGGCATTGGCGCGCGAATTGCCCGAACGAATCGCCGGCGAAGGAGCGGATCTGACAGTCGATGTCGCCGACCTTCCCTATGAGCTTCGTCGGCGGCTGGCGCGGCACGCGATCGACAGCGTGCGGGCGGCCGGCGGGCTGACGCGCCCCTGGGGCGATCAGGGGCTCGACCGATTCGCCGCCGCGCTCGATCGCGGCGATGCGGCGACGCTTGCCGAGGTGATGGCGCATCCGCGCGGCAATGCCTGGCGATTTCGACTTGCTCCATCGCGTCGATCACACTGATCGACCCAATGCGTTGCCCGTTCCATTGCCATTAACCTGCGCCGTCCTATCTATCTTGTCGTGAAAGGTACCGATTCCGCATGAGCGACAATAACGACAAACAGCCTGAGGGCGGCCCCAGCCCCTGGATGAAAAGCCTGTTGATCTGGGTCGGCATTCTTGCCGCGCTGGCGCTGTTCGTGAGCTTCTTCAATGGTTCGAGCACGCAGCAGGCCGCGAACACCGTGCCCTATTCCACCTTCCTCGACCGCGTCGAATCGGGCGAAGTGAAGGAAGTGAATCTGACGCCGAGCACCGGCGCGATCACGGGCATCTATACCGACGAGCAGACGTTCCGGACGAACAATCCGGGCGATGCGCAGCTTGTCCAGCGCCTGCGCGACAAGGGCGTGACGATCAAGGCGCGCGCCGAAGAGACGCCGTCGATCTGGCTCTACATGCTCTATAACTCGCTGCCGTTCCTGCTGTTCGTCGGCATCGCCTTCTTCGTGCTGCGCCAGATGCAGAAAAGCTCGGGATCGGGCGCGATGGGCTTTGGCAAGTCGCGCGCGCGGATGCTGACGCAGAAGGAAGGCAAGGTCACGTTCGATGACGTTGCCGGTATCGACGAAGCGCGCGAAGAATTGCAGGAAATCGTCGAGTTTCTGAAGGACCCGACCAAATTTGCGCGGCTTGGCGGCAAGATCCCCAAGGGCGCGCTGCTGGTCGGTTCGCCCGGCACTGGCAAGACGCTGCTCGCCCGCGCGATCGCGGGTGAGGCGGGCGTGCCCTTCTTTACCATTTCGGGTTCGGACTTTGTCGAAATGTTCGTCGGCGTCGGCGCCAGCCGCGTCCGCGACATGTTCGAACAGGCCAAGAAGAATGCGCCGTGCATCCTGTTCATCGACGAAATCGATGCGGTCGGCCGTTCGCGCGGCGCGGGTCTGGGCAACCAGAATGACGAGCGCGAACAGACGCTCAACCAGCTGCTGGTCGAAATGGATGGTTTCGAAGCCAATGAAGGCATCATCATCATCGCCGCGACCAACCGTCCCGACGTGCTCGACCCCGCGCTGCTGCGTCCGGGCCGTTTCGACCGTCAGGTGGTCGTCCCGCGCCCCGATATCGAAGGCCGGGTGAAGATCCTGCAGGTTCATATGAAGAAGGTGCCGCTGGCGCCCGACGTCGATTCGCGCGTCATCGCGCGCGGCACGCCGGGTTTTTCGGGCGCCGATCTGGCGAATCTGGTCAACGAAGCGGCGCTGCTTGCCGCGCGGCGCGGCAAACGCCTGGTCGCGATGCAGGAATTCGAGGACGCCAAGGACAAGGTCATGATGGGCGCCGAACGGCGCAGCATGGTGATGACCGAGGACGAAAAGCGGATGACTGCCTATCACGAGGCAGGGCACGCCATCGTCGCGCTGCACGAACCGGCGTCGGATCCGATCCACAAGGCGACGATCATCCCGCGCGGCCGTGCGCTGGGCATGGTGATGCGCCTGCCCGAACGCGACAGCTACAGCTATCATCGCGACAAGATGTACGCGAACCTTGCCGTTTCGATGGGCGGCCGCATCGCCGAGGAAGTGATCTTCGGCTATGACAAGGTGTCCTCGGGCGCATCGGGCGACATCCAATATGCGACCAGCCTGGCACGCGACATGGTCACCCGCTGGGGCATGTCGGACAAGGTCGGGCCGCTGGAATATGGCGGATCGGACGACAGCTATCTGGGCTATCAGATGAACCGTCCGGCACAGATGTCGAACGAAACCGCGCAGCTGATCGATGCCGAAATCAAGCAGCTGGTCGAAGGCGGGCTCGAACGCGCGAAGAATGTGCTGACCGAACATATCGATCAGTTGCACAGCCTGGCGCAGGCGCTGCTCGAATATGAAACGCTGACGGGCGAGGAGATCAAGCGGCTGATCGCCGGTGAGGATATCGGTCGCGACGATCCGGGCGCGAGTGCGCAGCCGGTGGCGGCGGGCGGAACTTCGATTCCCAAGATCCGCCGGCCCAAGGGGCCGTTCGGCAACCCGACGCCGCAAGGCGCGTGATCGCGCTCAGCGTGCGTTCATGAACCAACGATCATCCCCGCCGGACCAGTTTCGGCGGGGATTTTCTATGCGGATAACGGCTCTGATCATTTTGGCATGGGCGTGGTGCGGTGTCGTGGCGTCACCGGCTTTTTCAGGCGAGCCTTCTGCCGGTACGCAGGGCCAGCAGGATGCGGAAATGACTCTGCCCGAGGCGATTGCGGGGATCGACGCGCTGTTCGCCGATGCGCGCGCGCGCGCGCAATCGGGCGAGACCTTTGCTCCGACCGACGACGAAAAGGCGTTTCTTCAACGGCTGTTCGCTGCGCAGCAACGTTACGGTCAGGACTATCGCGCGCTGGTCGACGCGCAAAAGGCGGCGGGTGAAACGCCGCGTAGCTGCCTCCCGCCGCCGGGCTCGCATGCGTTCAAGCTTGAGGAATTTGCCGAGATGCTGCGTGCGATTCCCGAGGACGAACGCGCCACGACGTCGCTGCGCGAGGCAAGCTATCGCTTCTTCGATCAGCAGTTTCGCTGCGAATAGGGTCGTGACGGGCCCGGGCGCCCGTTCCGATCAGCCGACCAGCCCCAGAAACACCAGGGCGAGGATAAACAGCGGGACGATCAACGCGGAAATCAGCAGCAGCAGCAGCATCGTGCGCAGCAATGCCGGGAACCGGCGCAGCTGATAGGCCCCTTTGAGGTGCTTGTAGATATGAACCACCGGCACCAGCGTCGCGATCAGAGCCAGCCATTGCATCCGAACGCCCAGACTTCCGGCAATGGTCAGGCCGATGAACAGCATCGACATGAACGCGATCGAATAGGTGATGAACACCGCATGGTCATAGCCGCCATAGCCGCGCTTCCATGCGAACATCAGCCAGACGAACGGCAGCGATAACGGTATGAGAAGCCAGGAGAATTTATAGCCGTTCGACTGAAGCTTATAGAGCATCAGCCCCGGATTCTTCTTCCATTTCTCAAGCCCGTGATCGAGCCGCGCCCAGCCGGTGTGCACTTCCTCGCTCTCGCCCCCGGTGGGATCGGCGATCATCACCGCGCGGCTCAGTGCCTTGTCGCCCGCTTCGGCTTCCGCAATATCCTCCTGCGCCTTGCTATATTCGGGCGATCCCGGTTTCGCTTCGGCAAGGATCTTTTCCGCCTTCTTGCGCGAAACTTCGATTTTCTGGCGCGATTCGGCGATGCTTTCGGTGACATCGGCGCTGCCCTTCAGATCGGTCGGCGGCGAAATGCCCGCGATCTGAAACACCGCGAACATCGTGAATAGCGAGAAGAGGAAAATCGCCATCGGCGAGACGAAGCGCGCGCGCTCGCCTTCGATATAGCGGCGGGTGAGGATGCCCGGGCGGAAACAAAGCAGCGGCAGCGTGCGCCATAATTTGCCGTCGAAATGGACGACGCCGTGCAGGATTTCGTGCCAGATCGCGCCGATCGAACGATGGACATGCGCGGCCTGTCCGCAGCGATGGCAATGCGCGCCGATCAGCCCGGTTCCGCAATTGAGGCACATCGTGCCCTCGCCGCCCGGTTCGCCCGCGCGCGGCTCCACTGCGCGCCCGATCAGCGCCCCGGTAATGATCTCGCCTGCCGCGTCGAATTCCCCCATGACGTGTCTGCTATCACAAGGTCGCGCGACATGGGAGACGGCGCGAACAGGCCGCTTGCGGTTGATCGCGACGCGATTCTCCCCAAGTAAGGGGGCATGACTGATATGATGCTCGAAACCAAACCCGAAACGCTGATCGCCGAGATGGGCGCGCGCGCGCGCGCTGCCGCCGGCGAACTGGCGCAGATGACGACGCAGGCCAAGGCGAAGGCGCTGCGCAGCGCCGCGCAGGCATTGCGCGACGCCGAAGCGGATATCCTTGCGGCCAATGACAAGGATATGGCCGAAGGCGAGGCAAAGGGCCTGACCGGCGCGCTGCTCGACCGGCTGAAGCTCGATTCCAAGCGGTTTGCCGGCATGATCGACGGTGTCGAGGCGATTGCGGGCCTGCCCGATCCGGTGGGTCAGGTGATCGACCGCAGCGAGCGGCCCAACGGGCTGCAGCTCAGCCGCGTGCGCGTGCCGATCGGCGTGATCGGCATCATTTACGAAAGCCGCCCCAATGTGACCGCCGATGCCGGGGCGCTGTGCGTCATGGCGGGCAATGCCGCGATTCTGCGCGGCGGATCGGAAGCCAAATATTCGAACCGCGCGATCCTGAAGGCGCTGCGGGCGGGTCTGGAGGCTTCGGGTGCGCCGGCCGATGCAGTGCAGCTGGTTCCGACGCAGGACCGCGCGGCGGTGGGTGCGATGCTGACCGCCGACGGCGTCATCGACCTGATCGTGCCGCGCGGCGGCAAGTCGCTGGTCGCACGCGTCCAGTCCGACGCGCGCGTTCCCGTGCTCGCGCATCTCGACGGCATCTGTCACACCTATATCGACGGCAATGCCGATCCGGAGACGGCAAAGGCACTGGCGGTCAATGCCAAGATGCGCCGGACCGGCATCTGCGGCGCGACCGAAACGCTGTTGATCGACAAGGCATTTGCCGATGCCAAACCGATTCTGGCGGCGCTGGCCGATGCCGGATGCGAATTGCGCGGCGAAAGCGACGTGCAGGCGCTCGACAGCCACGTGTTGCCGGTGAGCGACGAGGATTGGGACACCGAATATCTCGATTCGATCCTGTCGGTGAAGCTGGTCGATGGTGTCGAAGGCGGCATGGCGCATATCGCGCGCCACAGTTCGGGCCATACCGATGCGATCGTCACCGAAGATGCGGAGACGGCGGAGCGATTCCTCAACACCGTCGACAGCGCGATCGTGATGTGGAACGCCTCGACGCAATTCGCCGATGGCGGTGAGTTCGGGCTGGGCGCGGAAATCGGGATTTCGACCGGGCGGCTGCATGCGCGCGGTCCCGTCGCGCTCGAAGGGCTCACCACCTATAAGTGGCAGGTCCGCGGTTCCGGGCAGGCACGGCCCTGACACCGGCCCGCCGGTCGCGCATCGCCGCGAAATCGCCACAGGCAAAGAAAAAGGGCGGCCCCCGGCGCATCGGCCTGCTCGGCGGGTCGTTCAATCCCGCGCATAGCGGGCATCGCAATATCTCGCTGCACGCATTGCGCGCGCTCGATCTCGACGAAGTGTGGTGGCTGGTTTCGCCGGGCAATCCGCTCAAGGCCGGCGATAGCGACATGGCGCCGCTCGCCGCGCGCCTGGCGTCGGCGCGCGCGATGGCGAAACATGCGCCGATTCGCCCCACTGCGATCGAACGGCGGCTGCGGACGCGATACACGGTCGATACGCTCGCCAAACTGACGCGGCTCTATCCCCGGCATCGCTTCATCTGGCTGATGGGATCGGACAATCTTGCCCAGTTCGATCGCTGGCGCGGGTGGCGCCGGATCGCCCGGCAAGTTCCCATTGCCGTAATCGCGCGGCCGGGCTATAATCGCGATGCTCACGCAAGTCCTGCGATGAGTTGGCTGCGGCGCTATGTGCGGCCCGCAGGCCAGGCAAAGAACTGGACGCGTTGGAGATTGCCGGCACTCGTGCTGTTGCGCTTTCGCCCCGACCCAAATTCGGCGACCCGGCTTCGGGCCACCGATCCTGCCTGGCACCGGCGCTATGCGCCGTCCCTGGAACCCGGCACAAATCGCAGAATACGCTAGGAGTCCCCTTGGCCACATC
This sequence comes from Stakelama portus, assembly GCF_003171655.1. GTDB lineage: Bacteria > Pseudomonadota > Alphaproteobacteria > Sphingomonadales > Sphingomonadaceae > Sphingomonas > Sphingomonas portus. The sequence continues at coordinate 166,783 of NZ_QFZL01000003.1, read as the reverse complement.
GCCTACTGTGCTCAGTTCGTCCGACGCCGATAGTGGCGTCGCGGCGTTACATCGACTCGTGCTCGACTCGCTTGATGACGATCAGGCCGTCGAAACCGTGTCGATCCCGCTCGCGGGCAAGAGCAGCATCGCCGATTACATGGTCGTCGCGTCGGGCAAGTCGACGCGGCAGGTCGCGTCGATGGCAACCAAGCTTGCCGAGAAGATCAAGGCCGAATTCGGTCGCACCGCGCGCGTGGAAGGCCTGCCGACCGCCGATTGGGTGCTGATCGATGCCGGCGACGTGATCGTCCATTTGTTCCGGCCCGAAGTGCGCAGCTTCTATAATCTCGAGCGCATGTGGGCGTTCGGCGACGGCGCGACGGCTGGCGAAGCCTGACCGGACGCGCCGGTGCTGCTGCATATCGTCGCGCGTGGCCGTATCGGGCGCAGCCCCGAGGCCGAACTGGTCGCGCGCTATCTGAAGCGGATCAACTGGCCGACGCGGGTAAGCGAACTCCCCGAAACCGGCGGCAAGATGCCCGCCGCGGAAACGCCGATGCGCACGGTCATACTCGATGAAATCGGCGAGAATATTCCCTCGCGCGTTTTGGCGCAGCGGCTGGGGGCGTGGCGCGATGACGGCATTCGCGAAACCCGCTTCCTGATCGGCGCCGCCGACGGATTCGATGACGGCCAGCGGGCCGAGGCGGATCTGCTGCTCGCCTTTGGCAACGCGACCTGGCCGCACATGATGGCGCGCGCGATGCTGGCCGAGCAATTGTGGCGCGCTGTCTCCATCCTTGCCAATCACCCCTATCACCGCGAAGGATAGCCGCATGGCGATGTGGCGGGGGATGGTTACCGGAGCGGCGATGCTGGCGATTCTTGCCAGCGGCAGCCTGGTCCGTGCCCAGACGCCCAGCATGGCGGAGCAGCAATCGCGGCTCGCACGCGCCACGGCGGCGTCGAAGGCCGCGCAGGCAAAATCGGACCAGCTTGAACGTGCCGCTGCGCAGGCGCGCAGTTCCGCCGAACAGGCAAAGGCAAAGGAAGCCGCCGCCGCCAAGCGGATCGAAGCGGCAGCGGCCGATATTCATGCGGCGCGCGCGCGGATCGCGATCGTCGATCGCCAGCTGCGCGTGCAGCGCACCCGGCTTGCCGAACGCCAATCGACCATCCTGCGCCTGATCGCCGCCATTCAGTCGCTGGTCCGGCGCCCGCCCGCGCTGGGGCTGGTCCAGCCCGGATCGACCGAGGATATCGTCCATGTCCGCGCCGTGCTCGGCACCACGCTGCCGGTGGTGCGCGAACGCACCGCCGATGTGCGTGCCGAACTGGAGCGCGTCCAGGGGCTGCGGCGGCTCGCCGAACAGGCGGTCGCCAATCTGCGCGAAGGGCGCGCGCGGCTGGAACGCGAACGCGTCGCGCTGGTGCATCTGGAAGCGGAGAACCGGCTGCGCTCGGAGCGGCTCGACCGCAGCGCGCTGGTCGAATCGGATCGGGCGATCGCGGCGGGTGAGGAAGCGCGCGACATTGTCGACCAGATGGACGTGATCGAAGCCGCCGGCGAAGTGCGCGAAAAGCTTGCGGCACTGCCCGGTCCGCTGCCGCGCCCGGCACAGGCGGGGGAGGCGTCGTCGGTGCCGCCCGCCGCCCGCCGCGCCGCGCCCTATCGCCTGCCGGTTGCGGGCAGCCTTGTCACCGGCATGGGTGAGCTTTCGCCGACGGGGGTGCGATCGCGCGGATTGACGATCGCAACGACCCCGGGGGCTTTGGTGGTCGCGCCGGCCAGCGGCACGATCCGCTATGCCCGCCCGTTCCGCCGCTATGGCGGGGTCGTGATCATCGATCATGGCAAGGGCTGGACCAGCCTGATCGCCGGGGTCGACGCGATCGGCGTGAAGCCGGGCGATCGCGTTACGCAGGGGGCCGCGATCGGTCGCGCAGGCAGCGGCGAAACGCCGCGCGTCACGATCGAACTGCGCCGTCAGGACCGGCCGATGGACATCACCCGACTGCTCGACTGAATCGTCTCGCTTCTGTGATTGTCCGGCTTTGCGCGGGGCCGGCATTGGCGCTATCGTCCCGCGCGAATATTCTGTTCTTCTTCTGGAAAGTCCCTTGATGCCACGCTCGCTATTTCAGGTTACGGCTGCCGTCAGCGCCCTGGCGCTCGTCCCCCTCGCCACCAGCGCGATGGCGGCGGTCGATGCCGGCAATTACCGCGAGCTCGACCTGTTCATGGAAATCTTCAACCGGGTGAAGACCAGCTATGTCGATCCGGTCGACGACAAGACGCTGGTCAAGGGCGCGATTCAGGGCATGCTGGCCGCGCTCGATCCGCATTCCAGCTATGTCGACGAACTCGATTTCGACAATATGCGCATCGCCACCGAAGGCGAATATGGCGGCCTTGGCCTGACCGTCACGATGGAGGACGGGGCAGTGAAGGTCGTCGCGCCGACCGAGGATACGCCCGCCGATCGCGCGGGGATCAAGGCGGGCGATTACATCACGCATCTCGACGGCAAGCTGATCTATGGCGGCACGCTTGACGAGGCGATCACGGTGATGCGCGGACCGCCCGGAACGAAGATCACGCTTACTGTCGTCCGGCCCGGCCATGACAAGCCGATCGATTTCACGCTGACTCGCGAAACGATCATTCAAAAGCCGGTCAAATGGGAAGTGCGCGACGGCGTCGGCATCATCAACATCAACACCTTCTCTCAAAATACCGGCGCCGATACGCGCGCGGCGGTGGCGGCGATCGAGAAGGAACTGGGCCATCCGCCGCTCGGCTATATCGTCGACCTGCGCAACAATGGCGGCGGGCTGCTCAGCCAGGCGATCGAAGTCAGCGACGTGTTCCTCGACCATGGCGAAATCGTTTCGCAGCGCGGGCGCACGCGCGCCGATATCGAACGCTATTATGCCGAATCGGTAGTGCCGGGCGATCTGACCCACGGCCTGCCGATCATCGTGCTGATCGATGCGGGGACCGCTTCGGCTTCGGAAATCGTTGCCGGGGCGCTTCAGGACCATCATCGCGGGCTGGTGATGGGCACCACCAGCTTCGGCAAGGGGTCGGTGCAGACGTTGATGCAGCTTGGCCCCGAAAGCGCGCTGCGGCTCACCACCGCGCGCTATTACACGCCGTCGGGCCGATCGGTTCAGGAAGGCGGGATCACGCCGGATATCAAGGTGCCGCAGCTTTCCGATCCCGACTATCGCACGCGTCCGGTGTTCCGCGAATCCGATCTGCGGCGCCACCTGATCAACGAAATCGATGTGGACGACGCCGCGATGGAAGAGGACAGCAACGAAGACCCGCGCTTCTCTGCCACTGCCGAAGAGCTTGAGGCCCAGGGGATCAAGGACTTCCAGCTCCATTATGCGCTGGACACGATCAAGCGGCTGGGCGGCGGGCAGACCCGATCGGCAAATGCAGGCGGTTCGCCGCGTTCGTCGAATTGAGCACCGGCATGACTCCTCCCGGCATCGTCAAGGCGCGCTGGATCGCATTGCTCGTCCCGCTCGCGCTGCTCGCCGGGGCATGGGGATCGCAGATTTTCGGCGGGTTGCACCCGTGCGAAATGTGCCATTGGCAGCGCTGGCCGCATTATGTCGCGCTTCCGATCGCGCTCGCCGCCTTCTTTGTCCAGCAACCGTTCATGCGTGCGACGCTCATCTGTCTGGCGGCGATATCGATCGCCTTCAGCGGAGCGATTGGCGTGTTTCATGCGGGCGTCGAATATGGCTGGTGGCACGGCATCACCGGATGCACGGCATCGGCGAACATGGAACTGAGCGATGCCGATCTGCTCAATGCGATCAACAGCGCGCCGATCGTCCGCTGTGACGAGGCGCAATGGACTCTGTTCGGCATTTCGCTTGCCGGATGGAATGCAATCATTTCGCTGGGCAGCGCGGCGGTGATTTTCGCGCTGGTGGGGCGCAGGCGCCGGGCATGAGCGGCGCGGGGCCCCGCTGGAAGCCGGGAGACCGGCGTGAGAGCCGCGCGGCGATGCTGCGCGTCGATCAGGCGGGTGAATATGGCGCCACGCGAATCTATGCGGGCCAGCTCGCCGTGCTGGGCGACCGCAACAGCGCGGCGCGCGCGATTGCCGGCATGGCCAATCAGGAAGAACGGCACCGCGCGTTTTTCGATGCGATGATTGCCCGGCGCGGCGTGCGTCCGACCGCGTTGCAACCCTTTTGGGACGTCGCGGGTTTTGCTCTTGGTGCCGTGACGGCGGCGATCGGCCCCGAAGCCGCGATGGCGTGCACGGCGGCGATCGAGACCGAGATCGACGCGCATTATGGCGCGCAGCTCGATACGCTGGGCGATGAAGACCCGGAATTGTCGGGCGCGGTAGCCGAATTTCGTGCGGAGGAAGTCGAACATCGCGACGCCGCGCTGGACGCCGGAGCCGAACAGGCACCTGCCTATCCGTTGCTCGAAGGCACGATCCGGTTGGGCTGCAGGGCTGCCATTGCGCTGTCAAAACGGATATGATGGCGAAACGAATTTGATCGATCGCGAAGGAGAGTTGGCGTGAAGAAGTTGATCGCAATTGCCGTGGCCGCGGCGGGATTCGGCTTTGCCGCGCCCGCTATGGCGCAGGACGCGCCGATCAACGGCACCGTCACCATCTATGGCAATGATCCGTGCCCGGAAGGTCAGATCTGCGTCCGCGCGCCGGAAACCGAACGCTATCGCATTCCCCGGACGATTCGCGAAAATCAGCCGGTCGAGCGGCGGAACGCGGCCTGGGCGACGCGAGTCGACGGGATACTTGATGTCGGTGCGACCGGCATCGGCAGCTGCTCGACGGTCGGACAGGGTGGCCAGACCGGATGCTCCGCTCAGGAAATCCGCGATGGCGCGGCCGAAGCACGCGAACGCGCGGCGCGGAACACCAATTTGCCGCTCCCCTGATCGCGCTCAGTCGCCAGCTTCGGCTTTGGTCAGCCAGATCGGCGGCGGAAACCGGAGCATGTCGGCGATCAGCCACAGCATCGCCGCGCCGCGCAGCGCCGCTGCCCAGGCGATATGGACCGGCATCGCGGCGGGCCATGCGCCTGCCATCCGCGCGAACGACCAGAATTCGGTGAAATAGGCAGCGATATCGCCAAGCACGAACAGCGCGACCGGCCAGAGCCGTGGCGCGGCGATCAGCAGCATCGGATAGATCCACAGATCGAATTGCGGCGAATAGACTTTGTTGGTGAGCAGGAACCAGCAGAGGACCGGCGGGAATACCAGCCAGAGGCGCGTTCGCCGCGTGCGCCAGCCGATCGCCAGGATTGCGATAGCTCCGGCCAGAAAGGCAGTTGCCGACGCCAGGTTCCGCGCGGCGATGCCGCTGCGCCAGACGCCCTGGACGTGCAATATCTCCCAGATCGAAGCCGATGTCCCCGCCCGGACGCCGGAAAACCGATAGAATTCCGACCAGTTTTCGAAAGCCAGCAGCGCGACCGGCAGGTTGACCAGCGCCCATGCGCCGATCGCCGCGGCGGACAGCAACGCCGCCTTGCCGACCCGCCGGGCAAAGCGTGCGTCCGGATCGCCGAACAGCGCCTGTAGCCCGAGCAGCGGCAGCAGCAGCACCGGAAACAGCTTCGCGGCGGTGCCCAGTGCCGCAAGCGCGGCTGCGCCGACGATGCGGTCGCGCCGCGCGAGCAACATCGCGCCCACCGCCAGGGTGACTGCGATCAGGTCCCAATTATGCCCCAGATAGAGGATCAGCGGCGGCGCGGCGGCCCAGCACCACAAGCGACGCTGCGGCATCCCCATGCGCCGGAACATCCAGAGCAGCGCGAAGGCGAGCAGCGCATTGCCGATACTCACCCAGAGCAGGAAGTTCCACGCCGTCGGATGGATGCCGGTCGCATGTGCCAGCATCGCTTCGACCCATATCGCCGCGCCGGTCAGCACCGGATATTCCATCGGCGTCTGGAAATAGGGGATGGCGCCCTGGTCCAGGTGCCGTGCAGTCCAGAAAGGCACAGCGTCGCTGTAACAGCCGCTGCTATATTGGACGGCGCCGGGCCAGCCGCCGTGATTGAGGCAATGTGCCTTGAATGCCCAGCCCAGCAGGCAGGTCAGTGCCAGCGCAGCCGGCAAGGCGAAGCGCGCGAGATTCCGGCTGGCGAACATATTCCTCACTTATTTCCGCGACTTGCGATCGACTCGCATCTGCAACCGCATGCCGCATTCGCGGATTGAACAGGCAAAGCAGAATTGGAGGACAAACAGGTGGCAGACGTTCGCATTTTTTCCGATCTCAAGGAAGATCATGACCGCCAGCGCAAGCTGCTCGACCAGCTGGCCGAAACGCATGGCGACAGCGAGGAACGCCGCACCCTGTTCGAAAAGCTGCGGCTCGAGCTTCAGGCGCATGCCGCCGCCGAGGAAGAATCGCTCTATGCGACGATGCTTGCCGATCCCGATCTGCGCGACGATGCGCGCCATTCGGTGTCCGAGCACAAGGAAATCGACGATTTTCTGGGCGAGCTGGTCGAAATGGAGATGAGCTCGAGCGGCTGGCTGACCAAATTCAAGGAAATGAAGCACCGCTACGAACATCATATCGATGAGGAAGAGGAAGAGATGTTCCCGGCGGCTGCCAAGGAGCTGAGCAAGGAAACCGAGGCGCGTCTCGCCAAGGTGTTCGAAGCGCGCAAGCCGCGTGAAATGGCGCGTGCGCAAGAAGAGTTGCCCGGCGACGCACGCGAATAACGCGGCCTGTCGTCTGTCTGAAACGGCGCTGGAACGAGTCTCCGGCGCCGTTTTGCTGTCCGCTATTCCGCCGCGAGCAGGCTTTCGGCGCCGCCCAGATCGACGCTGACGAGTCGGCTGACGCCGCGTTCGACCATCGTCACGCCGAACAGCCGGTCCATCCGCGCCATCGTTGCGGCATTGTGGGTGACGATCAGATAGCGGGTGCGGGTTTCGCGGTTCATCCGGTCGAGCAAATCGCAGAAACGCTCGATATTCGCGTCATCAAGCGGCGCATCGACTTCGTCGAGCACACAGATCGGTGCGGGGTTGGTGAGGAACAGGCCAAAGATCAGCGCAACGGCGGTCAGCGCCTGTTCGCCGCCCGAAAGCAGCGTCAGCGATTGCAGCTTCTTCCCCGGCGGCTGCGCCATGATTTCCAGCCCCGCTTCGAGCGGATCGTCCGAATCGATCAGTTCCAGATGCGCCGCGCCGCCGTTGAACAATGTCGTGAAGAGCCGCGTGAAATGGGCGTTCACGGCTTCGAACGCCGCCAGCAGCCGCTGTCGTCCCTCGCGATTGAGCGTGCCGATCGATCCGCGCAGCTGATTGACCGCCTGCGTCAATTCGTCGCGCTCCTTCGCATTGGCGGCGCTTGATTCGCTCAGTTCAGCCAGTTCGGTTTCGGCGACCAGATTGACCGGCCCGATCCGCTCGCGCTCGGCGATCAGCCGGTCGTGCGTTGCCGATTCGGCACCGGGATCGCCGACGCTTTCGGTATCGAACCCCACGCGCTGGCCCAGCAGCGGCGGCGGGCATTCGAACCGTTCGCCCGACAACCGGCCCATTTCGATGCGCCGCGCCTCCTGATTTTCCGCGCGGGCGGCGGCACCCGCGCGCAACTCGCGTGCTTCGGCGAGCCGCTCGGCGGTCATGCGGACGTCATTTTCGGTAACGCGTAATGCGGCTTCGGCTTCGGCTTCGGCGGCCTGGGCGGCGGCGGATTCGGCGCGGGCGGTGTCGCTCGATTTCTCGGCCTCGGCAATCTGCGCGTCGAGCGTGGCGGGGCGCGACGCGAGCTGATCCTTTTCGGTCGCGAGCGCGACGGCGCGCTTGTCCATTTCCTCGCTGCGGCGTGCGGCTTCGCCGGCGCGAGCCTGCCAGCTTTTGCGTTCGGCCTGCGCGGCGGCGAGCCTTTCGCGTGCGCGGCTCATTTCCTGTTCCTGCGCGGCGCGTTCGGCACGCGCGCTCGCGGCGGCGGCGCGGCGGTTCTCGGTATCGCCGGTCAGCCGCGCCACCCGGTCGCGCGTCGCCTGGCCGTCGGGCAAGGCCGACAGCGCGGTCTGGGCGCGGGCGCGTTCGTCCTCGGCCTCTTCGACTTCGCCTGCGACGCGGCGGACCCGCGCTTCGAGGTCGGCACGCTGCGCTTCGATTCGCTCGATCTGGCTGGCGGCGCGATCTTCGGCGCGCGCGGCCTCGCGTCCGGCGACTTCGGCATGTTCGAGCACGCGGCGCGCGTCGGCGGCGGCACGGCGCGCCTCGCCAATATCCTCTTCGATCTTCGCGAGCTGCGCTTCGGCGGTTTCCACGGCGCGCAATGCCGCAGGCCGCGCCTTTTCGATGGCGTGGAGGCGATTGACCCGTTCGAGCCGCTGCGCTGCCGCTGCGCCGCCCGAACGTGCGGTATAGCCGTCCCATCGGCGCAATTTGCCGTCGAGCGTCACCAGCCGCTGCCCGACTGCGAGCTTCTGGCCGGCGTCGCTCTCGGCTACCAGCACCTGTGCCAGCCGTCGCGCCAGCGCGGCGGGGGCATCGACATGCGCGGCAAGCGGCGTGGTATCGCTCGCGGCGCCGGGATCGCCGGGCAGCGGATCGGCGCCCGCCCAATAACGTTCGGCGGTCGCATCCAGCCCTGCTTCCAGATCGTCGCCGAGCGCGGCGGCGAGCGCGCGTTCATAGCCTTCATCGACTTTCAGCCGGTCGAGCAGCCGGTCCTTGCCCGATGGGCGCGTCGCCTTGGCCAGTGCCGCGGCTTCGCTGTCGAGCTGGGCGAGTTCGGCATGCGCGCCTGCGCGGTTCGATTGCGCCTTGTCGCGCGCGTCGATCGCCGATCGTTCGGCGGCGTCGGCGCGGGCAAGCCCGGTGCGACCGGTTTCGGCCTGTTGCAGCGCCTGTTCGCGCGCCCTGGCGGCGCGGACGCGTTCGGCCTGCAGCGGCTCGCTGTCGGCCAGCGACCTGAGCTCGGCATCGACGCGGGCCTTGTCGCGTTCGGCGCGTTCGACGCGCGTTCGGGCTGCGCTCAGCGCCGCTTCGGCAACGCGGGCCTCTGCCGCTTCGCTCGCCTGTTCGGCCATCGCCTGTGCCAGCGCCACTTCGGCGTCGCGCGCGGCCCGCTCCGCCTCCGCCAGTGCGGTTTCGAGCTGGGGCATGCGCGTTGCAGCGTCGGCGATGCGAAGGTCGAGTGCTTTTGCCTCTTCCTCCAGCCGCGACAGCGCCTCGGCGGCATCGCGCGCCAGCTCTCCCTCGCGCCCCTTGTCGGCGGCGAGCCTGACTTCGCTGTCGGCAAGTTCCTGAAGCCGGCGATCGACGGTCGCCCGGTCGCTGCGCAATCCGGCGAGCTTGTGCATCGCCTCGCTCGCGCGGTCACGAACGGCCAGCGCGGCGGTACGCGCGCCGCCCAGTTTTTCCGCAGCGATACGCTGGGCCTCGCCCGCCGCTTCCTGCGCGGCGGCCCGCTCGGCAACCTGCGCGTCGGCGGCGGCAGCCTCTGCCTTGGCTGCATCGGCGGCGGCAGCGGCATCGCGCCAGCGCGCATAGATCATCCGCGCCTCGGCGACGCGGATATCGTCCGATAGCGCGCGATAGCGTTCGGCCTGTCGCGCCTGACGACGCAGGGCGGACGCGCGCGCTTCCTGATCGGAAATGACTTCGTCGAGCCGCGTCAGATTGGTTTCGGTGGCACGCAGTCGCTGCTCGGCATCCTTGCGGCGGACATGGAGCCCGGCGATGCCTGCCGCTTCTTCCAGCATCGCGCGCCGCTCGGCCGGCTTTGCGGAGATGACGGCGCTGATTCGCCCCTGGCTGACCAGTGCGGGCGAATGCGCGCCGGTCGCAGCGTCGGCGAACAGCAAAGCGACGTCCTTTGCGCGGACATCGCGTCCGTTGATGCGATAGGCCGAACCCGCCCCGCGCTCGATCCGGCGGACGACTTCGACTTCGCCGTCATCCTCGCCCGCGACTTCGTCGGTAAGGATCGAAACTTCGGCGAAATCGCGCGCGGGCCGTGCGGCGGTGCCCGCGAAAATGACATCCTCCATGCCCGAACCGCGCATCGAACGGGGCGAGTTTTCGCCCATCGCCCATCGCAACGCTTCGAGCAGGTTGGATTTGCCGCAGCCATTGGGGCCGACGATGCCCGTCAGCCCCGGTTCGATACGCAGGTCGGCAGGATCGACGAAGCTCTTGAAGCCGGAGAGCCTCAGGCGCTTGATCTGCATCGCCGCTCCCGCGCCGTTCGCCGGTGCGCCTTAACGCGCGCCGGCCGCCCGGATCTGCGGTTCGATGTCGGACCAGACGATGCCGCTGGGCACCTTCTCACCATTGATGAAGAAGGTCGGCGTGCTGTTCACGCCAAGCTCGTTCGAGGCATAGCGGAGCATCGAAGTCAGTTCGGTCACGGCGGCCTGATCGTTCAGGCACTGATCGACCTTTGCCTGCGGCACGCCGCGCTGCTTGACGAAATCGACATAGCCGAGCTGTTGGGCCCACATCTTCGCGGCCTGCGGCGCCGGCAGGCTCTGAATCTGCACAACCGTCTGCTGCGAAAGGCCCTGGGCGGTGCGGTTGAACTGCGGCTGGGCGACGTACATCTGATCGAGCATCGGGAAGAAACGCTCCTTCGCCACGCAGCGGCCGAGCAAGGCTACGCCCAGATCCTGCGGGTGAAGCAGATAGTCACGAAATTCATAGCTGACCCGCCCAGTAGCTACATAATTTTCCATCAGCGGCTTATAGCTGGTGGTCGCGAATGCGGCACAGGCCGGGCAGCTGCGCGAGCCATATTCGACGAACTTGATCGGCGCATCGGGATTGCCGACGCGATAGCCGCCCTCTTCGGTCTTGCTGACGACTTCGGTCCAGGGCGTGCCTTCGGCCGCGGCGACATTGGCGACCGGGTCGCCCTGAAGGCTGGCGGTGGTATTGGCATTGCCGCCGCCGCATCCGGCAAGCATCAGCAAGGGCGCGGCAAGGGCGATGGGCAGGAAGCGGAAGACGGAACGCATCTCAATTCTCTCCGGTTATGCGAACGGGCGGGGCAGGTATCTCAGCTGATCTTGCCCAGCTTGGGAATATGGGTCGATTTCGAAACCCCGGCGGCCAGCGCTTCGAGCACGGCGCGCAGTTCGGGATCGGTGATATGGCGCAGGCTTTCGCTCAGCTCTTCCGATATCGGCGCGGGAACGGGCCGGGCGGGGGGCTGTGGCGCGCGTGGCACTTCGCCATGGCGAATCGCCACACGGGCGATGGCGGGATAGCCGAAGAAGCGATTGACGCGTTCGACGATCTCGGGACCCAGATGCTGGAGCATCGGCGCATGCGCGCCGCCGGTCACCAATGTCAGCACGCCTTCGGCGCGCTTGCCGTGCGGGAAGCGAATCGATTCCGGCGCGGAAACCCCGGCAAAGCGTTCGCCGACGATTTCGCGCCAGCGGCTCACCACCGAATGCTGGACGAAACCGAATTTGCGGAATGTGGCGCGCCCAACGTCCGGCAACAGCTCGGCGACGGGCCGCGGGCGCAGGCTGCGCTGCGGCTCGGCGGCCGATTTTCGCGAAGAAGTGGGGACGGGCTTTTTCATTAGCTGCCACCCATGCCATAGCCGGGGTGTGTCCGACAATCTTCCTCGCGCCCGAAAGTCCGATCCGGCGCGCGATCTGCTCGCCTGGTACGATGCGCATGCCCGCGAATTGCCCTGGCGCGCGCCCCCCGGCGCGCCGCCCGCCGATCCCTATCGCGTCTGGCTGTCCGAAGTGATGCTGCAACAGACCCAGGTCGCGACCGTGAAGCCCTATTTCGAGAAATTCACGGCGCGCTGGCCCGATTTCGCTGCGCTGGCTGCGGCGGAGGACGCCGATCTGATGGCGGCATGGGCGGGGCTTGGCTATTATGCGCGGGCCCGCAACCTGCTCGCCTGTGCCCGTGCGGTGGCGCAGGACCATGGCGGCGCATTGCCGCGCACCGAATCGGAACTTCGCGCGCTGCCCGGCATCGGCGGCTATACGGCGGCGGCGGTCGCCGCGATCGCGTTCGGCGAACGCGCGGTGGTGGTCGATGCCAATGTCGAGCGCGTCGTTTCGCGCCTGTTCGCGCTCGAAGCGCCGCTTCCGGCCGCCAAGCCGCGCATCCACGCGCTGGCCGACACGATCACGCCGGAACGCCGGGCCGGCGATTTCGCGCAGGCGATGATGGATCTGGGCAGCATGATCTGCACCGCGCGCGCGCCCAAATGCCTGCTATGCCCATTGCAGCGCGATTGCGCGGCCTTTGCCGAAGGCGCGCCGGAAACCTATCCGCGCAAGACGCCCAAGGCTGTGCGCCCGCAGCGGCACGGCACTTTTTTCTGGGTCGAACAGGACGGCGCGGTGCTGCTGGTGCGGCGGCCGGACAAGGGATTGCTGGGCGGCATGCGCGCGCTGCCGACCGGACCCTGGCAGGCAACGCCGCCGGGAACCGAAGGCGCGCCGGTCCGTGCCGACTGGCATATTTCCGAAACGATCGTCAGCCATGGCTTTACCCATTTCCGGCTCGACGTCGCGCTTGCGAAGACCAGCGTAACCGTGCGACCTGAAATCGACAGCGGCATATGGTGGCCGGTGGACGAGATGGAAGCGGCGGGATTGCCGACGGTGTTTGCCAAGGCCGCCCGCGCATTCGGGAGAGAAAGATGCGCAATCTGAACCGTTTCGGCCTTGCCGGCATCGCCGCCGCGCTGCTCGCCACCACAGCCTGTATCGGCCAGACAAGCGTTCGTACGCCGCCCGTCGCCGCCATGGTTCCCGCCTCGGTCGAAACCCAGGCGCTGGCCGACCGCTATGTCGCCGAGGACAAGGTGCCGGGCATCGTCATCGCCTATGGCGGACGCGGCGACCCGGTTTTCGTCAGCGCGGGGCGGATCGCCGAGCAAGCCGATGCGCCCGCTGCGGATGCCGATTCGCTGTGGCGCGTCTATTCGATGACCAAGCCGATCACGGCGATGGCGGCGATGATCCTGATCGAAGAGGGTAAGATCGGGCTCGACCAGCCGGTTTCCGATTTCATCCCCGGCTTTGCGCAGATGCGCGTGCTGACCGACCCGGAGAACAGCCTCGACAGCCGGCCCGCCGCGCGGCCGATCACGATTCGCCATTTGCTGACGCACACCGCCGGGCTGGGCTATTCGATCATCACGACCGGGCCGTTGCTCGCCGAATATAACCGGCTGGGCATCAATCCCGGCCAGGTGAATGTGCAGCAGGAAGTCGAATTCCGAAAGACGCGTCCCGAAACGCTCGCCGAATTCGCCGATCGCGTGGCGACGCTTCCGCTGATCGCCGATCCGGGCACCAAATGGAGCTATTCGATCGGCCTCGACGTGATGGGCCGCGTGATCGAAGTGGCGAGCGGCATGCCGTTCGACGCATTCGTGCAACAGCGGATATTCGATCCGCTCGGCATGAAATCGAGCTATTGGACCGTGCCCGAAAGCGCGGCGGGGCGGCTCGCGACCAATTATTTCTATCTGGGGTCGCGCCGCATTCCGATCGATCCGCGCCAGGCATCGGTTTTCCTTCAGCCGCCGAGCTTTCCCTATGGTGGCGCGGGGCTGGTGATGTCGGCGCGCGATTATGACCGGTTCCTTCACATGCTCCTCAACCAAGGCGAACTGGACGGCGTGCGGGTGATGAAGCCCGAAACGGTGCAGCTCGCCATGTCGAACCTGTTGCCCGAAGGGGTGCAGTTCGGCGGGATCGGCGGCGTTACCGGCGGTACGACGGGCGGAAATCTGGGCTATGGCGCGGGCGGGTCGGTCTATCTGGTCAGCGTGCCGGGCGGTGCGGGCAAGGGCACCTATGGCTGGGGCGGGGCGGCGGGAACCGTCGCCTGGGTCGATCCGACCAATGGCGTACGCGGCACGGTGATGGTCAATTTCATGCCGCCCGACAAATGGCCGCTGCGTGCCGATTCGGTCGGTGCCGTCTATGCAGACATGGCGCGGTGAAGGCGCCGGGATTTACCGGCGGGATCGTCGATCGCGCCGACTGGCTGCGCCACGATGCCGCCGCGCTGGAAAAGGTCCGGCGGGATCCGCGTGCGAAACTGCTCGATCTGAACGGTCTCGATCCGGTGCTGGTCGAAGACCGGCTCGGCTGGACCCCGCTTCAGACGGTTGATGACGGCGAACCGCTCATCCTGCTGGGGCTGATCGACGATGTCGCGCATTTCACACGGCTCGATCCGCAGCCTGCCGATGGTGCGCGCCATGGCGGTATTTTCGATGCGATCACGCGGCTGCCCGAATGGGAAGCGGCGCTTTATGCCGCCGCGCGCAGTGTTTCCGACTGGCACAAGCGGCATGGATTCTGCGCCCGGTGCGGTCATGAAACCGCGCCGTTCCGCGCCGGATGGGCGCGCAAATGCGGCAATTGCGGCGCCGAACATTATCCGCGCACCGATCCGGTCGTGATCATGATCGCCGAACATGACGGGCGCGCACTGCTCGGACGTCAGGCGAGCTGGGCGCCGGGGCGCTATTCGGCGCTGGCGGGTTTTCTGGAACCGGGCGAATCGATCGAGGAAGCGGTGGCGCGCGAAACGCTGGAGGAATCGGGCGTTCGCGTCGCCAATGTCCGCTATATCGCCAGCCAGCCCTGGCCGTTTCCGTCTTCGCTGATGATCGCCTGTGTCGGGGAAGCGCTGGACGACCGCATCACCATCGATCCCAATGAGATCGAGGATGCGCGCTGGTTCACGCGCGACGAAGTGCGCGCGGCGCTGGCGGGCGATCCCGATGCGCCGTTCGGCGCGCCGCCGCCGATCGCCATCGCGCACACGCTGCTCAGTGTCTGGGCCGGAGTCGAATAACCGTCAGTCGGGACGCGCGCGCGCCTGGGCATAGGTGCCGAGCAACCGCACCCATTTGGTGTGGAAGCCCAGTTCCTCGAGCGCGCGATCGACTGCCGGGTCGCCGGGGCGCCCGACGATATCGGCATAAAATTCCGAAGCCGCAAAGCTCGCGCCGCGCTGATAGCTTTCCAGCTTGGTCATGTTGACGCCGTTGGTCGCGAACCCGCCCAGCGCCTTGTAGAGCGCGGCGGGGATATTGCGGACTTCGAATATGAAGGTCGTCATGAACGGCCCCTCGCCCGCGATCGGGCCCGCCGCCCGCGCAAGCACGACGAAGCGCGTCATATTATGATCGGCATCGGCAAGATCATCGGCCAGCACGTCCAGGCCATAGATTCCGGCCGATCCCGCCGGCGCGAGCGCGGCGATCGCCGGGTCGTTGAGTTCGGCGACGACCGCTGCCGCACCCGCCGTGTCTGGATAGGCCACAGGCTTGATCCCGTGTTCCTTCAGCCAGTGGCGGCACTGGCCGAGCGCCTGGACATGGCTCATCGCCTCGCGAACATCCTCGATCGCGCCGGTGCCGAGCAGCGCGTGGCGAATCTGGCGGAAATGCTCGCCGGTGATCACCAGTCCCGATTCGGGCAGCAGGAAATGCATGTCGGCGACGCGGCCATGCAGCGAATTTTCGATCGGGATCAGCGCGCAATCGGCGCGCCCTTCGCGTACTGCGTCGATCGCATCCTCGAAACTGAAACAGGGCAGCGGCAGGCAATCGGGAAAGGCTTCGAGCGCGGCCAGATGCGAATTGGCGCCCGGTGCGCCCTGAAAGGCGACGGCCCGGTGCGGCTCTTTTGCCGCCTTCTCGATCATTTCGGCGACGATAGGACGGGCCGGTGCTGCGAAATTTTCCATGGGGCGGTGCGATTGCCTCTGTTTTCGTTTGTCTGCAAGCCCGGCTTGCGATGGAAGGAAGGGCGCTCTAAAGGAGCACCACTTTCTTCCAGGGGCACCGGATAAGATGCAGGACCGCACGAATACGATCGCAGGATGGGCTCTGGCTGGCGCAGTCGCTGCGCTTGGCCTTTCGATCGTGAGCGGTGGTATCTTCATCGACCATCATCCCGAGAAGGAAGGCTATCCGGTCGAGGCGGCGGAAACCGAAGGCGGCGGCGAAGAAGCCGTGGCGCCGATCGCCACGCGCCTTGCCGCAGTCGACCTCGCCAAGGGCGAATCGATCTTCAAGGGCAAGTGCACTGCCTGCCACACCGACACGCAGGGCGGTCCCAATGGTTTGGGCCCGAATCTCTGGGCGGTGGTCGGCAAGCCGCACGGCCATCTCGGCAATTTCGCCTATAGCGACGCGCTGAAGAGCGTGCCGGGCGACTGGACGTTCGAAGCGCTCGACGAATGGCTGACCAGCCCGCGCAAATATGCTTCGGGCACCAAGATGACGTTCGCCGGCATTCCCGATCCCCAGGATCGCGCCGACGTGATCGCCTATCTCAACGCCCAGGGTTCGAACCTGCCCTTCCCGCCGCCTCCGGCCCCGGCCGAAGAAGAAGCGACTCCGGCGGACGGGGCGGAAGCGCCTGCAGCCGAATCGGGCGATGCGGCTGGCGACGAAGCGGTATCGAACGAGGCGGCTCCCGCCGAAGCCACCGCCGAATAACCGTTCGGACCAAGCAAGAAAAAGGCCGCTGCCCCAATCGGGGAGCGGCCTTTTTGCTTGGCGCGTAGCGGGCGTTCAGTCCTGCTGCGAATCGCGCCGGTTGCGCCAGAAATTCTGGACGATCTCCCAGCCTTCCTCGGCGGTTTCGACGAAGTGGAAGAGGTTGAGATCGCGCGGCGAGATCACCCCTTCCTCCACCAGCGCTTCGAAATTGACGACGCGGGTCCAGAATTCCTTGCCATAGAAAAGCACCGGAATCGGTTCGATCTTGCCCGTCTGGATCAGCGTCAGCAGTTCGAATGATTCGTCGAACGTCCCGAATCCGCCCGGAAACACGGCAACAGCGCGCGCGCGCAGCAGGAAATGCATCTTGCGCAGCGCGAAATAGTGGAACTGGAAGCTGAGGTGCGGCGTCACATAGGGATTGGGCGCCTGTTCGTGCGGCAACACGATGTTGAGGCCGACGGTTTCGCAGCCCATGTCGCACGCGCCGCGATTCGCCGCTTCCATGATCGAAGGGCCGCCGCCCGAACAGACGACGAAGTGGCGCTTGCCGTTTTCGTCGCGCGGGCAGCCGCTGGCCAGCCGCCCGAGTTCGCGGGCGACATCATAATATTTGGACTTGGCGACCAGCCGCTCGGCCACACGCTTCGATTCGGGCGTGTCGGCCAGTTCGAGCAGCGATTGCGCCTTGTACGGCTCGGGAATGCGCGCCGAGCCATAGATGACGAACAGCGATTCGATTTCCGCTTCGTCGAGCAGCAATGTCGGCTTGAGCAATTCGAGCTGAAAGCGCACCGGGCGCAAATCTTCGCGCAGCAGGAAATCGAGATCCTGAAAAGCGAGCCGATATGCGGGGTCTTCGGTCTGGGGAGTGCCTCCGCCGGCGGTACGCGCGGACTCGGCATCTTCTTCGGCCCGTCGGAATACGCGGGACGGGACGCGTGCATCTTCGTTCATTTGGACAAGCGATACTCTATTGGCGCTGCGGCGCAAGCATCGCGGCGTCAGCGGCAAAAGGGGCCGCGGCCCATATCCATGTGAAAATGGTTGTAATGGGCGGCATTGTAATCCGGGCTCAGCACCGTCCGGAAACGGCGGCAGGCCGATCGCTGGATAATCTGAAGAAACTGGCGAATCGCCGGGTCGTTCGAATGCCAGTCATGCTCGATCGTGATCCGGCGACCATCGGCCAGAACGAATGCCGAAATATCGACGGCATTGGCGAGGGCATGTTCCGAAAGTCGCCGCGAAGCCGCGGCGCCCGCCCCGACGATACCGCGACAGGCATAGGTGCCCAGGCTTTCGACCTTGACCAGCGGGCTGCCCAGAATCTCGCGCGCGGCCGGCGCGACGCCATGCTGGACCCAGGCCGTGAATGTCTTGGCAAGCGGGCAGCGCATCGATTTGAGGCCGCTCACCGGCACGCCGATGTCGAGCAGCTCGACTGCGCCCGTCACCAGGCATCCGCCGCCGAAATCGCGATCGGGCAGCGGGCTGAAACGGACATTGTCGCGTGTCAGATCGGCCTCGCATTGCCGGGTTTCCGCCGTCGGCGCGCCGCCCATCTCGATCGGACCGCTGGCGCGTGGGCGAATCGGCTGATTGCTGGTGACGCGATCATTGCCACCGCCGCCGAACAGGCATCCGGTAAGCAGGACAGGCAGCAATATAGCGAGGGTGCGGGGGGTCGCCATCGTTCAGCCGGTATCGCACATCGTGGTTACTCAGAAGTTAAGCGGCGCCCGCAGGCCATTGACATCCGGCTCGCCATCTTTAGTGCGGCCGACGGGCCACGCGGTCCCAACGCCGCGCGTGCTCTCTGCAAGGAGAGACTGACATGACTGATACGACTGCTGCCGACGCCACCATTGCGTCCGCAAAACCCGCCGCCAAGCCGGCACGCCCCTTTTTCTCTTCGGGTCCCTGCGCCAAGCCTCCGGGCTGGGATGCTGCAAAGCTCGCGTCCGATTCGCTCGGCCGCTCGCACCGTTCGAAGATCGGCAAGGCGCGTCTCGCCTATTGCATCGACCTGATGCGCGAGATGCTGAACCTGCCCGACACCCATCGCATCGGCATCGTGCCGGGATCCGACACCGGCGCCTTTGAAATGGCGATGTGGACGATGCTCGGCGCGCGCGACGTGACGACGCTGGCGTGGGAAAGCTTCGGTGAGGGTTGGGTCACCGATGCGGTCAAGCAATTGAAGCTCGAGCCGACGGTGCTGCGCGCCGATTATGGCCAGCTGCCCGATCTCGACACGGTCGACTGGTCGAACGACGTGCTGTTTACCTGGAACGGCACGACCAGCGGCGTGCGCGTTCCCGATGGCGAATGGATCGCCGACGATCGCGAAGGATTATGCTTCGCCGATGCGACCAGCGCGGTGTTCGCCTATGACCTGCCGTGGGACAAGATCGATGTCGCCACGTTCAGCTGGCAGAAGGTGCTGGGCGGCGAAGGCGCGCATGGCGTGCTGATCCTCGGCCCGCGCGCGGTCGAGCGGCTCGAAAGCTACACCCCGGCATGGCCGCTGCCCAAGGTGTTCCGCCTGACCAAGGGTGGCAAGCTCACCGAGGGCGTGTTCAAGGGCGAAACGATCAACACCCCGTCGATGCTTGCGGTCGAAGACGCGATTTTCGCGCTCGAATGGGGCAAGTCGATCGGCGGGCTGCACGGCATGATCGCGCGCTCGGACGCCAATGCCCATGCGCTCGACAAGATCGTCGCGGATCGCGACTGGCTCGGCCATCTCGCGGTCGATAGCGGCATTCGCTCGAAGACCAGCGTGTGTCTGACCGTCGAAGGCGCCGATACCGACTTCATCAAGAAGATGGCGGGGCTGCTCGAAAAGGAAGGCGCGGCGCTCGACATCGCCGGTTATCGCGATGCTCCTCCGGGGCTGCGTATCTGGTGCGGCGCGACCGTCGACACTGCCGATATTCAAGCGCTCGGCCCCTGGCTCGACTGGGCCTATGCCACTGCCAAGGCCGGCTGATTCCGTCGCCCCTGCGAAGGCAGGGGCCCATGTCTCTCCATTGCATCGCTGGCCGCTGACACAATTCGCACAGCCCTTGTGTCAGCCGGCCATGCGCACCGAACAGCGATAGGCCCCTGCCTGCGCAGGGGCGACGAAAGGTTTGAAAATGCCCAAGGTCCTGATCTCCGACAAAATGTCCCCCAAGGCCGCCGAAATCTTCCGTGCGCGCGGCATCGAAGTCGATGAAATCACCGGCAAGACGCCCGATGAGCTGAAGGCGATCATCGGCGATTATGATGGCCTCGCCATTCGTTCGTCGACCAAGGTCACCAGGGACATCCTCGAAGCCGCGACCAATTTGAAGGTGGTGGGCCGCGCCGGGATCGGCGTCGACAATGTCGACATCCCCGCCGCTTCGGCCAAGGGCGTGGTGGTGATGAACACGCCGTTCGGCAATTCGATCACGACCGCCGAACATGCCATCGCCCTGATGTTCGCGCTTGCCCGCCAGATTCCGGAAGCCGATGTTTCGACTCAGGCGGGGAAGTGGGAAAAGAACCGCTTCATGGGCGTCGAAGTGACCGGCAAGACGCTGGGCCTGATCGGCGCGGGCAATATCGGCTCGATCGTCGCCAGCCGTGCGCTGGGCCTGCGGATGAAGGTCGTCGCCTATGACCCGTTCCTCACGCCCGAACGCGCGATCGAAATCGGCGTCGAAAAGGCCGATCTCGACACGCTGCTCGCGCGCGCGGATTTCATCACGCTGCACACGCCGCTGACCGATCAGACGCGCAATATCCTGTCGGCGGAAAACCTCGCCAAGACCAAGCAGGGCGTGCGCATCATCAATTGCGCGCGCGGCGGCCTGATCGACGAAGCGGCGTTGAAGGCGGGTCTCGAAAGCGGCCATATCGCGGGCGCCGCGCTCGACGTGTTCGCCACCGAACCCGCCAAGGAAAACGCTCTGTTCGGCGCGCCCAATTTCATCTCCACCCCGCATCTGGGCGCATCGACCGACGAAGCGCAGGTCAATGTCGCGATCCAGGTCGCCGAGCAGCTTTCCGATTATCTGCTGTCGGGCGGCGTCACCAACGCGCTCAACATGCCGAGCCTGTCTGCGGAAGAGGCTCCGCGCCTCAAGCCCTATATGGCGCTCGCCGAAAAGCTCGGTTCGCTGGTCGGCCAGCTGGCGCATGGCGCGCTCAATTCGATTGCGATCGAAGTCGAAGGCGCCGCTGCCGAGCTCAACCAGAAGCCGATCACCGGCGCGGTGCTTGCCGGGCTGATGAAGCGCTATTCGGATACCGTGAACATGGTCAATGCGCCCTATCTGGCCAAGGAGCGCGGGCTGGACGTGCGCGAAGTGCGGCATGAGCGCGAAGCCGATTATCACACGCTGGTGCGCGTCACGGTGAACACCGATGCCGGGGAGCGTTCGGTCGCGGGCACCTTGTTCGGCGATGCCAAGCCGCGTCTGGTCGAACTGTTCGGCATCAAGGTCGAAGCCGATCTGGCCGGCGACATGCTCTATATCGTCAACGAAGACGCGCCGGGCTTTATCGGCCGCCTCGGCACCACGCTGGGCGAGGCGGGGATCAACATCGGCACCTTCCACCTTGGTCGTCGCGAATCGGGTGGCGAAGCGATCCTGCTCCTCTCGGTCGATCAGGAAGTGACCGGCGATCTGGTCGAAAAGATCCGCGCGCTTCCGGGCGTGAAGACCGCAATGGCGCTGGCGTTCTGACTTCCTTGTGCCCTCTCCCCGCTGGGGAGAGGGTTGGGAGAGGGGCCGTGCCGCAGATCGATCCTTTGTTACTCGATCGTGCCAAGAGAATGCGCACCCAGCCGACGCCATTTGAGCAGAAACTGTGGGGCGCTTTGCGCGGTCGCCGCTTTGAAGGCGTGAAATTCTCCCGCCAGGTTGTTATCGGCGCTTATATCGTCGATTTCGTCGCGCGCTCGCACAGGCTGGTTGTCGAGATCGACGGTGAAAGTCATGGCATTTCTGTTGGCAGGGATGCCCAGCGTTCAAATTGGTTGGAAAAGCAGGGGTATCGTGTGATCCGTTTCACCAATCGTGACGTCGGTGAAAATCTGGACGGAGTGCTTGCCGCAATTGGCGAGGCGCTTGGCGCAGCCCCTCACCCCGACCCTCTCCCCGACGGGGAGAGGGAGGAAAGAGAATGACCGGACTCCTCCCTGAAGGATTTCACGATCGCCTGCCGCCGTCCGCCGACGCGGCCGCGCGGCTGGAGGCGGAGGTGCTGCGCGTTGCGCGTGGCTATGGCTATGAACAGGTCGATCCGCCGCTTGCCGAATTCGCCGATTCGCTTGCCGGGCGGCTGAAGGCCGGGCGGATGGAACAGGCGGTGCGCTTCGTCGATCCGGTGTCGCAGCGCACGTTGGCGATCCGTCCCGACATCACTGCGCAGGTCGGCCGGATTGCCGCGACGCGCATGGGGCATCACCCGCGGCCCGTACGGCTGTCCTATGCCGGACCAGTGCTCAAATTGCGGGCAAGCGAGCTGCGTCCCGAACGTGCGATGCGCCAGATCGGTGCCGAGCTGATCGGGCTCGACAGCGTCGCGGCGGCGCGCGAAGTCACGGCAGTAGCGGTCGAGGCATTGCAGGCCGCCGGGATCGACAGGATCGCCATCGATTTCACGCTGCCCGATCTGTTGCCGGCGCTGGCCGGTGACACGCTGTCGTCGGACGCGCTTGCGACGCTAGCCGAACGGCTCGATGCCAAGGATGCGGGCGGGGTTGCCGCGATCGATGCGCGCTATCTGCCGCTGATCGAAGCTGCAGGGCCGTTCGATGCCGCGATGACGCGCCTGCGCGCATTCGACGGCGAAGGGCTGCTTACCAGCCGCCTCGACGGACTTGCCGAAATCGCCGCCGGAGTCAGCCCGCACGCCGCGCTGACGCTCGACCCCACCGAACGCCATGGCTTTGAATATCAAAGCTGGCTCGGTTTCTCGCTGTTCGCGGGTGGCGTGCGCAACGAAATCGGGCGCGGCGGCAGTTACATGGTGCTGCGTGAGGATGGCAGCGAAGAGCCCGCGGTCGGTTTCTCGCTGTATGTCGATCCGGTGCTCGATGCCGGACTTGGCACCGGCAAGCGCGAGCGGCTGTTCCTGCCCTTTGGCACCGATGCTGAAACCGCGAAGACGTTGCGTGCGCAGGGCTGGGTCACTGTCGCGGCGCTGACCGACGACGATACGCCCGAACGCCAGCTCTGCACGCATGTGCTGGGCGATATCGGGCCCGAAGCGCTCTAACGCTGCATCGCCAGCGCGGCGAGCGCTTCGGCTTCTCCCAGCATCGCGTCCTCGGTTGCGGCCTGAGTCACATTTTCGCGGCCGATCATGATCAGCACCGGCACGGCGAGCGGGCTTACCCGGTCGAGATCGACATGGAGCATCGTGCCCTGCGCACGGTCGAGCAGGTCGCCGAGCCGTCCGACATCGGTCATCCGCGCGCGCGCGTCGGCCCAGGCGGCGCGGAGCAGCAGATGGTCGGGCTCATATCGGCGCAGCACGTCATAGATAAGGTCGGTCGAAAAGGTGACCTGGCGCCCGGTCTTGCGCTTGCCGGGATGCTGGCGCTCGACCAGCCCGCCGATCACCGCGACATCGCGGAAGGCGCGTTTGAGCAACGCCGATTCCTGCACCCAGTCGACAAATTCATGTTCGAGAATGTCGGGCGACAGCAATGCCGCCGGATCGGTGATCTTCTCCAGCCCGTAACAGGCCAGCGCATAGTCATTGGCGACGAATCCGATCGGCTTGAGCCCCAGCGCCTCCATCCGCCGCGTGATCAGCATGCCGAGCGACTGATGCGCATTCCATCCTTCGAAACTGTAGAGGACGAGATGCTGCTGCCCCTCATGCGGGAAGGTTTCGACGAGCAATTGCCCCGGTTGCGGCAGCGCCGAGCGGTAGCGCTGCATCTCCAGCCATTCGCGGACATCGTCGGGGAAGCGCGCCCATTGCGACGCATCGGCCAGAAAGCCACGCACCCGGTCGGCAAGGTTGGTCGTCATCGCCAGGCGCAGGCCCATATAGCTCGGCACGCGCGCCGGGCGGCTTGTTGCGCGGACGATCAGATCGGTATCCTTCACCCCTTCGACTTCGAGTGCGATGCCGGAGAAGAAGAAGGTGTCGCCGGGCGACAGCGACGCGGCGAACAGCTCCTCGACCTTGCCGAGCTTGCGCCCGTTGCGGAACCGCACGTCGAGCATCGGTGCTTCGACAATGATCCCGGCATTCAGGCGATGCTGCGCGGCGAATTTGGGGTGGGAGAGGCGCCACAGCCCATCCTGCCCGTGCGTCAGCCGCTTGAACTTGTCATACGCGCGCAGCGCATAGCCGCCATCGGCGATGAAGCCGAGCACCCGGTCAAATTCTTCCTGGGTCAGCGCCGAATAGGGGAGCGCCGAGCGGATTTCGTCCAGCACTGCATCGGCAGTGAACGGCGCGGCGCAGGCACAGGCCATGATATGCTGAGCCAGCACATCGAGCCCGCCGGGGCGGAAATCGTCGCGATCGAGCTCGCCGTCATCGACAGCATCGAGCGCGGCGCGCGCCTCGAGATATTCGAAGCGATTGCCCGGAACGAGCACCGCTTCGCTGGGTTCATCGAGCCGGTGATTGGCGCGCCCGATCCGCTGGAGCAGGCGTGACGACCCCTTGGGGGCACCCATCTGAATAACGCAATCGACATTGCCCCAGTCGAGCCCGAGGTCGAGGCTGGCCGTCGCGACCAGCGCGCGCAGCCTGCCATCGGCCATTGCCGCTTCTGCCTTGCGCCGCGCCTCAATGCTCAGACTGCCATGGTGGATGCCGATCGGCAGGCTCATCGCATTGGCTTTCCACAAATCCTGAAAGATAAGCTCGGCAAGCCCGCGGGTGTTGCAGAAGACGATGGTGGTGCCGTGCGTCTCGATCTCCGCCATGACCTGTTCGATGGCATAGCGGCCAGAATGCCCGGCCCAGGGGACGCGGCCATCGGGCAACAGGATCGCGATATCGGGATCGGCGCCCTTGTCGCCCTGCACCAGCGCGACGCTGTCGATATCGCCATGCGGGGCGAGCCAGCCGCGATAGCCGTCGGGATCGGCGACCGTGGCGGACAAGCCGACGCGGCGGAAGCCGGGTGCGATTTTCTGCAACCGCGCCAGCGCCAGCGCGAGCAGATCGCCGCGCTTGCCGGTGGCGAAGGCGTGGATTTCGTCGATGACGACGGTTTTAAGGTCGGAAAACAGCGTGAAACTGTCTTCATAGGACAGCATCAGGCTTAGGCTTTCGGGCGTCGTCAGCAAGATTTCGGGCGGTCGCGCACGCTGGCGCTGACGGCGATCATGCGGGGTGTCGCCGGTGCGCGTTTCGACGCGGATCGGCAGGTCCATCTCGCCGATCGGCGTGAGCAGATTGCGCTGCACATCGGTGGCGAGCGCCTTGAGCGGCGAGATATAGAGCGTGTGGAGGCGATCGGTCGGGTGATCGACCAGATCGGCGATGCTGGGCAGGAACCCGGCCAGTGTCTTGCCCGCGCCGGTGGGTGCGACGAGCAAGGCATGTCGCCCCATGCGCGCCGCCGCCAGCATTTCGCGCTGATGACGGCGCGGTGTCCAGCCGCGCGCTTCGAACCAGCGCCGGATGGGCTCGGGGAGCGTTTCGGCGGGGCTTTCGAACAAGGGGAGCGGCGGATCCATTCGCTGCCCGAGGTAGGGCGGCAGCGCGAGGTTGCAAAGGGCTGGGGCTGGAACGCGGCGCCACCGCAACCATTTAACCCTGATGCCGCTGGGAGACTGGATCGAACCGAAACCGGAGGGGATTTACGTCCCCGCCGCCGATGCGTGGGTCGATCCGTCGCGTCCGGTACCACGCGCGCTGGTGACGCATGGCCATGCCGATCATGCGCGCGGCGGCCATGGCGTCGTTCATGCGACTGCCGAAACGCTGGCGATCATGGGCGTGCGCTATGGCGCGCAAAGCGGCGTGCCGGTTGCTTATGGCGAAACGCTGCGGATCGGCGATGTCGATGTGACCTATCTGCCCGCCGGTCATGTTCTGGGTTCGGCGCAGATATTGCTCGAACATCGCGGCGAGCGCGTGATCGTATCGGGCGATTACAAGCGTCGGCCCGATCCCACCTGCGCGCCGTTCGAACCGGTTTCGTGCGACGTCTTCATTACCGAAGCGACCTTCGGCCTGCCGGTATTCCGCCACCCCGAAACGCATGACGAAATGGACAAGCTGCTGGCGCGGCTGCGTGCTGAGCCCGAACGGTGCGTGCTGCTCGGCGCCTATGCGCTGGGCAAGGCGCAGCGGGTGATTGCGGAGCTGCGCGCGATGGGATTCGACGATCCCATCTATATCCATGGCGCGCTGCAGCGGCTGTGCGACCTTTATGGCGAACTCGGCGTCGATCTGGGCGAATTGCGGCCCGCGACCGGCGTGGCGAAGGGCGAGCTGCAGGGGCGACTGATCCTGGCGCCGCCCTCTGCGCTCAATGATCGCTGGTCGCGGCGGCTGCCCGATCCGGTCACCGCGATGGCGTCGGGATGGATGCGCGTGCGCCAGCGCGCACGGCAACGCAATGTCGAGCTGCCGATCATCCTGTCCGATCATGCCGACTGGGACGAGCTGACCGACACGATTCGCGAAATCGCCCCGCGCGAGGTTTGGGTGACACATGGCCGCGAAGATGCGCTGGTCCATTGGTGCGGGCTGCATCAGATCCGCGCCCGGGCGCTGGCGCTTTCAGGCTATGAGGACGAAGACGACTGACCCTGC
Source organism: Stakelama portus (assembly GCF_003171655.1). Lineage (GTDB taxonomy): Bacteria > Pseudomonadota > Alphaproteobacteria > Sphingomonadales > Sphingomonadaceae > Sphingomonas > Sphingomonas portus. Next base: position 140,522 of record NZ_QFZL01000003.1, on the reverse strand, counting down.
CGATTTTCGTGGCGTTCCTATGCGGTTGTGCCAAAGTTCCGGCGTTCTTCGGGAGGGGGATTCGTCATGCTGATTTCGGGTTTGGCTGCGCTGCTCGTACTGGTTTCGCCACAGGTGCCTGCGGAAGGCCCGACGGGCCAGGCGCTTACGCAATGTCTGGTCAGCCATACCAGCGATGCCGACCGCGTCGTCCTGATCCGCTGGACGTTCGGTGCGATCACCGCGCATCCGGCGGTTGCCGATCTTGCCAATGTCTCCGACGAACAGCGTACCGAACTGACTGCGCGGGCCGCGGCGCTGTTCGAACGGCTGATAACGGACGATTGCCGGTCGGAAGCGGTGGCTGTGCTGAAGACCGAGGGATCGAACGGATTCGGCCAGAGCTTCCGCGATTTCGGCACGCAATCGACCGGTTTCCTGATGCAGAATCCTGCCGTGGTCCGACAGGTTGGCGGGCTGGTCGGCCATCTGGTCGCCAATCCCGAATTCATGCAGCTCGTTCTTGAGGCGCAGGCGAACTAGGTCGTGAACCCATAAACGGCATCGCCGAGGCGCCGGAATGGCTTCCATCTCGGGCCAAAGCGGCCGCCGGGAGGGCTGGGCGCCCTTCCAAGGCCGCTTTGGGCCGAGATGGAAGCCATTCCGGCGTCCCGAAGGGATTTGGCCAAAATGGCCCAGCGCTGCGTCGGCAGAGCTTGGAATATCGACATATTCCTGCGCCCTGCCTCCTTGAGCTGAGCCATTTTGCCTCAAACCTCGACGGCGCCCTTTATGGGTTCACGACCTAGGCTCGGGCAACCGGAACGGTCACTCGCGCGTAAGCCGTTTTGCGAACACTTTCGACACCGGGGCATAATCCTCGCTCTCGAAGAAACGATGTGCGCCTTCGTTACCCAGCCCGCTCTCGAGGAACATCCAGCCGATTTCGCGTTCGCGCGCGCGCTGCTCGACTGCCGCCACCAGCATTCGGGCAATGCCGTGGCGGCGCGCCTCGGGAGCAACGGCAAGGTCGTTGAGCACGCCATGGGGAGTCGGCGCGTCTTCTATCCAGGAAACCGAAGCGGCACCGGCAAGCGCGCCGTCGAGCCGCGCGACCAGCAGCGCCGGCGCGTCGCTTCCGGCAAATTCGCGTTCGAGCCGTGCCTCCAGATCGGGTGCCCAACGCACCCCGTCGGGGCTGAGTGCCCATTGGATTTCGCCATGCGAGATATAGGCCGGGTCGGCACGCACCACGCGCGCGAAAAACCGCGCCGCATCGCGCCGGTCCTCCTGGCTGTCCGCCCATGCCAATAGGGGCGCGGGATCAGACGCCATGGCGACGGTTTCGATAGGATTGCATTGTCATCTCCGCGGGACGATCGAGCCATTTCAATATCTCGCCGCACTGCATCTGTGCCGCGACATGACTGAAGAAACGGCGACGGAAACGCTCCGCCGCGGCTTCGCGTTCCTCGGCATCGGCGGCGGCGGTTTCGATCAGCATCTCGTCATATTCGGCGACCGAAGGCGCGAAGATCGCATAGAGGTCCATCGTGTAGTTATCGGCATAATCCTCGACCCAGCGCTGGCGGAACCACCAGCTGTGGATCACCGCTTCGAACCAGATGACCCAAGACCCGAATATCTGTGGCTCGACCGTGCGGCGGCGGCGCGACCGGGTGGCGATTTCGAACAGGTTGAGCTGTTGCAGGAAAAACTGATCGGCGACGCCGTCGCGCTGCGCATCGGGAACATAGGAGCTGGGCCGGGTCTGTGCCTTATATTCGAGCAGCGTGTCGCCATGCTCGGCCTCGAAGCGAAACACCGCGTTCGATTCGAGTTCGAGACGCAGGTAATTTTCCTGCCGCTCGACCTTGCGGTCCTTGTTCTGCTGGCGATTATAGCTCCACAGCGCGAGCACAAAGCCAGTGAAGGCAATGATATTGGCCCAGCTTTGTGCGCTCAGCCCCGAAAACCAGTGCAACAATCCCTGCATGCGCGCGCCTCCCCCGATCGCCCCTGCATCAGCGATAAGCGGTGCGCGCGCGCCCGCCAAGCATCAGTGTTTGAGGTCCACCGGCGGATCGGATCGCGCGAGGAACCCGCGTGCGAGCGCGGAATAGAGCCGTTCGCGACAGACCAGCGCGCTGACGGCGTCGGCGATCAGTGCGGTCGCGAACATCGGCAGGATCATGCCACGGCTGGCAGTGGTTTCCGAAAGAATGATGACGGCAGTGAAGGGCGCGCGAATCACCCCGACGAAATAGGCGGCCATGCCCAGCAATATGATCGCGCCTGCCGCATCGTTGGGGAACAGCTCCTTGAGGAAATTGCCGATCCCGGCCCCGACGGCGAGCGAAGGCGCGAAAATGCCGCCCGGCGCGCCGCTCAGCGTCGTCGCGAGCGTTGCGAGCAGCTTGGCCGGGCCGAACCAGAGCGAAATATCGCCGCCCTCGACCAGGTCGCGCGTCGTCGCATAGCCGGTGCCCCAGGTGCTTCCCGCCGTGGCGATGCCCAGCAGCGCGACGATCAGGCCGCATGCCGCCGCAAACAACACCGGGCGCTTGCGCGACAGGCCGAAAAAGCCGCTGGTCGCGCGGCTGAAGCGCAGCACCAGCCGACTGAACAGCCCGCCCATCGCGCCACCGAAAATTCCCGCAATGGGTGTCGCCATCAGCACCGTGTGCAGCGGCAGCGTTTGCCCCATTTCGCCGAAATAAACATAGTCGCCTGCGAGGCCGAGGCTGACGAGACCGGAGATCATCACCGCGCCCATCACCAGCACCGCGATACGCTGTTCATAGGCGGCGGCGAGTTCCTCGATCGCAAAGGCGACTCCGGCCAGCGGCGTGTTGAACGCGGCGGCGACGCCGGCCGCGCCACCGGCGATCAGCACGCCGGCAGTGATCGGCACGCGCAGCAGCTTGTGGATCCACACCATGATCGCGGCGCTCACCTGCACCGTCGGGCCCTCGCGACCGACCGACCCGCCCGCCAGCAGCATGACGACCGTCAGCACCAGCTTCTTGCCCGCCGTGTAGAGCGATACCATCCGGTCGGCGAGCACCCGATCCGATGTCCGCCCCGCCGCGATCACCTGGGGAATGCCCGATCCCGACGCCTCGGCAGCCCAGCGGCGCGTAGCATAGACGACTCCGGCGAAAACCGCCGGAGTCAGCAGGACCGGCAGCCATGGCCAGCTGCCCGCGACCGAGAGGAACAATTCATGCGCGCTGTCGGCGATTTCCGCAAACAGCAGCGCGACGATGCCGAGCAGGATCGCGCCGGTGACGGTCGCGATTCGCCTGCGCAGCATGCGCAACTGCGCAGCGGCCTCCGGCTGCGCGCGTCGGCGCCACAAGATGCGCAGATGCCGCCGCATTCTGTCTGGAGAAAGGGACATTTTGTCGCATGGCATAGGAGCCCGGGCGGTGGGGTCAACCTTCAGCGTCGGATTCAGCCGGCGCCTTCGAGTGCCTTTTGCCGCCGCCGCTGCACAGAACTGCCGATACCCAGCGATTCGCGATATTTTGCAACCGTCCGGCGGGCGATGTCGAAACCCTGTGCACGCAGCATGTCGACCAGCGTGTCGTCGGAGAGAATCTTCTTGGGATCCTCCGCCGCGATCAGCGATTTGATCGCACTTTTCACGGCCTCGGCCGATACTGCGTCGCCGCCATCGGCGGACTGGATCGCGCTGGTGAAGAAATATTTGAGTTCGAACAGCCCGCGCGCGCAGCTGAGATATTTGTTGCTGGTGACGCGGCTGACAGTCGATTCGTGCATTTCGATCGCATCGGCCACCTGACGCAATGTCATCGGCCTGAGATGCGCGACGCCCTTCAGGAAGAACGCTTCCTGCTGCTTCACGATTTCGCTCGCGACCTTGATGATCGTGCGCTGCCGCTGATCGAGTGCCTTGACCAGCCAGTTGGCGCTGGCGAGGCATTCCGAAAGCCAGGCACGCGACGCCTTGTCCTGCCGCGCGGGCCCGGCCAGTTCGGCATAATAGGTGCGGTTGACCAGCAGCCGGGGCAGCGTTGCCGAATTGATCTCGATCGCCCATCCCTCGCCGCGCTGGGCGATGAAGATATCGGGCGTCACTGCGGGTACCGGTTCGCCGCCATAGCGGCAGCCGGGCTTGGGATCGTAATTGCGCAGCTCGCGGATCATGTCCGACAGATCTTCGTCATCGACACCGCACATCCGCTTCAGCCGGGCGCGGTCGCCGCGCGCGACCAGATCGAGATTGTCGATCAGCCGCGCCATGCACGGATCGTAGCGATCGGCTTCCTTGGCCTGCAGCGCGAGGCATTCGGCCAGATCGCGTGCGCCGACTCCGGTGGGGTCGAAGCTCTGGATCGCCTCAAGCACCGATTCGATCTGCGCCAGCGCAACGCCGAGCCGGTTGGCGATGTCGAGCAGCGGGACGGTGAGATAGCCGCACTCGTCGATCTGATCGATCAGATGCTGCGCAATGAACAGGTCGGTGCCCGACAGCGCGGTTCCCGCCTGTCCCATCAGATGATCGGCAAGCGCGATATCGCCGGCCGCGACATTTTCGAAATCGTTCCCGTCCTCGGACAAACCCGCGCCGGACGTCGCGCCGCCAGCGTTCAGCCCGCCGTCGAGCCCGCCGATCCCGTCGGCGGCGCTGTCATGGTGAAAGCTTTCCGTCGCGAAATCGACATCGAGCGCCGCTTCGCCCGACCCGGCCCCGGTCATCAGCAATTCCTCGCTGTCGGCGGGGCCGTCGCGTTCGATCTGCGGTGCCGATTCGGGTTCGGACGAATCGCCGCCTTCGCCGCCACCCGAATCGAGCAGCGGATTGCGTTCGATTTCCTCGGCGATGAAGGATTCGATTTCGAGATTGGACAGCGTGAGCAGCTTGATCGCCTGCTGCAGCTGCGGCGTCATCACCAGCGATTGCGACTGGCGCAGGTCGAGACGCGGCGCGAGGCTCATGACGCGTGCAGTCCCCGCAGGGAGGAAAGGCGCGCTCCCATCATCGTCAGAGCGAGAATCCCTCGCCCAGATAGAGGCGGCGGACATTGGCGTCCGCGACCAGCTCGCTGGGCGAACCGGCAAACAGCACGCGGCCGTCATAGATGATGTAGGCGCGATCGACGATGTCGAGCGTTTCGCGGACATTGTGATCGGTGATCAGCACGCCGATGTCGCGACTCTTCAGATCGATCACCAGATCGCGAATATCGGCGATCGAAATCGGATCGATGCCCGCGAACGGTTCGTCGAGCAGCATGATCGAAGGGCTGGCCGCCAGCGCCCGCGCGATTTCCGCGCGGCGGCGCTCGCCGCCCGAAAGCGCCATTGACGGCGAATCGCGCAGCCGGGTGAGCCCGAACTCGTCGAGCAGCGTTTCCAGCCGTTCGGCGCGGGCCGTCTTGTCGGGCTCGGACAGTTCGAGCACCGCCAGGATATTATCCTCGACCGAAAGGCCCCGGAAAATCGACGTTTCCTGCGGCAGATATCCCAGACCCAGGATCGCGCGGCGATACATGGGCAGCTTGGTGATATCCTCATTGTCGAGCATGATGCGGCCCGAATCGGGTTTCACCAGCCCCATCACCGAATAGAAGCACGTCGTCTTGCCCGCGCCATTGGGGCCGAGCAGCCCCACCACTTCGCCGCGCGCGACCGACAGCGACACATCGGTCAGCACGACGCGCTTGTCATAGGCCTTGGCAATCGAAACCACCGCCAGCCCGCGATCGGGTTCGGGCGCGGGATCGGTCACCGGTTGTTCGAGCGTCGAAACATCGTTCATGGGCATCGGCCCCTTTCGCAACCTCGGATTACCATCGGCTTAGCGCCGCGGCGATTGGCTCGTTTCATGCATGAATAGTCATTCGCAGCCGAAGGCGCAAAGGGGTAGGGCGACGAATCGCGCGAAAAAGCCGGTGCTATTCGCTTTCGCGCTTGGGAACGGAGAAGCTGCCCGACACGCGACCGCCGCTGCGCTCGACATTGCCGCTGTTTCCGCCGACGCCCGAACCGTCGATCACTGCGCGACCGGTGTCGAGATCGATGGTCAGCCGCCCGCCCTGAATCGCATTGCCGCCCTGACGCAGCGTGACGGCGCCGATCATCGTCACCGTACGGCGGTTGATGTCATATACGGCATATTGCGACTGCGCGGTCTGATCGGGGCGTGTGAAGGTTACGCCGCCCGACGCATCGAGGCGATTCGCCTGGGGCGCGCCGTCGAGGACATTGCCGGTATAGCTGATCGTCACGCGCGCGGCGTTGAGCGACAGTTCCGCCTGCCGAATCCGCACATTGCCCGACAGGACGACGCGCTTGGCGCGATCGTCGAGCTGGATATCGCCCGCGTCGAAATCGATCGGCGCGTCCGAATTATGGCGCGTCTGCGCTCCGGCCGGCAGGCACGAGGCCAGCGCCATCAGCAGCGGAAGGAGGGGGAGCACCCGGTTCATCATCGCCTATTTGCGCGGTTGGGCACGATCCGCAAGTGGGCATTTCCGCTGAGCGAGACGGTGCGTCCCTCCAGATCGGCAGTCAGCTTGTCGGCGCTGAAGCTCCCCATCGGCGTCGATCCGGTCACTGCGCCGTCGCTTTCGAGCTGTCGTGTGCGAAGATCGACCGTGGCATCATGCGTCGTGAGATTATAGCCGTCGGCGGTTTCCACCTGAACCGGACCCTGGATCGCCACTTGCTGGCTGTCGATCAGATAGCGGCCCGAATCGGCGCGAATCTCTGCCGGACCGTCCGCGAGCACGATCTGGGCCGAAAGATCCTTGAGGTTGACCACCGGTTCGGCCGAGCTTTTCTGAACCGCCGAGCCGGCTTTCAGCGTGAAGGCGCGGCCTTTCGAATCCTGGCCGCGATAGGTCGCCTGTTCGATGCGCAACCGTTCGCCGGCGACATCGACCTTGTTCTTGTCGAGCACGAAGCTCACATCGCCGCCCAGAAACACCGGCGACATCACCAGAAACGCTGCAAGCACGCCGATTCCGACGGGCAGGACGACCAGCGCGCCCTTTACCAGCCGGTCGTGGTTGCTGTTGGGATGCGCCCAGGCGCGGCGCTCCCGGCGCAGGCGTCTAGCCTCTCGCGACATCGGTACGGCCTTGGCGAAGATGCGCAGTTCGTGTCACGCGACCACCTTTCAGGCGTGGGCGAAAATATCGATCTCGGGCCAGCCGGCAAGGTCGAGCTTCGCGCGGGCGGGCAGGAAGTCGAAACAGGACTGGGCGAGTTCCATACGTCCTTCACGCACGAGACGCTTGTCGAGTTCCGTCTTCATCGCATGCAGGAAGCGTACGTCGGACGCGGCATAGTCGCGCTGGGCATCGGTGATTTCGGGCGCGCCCCAGTCGGACGATTGCTGCTGCTTGGAAATTTCCTCGCCCAGCAATTCGCGCACCAGCTCCTTCAGCCCATGCCGGTCGGTATAGGTGCGGATCAGCCGCGACGCGATCTTGGTGCAATATACCGGCGCTGCCGTGACGCCCAGATAATGCTCGATCGCCGCCAGGTCGAAGCGCGCGAAATGATAGAGTTTGAGGCGATCGGGATCGGCCAGCACCGCGCGCAGATTGGGCGCGGCATAATCGCTGTCGGGGCCGAACCGGACGAGATGCTCGTCACCGCCGCCATCGGAAATCTGGACCAGGCACAGGCGGTCGCGCGGCGTGATCAGCCCCATGGTCTCGGTATCGACGGCAACCGACGCGCCCGGTGCGAACACGCCTTCGGGCAGGTCTTCTTCGTGAAAAAATACGCTCATGCCGCGCGCATAGGCGCGTTTCCGCCTTCGCTCAATGGCCGCGCGCGCGGCAAGGGGCACCCGATGGCGCTAATGTGCCGCCGAATCGCCCCCCTGCACGCGTTTGCGCTCGCGGGCGCGGCGCGCGAGAATGTTGAGAACCTCGACTCCGGCGGAAAACGCCATCGCCGTGTAGATATAGCCCTTGGGCACATGGACGCCGAAGCCGTCGGCGATCAGCACCGCGCCGATCATCAGCAGGAAACCGAGTGCCAGCATCACCACGGTGGGGTTGCGGTGAATGAAATTGGCGAGCGGGTCGGCGGCGAACAGCATCACGCCGACTGCGAACACCACGGCGACCACCATGATCGGCAATTCGTCGGTCATGCCCACTGCGGTCAGAATCGAATCGATCGAAAACACCATGTCGAGCAGCAGGATCTGCGTGATCACCGCGCCGAAGGCGACGACCTTCTTGCCCTTCTTGTCGAGCGCTTCGCCCGATTCGTCCGAATCGACATTGTGATGGATTTCGGTGGTGGCTTTCCAGACCAGGAACAGGCCGCCGGCGATCAGGATCAGGTCGCGCAGCGAGAAAGCGGTGTCGAACGTTGCATGGCCGGTCGCGTCGACCGCGCTGATGCCCAGGTCGAAGATCGGCGTCGTCATCTGAGTCAGCCAGGCGATGGTCGAGAGCAGCCCCAGGCGCAGGCCGAGCGCGAGCAATATGCCCAGCCGCCGCGCCTTTTTCCGCTGTTCTTCGGGCAATTTGTTCGACAGAATCGAAATGAAAATCAGATTGTCGATGCCCAGCACGACCTCCATCACGATCAGAGTGACGAGCGCGGCCCAGGCCGCCGGACTGGCGAGCAGATCGAAAATGGCTTCCATCAGAACAGCCTCTGCCGCGCCGTTCAAAGCGACGCAAGCACTCAGGATTCAGATGAACTGCCCTATTGATGTCGAATTTCGTTCGCGCCCTGTCCGGTTTTGCGGTATGACGCTCTCGCTGCACGGCATTTTTGTGCGCGAATACTCTGCGTCTTTCGTCCGGCGCTTGGGTTTCGGTGGTTGAATTTAGGGGCGAACCGGGAAGACGAACAGGGCATGGGTTTCGATAAAGGACGCCGCGGTGAGCGCGGCGGGCGTGGCAGAGACAAGCGCGACGGTTTCGGCGACGATAGTTTCGGCGGATTTGATTCTGGATTCAGCGACCGGGGCAGCGGCTTCGGCGATCGCGGTGGTTTCGGCGGCGGTGGCGGCGGTTTTGGTGACCGCGGCGGCTTCGGCGGCGGCGGCGGCGGTGGCGGTTATCGCGGCGGTGGTGGCGGCGGCTTCGGCGGCGGCGGCGGCGGTGGTTTCCGCGGCGGCGGCGGCGGCGGTGGTCGCGGCATGCCTCCCCAGGTGGTCGGCGAAGCGACGGGCGTCGTGAAGTTCTTCAACGGCCAGAAGGGTTTCGGCTTCATCGTTCGCGATGATGGCGGCGAGGACGTGTTCGTCCATATCTCCGCTGTCGAGCAAGCGGGCCTGACCGGTCTGGCCGAAGGGCAGCCGCTCGGTTTCACGCTGGTGGATCGCGGTGGCCGCATCTCGGCGACTGACATCAAGATCGATGGCGAGCCGATGCCGGTGGAAGAACGTGGCTTCGGCGGCGCCCCCGGCGGCGCTGGCGCTGGTGGTGCTCCCGGCGGTGCGCCGCGTGGCGGTCCGCAGCGGCAGCTGACCGGTGAGAAGGCGACCGGAACGGTCAAATTCTTCAACGCGATGAAGGGCTTCGGCTTTATCCAGCGCGATGATGGCCAGCCCGATGCATTCGTGCATATTTCGGCGGTCGAGCGTGCCGGCATGCCGACGCTCAACGAAGGCGATCGGCTCGAATTCGAGCTGGAAGTCGATCGGCGCGGCAAATATGCGGCGGTGAATCTGCAGCCCTCGCAATAGCGCGGTCTGAAACAGGTTGTACGGATAAGGGGCGGGACCGCAGGGTTCCGCCCTTTTTCTATGGCCGTACCGCGTTGAGGCCCGTGCGATTGCAGCAGGCGTGCCGAGATCGATCCGGCCGGCATGCTATCCAAAGCCCGGTCAGGTGACGAGCCGTCGCAATCCGGCGATCGTATCGGCTTCCTGCGCGGGCTTGTCGGTGCGGATGCGGCTGATCCGGGGGAAGCGCATCGCGAGGCCCGATTTGTGGCGCTTCGATTCGTGGATCGAATCGAACGCGACTTCCAGCACCAGCTGCTTTTCCACTTCGCGTACCGGGCCGAATCGGTTGACCGTGTGGTTGCGCACGAATCGGTCGAGCCATTTCAGCTCTTCGTCGGTAAAACCGAAATAGGCCTTGCCCACCGGCAGCAGCGTGCCGTCCTCCGCCCAGCCGCCAAAGGTGAAATCGGAATAGAAGCTCGACCGCTTTCCGCTGCCGCGCTGGGCGTACATCAGCACGCAATCGGCAGTCAGCGGATCGCGCTTCCATTTATACCACAGCCCGGCGCGACGTCCGGCGACATAAGGCGAATCGCGGCGTTTGAGCATCACGCCTTCGATCGCGGCATCGCGCGCGCCTTCGCGGATTGCGGCAAGCGCGGCGAAATCCTCGGCCTCGATCAGCGCCGAAAGGTCGAAATGATCGCCATCGAGCCGGGCGACGAATCGCTCGAGTCGCGTGCGACGCGCCGCCCAGGGCAGTTCGCGCAGATCCTCTCCGCCGTCGAACAACAGGTCATAGAGGCGAACGAAGGCGGGAAATTGCGCCAGTGTCTTCGCCGACACCTGCTTGCGCCCCAGCCGCTGTTGCAACGCGTTGAAGCTTGCCGCGCCGCCCTCGGCGCCGCCCTGCGCATCGCCCCGGACCAGCAACTCGCCATCGAGCACGCCGGGGGTGGTGAAGGCCCCTGCGACTTCGGGGAAGCTGCCGGTGATATCGTCGCCGGCGCGACTGAACAGCCGTGTTTCCCCCGCGACATGCACGATCTGGACGCGGATTCCGTCCCATTTCCATTCGGCGGCATAGTCGCGAAGATCGACGGCCTCTTCCTCAAGCGGATGGGCGAGCATGAACGGGCGGAACACCGGCGTGTTCTCCGCGGTCGGCTGTGCGCCGCGCCCCTCGGCCCAATCGAACAGCTCGGCATAGGGCGGGCTGAGCCCGTGCCACACTTCCTCCACGGCATCGACATCGAGGTCGAACGCCTGGGCCAGCGCCGTTTTGGCCAGCCGCGCCGACACGCCGATGCGCAGCGCGCCGGTTGCCAGTTTGAGCAGCGCATAGCGTTCGTCGGCATCGAGCCGGTCGAGCATCGCCGCCAGCGCGGCGGGTGCGTCGGAGCGCGACAGCGACGCCAGTTGTTCGACCACTTTCGCAAGCGGCAGCGGCTCGCCGCTCGCCTCGCCATGACTGGCGCCCGGCCATAACAGCGCGACCGTTTCCGCAGTGTCGCCGACGAAATCCCGACTGAGCGCGAACAGGACGGGATCGACTCGCTCGGTAACCAATGCGCGGATCATCGCCGGCTTGATCGCAGGCAGGTCGAGCGCGCCGGTAAGCGCCGCCATTGCCCAGCCGCGATCGGGGTCGGGCGTGTTCTTCAGATAGCTACCGATCCGCCGCAGCTTCGCATTGCGCGAGCGCGTGAAGACGAGCGAATCGAGAAGATCGGAAAAGCCGCGCATCAACGATCAGATGGCGACTGTGTGGCGAACGCGCTAGGCTGGCGTCGATGCGTCGTCTGCTGGCCCTGCTGTTGCTTGTTCCTCTGGTGCTGGGCGCGCTGGGCTATGCCAATGCAGTGAGCGAGCCGGAACTGCGCCGAACCACCGTCGCGCTTCCCGACTGGCCCGACGGTGCGCCGCCGATTCGAATCGCGCTGCTTGCCGATTTTCATGTTCAGGGGCCCGATATGCCGCCCGCGCGGCTGGCGCGCATCGTGTCGCAAGTGAATGCCGAACGACCCGATCTTGTCCTGCTGGCCGGAGACTTCGTCAGCGACCGGCTGCTCAGCACCCGGCGATATTCGGACACCGATACGGTCGCGCCGCTCGCGGGGCTGTCGGCGCCGCTGGGTGTGTTTGCGGTGCTGGGGAATCACGATCACTGGCATGGCGCGGCAGGAATCGACGCCGCACTGAAGCGGGCGGGGATTCGGACGCTCGATAACGAAGTGGTGCGCGTGGGCCCGTTGCTGCTCGCCGGGGCAGGCGATTCGATGACCGGCCACGCCGATATTCCGCGGGTCATACGGCAGGTCCTGCGCGAAAAGGGACCGGTATTGCTGTTCGCGCACAGCCCCGATGTCGTGCCGTCGCTGCCGATGCGCTTTCGGGCGATATTGGCGGGACATACGCATTGCGGACAGATCGTGTTGCCGGGGATCGGCGCACCGATGGTGCCTTCGCAATATGGCGATCGATTCGTCTGCGGCATCCGGCGTGAGGGCGAGCGCACGATCATCGTCACTGGCGGGCTTGGCACCAGCATGGTGCCGGTCCGATTCGGAGCACCGCCCGACTGGTGGCTGATCAGCCTCCGGCCGGGCGGCGATACTCCCGATTCGCGTTAGTCTATCGCGTTCTTGATCCCGCGCCCGGCCATCAGGCCCAGCACGCCGAAGATCACGAACAGCGCGATCGCGATGAAGAAGAGGATCTTGGCGATTTCGACGAACGCGCCGCCGATACCGCCGAAGCCGAGCAGCGCAAGGACCGCGCCGACGACGAGAAAGATGATTGCCCAGCGAAACATAGAATTCCTCCTGTTTACTAGGCGATTAAGCGCACCGGCGGCGATAGGGTTCCGCTCGCGTCCCCGATGATTCGCAGCTAGGTTTCCGCCGCGGCGCGCAGGGAGCCGATCCGCCCGGAAGAGGCGGGACGCGCGAGAGGCCGATCGCGAGAGATTTCCTATTGGGTCAGGAGAAACAGATGTTGAAGAAGATGATCGTGCCCGCCGCGCTGCTCACAGCCTTTGCGGCGATCCCGGCGGCTGCCGCGCAGGACGCACCCGCCGCACCCGCCGCAGACGCCGCGACCGAAGCCGCGCCGGCGACCGAGGCCGAAGCGGGCGCGAAATATTCCAGCAATACCCCGATCGAACAGCTTGTTGCGAACGAACAGGCCAAGGCGGTGCTCGATGCCGATGTCCCGGGGCTTTCGACGCATGAAAGCTACGACATGTTCAAGTCGCTCTCGCTGCGCCAGCTTGCGCCCTATTCGCAGGGCAAGATCACCGACGAACTGCTCGACAAGCTCGATGCCGATCTTGCCGGCATCGAATAACCGCTGACATGCAAAAGCCGGTCGGAAGCATCGCTCCCGACCGGCTTTTTCCTTGTCGTCGCGGCTGTACCTGCGTGCGCGATCAGCCCTTGTTGGCGGCTTCGAACAGGAACCAGGCGCGCTGTTCTGCGGCGTCGGTCCATTCGTCGATCACCGCGCTGGTGCCATTGTCCTTCGCCGCATCGGCGATATCCTTGGCTTCGCGAAGCGCCTCGACCAGCTTGAGATTATCGTCGCGCAGCTCCTTGAGCATATCTTCGGGCTTCACGAAATCGGCGTCATTGTCCTTGATCGTCTGATGCCGGGCGATGTCGCCGATCGAACGCAGCGTCGTGTTGCCGGTCTTGCGCACGCGCTCGGCGATCACGTCGGTGGTGGCGAGAATGGCACTCGCCTGTTCGTCGAGCATCAGGTGATAGTCGCGAAAATGCGGCCCGCTGACATGCCAGTGGAAATTCTTGGTCTTGAGATACAGTGCATAGCTGTCGGCCAGAATGCCGTTCAGCGCCTGTGCCACGGTCTTGGCGGCATTGCTGCTGATGTCGGTCGGCGTGTCGAGTGCAGAAGTGTCTGCCATGGGTTCCTCCGGTGCGTTTTTTCGGTTCGTATCTGGAACGATCGAAATAGGGATTCGGCTCCCATATTGCACATGCGATAAAGCCGATCAGTGCAATCGAAATGCTGAATTTGCGCGAACCATGCGCGAATCGCCGGTTACAGCAACCGTACTGCCGAAAGCCCCAGAACAAGCCCGCCGATCAGCGCGACGATCCCGATCGCGGCGCGCACCCAGCGCAACGGCAGGCTGCGCCACGCCAGTTCGCCGAGCATCGCGGCGGTAAACGCGACGACGAAGCTGCCGAATGTCGCGCCCGCAAAGGCGAATCCCGGCATGCTGCGCGCCGCAAGCGCGAGCGTGAAGGATTGGGTGGGGTCGCCGAGCGCGAGAATGAAGATGCCGAGCAGCGGAGTCACGAACGATCCGAGTTTCCAGCCTTCCAGCCGGTCGGGTCCGCGCACGCGCCACATCAGCGTCGCGCCGCCGAAGACGAGCGAGAGCGCAAGGAACAGCGATTTGGCATTGGGCGTCAGCATCGGCGCCAGCCACCCGCCGGCGGTCGCCGCGATTGCGTTGCCTGCGCCATGGGCAATCGTCGCCGCGATCGCCACCTGCAAGGGCCGCCCATAGCGGTCGGCAAGCACGGCCGTCAGCCAGGCCGAACGGTCGCCGATCTGCATGACCAGTGCAGCGATAAAGGCGGGAACGAGTGCTTCCACTGCGAATCAGTCCTTCCGATTCGGCGAAAGCGCCGATTCGATTCGCATGCGCATGGGCTTCCTTACCGGTTCCGTGAGCGCGAATCCTGCCTCTTTGCGGTTAAGGGCGCGTGAAGCACGGCCTCTGCCTTGACATTTGCGTCCCGGTGTCGCATCCGCCCGCCTCTGGCAGCGGCCACCTTCGCGTGCGCCGCGCTTTTTTGTTTTTAGCGAATTCTGGGGTTTTTGGGTCATGGCAAAGCCGACCACCGTGAAGATCAAGCTCGTCAGCTCGGAAGGTACGGGCTTCTTCTACGTCACGAAGAAGAATCCGCGCACCAAGACCGAGAAGCTGAGCTTCCGCAAATATGATCCCGTCGTGCGCAAGCACGTCGAGTTCAAGGAAGCGAAGATCAAGTAATCGGCTGTCGCTTCCCCGCGCGGGAGGCGGCTGGCGCGAATGACGAAAGGCGAGTCCGCGCGCGGGCTCGCCTTTGTCGTGCGCGGGATTCGTGCAGGAACTGCACGGCCAGCCATCACCTCGGCCCACCGGGCGAGGTACAGGCGGCGGCTCAGTTCTTGAGCCGCCAGCCGGTGCGGAAGATGATCGCGATGATCGTCAGGCACACCGCGAGAAAGCCGGTGGTGAACCCCAGGCTGATCGCGATATCGACATCGCCCTTGTCGAAGAAGCTCCAGCGAAAGCCGCTCACCAGATAGACGACCGGGTTGAACAGGCTGACCGTCCGCCACGGCTGGGGCAGCATGTCGATCGAATAAAAGGCGCCGCCGAGGAACGTGAGCGGCGTCACCACCAGCACCGGCACGAAATTGAGCTGTTCGAAGCTTTTCGCCCAGATGCCGAGAATGAAGCCGAACAGGCTGAACGCGAAACTGGTGAGCAGCAGGAACAGCGCCACTGCCCAGGGATGGTGGATGTTGAGGTCGACAAAGAAGGACGCTGTGGCGAGGATGACCAGGCCGATCACCATCGATTTGGTCGCCGCCGCGCCGACATAGCCGAGGACCATTTCCATCGACGAAATCGGTGCCGAAAGCAGTTCGAACACCGTGCCGGTGAATTTCGGGAAATAGATGCCGATCGACCCGTTCGAAATACTTTGTTGCAACAGCGACAGCATGATCAGCCCCGGCACGATGAACGCGCCGTAATCGGTGCCGTCGACCGTCTGGATGCGGCTGCCCAGCGCGCCGCCGAACACTACGAAATAGAGCGAGGTGGTGATGACCGGCGCCGCCAGGCTCTGCCAGATGGTCCGCAATGCGCGCGCCATTTCGAATCGATAGATGGCGAGGACGCCGCGTGCGTTGAAACCCTTCATCGGTCGTTCTCCACCAGATCGACGAAGATATCCTCAAGGCTCGATTTCTCGGTCTCCAGATCCTTGAAGCCGATACCCAGATCGCCCAGCTTGCGCAGCAGCGAGGGGATGCCGGTATGTTCGGCCTGTGCGTCGAAGGTGTAGCGGATACGATGCCCCTCATCCTGCAGGTCGACATTCCATTCGGCGAGTTCCGCCGGCAGCGCCGAAAGCGGTTCCTGCAGCGTCAGCGTCATTTCGCGCTTGCCCAGCTGCTTCATCAGCGCGCTCTTTTCATCGACCAGCAGCAACCGGCCCTTGTCGATCACGCCCACCCGATCGGCCATTTCCTCGGCCTCTTCGATATAATGGGTGGTCAGGATGATGGTGGTGCCGCGCGAACGCAGGCCGCTCACCAGCTTCCACATGTCGCGGCGCAACGACACGTCGACGCCGGCAGTGGGTTCGTCGAGGAACAGGATGTCGGGCTCGTGGCTCAACGCCTTGGCGATCAGCACGCGGCGCTTCATCCCGCCGGAAAGCTCACGAATCTGCGCGTCGCGCTTGTCCCAGAGCGTGAGGTCCTTGAGCAATTGCTCGCAATAGGCCTTGTCCATCTTCTTGCCGAACAGGCCGCGGCTGAAGCGGACCGTCGACCAGACGGTTTCGAACATGTCGACGCTGGTTTCCTGCGGCACCAGCCCGATCCGCATGCGCGCCTCGCGCGGGTCATGGCGCGCATCATGCCCGTCGACCAGGATCGTGCCGGTGCTGGGCGTCACGATGCCGCAGATGATGCTGATCAGCGTCGTCTTGCCCGCGCCGTTCGGCCCGAGCAGCGCGAATATCTCTCCGCGTGCAATGTCGAGATCGACTGATTCGAGCGCACGATGCCCCGACGAATAGGTCTTTCCGACCCCGCGTATCGATAAGATGCTGTCCATGATGCCCCTGCGCAGCCGGACCTTCAGGTAGGTACGCGGCGGCGCAGCGACAAGCGGCAGACGTTATTCGGCGCGACGTGCCTCGGAAACCGCGCGTTTCAGGGCGGCATAATCCTGTGCGCCCGAATAGACGCGGTCGCCGACCACCCAGGCCGGGGTGCCGGTGATCCCCAGTGACCGGGCAAGCGCGTGGTTGTTGCGCAATTCCGCTTCGACCCGGTCGCTGCTCACTGCAGTCCGCGCGCGTGCGATGTCGAGGCCCGCGGCCTGCGCCGCACGCTGGATCGACCCGCTATTGAGCTGTCCCGCCGCGAACATGGCGTCGTGGAATGCGCGGAACTTGTTCTGCTCGGCCGCCGCCAGCGCCCAGCGCGCGGCGGTCACGCTTTCATCGCTCAGGATCGGGAATTCGCGATAGATGATCCGCACATTGGGATCGGATTTCAGCAGCTTGTCGATCGCGGGCAGGCTCGCCCGGCAAAAGCCGCAGGCATAGTCCATATAGACCGAGATGGTTACGTCACCCTGGGGGTTGCCCGCCCATGCGCCGGCAAAGGGATCGAACACCGCCGACCGGTTATCGGAAATCGCCTTGGCGGTCTCACGCTGTTGCAGCCGCTCCATCGCCTGGGGCAGGATTTCGGGGTGATTGAGGATATAGTCGTGGACGATCCGTTCCATCCGCGCGCGTTCGGGCGTCGGCGCGGCATCGCCGGCAACCGCGCGCGCCGTGGCATAGAGCCCCGCGCCCAGCGCCATGGCGAGCAGGAAACCGATGGCGAGCAGCCAGGGTTTGCGTGACAAGCGTTCGATCATCCTGCTTTCAATTCCTCCGGCGCTCGCGATCTTCGAGCGCGTTTTGCGAGATCAGCAATATATCCTGCGCCCGCAGCCATTCGGGCGTGTTTTCTTCCAGCCCGGCGACGGCGGCACGCGCGCTGATCGCGGCCAGGCCGGGGTCGCCGGTCATGCTGGCCCGTTCTGCCGTTGCCAATGCCGCGCGGGCCTGATCCCCGGTGCGTTCATAGACCATGCCGAGCTGATACCAGGCAAACGGATTTTCCTTGTCGCGCGCCACCGCCAGCCGCAGCACCTGTTCGGCCTCGGGCAGATATTTCGGATCGTCGGTCGCGATCAGCGCATGGCCATAGGTGGTGGCGATCAGCGGATGGTTGTTCGAAAGCTCGGTCGCGCGGCGCAACGGTTCGATCGCCCCGAGCGGATCGCCGCCTTCGAGCATGATCTGCCCCTGCAGCTCCAGAAAATAGGGATCGTCGGGATCGGCGGCGACCAGCGCGGCGGTTTCCGACGCCGCCTGTTGGGGATAGCCCGACAGGTGATAGGCATAGGCGCGGGCATAATGCGCCTCGACCGACTGATCGCTGAGCGGATATTGGCGCAGCGTCTGTTGCGGATCGTCGACATAGCCGCGCAATTTCGCCTGTACGCGGCGGAATCGTTCCTCGAGCGCGGGGTCGGTCGGCTTTTGCCAGCCCGGCCCGTTGTGGAGCGTGTCCTCCAGATGCGCGATGCGCTCGCCGCTCAGCGGGTGGGTGCGGTTGAAGCTGTTATCCTGGGGAATCGCCAGGCGATATTCCATGTTCTGCAGCTTCTTGAAGAAATCGATCATCCCCGCGCCGTTGATCCCGGCGGTGTTGAGGAATCGCGCACCGGCGGCGTCCGCCTGGGATTCCTGCGTGCGCGAGAAAGCGAGATATTTGCCGAGCGCAGCGCGCTGACCGGCCATCAAAATACCGGTTCCGGCCTCGGGTGATCCGGCGGCGACCGCCGCGGCGCCGAGCACCAGGCTGAGGATCGAAATGGTGCCCGCGCCGCCCGAATTGGCGAGCGGCACATGGCCGCCGACGACATGGCCCAATTCGTGCGCGATGACGCCCTGAACCTCATTGAGATTGTCGGCGGCGTCGATCAGGCCGGAATGAATATAGACCGTCTGGCCACCGGCGACGAACGCGTTGATCGAACCGTCCTGCAGCAGGACGACATGGACGTTCTCAGGCGAAAGCCCTGCCGCTTCGATGATGGGCCGCGAAATATCCGCGAGCAGCGCTTCGGTTTCGGCGTCGCGCAACACGGTCTGCGCGGCGGCGGGCCGGATTGCGAGGCCGACCAGGCACAGACAGGCCAGCAGCATGGCAAAGCGTTTCATGGGCATAGTATCGCTCCCCTCGCGCCCGACGGCAACGGCCCCGTGCACGCCGCTCCTACGATATTGCGCTGAACCGCCGCTGAAGCGAGGCCGACGGGCGGCCCCGCTTCAGTAGTTTCGACGACGACGGGCGATCAGTTGCCGAACGTGCGCTGCCACCAGCCGCGGCGCGGCGCCTCGTCCGCATTTTCGCCAGAGTCGGTGCTTTCGGCTTCGGCGGCCACTGGCTCGGGCGTGGATTCGGTCGCCGTTTCGGGCGCCGGTTCCGACACGGGTTCGGGCGCCGGTTCCGGAGCGACTTGCGCCACCGGCTCGGGTTCGGCGGGCGCGGGCGCGCTTTCCTCGGGAGCCTGCGCTGCTTCGGGCGCGGGCTCGGCCTTTTTACGCCGGGTCCGCTTGGGCTTGGCCGGAGCAGGTGCTTCGGCTTCGCCAGCCGGTTCTGCACTCGCTTCGGGCTGCGCTTCGGCTTCGACCGGCTCGGCCTTTTTGCGGCGAGTCCGCTTGGGCTTGGCCGGCGCTTTCTCGGCTGCTTCGGGCGCAGGCGCTTCGGTCACCGGTTCGGCGACTGCCTCTGCCGGCGCTGCCTCGGTCGCTTCGACCTCGGCTGCGCGAGCGCGCGGGCGACGACGACGCTTGGGCTTTTCCTCGGCTGCGGGCGCTGCCTCGGCCTCGACCGTTGCGACCGGTTCGGCCGCCGGCGCTTCTGCCTCGGCAGTATCGGCATCGGCCGTGTCAGTCGATTCGGACCCCGTTTCCTCGGTCGACTCTGCGCCACCACCATTGCGGCGACCGCCACGGCGACCGCGACGGCGGCGCTTGCGCGTGCCGGTTTCTTCGTCGCTGCTCTCGGGCGCTTCCGCTTCCTCAGGCGCGGCGTCTTCGGCAATGGCTTCCTCATCCTCATTCGCGGATTCGGAGCCTTCCTGCTCGTCCGGACGGCCACGACCGCGACGGCCACGGCGGCGACGACGGCGCTTGCGCGACCCTTCGTCCGAACTTTGCTGTTCTTCCTCGTCGAATTCCTCTTCGTCGATCTCGACGATGTCCTCTTCGGGCTCCTCGACCAGCTTTTCAAAGCGCGGCGCATGTGCCGGGGGCGGGCCGGAAGCCTCGACCGACATGCGCGCGCCTTCGAGTTCGCCATCCGAACTGATCTCGACGCTCACGCCATAGCGATCCTCGATCTCGGCGATATCGGCGCGCTTCTTGTTGAGGACATAGAAAGCCGCTTCCTGGCTGCAGCGCAGGGTGATCTGCGATCCACGGCCGCGTGCGGCTTCGTCTTCGATCATGCGCAGTGCCGACAGGCCCGCGGATGAAGCGGTGCGGACAAGCCCGGTGCCTTCGCAATGCGGACACGTGACGGTCGATGCTTCCAGAACGCCGGTGCGCAGCCGCTGGCGGCTCATTTCCATCAGGCCGAACGCCGAAATGCGGCCGACCTGAATACGCGCGCGATCGTTCTTCAGCGCCTCCTTCATCGCCTTCTCGACCTTTCGGACATTGGACGAATGGTCCATGTCGATAAAGTCGATGACGACCAGCCCGGCCATGTCGCGCAGCCGCAGCTGGCGGGCGATTTCCTGCGCCGCTTCCAGATTGGTCGCCGTCGCGGTCTGCTCGATATTATGCTCGCGCGTCGAACGGCCCGAGTTGATGTCGATCGAAACCAAAGCTTCGGTGGGGTTGATGACCAGATAGCCGCCCGATTTGAGCTGCACCACCGGATGGTACATCGCCGAAAGCTGGTCCTCGACATGGCTGCGCTGGAACAGCGGCACCGCATCGGCATATTGCTTCACCCGGCGCGCATGGCTGGGCATCAGCAGCTTCATGAAGTCCTTCGCCTGGCGATAGCCTTCCTCGCCCTCGACGATCACTTCCTCGATGTCGCGATTATAGATGTCGCGGATCGCCCGCTTGATCAGGTCGCTGTCGCCATAGATCAGCTCGGGCGCCGTCGCCCGCAGCGTATTGTCGCGAATTTCGTCCCACAGCCGCGCCAGATAATCGAAATCGCGTTTGATTTCGGTCTTGGTGCGCTGAAGCCCGGCGGTGCGCACGATACAGCCCATCGTCGGCGGCAGCTTGAGGTCCGACATGATCGACTTGAGGCGCTTGCGGTCGCCCGCATTCGAAATCTTGCGCGAAATCCCGCCGCCATGCGCGGTGTTCGGCATCAGCACGCAATACCGCCCGGCGAGGCTGAGATAGGTGGTCAGCGCCGCGCCCTTGTTGCCGCGCTCTTCCTTGACGACCTGAACCAGCAGCACCTGGCGGCGGCGGATCACGTCCTGAATCTTGTAGCGGCGGCGCAGGTCCATGCGGCGCTTGCGCAGCTCGTCGGCGGCGCTGTCCTTCTTGCGCCCGCGGCGACGCCTGTCGCCCGACGCTTCTTCGGCCTCGTCTTCCTCGCCGTCATCCTCGGCGGCTTCCTCATCCTCGTCGGACGGGCGTTCGAGAACCTCGACTTCGCCTTCGGCGCCGTCGTCGTCGTCGACATCCTCTTCGGCGCGCAGCGCCGCTTCCTGCGCGGCATGCTCGGCCTCTTCGGCGAGCAGCGCGTCGCGGTCTTCCTTGGGAATCTGGTAATAGTCGGGATGGATTTCGCTGAAGGCCAGGAAGCCGTGGCGATTGCCGCCATAATCGACGAACGCCGCCTGAAGCGACGGTTCGACGCGGGTTACCTTGGCCAGATAGATGTTGCCCTTGAGCTGCTTTCGCTCGGCACTCTCGAAATCAAACTCCTCGATCCGGTGTCCCTTGACGACGGCCACGCGGGTTTCTTCCCGGTGGCGCGCGTCGATCAGCATACGCATTGTCATTTATTATTCTCCGGGCGCGCCGGCCTTTCGGCAAATTCGGCGCGCGGGGTACGGGGCTCGCCGGCCAGATGCCGGCGATGCTGGTTTTCTGAAACGTGTCTGCAGCATCGGCACGTCCGGACCTGCGGCCCGGATGCTCCGCCTCGCCCACGCGCAATGCCGTAGCGGCAATGCGTTCGTGACTCGGGGGAAATTGCCTCATGCAGCGTCAACCTGATTTGTCGCGCCGGAGGAGCCGGCTGCGACCGATGGAATTCGCAAGATGCGAAACCACTAACCACCGATGCCTAGCACCGCCGGCGGAACGCGGCAACTGCTCCATGCATTAGAGATAATGGGCATTTCATGGTGACCAAGGCGTTAACTGCCCCTGTTGACAGTGATTTGAGGGGCGTTGGGCTAATCCATCGAAGGTCAGGGATCGAAAGCGTATCGAGTAACAAGAGTATCCCCTATTATGCATTTAGGCTGGACCCCCCACAGCCTGACGCGGCATATCGCTCGGGTGTTTACATTGATCGCCCTTCTCGTCGGCTGGTTATCCGGCGTTCCGAGCTGGGCACAATCCGTCGAGGATATCCGCGTACAGGGCGACCGCGTGGTCGTTCGTTTCGACGCCCCCACCGGGCAGGCAAGTGCCTTCCTGCTGGCCGGGCCACGGCGTATCGCACTGGATATCCAGGGCGCGCGACCCGGTGGCCGGATCAGCGCCGGAGGGCCGGTTGCCGGCATCCGCCAGGGCGCCCATTCCGATGGTGCGCGCGTCGTGCTCGACCTCGCCCGGCCGGCGATCCTTACCGAAGGCAGCTTCGGTGGTGACGGTCGCACGCTGACGCTGGAACTGCGCACCGTTGACGATGCGCGTTTCGCCCGCGCCGCGGCGGAGGGGCGGATGACGTTCCTTCCCCCGTTCAGCTATGCCGCCAGCGAGCCGCGCCCGCGCTATACCGAGACAATTGCCGTCCCCGCGCGTGCTGCACCCGTTTCATTGCCGCGTGTCTATGGCAGCGACGATTCCCGGCCGCTGGTGGTGATCGATGCCGGCCATGGCGGCCATGATCCCGGTGCGATTTCCGCTGACGGGCGCCTTTATGAAAAGGATATCACGCTCAAGGTCGCGCTGGCGATCCGCGATGCGCTGGTCGCTTCGGGCCGGGTCCGCGTCGCGCTGACTCGCGAGGACGACCGTTATCTGGTCCATCGCGAGCGATTCGAAATCGCGCGGCGGCTGGGTGCCAGCCTGTTCATTTCGATCCATTGCGACAGCGCCGGCAATCCCACGGCGACAGGCGCGACAGTCTATACCTTGTCCGAAGTGGCGTCCGACCGCGAAGCCGCCCGGCTCGCCGCGCGCGAGAACAAGGCGGACATCATCGCCGGCGTCGATCTGGGCGAAGCAAGCCCGGACGTGTCGTCGCTGTTGATCGATCTGACTCAGCGCGAAACGATGAATGTGTCGGCGCGGTTTGCCCGGCTGCTCGGACGCGAGGCCGGGCCGCGCATTCCGGTGAAGACCAATTTCCATCGCATGGCGTCGCTGCTGGTGCTCAAGGCGCCGGACATGCCCTCGGTGCTGTTCGAAACCGGCTATATTTCCAACGCGTCGGATGCGCAGTTCCTTGCATCGCGCGAGGGACAGCAACGCGTCGCCCAGACCGTGCGCCATGCCGTCGAGGTGCATTTCGCAACCCAGATGGCGTCGCGCTAGCCCCCCGGCCGGCGCGGCGGCGTGCGGGCGATCGCGCGCATCAGGACACATGGGTGTCGAGCAGGCTGGCATCCCCCGGGATTCTTGCTAAACCGCCGCGCATATGGTCGATGTCGAACTCTCCAGCATCAAGCTGCGTCTGAAGCGCGAAATTGGCGGACTTGGCGGGGCGTTCGACAGGATTCGCCGCCGCTGGTGGTTTCGCGTGCTCGCCTGGCTGGCCCTGCTTGCCGGTATCGGTGCGTTCCTGCTCTGGCTGCTGGTGGCGCGCAATTTGCCTTCGGTCGATACGCTGCGCACCTATGAGCCGCCGCTGCCGACCTATGTCCGCGACTATAGCGGCGAACCGATTCACAGCTATGCCCGCGAACGCCGGGTTCAGCTGAGCTTCAACGAATATCCCGACCTTCTGGTCAAAGCCTATCTCTCTGCCGAGGACCGCAGCTTTTTCCAGCATCACGGGCTCGATTATCCCGGGCTGGCGCGTGCAGCGTTTCAGGGGCTGATCCGGGGCGAAACGCCGCGCGGCACATCGACCATCACGCAACAGGTCGCCAAGAATCTGCTCGTCGGCAACGAGAGCAGCTATATGCGCAAGCTCAAGGAAGCGATCCTTGCCTGGCGCATGGAAGATACGCTCACCAAGGAGCAGATTCTCGAACTCTATCTCAATTCGATCGAGCTCGGCCGCAATGCCGGCGGCGTCGAGGCGGCGAGCCATGCCTATTTCGGCAAGGAACTCGACCAGCTTTCGCTCTCGCAAATGGCCTATCTCGCCATCCTGCCCAAGGGCCCGGCCAATTACGATCCCGAGCGTCACGCCGATCGGGCGTTGGAGCGGCGCAACTGGGTGCTCAGCGAAATGCTGCGCAATCGTTTCATCAGCGAGGAACAATATCAGACGGCGGTCGCCCAGCCGTTGGGCACGGTGCCGCGCCAGACACCCAAATTCGAGCGGGTGGGCGGATATTTCGTCGAGGAAGTGCGCCGCCAGCTGATCGACAAGTTCGGCGAAACCGACGAGGATGGCCCCTATAGCGTTTATTCGGGTGGTTTATGGGTGCGCACGTCGCTGCGTCCCGACCTTCAGGAATATGCCCAGCAGGCGCTGCGCGACGGACTGGTGCGCTTCGACCGCGGACGCGGCTGGAGCGGCCCGATCCGCACGGTCGAGATCAGCGGCGACAACTGGCTCCAGGCGCTGCTCAACACCAATATCGGCCTCGATTATGACGATTGGCGCGCCGCCATCGTGATTTCGAAGGAAGGCACCAGCTGCCAGATTGGGTTCGATGACGGCAAATCCGTTGCCTTGCCGGCTTCGGCGGCGTCGATGGCGGTGCGCGGCAAGGGCGGGAAAGCGTTCGACGCGCTCAAGCCCGGCGACATCATCGCCGTCGCGCCCGAAGGACCGGGCTATGCCCTGCGCAGCATCCCGCGCATTTCGGGCGGCATGGTGGTGGAGGATCCGCGCAGCGGCCGGGTGATGGCGATGCAGGGCGGCTTCGACAGCCGCATCCAGTCGTTCAACCGCGCCACCCAGGCGCAGCGCCAGCCGGGCTCGACAATCAAGCCGATCGTCTATGCCGCCGCGCTCGAACAGGGCATGACGCCGGCGTCGATCGTCAATGACGAGCCGCTCTGCGTCTGGCAGGGCGCCGATCTTGGGGAAAAATGTTTCCGCAACTTCGGCAATGCGCGTGGCGCGGGGCCGAAAACATTGCGCTGGGGCATCGAACAGTCGCGCAACCTGATGACGGTCCATATCGCCAATGATGTCGGCATGGATCACGTCGTCGACCTGATCCAGCGGATCGGCGTCAGCCGCCAGAAATTCCCGCCCTATCTCTCCTATGCGCTGGGCGCGGGCGAGACGACGGTGATGCGCATGGTCAACGCCTATTCGATCCTGGTCAATCATGGTCGCGCGCTGACGCCGACGCTGATCGATTATGTGCAGGATCGCCACGGCAAGGTGATCCTGCCCGAAAACTGGCGCCCGTGCGAAGGGTGCAATGCGCCCGATTGGGACGGCAAGCCGATGCCGCGGCCGCAGGTGCGTGGCCGCCAGGTGCTCGACGCGATTACTGCCTATCAGATGGTGCATATCACCGAAGGCGTGGTCCAGCGCGGCACGGCAACGGTGCTGCGCGACCTCGACCGGCCGATGATGGGCAAGACGGGGACGACCACGGGTCCGACCGATGTGTGGTTCATGGGCGGCATTCCGCAGATGATCGGGGGCCTTTATATCGGCTATGACAGTCCGACCCGGCTGGGCGGCTATGCCCAGGGCGGCACCGTCGCCGCGCCGATTTTCAAGGCGTTCGCGCAAAAGGCATTCGAAGGGCTTCCGGTCGAAACCTTCCGCGCGCCGTCGGGGGTGCGCATGGTCCGGATCGATCGCGCGAGCGGCAAGCCGGCGTTCGGGACCTGGCCGACCGACGATCCCTATGCGAGCGTGATCTGGGAGGCCTTCAAGCCCGAAAGCGAACCGCGCCGGGAAAATCGCGACGACGAGGAAGAGCAGCGCGAGGCGCCCCGCGAACGCGCCGCTCCGCGTCAGGACGACAGCGCCCGCGACAGCGAATTCTTGCAAAGAGAGGGCGGTATCTACTAGGGCGGCCAGCCGATCCTTCCCGGCGCTTTACCGGGATTTCGCGCCGGGAACGCCTATATACCGCTTGGCACATGGGGTGCGCCGGTCGTTCGGATGCCCCTTTTTCTGTTGGTGGAGTGAAGACGAATGCGCGCCGAAGCGCAGGCTCATGTGGAAAAGATCAACGAGGCACTGGCGCTGTTGCGGCGGTTCCTCGACTGGGATCGTGCGCTTCGCCGCCTCGATGAGCTCAATGCGCGGGTCGAGGACCAGAGCCTGTGGGACAATCCCAAGGAAGCGCAGGAAGTGATGCGCGAGCGGCGGCGGCTCGACGAATCGATCACCGCGACCCGCGAAATCGAGCGCGAGCTCAACGATACCGCCGAACTCATCGAAATGGCCGAGGCTGAAGGCGATGAGGAAATGGCGAAGGAAGGCACCGAAGCGCTTGCCGCGCTGGCGCAGCGCGCCGAGCGCGACAAGGTGCAGGCGCTGCTTTCGGGCGAAGCCGATGCCAACGACACCTATCTCGAAATCAATTCGGGCGCGGGCGGCACCGAATCGAACGACTGGGCCGAAATGCTCCAGCGCATGTACACGCGCTGGGCCGAACGCCATGGCTATAAGGTCGAGCTGGTCGATTATCATGCCGGCGAACAGGCGGGCATCAAGTCGGCGACTCTGCTGATCAAGGGCGAAAATGCCTATGGCTATGCCAAGACCGAAAGCGGCGTGCACCGCCTGGTTCGCATCTCGCCCTATGACAGCTCGGCGCGCCGCCACACCAGCTTCTCGTCGATCTGGGTCTATCCGGTGATCGACGACGATATCGATATCGAGATCAACGAGAGCGAGCTGCGCATCGACACCTATCGCGCGTCGGGCGCGGGTGGTCAGCACATCAACACGACCGATTCGGCGGTGCGCATCACCCATTTGCCGACCGGTATTGTCGTGCAGTGCCAGAATCAGCGGTCGCAGCACAAGAACAAGGCCGAAGCCTATAACCAGCTGCGCGCGCGGCTGTACGAGCGCGAGCTGCAGGAGCGCGAAGCGGCGGCCAATGCCGAAAACGCCACCAAGACCGATATCGGCTGGGGCCATCAGATCCGCTCCTATGTCCTCCAGCCCTATCAGATGGTGAAGGATCTGCGCACCGGCGTTACCTCCACGGCGCCATCGGATGTATTGGACGGTGACCTCGATCCCTTTATGGCTGCTGCCCTGTCGCAGCGCGTAACCGGCGAGGCGGTCGAGGTGGAGGACGTCGATTGAGAAACTGGGGCGGCGTCGCCGCCGCGCTCTTGCTGGCGGCATGCTCGGGGAGCGACGGCGATCCGGTAAAGCGTGACGCCGACGGTTTCCCCATGCCCGATCGACCCGCCGCCACGATCGTTTCCAGCCGCTGGTCGAGCGAGGAAGCGCGTGACCGGCTCAACGAAGCCGGCGAAGTGATGAACCGCACCGGCATCCAGAAGGGGATGACGATCGCCGATATCGGTGCGGGCGAAGGCTATTACACCATCCGTCTGGCCCAGCGCGTGGGCGCCGATGGCCGCGTGCTGGCCGAGGATATCGTGCCCGCGGTGCGCGATGCGCTGGCTGCGCGCGTGGCACGCGAGCGGCTCGACAATGTCAGCGTGCGGCTGGGCGATCCGGACGATCCCAAATTGCCGCCCAGCAGCTTCGATCGCGTGCTGATGGTGCACATGTATCACGAGATCGAAAAACCCTATCGCTTCCTGTGGAACATGCGCCCGTCGATGCGCCCCGATGGGGAGGTCGTGGTGGTCGATGCCGATCGCCCGATTTCGCAGCACGGCACGCCGCCATCGCTGCTGCAATGCGAATTCGCCGCTGTCGGCTATCGCATGCTGCGGATCGAATCGATGCCGTCGGCGGGCGGGTATCTCGCCGTGTTCCAGCCCGCCGGGCCGCGTCCCGATCCGGAGGATATCCAACCCTGTTCGAATCCGGGTTCGTCCCCGGTTCCGACTCCCAGCGCCTAAAGCCAGCCGAGCGCGCGAAAGCTGACGGCGCCGCCGCGCGCCAGCACCAGATGGTCGACCAGCCGGATGTCGAGCGGGCCCAGTGCCCGCGCAAGGCCATTGGTCGCTTCGCGATCCGCGCGGCTGGGGGTGGGGTCGCCGCTCGGATGATTATGCGCCATCACCACCGCATGCGCGCCGAATGCCAGTGCGTCGGCGGCGACATCGCGCACGGGAATCGCGCAGCTGTCGCGGCTTTCCCCGGGCGTGTGGCGCATACCGAGCAAATTCCCTTCCGCGTCGAGATAGGCGAACACTGCCAGCTCCTCGCGCGCTTCCGCGATCGGGCGGAACAATGGGCGCGCGACATCCTGACCCGACAAAAGGCGTGCTTCCGCCGCTTTTTCCGCTTCGAACGCCAGTGACGTCATGCCGCCAATTTGCACATAGGCGCCGTGCAACCGAAGCAGGGGCGCATCCGTTCCGAACCCAAATTCCTCCGCAATGGACCGAACGCGCCCGCTTGGCGCGGGCGGATTGCGGCGGTAAGCCCGTTCCATGCGTCAATATCTCGACCTGATGGAACGCGCGCTCGACCACGGCGCCGAAGTGATGGACCGCACCGGCACCGGCACGCGCAGCGTGTTCGGGCATCAGATGCGCTTCGATCTGTCGCAGGGCTTTCCGCTGCTGACCACCAAGAAGCTGCATCTGCGATCGATCATCGTCGAGCTGTTGTGGTTCCTGCGCGGCGACACCAATGTCCGCTGGCTGCAGGACCGCAAGGTCAGCATCTGGGACGAATGGGCCGATGAATCGGGTGACCTCGGGCCGGTATATGGCAAGCAATGGCGCGACTGGCAGGCGGCGGACGGCCAGCATATCGATCAGATCGCCGAACTGATCGAGACGCTGAAGACCAATCCCGGATCGCGCCGGATGGTGGTGTCGGCATGGAATCCGGGCGAGCTGCACGCGATGGCGCTGGCGCCCTGCCATTGTCTGTTCCAATGCCATGTCGCGAACGGGCGGTTGTCGCTTCAGCTGTATCAACGTTCGGCGGATATCTTCCTAGGCGTGCCGTTCAACATCGCCAGCTATGCGCTGCTGACGCATATGCTCGCGCAGCAATGCGATCTGGAGCCGGGCGATTTCGTGTGGACCGGCGGCGATTGCCACCTTTATTCCAATCATCTCGACCAGGCGCGCGAACAACTGCGCCGCGAGCCCGGGCCGCTGCCCCGACTCGAAATCCTGCGCCGCCCGCCGTCGATCGACGCCTATGACTATGAGGATTTCGCGATTCGCGACTATGTCGCGCAGCCGCATATCAAGGCGCCGGTCGCGGTCTGATCGTGACGATCAGCTTTCACCTTGCCCGCGCCGACAATGGCGTGATCGGCGTCGATGGCGCGCTGCCCTGGCGGCTGCCCGCCGACCTGAAGCGATTCAAGGCACAGACGATGGGCAAGCCGATGATCATGGGGCGCAAGACCTTCGAAAGCTTTCCCGCGCCGCTGCCCGGCCGACGCCATATCGTGCTGACGCGCGATGTCAGTTGGCAGGCGGATGGCGCCGAGGTTGCCCATTCGCCGGAGGAGGCACTGGCGCTGGCGGGCGATGCGCCGGAGATTGCAGTCATCGGCGGCGCGGAGGTTTTCGCGCTGTTTCTCGACCGCGCCGACCGTATCGAGCTTACCGAAGTTCATCTCGCGCCCGGCGGGGACGCGGTGGTGCCGGAATTCGATTCCCGGCAGTGGCACGAGACTGCGCGGGAAGAACATGCGGCCGCCGATGGTCGCCCGGCCTATGCCTTTGTCACGCTCGTGCGCCGGACATGAGCCCGGATCGAGCCGGTGGGCCATTTGAAAGCGCGCGCGCTGTCGTTATAGGCCGCGCCATGGAGCGGCTGGACGGCGGCTCGGCGGTCCCGCCCGAATTTCGCGGCGGCATCGTCGCGCTCGGCAATTTCGACGGATTTCACCTCGGCCATCAGGCAGTGGTGCGGCGCGCCATCCACTGGGCGAAGGATCGGGGTCGCCCCGCGATCGTCGCCACCTTCGATCCGCATCCGGTGCGCCATTTCCGCCCCGATACCCCGCCCTTTCGCCTGACGACGCTCGATCAGCGCCAGCGGCTGTTCGCACAAGCGGGGGCGGATGCGATGCTGGTGTTTCATTTCGATGGCGCGCTCGCCGGGCTGACGGCGGAAGCGTTCGCGCAGGATCGGCTGGTCGATGCGATCGGCGTGGCCGGTGTGGTGACGGGCGACGACTTCACCTTCGGCAAGGCGCGCGGCGGCAATGTCAGCGTGCTGCGCGATCTGGGCGCGCGGATGGGATTCGGCATCGAAACCGTCGCGCCGATAGTCGGCGAAGGCGAGGCGGTGTCGTCCAGCCGCATTCGCGAATTGCTTCAGGCAGGCAAGCCGCGCGAGGCAGCGGCACTGCTGACGCGCCCCTTTGCGATCGAAGGAATGGTGGAGCCGGGCGCGAAGCTGGGGCGCGAACTGGGCTGGCCGACCGCGAATCTGAAGCTCGGCAGCTATCTGCGCCCCGCTTATGGCATTTATGCCGTACGCGGGCGTTTGCCCGACGGACGGATGGTCGATGGCGTCGCCAATCTGGGCATCCGCCCGATGATCGATCCGCCGCTCGAATTGCTCGAACCGCATTTCTTCGATTTTTCGGGCGACCTTTATGGCCAGACGATCGAAGTCGAACTGATCGAATATCTGCGGCCCGAGGCAAAGTTCGACGACATGGATGCGCTGAAGGCCCAGATCGCCCGCGATTGCGACGACGCAAAGGCTGCCCTGGCACGCAACTGACCACGCGCCACTTGCCCTGAGCTTCTTTTTCCGACGCGGTGCAAAAGGCAGAACCGGGCTTCGACAAGCTCAGCCCAAACGGATGCAGGGCGGCAGGGCCGTTGCAATGCAACTGATGCTTTGCAGAAGGCCGCGCATCCTCTAATCGGCGCATTCCCATGAACGACACGACCGACACACAGCGCGACTGGCGCGACACCGTCTTCCTGCCGAAGACCGATTTCCCGATGAAGGCCGGCCTTGCCAACAAGGAACCCGGCATTCTGGAACGCTGGGAAAAGATCGGCATTTACGACCGGCTGCGCGAACAGCGTGCCGGGCGCGAACGCTTCATCCTGCACGATGGCCCGCCCTATGCGAATGGCGACATTCACATGGGCCATGCGATGAACAAGATCCTCAAGGACATCATCGTCCGCTCGCAGAGCCTGATGGGCAAGGATGCGCCCTATGTTCCCGGATGGGATTGTCACGGCCTGCCGATCGAATGGAAGGTCGAGGAAGCCTATCGCAAGAAGAAGCTGAACAAGGACGAAGTCGATCCCGTCGCCTTCCGCGCCGAATGTCGTGCGTACGCCGAAAAATGGGTGGCGGTGCAGCGCGAACAATTTGAGCGGCTGGGCGTGATGGGCGATTGGGAAGATCCCTATCTCACCATGAAGTTCGAAGCCGAGGCGACGATCGCGGGCGAGCTTTTGAAATTCGCCGAAAGCGGCCAGCTTTATCGCGGCGCCAAGCCGGTGATGTGGTCCCCGGTCGAAAAGACCGCGCTCGCCGAAGCCGAAGTCGAATATGAGGATATCACCTCGACTCAGATCGACGTGGCGTTCGAGATTGTCGAGGCGCCGGAATGCCCCTCGATTCAGTTGCTCCTTGAGAAAGGCGCCCACGTAAAAGCCATCATTTGGACAACAACCCCCTGGACAATTCCAGTCAACCAAGCGCTCTCGTTTGGTGAGGAAATAGAATACCGCCTTTTGAGGGTTAAGGAAGACCACTATTCTGACGGCGGCCCTGAGTTCAGCGCCGCAGCTCGTGAAGCACTTGCAAATTTTGGCATTCGTCCCGCTAGCGATGTCTTTGTCATCGCTCAGGATCTAGTTGATTCGTTCATTGGCAGAATCAACAAGCTGCTTGCGAGCGTTCAGTTGCCATCGCACCCAAGTGCTTCGTTGAAGATCAAACCGGCATCTGATGTCACGCTCCAGCAGACTGGAGAACGACAGCTCTTTCGTGGCAAGAAACTCGCCGGCGCCACCGCCCGTCACCCGATGCACAAGCTCGGCGGGTTCTTTGCCACGCCGCGCCCGTTCCTTCCGGGTGATTTCGTCACCACCGACGCGGGTACGGGCCTCGTCCATATGGCGCCCGATCATGGCGAGGACGATTTCCTGCTGTGCAAGGCGCATGGCATCAATCCGGTTTTCGCGGTCGAAGGCGACGGGCGCTATCGCGACGACTGGCTGTGGCTGGGCGGCGAAGGCAGCGTCATCAATCCGAAATTCACGGCGAGCGGCAATGGCGGCAAGCTGGAAGAAGGTCCGATCTGTCGCGACCTGCGCGAAGCGGGCGCGCTGCTCGCGGCATCCGACGATTTCGTCCACAGCTATCCGCATAGCTGGCGGTCCAAGGCGAAGATCATCTTCCGCGCCACCCCGCAATGGTTCATCCCGATGGACAAGGGCGCCGATCCGGTCGCGGTCGATGTGCCCAGTCCGTTCGGGGGCGAGCTGCCCATGTCGACGCATAACGGCCCGACGCTGCGCGGCATCGCGCTCGACGGGATCGAGCGGACGCGCTGGGTGCCCGAACGGTCGAAGAACCGCATCCGTTCGATGGTGGAGGGGCGCCCCGACTGGGTGATCAGTCGCCAGCGCGCCTGGGGCGTGCCGATCCCGCTTTATGTTCGCAAGGAAACCGGCGAATATCTGCGCGACAAATGGGTCAATGCCGCGATCATCGAGGCGTTCAAGAGCGGCGGCGCCGACGCATGGTTCGCCGCAGATCATCAGAAGATCCTGGGCGAGAAATACGACATCGAGGAATTCGAAGTCGTCACCGACATTCTCGACGTGTGGTTCGATTCGGGCAGCACCCATGCCTTTGTGCTCGAGGCACGCTATGGCGAGGGCGTGCGCGCCGACCTCTATCTCGAAGGGTCGGATCAGCATCGCGGCTGGTTCCAGTCGTCGCTGCTCGAAGCCTGCGGCACCCGCGGCGAACCGCCGTACAAGGCCGTGCTGACGCACGGTTTCGCGCTGGACGACAAGGGACGCAAAATGTCCAAGTCGCTGGGCAATGTCGTCGATCCGCTGAAGATCATTCAGGAATCGGGCGCCGACATCCTGCGCATGTGGGTCGCGCAGACCGATTATTTCGAGGATGTGCGCATCGGCAAGCAGGTGCTGGCCGGTACGTCCGACGCCTATCGCAAGCTGCGCAACAGCTTTCGCTATATGCTCGGCGGTCTCGACGGGTTCAGCGATGCCGAAAAGGTGGCGGTCAAGGACATGCCCGAGCTGGAGCGCTATGTGCTCCATCTGCTCGGTGATCTCGACGCGACGCTGCGCAAGGCGGCGGAGAATTACGAATTCGACGTCTATATCCGCGCGCTGACCGATTTCGCGAATGAGGACCTGTCGGCCTTCTTTTTCGATATCCGCAAGGATTGCCTCTATTGCGACGCGGCGGACGATCCCCGGCGGCGTGCCTATCGCACTGTGCTCGACACGCTGTTCCATGCGCTGGTCCGCTATGCCGCCCCCATCCTCGCCTTCACGGCCGAGGAAGTGTGGCAGGCGCGGTTCCCGAGCGAGGACGGGTCGGTCCATTTCCTCGAATGGCCCGAACTTCCCGATCTGTCGCAGGACCGGCTGACCGCCGACTGGAGCGCGGTGCGCGCGCTGCGCGAGCGTGTGACCGAAGCGATCGAGCCCTATCGCCGCGAAAAGACGATCCGGTCGTCGAACGAAGCCGCTGTCACCGTGCCCGAATTGCCGCTGCCCGCCGATGCGCTGGCCGAGCTGTTCATCGTCGCGTCAGTGACCCAGGCCGATGGGGATGTGACGGTCTCACGCACCGATTGGCATAAATGCGGTCGCTGCTGGCGATTGCTGCCTGAAGTTGCCGAGGACGGCGCTTTGTGCGACCGCTGCACCGAGGTGGTGAACGGATGAATGTTTCGCGCGGAATCGGCCTGCTGACGGCCGTGCTGGTGTTTCTGGTCGATCAGATCAGCAAATATATCGTCACCGGCACATTGGGATTGTCCTATCCCGGGGCGCAGATGGAACTGCTGCCCTTTTTCGACCTGCGCTATGTCGAAAATATCGGCGTGTCGCTGGGCCTGCTCGAAGCGACCAGCGACACGATGCGCTGGGGGCTGGTGGCGCTGACCGGTGCGATTGCGATCGGTGTCGGCATCTGGATGTGGCGCGAAAAGAAGACCGGCGACATCGTTGCGCTGGGGCTGGTACTGGGCGGTGCGCTCGGCAACATCGTCGATCGCACGCGGCTGGGCTTCGTGGTCGATTTCGCCGATCTGCACTTCGGCGCGTGGCGCCCCTTTTTGGTCTTCAATGTCGCCGATGCTGCCATTACCATCGGAGTCGTGATTTTGCTGGTCCGCGCATTGTTCCTGCGCGACAAGGATACGGTCGAGCGGCCGCAAGTGGAGAATGAAGTCAATGCGTAAGATGCTGCCGATCGCCGCCGTCGTGACGGGCGCCCTGCTGGTTTCCGGCTGCGGCAGGAGCGGTCTCAACCGCGACCGGCCCGACGAATTCGCAGTCTCGCGTCAGGCGCCGCTGGTGGTGCCGCCCGATTATTCGCTCGTCCCGCCGCAGCCCGGCGCCGCGCCGACTCAGGGCGCGAACCCCGCCGATCAGGCGCTCGAGGCGCTGTTCGGCGGCCCGGCGCAGCGCAGCGCCGCGGAATCGGCGACGCTCGACCAGGCCGATCGCGGCATTGCCCAGCAGGGTATTCGCTCGGCGGCGGGCAGCACCGAAACCAATGTCGTCGACAAGGGCAATACGACGCGCGACATCGTCGCCGCGCCCGAAGGCGACGGTCGCGACGCGTCGGCCTCCACACCGCAGTAATCGCGACGCGGGGCGGAGCAGTTGCGGGCGATCCTGCTGCGCAGGCTCGCCACGGCGATCCCGACTCTCTTCGCGGTCGTCCTCGCTTCGTTTTTTCTGATGCGGGCGGCGCCCGGCAGTCCTTTCGACGCCGAACGCCCGCTCGATGCGGCGACGCGCGCCGCGCTCGACCATGCCTATGGGCTCGACCGGCCATTGCTCGAACAGCTTGGCCGCTATCTTGCCAATCTGGCGCAGGGCGATTTCGGACCATCGCTGGTCTATAAGGATTTTACCGTCACGGCGCTGATCGCGCAGGGACTGCCGATATCGCTGATGCTTGGCGGGCTGGCGCTGGCGGTCGCGCTGATGACCGGGGTGAGCGGCGGTATCGCCGGGGCGTTGCGTCCCGGCGGGTGGAGCGACCGGGCCGTCGATTTCGCCGCGTCGCTTGCCGTCGCGCTGCCGGGATTTGTGACCGGGCCGGTGCTCGCGTTGATCTTCGCCTTGTGGCTCAACTGGTTGCCGGTCGCCGGGCTGAACGGTCCGGCATCGTTGATCCTGCCGGTTATCGCGCTCGCGCTGCCGGTGGCGGGCGCCGTGGCGAAGCTGACCCGGACGGGCCTTTCCGAAACGCTCGCACAGGATCATGTCCGCACTGCGCGCGCGCGCGGGCTTTCGCCCTTTGCGGTGCTGTGGCGGCATGCGCTTGCGCCGGCACTGATTCCGGTGGTCAGCTATCTGGCGCCGGCGGCGGCGGGGTTGCTGACGGGCGCGGTGGTGATCGAAACGGTATTCGGCCTGCCCGGGCTTGGTCGCTATTTCGTGCAGGGCGCGCTCAACCGCGATTACCCGCTCGTGATGGGTGTGGTGATCCTCTACGCCGGGCTGATCCTGTTCTTCAATCTGATCGCGGACCTTCTCTATGGTCTGCTCGATCCGCGAGCACGCGGATGAAGGGCGCGCTTTTCCTTGTCGCAGCGATTGCGGTGGCGGCGTTGCTGCTGCCGCCTTTTCTGCCATGGGGATATGCCGATATCGACTGGAACGCGGTGCGTGCAGCGCCCTTTTCATCGGGGCATTGGCTGGGCACGGACAGCGTCGGGCGCGACTTGCTTGCGCGGACGCTGGCGGGGACGCGCGTGACGCTGGCGGTTGCGAGCGCGGCGGCGCTGGTCGCGCTGCTGATCGGGACGGCATGGGGCGCCATCGCCGGCTGGTTCGGCGGGCGAGTCGACGAAGCGATGATGCGAGTCGTCGACGGATTATACGCGCTGCCCTTCATGTTCGTCGTCATCGTCCTGATGGTGGTGTTCGGGCGATCGATCCTGCTGGTTTTCCTGGGGATCGGCGCGGTCGAATGGCTGACGATGGCGCGCGTCGTGCGCGGACAGGTGCTGGCGCTGCGCCACCGGCCCTTCATTCTGGCGAGCGAGGCGGCGGGGGCGCCGACCGGCGCGATCCTGCGCGGCCATCTTCTCCCCAATGTCGCGCCGGTCGCCATTGCCTATCTGATGCTCACCATTCCGCAGGTGGTGATGGTCGAAAGCTTCCTCTCTTTCCTGGGGCTGGGCGTGCAGGAGCCGCTGACCTCGCTCGGCATCCTGGTGCACGACGGCGCCGATGACATGGATATCGCACCGCTGACGCTGTTGGTGCCGGGAGCCGTGCTGGTGGCCCTTGTGGTCGCGCTCAATCGGATCGGCGAGGGATTGCGGCAGAGGCTGGCGCGATGACGATCTATGCCGTCGAGCGGCTGTCGCTGCGGATCGGGGATGCCGCTATTTTGCACGACATCGGGTTCGAAGTGCGGCGCGGGGCCTGTACCGCGCTGGTCGGCGCGTCGGGATCGGGCAAGAGCATGAGCTGTTTCGCGCCGTTCGGGCTCGCGGCGGGGAAGGCGTCCGGCTCGGCGCGCCTCGACGGGGCGGAACTGATCGGCCTTGACGAGCCGGCGTTACGGCCGTTGCGCGCGCGTGCGGGATTCGCGTTTCAGCAACCGGCGACGGCGCTGTCGCCCCATCTGACGATCGGTCGACAATTGCGCGAAGCGGTGGTGGCGGGCGGCGCGCCGTCGCCCGATCGGCGCGCGCTGGCGGCAATGCTCGACCGCGTCGGAATCGCGCGGCCCGACGCAAGGCTCGATAGCTGGCCGCATCGGCTGTCGGGCGGCGAGCGGCAGCGCGTGATGATCGCGGCGGCGGTCGCCCATGATCCGATCCTGCTGGTCGCCGACGAACCGACCAGCGCGCTCGATGCGCCGCTGCGTCACGCCATCCTCGACCTGATCGATCGGCTGCGCCAGGATGGCATGGCAGTGTTGCTGGTCAGTCACGATCTGCCGCTGGTGGCGCTTCATGCCGATCAGGTGGCGGTATTGCAGGCCGGTCGCGTGGTGGAGAGCGGTGCTGCGCGGCAAATATTGTCACGCCCGCTCACCGCAGAAACGCGGGCGCTGGTCGCGGCAAGCCCGTCGCTCGATACGCCCGGACCGGCTCTGCCGCCCACCGGCGCACCGCTGCTTGCGGCGCAAGGCATCGACGTGACTGTGGCCGGCAGGGGATGGCGGGCGCCGCAGGTCACGCTGGTGGAGGATGCCAGTTTCACGATTGCCGAAGGCGAGGCTCTGGCGCTGGCGGGACGATCGGGATCGGGCAAATCGACACTGGCGCGCGCGGTCGCCCGGCTCGGGCCGATGACCGACGGCGAATTGCGCTGGCGTGGCGAGATCGTGCCGGGCCGCGACCGGATGGCCGCCGGGTTTCGCAAGGCGGTTCAACCGGTGTTTCAGGATCCTGTCGCCAGTCTCGATCCGCATTGGACGGTGGCGGCAAGCATTGCGGAACCGCTGCGCCATCTTTGTCCCGAACTCGATGCGGCGGCGCGCGCAGCGCGTGTCGATGCGCTGCTTGAGGAAGTGGAGCTGGGCCGCGGTTTTGCGGATCGCCGCCCTGCGGAATTATCCGGCGGCCAGGCACAGCGCGTTGCGATCGCGCGTGCGCTGGCCGCCGGGCCCGAACTGATCCTGCTCGATGAAGCGACTTCGGCGCTCGACGTGCTTGTCGCCGGCCGAATTCTGTCCCTGCTGCAACGGCTGCAAGCAGACCGTAACCTTGCGATCCTGATGATTACGCACGACCTGGCGGTCGCCCGTTCCCTTTGTCATCGGCTCGCAGTGATGGAAGCGGGGAAGATTGTCGAACAGGGGCCGTTCGACCGGATGTTGTCGACCCCCGGACACCCGGCAACGCGGCACTTGCTCGGGACGTGAAACGCCCCGCGCGATACCCCCATATCGCGCGGGGCGCTTCCTGTGGCGCTGCTTAGAAAGCTGCGCCGAGCGAGAAGACGACAGTTGCGTCCGAGCCTACCGCATTGGCGAAGCTCGGGGCGCCGGTCGATTCGTCGGTGTCGATATAGGCGACACCGAAAGTGAGCGCGCCATAGCTGGCCGAAGCGCCGATCGAGTAATCGAACACCTTGCCGTCGCCTTCGAAACCGCCAAGGAAGCTGTCGCTCTTGGCATAGCCGACATGGCCCGACACGGTGATCGGCGTAGTCGGAACGCCGACATCGAGATCCGCCGACAGATAGATCGCGCTATCGTCGCCGAGCGCATCCTGACCCGACGGGGCCCAGGCGATGCCGGCGGTCAGCGAAGCCGGGCCGAGATCGCCCGAAAGCTTGAAATAGGGCTCGAGGATCGTCGAGTTGCTCGCGCCCGGATAGAGATAGGCGGTCGCGCCGACATCGACGCCGACGCCGCTGACGGTCGTCGAATAGCCGCCATAGATGTCGAGTTCGGTGCCGTTGTTAAATCCGATGCCCGAACCCCAGGTGCCCAGGTAAAAGCCTTCGGCATCGACCTGGAACCAGCCCTGAACGGTGGCTTCTTCATTGGTCTGCGAAAAACCGCGGAAGCGATAGTCGCTGACAACGTCGGCGCCGCCCGAAACGGCGATCGGCGAAGGAGGTGCGGTGTCCTGAGCGAAAGCCGGAGTGGCTCCAAGCAGCATCGCCGCTGAGATAAGAATATGGGAAGTGCGCATCGTAACCCTTTCATTTGCGGTGCAACATTCCGCCCTGCGTCGCCTGTTCAGCGTCTGCTACCTAAAAGGTGCGCGCCATTGCTTGGCTGACGACAGAAGATTGCCGAAAGGACTGTTCACGCACAACTTACTTTGCAGGTGCGAAGGCGATTGCTGCTAAACTGTTGCGCTGCAGCAACAGAATTGTGGCGCCCGGTCGGCGACCGTTATCGCACCGCCACAATTGCGTCTATTTCCACCGCCGCGCCGAGTGGCAGTACCGCAACGCCCACGGCGCTGCGGGCATGACGCCCGGATTCGCCGAACAAGGCTTCCATCAGCTGCGATGCGCCGTTGGCGACCCTGGGCTGATCGGTGAAGCCGGGGGCGCTGTTCACGAACACGCCGAGCTTGACGATTTGTGCGACGCGGGAAAGATCGCCGTCGAGCGCACGCTTGACCTGGGCCACGATCATCAACGCACAGGCGCGCGCGGCTTCCTCGCCATAGCCAAGGTCACGGTCTTCACCGAGCCGCCCGGTCATCACTTCGCCCTCTTTGAAGGGAAGCTGACCGGAAATGTGCAGCATCCCGCCGGCTTCGACGACGGGAAGATAGGCGGCGACCGGCGCTGCGGCCTGGGGGAGGGTGAGGCCGAGCTCGGCCAGCTTCGCATCGATGCTTTCAGTCATGCTGCCGCTCTGCATCCGGCACGGGCCGGCGGTCAAGCGCGGGTCGGCACCGGCGCCGGCCCGCCGGAGGCGAAGCGGCCGGCAATCCACTCCTTGGCCTCAAGCCAGTCGTCGATCCGCGCATGCGCGGCGGGTGCAGGGGGCACATGCGGGGCAAGGGCGGGCTCGGCGATCATGTGCAGTCGATGCACCCCGGGCGCATGGCCGGCGACCGATTGATGATGGACGGCAAGATCGTCGACGAACACCGTTACCGGATTGCCATGTTCGGCGACGAGCCGCGCCACCGGGCCGCCCTTGCCCCCCTGATTGCATTCGACCCGGTGGACGATGCCATGCGATGCGAGCTGTGCGATGCGATGTTCGCGGCAATGGTCGCGCAAATTGGTGAGAATGACGATCTCGGCGACCTGCGAGAGCTCCGCCAATGCTTCGCGAACGTGCGGCACCGCCGTCTGGCGATGCATCTGATCGGGAAAGAAGCCGTCGAGGATCGCAGGCATTTCCTCGCTCGCGACGAAATTTCCGTCGGCGCGGCGGCGCATCGACCGGGCGAAATCGCCGCCTGCGAGCGAAAATTCGATGTCATGGGCTTCGTCCAGCCACACGCTGAAATGCCGCACCATATGCAGCAGCACTTCGTCGCAGTCACAAATCAGCAGCGGCTTCACATCGCCTCCAGTATCGCATGCGC
The DNA here is from genome assembly GCF_003171655.1 of Stakelama portus. GTDB lineage: Bacteria > Pseudomonadota > Alphaproteobacteria > Sphingomonadales > Sphingomonadaceae > Sphingomonas > Sphingomonas portus. Next base: position 100,383 of record NZ_QFZL01000003.1, on the reverse strand, counting down.
CCGGACCAGTTCCGCAGGCGCCATGTCCAGCGCGTCGGCGCAGCTGATCAGATCGGGCTCATGCGCTTCGAGAAACGCCAGCAGCGCTGCCAATATCGTCGGATCGTCGGCGCCGCGCCGCAGCGCAGCAGGGTCGAGTCCGGTCGTGCCGAGCAGCCGTTCGCATCGCGGGCCGTCGCCGACCACCCAGGCAAGCGCGCGCAATGCGACGATCATCGCGTCATCATTTGTCACCGCGGCGCCCATCGCCTAGAGAATGTCGAAACTTCATGGATGACCCGCGTGGCAAAAAGGGTGCTCGTTGTCGAGGACAACGAACTCAATCTCAAGCTGTTCTGCGATCTGCTGCGCGCGCATGAATATGTCGCGGAGCCGGTCAGCGACGGTCGCGAAGCGGTCGATCGCGCGCGCGCCTTTGCGCCCGATCTGGTGGTCATGGACATTCAGATGCCGCATGTGAACGGCGTCGACCTGATCCGCGAGATGAAGGGTGACGGCGCGCTGAAGGCGATTCCGGTGATGGCAGTGACTGCCTATGCCGGGCATGAGGACGAGGAACGCATCCGTGGCGCGGGCGCCAATGCGTTCGTCACCAAGCCGATCTCGCTTGCGCGCTTTATCGAGGAAGTACGCGGGCTGCTCTAGGTCATGAACGCGTCTCGACAGCGCCGTTTATGGGTTCACGACCTGGGCCCGGCGTTTATTGCCGCGCGGCGGCGCGCTGGCGAATGAATCGTGTGATCGTGGGGCGCAGAACCAGCGCATTCAGGTCGAGCGCCACATGAATGGCGATTACCAGCCACAGGCTGCCGCTGATCAGATAGACGATCGTCAGCACCGCTCCGACTATCCCCGTCACCACGATGCCGACAAAACCCTGATAGGCATGGGCAAGCGCGAAGAGCAGCCCCGCCAGCACGAAGGCAAGGATCGCGCCGGTGCCGACCGCCATGAACAGAAGCGGCAGATAGAGCCGGAAGAATATCTCTTCGCTGACACCGGCATTGATCGACAGCAGCGCGGTGCAGCGGGTTTCGCCGCCATTGCGCGGCATCATCGATTCAACGCCGCTTGCCAGCCCGGTCGCTTCCGGCCGCCGCGCGGCGAGCGCCCCGCCCAGGATGCCGCCGCCGAGCAACGCGCCGATCACTGCCCCGCCGATGAACCCGATGCTGTCGCTTTCGATATCGAACATGGGGATGGCGGCTGTGAAATCGGCGGGGAACACCCACAAATTGTCCAGCCGGCCCAGTATCGCGAGCCCCGCCGCGCCCATGCCGACGAACAGCAGGAAATATTTGAGCGTCCACCAGAGAATCATGCGCTGGCGCCGATGGGTATATTCCATCAGCTGAAAGCGGCGGAACTCATCGAAGTCGGCGATGACCGCCCATGCCAGCGCAAGCAGCGCAATCGCGAGAAGCGCGACGGGAATCAAAGCCGATGTTCGCCCTTTACCCAGCGTACCGTGCCCGAACTGGCGCGCATCACGACGCTTTCGGTCGTCATCTTGCCGCCGAACCGCTTGACCCCGTCGAGCAGCGACCCGTCGGTCACGCCGGTCGCGGCAAAGATGCAGTCACCCTTGGCCAGATCGTCGAGCGCATAGATGCGATCGAGATCCTCGATGCCCCATTTGCGGGCACGCGCGCGCTCGTCCTCGTTGCGGAACAGCAATTTGCCCTGGAACTGGCCACCGACACAGCGCAGCGCGGCACAGGCGAGCACGCCCTCCGGCGCGCCGCCCGAACCCATATAGATGTCGATCGTCGTTTCGGGATCGGTCGTCGCGATCACGCCGGCGACGTCGCCATCGGGGATCAGCATTACGCCGCAACCGCATTCGCGCAGCTCGGCGATCAGCTTTTCGTGGCGCGGGCGATCGAGCACACAGGCGATGATTTCGTTGGGCTTGCAGCCCTTGGCCCTGGCGAGCGATTCGATATTCTCCCGCGGGCTCTTGCGCAGGTCGATCGTGCCTTCGGGATAACCCGGCCCGATCGCGATCTTTTCCATATAGACGTCGGGCGCGTTGAGCAGGCAGCCTTCCTCGGCCGCGGCGAGCACCGCCAGCGCATTGGGACCGGCCTTGGCCGTGATGGTGGTGCCTTCCAGCGGATCGAGCGCGATATCGATTTTCGGCCCCTTGCCCGGCGCGCCACCGACCTTTTCGCCGATATAGAGCATCGGCGCCTCGTCGCGCTCGCCTTCGCCGATTACGACCGTGCCGTCGATATAGAGCGTGTCGAAAGCCTGACGCATCGCTTCGACGGCCGCATGGTCCGCCGCCTTTTCGTCGCCCCGTCCGATCAGCGAGGATGCGGCGATCGCCGCGGCCTCGGTAACCCGGACCATTTCAAGGACGAGTACGCGGTCAAGAACATTGCTGGCCGTCTGCATCGGATGCTGCCCCCCAAGGAATTTCTGCTGCGGCGATAGGGGAGCGCGGCGCGGGGGGCAACTCCGACCCGCCTGATGGTCAAAATTTCGCCACGCGCATCGGATCAGTTGCGGCAAACGGCTGGAGGCGTGCCATGCTTGCGATGTTGTTGTTGCCGGGACTGACGCTGCTTCAGGATGCCGGACCGATCCGGCAGGACGCGCCGGTCGAACCGCGTTCGCCGGCCGAGCAGGCGATGGCGACTTATCGCGATCGCACGCAATTTGCGGTGCGGTGCGGAGCGCCGCGCGACGATGGCGAAATCGTGGTGTGCAGCCGCCGTGACGCCGATCAGTGGCGTGTGCCGTTCGTATCCGCCTGGTCGGCGGAAAATTCGGCTCCGGTGCGTGAGGCGGAGCTGACCAAGGACTATTCGCTGATGGATTGCGGCTATCGCGCCACTTTCTATCATTGCGGCTCGGTCGGCGTGTCGGTGACGGTCGGCGCCGACGGATCCACGATGGTCCGGCGGCCGATCGCGCCCTAGCTCCCCAGAATATGCATCCACATCGGTTCGCCGACCAGACTCGGCGAGCCGCGCAGCTTTTCCAGCGCCGCGGCAACGCAGCGTTCGGGGCCTTCATGCGTGACGATCGCGACGAGCACGCTGCCGTCCGCCATCGCGCCGCGCTGCATCAGGCTTTCGATCGAAACGCCCGCGTCGCGCATTGCTGCGGCGATTTCGGCGAGCACGCCGACCTTGTCCGCTACGGTAAAGCGCAGATAGTCGCGCCCGCGCCGTTCGCCGGTGTCGGCCGGCGCCATAGCGGCGAGCGAATCGACCGGCATCGCATAGGGCGGGCCGAATTCACCGCGCGCAATGTCGATCAGATCGGCGACGACGGCGCTGGCCGTCGGACCATCGCCCGCGCCTGCGCCCTGGAACAGCAGGCGGCCGACATAATTGCCTTCGGCGACCACGGCATTGGTCGATCCGGTGACATGCGCCAGCGGATGATCGAGCGGCACCAGATAGGGATGGACGCGCTGGAACAGCTTTTCACCCGACGCATCGGCAATGCCGAGCAGGCGAACGCGATAGCCCAGCGAGGCCGCTTCGGCGATGTCGGCGGCGATGACGTGACGGACGCCCGTGGTCGCCACGTCGGCGAAGGCGGGCTGTGCGCCAAAGGCGAGGCTGGCGAGAATCGAAAGCTTGTGTGCGGCATCGACGCCGTCAATGTCGAAACCGGGATCCGCTTCGGCATAGCCCAGCGCCTGCGCCTCGCTCAGAATATCGTCGAAATCGCGCCCCTCGGCTTCCATCTTCGACAGGATGAAATTGCAGGTGCCGTTGAGAATGCCATAGACGCGGCTGATCACATTGGCCGCCGCGCCTTCGCGCAGCCCCTTGATGACCGGAATGCCGCCCGCGACCGCGGCTTCATATTTGAGCGCGACGCCTGCGGTTTCCGCCGCGCCGGCGAGCTCGAGCCCATGATGCGCAATCATCGCCTTGTTGGCTGTGACGAAATTCTTGCCCGCGCCCAGCGCCGCCCGGGCAAGCGCCAGCGCGGGGCCGTCCGAACCGCCGACCAGTTCGACCACGACATCGGCCCTGGCATGGCGCGCCAGTTCGGCCGGATCGTCGATCCAGTCGAAGCGCGAAATGTCGATGCCGCGATCCTTGTTGCGATCGCGCGCGGACACGGCGACGACTTCGATCGGCCGCCCGGCCCGCCGCGCAATCAGCTCGCCATTGGTTTCGAGCAGGCGGACGACGCCCGCGCCCACGGTTCCCAATCCAGCAAGTGCAACGCGCAACGGTTCGGTCATCGGCCAGCCTTCTTCAATAGGACGGCGAGCCGGTTAGGCGGGCAGGCTGCGCATTGCAAACCTTGCGTGGTTGGCGGCGGCAAAGATCGACTATTTCGTGAGGCCGATCTCGCGCAGCCTTTCCATCAGATAGTCATGCGAGGAAATCGGCGGGTCGCGCAGCGGATTTTCTTCCGAAACGCATTGCGGCAGCGCGGTCAGCATGAAATCGGGCGCCGGATGCAGGAAAAACGGCATCGAATAGCGCGAATGACCGCGCCGTTCGGGCGCCGGATTGACGACCCGGTGCGTGGTCGAGGGCAGCACATGGTTGGTCAGCCGCTGCAGCATGTCGCCGACATTGACGACCATCGCGCCTTCGGGCGGCTTGATCGGCAGCCATTTGCCATCCCGGTCGAGCAGTTCGAGGCCCGCCTCCTCGGCGCCGAGCAGCAGGGTGATGAGGTTGATATCCTCATGTGCACCGGCGCGCACTTCGGGCGCATCGGCGGGCACCGGGGGATAATGGAGCAGCCGCATCACGCTGTTGCCATCCTTCACTGCCGGGTCGAACCAGTCGGGGGCCAGGCCCAGATAGCGGGCGATCGCCGACAACAGCCGGTCGCCGGCGCGATCGAATGCCGCAAACATTTCCAGAAACGTCTCGCGAAACCCTTCGGGCCGGTCGGGCCAGACATTGGGCGGCATGACATCGGAGAAACGATGGCCTTGCGGAAGTTGGCGGCCGATATGCCAGAATTCCTTCAGGTCGACATGGCTCGCGCCCTTGGCGATTTCGGTCTTGTACGGCGTATAGCCGCGCGCGCCGCCCTGACCTTCGATGAAATAGCTGCGCTTTTCCGCCTCGGGCAGGTCGAAGAACGCCTTGGTCGTCGCCCAGGCGCGGTCGATCAGTTCCTGGGGAACGCCATGATCGCGGATCATGGCGAATCCGAACCGTTTGAACGAATCGCCGAACGCCTGTGCGAATCCGTCGGGATCGCTTTCGGCCTGGGCAAGGCTGACGAGAGGGACTTGGGCGAGCGGGGTATCCAACATAGATGCGACTCCAACGGGGAGACTTGTAAAAGCCGGAGGATACCCCGCCGCGCCATCCCGCCACAAGATCACTTGCCGATCGTGATTTTCCCCTGGGTCTTGTCGCTGCCATCGGCGGTCAGGTTCAGCGTGAAGGGATCGCCATCCTCGGTCGCGCCGGTGAAGCCGGTGCGGGTTTCGCTGAACTGGAAATCCTTGTCCTCGAACTTGTCGCGGAACCACGCGACCACCTTGTCGCGTGCGGCAGGGCTTTCGAATTCCACCACCACGCGGCCATGATCGTCGCCATCGCGCTCATCGGACTGAACGCCGAAATGCGTGATCGCCGTGTCGGGATATAGTTTGACGCCGTCGAGATCGAAATCGTCGGATTTCATGCGGAAGCCGGGAATGGCAACCGTGCCTTCGAAGCCCGGCACCTTGATCCCGACCTTGCCCCCGTCGCCGGTGATGGTCGTGTTGCCGTTTTCCGACCGTGCGGAAATCGAGAAGGTGGTGGCGTTTCCGCTCTCCGTGTCGTCGGTGCCGCAGGCGGCGAGCGGCAGAAGGAGAAGCAAGGGCGCGGTGTATCGAATCATCTGAAGCGTCTCCATGCTGTATTATTTGCGCAACACACTAAGAGAGTCGAGGTTGCGCGTCAAGGAAAGAGGGGTGACGGATCGCCTTCCATCGGCCATGGCCACCGCCATGGATCAACCGTTGGAACACAGGATCCGCGATCGGCAGTCCGATGGCGCCCCGCTGCGCTTCGGCGAATTCGTCGCGCTGATCGCGATGATGATGGCGCTCACGGCGCTGGGAATCGATTCGATGCTGCCGGCGCTCCCCGCGATCGGGGAAAGCCTCGACGTGGCGGGCGAGAATGAGCGCCAGTTCGTCATCACGACATTCCTGATCGGCTATTCGTTCGCGCATCTGGTCTATGGCCCTTTGTCCGATCGCTTCGGGCGCAAGCCGGTGCTGGCGGTCGGGCTGCTCGGCTATGCAATCGGCAATGTCGTGGTCGCGCTTTCGACCAGCTTCACGATGCTGCTGATCGCGCGCTTTGCCAGCGGGGCGGCGGTGGCGGCCGCCCGCGTGGTGACCGTCGCGATGGTACGCGACTGTTATTCTGGGCGGGCGATGGCGCGGGTAATGAGCCTTGCCTTCATTCTGTTCATGGCGACGCCGGTGATCGCGCCCAGCTTTGGCCAGGCGGTGCTGTCGCTGATCGGCGGATGGCGGCTGATCTTCGTCGGCGTGACGCTGATCTCACTGATCGCGTTCGGCTGGTTCGTGCTGCGCATGCCCGAAACCCATCCGCCGGAGGCGCGCGCGCGGCTCGATTTCGCGACGCTGCGGTATCGTTATGGGCTGGTGATGCGCGACCGGCTGGCGGTCGGCTATACGATTGCCGCGACTGCGATGACCGGCGGTCTGTTCGGCTTTATCGGTTCGATCCAGCAGATCATGGCGGATGTGTTCGATCGTCCGACGCTGCTCGCGGTCGTGTTCGCGGCAGTGGCGGGCACGATGTCGGTCGCGTCCTTCGTCAATGCACGGATCGTCATGCGGGTGGGCACCCGGCGCATTTCGCACTGGGCGCTGGCGGCGATGATCCTGATTGCCGGACTGCACCTGCTGCTCGCAGTGATCGGGCATGAAAGCCTGTGGTCCTTTGTCCTGCTGCAGGCGCTGATGATGGCGTGCTTCGGCCTCGCCAACGCCAATTTCTCGGCAATGGCGATGGAGAATATGGGTGCCATTGCCGGGACGGCGTCGAGTTTTCAGGGATTTGTCATGACGCTGGGCGGGGCGCTGGGCGGGGCGGCGATCGGCCAGGCGTATAACGGGACCACGGTGCCGCTCTATACGGGCTTTTTCCTGCTGGGCCTTGTCGCGATGCTCGCCATTGCGATCGCCGAAAAGGGACGGATGTTCCGGCCGAGCTGACCGGCGGTTCGTCGCATTTTGCGGGAACGCGACTCGCACCTGCTCCGTTCGAATGCTGCCGGTGCGTTTTGGCGCCGGCGGCACAGGAAGCGAGGATTGCGATGGGCGGTCACCAGATACCCGGGCGCGGCACCGGCGACGACGGCTATGACGAAGACGGCTATGACGAAAGCCAGCGCGCCGAATTGATCGAAACGACGCGCGGCGGCCCCAATGACGGGGCGATCCAGACCGACATGGATCCCGATTATGGCGAAGACATCGAAGGCGAGGCCGACGATGCCACCGGCGGGCTGATCGACGGCGACATCAGCGAAGCCGAACTGGAAGAAGGGGGCGAAACCACGCCCGAAGCCTAGACTTCCAGGCCTTCTTGACCCGACACGCCATCGGATCCAGCATCGCGTCCCTTCGGAGGGAACGCCATGCCGATCGATGCGCGCGTCGATGCCTATATCGCCAGACAAGCGGATTTTGCGCAGCCGATCCTGCGCGAGATCCGCGCGCGGGTTCATGCCGCCTGTCCCGATGTCGGCGAAGCCATGAAATGGAGCATGCCCTTCTTTGTCCTTCGCGGGCGGCCGCTGGCGAACATGGCGGGTTTCAAGGCGCATGCGAGTTTCGGATTCTGGGCACGCGACGCGATGGCCACCGGCAAGGAAGGCGATGCGATGGGGCAGTTCGGTCGCCTGACCAGCATCGCCGATCTGCCGCCGGAACGCGAATTTGCCGCGCTGATTCGCCAGGCTGCGGCGCATGTCGAAGCGGGGCCGGCCCAGCGCGCCGGCAAGGTCGCCAGGCCCGAAGCCGAAATACCGCCCGACCTTGCCGAGGCATTGGCGGGCGACGCAGCCGCGGCCGCCACCTTCAGGGGCTTTCCGCCGGGCGCTCGCCGCGAATATTGCGAATGGATCGCCGATGCAAAGCGCCCCGCCACGCGCAAAAAAAGGCTGGCCGACACGATTGCCTGGCTGCGCGAGGGCAAAAGACGCAATTGGAAATACGAAAATTGCTGATTTTCCTTGGGCGATAGCTGCTGTGCGAAGCGCCATTGTCGCCGGGTCTGCTTGTGTTATGGTATAACATCTAAAATCACGGGAGAGAAACGATGGCCAAAGCGATTGCCCTGCGTGAACCCGAGCCGATGTCGGCGATCAACATTACGCCGCTGATCGATGTGATGCTGGTGCTGCTGATCATGATGATCCTCACCATTCCCATTGCCACCCACAAGATTGCAGTGGATTTGCCGCAGGGCCCGGCGACGAACCCGGTGGAAGCGCCGCCGCATCAGCTGGCGATCGACAATTCGGGCCGGCTCTTCTGGGATGCCGCGCCGGTCAGCGACGCTGCACTGCCGGGGCTGCTTGCGCAGGCCCAGCGGGATCAGCCCGACATGGTGCTGCATATGCGGACCGATCCGGACGCGTCCTATGACCGGTTTGCGCATGTCCTGGCGGTGGTGAAGCGTTCGGGCGTCACGCGGCTGGGCTTTCAGGGCAACCGACCGCTGGCGCTGTAAGGCGGAACGGATCGGCGAACGCCCGCGTTCGATGCGAATCAATCACCAACCGGGTTTTGCATGCGCAGCTTTCTTGTCGTTCCGCTGATCCTTCTTGCCGCCTGTTCGCAACAGCCCGGCAATGAACCCGACAATGCCGAGGTCGATCCGGTCATCGTCAACGCCGGAACGCCGGTCGGCCCGGCCGCATCGCCCGCGGCCATGGCCACGCCCAGGCCGGGCGAAACGGGCGCGCAGGCCGAAACCGGCGCTTCCGCCGCCGTGGCGGTGCTCGATCAATATTTCCGCGCGCTGTCGCATGGCGATTACCATGCGGCATGGGTGTTGTGGGACGATAGCGGCGCGCGTTCGGGGATGAGCGCGGAGGATTTCGCTGCGTCCTTCTACAAATATCGCAGCTATTCCGCCGAAATCGGCGCGCCGGGCCGCATCGATGCGGGGGCGGGCAATCGCTATGTCACTATCCCGGTGGTGGTGACTGGAACGTTGAAGGATGGCGGGCGAGAATTTCGGCTCGAAGGCCCGGTGACGCTGCACCGCAACGCCGATGTCCCCGGCACGACGGCAGAGGATCGCAGCTGGCGCATCTGGTCGAGCGATCTCGACGCCCGGCCCGCCGAAACGCCTGCCGTTGCGGAAATTCTCGGCAACGCCGCGAACTAGGCCGTGACGGCTCCCCGGGCGCGGCATGCTTTGCTATGGGCCGGATATGCCGCGTTTCACCATGACCATCACTGCCGGGCCGGACGACATTGACGAGCTGGGGCACGTCAACAACGCGGTCTGGGTGAAGTGGATTCAGGATGTCGCCGTCGCGCATTGGGATGCCGTCGCGCCCGCCGAGCATCGCGCCGCCTATATCTGGGTCGTGACGCGTCACGAGATCGATTATCGCGGCAATGTGAAGGCAGGAGAGAGCGTCATTGCCGAGACCTGGGTCGAGGAAGCTCCGCGCGGCGCACGATTCGACCGGCACATGCGCTTTACCGGCGCGGATGGGCGCGTGCGGGTGGAAGCCAAAACGACCTGGGCATTGCTCGACCGCGAAAGCGGGCGGCTGATGCGGGTGCGCGACGATATCGCGGCACCCTTCCTCACCCAATAAGGGCAGATGAGGGGGCGCCGTGATCCGGCGCGCCCTCAGCCGCTGTTGCGCAGTGCCGTTGCGATCGCGTTGATCGACAGCAATATGCCTTCGCCGATCCGCGAATCCGCTTCGCCCGCGCGATGGCGCTTGAGCAATTCGATCTGCAGCAGATTGAGCGGTTCGATATAGGGCAGCCGCAACAGGATCGAGGTTTCGAGCCGGGGGTGTTTTTCCAGCAACCGCGTCTGATCGGTGATCGCCAGCAGCCCGTCATGCGTCGCCTGCCACCCGCTCCGGATCCGTCCGAAAATCTCCTCCGCCATCGCGCGATCCTCGACCAGACCGGCATAGCGTTCGGCGATGTTCATGTCGGACTTGGCGAGCACCTGTTCCATATTGTCGAGCGTTGCGGCGAACAGCGGCCAGCCGGCCGCCATTTCGCGCAGCAGCCCCTTGTCCGGGAACGCCTCGATCGCCTGACCCACGCCATACCAACCGGGCAGCATCACCCGCGCCTGCGCCCAGCTGAACACCCAGGGAATCGCACGCAAATCCTCGATCGCGTCGGATTTTTTGCGGCTGGCGGGGCGTGATCCGATCTTGAGCCCGGAGATTTCGCTGATCGGCGTCATCTGGCGGAAGAAGGTCTTGAACCCTTCGGTTTCATAGACGAGCCCGCGATAGGCGTGGAAAGCGGTGTCCGAGAGCTGGTCCATCGCCGCCGAAAACCGCTCATAATCGGGCAGGCTCAGCTTTTCCGGCTCCAGACTGGCGAGCAAGGTCGCCGACGTCATCGTTTCCAGATTCGCCGCCGCGCTTTCGCGCGTGCCATATTTGGCAGCGATCACTTCGCCCTGTTCGGTGATGCGGATGCGGCCCTGCACCGTGCCGGGCGGCTGGGCGCGGATCGCCGAGAAGGCGGAGCCGCCGCCGCGCCCGACCGCGCCGCCGCGCCCGTGGAAAAGCTGCATCGAAACGCCGGCTTTTTCGAACACCGGGGCAAGTGCCGTCGATCCGCGCGAAAGCTGCCAGGTCGACGTCAGATAGCCGCCGTCCTTGTTCGAATCGGAATAGCCGATCATCACTTCCTGATGGTTGCGCGCGGCATTGATCGCCTGCACTTCGGGAAGGCCGAACCACCGCTCCATGATGGCAGGTGCGGCTTCCAGATCGGCGACGGTTTCGAACAGCGGCACCGCCATGACATGCGCCTGCGGCGCTTCGCCGGGGATATAGAGTCCGGCTTCCTTGAGCAGGATATGCACTTCGAGCAGGTCGGAAACCGATTCCGACATCGACACGATATAGTTGGTGATGCAGCCGCGGCCATATTTGCGGTGGCTCGCCGCCGCTTCGCGCACGATGGAGAGTTCCGACGCCGTCTCGTCCGAATATTCGGCATAGGGGCTGGTTAGGAGCCGGGGGCTGGCGAGCTCGCGCCGCAGGATCGCGACGCGCGCGTCTTCGTCGAGCGCGAGATAATCCGCCTCGACATTCGCCCGCGCGAGCAATTCGGCGACGACACGTTCATGCACGGCACTGTTCTGGCGCATGTCGAGCGTGGCGAGATGAAAGCCGAAGGTTTCGACAGACCGGATCAGCCGACCAAGCTTGCCGCCCGAGGACAGGCTGCCGCCGCCCTGTTCGGCGAGCGCATGTGCGATCGCGGTCAGGTCGTCGCGCAATTCGCCCGGCGTGGCATAGGCTTCGCCGCGCAATGCCGAGGGCAGCGGCGGCTCTTTGCCGACCAGTTTCTCATGCGTGGCGGAAAGCCGGGCATAAATACCCGACAGCGCGCGACGATAGGGTTCGTCGGCACGGCTGGGCGCGGTGTCGCCGCTCGCTTCGGCCAGTTGCGTCACGGCCGGGTCGACGGGCGCATAATGCGAGGAGATCGACAGCTCGGCGCCGAGCACATGGACCGATTCTAGATAATGGACGAGCACCGTTTCGCAGGCGCGGGCCAGCGCGTTGCGCATCGATTCGGCAGTGACGAACGGATTGCCGTCGCGATCGCCGCCGATCCAGCTGCCCGGACGCAGGAAGCTGGGCGTGCGTTCGCCGAGCGCGCGATCCCAGCGGGCATAGAGCGCGGGCAGCGCCGGCAGGAACACGTCGCGCAGATAGGAAAGCGCGGTTTCGACTTCGTCGGCGACGCCCAGCTTTTCACGGCGGAGCACGCGCGTCTGCCACAGCAGGGCGATCTGGCGCAGGATCGCTTCGTCGATCCTGTCGCCATCAGGCGTCTCTTCAAGCCCGCGATCCTTGAGCGCCATCAGCTCGGCGATCCGGTTCTTGTGGTCGATCATCGACTTGCGGCGCACTTCGGTCGGGTGCGCGGTCAGCACCGGCACGATCAGCGCATGATCGAGCAGCGCCATCACCTTCTTGCGATCGATGCCATGCGATGCGAGCTTTTCGATCGCGCTGTCGAAATCGGCATCATCCTCGATGCTCAGCCCCTGCCGATCCTCGGCAAGGTTGGCGAGCATCGAAAACAGCATGAAGCCGCGCGTGAAATCGAGCGTTTCGTCGAGCGACAGCCGGTCGAGTCCGGGGTCGAGCGTGTCCGAATCGGCAACGCCGCGATGCCGGTCGACCGATGTCGCGCGAATATATTCGATCCGCTTGAACAGCGGCTCCCCGCCATAGCCGCGAATCACATCGCCGAGCAGGCGACCCAGAAAACGGATGTCGGGATTGTTCGCGATGGGGGGACGTGCAGCCATGGTATCTTGCTGCATTGCAAAAACTCCCGGGTCAATGCCACCAGTGTCATCTACCGGAAAAGGCGACTTAGCTGGTGGACGTGGCGTCATCCTCGATCACGGTCATCGGCGTGCCCGTGCTGCCGCGCGTCAGCGAATCGGGCATCACCACCACGGTCGTTCCCGGAACGGCGACGGTGCCCACGGCACGACGAAAATCGTCCGAAACCTGAAATCGTTCCCCCTCCTCTGCGCTGGCGGCAAGCGAGAGATCGGGTTCGTCGCCGGGAAGCGGTACGCGCAGCCAGTGATAGCCCGAGGCGTCGATCGACTGGAGCGTATAGGCTCGCACCCGCTCGACCGGTTCGGCGATCGTAACCGGCGCCGATCCGATTTCGACGCCGTTGCGCAGGACGATCACGCGCCGGTCGGCGGCGCTGACGACGATCGAGACCGGGCCGCTGGGCGAAAGATCGGGCTGCCACACGCTGTCCGCCGTCGCCGCCGCCGCCGCGCCATCGGCCAGGCCGGCCTGCTGGAGCAATGCCCCCGCCGGGGCAAGCCGTGGCATCTCGTCGCGATTGGTGATGACGACTGTCATGCCCAGCCCGGTTTCGGCGAACAGCAGCCGGGCGAAATCATGCGGCAGGCGGATACAGCCGTGCGAAGCGGGATAGCCCGGCAGGTTGCCGCCATGGAGCGCGATGCCGCCCCAGGTCAGCCGCTGCATATAGGGCATCGGCGCATTGTTATAGGTGCTCGAAAAATGGCGGACGCGCTTTTGCAGGATCGTGAACACGCCCACTGGCGTGCGATGACCGGCGCGTCCCGTCGAGACGGTCGACACGCCCACCGGCACGCCGTTGCGATAGACGACGAGGCGCTGAGTCGAGAGATTGACGACGACGAGCAGCGGCCCTTCGGGGGCGAGCTGCGGCGCCCAGAGGAAATCGCCCGGCGCAAGCCGTTCCACGGCATCGATCACCGATCCCGGGGTCAGCGGCTGCATCTGCGCGATCGAGGCGGCGCTGAGCATCGCTATCCCCGCCGCCAGGGCCATTACGCGTTTGCGGCCGCCTAAGATCCGCATCGAACCTCCCTTTTCGATGTGACGTCATGCCGTCCCGAAACGGGATTAGCATGGTGGCACGGTTTTTTCCACGGTCGGACAAGTCCGGTTCAGCTAGGCCGAAGCAAGGAAGCAAGCGCCTTGTTTCGCCATGGAAACGGGCCGGGAGGAGCGTTTGAGATGAAACGGATGTCGGGGCCGGCCATCGCCGGCCTGTTGCTTGGCGGATGCGGTGCCATCGGTTCGGCACATATGGTGATTCCGTCGGATCTGGCTGCGGCACCGCCGATCCGGATCGGGAGTATCGGCCATGGCAATCGCGGAGACTTTCGCGTCACCGAATATGCGGGCAGCTATACCCGATCCGAGGAGCGGCTGGCATTTTTCGACACGGTCGAGCAGCGTTCGGGCCATACCGACTTCACGCTGCAGGGTCCGGCAGGTCCGCCGATCGAAGCGGAATGCCGGATGCGCGAACGCAATGTCCAGATCGGCATTGTCGGCTTTACGCCGCAGCGCATGGCCTATCGCTGCGCGTTCGGCGGCGGAAACCTGCTGCCGATCCGATTCGAACTGCAGGAGGCGCGACAGCCGGTCGAGACGCTGAAGCGCGAACGGCGGGGCGAGATCCTGTTCGGCGACACGCGGCTGACGATCCGCTCGGCGCACCGGTTGCAAGGCACGGTGATCGATACGCCGGCGCCGATCGGCTATATTTTCGAACGCGACGGGCGTGTGGTGGCGGCATTGGACCTTAACGGGGCTGCGGTAATCCGGCTTGCCGACCAAGGGGATGGCGAATTGCGCAAGGCGGTGTTGACGGCGTCGGTTGCGCTTGCGCTGTTCCGCGATCCTGCCAATTCCAGCCTCGGCGAACTGGGCGACGATTAGCCGGGATCAGCGACCGGCAATGTCGCGGTCGCCGAGTACCTGAAGTCGCACTGGCGCGATGCCGCGGCGAAGGATACCCAGCTGGGCGGCCGCAGCACGCGACAAGTCGATCACGCGGCCGGGACGGAACGGGCCGCGATCGTTGATCCGCACGACAACGCTGCGCCCGGTTGCCGGATCGGTGACGCGCACCACGGTGCCGAACGGCAGCGTGCGATGCGCGGCGGTCATTTTCGACGGATCGAACAGCTCGCCGCTGGCGGTCGGGCGCCCGGCATATTCGTCGGCATAATAGCTCGCGACGCCATCGACCACGGCATAGGACGCGCTGTTCGGCGCGGAGGATATGGCCGACCCGCCACATGCCGACACGGCAAAGGCCGGCAGCATTAACACCGCAAGACGCCACTTCATGACCATATGTCCGAACACCGACATGGGGCGTATTTACCACGATGTTCTTGCCAAAGCGTGAAAGTTTCAGCCTAGTCGAACCAGTCCTTGCTGTGTTCGTCCATGTTGAAGTTCTGAAGCCGCCAGCCCTCAGCCGTATTCACATAGTTAAAGATCCACCGCGTGACGCCTCTTTGCTGCTGGAGCAGATAGACGTCGCGTCGCGCAAGGGTTCCCAACATGCGCGAGTCCACGCGTTCCCAGCGAACCAGCTTTCCATAGCCGGTCTCAAAGGTGCGAAGCGGGTCGAGGCCGCCGTCAACCAGGGATTCGGCGTTCGATTCGGCGCCGAATGGAGCGACGAACATCGCCAGCATCACCTTGCCGGCATGATCGATGCCGTTTTCTTTCCAGTCGCCGAAAAACCGGTCAGGAAAGGTGTCGGCGGCATTCGGTTCCGATCGCTGTGCCGTTGCGCCGCCATCCTGGGGCGCAGGCGCCATCGGATCATGGGCTGCAAGCATCAGCAGCAATGCCAGTATCGACATGACTCGCCCCCCAATCGATCGGAATTACACGTCCAGATTGGCGACGCTCAGCGCATTCTCCTGAATGAACTCGCGGCGCGGTTCGACGACATCGCCCATCAGGCGCGTGAAGATCTCGTCTGCGACATCGGCCTGATCGATCGCGACCCTCAGCATCGAGCGGTTGGTCGGATCGAGCGTGGTTTCCCACAGCTGTTCGGCATTCATTTCGCCCAGACCCTTGTAGCGCTGCACCGACAGCCCCTTGCGGCCTGACGCCAGGATCGCATCGAGCAGCTGGCTGGGGCGCGAAACCAGCGTCTCGCCCTTGCCGGCGGTGACGGGGATTTCCTCGCCCTCGGCGACTTCCTCTACCTCATCGGCGGCATTGGCGTTCCGGGCAGGCACCAGCTTGGCGACGCCGGCATAGCTTTCGGCCTGTTCCTGCGACAGCGTGTGCAGCTTGCGCGCTTCGGCCGAAGCCAGGAAGCTCGCTTCGATGATGTGGTGATCGGTCACGCCGCGCCAGATTCGCTGGAAATGCAGGCTGCCGGCCTCGGTCAGATCCGCTGCCCAGCGTGCATCCTCGTCGGTGCGGTCGAGCGCGGCGGCGATTTTTTCCAGTCGCCGGGTACGTTCCTCGCGCGAGATTTCGGGATCGAGCACGCCGCCCATCGCCAGCTCTTCGATGATCGCCGCATCATAGCGACGCGGAACATAGCGCATCAGCGTGCGCATGCGCCGGGCATGTTCGACCAGCTGGAGCAGGTCGCTGCCCGAGCGCGGGCCGCCCAGAGAGGCTTCGAGGATCGAATTGGCGATGCCATGTTCGACCAGATACTGGTCCATCGCCGCATCGTCCTTCAGATAGACTTCGGAGCGACCGCGCGACGCCTTATAGAGTGGCGGCTGAGCGATATAGAGATGGCCCGAAGTGATGATTTCCGGCATCTGGCGATAGAAGAATGTGAGCAGCAGCGTGCGGATATGCGCGCCGTCGACATCGGCGTCGGTCATGATCACGATCTTGTGATAGCGCAGCTTTTCGATGTTGAAATCGTCGCGGCCGATGCCGGTGCCCATCGCCTGAATCAGCGTGCCGATTTCCTTTGATCCGAGCATGCGATCGAAGCGCGCGCGTTCGACGTTCAGGATCTTGCCGCGCAACGGCAGGATCGCCTGGAAATGCCGGTCGCGGCCCTGCTTGGCCGAACCGCCGGCCGAGTCACCTTCGACAAGGAACAATTCGCATTTGCTGGGATCGCGCTCCTGACAATCGGCGAGCTTGCCGGGCAGGCTGGCGATATCCATCACGCCCTTGCGACGGGTGAGTTCGCGTGCCTTTTTCGCGGCTTCGCGCGCGGCGGCGGCGTCGATCACCTTCTGGATGATCATCCGCGCTTCAGCGGGATTTTCCTCGAGCCATTCGGTCATTTTTTCCGACATCAGGCTTTCGAGCGGCTGGCGCACTTCGCTGCTGACCAGCTTGTCCTTGGTCTGCGAACTGAATTTGGGATCGGGCAGCTTGACCGACACGATCGCGGTCAGCCCTTCGCGCATGTCATCGCCGGTAAGCGTGACCTTTTCCTTCTTCAGCATGCCCGACTTGTCGGCATAGCTGTTGATCGTGCGGGTCAGCGCGGCGCGGAACGCGGCCAGATGCGTGCCGCCGTCGCGCTGCGGGATGTTGTTGGTGAAGCAGAGGACGTTTTCGTAATAGCTGTCGTTCCATTCGAGCGCGACGTCGATGCCGATATCGTCCTTGTCGCCAACCACTGCGATCGGTTCGGGAATCAGCGCGGTCTTGTTGCGATCGAGATAGCGGACGAACGCGGCAATGCCGCCTTCATAATAAAGTTCGACTTCGGCCACATCCTCATGCCGGCGGTCGCGCAGGAAAATGCGCACGCCCGAATTGAGGAAGGCGAGCTCGCGATAGCGATGCGTCAACTTCTCGAAATCGAATTCGGTGATCTTGAACGTCGCCGGGCTGGGCAGGAACGTGACGCGGGTGCCCTTTTTGGGATTGCCGTTGGCATCGGTGGCTTGGCCGATCACTTTCAGCGGCGCTTCGGCATCGCCGTGGCGGAAGCGCATATAATGCTCTTCCCCGTCGCGCCAGATATTGAGGTCGAGCCATTCGGACAGCGCGTTGACCACCGAAACGCCGACGCCGTGCAGGCCGCCCGACACCTTGTACGCATTGCCTTCGGTCGTATTCTCGAACTTACCGCCTGCGTGCAGCTGAGTCATGATGACTTCGGCGGCCGACACGCCTTCTTCCTTGTGGATGTCGGTGGGAATGCCGCGGCCATTATCCTCTACCGACACCGAACCATCGGCGTTGAGTTCGATCAGCACGCGGTCGCAATGGCCCGCCAGCGCTTCGTCGATCGCGTTATCGGAAACCTCGAACACCATATGGTGGAGGCCCGAACCATCGTCGGTGTCGCCGATATACATGCCGGGGCGTTTGCGCACCGCATCGAGGCCCTTGAGGACCTTGATCGAGGATGCGCCATATTCATTGGGTTTGGGTGCGTCTGCAGGAGGAGTTGCCATAGCAATCATATAGGGATTGGCATTGGCGTAGGGAAGCAAAATGGCACGCCGGGCGCTCCCCGGCGGGGTGGCGTGCCCCGGCGGCGAATATCCCGGTGCCCGCTATCCCTTGCGAGTGATTCGCGATATTGGTGCGTCATGTCCGAGCTTGGAAAGCTTCACCCGCATACCAGTCCGGATCTCGCCCGGCGCTGGTTTCTCGCAGCAGGCGACGGCGATGCCGACGCGCTGACCGCGTTGTTGCATGCGGGCGCGGATATCGAGGCGCGCGACGGGCGCGGCTATACCGCGCTGATCCTGGCGAGCTACAACGGCCATGAAGCGGCGACGCGCGTGCTGCTGGCTGCCGGGGCGCAGCTTGACAGCGGCGATGGCGAAAGCGGCAACACCGCGCTGATGGGCGTGGCGTTCAAGGGCGAGATCGAAATCGCCCGGCTGCTGATCGAAGCCGGCGCCGACGTCAACGCCCGCAACCGGATGGGACAGACGGCGCTGATGACCGCCGCGATGTTCGATCGCAAGGGGCTGGCCGATCTGTTGCTGCGCCACGGCGCGGACCCGACGGTGGAGGATCATGACGGCAACAGCGCGATGTCGCTTGCCGTCATGCACGGCAATATCGCGATGGCCGAACGCATGGCATCGGCCCCGCCGGGCGGCATCTGAATTCAGACGGCGTTGCTGGCATAGGCGAGCAGGCCGAATGCGGGAAGCGCAGTCGCGGCATGCGTCGCCAGCATGCCCCCGGCGCGCAGCGGCAGATTGCGCGTCAGCATCCCCGCGACATGCGCCGCCCGCCCGCAAACCAGCAGCGCGGCGGTGATCCACAGCAGCTCGCTTGCCGGGCCCTGCGCCTCGAACAGCGCGAGCAGCACCAGCGGGATCGGTACCGTTTCGATGAAATTGGCATGGGTGCGAATGCGGCGGGAAAGCAGCGGGCTGTCGCCTTCGCCCAGATCGATTCCGGTCGATCGCCGCCCGAAGCTGACGAACATGCTGAGCGTGACGAGGCCGAGCCCCAGCAACGCGGCGGTAAGTGACGTGATCGGCCAGGCCATGGCGTATCCCCCCGAAAACCGGCGGCATCAGAATATATCAGCCAATGCCGGTTGCAAGCGGCAAGCGAGCTAGGTCGTGAACCCATAAACGGAACCGCCGAGGTGCCGGAATGGCGAACATATCGGGCCAAAGTGGCCGCCGGGAGGGCTGGGCGCCCTTCCAAGGCCGCTTTGGGCCGAGATGGAAGCCATTCCGACGTCCCCGAAGGGATTTGACCAAAATGGCCCAGCGCGGCGTCGGCAGACCTCGAAATATCGCCATATTCCTGCGGCCTGCCTCCTTGCGCTGAGCCATTTTGCCTCAAACCTCGACGGCGCCGTTTATGAGTTCACGACCTAGTGCGGCGATCATCCGCCGCCCGGCCCATGCTGCCCCATCGGATGGCCGCTTGGTTGTTGCTGCTCGCCGCGCGGGGCGCGATCCCAGTCGATGCGATACAGGTCGAACCGGCGATCGGTAAGGTTGCGCACCGTGCCCTCGGCCCGTGCCCAGGTAAGGTCGGCCAGATTGACGTCGGCAATCGTCAGCGTTTCGATATTCTCGCTCGATTCCGCCGCAATCCCGTCGCGCGCAAAGGGGAAGTCGCAGGGCGTGAGGATGCAGCTTTGCGCATATTGCACGTCCATATTCTCGACGCCGGGCAGGTTGCCGACATTGCCGCTCATCACCACGAAACACTGGTTTTCGACTGCCCGAGCCTGGGCGCAATAGCGCACGCGCATATAGCCCTGGCGATTGTCGGTGCAGAAGGGGATGAAGATGATCCGCGCCCCTTCGTCCACCAGCCGGCGGGCGAGTTCGGGGAATTCGCTGTCGTAACAGATCAGTACCCCGATCGGGCCGACATCGGTCTGGATCACATCGACGCTGTCGCCGCCCTTGATCTTCCACCAATAGGCTTCGTTGGGGGTAGGGTGGATCTTTTCCTGCACATGCACCGATCCGTCGCGCAGACAGACATAGGCGACGTTCTGAATCTCGCCATCGTCCATCCGCGTGGGGTGCGACCCGCCGATGATGTTGATGTTGTAGCTCAATGCCATTTTTGACAGCGCATCGACCAGCGGCCGGCGGTGCTGGGTCAGTTTCTCGATCGCCTCGGCGGGCGACATGTCGCGCCGCTCGAACGACAGCAGCGACAGCGTGAACAGTTCGGGAAAGACAATGAAGTCGCTTTGATATCCCGACGCCACATCGACGAAATATTCGACGTTGCGCAGAAATTCGTCGAAATCCTTCACTGCGCGCGCCTGAAGCTGGCACGTGGCGAGGCGGACGCTTTCGATGTCGCGCGGCACGCGATGCGCGGGCGGTTCGTCGGGATCGACATAGGGGTTGCGCCACACCATGTGCGCGGCGAACCCCATCGATTGCTTGTCCTCGTCCAGATAATCGCGCAGCACGCCGATCGGCGTGAAGCCGTTCGACAGCTGAAATCCGATCACCGGGTCGCGCAGCTTCCCCTCAACCACTTGCTGGAGATAATCGTCCGGCCCGTCGACCTTGCGCATGTGGCGGCGATAATTGGGCATGCGCCCGGCAAAGACGATGCCCTTGAGCTCGAGCCGCTCGCACAGGGCACGGCGCGCTTCGTAGAGGCGTTTGCCGATGCGCAGCCCGCGCTGTTTCGACGCGACGGCCATTTCAAAGCCATAGAGCCAGTCGCCGGTCGGATCATGGCGGCTGCCAAAGCCATTGCCCGAAATCGATTCCCAGTCATGCGGGGCGAGCGCGACTTCCTCGTCGATCCGGCTCGACGCGCAATAACCGACCACTTCGCCTTCATAAAGCGCGACGAACTGGCCGTCGGGGAAATTGTTGATCTGTCCCCGGATCATGCCCGCGGTATAGTTTTCGACGCCGGTATAGACATTGCCGATCAGCGTGAGGATGCCGGTAATGTCGGCGGGCGTGGCGGTGCGGACTTCCAGCTTGGCGGGCGAACGGCGGGACATATTGCTCCTTCAGCGTAACGATCGTGCCCTAGGAAGCCGCGAAGGCACAATTGGGTTCCCTTATTAAAAACCGCAGTTCCCCGTCCAAAGTTCGCACCGGTTCGCACGATCTTGCGCGCGTGCGGGCGCGCATGCACGCGCGCGGCGATTGCGCATGGCGAAGGGGTGGCACGGGAACGGGCCTGTAGGACAGGGATTTTTTGGGGCGCTGGCGACAGCTTTGCGCCCCTAACAAGAGCTTCCAACTCCCGTGCCGAATGCCCGACAGCGGCCGCGCATTCAGCCGGAAACGCCGCAGAGGCGCGTCAACGCTCCCCGAACCGGCAGCATGGTCGTGATTTGCGCGACGTCAGCCGCCGAATCCCGGATAGGCGATCCTGAACTCGTCCGGGGGCGTCGCTCCCATCAAATTCCTGACGAAATAGTCCCACCGACGCCGCATCATATAGCCGGACATGTCGCCATAGCCGTGATGCGCTCGCGGAAAGAGGATCAGATCGAAATCCTTGTTCGCCCTTTCCAGCGCATCGACCACCAGCAGCGTTGACGAGACGGGGACGTTGTCGTCGAGCATCCCGTGCACCAGGAGCAGCTTACCCTTCAGATTATGGGCAAAATCCGCGTTCGCCTGGGTGTCGTAATTCGACCGGTTCCCATCCGTTTCCAGCAACCCGAGATATTTCTCGTAATAATCATCCTCATAGTTGCGGTTGTCGTGGTTCCCGCTTTCGGCGATGCCGACCTTGAAGAAATCGGGAAAGCGGAACATCGCGGCCGCGGTCGCATTGCCGCCGCCCGAATGGCCCCAGATGCCGACACGATCGATGTCGATCCACGGATTGCGCGTGGCCAGATCCTGGATTCCGGTCATCTGGTCGGGGACGGCCTGGAGGCCCATGTTGCGATAGTAGAAGTCCTGAAAGGCCTTTGTCCGTCGCGGCGTTCCCATGCCGTCGATCTGCACGACGGCAAAGCCCAACTGCGCCAACGCATCCGAATCGCCGTGTGACGGGATAAACTGCCGGGTGGCAATCGTTCCCATGAACGGCCCCGGATAGACATAGTCGATGATCGGATATTTCTTCTGCGGATCGAAACCCGCCGGCTTGAAGAGCAGGCCATAGCACAGCGTCTTGCCGTCGCTGCACGTGACGGCAATGTTCTCCGGCGGCTGCCAGCCCGTCGCGCGCAATCGCGTCAGATCGCCCTTCGCCAGTTGCGCAACCACCGATCCATCGGCGCGGCGCAACACGGCGGTCTGCGCCTCTTGCGGCGTCGAATAGATGTCGACGAAGTAGCGCCCATCGCTTGACGCTATAGCGATATGGTCCTGCTTCTCGGGCGTCAGCAGCCGCGGTGCACCGCCGTTCAAATTGACCGCATAGATGCTTCGGTAATAGGGATCGACGCCGGGTTCCCGCCCGACACCGGCAATCAGCATCTTGCCCGTGCGCTCATCGATGAAGACGGGGTGGTCGACGTTCCAATGCCCCTGCGTCACCTGCCGCACGAGCCGGCCGGTGCCTGCGTCGTACAGATAGTAATGGCCCCAGTCGTCGCGCTGAGACCACCACAGGATCTGGCCGCGTTCCGACAGATAGCGCCAGTTGAACCCTTCGTCATTATACCCGCTGTCGAACCAGGTCGGTACGGTTTCGGTGAACACATCGCGGACCGCGCCGGTGTTCGCATCCGCGATGCGCATCGTCTCCACCTTGTGATCGCGGGAGGTCGACACGAACGCCAGCGTCTGACTGTCCTTTGCCCATTGCATGTCCTGCGGGCCATCGCCGCACACCACATCGTCGCACAGCGAGGACCGGTGCAGATCGGCCGGCATGTTCAAACGGGTCACCCGGGCATTGTCGACGTCGACGATGACACGCTGAATCTGAATGATCTCCTTGTCCCCGACGAACGGATATTTCCACGTATCCGTGCGGCCGTGGCCCACCTCGGTCGTCGTGGTCGAGAAGTCGGCGACTGCGCGCTGATCCTGCTGGAAGGTTGCCACCTTCCGGGAATCGGGTGACCAGATCACGATCGCCTGATCCGAATGTTTCCAGCCCGCATTATCCGTGGCGTAGCCGAAATTTTCGACACCATCGGTCGTCAGCTGCCGCTCCGCCCCGGTGCTGACGTCGCGGACCCACAGATTCCAGTCGCGTATGAAGACCGCGCGCGTACCGTCCGGGGAAAGCACCCCCGGACCTTCGCCAGGCTGCGCAGCCAGCTTCTGACAGCCATATGGTTGCGCCAGGCCACATTCATAGCGCTCGCCGCGAACCGTCACGATCGCGCTGTTCTTGTCGAAATCCGGCTCGAAGCCCGCAAAATACAGCCTCGTCGCGTCGCGTCCGCCCAGCCCGGCCGCGTTCAGCGATTCCAGCAACGCCGCCGTATCAAAGGCCGGTGCCTTGGTGCCGTTGGCTGCATCGCCCAGCATGATCGTCGGCACGCCATGGTCGGTGTCGACATACCAGAAGTGCCGCGCGTCGATCCATTGCGCCGAGCGTACCGCATGGTCGACCAGCGGCGCGGTCCACGGACCCAGCTGGTGCATGGCACGCGTATAATCGGCCGCCGTCACCGTCGGCGACTGTTGCGCGGCCGCCGTGCCGGCGATCATCGAAATCCAGAGGCAGCAAGCAAGCAAACGCATTGAGAGACTTTCCGAAAGAGAGGATTCGACCGTTCGCAGGAAGAATGGAAGAGGCGCCGTCATTCCAGTCGCTCACCCACTCGCATCTCCGTCGCAGCAGAAAAGGAACAAAGGGGTTTATGCCGACTGGTGGCGCCGGTCGCAACAGCCCCGATTCACGATGCGGAGTGTCGGTGCGGCACTCCGGCTGTTTTGCGGCGGCAACCGAATGTCCGGTTTCGGTGGGCAGATAGCGGGAACCAGACAGTCGCGAACCGGCCCACGACAGGACATGGATGGCCGGCCCATATCGCGCCCTCACAACACCCAGCGAAACCCCTTGCGCACAGCTTCGACGCCGCCCGTTTCGTGCCATGCGCCATGGGCCAGGATCACGCGTTCGGGTTCCCATGCCAGCATCTGCTGCGCTGCCGCGCGTACTGCCTTGCGGTGGCGCCAGAAGCTCAGGCGCATGTCGATCGGGGCGGAGCCTGTGGGAGCAGCGGCGCCTGCCCATTGGATAAGCTTGCGCAGCAGCCAGGGGTGGACGCGCTGCGGTTCGAAATTCTCGATCAGATCGGTGAGGATCAATGTGCGGCTGGGGCGGTGAAAGAAATCGGCTTCGTTGAGGATGCTGCCGCACACCAGCAGCTGATCGATCGTGCCGGCCCATGCCTCCGGCGCCTGTCCGGTCAGCGTTTCTCCGTCGGGCAGCGGGCGCTTGGCCTTTTCGGGCAGGCCGGGGACAAGATGCAGCTGCGCGTCGGGAAAGCGCTTCGCCCAGTCGGGGACATACCAGTAATGGATGGTGTTGGGCGCGACGATGTGGCGGATCGGGCCGATATCGGCGAGCCGCGCGGCGAGGCCGTCATGCCATGCCACCGGCGAATGCAGCCACAGCCCGCCATCGGGCAGCCGCACCACTGTCATCCGCGTGGGAAAGGGGATGCTGAGCCCCATCATCCCGAACCCGATCGACGGACCGTCGACGATCCAGATATCGTCGGCCACCGGCTTGGGCACGTTGAGCGGGCGGTAACTGTCGTGCCGGCCTGCCATCGACCCGGTCTCCTTTGATATGGGTGGTGCGGGGCCGCTCTAAACCGGTCGGGCGCGCGGCGATAGGGCGGCAAGCGGCGCCGCGAAAAGGATCAGGTCGCGATGGCGCCGTCCGCCACGCGATAGCGCGTTGCTTCGCCGGGGACGGCTTCGAACAACTGGGGTTCGGTGCCGGTCATCCACACCTGACCGCGCCCGGCGAGCCGTTCGAACAGCGCGGCGCGGCGCAGCGGGTCGAGATGCGCGGCGACTTCGTCGAGCAGCAATATCGGCGCGCGGCCGGTACGATCGGCAACCAGCTCGGCATGGGCAAGCACGATGCCGAGCAGCAGCGCCTTTTGCTCGCCGGTCGAACACAGGCCCGCCGCCTGATCCTTGGCGAGATGCGTGACGATCAGGTCGACGCGATGCGGGCCGGTTAGCGTGCGCCCGGCGGCGGCGTCGCGGCTGCGCCCCTCGGCAAGCGCACGGGCGAGCGCGGCGGCATCGCCCTCCCATCCTTCGAGCGCCAGTGCGGCGCGGGCGAACACCCCCTCGGGCTGATCGGCGAGCCGCGCGCCGAGATGCGCGACGGTATCGCGGCGCGCGGCATCGAGCGCGGCGCCATGTTCGGCCATGCGCGCCTCAAGCGCGGCAAGCCATTGCGGATCGGGGCGTGCATCGTCGGCAAGGATGCGGTTGCGCTGGCGCATCGCGGCTTCGTATCGGCTGGCATGCTGGCCATGGCCGGGGGCGAGCGCGAGCGTGAGGCGATCGAGAAAGCGGCGGCGCTCGCCCGCCGCCTCGACAAAGATGCGGTCCATCGCCGGAGTGAGCCAAAGCACGCTCAGCCGCTCGGCGAGCGCCGATGCGGAGGCCGCCGCGCCGTTGATGCGGACGATGCGGCGTTCGGGTGCCTGCGGCTCGGTGCCGGTGCCGATTTCCGCATCGCGCAGCGTCGCGGCAACGCCGAACCCGCCCGATCCGCCCTGCCGTGCCATATCCGCCAGCGCCGCGCGCCGCAGCCCGCGCCCCGGCGCGAGCAGCGACACCGCCTCCAGCACATTGGTCTTCCCCGCGCCATTCTCACCCGTCAGCACGACAAAGCCCGGGCCGGGCATCAGCACGGCATCGGCATGGTTGCGAAAATCGGTGAGGACCAGGCGGGATAGAGCCATGCAGCGTCTCTAGCGGAGGCTGGGCGCGCGGGACAGAGGGGGCGATGTCTTCAAGGGTTCTGGACTTATGCAGGGCAAAGTAAGCGGCGCGGGCTGGCGATGGCCTGACCCGCAGCGGTCAGAGAGCGGAAATGCCCGATGCGGCCAGCCGCGCCTGCGCTTCGCGGTAGCGAATCGGGTCGGCGATGTTGAGCCGCCTGCGCGCGGCGTCGAGCGGTTCGGCCATTAGCCGCTCATAATCCTCGCCATGCAGCCAGTGCGCGGCCTTGCCATGGCGATAGCCTTCGCGGATCGCGCGCAGCACCGCGAGGTTGCCGGTCGTGCGGACGCTTTTCAGCCCGCCGCCGAGCGCGATGAAGCCCCAGCCGAGCCCGCGCGTCTGTGCATAGCTGAACGCGACGAGGCAGAGTTCGCCGAGATGTTCGTCGGCCTTGTACCCGGTCAGGATGTGCCAGATGTCGTGGATGTCGCGTTCGCGCCGGCCCATCCAGGCATAGGGATGTTCGACATCGCCATGCTGAAAGGCGCCTTCGCTGCGGCTGACTTCGGCCAGTCCCATCGCCGAATAGCCGGTGCTGTCGAGAAACGCACGATAGGCTGCACCGACTGTCCCCGGGGGCAACGAATCGATCCACGCACGATCGGAAAACCGTTCGGACAATTCGATCCGGCGATAGGCGAGCTGCCCGCCCTGCGCCGTTGCCAGCAGGCGGCGATAGCTGCGCTGCGACACATCGGCGTTGAGCGCGCGCATGATCCGGAACACCTGGGCAGTGTCGTCGCCATTGGCGAGCAGGCGGCGCAGCGCGTCGAACGCCGTGCGCCAGTCGCGGCGCAGCGGAGCGCCGGGGTTCAGGGGGGCCTGCGCGGGCGGCGATGGGATCGGGGCGTGTTGCATCGGTTTCGGTCCGGCGGCCTATATCCCGCTCGTGGTGAAAATGCGACGCCGTGATGTAATCGACTTGCGTGAATAAGAACTTGCGGCAACATTCCGATAACTTTCGGGGGGAAGCATGCGCATACTATTCATCGCAGCATTGCTGTTTTCACTTGGCGGATGCGAAGTCGATCGGGACGGTGCCGTTCCTGCGACCATCGCGCATTTTGATCGCGGCGGGGTGCGCGACGGCATGGTCGTCTATATCGCCACCCGAACCGACGAAGCGAAGCTCGAATCGGGCACATGGTCGCTGCTGACGCGAGGCGATACCGATTTCATCATCGGGCCCGACATGCACCGCGAAGGCAACAAGATGGTGCGCGAAAATGCGGCCGCCACGCGTCACGACCTGCTGATCGTCCTGGGCGAGCATCAGGACGCGCAGATGCAGACCTATGCCGATGTGATGATGCGCAACGGCATGCAGCCGCCAGAGCCCGAGCCGCTTCCCGAAGTCGCGGTGATCGACATGGGGCGGGAAATCGTCGCCGGCGTTCCCGGCACACTCCATCGCATCGCCTACAAGGACAAAGACGAAAGCGGCTATGTCGAAGTCGTGCTGACGCAGGACGAGCGGCTTAAGGATGTCGGCAGGCTGTTCGCGCTGTTGCTGGCACCGGGAGACGCGCTGCCGCGCGACATATATGGCCGCGAAAACCCCGTTGCGGCGGCGCTCGCCAAACTGGCGGCTCGCGGAACGGTGTTGCGTATCGCGGTGCTGAAGCCGGGGCGGGCGGTGCCCGACGATCTCTATCGGCTGACCGCAGTCGAGGACGGCTGGACCGATCCGGCGCGGTTCAAGCTGCCGGTGCGGACCTATGACCTGAACGGGCTGCGGCAGAATCGCGGCGTCGGCACGCTGTTTCGCGGTGCCGAAGGGTTCAGCCAACAGGACGCGATCTGAAAGGGCGGGCGCGGAGCTTCATCCTCCACCCCGCCCGTCAGATGCGGATTACACGCGCATCGGCATCAGTACGTAAAGCGCCGGGGACTTGTCATTTTCGCGGATCAGCGTCGGCGCGGATGCGTCGGCAAGATGGACTTCGACCATATCGCCTTCGATCTGGCCGAGAATATCCATCAGATATTTGCTGTTGAAGCCGATTTCGAAGCCGGTCGCGGCATATTCGCCGGGCACTTCCTCGGCCGCTGCGCCGTTTTCGGGGCTGGTGACCGACAGGATCACCTTGTCGCGTTCGAGCGCCATCTTCACCGCGCGCGTCTTTTCGGTGGCGATGGTCGACACGCGATCCACGCCCTGCATCAGGCTTTTGGGATCGAGCTTGAGCAGCTTGTCGTTGCCGGTGGGAATGACGCGAGTGTAATCGGGGAAGGTACCGTCGATCAGTTTCGAGGTCAGGATCGCCTGACCCAGATCGAAGCGGATCTTGCTGCCCGAAAGCGACACGCCGACCGATCCGTCGACTTCGTCGAGCAGCTTGCGCAGTTCGCCGACGCATTTGCGCGGCACGATCACGTCGGGCATCGATTCGGCGCCGTCGGGGCGCGGCACGGTGACGCGGGCGAGGCGGTGGCCATCGGTCGCGGCGGCGCGCAGCATCGGCGTCGATTCGTCGGCGACGTGCAGGAAGATGCCGTTCAGATAATAGCGCGTCTCTTCGGTCGAGATCGCAAAGCGCGTCTTGTCGATGATCTGCTTGAGCGTTTCGGCGGGCAGTTCGAACGTCGTCGGCAATTCGCCCTCGGCGATCACCGGGAAATCGTCGCGCGGCAGCGTCGCCAGCGTGAATTTGGCGCGGCCGGCCGTCACCTGAATCCGGCCTTCGGAGGCGGAAAGCTCGACCTGCGCCCCTTCGGGCAGCTTGCGCGCGATATCGAACAGCGTGTGCGCGGAAACCGTGGTCGCGCCCGGTTGATCGACGGCGGCGGGGATGGTTTCGTCGATCTGAAGATCGAGGTCGGTCGCCATCAGCCGGATCGTGCCCGAAGCCTGTGCCTCGATCAGCACGTTCGACAGGATCGGTATCGTATTACGCCGTTCGACCACCGACTGGACGTGGGAAAGCCCCTTGAGCAGCGTTGCGCGTTCGATCGTCGCCTTCATCACTTCAAACCCCCGGGATCGTGCCCATTATTATTCCGGCCACGGTTGCTGCCCGCGATACCGCACGCCGTTCATCTTCTCTAACGCGAAAAAGGGCCGGAGCAAGCTGCTCCGACCCTTCATGCACAGCAAATTCGTGCAAATCGCTTCCGATCAGAAGCGGAAGCCCACGCCGGCCATCACCTGGTGACGATCGGTGTCGACTTCGAACGTGTTCGTCGTCGTGCCGTCGTCGAACGTGAAATCGGCGTCGGTATAGTTGCTGTAGCGATATTCGAGCTTCACATAGCTGTTGGTGCCGATCGCCTGTTCGACGCCCGCGCCGACGCGCCAGCCGTCGAGATCGAAGTGATCGCGCAGCTCGGTCGTGCCGTCGGTGGCGAGCACGTTGAGACGGCCGTTGGTGTAGCCGCCCTTTGCATAGAGCAGCGTGCGCGGGGTGACCGGAACGCCGACGCGCGCGCCGACATAGATGTCGCGGCCGGTGCCGACTTCACCATAGCCAAAATAATTGGGGTCGGAGGTGTTGGCGTCGACCTTGCCGGTCGAATCCGTCAGTTCGGCTTCGGCGCCGACAACGACGCCGCCCAGGTTCATGTCATAGCCGACATCGAAACCATAGGTGAAACCGTCGACCGTCTGGTTGTCGCCATCAACGTCCGAATCCTCGGTGCTGCCGGGGCGAATGCCGTCGTAGCCGCCGAGAATGGTGCCGCGCAGACCGGTGAAGGTGGGATCCGACGACTGGGCCGCGGCGGGAGTCGCAAGCGCCGTGGTGGCGGCAAGGGCGACAGTGGCGATCATGAGGGTACGCATTGGAAACTCCTTGAAGCGTTACTTTACTGGCCCGCATCAACTCACGGGCGGATTGCACAAGCGCTTGTGGCGCCGCAGCGTTTCATGAACGCCAGATAAACAACAAAAACCGTTGCATTTCTGCCACAGATGCTGCGGCGCCGCGTGGCTTGCGATGGGTCGGGTCAGAAGCGGATGCCGACGCCGCCGACAATCTGGTGACGGTTCACATTGGCATCGAAATCATTGCCCGAACCATAGTGCGAAAAGCGATATTCGCCCTTCACATAGACATTGCCGGTCAGTCGCTGTTCGACGCCCGCGCCGAGGCGATAGCCGTCGAGATTTTCGCTGTCCGACAAATTGGTCGCACCGACGGTATAATCGGCATCGATGCGCGCATTGGTGTAGCCGCCCTTGGCATAGACGAGCGTGTTGGGCGTCACGAGCCCGCCGAGGCGGACCCCGGCATAGAGATCGCGGCCTGGGGTGGAGCGCATCGTGTCGCCGGCAACGAGCACGTCGGTCGCAGTCGCCTTGACCGTCGATCCGGTGATTTCGCCTTCGACACCGAACACGACGCCGTTCGTCTGGTAATCATAGCCGATCGCACCGCCGTAGAGCAGGCCGTTATAGCCTTCGTCCGCATCGCGATCGACGACGATGTCGAGGCCGAGCACCGCTTCGGCGCGCGGGCCGGAGAATGGCGTATCCTGCCGCTGCGCAAATGCAGGCGTGGCAAGCGCCGAGGCGGCCAGCGCGGCAAGAATCATGGTACGCATAATGGGGTCACTCCCTTGGATATCGTTGTGCTGGCGTCTCGATCGGCGCCACGGGTGTGCTATTGAGATAAGTCACCTTGCGGGCACATGAACGAAACGCGGCGGAAAAAAGAAGATTGCGTTCTTTCCGTGGCACGGGCGAAAGAGAGCGGATGACGGCTCGCACGCAGCGCAGGGGACGCGACTTCATCGCCCGGCACGGGGAAACCGTGTTCAACGCCGCGCGGCGGATGCAGGGGGATCATCTTCATACGCCGCTGACGCGAGCCGGCTTTGCCCAGGCCGATGCGATGGGCGCGGCGCTGCGCGAAATATTGGGGCCGCAGCCGAAGCTCACCCTATGGTCCTCTTCGGCAGGCCGCGCGCTGCAGACGCTGGCGGTGATTGCCGAGCATCTCGAGCTCGACTGGCATGATGCGCGGCATGACGACCGGCTGGTGGAGATCGGCCTGGGCGACTGGTCGGGCCGCTATTATGCCGATCTGGCGAAGGAGGAGCCGGCGTTCCTCGACGCCGAGCAGCGCCTGTATCGGACGCGACCGCCCGGGGGCGAATGGTATGACGGCATTGCGGCGCGGGTTTCGCACTGGCTCGACGATACCGACGACGATCCGGGCGATCGGCTGGTGCTGATGCACGGCATGTCGAGCCGGGTGCTGCGCGGGGTGATGACCGGCATCGATGTGTTGCCGCAGTTCGACGCGCCGATCGCGCCCGATCTGCCGCAGGGATCGCTGGTGATGATCGAGCGCGGCGTCGAAACGCTGGTGCATCGCGCGGGCGCCAGCGCGGCGGCGCCGGCATGATGATCCGTCTTGCGCTGCTGGCGCTGGTCGCGGCCCAGAATGTTGCGGCCCAGACTGTGGTGGGACGCGAATCGCTGGGCGTGTTCGAAAGCTGGGGTGCGTTTCGCGATGCCTCGCCACATCGTTGCTATGCCATCGCCGAGCCTGCGCGCGGACGGTATCGCGATCCGCTTCCGTTCGTCAGCATCGCCAACTGGCCGGGCGAGCATATTCACGACCAGCTGCATGTCCGGCTGAGCCGCGAACGCCATCCCGATGCCGCAGTGACGCTGGCGATCGGCGAGCGGCGGTTCGAGCTGATTGCGGGCGAGCGCGACGCATGGGCGCCGGATGCGGCCACCGATGCCGCGATCGTTTCGGCGATCCGATCGGGGCGGAGCCTGAGCGTCGAGACCACGGCGCGCAACGGTCGCAGCTTTGCCGATGTCTATGCGCTGGGCGGCGCGGCGACGGCGATCGACGCGGCGGCGCTGGGCTGTCGCTGACCGGTCAGTCGCTTGTCGGTGCGGCGGGCCAGTTGGCGGGGGCAAGCCGCTGGAGCGGGGCGCCGGCCCGTATCGGCAGTGCGTCCGCCAGTGCATCGAACACCGCGCGGACGCGCGCCAGCGGGCGCAGATCCTCGTGATAGGCGAGCCAGATTTCGTGCTGAAGATCCGCGCTGTCGGTGAACAGCGGCACCAGCGCCGGATCGCGCCGGGCGAGCGGTTCGGGGCACAGGGCGATGCCCAGTCCGGCACGCAGTGCGGCGAGGACGCCCGACGATGTGTCGAAACGCAGCCGGGGCTGGTCCGGCGCGACTGAAATTCCTTTGCTGGAACAGGCGCGCAAGATCGCGGCATCGGGGAAGCGTCCGATCAGGACGTGATCGTGAAGCGCCTCTGCCGATCGCGGCGTGCAATGCGCCTTCAGATAGTCGCGATGCGCGTAGAGACCCAATGTCAGCGATCCGATACGTGTCGCGATCAGTCCGCTCTGTTCGGGTTGCGCCAGCCGGACCGCAATATCGCAGTCGCGTGCCAGCGGCGCATCTTCGTCGCCGGTCGTGGAAAACTCGATCGCCAGATCCGCGTGCCGGGCGAGCAGCGGGCCGAACAGCTGCGGCAGGATTTCGTCCGCCAGAACCGCATTGGCGGAGATGCGAACGGTGCCGGCCACTTCGCCGGGCGGGGCGGATGCCGCCCGCAGGAACGCTGCGGATGCCGCCGCCATCGCCTCGGCATGGTCGCGCAAGGCGAGCGCCAGTTCGGTGGGGCGCAGTCCGGTCGGCGAGCGATCGAACAATGCCGCCCCGGTTTGCGCCTCCAGTTCCTCGATACGCCGCCGGACGGTGGGCTGCGCCAGACCCAATGCGCGCGCGG
Organism: Stakelama portus; assembly: GCF_003171655.1. Lineage (GTDB taxonomy): Bacteria > Pseudomonadota > Alphaproteobacteria > Sphingomonadales > Sphingomonadaceae > Sphingomonas > Sphingomonas portus. Next base: position 67,821 of record NZ_QFZL01000003.1, on the reverse strand, counting down.
CGGCGGAAATGCTCCCTTCGCGCAGCACCGTCAAAAACGCGCGCTGACGCTCCCAATCCTGAGGGATGTCGTCGGAGATCATATATTATTTGTAACCCATGGCTTGCCGTTGCGCAATTTATGTTGAGCCCGATGGGGATTTGCGCACGCCGGGACGCGAGAAGGGGGCCATGGAAAAAGGCAGCGGTTTCGCTTATATGGCGGCGATGCAGCAGACTGAGCAGCTTTCCATGGCCATGCCCGGCCATATCGATCCCGTGCCCGTTCCGCGCACGCCGGTGCCGCGCCCCGATGGCCGCATCGACCTGCTCGGCCTGTCGAAAGACGATCTGCGGATGGCGCTGGAAACGTCGCAGCTTGAGCCCAAACAGGCAAAGCTGCGCGCGAAACAGCTGTGGCACTGGATCTATAATCGCGGCGCGACCGATTTTTCGGTGATGACCGACATTTCGAAGGCAATGAAGCCGTGGCTCGAAGCGCGCTTCGTCATCAGCCGCCCCGAAGTCGTCGAGGCGCAGGTTTCGACCGACGGCACGCGCAAATGGCTGCTGCGTTCGCCCGACGCGCAGGATTATGAAATGGTGTTCATCCCCGATGCCGATCGGGGGACATTGTGCGTGTCGAGTCAGGTGGGCTGCACGCTCAATTGCCGTTTCTGCCATACCGGGACGATGCGGCTGGTGCGCAACCTGACCGTCGGCGAAATCGTCGGCCAGGTGATGCTGGCGCGCGATTCGCTGGGCGAATGGCCGAGCCAGCCCGAGGGGCGGATGCTGACCAACATCGTCATGATGGGGATGGGCGAGCCGCTGTATAATTTCGACAATGTCCGCGATGCGCTCAAGCTTGTCATGGATGGCGACGGGCTTGCGCTGTCGAAGCGGCGCATCACGCTTTCCACGTCGGGCGTGGTGCCGCAGATGGAGCGGTGCGGCCAGGAGATCGGCGTCAATCTTGCCGTCTCGCTGCACGCAGTGACCAAGGAAGTGCGCGACGAGATCGTGCCGATCAACCGCAAATACGGGATCGAGCAGGTGCTTCAGGCATGCGCCGATTATCCCGGCGCGAACAATGCGCGGCGCATCACCTTTGAATATGTGATGCTCAAGGACAAGAATGACAGCGACGATGATGCGCGCGAGTTGGTCCGGCTGCTCAGGAAATATAAGCTGCCGGCCAAGGTGAACCTGATTCCGTTCAACCCCTGGCCCGGCGCGCCGTATGAATGTTCCGATCCCGACCGGATCAAGGCGTTCAGCAACATCGTGTTCGAAGCAGGCATTTCCGCGCCCGTCCGCACCCCGCGCGGGCGCGATATCGATGCGGCGTGCGGACAGCTGAAAACTGCGTCGGAAAAGAAGAGCCGCGCCGAGCTCGACCGCCTGGCCGAAGAAGCGGAGCGGCAAGAGGCATGATGCCGGGGGCATCATGCAGCCGCGAAGCTCTGGCCGCGCTGGGATGAGCGCGGCGGACGCATTGCGCCGGATGATGATCGGCGAAGTGCGTTCGTTTTTTCATGACGCGGCCAAGGGCGATGGCCCGGTGATGCGATCCGACGATGCGCTGTTGCCGCGCGATTCGATTGCATGGCGCGTCCATGGCGATGTGATGGGGATGATGATCGGCGGCGTATCGGCGCTGCTGCTGCAAATGCTGCATCCCGCCGCGCTGGCGGGGGTGTGGGACTTTTCCAATTTCCGGCAGGATATGCACGGGCGGCTGCGACGCACCGCGGGGTTCATCGCCGTTACCACCTATGCCGAACGCGCGCGCGCCGAGGCGGCGATCGCGCGGGTGCGTGGCATCCATGCACAGGTGGCAGGCACCTTGCCCGACGGCACCCCCTATCGCGCCGACGATCCGCATCTGCTCGCCTGGGTCCATGCGGCCGAATCGCTTAGCTTCCTGAGGGCGTGGCAACGCTATGGCGATCCGCGCATCAGCACCGCCGATCAGGACGCCTATTTCGCCGAAGTCGCTTATGTATCCCGCGCGCTGGGCGCCGATCCGGTGCCCAAAACGCGCGCCGATATGGAGGCGCTGCTCGACATTTACCGCCCCGAATTGCGCGCCGACGCACGCCGCGCCGAAGTCGCGCGGCTGGTGCTGCGCCAGCCGCCGCAGAAACTCGCGCTCGCCCCGGTGCAGGCGCTGGTGATGCAGGCGGCGGTCGATCTGTTGCCCGACTGGGCGCGCGATATGCACGGCCTGCGCGTCTTGCGTCTAACCCAACCCGCCTTTCGCGGTGCCGCGCGCGGCATCGCCGGCACGCTGCGCTGGGCCTTTGCGACACCTGCGCAAGGTTAGGGGGTGTGTGCAAACTTGAACGTCCGGTTTCGCCCCAATTTGGGCAATTCCACCGGTCGTTATCTTTCTCTGAAAGCCGCCGCTCGTCCAGGCTAATGCGGATGGCAGCCGTCTAGATGGCCTATGATCAGAACTGCGTTTTGAAGGAGCGGGAGACGCTGAACGGTGGGAAATTTGGCTGTCGTAACGACGATTGCAGCAAGTCAAAATACCGCGCCCAAGCGAAATCATTTGTGATCTCAACGGGCCGCTCAAACGTGTATAGGTCGAAATCATCTATCCTACCGGTCACCCGGTAGCGCGCCTTCGCAATAGGTGTGACGTAAAGCCGGATCGCATAGCGAATGTTGTTCAGAAACTCCGCGATATTGCTTGCATGGAAGGCAAGTAAATGTGTGTGGAACCAATCCCAGCAATCAGGGAGTGCGCTATACGCCTGGCTCTCATCGATTTTGACACCATTCTCGGCGAGGATGGTCTGCAAGCGCTTGGCTTGGCCGCCAAGCCGGAGAAAATTATGCTTGCCTATGTCGCCGCTCATCCGGATGAAATCGATCCGCTTAATACGCAGATCAAGCTTGATGGAAATGTTTGCGAGCCAAACGCGCTCAACCTCTGCATAGTCCTCTAGCCAATCGCTGAACGCTCCTACGATCCGAGCCAATTGGACGACATCACTGCCGATTAGCGGGGCGTCGCATACGCGCTGAAGATAGAATAAGCTGGTGTGATCGACGGCCCTGCCACCCTCCGGTGGCTTGGGCAGTCCGAAGGGAATAGGGGCTCTTCCAAGTGCTTTCACCGGCGAAAGGAAATCACGCAGCAAAGTGCCGAACAGCCTAAGAGATTCCGAGGTTTGCGGAAGCAGGTTAGTATCGTGCCGTTTCTCTCCTAGCGGGCAGAAGATCGCGTGATTGACCATGTCGTCGACCATGCCGATGACAGCACTCAGTATGATAGCTTCCTGTTCGATTGCTGAGAATTGCATCGGAATTCCGCTCGCCCCTTTGCTGCTTTAACACGCGCGCGGCCCCAATCCTTTAATGGTTCGTAGTGGATACTGCCCTTGGCACCTCGCGAGAAAAGGTTTCTTAATGTTCGCAATGGGGCCGACTGGTGCCGTGGCTGATTGCTTGATTTGAACGGCAGCTTTCTGCTTTTCACCGCTCCGAACCTGCCAGTCAGCAAGCCACCCATCTCAGACCTTTCAGTCCCTGCCAAATTTGTCCACGCGCCCTAGCCCGGCCGCCGCATCAGGAACTTCTCGCCTACTTCGAAATAATCGGCCGGGCCGCCGCCGCGCAGGATCGGGCGGGCGCGGGTGGTTTGGTAGATGCCGTTCTCGAGCAGCGCCTTGTCGATATGGATCGCCATTGCCTGGCCCAGCACCATCCAGCTGTCGATATCGCTGCCGTCGGCGGCAGTAAGTTGGACGATCTGCGTCACCTTGCATTCGAAATGCACCGGGCTGGCCGCGACGCGGGGCGGGGTGACGGTTTCGGATGGATGCGTTTCGAGCCCGGCAAGGTCGAATTCGTCGGCATCAGTCATCGCCGATGTGGTGTTCATCACTTCGGCGAGATCGCGGGTCGCGAGGTTCCAGACGAATTCGCCGGTCGCCTTTGCGTTCGCCACGCTGTCCTTCCACCCCACCGAGCAGAAGCCGATGATCGGCGGGCGATAGTTGAACAGGTTGAAGAAGCTGTAGGGCGCAAGGTTGCGCTTGCCCTCGGTCGATAGCGTGCTGACCCATCCGATCGGTCGCGGCGCGACGATGGCGTTGAGCGGGTCGTGCGGCAGGCCGTGGCCGTCGGCGGGGCGGTAGCTGTGGAAATCGGTCATGCCGGGCCAGATGCGGTCGCGGGGGCACGGGCGCAAGGGGGGCGAGTGTTGGTCCGCTACCCCCGGAACAGGCCGCCCAATATGCCGCGCACCAGTTTTTGCCCCGCCGCGCGCGACTGGCGCGTTGATTTGCCGAAGATTGCGGCGCCGACGGCATTGCCGAGCTGGCGCCCGATCGATGTGGAGGCGGAGCGGGCGGCGCTGTTCGCCATCTTGCCCCAGGGCGAGTTGGCGGCGGCGCGATCGGCCTCGCGCTGCTGGCGGGCGGCTTCCTTGGCGGCGCGTGCTTCTTCCTTCGCACGGGCGGCGGCCGCCTTTTCGGCTTCGTCCTGCGCCTTTTCCTGCGCGGCGGCAGCGGCGGCTTCCTGCGCCTTGGCGGCAAGGATTTCCTCGGCCGATTCGCGGTCGATCGCCATATCGTATCGGGCGCCGACCGCATCGGTTTCGATCAGCAGCTTGCGTTCCTCCGGCGTCACCGGGCCGACGCGGCTCATCGGCGGCTTGATCAGCGTGCGATCGACCGGGGCGGGCGCGCCATCGGGCTGCAGCAGCGACACCAACGCCTCGCCGACCCTCAGCTCGGTGATCGCAGTGACGACATCGACGCCGGGATTGGCGCGAAAGGTTTCCGCCGCCGCCTTGATCGCCCTTTGCTCCTTGGGCGTGAAGGCGCGCAGCGCGTGCTGGACGCGATTGCCCAGCTGGCCTGACACATCGTCGGGCACATCGACCGGGTTTTGCGTGACGAAATAGACGCCGACGCCTTTCGACCGGATCAGGCGGACGACCTGCTCGATCTTTTCCGACAATGCCTTGGGCGCATCGTCGAACAGCAAATGGGCTTCATCGAAAAAGAAGACGAGTTTGGGCTTTTCCGGATCGCCGACTTCGGGAAGCGTTTCGAACAGTTCGGAGAGCAACCAGAGCAGGAAGGTGCCATAGAGCCGCGGGCTCGCCATCAGCTTGTCGGCGGCGAGCACGTTGATGATGCCGCGTCCGTTGTCATCGGTGCGTAGGAAATCGGCGATGTCGAGCGCGGGTTCGCCGAAGAAATGCGCCCCGCCCTGGCTGCGCAGCTGGAGCAGCGAGCGCTGGATCGCGCCGACGCTGGCCTTGCTGACATTGCCGTAGCGCGTCGAAAGTTCGTCGGCGCGCTCGGCGCAATGGGCGAGCATCGCCTGAAGATCGTCGAGGTCGAGCAGTAGCAGCCCTTCCTCATCCGCCAGGTGAAAGGCGATGGTCAGCACGCCTTCCTGAACATCGTTGAGGTCCATCAGCCGCGACAGCAGCAGCGGCCCCATTTCGGAAAGCGTCGCGCGGACCGGGTGGCCCTGTTCGCCGAACAAATCCCAATATTGCACCGGCATCGCGCGATAGGCCCAGTCGGTATAGCCGATTTCGGCCGCGCGCTTCGAAAAGGGTTCGTGCGTTTTCGCCATGGGCGATCCGGCCATGCCGAGGCCCGACAGGTCGCCCTTCACATCGGAAACGAACACCGGCACCCCGGCGTCGGAAAATCCCTCGGCAATCCCCTGCAGCGTCACGGTCTTGCCGGTGCCGGTCGCGCCCGCGATCAGCCCGTGGCGATTGGCGCGTTTCAGCATCAGTAACTTTTGCGCGTCGCCCGCCGAACCCAGATAGATGCTGTCTGAAGCCATGATCCCTTCCCCCTCGCGCTCGCCCGAACTCCTAGGCCGGGGCGGCGCGTTCGTCTATCGTCGGGCAGCGACAGGAGGCAGCGCGTGAGCGAAGAACTGCAGCGGGAGACGATAACCCAAGCGCCTGCGCGGCAGGTCGTTTTCCGGCACCGGCTGGCAACGCGAATCTGGCATTGGGTCAATGCGGTTGCGATCATCATCCTGATCGGCAGCGGCATGGTGATTTCGGACGCGCATCCGCATCTTTATTGGGGCAATTACGGCGCCAATTTCGATACGCCCTGGCTCAGCCTGCCGCGGTTCGTCGATTTCGGGCCGGTCATCGGCGACTGGCAGATCACCATTCCCAGCTATTACAGCCTGGCGCTGGCGCGGCGATGGCATTTGTTCTTCGCGCTGGTCTTTGCGTTCGGACTGCTCGCCTTCATGATCGCCAGCCTGTTCAACCGGCATTTCCAGCGCGATTTGCGGCTGCGCCTGCCCGATCTGCACTGGCGGGCGCTGTGGCATGATTTTCGCGCGCATCTCGCCTTTCGCTTCCACGATCCGGCGCATCCCGACCGCTATAATGTCTTTCAAAAGCTCAGCTATGTCGGGGTGATCTTTCTGCTGATCCCGCTGATGATCTTCACCGGGCTGGCGCTGTCGCCGGGGATGGATGCGGCCTGGCCATGGCTGCTCGATATATTCGGCGGGCGGCAATCGGCGCGATCGGTGCATTTCATCTGCGCATCGCTGATCACGTTGTTCATCATCGTCCATCTGACTTTGGTGATCCTGGCCGGGCCGTTCAACGAAGTGCGTTCGATGATCACCGGCCGCTGGCGCGTGCCCGAAGGAGACGGGGAATGAGCCGCCTGATATCCCGCCGCGCCGTCACGGCGGGGCTCGTCACCGGTGCGGGTGCGCTGCTCACCGGGTGCGACGCAGTCGGGCGTAACGAAACGGCGAAGGCGCTGTTGTTTCAGGGCGAGGATTTTCACCGGACGCTGCAACGCAGATTGCAGGGGCGCGACGCGCTCGCGCCCGAATATCGCCCCGACCAGATGAGCCCGCGCTTTCGCACCAATGGCGCGACCAATCCGGGAACCGACGAATATCGTGCGCTGGCCGCGGACGGGTTTCGCGACTGGCGGCTGCAGGTGCGCGGTCTGGTCCGCCGCCCCTTGTCGGTCAGCCTGGCACAGCTGCGCGCATTGCCGCAGCGCGCGCAGATCACGCGCCACGATTGCGTCGAGGGGTGGAGCGCGATCGGCAAATGGCAGGGGCCACGCCTGTCGCATCTGCTCGACCTTGCGGGGTTGCGCGAGGATGCGAATTATATCGTCTTCCATTGCGCCGACCGGCACGGATCGACGGCCTATTATGAATCGATCGACCTGATCGATGCCTTCCATCCGCAGACCATCCTTGCCTGGGCGATGAACGACCGGCTGTTGTCGATCGGCCATGGCGCGCCGGTGCGGCTGCGCGTCGAACGCCAGCTGGGATACAAGCAGGCGAAATATGTGATGGGCATCGAAGCGGTCGCGAGCCTTTCGAACATCGGGCGCGGCAAGGGCGGCTTTTGGGAAGATGTCGCCGATTACGACTGGTATGCCGGCATCTGATCGATTCAATCGATCGCAAAAATCGTGGAATCGCTATGGCGCGGCTAGGTATTTGTCCTTAACTGCAGCCTATGGCTCTGATCGACCGTATTCTGGGGCGCACGATCAAACGCGGCGAGCTGACCGTTATCCACGCCGATGGCAGTCGGCGGACATTCGGCGCACCCGATCCCGACCTCGCTCCCGTCACCATCCATATGGGCAAGGGCGTCGCCGCAGCGATCGCGCGCGACCCCAGTCTGGGCGCAGCCGAAAGCTTCATGAACGGGGGGCTGACCTTCGAACAGGGCGATATTCTCGGCCTGCTTTCGATCGTGTCGCGCAATACGCGCTGGGAAGAAGGGCGACCGGTCCTCGAACCCGGACCGCTCCAGCGTGCGATCCTGGGCGTGTCGCACCGGATCGGCCGCGTGAATCAGCGCCGCCGTTCGAAGCGCAACGTCGCGCATCATTACGATCTGTCGGACCGGCTCTACGATCTGTTTCTGGATGCCGACCGCCAATATAGCTGCGCCTATTGGACCGACCCCGAAACCGAAACGCTCGAACGGGCGCAGATCGACAAGAAAGCGCATATCGTTGCCAAGCTGGCGATCGCGCCGGGGATGCGCGTGCTCGATATCGGCTGCGGCTGGGGCGGGATGGCGCTGTATATCCATCGCAAGACCGGCGCCGATGTCACCGGCATCACCCTGTCCGAAGAACAGCTGAAGGTCGCCCGCCGCCGCGCCGCCGAAGCGGGGGTTGCCGATCATGTCCGGTTCGAACTGATCGATTATCGCGACATTGCCGGTCCGTTCGACCGGATCGTGTCGGTCGGCATGTTCGAACATGTCGGCACGCCGCAATATCGCACCTTCTTCGCCAAATGCCGCGAGCTGCTGACGCCCGAAGGCGTGATGCTGATCCATACGATCGGCAGGGCGGGGCGACCGGGCGTCACCGACGCCTTCACCGCCAAATATATCTTCCCCGGCGGCTATATCCCCGCGCTGTCCGAAATCGCGCAGGGATATGAGGGGATGCGCATGTTCATGACCGATCTGGAAGTGCTGCGCCTCCATTATGCCTATACGCTCAAGCAATGGTATGATCGCTGCGTCGCGGCGAAGGACGCCATCGTCGATCTGTATGACGAGCGCTTCTATCGCATGTGGATCTTCTACCTCGCCGGCTCCTATGTCAGCTTTGCCGAGGGCGGGATGGTGAATTACCAGCTTCAGTTCTCGCGCTCGCGGACTGGCTTGCCGATCACGCGCGATTATATGGCGGAAGCCGAACGCGCATTGGGTGCGGGCAATGATGCAGCGGCGGTGCCGACACCGTCGCAGCGCGAGTCGGCCTGACCCTCAGCGACCCGGCCGTCAGCAGGAAGTGCGCCTGTCGCGATCGGGTTGAAACGGCCGCCGCGAACGCGACGCGCGCAATCAGGCCAGTTCGTTGTCGAACAATTCGCGGGCGTCGAGCCCGAGCAGCGCGATGTGATCGCGCACCTTGGGCCAATAGCCGTTCAGGAAGCGCTCGCGCTCTGCAACGCGCAACCGTTCGACTGCGCCCGGCAGGATGAACATGCCCACGCCGCGGCGTACTTCGACATAGTCATCGTCCTGAAAACTCTGATAGGCCTTGGCCACGGTGAGCGGATTGGCGCCATGTTCGGCGGCCAGCGCGCGGACCGAAGGAAGCTGGTCTCCCGCACGATATTGCCCGCGCAGGATCGCTGCCGCAATAATCGCACGCAGTTTCAAGTAAACTGGCGAATCATCGTGCTCAAGGGCTGTCATGCTGCTTTAATACACCAATTGAGGGGTTAGTCCACCCCCGTAGAACTCCAGAGGGTGACGGTTCGATCCGTGATACCGCGCGGCCGCTCCTGCAGCTCGCGCGCCGGCGTGCCGAGGAAGACGAATCCCGCCACCTGCTCGGGCGCCGTGCCGAACAGGTCGCGCACCCGATCCGAATAGGCGGCCCATCCGGTCAGCCATCCGCCGGCAAAGCCCATCGCATGCGCGGCGTGGAGCAGGTTCATGCACGCCGCGCCCGCCGACAATTGCTGTTCCCATATCGGAATCTTGTGTTCGGGCACGGGAGAGAAGAGCACGACGACCAGTGAAGGGGCCTGTAACGCGAATTGCCGCGCGGTATCATCGTCGCGTGGCGTGCAATCGGGTTTGTCGGCGCGCTGGGCGGCGACCATCGCGTCGGCAAGCGCCGCGCGGGCATCGTCGGGGACGATCACGAACCGCCATGGCGCAAGCTTGCCATGGTCGGGCGTGCGCGCGGCGATTGCCGCCATTTCCAGAAGCTGTGCCGGCGACGGGCCCGGCGCGACCAGGTCGCGCGGCTTGCCCGAACGGCGGGTACGCAGCAGCGAAAGCGGCGTGGAACGATCGTTGAAATCCATTTCGCTGCACTATCAGCGGCATGCCGTGCCAACAACCGGGCTTCACAGCGCGAATTTCGCCGTTAGGCTGCGCGCCATCCTGGCGGCATGCCGCCATCCGACGTAATTGGGAGCTGAACGCCTGATGGCAACCTCCGCCACTGCGGCCGAAAAGACCTTTCTGGGTCATCCGCTCGGCCTTTATATCCTGTTCTTCGCCGAGATGTGGGAGCGCTTTTCCTATTACGGGATGCGTGCGCTGCTCATCTTCTATCTCACCAAACACTGGCTGTTTTCCGATGGCGATGCCTCGGTCATCTATGGTGCCTATACCTCGCTGGTCTATATCACGCCGGTGCTCGGCGGCTGGCTTGCCGACAAATATCTGGGGCAACGCAAGGCGACGATGTTCGGCGCGGTGGTGCTGACCGCGGGCCATTTCCTGATGGCGTTCGAAGGCGCGGGCGGTCAGGGCGATCCGACGATCAACATCTTCTGGCTCGCCCTGTCGTTCATCATCGTCGGCTCGGGCTTCCTCAAGGGGAATATCTCGGTCATTGTCGGCCAGCTATATCCCAAGACGGACGTGCGTCGCGACGGCGCCTACACGATCTTCTACATGGGGATTAACCTGGGTTCGTTCATCGGCGTGCTGATCGCGGGCTATCTGGGCGAGCGTTACGGCTGGTCCTACGGCTTTGGCGCGGCGGGCGTGGGCATGCTGCTCGGCCTGATCGTGTTCGTGCTCGGCAAACCCCTGCTGCTCGGCAAGGGCGAGGCGCATAATCCGGCGCTTCTGAAGGAAAAGGTCGTCGGCGTTCCGCGCGAATGGCTGCTCTACCTTGCCGGACTGGCGGCGGTCGGCGTGCTGTGGGTGCTGATCCAGCTCACATCGGTGGTCGGCTGGCTGCTGCTGATCTTTGGCGCGGCGCTGCTCGGCTATATCGCCTATATCGCCTTCACCAAGCTCAACCGGCACGAACGCGACCGCATTCTGGTGATCATCTTCCTGCTGGTGCTTCAGCCGGTGTTCTGGGGCCTGTTCGAACAGGCCGGCGCATCGGTGAATCTCTATACCGATCGCTATGTCGACCGCATGATCTTTGGCTGGGAAGTTCCGGCGACCTGGTTCCAGTCGGTCAATTCGGCCTTCATCATCCTGCTCGGCCCGGTCTTTGCGTGGATGTGGACGTCGCTGGGACGCAGGGGCGTCGAACCCTCGACCCCGGCCAAATTCGGCCTTGGCATCGTCGGCGTCGGCGTGGGCTTTCTGGTCCTCACCTATGGCGCGACGGCGATGGGCCTCAACGTCCAGACCTCGATGTGGCTGATCGTCGCGCTGTATCTGCTCCACACCATGGGTGAGCTTTCGCTGTCGCCCGTGGGGCTGTCGGCGATGAACCGGCTGGCGCCATGGCATATGGCGGGGCTGATCATGGGCGGCTGGTTCTTTGCGACTGCCGGCGGCAATTTCGTCGCGGGTCAGATTTCGGCGCTTGCCGGTGCCGAAGGTGCCGAAGGCGGCGAAGCGGCCAAGGAACTGTATCTGCAGGTCTGGCAGACAGTGGGCTGGGGTGCGACCGCGATCGGGGTCGCGGTGCTGGTCGTATCGCCCTTCGTCAAGAAGCTGATGCATCTCGACACGCTGAAGGACGACGAGATGGCGGGCGAGCCCGAGCTCGCCGAACCGGCTGCCGCGGGCTTCAACACTGCGGGTGAGACGCGCCACTAAGCCACAGGGGAGGGGGAAATGTCGTTTCTGATCGTAATGAGCATCGCTTTCGTCGGAACGCATTTCCTCCTTTCCCATCCGCTACGAAGGCCGATCGTTTCGGCGATCGGCGAAACGGGGTTTCTCGGCGTCTATTCGCTGGTTGCCCTGATCACGCTTGCCGGCATGGCGCATGCCTATGCCGCGATGCCGCCGCAGGCGCCGCTCTGGGCCGTCGGCGACATGCTTTGGGGCATCGGCACGGTTGTCATGCTGCTGGCATCGATCCTGTTTATCGGGTCGCTGTTCGGCAATCCGGCGCTGCCCGATCCGACCGGAAAGCCAAAGGCGGTGCCCAGCCCGCGCGGCGTGTTCGCGATCACCCGGCATCCGATGATGTGGGCGTTCGCGCTGTGGGCGCTGGTCCATGCGCTGGTCTTTCCGATCCCCGCCAATCTGGTGCTGACGGCGGCGATCCTGGTTCTCGCGCTGGTCGGCGCGGCGTTGCAGGACGCCAAGAAGCGGCGGCTGCAACCCGAATTCTGGCCGCGCTGGCAGAGCGTGACGAGCTATCTGCCCTTTGCCGCGATCGCCAATGGCCGCGCACAGGCGGCGGCGGCATGGCCCAATGCGATGGTATGGATCGGTGCGCTGGTGCTGTGGCTCGCAGCTACCTGGGCGCATATGCCGCTCGCCGGCTGGGCGGCGGGCATCTGGCGCTGGGTCGGGTGAGGTAGCTTCCCGCCGCGACCCGTTCGTCCCGAGCGCAGTCGAGGGACGTGCGGCGGGCGCCGGGAGAGCGTGTCGCGACTTCGCTCGACACGAACGGAACCGAATAAGCCTAGAGTCTGGCCTATTTAGACGGAATTACTTTCCGTTCGCCCTGAGTGGGGCTGAGCCTGACGAAGACCCGTATCGAAGGGCCCTTCGATACGCCATTTCGACAAGCTCAATGGCTACTCAGGCCAAACGGTTCAAGCTAATCAGGGCAGAGCCTAAGGTGTCAGCCCCAGCCTGTCCTCCAGCCAGCGCGCGGCGAATTCGGGCGACTTCTTGTCCGCCTCGCGGTCGACCATGTAATTGGCCTGGCGCATCGCATCGACCGGGATCGCGCCGATCAGCGGCTTCAGCGCGGTGGCGAATGCCGCGTCGTCGGCATGTTTCGGGGCGATCAGCAGGATCGCGTCATAGCCGGGAATCGCGCCGCGATCATCCTCGAGCACTTTGAGATGCTGTGCCGCGATCCGCCCGTCGGAGGAAAAGGCCGTGATGACATCGGCCTTTCCGCTGGCGATCGCGCGGTACATGAAGGTCGGGTTATAGGGGCGGGCATCGCGGAATTTCAGGCGATAGGCGCGTTCCACCGCCGCCCATTCGGGGCGTTCGAGAAATTCGAGATCGGTGCCGAGCGCCATTTCGGGCGCGACTGCGCGCAAGTCGCTGATGCGCGTAATGCCGCGCCGCGCCGCATCGTCCCCGCGCATCGCAAAGGCATAGGTGTTTTCGAACCCCAGCGCGCCGAGCATCGTGACGCCATGTTGCGATGCCGCCCATTGCCGCACGCCCTCGACGATTTCGGGGCGCGGGGGCACGTCCTCGCGGTGCATGTAATTGGTCCAGACCGTGCCCGAATAATCGACATAGACGTCGATATCGTTGGACGTGAGTGCACCGAACACGACCGCCGAACCCAGCCCTTCGCGATATTCGACATGATAGCCCTGCGCTTCCAGCCGGTGGCCGATCATCCGGGCGAGAATGAACTGTTCGGAAAAGCCCTTGGCGCCGATCACGACGGTCTTCTGACCGGTTGGGAGCATCGGCACCAGCGCGATCAGCACCCCGGCGAGCAACACGCCAAGGCTGCCGAACGCCATCCAGCGCCTGCGCACCCGGATGCCATGTTCGGCAAGGCCGAGCAGCGCATCGACGCCGAGCGCGAACAGCGCCGAGGCGATGCAGCCGGCCAGCACCAGCGTCCAGTTCTGTGTCTGCAAGCCGGTGAAGATCAGGTCGCCAAGGCTCGGCTGGCCGACCGTGGTGGACAGCGTTGCCGCGCCGATCACCCATACCGCCGATGTGCGAATCCCCGCCATCAGCACCGGCGCGACCAAGGGCGCTTCGACCATCAGCAGCCGCTGGCGCGGCGTCATGCCGACGCCGTCTGCGGCTTCGCGCACCGCCGGGTCGAGATTGGCGAGCCCGGTCACGCCGTTTCGCAGGATCGGCAGGATCGCATAGAGCGACAGCGCGAGCAGCGAGGGGAGAAAACCCAGCGCAGGCAGCCCGTCGCCGACGATCGAGCGCATCCACAGCAGGATCGGATAGAAGAGTGCGAGCAGCGCCAGCGACGGGATCGTCTGGACCAGACTGGCAAAGCCCAGCGCGATCCGCGCCACGGTCGCGCTGCGTGCCGACCAGATGATCAGGCCGAGGCTGACCAGCAATCCGACCAGCAGCGCCGAAAAGGACAGGAGGAGATGCTGCGCCAGCAGATCCGGCACGCGCGACCAGGCGGCGCTCATTTCCCCTCCAGTGCGGCGAGGCGATGCGCCTGTTCGCGCGGGATCGCGACGAGCGCGTCGGCTTCCTCGCCACCCTTGCCCGCGACCAGTTCCTGCGGCGTGGCGTCGGCGACGATCTGCCCCGCAGACATGACCAGCACGCGATCGGCGAGCAGCAATGCCTCGGCCATATCGTGCGTCACCATGATGGTGGTCAGGCCCAGCCGGTCGTGAATCGCGCGGATGGCGTTGCCCAGGCTGTCGCGCGTCACCGGATCGAGCGCGCCGAACGGTTCGTCCATCAGCATCAGCCCCGGCCGGGTCGCCAGCGCGCGTGCGACGCCGACCCGCTGACGCTGTCCGCCCGACAATTGTTCGGGCATGCGGCCGGCGAAATCGGCGGGAAGCTCGACCAGGTCGAGCAGTTCGGCGACGCGATCGCCGGTATCGCTTTCGCCGCGCAGGCGCAGGCCGATCGCGACATTTTCGCCGACGGTCATGTGCGGGAACAGGCCGATATTCTGAAAGACATAGCCGATCCGGCGGCGCAGCGCATAGGGCGGGGTGTCGCCGACCGGCGTATCGCCGATCGTCACCATGCCGTCGCTGGGATCGATCAGCCGGTTGATCATCTTGAGCAAGGTCGATTTGCCCGAACCCGATGCACCGACCAGCGCGACGAAGCTGCCCGCCGCGATTTCCAGCGTCACGCTGCCGACGGCGGTGGTGCCGCCGGGATAGGTTTTGGAGAGTCGGTCAAAGGCGACCGACTGGCCGAGGCTGCGCGCGGGCTCTGGCATCCGGACCGATTGTGGAGGATGAGGGTGCAAAGGTCAAAAGCACCGGGGAGAGGCAAAGTGGACGAACAGGCAAAGGCGATCTTCATCACCGGCGGCGGATCGGGCATCGGCCGCGCAGTGGCGCAGCGTTTCGCACGCGAAGGCTGGCATGTCGGGCTGGCCGATGTGAATGCCGCCGGGCTGGCCGAAACTGCGGCGCTGCTGCCGGAGGGCAAGGCGAGCACGCATGTCATGGACGTGCGCGACCGCGCGGCGTGGGAAGCGACGCTTGCGGAATTCACGGCGATCACCGGCGGGCGAATCGATGTGCTGATGAACAATGCCGGGATCGCGGTTTCCGGCCCGTTCGCGCAGACCGACCCGGCCGAGCTGGAACGGATCGTCGCGATCAATCTGATGGGCGTCGTTCATGGCGCGCATGTCGGCTATCGGTATTTGAAGGCTACGCCGGGTGCGTGCCTGCTCAACACCGCTTCGGCGGCGGGCATCTGGGGTTCGGCGAACGCAGCGATCTATTCGGCGACCAAGGCGGGCGTGCGCGGCCTTTCCGAATCGCTCGACGCCGAATGGGCGAAGGACGGCATCCGCGTCGCGTGCCTGATGCCGAGCTTTATCGACACGCCATTGCTCGACGAAACGATCACGGGTTCGAACCGCCAGGTGCGCGATCAGGTGCGTTCGCTGGGGCTGGAATTCACGCCGGTGGAGGATGTCGCCGAAACCGTGTGGCAGGCAGTGCATGGCGACACGCTGCACATCATTGTCGGCAAGACCGCCCGGCGGTTGCAATTCGGCGCGCGCTTCTTTCCCAACCGCGTTCGCAAGCAGTTGCGCTCGCGCGGGCTGCGCCGTTAGGCACTGCCTATCGGTCGGCCAGCAAGGCCTCGATCGCCTTTGCCATCGCCACGTCGCGTTCCGAAAGGCCGGCGGCGTCATGCGTCGTCAGCGCGATATCGACGCGATTATAGACGTTCGACCATTCGGGATGATGATCGGCCTTTTCCGCGAGCAGCGCGACGCGCGTCATGAAGGCAAAGGCTTCGGAGAAATCGGCGAAGGTGAAACGGCGGCTGATCGCATCGCGTTCGGCATCGTGAATCCACTGGCCAAGCTCTGCCAGCGCGTTCTGTCGCGCCTTGTCGTTGAGTTGGTCGACCATCTTTCACTCCTTGCCGTTGGTTCGCTGCGCGGCTTATGGGCTGAACCATGACCGGCCAGCCCCATCACCCCGATGCCGATGCAATCGAACGGCTCGCGCGTGCCGCGCTGGCGCGCATTCCCGAACCCTTCGCATCGCATCTGGGGAATGTGGTGCTGATTGTCGAGGAGTTCGCCGATCGCGAAACGCTCGACCGGATGGAAATCGCCAGTCCCTGGGGCCTGCTGGGCCTGTATCACGGGCGTCCGATCGGTGAGAAGTCGAGTTTCGACAGCGGCGGGTTGCCTGACATGATCCGCCTGTTCCGCCAGCCGATGCTCGCCGAAGCCGATCGCGATGGCGTGTCGGCGGCGGAAATGGTCAATCATGTCGTGGTGCATGAAGTGGGGCATCATTTCGGCCTGTCCGACGATGACATGCATTTGCTTGAGGATTCGGCGGATTGAGCGCGGCTGCGCGCCTGACCCTGACCGATCTTGCCTGTTTTCGCGGCGGGCGGATGCTGTTCACCGGCGTTTCGCTGGCGCTTGGGCCGGGTGAGGCGGCTTTGGTCACCGGGCCCAATGGCGCGGGAAAATCCAGCCTGATCCGCATGGTCGCGGGGCTGCTGGCTCCGGCGGCGGGACAGGTGGCGTGCGAAGGCGCACGCGCGCTGATGGCGGAAAACGCCGCGCTCGATCCCGAACGCGCGCTTGCCGATGCGCTGGGATATTGGGCGCGGCTCGACGGGCGCGGCGAAGCGGTGGGCGCGGCGCTGGCGGCAGTCGGCCTGACCGATCTTGCGCCGGTGCCGGTGCGGTTGCTGTCGACCGGCCAGCGACGGCGCGCGGCGCTGGCGCGGGTGGTGGCGAGCGGCGCGCCGGTCTGGCTGCTCGACGAACCGGCCAACGGGCTCGATATCGCGTCGGTCGCGGTGCTCGAGGCGCTGATCGCGGCGCATCGGCAGGCCGGCGGGATCGCGCTCGTCGCGACGCATCTGCCGCTCGCGCTGACGGATGTGAAGACGCTGGAGCTGGGATCGTGACCTTGCCTCGGCCAATTCCGTTCGCACTGAACTTGTCGAAGTGCGGCTCTTCCTCTGCTTCCGGCGCAGGAAAGACGCAGAACAGGGCTTCGTCAGGCTCGGCCCGGCCGGGTTTTGGGGAGGGTGAGGCATGAGCGCCTTCACGGCGATCGCCTGGCGCGAATTGCGGCGCGCATGGAGTTCGGGCGGGCTGGTCTTTCCGGTCGCGTTCTTCCTGCTGGTCGCGATCCTGTTTCCCTTTGCGATCGGTCCCGACGGCAAGTTGCTGGCGCGGGTCGGCGGCGGGGTGATCTGGGCGGCTGCGTTGCTCGCGGCACTGTTGCCGGTCGAGCGGCTGGTCGCGCCCGATCAGGAAGCCGGCGTGCTCGATCAATATGCCGTGCGCGGGATTACCGACGCGATGGTCGCCGCGGCGAAGATGGCGGGGCATTGGCTGGGCTTTGCGCCACCCTTGCTCGCGGCGACGGTGGTCGCGGCGGCATTGCTCAACCTGTCGGGGGATCAGCTGGGCCAGCTGCTGGTCGCGCTGGCGATCGGTACGCCGGGGCTGGCGGCGTTGGGCGTGGCGACTGCGGCGCTGGTTGCGGGGCTGCGCGGCGCCGGCGCGCTGGCGGGGCTGGTGATGCTGCCCTTTGCGGTGCCGCTGCTGATCTTCGGAGCCGGATCGATCGACGGGCAGGCGAGCGCGCTCAAGCTGCTCGGCGCGGTTTCGCTGTTGCTCGTTGCCGGTTGCCCCTTTGTCGCTGGCGCGGCGATCCGGATGGGGCGGAGTTAGACGGTTTTTTCTCACGCAAAGGCACGAAGGCACAAAGAAGCAGAAGTGAGAAGAGTCGCAGCTTCGCTGCAAAATTCCTGTTTTCTTCTCTTCGTGCCTTCGCGCCTTTGCGTGAGATAATCTTCTTCTTGGGAGCGAGCAGCGCGGCAGCCGGGAAAGCCACAACCCCGAGCGCATCCATTGATATAAAGAATTCTTTATATGTTTCTTGACAGCGCCACGGGTCACTGCGAACGCGGGCGGGTCACAGGTTCTTCGGTCATGCCGAAGCGAAGATGGGAAGCCGGTGCGCGGGTCCGCTCGCAAATCCGGCGCTGCCCCCGCAACTGTAAGCGGCAGGCCCAGGTCACTGCATGCCACTGGCGTAAAGCCGGGAAGGCGTGACCGGGCGAGAAACCGCGAGCCAGGAGACCTGCCTGCGACGCAATAACGACCACCGGCGGGGTGTCCGGTCGGGCCGCGTTTCGGCGGTGCCTGTGCGCCGCGGTCAGGTGTGTCCGCCCTGTTGTCCCGACCGGAACAATAAAGGGTTGCACAATGATCTACGAAGCGTCGCCGCTTGCCGCAGTGCGGCTGATCGACATGGTCTATCCCGGCGATACCAATCATCATGGCACATTGTTCGGCGGCGCCGCGCTCGCCCATATGGACAAGATCGCCTTTCTGGCCGCAACGCGCCATGGGCGTCGCACATTCGTCACGGCGGCGTCGGACCGGATCGATTTCGCCGCGCCCGCGCTGCTGGGCGATATGGTCGAGGTTTCGGGCCGGGTGGTGCGTGTCGGGCGCAAGTCGCTCGACGTCGAAGTATCGCTGGAGGCCGAAGCGCCGCTGACCGGCGAGCGACGGCTGTGCACCTGTGGCCTGTTCACGCTGGTCGCGACCGATGGCGACGCGCCGCTGCCGCCGCTGCGCGACGCGACCTTGCCCGAAGAGCCCGACACGTTGCGCATCGTCGACATGGTGTTTCCGCCGCAGACCAACCATTACGGCACGCTCTATGGCGGCGACGCGCTTCAGATGATGGGGCGGGCGGCGTTCATCGCGGCGACACGGCATGCGCGCGCCGTAATGGGCATGGCGGCTTCCGACCGCATCGATTTCACATCGCCCGTGCGCGAAGCGGAAATGGTCGAGCTGGTCGCGCGCGTCCGCATGGCGGGGATCGATTCGGTGCTCGTTTCGGTCGATCTGATCGCCGAAGACCTGCTGACCGGGGAACGGCGCGATGCGGCGACCGCGCGTTTCACGATGGTGGCAGTGAAAAGCTGATCAGTCGCGGCTCCAGCGCGCGAAGATCGCGGTGGGCAGCAACAGCCCCCGCGATTCCTCGCGCACGGTCAGCTCGCCGCATTCGATTGTGCCGCCAAGATCGGCGAAATGCTGGCGGACCAGTTCGCCGATCGCCAGCGCCGACATGCGCACGGCATAGACGGTGAGGAACAGGAAGCGCGAATTTTCGTCGAGCAGCGCCCGGCAATCGGCGATCAGCTGCGGCAGCCCTTCCTCAAGCTTCCACACCTCGCCATTGGGTCCGCGGCCCCATTTGGGCGGATCGAGGATGATCCCGTCATAGCGCCGGCCGCGGCGACCTTCGCGGGCCGTGAATTTGCCGGCGTCATCGATCATCCAGCGGATCGGATTATCCTCCATGCCCGACAGCGCGGCATTGGCCTTGCCCTCGGCCACGGACTTTTTCGACGCATCGACATGCGTCACTTTCGCGCCCGCCGCCGACAGCGCCAGCGTGCCGACCCCGGTATAGCCGAACAGGTTCATGCATTCGGGTTCCTGCGCGCCTTCCAGCCGGTCGCGCATCCAGTCCCATACCGGTACCATGTCCGGGAAAAAGCCGAGGTGGCGGAACGGCGTGGTCTGCGCCGTGAAGGTCACTTGCTTCCAGCGCAGCGGCCATCCTTCGCGCGGAACCGGCTTGTCATATTGCCAGCGGCCGCCGCCATCCTCGTCCGATCCGGGGACGAATTCGGCATGCGCGTCCCAGTCGTCGCTCGCCGGCGCCCACATCGCCTGCGGTTCGGGGCGGATGAAGCGATAGTCGCCATAGCGTTCGAGCTTGCGACCATTGCCGCAATCGATCAGGCCATAATCGGCCCAGGGTTCGCCGGTGAGGGTGACCAGTTGCATCGTCGCTCCAATGCCCGTTTGCCCTGAGCTTGTCGAAAGGCAGTTCTTCCTGTGGCCGGATCGACAAGAAGAACAGGGCTTCGACAGGCTCAGCCCAAATGGCTTGTCCTTAGCTTTTCGGCACCGCGCGGGCGGCGATATATTCGGTGACCGCTTCGAACGTGCCGGGCAGCACGTCATAGCGTTCCTGTCGCTCGAACAGGTCGCCGACCCGACCGGGCAGCGACGCGCGGCTGCCGGTGGCGCGTTCGACCGCTTCGGGGAATTTCGCCGGATGCGCCGTCGCCAGCGTCACGATCGGAATGGCCGGGTCGATATCGGCGCGGCGCGCGGCGGCAAGGCCGATCGCGGTGTGCGGATCGATCACATTGCCCGCTTCGGACGCGGCCCAGCGCATCGCTTCGCTCATATGCGCGGGCTCCACCCGGTCACTGACGAACAGCGCCGACGCGCCTTCGCGCTGTGCATTGGTGAGCCGCATCGCGCGGCTCGATTCGAACCCGCGCATCTGATCCGCCATCGCGGTGCCGTCGCGATCGGCGAGGTCGAACAACAGCCGTTCGAAATTGGAGCTGACCTGAATGTCCATCGACGGCGCGGCGGTGGGCGTCACCGTGCCGGTCGAATAATCGCCGCTCGACAATGCGCGGTGGAGAATGTCGTTGACGTTGGTCGCGACGATCAGCTTTGCGACCGGCAGCCCCATCCTTGCCGCGACATAGCCGGCGAAGACGTCGCCGAAATTGCCGGTCGGGACCGAAAAGGCGACTTCGCGCTCGGGCGCGCCCAGCCGGACGGCGGCGTAGAAATAATAAACCACCTGCGCCATCAGCCGCGCCCAGTTGATCGAATTGACCGCCGACAGCTGGAACCGTCCCGAAAAGCCGGGATCGTTGAACATCGCCTTCACCAGCGCCTGCGCGTCGTCGAAACTGCCTTCGATCGCGATATTATGGACGTTGGGCGCCAGCACCGTCGTCATCTGGCGGCGCTGCACGTCGCTGACGCGCCCCTTGGGGTGGAGCATGAAGATGTCGACGCCTTCGCGCCCGGCAACGGCATCGATCGCGGCACTGCCGGTATCGCCCGATGTCGCACCGACGATGGTCAGGTGGGCGTCGCTGCCCTTGAGGAATTTTTCAAAGAAACGGCCAAGCAGCTGAAGCGCAACGTCCTTGAACGCGAGCGTCGGGCCGTGGAACAGTTCGAGCAGCCATTGTTGCCGATCGAGCTGGACGAGCGGCGTCACCGCGGCATGGGCGAAGCGGCCATAGGCACGCGTGCACAGGTCGCGCAGCTCATCCTCGGTCAGATCCTCGCCGACAAAGGGCAGCATCACCCGGACGGCGGTTTCGACATAGCTGAGGCCGCGCAACGCGGCGATGTCGGCGGCGGCGAAGGACGGCCAGGTTTCGGGAACATAGAGTCCGCCATCGGCCGCCAGGCCGGTCAGCGTGACGTCACGAAAGCCGAGCGTTGGCGCGGCGCCTCTGGTGCTCTGATAGCGCATGGTGGGCGATCGCTTAGCGGCGGGGGCGCCATGCGGCAAGAAACTAGGTCGTGAACCCATAAACGACACCGCCGAGGCGCTGGAATGGCGAACATATCGGGCCAAAGCGGCCGCCGGGAGGGCTGGGCGCCCTTTCAAGGCCGTTTTGGGCCGAGATGGAAGCCATTCCGGCGTCCCGAAGGGATTTGACCAAAATGGCCCGGCGCTGCGTCGGCAGAGCTTGAAATATCGCCATATTCCTGCGCCCTGCCTCCTTGCGCTGAGCCATTTTGCCTCAAACCTCGACGGCGCCGCTTATGGGTTCACGGCCTAGGACTTGGGTGCGGCCTCGTCAGGCGTTTCAGCCCGACGCTGTCGGCGGCGCAATGCCAGCAGATAGATGATGACGGCGACTGCGGCGAACAGGAACCACTGCACGGCATAGGCGAGGTGATTGTTGGGCAGGCTGGCCGGATCGGGCGGCTGAGTCGCCTGCAGCCCCGGCGCCGGGGTATCGGAAACCAGCATCAGCAATATCGGCGCGCTCTTTCCCGAAAGCGCCGATCCGATTACCGATTCGCTGCCCGGCGCCGCGCCGATCACGCCCCGCACCGGGCCTCCGCGCCATTGCGGTTGCGCCTTGGGATCGCTGGTAACGCCCATATCGACAAGCAGCACCGGCCCTTCGGCGCCGCCGGTCGCGCATTCGGCGATCTGACGATAGCCGGTCGTGCCATCGACGCTGTGGCCCGCGCGCGTTTGCCACCCGGTGGTGCGCAGGCAAAAGCCATGCGCGCGGCGGAAGAGATAGCGTTCGCCGACGGGCGGCCGGGGAAAGGCGATTTCGGGCTTTTCCAGATTGCCCGAATAGCGTTCGATCAGTCCCAGCTTCCAGTCGCGCCGATCGAGTTGCCAGATGCCGAGCGCGATCATCGCCGCGACCGCAAGCGCGACAAGCAGGGTGGGGAGGATCGGGAGACGCGGCATTATTCGTCGCGCGCGATGCGCCCCTCGGCCGCCTTGTTGCGGTATTCGAGGGCGAGCAGCAGCCCCTTGGCGAAACGCAGCGTGACGACCACCAGGATCAGCGTCAGCGGAATCCACAGCGCCGCATGCACCCAGAAGGGCGGCGAGAAGCTGAGTTCGACGACGACCGCCAGGATGGTGACGAATGCGCCGATGCCGAGCGTCAGAAAAACGACCGGGCCGTCACCGACATTGAACTGCGTGAAATCGAGCCCGCATTCGCTGCAGCGATCGGCGAATTTTACCGGACCGGAAAAAAGCGTGCCCGCGCCGCAGCGCGGGCAACTGCCTTTGGTACCGGAGTCGACAGGTGCCGGCTCCGGTGTTTTCGGTTGCGGATCAGACACCGTGGACCGGGGCGCCCCAGCTGCCCCACACATAGATGGAGACGAAGAGGAAGAGCCATACCACGTCGACGAAATGCCAGTACCAGGCAGCGGCTTCGAAGCCGAAATGCTGGCGCGGCGTGAAGTCGCCCCGATATGCGCGGATCAGGTTCACGATCAGGAAGATCGTGCCGACAAGCACGTGGAAGCCGTGGAAGCCGGTCGCCATGTAGAAGGCGCCGCCATAGCTCGATCCGCCTTCGCTGGCCGCGGCGAACGGGAAGGGGGCGTGGATATATTCATATGCCTGGATCGAGGAGAAGATCATGCCGAGGATGATCGTCAGCCACAGACCCTTTTTCAGGCCGTCGCGATCGCCATGGATCAGCGCATGGTGCGCCCAGGTGACGGTGGTGCCCGAAAGCAGCAGGATGAAGGTGTTGAGCAGCGGCAGTTCGAACGCGTTCAGCACTTCCATGCCCTTGGGCGGCCACTGACCGCCGACCGCTTCGACGCTCGAGGGGAAGAGCGCGAAATCGAACCACGCCCAGAACCAGCCGACGAAGAACATCACTTCCGAAGCGATGAACAGGATCATGCCATAGCGAAGGTGAAGCTGAACGACGGGCGTGTGTTCGCCGCCATTGGCTTCCTTGATGACATCGACCCACCAGCTGAACATCGTGAACAGCACGCCGATCAGGCCCGCGCCCGCGACCCAGGGACCGCCCGCAATTTCGTGCATGTACATGACGAGACCGGACGTCATCACCAGCGCCGCGATCGATCCGATCAGCGGCCAGGGGCTGGGATTGAGGATGTGATATTGGTGGTTCCTGGCTCCGGCCATCGATTGTCCCTTTTGATCTGTTCCCGCTCTGGGCGGCAGCGACATGCCCCATGCCGCGAATTTCCGCAAACCCTCTAGCTCGGGCTTCGACCGGAATCCACAGGGTAAAATGTGTACGAAAGCGTGATTTTTTCGACATCGGCGGTGTCGGGGTCGTCACGGATCGCCGGGTCGACATAGAAGATCACCGGCATCCGCACCGTCTGATGCGGCTGCAATGTCTGTTCGGTGAAGCAGAAACACTGGATCTTGCGGAAATATTTCCCGGCGCGCGCGGGCGTCACATTATAGGTCGCCCGCCCGGTAACCGGCTGATCGCTGTCGTTGGTGGCGATGAAAAACGCCAGGTCGCGCCCGCCGATATCGATCGTTTCGGTGCGGCGCTCGGGCTTGAAGCTCCAGTCGAGCCGCTGATCGATATTCGAATCGAAACCGATGACGATCTTCTGCCCGCTTTCGCCCGGCGCCTGAAGCCCGCGGCTGACCGTGCCGTTGAGGCCGGTAACCTGGCAGAAGACGCGATAGAGCGGCACGCTGGCGAAACCCAGGCCGGTCATGCCGAACACGCCGGCCAGCGCCAGCAGGCCGGTACGGACCTTGCGATTGATCATGGCGCCACCCCTGCTGCGATCTTCACGATCGAAATCGCGAAGATCAGAAGCACGAACGCGCCGAGCATCAGCGCCATCACCAGCGCGCGCGATTTCTGGCGCTTGCGCACCTGTATCGCATGGTCGCGCGCTTCCTGTTCGGCGTTCGGCGGGGTCGGGGCGCTGGCGCGGCCCGCGATCAGATCGTCGTCGCGTTTGTCGGTCATGCCAGCCACCGGTCGGCGACCAGTGCGCCGAAAATGAGGAACAGATAGACGATCGACCACGCAAAGAGGCGCTTTTCAGGCTTCATCGCATCGTCGGTGCCGGTGCGGCGGAACGTGACGGCCAGCGCCAGCGCACCGAACACCAGGTTGAGCAGGATCGAAGCCACGCCATAGATCGCGCCGGTCAGCCCGAGTGCCCAGGGCGCGATGGCAGCGGCGATCATCGGCAGCGTATAGAGGCCGATCTGGGTTCGTGTCGTCCGCTCGCCCGCCACCACCGGCAGCATCGGCACGCCGGCATTGGCGTAATCGCTCTTCACGAACAGCGCGAGCGCCCAGAAATGCGGCGGCGTCCACAGGAAAACGAGCGCGAAGAGCAATACCGGCAGCAACGACACCTGTCCGGTCGCCGCGGCCCAGCCGATCAGCGGCGGAAAGGCGCCGGCGGCGCCGCCGATGACGATATTCTGCGGCGTGCGGCGCTTCAGCCACACCGTATAGATGACGACGTAATACAGGATCGATGCGGTCAGGATCGCTGCCGACAGCAGGTTGATCGCGAAATACATCAGCACCACCGATGCGACCGACAGGCCGACGCCGAAATGCAGCGCCGACTGGCGCTCCATCCGCCCGCCGGGCAGCGGGCGTTCGCGCGTGCGCTTCATCTTTGCGTCGAGATCGGCCTCATACCATTGGTTGAGCGCTGCGGCGCCGCCGGCGCCCATCGCGATGCACAGGATCGCGGTAAAGGCGAGCACGGGATGGGTCTGGACCGGCGCGGCAAGCATGCCGCACAGACCGGTGAAGACCACGAGCCGCATCACGCCCGGCTTGGTCAGCGCGAGGAAATCGCGCCAGTCGGCGGGCATGGATAGCGCGGACGCGGATACAGGTGACGATGCCATGATGCCGCGCGCTATACGCGTTGTCGTGCGATCCGAAAAGAGGGACGGCGCGACAGCGTTTCCAGGGCGGGCTCAGCCGGCGTCCGCGCGCAGCAGCGATTCGAAGATCGGCAGGACATGGTCGCGCGCCAGATTGGCGAGCGGCAGGCTGCGCGCTTGCGATTCGGTGAGCCAGCGCGCCTCGGCGATTTCGGCGCGGGGATGCGCCAGCGACGGCGCGATTCGCAGGTGATAGAGTTCGGCCTCGACGCGCCGGCCCGGTTCGTTCGCGGCTTCGGCAGTGAAGCTGCCCAGATAGCGGGGCGCCCGTGGATCGGGGACCAGGCCGATTTCTTCGCGCAATTCGCGCAACAAAGCGGCTTCCGGCGATTCGCCGGGCTCGATCTTGCCGCCCGCAAGCATGAAGAAGCGCGATCCGCGCTTGCGGACCAGCAGCATCCGCCCCGCGCCATCGTCGATCAGCGCGGACGCGATGCGGATCGGCGGCGTGATATCGGCGGGCATCGTCCGGCCTTTGGCGGAAACGCGGCGCCTAGGGATCGGTCGGCGCGGGGTTTTCGCGCGACGCAGCGGCGCGCGCGAGGATCGCGTTGAGCTGTTTCTTGATCGCGCTGCCGGCAAGGTGCGCATCGACATTGCCGAAACGCTCGGAAACCAGCGCGCGCCGGATGTCCGCGACGCTGCGGCAGCTGCCGCCCTCCGCCAGCGCGAAGGCGCGCTCGATGATCGTAGGTTCATTCATACCGGCACGCATAGCATGAATTGCCGCGCAGGGCCCTATGTGAGGTTCGCGATTGCACCGGATCGATCTTGTCGATTGCGCCGGCCGATGGCGTGGCTGACGAGCGAGCGGTTCAGGTGCCGATCATTGCGACAAGGTCGTCCACGGGCCGAGCGGTATCCAGGCCGGCGACTCTGTCGATCAGATCGCGAGCACGGGCCTGACCAAGCGCGGGGGCGACAAGTTCGCTCGCCTTGCGTTCGACATCTTCCCGCGACATCGGATGCGATGGGAAGCCGCGCACATAGGGAATGAACTTCACCAGCGGGGCGCCTTGCGAGCGGACGATGGTGACTCGCGCCGATTCGACGCGAGCTTCGCCTTCCGCCGCTTCCTGCGTAGCATCCTCCACCACTGCGACTTTCTCGCGGAACGCGGCAACGGCACGGTCGCCGTGCATCCGTTCGAGCGATTGGGCCGCAGTGAAATCGAGCTTTCCGTCGAGCATGATGATTGCGGCAAGATAGGGAAGGTTGAGCGCAGGCATATTCGCGCTGCGAAAAGCATCGGCGCGGCCCGGCATTTCGATCAGGATGTGCGCGATGGCGTCGGGGCGTATCTGTTCGCGCAGTGCCAGCAAAGCCTCCACCGCAGGCTGGGTGGGGCCGCCGGTCGGATAGCGTTTGAACGCGGCATGGCTTAATTCGAAGTCGCGTCCCAGCCCGTCGATCAGCACGCTGCGGTCCGCCTCGGCGAAGGATTGCCAGCGCAGCCAGCCACCCTCGACATCGAAACTGTCCGGCACGCCGGTGAAACCGAGTTCCGCCATCAACGTTGCCTGAAGTCCGTTCCGGGCGCCCATGCCGGCGAACACGAACGCTTTTTCGACGTGGCGGACGTCGAGCAGCCATTGCCACGATCCCGACGCCTGCTGCGCGCAGTAGCTGAGCATGTGCGCGACCTGCGTCTGGTCGAGCCCGAGCAGCGAAGCGGTTGCCGCGCCGGTGCCGAACACCGGGCCGATACCGTGATTGGCCAGCCCCGAGCGATAGAGGCGCGGGGCGCCGATCGCCTTGGGAATGCGCCCGGCGAGTTCATAGCCGACGATCACTGCGCTCACCACTTGTCGACCCGACAGCCCGCGCGCCTGCGCCAGCGACAGTGCGGCGCTGACGATTGCGGGACCGGGCTGGACATAGGCGGACGGGATGAAATCGTTGATCTCTGCGGCGTGGCCGGTCATCGCGCTGGCGAATACCGCATCGACAAGCGCGGCCTGCCGGGTCGTGCCGAGGATCGTCGTCGTGCCGCTGCCGCCGGGGCCGAGCGCATAGGCGCGGCCGAGGCGCGCCGCCTCGAGATCGCGGCAGGCGACGATCGACGCAAGCGTGTCGAGGATGTGGAGCCGTGCGCGTTCGCGGATCGCGTCGGGCGCCGCCGCGTTCTGCGCGCCCGCGATATATTCGGTGAGCGGCGGCATCACCGGCATCACCGTCTCGCTGTCCTGCGCGCGCGATGCCGTCGGGCGCGCGCGGGCGGCCTGCGCGGCGAGCGGCCCGATCGCACCACCCGCCAGCGCCCCGGCGATCGCACTCCGCCGGGTGATGCCGGTCACAGCCCGCGACCCTCGGGGAGTTGCGACAGCAGTTCGCGCTCGGCGCCGTCGGGGTCGTTCACTACGTGCGGAGGCACGTCGAAGATCATCGTCGCGCGTGTGCGGGCGTCATAAATCGGCCAGTCGGGAAGCGCGGCGGTGTTGGGGTTTCCGGTGCGCGCAAACGCGATCCAGGCCTCGCTCATCAGTTCGGCGAGCCGGTCCTGTCCGGGCCCGCTGCCGGTCATCGACGTGGAGCGTGCCACATTGTCGAACACAAAGCCGATGTCGAGCGCGTGCGGCGTTTTCCATTTGCCGCCATCGACAGGGGTCTCCCAGTCGAGCCGGTACATCCACACCGGCGCACCGCCCTGCGCCGACTTGCGTTCGGCCTGGGTGATCGCCGTGCCGCGATAGTTGCGATAGGTCGCGGCCTGGAAGAACACCTCGCTCGCATCCGCATCCGGATGGGCCGCACGCATCCCGGCGATGATCGGCGCGGGATCGACATCGGCGCCGAGGAACGGCTTCAGCTTCTCGGGAAGCTGCTCCCAGCCGAGGTTCCAGTTTTCGCCCGACAGGCCGGCCTGCAACCGCATCTCGGTACGGTTCGTGCCGACGAGCAACGGCACATCGCGCGACGTGGGCGCAGCGTCGGGCGTGAAGGGCTGGCGCGTGAGCGAACGGCCATCGACGACGGGACGGAAATAGGCGCCGCGGCTGCGCGAGCGCATCATCATCGGGACGAATTCCTCGATCGGCATCGTCGCGAGCCGGTCGATATCGGCGGGCGTCATGCCGCCGGTGTGGAGCAGATCGGTTGCAATCGCAGTGCCCACCCGCGGCGTGAATCCGGCGAGCGACATCGACCCGCTCTGCGCAATCGCCTTGTGGAACAGGGCACGCGCTCCTTCCATCGCCATCATCGTCGACACTTTCGCGGCGCCGCCCGATTCGCCGAAGATGGTCACATTGTCCGGATCGCCGCCGATCGCAGCCGCATTGTCGCGCACCCATTCCAGCGCGCGCTGGATATCGAGGCTGCCGATATTGCCCGAATCGGCATATTTCGGATCGTCGGTCAGCTCCGCCAGATAGAGATAGCCGAAGGCGCTGAGCCGGTGATTGATCGTCACGATCACGACGTCGCCGCGTTGAGCCAGTCGCGTGCCGTCATAGCCGAGCGCCGAGCCCGATCCGGTGACATAGCCGCCGCCGTGCAGCCACACCATGATAGGCCGCTTCCCACCGTCGTTCAGTCCGCGTGTCCAGACGTTGAGGAACAGGCAATCCTCGCTGTCGGGGCGATCATTGGACCAGCTTGCGAACAACGGCACGTCGCCGCCGGGAATCTGGGGGCAGTCATTGCCATATTCGCTCGCATCCGCAGGGGTGTTCCACGGCTGCGGTGCAAGCGCGGTTTGGAAGCGGCGGCCTTCGGTGGAGGCGGCATAGCGCACGCCCTTGAACACCATCACGCTGCCATTGCCTTCGCGGGTTCCCAGCATGGGTCCGTAGCTGGTCTGAAGCAGAGGTCGCGCGATCGCATCGCTGCCGCCCGGTCGTTCGGCTATGCCCTGCGCGGTGCATGCCGCCAGAGCCGCAGCTGCGGCGGCACAGACAAGCGCCCGCGCGGTTCGAAAATGCCGAAAGCCTCTCATCATATCTCTCCCGTTCGTCCGTCGTTGCGGATTCTTGCGGCAAGAGTCGGCGTTCATTTATCGACAGTCAAGATTGTTTCTTGATCCCAACGCCGAGGCAGGGCAATCTTCGGGCAAGGCACCGTGAAGGCGCGAAAGCTGACTCAGCAAGAGCCGGCAGCTTGGGAGAGGAATCGATGAGCTTCACTTTGAATCGGCTTGAATCGGCGGGCGGCGCTTGGGGTCGGCTTCGGCGCGATGCTGTTCGCGGGACTTCGTCCTGCCGCTGCAGAGATATTTCCCGTGGTGGATACTGCCCAGGGCAAGCTGCGCGGGACCAACACCGGCGGCGTCGCGATCTTCAAGGGCGTGCGCTATGGCGCGCCGACCGGCGGCGCAAACCGCTTCCGGCCGCCCCAGCCGGTCGAGCCATGGGCCGGGATCCGCGATGCGCTTGCCTATTCGGAGGTCTCGCCGCAGGTGCCGGGCGATCGGCGGCACGATTATGCCGATCTGATCATGTTCGATCTCCAGCCGAGCGGCCCGGGCGAGGATTGCCTGTCGCTCAATCTGTGGACGCCGACGCTCGACGCCACTGCGAAGAAGCCGGTAATCGTCGTGCTGCATGGCGGCGGCTTTTATGGCGGGTCGGGCAATTCGACCGGCATGGATGGGGAGCAGATGGCGCGCTTCGCCGACAGCGTGGTGATCGCCGTGACGCATCGTCTGGGCGCGTTCGGCTTTCTCCACCTCGCCGAATTTGCCGGGGAGGATTTTGCCACATCGGGCACCGTCGGCATGCAGGACATCGTCGCGGCGCTCCGCTGGGTGCGCGAGAATGTCGCGCAGTTCGGTGGCGATCCGGATCGGGTGCTGGTGTTCGGCCAGTCGGGCGGCGGCGCCAAGACCAGCACGCTGATGGCGATGCCGGGCGCCAGGGGGCTGTTCCACCGCGCCGGGGTGATGAGCGGATCGGCGCTCAAGATGATGCCCGCCGAAATGGCGCGCGCGAATGCCCGGCGGCTGCTCGACGCGCTCGAGATTGGCCCGGGCGACGTGCGGCGGTTGCAGCAGGTGCCGTGGCAGACGTTGCTCGAGACGCAGGCGACTCTCGAGGCGGCCGACCGTGCACGGGGCGAAGCGCCGCGATCCTTTGCGCCGGTGGTCGACGGGATCACGCTGCCGCGCCATCCCTTCTTCCCCGATGCGCCCGACGTATCGCGCGACGTGCCGATGATTATTTCCAGCGCGCTTGACGAGCGTGCCTATCGGATGCCGGCGAATGCGATGACGCAGGAGCAGCTGCTCGGTTTTGCGCGCCGCCGCGCCGGCGATCGCGCGCAGGAGGTGGTTGCCATGTATCGCGAGGCGGATCCCGACGCGAAACCCTTCTTGCTTGCCGCGCGGATGGACAGCGACCGCAGTTTCTTCAAAGCTGCGTTCACGCAGGCCGAGCTGAAGGCACGGCAGGGCGGCGCGCCGGTGTGGAAATATCTCTGGACCTGGCCGAGCCCGGCATGGGGCGGGCGCTATGGTGCGGTGCACGGGATCGACGTCGCACCCAGCCTGCACAATATCCGCAGCGCGCTGAACGGGCCCAATGCGGGTAGTCTGGCGATGGCCGATCGCATCGCGTCGGCATGGGATTCGTTCGCGGAAAAGGGCGATCCCAACAACCCGCGTCTGCCCGACTGGCCGGCATATACCAGCGACCGCCGTGCAACGTTGATCCTCGACACCGATACGCGGGTCGAGGACGATCCACGTGCCGAATTCCGCACGCTTTGGGAAGAGGTCGGCGGCAGTGAGGCCGAAAGCGAATGAAGTGAGCGGCGGCGGGGCAGCATCTGCTCCGCCGCACCCTTTGCGGCAACGTCAGGTCAGCAGTGCCGGGCCCAGCACGTCCCATGCCTCGCCCCAGCCGAGCTGTTCGCGCCCGAACCCCATCGTCGCGACGATGATCCTTTGTTCGGGCAGCACGAAGCAGAATTGCCCCCGCGCACCGGCGGCGAAATACATGGATCGCGGCGCCTGGCTGATCCGTCCGCTCGTGTTGAGAATCCACAGATAGCCATAATCGGGGTTGCGCGCCGAGGGAGCGGTGGCGGCGGCGATATAATCAGCATAGATCAGCCGTTCGCCGTTCCATACGCCGCCCTCCAGATACAGACGCCCCAGCCTCGCCAGATCGCGGCACGAAATCAGCATCGATCCGCCGATGCGCACGTCGCGGTTCGAATCGATTCCCTGCGGTTGGTAATCGGTATGGCGGCATCCGAGCGGCGCGATGATTTCGCGCATCATGTAATCGTAGCTCGGCACGCCAACGGCGGCCGATACGATCTCGGCGAGATGGTCTGCGGCGCCGCCGTCGTAGAAGAAAATCGATCCGGGTGCGAGCGAGACACCATAGCCATCGGGCGCACCGCGCTCGCGACTATGGCCTTCGGAGCGGCTATATTCCTCGGCCGGTCCCGGGGGCGTATCGTCGTTCAGTCTGCGGGGCGGTTTCGAACTCGGCTTGGTCACCAGCGTGCCGCCCGAACTCATCGTCAGCAAATGACGGATACGGGTTTCGGGATGCAGGCCGGTCTGCGCCGCGGGGACATAGCGGCGCGCAAGATCGTCGACCGACAGATGCCCTTGCGTCACCGCGCGCCCGACCATTGTTGATCCCCATGATTTGCCGGCGGAGAATGATACATTCTGCCAGCCGGGTTCGGCGCGATGATAGGCGTTGGCCCAGTAACGTTCGAAGACCAGATGCCCGTCCCTGACGATCACCAGCCCCTGCCGCTCGCCCGCCGCGGCGAGCTGTTTCGCGGCGGCATCAAGCTTTGTTGCATCGAGCCCGACTGCCGACGGGTCCGCCAGCGGCCAGTCCCAAATTCGCGCCGCGCTGCCTTGCGGCATGCCGCGCGTGCACGCCGACGACAAAAGCGCCGTCGCGCAAATTCCGGTGATCACGACGCGACGATCGGCGCTGAAGCTGCTGCGCATTCTATCCTCTCCTCCCGTTCGAAAATGGCGGCTTTCTGCCTGTCGTTACGGACCATCTACTAGAGCGCCCGACTCGCCGCAACTTACAAACAGTCTTGACGGTCGTTAAATGATGGCGCAGCTTTCGACGAGGGGCGCCGGATGAGCGCGCCGGAAAACAGGACGCCGCTCAAGCGGTGAGGAGAGGAAATCACGATGGCTATGCGCCCGATAATTCTGGGCGGCGTTTGTGCTGCCGCTCTGATTCAGCCCGCATTCTCGCAGGAGGCGCCGGGAGGTGCTCCGGCACAGGATTCCCCGACTGAGCAATCCGCCGAGATCGTCGTCACCGGATCGCGTATCGCCCGTCGCGATTTCACCGCCGAAAGCCCGATCATCACGGTGGACGATACGTTCATCCAGAATAGCGGCCCGTCGACGCTGGATCAGTCGCTGAACGCGCTTCCCCAATTTTCAGCCTCGCAGGGCGCGCAGACGTCGTCCATCGGCACGTCGGGTGCGGGATCCTCGGGCGGGCGGTCTACGGCCAATCTGCGCGGTCTGGGGCCCGAGCGGACGCTCGTCCTGTTCGACGGTCGCCGGCTCCAGCCATCCGATCCTTCCGGCGCGATCGACCTGAACGCAATCCCCACTGCACTGGTTTCCAATGTCGAGGTGATCACCGGCGGCGCATCGGCGGTTTATGGTTCCGACGCAATTGCCGGGGTGATCAACTTTCGGTTCAACGACCGGTTCACCGGTCTGGAAGTGCAAGGCGATGCCGGGATCTCCGGACTGGGGGATGCCGCCACCTATAGTGGGTCGGTGACCTGGGGCGGGCGTTTTGCCGACGACCGGCTGGGCCTGTTCTTCTCCGGATCCTATCTGGAACGCGATACCGCTTCGCAGCATCAGCGGTCCTTTTTCGACGATGAAAATGGCACATCCTCCCCCACTTCGGGGCTGATCATCCAGTCGGGCACCAATCCGTTCGGATTTGGCGCGCCTGCGTCGGTGGCGGCGTATCGCCAGCTGTTCGCCAATGGCTATGGCACTGCCGTGCCGCCGGTTTCGAGCAGCTATATGCTCAACGCCGACCGAAGCCTGGTGGGCCGGACCGGCGCGATCAATCTGCGCGACGATCCTGCCACCGGCTACCTCGTATCGGACGGCGTGGTGCGACAGCGTTCGCTGTATGATTCCACGCTGCAGTTGCCGATCGAACGCTATACCGGCTTTGGTCGTGCGGAGTTCGCGATTTCGGACGCGCTCACTGCCTATGCGCAGTTCAACTACGCCACCTATACGACCAACCAGCTGTCGGGGTCGGGCGTGCTGCAATCGGTGGTCGAACCGATCCAGATTCGCGCCGACAATCCGTTCGTTACGTCCGATCTGCGCGTGCTGCTGAACGCGCGGCCGCGGCCGAATGCGCCGATCACTTATTATTTCACGAGCACCCGGCTCGGCCGGCTGGAGGTCGAGCAGCAATATGAAGCGTTCCAGGGGCTTGGCGGCTTTCGCGGCGATCTGGGCGGAGGGCTGCGCTACGACGTTTATGTCAGCCATGGGGAAACCGATCAGGACGCGACGGCGCGCAACCAGGTCAGCCGCACGCGCTTCAATGCGGTGGTAAACGCCGCCGATGGCGGCCGCAGCCTGTGCGACGGAGGCTATGATCCGTTCGGCTTTGCGCCAGCCTCGCCGGGGTGTCAGGCGTATCTGACCTTCAGCACCACCAATCGCTACCATTATGAGCAGACGGTGGTGCAGGGGAACGTCACCGGTGAGATATTTGACCTTCCCGGGGGCCCCGTGGGTTTCGCGGTCGGCGCGGAATATCGCCGCAATGCCTATTCCGCCGACATCGACCCGCGCAACAGTCCGACCGCGACTGCCACGCCGGGTGTCACCACGGCCCCGGAAGCGCTGGGCACGTCGGGACAATTGTCCACCGCCGGCGATATCGCGGTGCGCGAACTATATGGCGAGTTACTGCTTCCGGTGTTTCGCAACCAGCCGTTCCTGGAACTGCTCGAATTCGATCTGGCGTATCGCTATTCCGATTATGACCGGATCGGCGGCACGCACACCTACAAGGCGGGCGGCACCTGGTCTCCGATGCGCGGCATCAGTATCCGCGGCGGCTATTCGCGGGCGATCCGCGCGCCCAGTCTCGGCAATCTCTATTCGCCGCGCGAAGGCGCGATCGGGATCATCGGGCTGGCGTCGGCGGGCGGAGGCGATCCGTGCGACGTGCATGGCGCGGCGCGCAACGGCGGCGTCGCCGGCGTCGATCCTGCGCAGGTGCGTGCGCTCTGTCTGGCGCAAGGCGTCCCCGCCACACTGATCGACGGATATTCCTATTCCGGTCAGGCGAATTCCGCATATCGCGTCGGCAACCCGAATCTGCATGAAGAAACGGCGGACAGCTATACGATCGGCACGGTGGTGCGGCCCGCCTTCATGCGGCCATTGCTGCGCAACTTCACGGTCTCGGTCGATTATTACAAGATCACCGTCGACGACGCGATCGGTTACGTCACCAGCCCGGTGGCGCTTCAGCAATGCTTCAACTTCGGTGGGCAGAACCCGGGCTATGATCCGGACAACCTGTATTGCGCCCTGATCGCGCGCGACGGTTCCGGGCTTCTCGCCTCGATCGACGAGCCGCTGTTCAACCTTGCCAAGTACGAAACCTCGGGCATCGACTTTCAGCTGGACGCGGCAGTGAATGTCCAGGGGCTGGGTATTGTCTCGCTGAACAGCGCGGTCAGCTATGTGATCGCCTATAAGCTCCAGTCGATCGAATCCGAGCCGACCTATGACTATGCCGGCACCATCGGCAATGCCCAGATCGACGGCTATTCCTCGACTCATCCCCGGTGGAAGCATGTTTCGACGCTTACACTGGGCGGCGAAACGGGAGCGCTGTCGCTGCGCTGGCGGTATATCGGCGAGATGCGGGATTCCTCCACCGTCAGCAACAGCGCTGCCGCTGCCGCAGGTGTCCCTGCGGTGAGCTATTTCGACCTGATCGGCCGCATCCATGTGGGCGATCAGTTCGAATTTCGCGCCGGCGTGACCAACCTTACCGACAAACAGCCGCCTCAGTTCGGCGGGCCTGCGACCACGGCGACGTCGACCTATGATGTGATCGGGCGTCGATTCTTCACCGGCTTCACTGCCCGCTTTTGAAATAGCCTGCGCGGCCCGCGCCGATCGGTGCGGGCCCATCTTTCCTTTGGTTCGTTGAAGCGCCATAATTTGATGATGTCAGAAGAAAATTCTCCCGCCGCCTGTGCTCCCCCGCGCCAGCGCCGCAGCCAGGCCGAGCGGCGCGAGGAGACGCGGCGACGCGCGATCGACGCTGCAATCGCCTGCCTCGCAGAAGAAGGTTATGCCGCGACGACCACCATCACCGTCGCAAAGCGTGCCAATATCAGCCGCGGCGGGATGCTGCATCATTTCCCCACCAAGACCGACCTGATCGTTTCGGTGATGCAGGAAATCGAACAGCGCGTGCACATGATGCGCCGCGACGAGATCCTGCGCTATCCCAAAGGGGTCGAGCGGTTCCTGGCACTTACCGACGTCACCTGGGCAACGATGGCCGCGCCCGAGATGATGGCGTCGCTCGAGATATTGATGGCGCAGCGCGGTGACGAGGCGCTGGAGGAGCGGCTGATCGACGTCGCCGATGATCTCGACCATTTCCAGCTGGAGGGCACGCAGCGGATAGCCAGGGCGGCAGGGATCGAAAATGACGATCTGGTCGAAGCCATGCACACGCTCCACCAGGCGGCATTTCGCGGACTGATGATCGAACGGCTGATCACCCGCAAGCCCGAGAAGATTGACGCCGCGCTGGACCTGCTCCGCTGGTACAAACGCGTTTTCGCCGATCGGATGCTGAACGAGGCTTCGGAACAGAAAGCCTAGGCCGCCTGGAAGGGCGAACGTGGCGCGTAAGGGCGACTACTCTGCCAGCACCAAAAGCGTGATCGCGAGCAGGTTCAGGACAAATGTATTTGGTTTTACGAGTCGCCAAACCTTGGCGCGCGGGCTCGGTCGAATCTGCATTAATGACATAAATCAATATCTCCTTGACAAGCTCTGCGACTCAGTGTCCCATTGTGGGACAGATTCGCCGGGGGGTGTATGTCAGATTTTGTCGAGTGTGCGACCAGTATTATGGTCGCGGCAGAAAGGCGTCTTGAATCGGTCGCGCGTAACGTCTCCAATATCTCGACACCGGGATATAAACGCGAAATTCCGTTCAGTGATTTGATCTCGAAATCCAGCGCCGATACTGCAGCGATGCGGTCAGTGCGGTATGATCATAGTCAAGGCGGCTTGACCGAAACTGGAAATGCGCTGGATGTCGCTGTCAGCGGTAACGGATATTTTCGTCTCCGGAACGGCAATCAATATGTCTATTCGCGCGCGGGGCAATTCGCGCTCGCATCGACCGGAGAGGTCGTCAATCCGCAGGGAATGGTCCTGCAGCAGGCTGGCGGCGGAGATCTGGTCCTTGATCACGGTGCGGTGACGATTGAAGCCGATGGCGTGGTGCTCGACGCTGGGGTGCCGGTATCGAAGATCGGTGTGTTCGCAGTTGTGGATGAGGCTATGCCCGCGGCGGCGACAAATGGCTTCGCGCTGCTGGATGATTGTGAGATCGAGTTGGTCGACACCCCTGTTCTGCGCCAGGGTATGCTCGAAAGTTCGAATGTCGACCTGGGCGACGAAATGGTCAGCTCGATGCAGGCCAGTCGCGGTTTCGAAACAGGTGCCCGACTAGTACAGACCTATGATGAACTGTTGGGAAGAGTGTTCTCCACGCTGGGGAGGGTCGGTCAATGAGCGACGCCTTTAGCGTCGCAGCGACCGGTTTGAATGCGCAACAGAAAGCGCTCGATACGATCGCCAACAATATCGCAAACGTGAATACGCCCGCGTTCAAACGTGCCCAGATACGCTTTTCCGATCTGGTGGCTTCCGTACGGCAGCCGGAAGTCGACGCGTCTGATCCGTCGCGCCAGGTGTCTACGAGTGCGGGTGTAGCGGCATCGACCCAGCTGATGCTTAATCAGCCGGGCGAAATAGAAAGGACCGGGAACCCCATGGATGTGGCGGTTTCGGGAAATGGTTTTGTCGAAGTAATGGGCCCCGGCGGTCAGACCTTGCTATGGCGTGGCGGAAGTTTGCGCATC
Organism: Stakelama portus; assembly: GCF_003171655.1. GTDB lineage: Bacteria > Pseudomonadota > Alphaproteobacteria > Sphingomonadales > Sphingomonadaceae > Sphingomonas > Sphingomonas portus. The sequence continues at coordinate 30,337 of NZ_QFZL01000003.1, read as the reverse complement.
AACGAGGACGGGTTGCTCGCCACTTCTGAAGGTTTCGGCCTGCTCTCGGGGGTGACCGTGCCATGGGACGCGACGGCGCTCTCTATTTCGCCAGACGGTACGGTTAGCGCGATTATTGATGGCGAGACCACCGCTACGGAAATCGGCCAACTCGGCCTCGTCAGAATTGACGATGCGGCCTCCGTCGACCAACTTGATGATGGCTATTACCGGCTTCGCGACGGCGCCTCGGCCATTTCAGGGGTTGCCGGTGAAGACGGGTTGGGGCGCTTCGTTCAAGGTGCCATCGAGCACTCGAATGTCGTCTTGTCGGACGAAATGGTGGGCCTGATGCTTGTTCAGCGCGCCTATGCAGCAAATGCGCAGATCGTCCAGGCTGCGGATCAGTTGATGGGTGTCGCGAACGGATTGCGTCGATGATCGGCATGCTTGCCTATCTGAGCGCTGCGATGCCGGGGCAATGCTATGCTGCGGCCCGCAACATCGATCCGGGAATGCCCCTGGCTTCGAGAGACGTCGTTTCGGTGCCTTGCAGACAGGAGGAGCGTCCCGCAGCGATGCTCGCCTATGACGGGCATGCGGGCGTCGCAGTGACAAGAATATTGATACCGGTCGGAACCTATCTGGGCGAAGTCACTGCGATAGGCGACGATGTTGTCGCAAATGGCGATACGGTAACGCTTCGTTCCTCGGTGGGGGCGGTTACGATCGAGCGACCAGTGTCGGCGCTTCAACATGGCCGGTCGGGCGATCGGATTTTCGTGCAAGATGCCGATGGCGCGATATTTGCCGCGCAGTTTGTGGTGGAGGCACCTTGATGCGCCTTCGCATATGCGCGCTGGCGGCCATGCTTTTGTGCGAAGCGCACCCGGCCCTCGCACAGAGTCTCTATCGCGAGGGGGGCTGGGCCGCGATGGCTGCGGATCGTCGTGCATCGGCGGTCGGCGATGCGATCACCGTGGTGGTGCAGCAACAGGCGGAATCGTCGAGCAGTCAGACCAGCACAGCCAATGGTTCGACCCAACTGAGTGGCGATATCGGCTTCAGCGGAGTGGCAGAAGCGGCGCAACTCGGCTTTGGTGGCGGATATTCGGGTCGCGGCGAAATACGTCGAAGCGAGCGGCTTGTCGCGGTGCTCAGCGTTACCGTGGTCGACATTCTGCCAAATGGTGATTTCCGGATCGCGGGGGAGCAGCAGTTGCACGTCAACGGCGAGGATACGCGCATCGCAGTCCGCGGGCGTATCCGACCTGCAGATATTGAAAGCGACAATACAATTGCCTCGGGCCGCATTGCGGATGCTGAGATTGATTATGACGGAAAAGGATTTGTCTCGCGTGGTGCTCGACCGGGTATCATCACGCGCATTTTCAACTTTCTGGGTCTATTGTGATGTGCTTGCGATATTGGCGGCTGCTGTCGTTGCTATGTGCTTCGACATTGCTGGTTCCGATTCCGGCAAGCGCCCAGGACGTCCCGATCAAAAGCCTGGGTCGGTTCGCGGGGTGGCGCGACAATGTTCTGGTCGGATATGGGCTGGTTACAGGCCTTTCAGGGTCAGGAGATTCGCGACGGAGCCTCGTCACTCGACGTGCGCTTCGCAATATCCTTTCCCGGCTGGGTGCTGGCGTTACCGAGGACGAGCTGAGCAGCCGTAACGTCGCAGCCGTACTTGTGACGGCAACCTTGCCGCCATCGGCAAATTCCGGCGACCGGATCGATGTTACTATCTCTTCGATTGGCGATGCGCGCAGTCTGGCCGGTGGCACGCTGATCCTCACGCCCCTGCTGGGGCCCGATCAGCGCACCTATGCACTTGCGCAGGGGTCCTTGGTGACTGGTGGCTATCAGTTCGATAGCGGCTATGATCGCGAGCAGCGCAATTATCCCACTGCGGCAACACTTCCAGGGGGGGCGACGATCGAGCGCGACCTCGATTCTCGGCCAACCATTACCGATGGCGCGCTGCGCTTTCTGCTGCGCGAACCGAGCTTCACGACCGCCGAACGCATTGCCGAACGGATCAGCCAGCGGCTCGGCTATGGCACGGCAACGGCAGTCAATGCGGACGAAATCCGTATCGCTTACTCCGGGGCGGAATCGGAAATTCCGGCCTTCATATCCCGCGTCGAGAATTTATCCGTGGAACCGGACAGCATGCCGCGCATCGTCATTAACGAACGCACGGGAACGGTCGTCGCGGGGGGCGATGTCACCATTTCGAGCGTAGTGGTGGCGCAGGGGGACATCAGGGTGAGCGTAAAGGCGCAAAGCGTCGCTTCGCAGCCCGGCTATGCCGTCGCTACCGGCAATGGTGTTGCGAGCCTGATCGTAACCAACACTGACGTTTCGGTTGAAGAAGGTGTCGGCGATCTCGCGATCACCTTGCCCAGTACTACGGTCGCCGATCTGGTTCAGGCACTGTTTCGGGCCAGGGTCGACACGCGCCGCGTCATTGCAGTTCTGCAGGCGATCAAGGCCGCCGGCGCGCTCCATGCCGACATCATCATTCAATAGGGCTGGCTATGGGCAATTTCACCACGGAACTGATCGTGAAGGCGCTCGACGGGCTTTATGCGCGTCAGACCGTCACAGCGCAGAATATCGCAAACGCCAATTCCCCCGGATACCGGGCGATGCGCGTATCCTTCGAAGACAGTCTGAAGGCGGCTGCAGCAAGCGGCCGGGCGGACCTGGCCGACGTCACCCCACAGATGAGCCTGGTTCCAGAGGGGGAAGGGCTGCGCCTCGACTTGGAGATCGCGACGGCTTCGCAAACAGCGTTGCGTTTCGGTGCGCTGCTGTCGGTCCTGGAGGGACGCGGGGGTCTTATGCGTACCGTGATTGAAGGGGGCAGGTGATCGTGGGACCAATCGAGATCAGCGCCACCGGTCTGGACGTTGAGTGGCGCCGCATGGAAGTGATCGCGCAGAATCTGGCGAATATGAACAGCACGCGCGGTCCGGACGGCGCGCCCTATCGGGCACTTCGGTTGGTTTCGGGCCCGATCGGCGATTTTTCGACCATGATGAATCCGGACGAGCTTGGAGGCGTCGGTGTCACGCGTGTCGATTCCGGCGATATTCGTCTCGCCTATGAACCTGAAAATCCTGACGCCGACGGCTATGGCTATGTCGCCTATCCGGAAATCGACCATGCGGCGGAAATGACCCTGCTGATCCGAACGTCGCGGGCCTATGAGGCCAATCTGACCGCTATGTCGATCGCGCAGCAAATGTATGCGCGTGCAGCCGAATATGGGCGGGCCGCATGACCAGTTTCGAACCCGTTGCTGCGATTTCATCGGTCGTCGATCCGGTCCTCATGCTGCGCCTCGATATGCCTGTCCCAACGACTGCGATTGGCGGCAGCCAGAGCTTTGGATCGATCCTGATGCAGGGGCTTCAGTCAGTCGATCAGAAGGTTGCGAGCGCAGACGGATTGGCGCGCGCATTCGCACTCGATCCGTCAATGCCGGTGCATCAGGTCACGACGGCGCTGGCCGAGGCCCGGATTTCCGTCGAGCTCGCGATGCAGGTGCGTTCACGCCTGGTCGAAGGCTATCGCGAACTCATGAACATGCAGCTTTGAGATGGCCGAAACCCCGACAACCGATGACGCGCTGCGGCGCTCCATGCGTATGCCGCTGATCGGCGCGGCGATTTTCGCGATCATCGCGGTACTCCTGATCATTGCCTATCTTGCATTTCTGCGACCCGGCTATGTCGTGCTAGCGCAAGATCTTCGGCCCGAAGAAGCCGCGGCGATCGTTTCCGAGCTGGATGCCAGCCATACCTCCTATCGATTGAAGGATGCCGGGACGACGATCCTGGTATCGTCCGCTGCCGCCGATGCGACGCGGCTCGCGCTGGTTCAGTCGGAGGCAGCGGCGCGGGGCGAGATTGGTTTCGAGCTGTTCAATAAATCCGATATGGGGCTCACGAGCTTCGCGCAAAAGATCAACTATCAGCGTGCGCTGCAGGGCGAACTGGTGCGCACCATTTTGCACATGGACGGGATTGTCGATGCGCGCGTGCATCTGGCGCTTCCCGAGCGATCCCTGTTCCGCGACAATGGCGTTGCGCCCAAGGCTGCGGTGACGCTGACTCTACGCAATGATCGCCCTCCCACGTCGGACCGGGTCGCGGGGATCCGCAATCTGGTTGCCGCCGCAGTGCCCGAACTCGATCCGGAAAATGTCGTTCTGCTCGATTCCTCCGGCCGATTGCTGACGCCGGAACCGGTGGTTGTCCGGCCCGAACTCACACCTGAAGCCGAGCAACGTGCCGCGGTTCAAAGCTATTACCACGCACGAGCCCGGGGCGCGGTCGACGCGGCGCTTCCGGGTCAGGCATTTCGTATCCATATTTTGGCGATCGAGGATGGCATTGCTCTAACTGCGGGAGAGGTCATCGCTGCGCAGGAACGAGCGCCAACGCAGCGAAGCTTCCCGTTGCGTGCGACGGTAGTGACGCCTGTCGCAATGCCTGCCGATAATGTGGCGATAGCGCGCGACGCGATCGCACGCGCAATCGGTTTCGATCCCGCACTCGGTGATAATATCGTATTCGAGACCGGGCCTCTTGAGCCGAGCGTCGCGCCGGTTGCGGAACCCATGACAGTGCCTTTGCCCGGCGCGTCGGCGAACGAAATGCTCCAGCCGACGACACGCAGGTCCGGCGGAATCTGGTGGCCCACTCTCGTTGCTGGACTTGTCGCGCTGCTTCTCGTCATCGCCATTGTCACGCTTGTTCGTCGCTTTCGTTCGCGCCCCATGATGACGGATGAACAGTTTCAAAACTTCGCCGATCAACTGCGCAACGGTATTCGGGAGGCTCGTGCCGATGCCGGCGTCTGATCGCAAATTGGCAGCGGCCATTGACGAACTGCTCGCGCTGTCGGCGGGTGAGCGCAAGGCCGTGCTGGCGCGTTTGGAATTGGATGACCGGCAATGGCTTCTGCTGCGGATTGCCGAACGGCAGGGCAGAGGCCAAGCCGAATATTCGCCGAAGGTGCAGGCGCGGCTCGACCAGGTGAAACGCGGCACAGACACGCTTACCCAGCGCAGTCGGGAAGCGGTCAATCGTGCGACCCTCGCCTGCGAGGGTGGCGTCGGCCGCTCGCTTGCGGATGCGATGCTGCACAGTTTCGTCCCGTCAAGGCGCGGCAAATGACGGCGGTTATCAAGAGCAGGCTGGCGACCGGGATCCGTGCCTATGCCGCTGCGCCGAAAACGACGGCCGACGCTGACCAACATGTGTCCGCGCTCGACCTCAAAGACGTAGAGATCGATCGTCTACGAGGAGAAATCGCGCGCCTTTCCGAAGGTCTCAAGCGTTACGAGGCGGGCAATGCAGAAGCGATCCGGGAAGCGCGAAAGGCGGCGCTTGCCGAAGGCCAGGCACAGGCAGCGCGCGATGCAGAAGCCCAGCTTGCGATCTTTCGTGACGCAGCAAAGGCCGCAATATCCGATTTCCAGGCCCGGATGACGGAGCTCGATGCACTGGCGCCGATGCTGATCCATGCGGTGCTTCAGAAGTTGTTTGGCGATCCCGCGAACTGGAGCCGGATGGTTGAGCCTATGGTTCTTCGAGCATTGCGCGATCTGCGGACGAAATCGGTGGTGGCGATTGAAGTCAGCCCACGTGACTTTGCGACGCTTCCGCAGGACGGGGCCCTGGCGCAGGGCGAATATCAACTGGGGTTCGGTCACGATCTCCACGCAGGGCAATGCCGGATCTGCTGCAGGATGCAGGAAATCGCACTCGACGTGCGTGAGCAACGAGACGCCATTCTGGCGCTGCTATCGGAAATGGAACGGGTGTCGTGCTGAAGCGTCGCTACCTCGACCTGCTCGATAGCGCGGAATTGTTGCGGCCTTTCGCCGTGGTTCGGGCAACGACAGCCAGTCGGTTTGAGGCTTCTGGGCCCGATTGCGCGGTGGGTGATCTTTGCGAGATCATCGCATCTGACGCCCCGACCGAAGCCGTGGCAATCGCCGAAGTAGTTGCGATTTCGGAATCGGGAGTCGTCCTGACGCCGGTGCGGACAATCCGACAGGTTCGCCCCGGAGACCGCGTTTTTCGGCTACGCAGCGGCGGTGACGTCGCCGTCGGTCAGGCATTTGCAGGGCGAGCGATAAACCCGCTTGGAGAAGCGATCGACGGTGGCGCGCCGCTTATTCCCGATGCCCTGGTGCCGCGCGGTGGCGTGTCGGCTTCTCCGCTCGATAGGGTCGGTCCTACCTCTGTCGTCCCGACCGGAATTCGGGCCATTGATGGGCTTTTGACGCTTGGCATGGGACAGCGCGTCGGCATTTTCGCGGCGAGCGGTGTCGGCAAGACCAGCCTGATCGAGCAACTGTCCAGCCAGATTGCGTGCGATCGGTGTATCCTGTGCCTTGTCGGCGAACGTGGGCGCGAAGTCGAGGGCATCTGGGGGATGGTTGCGGGCCGCAACGACGCAAGCCGGTTCACTATGGTAGCTGCGACATCGGATGACAGCGCAGCATTACGGGCACGCGCTGTCGATGTCGCGCTTTGCCTTGCCGAGCATTGGCGCGACCGGGGGGAGCATGTGCTCTTCATCGCGGATTCGGTGACGCGGCTTGCCATGGCACTTCGCGAAATCGGACTGTCTGCCGGGGAGCCGCCGACCGTGCGGGCCTATACACCAAATGTATTCGCTGCGCTGCCACGCCTGGTCGAGCGGTGCGGCGCACGGCGGCGCAGCGGCGCCATCACGGCAATCATGACGATCCTCAGTGAAACGGACGAGGTCGACGATCCTATTACCGAGACGATGAAATCGCTTCTCGACGGTCATATCGTTTTGTCGCGAACCTTGGCAGAGCGGGGACATTTTCCCGCAATCGATATTGCACGCAGCATCAGTCGCCAGGCGGAGCGGATCATCGAGCCGGGTCATCGCGACGCCGCGCGAGCGGCGCTACGTATCCTGTCCATCTACGAGGAATCTCGGGTCCTTATCGAAAGCGGCGTGTATCGCCCGGGGTCCAATCCGGAAACGGACGCAGCGCTGGCTGCTCGACCGGCACTGCTCCAGTTTTTGCAGCAGCGCTGGGATGAAAGGATTGATTTCGCTACGGCGATACCAGCGCTGCGCCATGCCGTTGCGGGGGCGCAGCATGAATAGGCGATCGGAAGTACGCCTGCTCGCCCGTATTGTGGCGATCCGCGAAGCGCAGAATGCGTTGTCGACCCAGCGATTGCTGGAAGTCTCTGATCGCGAGCGATCAGCGACCGAGGCCCTGTTGCGTGCCGAACAGCGCAGCGCGGAAGCATCCGCGCAATGGGCCGATTATCTGGCTGGTCAAAGGATGATTCCCGAGCTTGCGACGGGATTTGGACAGCGCGCGATAGATGCTGCGCAAGCGAGGATGGCAGCGAGCGACCATCGCGACGCGATGCAGGCGAAAACCGACCTTGCGCGATCCGCGCGCGATCGATCCGAGGCGCAACTGTCGAGCAGCAGGGATGTGCTGGCGACCGCGCGGCGCAAGCAACAGCGGCGCGAAGACGAGCGGATGCAAAATGCACTGTCGGATCGCGCAACGCAGCGATGGAGCGCACGATGATCGCTCCGGTCGTTCCGTTCTCGCCTCAGCGTGGCGAGTCCGCAAATGGCGGTCAGAACGGGGATCATCCCGGTCGTCCATTCGCATCGTTGCTTCCCGCTGCGCTGATCAGCGTACCTGCCGACGGAGCATATGAGCCGGACGTTCCTGGAAATCGATGGGCGGCCACGGTTGAGATCGGAAACGGGCCGGGCGATCCAGCGGTGCTTCAGGACATGTCCGACAACGCTGTCGGGGATGGGCACCGGATCCGGCCTGTGCGGGCGTTCGAGCATGATGGGCTCCTTGAGACCAGATCGCTGGCATGGGAACGCGCGCAACGCGCGGCAGATATCGGTGGAGATGCTGCCGCCTTGCTGCCTGATTCCCGCCAGGCGAAACATTCGGTGGATGGCGATCGCCTGGAAATCGCAATCGGGAAGGCACGTTCCGATACGCTTGCGACAGCGATGAGCTGCGCTGTCGGAGTGGGAGGGCGGCGGCCCCTTCCTACGCTACCGGTCTCCAACCTTCCTCGTCTGGACCTGCTGCCGGTCATCGCTGGCCGCGCTGAAAGCCATCCGGCCGCAGGCACGGCTGCGCCGGAAGCGGAGGCACCGCCTCCGGCGCGGACGGCTAAGCCGAGGCGGGAAGGCGGTTCGCCCAGGATTGTCCTCGAAGCAAGCAGCGGCGGGGAGATCGCGATGATTCATGTCAACGGTTTGCCGCAGGAAGAACGCGATCGATTGCGGGCTACGGTTGCGGGACTTCTGTCGCGGCACGGTCGTGCCATTGCGGCCATTCGGATCATGGCATCGAATAGCGCCGAAACATTCAGACAGGGGGAAAACCAATGAGCGCTATCGCGCCGATTCAGGATCTTGTGCCCACACAGTCGACTTCGACTTCGTCGAGCAACGCCGGCTCCCAAAGCGCCGCCGATGCCTATGGGCTGAGCTTTGAGTCCTTGCTCAAGATCATTCTTACCGAATTGACCTATCAGGACCCGCTCAAGCCGATGGACAATTACGAGTTCGTTTCGCAGCTCGGTCAGTTCTCGCAGATTCAGCAAGGCGAAACGATGACGGATCGTCTGACCCGCATTGCAGAGTCGCAGGCTGGATTCCAGGCAACTTCGATCCTGGGAAGGGTTGTCGATGTGCCGGCCGGCGCCACGGTGCTTACTGGCACGGTAACGGCGGTCGCATTCAAGGATGGCGTGCCGCTGCTCACCATAGAAACCGAAAACGACCAGACCATCTCCGCAGTGTCGATCGACAACATCTCGCAAGTCAGGGAAGGGGAGTAACGATGTTCGGCGCAATCTATATCGGTCTGAGCGGCATGAATGCCTATTCGAAAGGCCTGCAACAGATCAGCAATAACGTTACCAACCTCAATTCCTCCGGATTTAAAGGGAGTACGGTCAGTTTCCGAAATTACTATTCCGGGGGGCAGAGCGGAGTAAACTATTCGGGCGATCCCACCGGAGGCAACGGTGTAACACTGGCCAATAGCCGGCTTGATTTTTCGTCCGGTGACCTGCAGACGACCAACAGCAGCCTCGACCTTGCGGTTCGCGGCAACGGCTTTTTGGTGCTGCTGGACGGCGATAAGGTATTTTACACGCGTACCGGTTCGTTCGAAGTCGACCAGCAAGGCTATATCGTCCATGCCGAAACCGGCTATCGGTTGGCTACGCTCAATTCAGCAGGGCGCGCAGTCAGCTTGTCGATCGACCCGCAGCGGACAAACCCGCCCGAAGCAACGACCAAAATCCGCTTTGCCGATTATCTGTCTTCAAGCGCCACCGACCCCTATTCCGTGAGCGATCTTACCGTCTGGGACTCCTCTGGCGGGTCGCATGACTGGACCATCACCTTTACCCGCAACACGGATGCCGAGGGCAATGCCTGGACGGTGGCTGTCACTGACGAGGATGGTACCCAGGTGGCCACGTCGGAATTTTCGTTTGGAACCGACGGCGTGATCGATCCCGAGCGCAGCACGCTTTCGATTGTTGATGCCGATAGCGGAATTGAACTTACGCTTGATTTCAGTGACGTGTCGTCGTTCTCGGCGGGCGAAGTTTCCACGCTGCGGGTTGCGGAAATTGATGGTTTTGGCGTGGGGACGGTGACCGGGCTGGTTGTTAACGCCGACGGAGAAATCGAACTCAGCTATTCGAACGAGCAGACTTCCATTCTCGGTGCGCTTGCTCTGGCAGACTTCCGAGATCCCCAGGCGCTCAGCCAAATGGATGGCGGCATTTTCGAACAGACGCACGCTACCGAGCGGCTTCTGCTCGCCAGCACTGATCCCCGTATGGGCGACGTGCTGTCGAACCGGCTCGAAGCATCCAATGTCGATCTTTCGGCGCAATTCGGTGACCTGATCATGGTCCAGCGCGGATTTCAGGCGTCCTCGCAAATTGTCAGTGTCGCTAACGACATGATCCAGCAGCTATTCGGCATTCGAGGTCAGGGATGAATGCCAAGGTTCGAAGCTGGTTGCCCCCCGAAACCCGACCGCCGCGTCCCGCCAGAGTGGCTTTGGTTGAGATCGTGGACGGCTGGGCAATGGAGTGGGTCGGTCGCGAGGCGCTATTGGTCGGGGAGCTCTTCGCGCAGCCGGTCAGGCGATCGATATCTAACACGACGCAGCTTCGCTGCGGAAACGAGTTGTTCGTTGATGTCAGTCCGGAAGCGGCGGTTGCCGTCGGTGCACAGCTACTTTCGCTTGGGCACGATCACCCTTTCAACGATGCGGATCGCCTGCTGCTGGAGAAGATCGGCTGCGATGCGCTCGCCGATCTCTATGCCCGGCTGGGCAGCCGATTCGGCGTCGCCAAGCCCACAAATTGGGTCGAAGCGTCTCCGGGGGAGGCTGCCCGGGCGAAGATGCACAGTTTTGAGATTTGCGACGATACACGCCAGTTGAACTTGGTGTTTCATTTGTCGCCGGGCCTTTTCGCCAGCTTTGTCCGTTCGACCCTGCCCGTGCCGCAGCATGCCCCGCTGGGATCGGGCTCCGCTGCGCTGGCGGACGTGCGCGTTGCAATCGGAGCATCGCTGGGAAGCTGCCGGATCAGCGCGGCGGAGTTATCCGATCTCGCTACCGGCGACGTGCTGCGCCTCGACCAGCCGCTGTCGGTGCCGCTGGAACTGCTCGTTTCGGATCGGACCGGTGCGGGTACCTGTGCGGTTATCGAGGCGCCGGGCGGGCTCGCGCTGCAGATTTCCAAAACTCAGTTCAGGTAAGCATTGCAATGGACTCCATTGAGGCGGCTGACGCCGATATCTCCCCAGAAAACGATTCCGCCCGCCAGCGAGAGCAGAAGCGGATCAACAATCGACTGATCGAAAACGTCAGTGTCGATCTCGAGGCAGTGTTGGGCGGTGCCACAATGCGCGTCGGGGAACTTGCGTCACTCAGCCCAGGTTCGGTCGTCCCGCTCGATGCGGCACTAAACGCTGCGGTCGAACTGCGACTCAACGGAATCACGATCGCGCGGGGCGAGTTGGTGGCCGCCGACGACCATTTTGCCGTGCGGCTGAACGAGATCACGCAATGGCCCGAATGATACCGGCGGGCGGGGCGCTGCTGCTTCTCGTGCTGTCCGGGCCAGCCGCCGCCCAACGGCTGGGCGGCGGCCATGCGCCCGATATTTCGATCGTTCGTATCCTCGGCGCCCTGTTTGTCTGCCTGCTGCTTGCCGGCGCCGTTGCCCTGGTTCTCAAGCGTGGTGGTGGTCGGATCGACCTTGCCGCAATGCGTGGATTGGTGAGCACCAAAACGGTGCCGCAGCGGATCGAAATAATCGAGACGCGACGTATCAGCCAGCATGCCGATATTTGCGTTTTTCGCTGTGATTCCCGTGAATATCTGGTCCTGTCCTCTGCCCGGGAGCAGCGTGTCCTGCGCGAAGCGCAGATCGAGGTTGCCGATGAGGATGGCGCGCAGTGAAACGGCGGGCGTTGCTGTTCGGCGGCCTGTTGACCGGCGCGTGCGCGCTTCCGCTGCCTGCGATTGCGGCGCCGGACGCCGGCATTTCCACCGATGTCGTCCGGACGGCGCTTCTGCTCACCATATTGGCGGTTCTGCCGGCGATCGTGATGAGCATGACCAGCTTTCTGCGGATCGTCGTCGTTCTTTCGATGATCCGACATGCGTTCGGCATGCCAGAAACGCCGCCGAGTTCGGTCCTGATCAGCCTGGGCCTGTTTCTCACGGCCTTTGTGATGACGCCGACTCTCACCGCCGTGAACAGCCAGGCGATCACGCCGCTGATGGAGGGGGGGATTTCCGTCCAGGACGCAATGATCAGGGGGAGCGGGCCACTGCGCGACTTCATGCTGGCGCAGACCCGAGACAGCGATATCGAGGCCATTTACGCAATCGCAAAGGCGCCGTTGCCACGACGGCCGCAAGACGTGGAAATCCTCAAGCTGACGCCAGCGTTTCTGCTCAACGAACTCCGGGTCGCCTTTACGATCGGCTTCGTCATCCTGCTGCCATTTCTGCTGATTGATCTGGTAGTCGCCAGCATCTTGCTGTCGCTCGGGATGATGATGGTTCCCCCGGCAACGATATCGCTGCCGATCAAGATTCTGATGTTCGTTCTGATCGACGGCTGGGGGCTGGTACTGCAGGGTGTAATGGGCAGCTTCCGGTGACCCGCGTCGGGCTCGACATCGTGTTGGTGCCGCCTCGCGTTGAAGCGTCGCTTTGGCGCCGCTTGCGTTTCGAGCGCGAAATCCGGTGTCGCGAACAGCTCTTCTCGCGCTATCGCAACCTCGCCCGGGGGCTGGCGGTGCGTCAGCTCCGGCGCAGACCTGATAACGGGATCGAACTGGGTGATATGGAGCAGTTCGCCTATGAAGGGCTGCTTCACGCGATTGATCGCTACGATCCGGTTCGCGGGGTTCCGTTCGGTGCCTTCGCGCGCCGCCGGATCCTAGGCTGTATCATCGATGGCGCGGCACGGCTGAACGAGCTTGATGCGCAGTATGGCTATCGACGCAAAATGGCATCCGAACGCTTGGCTTCGGTGGCGGATGCCGCGACCGGGGCTGGCGATACCCTGGCCGTTCTGACCGAAATGGTTTCAAGCATGGCGATTGGAGTTATGCTGGACGATACCGGCATGATCGAACGCGAGGACGGGGCAGATCACCGACCGAGCGCATATGAGAGCCTTGCCTGGCGCCAGCTGCATGGGAAGCTACGCTCGGAAATCGAACGCTTGCCCGAGAGGGAAGCGATGATCATCCGCCAGCATTACGGCAACGGTGTTAGCTTCAGACAGGTGGCGCAGTTACTGGGCGTTACGCCCGGACGCGTATCGCAACTTCACGCCAAAGCTTTGCGTACGCTTCGCCGGCGAATTGGCGAATAGGATGAAGGAGGCGGGAACATGACCCAATGTCCGGACGATGAAATGCAGCAATTGCTCGGTGCGATGCAGGTGCAGACCGACGATGCAATCGTCCTGACCGAGAAGATGATCGACGCGTATCCGGAGGATGCTCGATTGCATTTTCTGCGCGGGTCGATCCTTGCCGGAGCAGGTCGACCAATCGAGGCGCATGCTTCGCTCAGCCGTGCAGTTGCGCTCGCGCCGGATTTCGCACTGGCCCGTTTCCAGCTGGGATTTTTCGAACTGACTTCCGGAGAGGCGCAGCGGGCATTGGCGACCTGGGAGCCCCTCGGCGCGCTGCCAGATACTGCATATCTTCGCCGGTTTGCCGAGGGCCTGGCCCATCTGATCCGAAACGAATTTGTCGAAACGGTACTGGCCTTGCGATCGGGGATCGATGCGAATGAGGAAAACCTACCGCTCAACAATGACATGCAACTCATCATCGACGAGTGCGAAGGCCTGATCGGGCGCCCGTCAGCCGAAGCGGATGAAGCATCGGCAACGTCGCTGTTGCTTGGGCAGTTTGGGCCGGGAAGGACGCATTGAGATGACCCGGATCGGCGGCGTTGATCAGATATTGCTGATGCTCCGCGCCCAACTGCAACGCGCCGAGAAACAGCGCGGCAGTGCGCGAAGCGGACGCGCCGGTTCAGCGCAGCCCGTCGCGGCGAGACCGATCGACCGGATTCGCGCGCTGGCGGCTATGGAGGATCTGGACGAGCGGCATGTGCGTCGGCTCGTGGTTCGCGCAATCCTTACCGAAGAGTTTGGCGAGGCCGTCGCCAATGATGCGGCATTTCAGAAAGTGATTGAGCAGGTGGTGACAATGCTGGGCGAGGATGAACGCGGACGAGCGGCGATGCAGCGGGCAATCGTACAATTGGGGGTGGAGGAGAAATGACCAAAGCGGGACGCTTTGCGACCTTGTCACGCTTCCTTGAAGAGGATCCGGATAATATCCGACTGCTGGTCGACGCGGCGGAAGCGGCGCTGGATGAAGGCGAGTTGCAGGCGGCAGCCGAGTTGCTCGCGCGTCACGAGCGGATTGCGCCTCTGTCGATCGAGGCGCGGCATCTGAGCGCCGTCATAGCGATGCAGGCACAGGATTGGTCGCACGCGGCAGAGGCGTTGGCATCGCTTCGGGCAGACGGCGTCGATGCCCCTCCGTTGCGCTTCAATCTTGCCTGGTCTCTCTCCATGCAGCAGCATTTCGATGCGGCATTGGAACTGCTCGACGAAAGCACGGGCGAAGCATTGCCGCAGGCTGCCGAGCTGGAGATTCAGCTTTTGCATCAGCTGGGCCATCTGGACGCGGCAACTGCGCGGGCGCATCAGTATGTGGCGCGACATCCGGAGCATCGGGGGTTGAATGCGGCGATTTCGGTGCTGGCGCTCGACATCGAGGACAGCGAATTGGCCGCGCGCTGCGCCAGGGCTGCGGGTGACCATCCTGACGCTTTGACCTCGATTGGAACACTCGCCCTCGAAAACGATGATCCTGCTTCAGCGGGGGAATTGTTCGATGCTGCGCTGGCTCGCAATCCCGGATCGCCGCGCGCACTGATAGGCCGCGGGCTCGTCCGCTTGCTCGCCAATGAAGCCGCGGCGGCGAACGACCTGGATCGCGGAGCCGAGATTTTCGGCACGCATCTAGGAAGCTGGATCGCCGCCGGTTGGGCATATGTGATTGCCGGAGACACGGGGGCAGGGCGCCAGCGCTTTGGCAGGGCGCTGGCGATCGATGACAATTTCGCTGAAGCGCATGGATCGCTGGCAGTTGTCGAATTGCTCAGCGGCGACATGGATGCTGCCCGTCAGCGCACTGAGGTGGCGTTGCGGCTCGATCGCCAATGTTTCTCCGGAGCGCTGGCGGCAACGCTGCTGGCAGCCGGCTCGGGAGAGCAGGCGCGGGCTGAAATGATCTTTCGGCGCGCACTGGAAACGCCCATCGACGCCAGCGGCAGGACAATCGCTGCGTCGCTTGTCCGGCTGGGAATTGGCACAGCGTAAATGCAAGCGATGGGCGATCTGACTGCCCAGGCGGTCGCGACTCTGCTGACCAGCCTGCGAATAGCGCCGATGCTGGCATTTGGGCAGCCATTCACCTTGCTGCGAATGCCGACGGTAGCGCGCGTGATGATTGCCATGTCGCTCTCCGCATGGCTTGTGTCGGGATATCCGGTTGAAAGCTGGCAGAGCCCGGCGCTGACCTCCGCATTGCCCGGAGTGGCGGCGGGGGAGTTACTGCTGGGCATTGCCCTGGCGCTTGCTCTGCAGCTTGCCTTTGCCGCGATCCAGATTGCCGGCCGGACGGTGGACATCCAGGCAGGATTTGGCCTCGCGATGTTGGCCGACCCGACGACGCGCAATAATATGCCGTTGGTCGGTTCGCTGTTCGTTTATGCTGCCGGTGCCGTCTTCTTTGCTGTGGGCGGCATGCAGGATCTGCTGGCGATCCTTGCTGCGTCGTTGCGCGCCGTGCCGTTGGGGGCGGTCGCGTTGAGGGGCGGACCGGTGACGCTGATCGAATTCTTTTCGTCAGCGCTCGCGATCGCATTCGGTATGGTTGGTATCGTGCTGCTGGTGCTGTTTCTTCTGGATCTCATCCTTGCCTATCTCTCACGCACCTTGCCGCAGATGAATGTGCTGTTCATCGGATTTCAGGTGAAGGCACTTGCGACCATTCTCGTCGTTCCGCTCGCGCTCTCGGCTTCGGCGGCGCTTTTTCTGCACCTTTTGCGGGCCGCGTTCGACACGATGACGGGGCTGTTCTGAATGGCTGAGCAGCAGGACCAGAACCGTAGCGAGGCTCCGACTCCCTACAAACTCAAGCGCGCGCGCGAGCGGGGTATGGTCGCGCGTAGCAGCGAACTGGGCTTTATGGGCGGGCTGGCTGCACTGGGTGTCTTTCTGTCGGTCGCAGGTCGTCACTGGGCGGGACGACTTGCAGATCTGACGGGAACCGTGATCGACAGCGTCAGCACCACCGGTGGCGATCCTGAACAGGCGTTGTCCCTGGCCGGGCAATTCACAAGCGCCATGTTCGCACCGGTGCTGCTGTTCGGTGGGACGGCGCTTGCGATCATTCTGCTGCTCGAAATCATTCAGCTGCGCGGGCTGGTCTTTTCTGCCGAGCCGCTCAAGCCGGACTT
The DNA here is from genome assembly GCF_003171655.1 of Stakelama portus. GTDB lineage: Bacteria > Pseudomonadota > Alphaproteobacteria > Sphingomonadales > Sphingomonadaceae > Sphingomonas > Sphingomonas portus. Next base: position 14,187 of record NZ_QFZL01000003.1, on the reverse strand, counting down.
CTCGCGACTCAATCCAGCGACCGGGCTTAAGCGATTGTTTTCGACGCGAATGCTGAAAGAAACGCTGAAGACGGTGTTCAAGGCGCTGGTGTACGGCGTAGCCACCTGGCTGTTGGCGCGCGATGCGGCGTCGCGCTTGGCCGAGGCGGGAGGAAGCGCCGTGAGGCTGTCCGAGGCGATGTTCGCGCTCGCATTGCGTACGACATTCACCTTTGCCGGGATCGCGCTTGCATTTGTGCTGCTCGATCAGATCCTCGTTCGTGGCGAATTTCTGAAGCAAATGCGGATGAGTCGCCGCGAAATCACCCGCGAGACAAAGGATCGCGAAGGCGATCCGCGCCTGCGACACCGGCGCAAGCAACTACACGCCGAATTCGCCCAGGCAAGCCAGAGTAAAGGCAAGTTGCCCGGGTCGGATCTACTGGTGGTTAATCCTCAGCATTTTGCCGTGGCGCTGCGCTATCGCGCCGAAGAAGACGAAGCGCCGATTATCACCGCTAAGGGACGTAACCGTTTTGCGCTTGCGTTGCGGGAGGAGGCGGCTCGGCTTGGCATGCCGGTGTTTTCGCGGCCCCCGCTTGCCCGCGCGCTGTTTCGCGCTTGTTCGGAAGGCGAAGCGATACCGGGCGAAAAATTTCGCGAAGTCGCAGAAATCTATGGGGAATTGTTGCGTAGTTCGCAGCGAATGGGGACGCATTGAGCATGATCGCAAATATCCTGCGCAACCAGAAGGATCTGGCGCTGGTGACGGCAACCGTGGCGATCCTCGCCATCCTGTTTACGCCTGTGCCGCCGGCTGCGCTGGATCTGGCGATCATCATCAATTTCGCGCTTGCTCTGACGATCCTTCTGCTGACCTTCTACGTAGCCAAGCCGGTCGAATTCTCGACATTTCCTTCCCTGTTGCTGGTGGCAACGCTCTATCGCCTTTCGCTCAATGTCGCGGCGACGCGTCTGATTCTCAATCACGGCAGCGCGGGTCAGGTGATCGGATCGATCGGCGCTTTCGCCGTGCAGGGCAATTTCGTCATCGGCCTGGTTGTCTTTTTCATTCTGGTCGTGGTGCAATATGTCGTCGTGACAAGCGGCGCACAGCGTGTGTCCGAAGTTGCAGCGCGCTTCACGCTGGATTCGATGCCTGGTCAGCAAATGAGCATCGATGCCGATCTCAACATGGGTCTGATCGACCAGAAGGAAGCGGTTCGCCGCCGGGAGGAGCTCGAGAAAGAAGCGAGCTTCTACGGCGCGATGGACGGTGCTTCGAAATTCGTGAAGGGCGACGCGATCGCCGGCATCATCATATTGCTGATCAATATCATTGCCGGGTGGATCATCGGCATCACGCAGATGGGAATGGACTGGTCCGAAGCGTTGGCCCAGTTCACGCTGCTAACGATCGGCGATGGCATTTCTACGCAGCTTCCCGCGCTGATCATCTCCATTGCTACCGGGATTATCGTCACGCGTTCGGGCTCCGATAAGCAGCTCGGAGCAGAAGTGCTGCGGCAACTGGGTTCCGAGCCCAGAATTCCGCTGATCGTGGCAGCAATTCTGTTAGCGCTGCTGCTGCTGCCCGGAATGCCCAAATGGCCGATCGTCATCATCGCCACTGGCACCGCGATTGCCTGGTGGCGAAATCGTCGGCAGGGGGCACGCGAGGCCGACAACGACGTGCCCATACTGGACTCCGCTTCCTTGGCATCTGCCGAGCAGCCGCCTGTACTCCAGCTTCGCCTTGGCGAATTGCTTGGAGAGTCCTGGGGGCGGGATGGCGCCCAAATTCTTGATCGGATCGCGACGCTGCGAAAGGCATATGAGCAGGAATTGGGTATCGGTTTTCCTGCTGTGCAAATCGCCGATGGGCATGGATTGGGGGGCCAAGAATATGAAATACGCTTGTTCGGCGCTCGCTATGGTGCCGCAGAGATATACCCGGATCAACAGCTGGCGGTTTCGGGTCCCGGCGTCAAAATGCGTCTGAACGGGATCGAGGCTGTTGATCCCGCATTTGGGTTGCCCGCGGTCTGGATTGATCCGTCGCGTGCCGGTCAGGCGCGTGAGGCAGGTTATACGCTGGTCGATCCGCTGACGGTGATGATCACTCATTTCAGCGAGATTGTTCGCGGCGAAGCGGCGACGCTTCTTACCCGTTCGCAGGCAGTTGCCTTGATTGATGGTCTGCGCGAGCGGCAACCGGGCCTTTTCGAAGAGCTGGTGCCGAACATTCTATCGATGGCGGATGTGCAACGCGTCCTGCAAAATCTGCTGGCGGAGAATGTGTCGATCGCCAATCTCGACATCATAATCGAGCACCTTACCGATGTCGGTCGCAATCAGAAGGATCCAGCCGAACTTACCGAACTGGTTCGTCAGAAGCTGAGCTACGCGATCTGCCACAAGCTGCGCGGCCAGCACAGCGACTTGGCAGTGCTCAGTCTTGATCCGCGCCTCGAAAACCAGATCATCGGAGCAGCCCGCCCAGGCGCCAGCGGGGGAATGGCGCTCGATCCGCGTCTGGCGGAGCAGATGCTTCGCAAGCTTGCGCCGCTCAGCGACGAAATGTTCCGACAAGGCAGGGCGCCGGTGCTTCTGTGTGGCGCCGAACTGCGCCGTCACTTGCGGGGGTTGACACGGCGAGCACTGCCGCGCCTTTCCATCCTTTCGATCAGCGAGATTCCGTTCAGAATAGATCTCAAATCGTTCGACATCGTAAAGTTGGAGGGATAGCTTATCCTGCGAGGGTCGGGATAAGCAGATATAGGCCGCGCGCGAAATCACTAATGCGTGCAATCATCCATGGTCCAAGCAGAACCATAAGGGTTCCCGCGACGATCAGCTTGGGAACAAAGCTGATCGTCATTTCCTGAACCTGTGTCGCCACCTGAACGATGCTGATCAACAGGCCGACAAGCAGAATGGCTAAAAGAATCGGCCCAGCCACGATCGCGCAATTCCACAGCATATCGTCGAGAAGATTCAACGCGCGATCAGCTTCCACTCGAACTCTCCGGTTGGTCAGGGCGGCTGTCGCTCTGCCGCGTTAATCATGATCTTAGACAAGATCGGTCGGATCGCAATGATCTCGACGATCCGCCTTGCAACTTTCCCGGACGCAGAACTTCTAACTTTTTTGTCGGATCGACCTAAACTATTCCCGCAATCCCCTGACTAATCCTCTGAAGTGGCAGGCAGGTGCGTGCCGCACGAGGGGGCTTACGCAATGGTTGCGATCTTCACGGGTCAGGGCACGGGGCTGCAATCCGGATCCGCATCGGTGCTTGGCGGTGCTGGCTTGCTGGGGAGCGCGGCACAGGGCGGATCTGGAGATAAGGTCTACGTCAATGCGTCGACCGGGAACCTTGTCGTGCAGCGGCAGGATGAATTTCTGGTCGGACTAGGTCCCGATGTGGGCATTTCGCGAAGCTATAACAGCCTGACGACGTTGTCCGACGATAATGGGGACAAGTGGCGTCAGAGTACCGATCGCATAGTTTACGGGCTCAGCGGGACGCTTAACACTGCCGGCAGCACGATCAAACGTGTCGCGGCCGATGGTTCTGAGATTGTCTACACCTATGACACGTCAAAGGCTGCCTATGTCAGCAAAGCTGGCGGCGGAGCCTATGACAGAATCGTCAAGTCGGGGACGAACTGGGTGTGGACCGACGGCGACACCGGCATTACGGAAACCTATGATGACAGTAACGGCGGCAGGATAACCCAGCAGGCAGATCGTAGCGGCAATACGCTTACCTTCACCTATTCGAGCGGCAAACTCTATCGTGTAACGACCGCAGACGGTGCGTGGGTCCAGTACAATTGGTCGGGCAATAACATTACCAATGTTCAGACCGGCTATACCGATCTTGCGACCAACACGTCGAAAACCCTGACGCGCGTCTGGTATGTCTATGCCAGTGGTCGCCTTTCCCAAGTGCGCACCGATCTGACGCCATCTGACAATAGCTCTCCGACCGACAGTCGGTCGAGTTGGACGAAGTATCTCTACGATTCTTCTGGGCGCGTCACGACGATCCAACAGAGTGACGGTTCAAGCCTTTCGATAAGCTATGACAGCTCCGGGCGGGTGGCGACCATCGCCCAGGCGGCTTCTACCGGTGTCTCGCGCACAACAACGCTTAGCTATGGTAGCAATTACACCGAAGTTACCGATCCGTCCGGTCAGGTCACGCGGCTTACCTATGATACGTCGGGTCAACTCAAGCAGATCAAGGCGCCGCCTGCCTATTCCGGAGCCGCGCAACAGATCGTCAGCTTTGCGTATAATAGCAATGGTGATCTGACGAGTTCGACCGATGCAAATGGCAAGCTGAGCAGCTTCACTTATGACGCGGACGGCAATCTCCTCACCAGTACAGACCCGCTCAATAATGTCGTGACGCGAACCTATGGGTCGGGCGGTCTGCTTTTGACCGAGACCCATAGCGGAATCAACGAGAGTGGCGCCTCTGTGTCGGAAACCACGCGCTACGTCTATGACGGCGTGGGCCGATTGGTGGGAACGATCGGGCCGCGTGGTGAAGTTACCACGATCGAACGCGACACCTATGGCCAGGTTCTCAAGACCGGCTCGCTCAGTGAAACCTACTATAATATCAGTGGCCTCGCGTCGAACCAGTCGGTTAGTCAGTCGGCGCTGCAGAGCTGGATATCAGCGCAGAACAAGAACGCGATGCAGGCGACATTCGTATCGTATGACGCGCGCGGAAATGTGGTCAGCGAAACCACCTACAGCAAGCTGACCTCGGCGGGCGCAGCGGCATCCGGCGCCGAGCTGCAGCAGACCGCCTATGTCTATGATCAGGCCGGGCAATTGTTGTCGCGCCAGCACTCGGGACAAAACGCAGAGACCTTTGTCTATGATGGCATGGGGCGCGTTACCGCATCAACCGACCTTGACGGCGGCACGACGACGTTCTTGTTCAACGAGCCTCAGCAGACGACCACGATCACAACGGGTTCAGGTTATACCGTCACCAGCACCTATAATCTGGCTGGCGATCTGATCAGTCAGGTGACGAGCGGGGCCAACGTCAACGGCGGCACGACCAGCTATGCCTATGACAGCCTAGGTCGTGTTCGTGTCAAAACCGACGCAGCCGGTGGCAAGCAATTCTATATCTATGACAAGGCAGGGCGACTGGTTGGCGAAGCCATCAAGCTTGCGAATGGCACCGGCGCGCTGACCGAATACCGCTATGACGACGACAATCGACTCGTCGCGACTGCACAATATGAGACGGCGCTTTCCGCTTCGGTGCTGACCACGCTGAGCAATCCCGACGCCGCTTTCGATATCAGCAGCATTCGCCCGACAGCGACCGTGGACGACCTTTGGTCATGGACTGTTTATGATAGCGCCGGTCGCGTGGTCGAGCGGATCAACAATGACGGCACGGCGACGGCTTACAAATATGACGCTGCGGGTCGGTTGGTTTCCACCTTGGCCTATTTCAACACGCTTTCTGCCAGCAACCTCAACACCTACCGAACGACTGCGCCATCGACGCCGGTCTATCCGACCGCACACACCAATGATATCGTTACACGCTATTTCTACGATGCCAGTGGCAATCTGGTCGGTGCGCTGGACGGCAACGGCTATTTGACGCGCAGCGAGTATGACGCCGCCGGGCGCAAGATATCCGACACTGCGTTTGCTACGGCAACGACATCGAGCCTCCGGGCAACCGGCAGCTTCACAGCGTTGGTTGCAAGTGTGGGAACCAGCAGCAACGACCGCACCAGCCACTATGTGTATGATAGCGCTGGCGTGCTGCGTTACACCGTCGATCCGCTTCGGCACGTCGTTTCATCGACTTACAATGCCGCCGGGCAGGTCGCCAGCGCGACCAGCTATGCCGCAACGCTGGCTGCGACCACCGATTACAGCTTCGACAATATCCAGTCGCTGGTCAGCGCGATGGCCGGCAACACCAACAATCGCACCAGTTGGAGCGTGTATAACCCAGCAGGTCATCTGGCCTATGCCATCGATGCTGGCGGCGGCGTTGCCGGATTTACTTATGATTCCTATGGCAACCTGATCAAATCGATTGCCTTTGCGAGTGTGCGGAGCACTACGTCGCTGCCCTCGCTTGCGACGATGGATGGCTGGGCCGCATCGCATGCCAGCGATTCCGGCAATCGCATCACTCGCAGCTGGTATTCCGCGCGCGGAGACGCCCTCTATACGGTCGATGCCGCGGGATATGTTACGCATCAGGACCTTGACGCGCTCGGACGTGCCGTCGCGACGACGCGGTGGAACAACGCGATCAGCGTAAGCGACAGCACAACTTTTTCCCAGGTGGTTAGCCTGGCTTCGGGCGCAGGTGATGCGGCAACGCAAAGCTATAGTTACGGCATCGATGGCCGTCTCACACTCGCGACAGACGCCGAGGGTGGGAAGACGTCTTACACCTATCGTGCCGACGGCCAGCTGACGCAGCGCGTGGATGCGTTTGGCACATCGAGCGCGGTCACGACGACCTATGATTATGATGCCGTTGGACGACTGATCGAGGAGATCCACGCGCAGGGCACGTCGGTCGCCGCTACCACCAGCTATGCCTATAACAGCTTTGGCGAAATGGTCAGCGTCACGACCAATGGCCAGCAGACGCAATATAGTTATGACGGCCTGGGGCGGGTGACGCTGGTCACCTATAATGACGGGTCAACCCAGGCCCAGGCCTATAACGCCTTTGGTGAGGTCTGGCGTACCACTGACGCCCGCGGCAATTTTAGCTATGCCTGGTTCGACACGTTGGGTCGGACGGTCGCGACCCGCGACGCTGAAAGCTATGTCACCGAAACCAGCTATACCGCCTTTGGCGAGGTGGGCAGTGTAACACAGCGCTACAACAAGGCTACAGGCACCGCTTCTGCCAACAGCCTGCCGACTGTTTCGGCCAGTACAAGCGAAGATGCCGTTACCGCGTTCAGCTACGACAAACTGGGGCGCGTCCTGACATCGACGGACGCACTCGGATTTGTCGAAAGCTATAGCTACGACGCGTTTGGCAATCGCATCTCGGTCACGGGCAAGTCGGCGACTGCGTCGGCCGCGGCGAGTGGTGCGACCGTTACTTACACCTACGATAAACTCGGCCGCGTCCTGACCGAAACCACGCCGATTACGGTCGACAATGGACTGGGGACCGTGTCGACAGTCGTCAATCGTTATGAATATGATGCGCGGGGCAACCTTACGAAAAAGGTCGAGGCGGACAATCTCAGCTATAAACGAACGACCAGCTATACCTATGACAAGCTTAATCGCCTGAAATCGACAGCGGGCGATTCCGTGACGGTGATCGACGACGGTCTGATCGCGACTACCAACGTAATTCCCACTGAATATGTCTATTACGACGCGCGCGGCAATGTCGTTGAAACGATCGACGCAGGTGGCGCGCGCACGCTGTATGGCTATGACAGCCTCAATCGCAAGATCAGCGAGCTGGCGCAGACCAGCGACACAAAGGGCACCTACTCGTCGTTCACATATGATGCCAATGGCAATCTGTCGGCCAGCCGGGTCTACGCAACTGCCGTCACGCTGCCGTCCTCCAGCTCGCACACGATTCCATCGGCTCCGAGCGGTAGCAGCCGCAGCGTGGCCTATGTCTATGATGCGCTGAACCGGCTGATATCGACGACGGCAATGTCTGCAATGTCGGGGGGGCTTGCAAGTGGCTTTGCCTCTGCAACGCGCACGACTAGCTATCAATATGACGCGGCGGGCAATGTAGTTCTGACCACTGATCCCAATGGGGGGACGACCTATAGCTGGTACGACAAGCGCAATCACGAGACTGCGCGGCTCGATGCCGAAGGGTATCTGACCAAATGGTCTTACGATCCGGATGGCAATGTCGTCAGCGAGCGGCGCTATGCAACCCGGTGGACCGGTACGGTTTCGACTGCGTCGGCGCCGGCGGTTTCGACCAACGGCGCGGATCGGGTTACCACCTTCACATATGACAAGGCCGGGAACCGTACGTCCGAGACGCGCGCATCGGTCGCGTCGTACACGATCAACAGCAGCACCGGCGCGCTGACGCTGCGGAGCGGAGCGAACGCAAATTCCACGATAGAATACACCTATAACGGCCTCGGCCAGGTGCTGACCAAGACCGAAGCGACCGATGAAACATCCAGCTACACCTATGACTCTGCCGGCCGCCTGACCAGCGAAGCGCGCTCGTCCTTTTCCGATGGTTCGACCACCGTGACGCCGACCACAAGCTATCGCTACGATGGACTGGGAAATCTGACGCGCGTTACCCAGGCAGGATCGGGAAGCCTGCCATCCCGGGTGACCTCCTACACCTATGCCGCGGGTTCAGGGCGGCTCCTTAGCATGACCGACGCAAGCGGCTTCACCCGCAGCTATGGCTATGACGCAATGGGGCGGGTGAAAAAGGAGAGCTACACCCGCGTCTCGGGAAGCGGGGTGACGGAGGCACAGGCAACGCGCTACGACCTGGCTGGCCGGGTTATCTATTCAGGCGTTTATACTGGCAATTCCACCAGCATGAGCGAAGTCGATTATTCGCAGACCACCTATAACAGCTTTGGCGAGGTCGTGACGGTCAGCGCGCACGGTCAGACCCAGATTACCAACTATTATGACTCGGCCGGGCGTTTGTGGAAGACCAATGCCGGCGACGGTATCTGGAAGGTCTACGGCTATGACAAGAACGGCAATCAGACGATTGTCATTACTTCGGCCGGCACCAGCCTCAATGTTTCCAGTTTCACAACTGCGTTGGGCATGGTCAGCCAATCGGGCGTCAATGCGACTTATACGACCTATGACAAGCGCAATCTGGCAATCACGGTCACCGAAGAAGGGCGGCAGCACGATACCGCCAGCCTGACGACGGCAGATACATTGACGACCTCGCGGACCTATAACGCCTTTGGCGAGGTTGCCAGCGAAACCAATGCCTTGGGCTATACGGTCAATTATACCTATAATACCATGGGTCGTCTTACGAAGACGGAATACCCGTTAGTAACGGTTACCCTTGAAAACGGCCATGACAACGCCCCGTCACGCCCGACTGAGAATGTCTTCTACGATATCTCTGGCCGGCGAATTGGTTCCCAGGATGCGAACGGCAACATCATCTCGCAGCTGCTGCTGGCAGGCACGGGATATGGCTCCGATGCGTTGGTTGCGACCGAATGGCATCCCGACTCAGGCTACATCAAAAACAGCTATGACATCTTCGGCGACCTGCGAAAGGTCCGCAATGAGCGCGGCAAATATACCAGCTACGCATATGATCAGATGGGGCGGGTGGAAACGATCATCCGGCCTGCCACGAGTGCAGGCACGCTGGTCGAGCAGATCCGATACGACAATCTGGGCCAGCAGGTCCTGCATTCGTCCAGCGCATCGAACACGACAATCGATACAACTGCCTATGACGCGCTCGGCCGCGTGGTGTCGACAACGATCGGCGGCGATACGACGACAATAGAATATGAATGGCATGACGAAGGCGCATCCGGCATCTCCGTTAGCGGTGGATGGACGGTCACGACTACCTACGCCAACACCCGAAAACTGATCGAAAAGAGCGACAGCGCCGGACACATGATCACCCGGACCGATCTGGGCGGACATGACTTTACCTTCAGCTATGACGTGGCGGGACGGCTCTCAGGGCGCACCAGTTCGGTTGGCGAGAACCTTGCCTATACCTACTACAATAACGGTCAGGTAAAGAGCATTGCCACGACAACGGGTGACACCCAAACGGATAACTGGTCCAGCCTGACGACTACCTACCAGTATGACAAAATCGGCCAGTTGATTCGCCAGAACACGGTCGATGCCGGCGAAGAATATTATGAAACCTATAACTGGAAATTCGACGATGGCGTGAACGGCGGGCTGATCACGCATCATGTTTCATGGTCGAACACGACGCAGAATATCACCGCTACCTATGATGCGCTCGGTCGGTTGAGCACCTGGTCCGAAGCGGGCGGCAGCGAGAGCAACCCGAAAATCCTGCCGGCTTCGGTGTCGTATAAATATGACGCCAACGGCAATATTCGCCGGACCAACGCCACCTATACCAAGCTCAATCAATATGGTCAGGCCGACGGCACGACGACCCAGGATTACTGGTTCCGCTATGACGCGATGAACCGCGTGGTGACGGCGAACGGCACGTTGAGCGGGACTGCCGGGGCCACCGGAACCACCATTGTCCGCGGCGTGGGCGGCACCGACATCGCCTATCACCTCGATGGTCAGCGAAGTTCGGTGACGCGCTCGGTGCAGCGCAACGTCACTGCAGTCATTATCGGCGGCGACCCCTTCCTTTCCTCGGCATCGGCCATGTCGTCGCCTTCGGGTCCGGAACCTCAGATGGCGCCGCCGGGCGGCATCATCACCATCCACGATACGATCATCGTCGATCAGCGCGAAGACTATCTTTATGACGATGCCGGGCATCTGACGACAGTCCAGATGGCGGAATCAAGCTTCAATCAGGCGGCCTGGGAGCTGGATCCCGAGTTCAACGACGCGCAGAATTATGTCGGCGCTCTGCCGACGACGGGCACGAACAAGGCGCTCTATACCTACGACCTTGCCGGGCGGATGTTGACGCAGACCGATTATACCAGCGGCACGACGGTGGGTTATAGCCGCGCGCTGACCTACAACAGCGTCGGTCGGATCGCGACGGAGAATACGGCGACGCGGCGCGGCGCCGACACCTATCTGGCGGACTCAACGTATAATTATGGCACCAGTGGCACGACCAGCTATGCGCTGGGCTCGGCGGCCAGTGTCACGACCAAGAACTACAAGAACAGTCGCACAACCAGCGGTGACAGCGCAGCTCCCGATACGAAAACCACCAACACCTATGAATGGTGGGACGGCGCCGTTCAGAACAAGGTCGAATATGACAGCGATACCGGAACGACATCGAACCAGGTCTATGTGTCGACCTACAGCTACAACGGATCGGGCCAGCTTAAATCGGCGCATATCAACGACGGGCGTCCGCGCACGGTAACCTATCTCAACGCAGCCGACGGCCAGGTGCTGCGGCGCGACGAGAGCGATTCCAGTTCCGCGACCGTCGGCGATCCGCATGAGCTATGGTATCGTTTCGGCGGCAAGCAGATCGGCTATGTCGGCAATAACGGGACGCGCAACGAGGCGTATGACGCGTCGGTAACTGATCGCCAGCGCGTGCAGGGCAGCAACACGGCGTTCCGCGAGGGCTATCAGCAGAACGCCGATTTCGGGCTCGGCTATGATGCGATCACCAGCTATGCACAGGGGAGTTCGGGCGGCATGTACACCGCGCAGGGCGGCGAGAGCCTGGCGGCGGTTGCGGCGAACCTGTGGGGCGATGCGAGCCTTTGGTACAAGCTGGCCGAAGCCAATGGCATGTCGGGCAGCACGACGCTGGTCGCGGGCCAGTCGCTGATCCTGCCGGCGGGGGTACAGCGCACGCACCATTCGTCGACCACGCTGCGCCCCTATGACCCCACCGAAACGCTGGGCGACACCAGCCCGACCAACCCCGCACCGCAGGTCGCTCAGAAGAGCAGCAAATGCGGCGTGTTCGGCGCGATCCTGCTCGCGGTGGTCGCAGTGGCGGTTACCGTGGTAACGAGCGGGGCCGTGCTGGCTGCCACTGGTGCAGTCGAGGGCGGACTTGCCGGCGGCATGTCGACCGTTCTGGGAACATCGGTCTTTGGCGGCGTCGTAGCCAGCGAAGTCGGCGCTGGTGCGATGATCGGAGCTGCCGCCATCGGCGGTGCTGTCGGCAGCGCAGTCAGCCAGGGTGTCGGGATCGCGACCGGCATCCAGCACAAGTTCAGTTGGAGTGCCGTCGCGATGGCGGGCATTGGCGCGGGTGTATCCGCCGGGATCGGCCAGGTATTCCCGGGGCCGAAACCGGAATCGTCGCTGACCTTCGGACGGATCGCAGGGGCAGCGGCGCGAGGCGCGGCGGGCAGTGCGATCACGCAAGGCATCGGCGTGGCGACGAAATTGCAGTCGCATTTTGACTTTGCCGGCGTTGCCGCCGCAGGGATCGGCGCGGGTGTCGGCTATGCTGCCGGCAAAGCATTCGGCGTGGAGTCGCTGGCGCAAAATAACAGCGCGGGCAACTACGCGGCGATGCTCGGCCAGCGCACGGTCAGCGCGATGGCGAACGCGGCCACCCGCAGCGCGATTTCCGGCGGCAGCTTCGGCGACAATTTCCGCGCCGCCATGCCCGATGTGATCGCCCAGACGCTTGGGGATCTGGTGGCGTTCGGGGTGGGGGGGGGCGCAGAGAAAGCCGATACCCCTGCGGGAAATACAAACGTCGCAAATAGCGAGGCGCTGCGCAGGCTAATTGTTGAAGGTGCCCCGGCCAGCTTACTCTCTGCCGGGGACATAGCGGCGATGGCGGCGGACTTGTCGAGCCATATGCCAACTGTTACGGAGGACAACGACAACTCTCCAAGCGCATCAAATTCTTCTAGTTATAAAGAAGAAGGCGCTTCTAACAATGAATACGGCCTTGATCCGCTTGATAATGAGGTGGGAATTGGCGTTCGCGTTGCAAACGGTGAAGGGGATCTAAAAGATTTAGATGAAATTATGTTCTACCTTGATAATGGACATAAGTATGAAGCTGCAGAACTAATTATAGGACTCACTGGGCGCGATCCAGATGTTTCTAATGAAGAATGGGGTAGTTGGGCAGAGAGGTTGTTTAGGCAAAGTCCATTTGATGACTACAGTGATAGGTCGTATGATAATTTCCAAAAAATTCGTCGCGTTGCATACTTCATGCAAGAAAACATGAATGATAAAGAGTTTGAATATTTTGCATGGGATGATTACTCCGTTATAATTAGTGTATTGGAAGAGCCTAAGTATACCATGTATGCGCTAAATGATCGGCCGTTGAAGGGGGCTGGTCTTGTGGGCGATATGATTATTGATGGCATTGCCACTTTCGGCGTGGGCGCCGCCGCGAAAGCTGGAGTTTCATTGGTTGGCAAGCCTTTGGCGAAACTTGGCACCACCTTGCTAAAGCGCTCTGTTGCCGCAGAGAGGGGTGGCGCTGACCTGATCGCTAGCAGGCCAAAAATATTGAGCGATGCGAGCTTGCCTCCCGATGAGCTGGCCTATTTGCAGAAGCAGTTCTCCAGAAAAGAGTTGTCGATCCAGCGTGCGGCAAATCGCGGCGAGCTTACATTCTCTCCTGGAACTGACAGCGTTCGCATCAAAAGCTTGCAGGAAGCATATCGCGCCGATGTCGCTGCACGCTATGAAAGCATGTATGGGAAGCTTCTTGATCTCGGTAGGTTTAATGCCGACCATCCCGTCGATTTGATCATCGGCGGCGCGGCCCATCAACGGCTTAGGCTGCTGAACGACACAATCAATCAGAGCGTAGGTTCGTCCTTGAGACAGGCTGCGAAGCGTGCCAACCTCGCCCCAGGGGCTCCAATCAACAGTGTGATATTCAGATAAGAGTTGCAAGTATGACCAGCATCACAACCGACACAGCCACGTTTTGTCTGTTTGACCTTGCGTGCCTTCGGCATCGGAAGGACGATGCGGGAGACTGGTGGTCGATCCACGCAGACAAGATTGTAGAGATAAATAAAGGTAACATAATAATATGCGACCTCGGATCGGATGGAACATATGAGGTCATATTTTCAGATCAAGATATTAAGACTGATCATAGATATAGCTTCAAGACGGAAACTGGTAAGGTATATTATGGGCCTGGTGAGGAAATATCCGGCGGAGGATTTGAGCCTGATGGCTCGTGGGGCGGCGGATTTATTTCATTGGAGCCGGGAAACTATATTTGTAGTATAAAGAAGGATATCGATAAGATAATTTTGCATGTAACCGCGGGTGGTTCGGGCACTAATAATATTACGGAAGTAATCAGAATCTAGCTGCCGCAGAGAGTCTACCGAAGGGAACGAAGCTTACCTTCGACAGAGCAACCAAGTCGTGGACAAGTCCGGAAGGCCTAGGCCGTAGACTCATAAGCGCGCAGCCACAGCCGCATTGAGGCGAGCTGGATCATGGCGAGGAAGTTGGCTGCGAGCTTGTCGTAACGGGTGGCGACGCGGCGGAAGTGCTTCAGCTTGGAGAAG